>CAWBVH010000038.1:0-40062 GCA_963792145.1 Candidatus Acidiferrales bacterium
GAGAACTACTCCGAAGCTTATCCGAAGATTCGAAAGGCCATTGCAATCGATCCATCTTTGACACAAAGCGCGCTGGCGGAGTGCTGGCAGTCGAATCCGGACGTGACGCCGATCGCGAACGGCTTGTTACCTGACAAATCGGAATACTACCTGTCCGCGATCGGGTTTTTCCTGTCGCAAAAATTAACGGATCCCGCGGTTGCGATTTGGAAACGACAACGGGAGCGTGCGCTGGCCATCGACATGGAGGAATCTGTGCCACTGGTCGACGCACTGATCGGTGAGGATCGCATCGGTGAGGCACAGCAAATTTGGCAAAACGGGTTGCAGGCTTCAAATTGGCTGGAAGATGAAGAGAAAAATGGGTCGCTGGTCTCGAACGGAGGATTTGAGCACGACATCGCGAATGGCGGCTTCGATTGGCGAGAAGTTCCATTAAGTGCTACCAACTTTGATTTCGATAGTGCGTTTGCGCATTCCGGCACGCGTTCTTTACGTGTGGACTTCGACGGCACGGAGAATCCTGATTTTGGCCATCTGTTTCAATACGTGGCTGTCACGTCCGGCACGCGCTATCACTTTTCAGCATTCGTTCGAACCGAAGGCCTTACAACGGATCGTGGGGTAAGGTTCGAGATTCTCGACGTCCATCATCCAGAGCAATTGCAAGTCGCGACCGCGGAACTCACGGGAACGAACCTGTGGACTCGCCTGGAAACCGATGTTGTAACCGGCCCGGACACACAGGCCGTGAAAATCACGCTGCGCCGTGTGCCGAGCTGGAAATTCGATAACAAGCTGAACGGAACGGTTTGGGTCGACGACGTGGCGTTGACGCCGGCCGGCGCAGAGATCAAGGACTAGTTTCGCGATGAAAACCATCCGGATCGGGTTATGCATTCTAACCGCATTTGCCGTGCTCTCGTTCGGAGGCGTGGAAAATTGGGGGAACGCAGTCCTGGAGATTGGAGCCGCGCTGCTGTTTGTGCTCTGGGCCGTGCTTGTGAGTGTCCGCGGGCGAGTGGAGCTTTTCTGGAATTGGTTGTTTATCTCAGTGTTTGGATTGGGAGGTATAGCGCTTGTTCAATACACCGCCGGCGCTTCGGTTTATCCATATCTGACAAAAATCGAGCTGCTGCGATGGAGCGCGTATGCGCTTCTGTTTTTCTTGGCGGTCGAATCGTTTCATACGAAAGAACAGATCAGACAATTCGTCTGGTTTCTGCTGAGCTTGGGATTTGCGGTGTCGTTGTTCGGGATAATCCAGCATTTCACGTTCAACGGGAGATTGTATTGGACGATTGCGGTGCCGCCAGCGGCGAGCCCGTTTGGCCCCTTCGTGGACTTGGACCATTTTGCGGGATTCGTGGAGTTGGTCGTGCCGGTCGGACTCGCGTTGCTATTCTTTCCGTCGCGACGTCGCGAGCAGGTTCCTCTGTTGCTGTTGCTTACGATTGTTCCGATTGGGGCGGTGTTTTTGTCGGCCTCGCGAGCGGGAATTATTGTTCTCCTGCTGGAATTCGCTCTGGTGGCGTTTTTCTCTCGCATGCATCGAATGGGCAAGAAACAACTGCTGGGAGCGATGGCAGTCGGCCTGCTCGCAGGGGGCATGATGTTGTGGCTGGGAGTGGCGAAGGCGCTGGAACGTTTTGAACTGCTCGCGCATGAAGGACTCAGCCGCGAACTGCGTGTGGCGATGGACGAAGATACCTGGCGAATCTTTCTTGATCATCCGTGGACGGGCACGGGACTTGGCACGCTGATCGCGGTCTATCCTCGCTATCAAAGTTTCTACAACGGAACAATCGTAGACCATGCCCACAATGACTTCCTCGAGTTACTTGCCGACACCGGATTAATTGGTGGGCTCTGCGGCGCTTTTTTTATCGGAGTGCTGTTTCGCCAAGGATTTGTCAATTTTCGAATTGCGATAGGAGGCGCTGAGCGAGCGCTCATTGTGGGGCCACTGGTCGCTTGCTTGGGGCTACTGCTACACAGCTTGGTCGATTTCAACCTTCACATCCCCTCGAATGCGTTGATCTTCCTCCTGCTAGCATGCATGTCGGTGACAGAGCCCGTTTGTCAGCAGCACCTTGGAATCGAGTTTATGACCTCCGCAAAAGTCCTCGCGACTGGGCGAAAGCCCGGTCGGCTCCGACAGGAGGGCAAGCAAGTCGGCAGGTCGTAACAAGGGAGAACCGTAGTAAAGCCCCGAAATCGGATGTCCCCACGATGAATCGGAGTGTGGGATATGGAGAGTGCCGAGTCCTTCTTGTTCGGGCGAAGGCCAGCGTCATCGGTGAAGGAACTGGGTGAATGCAACCGATGGACTCTTCGGGGTCTCAGAGGGCGACATGTCGACACAGGTCAGTCAGCGAAAGGACGGAACCACTCGTTGGTCGCCTAGGCGTCTGCGGCTCTAATTGTAGATGCACAGCGAGGGCACCTCGTATAAACCGTGTCGGCGAAATCGGGGTGTGCTGGTGAGTGGGGCGCATGGGGCCGCTTAAGTGATGATGGACCGGGACACTATAACCCGGACCGGAGCGAGGGCCCCTGGGGTAAAGCGGCAAGGGTCGCTTGAACGATGGTGTACCAGCGCATCGCGTCCCTCGACTTAGAACGAGGATGAGACGTTACAGATAGCGGGGTACACGAAGGGCGAATGCAAACTGTGTGACGCGAGGATTGCGTCGCCGGGAAGGCACCGCCTGACCTATCGGCCTTGAAACCGTAACGGGGAAAACCCGCCTCACGGGATTTTAGGGGGAGCGGTGGAAACGTCGGCATCATTCGGTAGCAGCCGACAAGGCTGCGAATCTTGCGAGATGAAAGTTCTCGTTCCGCCAATTGCCTGTAGTCGGGCGGATAGCATGTCCGATGCGTGCGAAGGTAACGACGCACGTTCTGCTCGGATGTAAAAAGCCTCGGCTGCCCTGCGGGAAATTTGCAGCGGTAGGAACGATCTGGGAGGCGAGCAAACTCGGAGGCCGGAACATAACGAAATAGCTGCAGCCTCGAAAGCCGACCCGTGGAAAGTCGTGTTCACGGAAAGAAGCGGGAAGCCGACCCACTCGAATGATGGGGAAGGCCGATGAATGCTGGGGAAGAACCAGGCAAACGCACTCAGCAAACCGCCGGGGCATGGGCTCGGGCATCTGGGGAAGGATTCGCAGAGATAACGTCGGGAGAATCCCGGTAGCAGCAGGGGCTGGTAGCAACCTGCGAAGACTCCACGAACGAGGCTAAAGCCGAAGTAGAGGAGAGCCACACGGGATTGGCGCATGAGTCTGTAGGAGCGATGAACGAGGAGTAATGTCCTCGGAGGAGGCGGTACACGTCTCCCTGATGGAGGTAACGCCGACATCAGGCAAAGGGACTCTGGGCACTTGGTGGTTCCTACGACAGGTGCGGGCTCGGCTTGATAAAACCGAGCATACCAAACCGCAGCCAGGGCCAGGGACGAAGTTATGAGCAAACTCTTTGAAGACGGGGCGTATGTGCACCAGCACTTGAACCTCGGGACGAAGGGGAAGGCTCATGGACGAAATGCCAAGGCTTCAAACCGGACCTGAGAAACTCGGCCGTCCGGCATTATAGGGGGGGCCTCGGGAAACGTAGCCATGGTGGAATTGTGAACCCGTCTTGCAACCGAAAGGGCAAGAACGGTAACCACCGAGTAGCCAGACCCCATTGCTGGGGCCCGGCCCTCTAAGAACTGGGCATGCAAGTTTCCCCGCACACAGCTCAAGTGCTGCGAACGCCTCTTTCAGGGAGACGCGGCTTGGATACAGAAAGGCGCTGACGGTGAACCCTATCGTGGCACTCCGGATGAAGTAGAACACGGTTTTCAGCACTCTTCGAACCACCCTTCACGAGAGGGACGCAGTGGTGAAGGCGCCAGCCCGTGATTCGGGTGATCTTGGTATTGCAAACAGCGCAGAGGCCACGTTGTTCCATCCAGAGAAAGCGAAGAGTTTTGGTGCCCCGAAACGTGTCCAGCATGTGAGAACCTTCCCGATCTTCGAAATAGGTTTCATATGCAGGGTCGTAAGGGTTGGCTTCGCCTTTGACTTTAATGTGTCGTTTAATGGGTGTGCTACTGGCGTGGTACAGCCAAGCCTTGCTTGGCTGCCCCTCGTCATCATGTCGTTCCCCGAAGAAACACCAATTGCGTCCCCGATTGCGCCCATAGTATTTCTCTTTGAGCCAGGTCGAGGACTTTTTCGGGTGCCTTCTCCGTGCCCACCGCCACAGATTATGGAAGATAGAATAATCAGCATATTCGAAGGTACTTTTGCTGACCACATGCCGATGATAGTTGGCCCAACCCCGAATCTTTGGATTGAGTTGATCGATCAGATCGGCGACCGGCAGGCCAAGCCCGGCTTTAATCGTTGCTCGAATTCCCTCCAGGAAGGTTTTAACATTCTTCTTGGAAGGCTTGATGCGCAGTTTCCCGTCAGGGTAGCGGCGCACGTTTTGTCCGAGGAAATCAAAGCCTTTCTCCACGTGCGTAATGACGGTCTTCGTGGGAGAGAGTTTTAGCCCTCGTTGTTGAAGGAACTTCTCGACGAGGGGTTGGACCTCTCCCTCCAGCAAGTCTTTCGATCTACTGGTGATAACGAAATCATCCGCGTAACGAATGAAGTTCACAGCGGGACATAGGTCTCCGAAGGACTTGAGACGCCGTCCTGTTGGGTAGTCTTCCTTCAGGAGTTGCTCAAGCCCATCCAGCGCACAGTTAGCGAGCGCTGGGGAGATAATGCCGCCTTGCGGGGTTCCATCCGTCGTTTCGTGGAGGACGTGTTTTTCCATGTACCCAGATTTCAACCATTTTTGGAGAATGGCTCGGTCCATAGGGACGCGTGCCAGAAGCCAATCGTGGGAAATTTGATCGAAACAGCTTTTGATGTCCCCCTCCAGAATCCACTGCGTGTTCGGTGCGTTGGACAGCGTGTTAAAGCACTGTGCAATCGCATCGGCGCAGGACCGTTTCTGACGGAACCCATAAGAGTTTCGATCAGCGTTGGTTTCCAGCACCGGGTCGAGCGCAAGCAAATGCAATGCCTGGTGAGCTCGATCGATCATGCAAGGAATTCCGAGGGGACGCCTTTGGCCATTGGACTTGGGTATATAGACACGTCGCAGGGGTTGAGACTGATAACCTCTGCTCTTCAATGCATGGACTGCCTGGGTTTTATCTTCCGGTGTTTTCCAGATCTTCTGGTCGACACCTGGGGTTTTCCTGCCATTGTTTTCCGTCACTCGTCGAACGGCAAGAACCTTGCTGCTGTAAGAGTGGGTCAGCAGACGTTGCAGGGATTTCACTTTGCCCCATCTGCTTTCCTTCGTTGCCTGCACGATACGGACTTGGAGTCGGCGAACATTGCGTTGAATGGTCGGCCAGTCAATGGCATACCATTCAGCCGCTTCGCGGGAGACTGCACCAACAGCGGTTGCTGTCGTCATCTGCTTTGTCCCCTAAACCGATTGATCAAGTTCTCTCGTGTGCAGCACCATGGGGAAGTTTGCCCGCTTTCGCGTTCGGTGATGTTGTCGATGGAACCGACGCAACCGATATCTGCTCCATTACAGAGCAGCCTTCGCTTTCTCCCCGATCTCCTACCCGCACCGCCATCGATCCCCCTTACGGTTGATCTTTCCCCTTTTCGGGGAACGATGCGGGTTTATCCTGTTCCGTTGAAGTGACATAGCAATAGGTTAGGTGCTCTCTGTACGCCGGTAGCGTGGTTTGTCCATGACGGAGGAGTGAAGAGCCTACCGTACCCGCTACGAAAGGAGCGCCAAGCATCTTCCGCTCCCGCCTGTTCACGACGCTTACGAGAGTTTGCATATGCTCACCATGCTATTTACTCTTGCCCTTTGCCGCCGTGATGCTAGCAGCTGCACCCTCGCCTCACGGTTCGGGTGCCAACCTTGCGATTGCAGGATTCGTTGTCCGAGCGCTTTCTGACCGGTCGTTACCTTCCAGCCATGGCTCGTAGGGTACTCGTCATGGAAGACGAGGTTCGCTCGAAAGAGTACTTCTTTCGATGAACAGTCACTTCAACAGCTTTCAGTTCGCAGCTTCACCTACCGACTGGCGCGCGCGAGGTCTATCCTAACAAGCCCGGTCCGCGCCACCGCCCTACCCGGCAGTCCGCGGATGGTAACAACGGCAGCTTCTAAACTCATCCACGAAGGCGCGCCCTAGCGCGACGCCTCAACCAACGGGACAACCGCCTTTGAGGCGGCCCCACTCACCAAGCCACCCGCTCCGCGGGGGGTGTCTGACTTCTCGTGAAGACGTTCGATGGGGTCGAGTTAGTATCATGCTAGGAATGGGGTGGTTACTCTGCGTTGTCAAATTGTCAACAGAGTGCGGCAAATTGACATTGCAGTTCGGTAAGTCGTTTCAATATATTCGGCGTACTATGCGTGTGCCCAAAACTTGTTCGCTTTTGGCATTTGTTTGCGCGGTTGCCGGCGCAATTATGGCCCCTGCGGTTCTCGCGCAATCCACACCCCCACAATCTAAGGTACCCCTCGTGAATGCGCCCTTAGAGACAAAGAAGTGGACAGGTGACCTCGACACTCTTTTGAAGCACCGAGTGATCCGTGTGGGCGTCCCTTATTCCAAAACGCTCTACTACACAGTCAAGGGAGTACAGTGGGGCGTGGCTTACGAAGGCGGCCAGGCGTTTGAGAAGTATTTGAATCGGAAATATCCCCAGAGTAATAAGAACCTCAAGATTCATCTGATGTATTTCGTGGCGCCCCGCGAAAAAGTGGTGGAAAGACTAAATGAGGGGACGCTTGATCTTCTAGTGGCCGGCCTGACGATAACTCCGGAGCGGCAAAAGGTTGTGGATTTCTCTATTCCCACACTGCAGAACGTGAACGAGGTGGTGGTCACCGGACCAGATTCCCCGGAACTTGTGACCATTGATGATTTGGCAGGGAAGGAAGTGTTCGCCCGGAAGACTTCGAGCTATTGGGAGCATCTGGAAGAATTGAACGCACGGTTTCAGAAGGAGAATAAGGCTCCTGTCATCCTGCGTGTTGTTCCGGAAGATTTGGGAGACGAAGACCTGTTGGAAATGGTCAATGCGGGTTTGTTGCCAACAATTGTCGTGAACGAGTGGACCGCAAACCTGTGGAGTAAATTGTTGACCAAGGAAAAGGTCCACTCGGACATCACGGTTGCCACGGGTGCAGCATTTGGATGGGCTGTGCGCAAAGACTCGCCCAAGTTTTTAGATGCCATCAACGACTTTTTGAAAACGCACCGTCAGGGCACAGCTTTTGGCAACGAGATACTAAAGAGGTATACCGGCTCCACGTACATGCTCAAGCAAGCGGTTTCAGAATCGGCAATGAAACGATTCGAGGACGCCGCCAAGATCTTTCGCAAGTATGCGGCGAAATACGACACTGATTATCTTCTTATGATGGCCAAAGGTTTTCAGGAGTCCGGCTTGAAACAAGAAGTCAAAAGTCCAGTAGGCGCAATTGGTGTGATGCAACTCATGCCCGAAACTGGGGCCGAAATGAAAGTGGGCGATATTCACCAGGAAGAACCCAACATTCATGCAGGTATCAAATATTTCTACACCATGATGCAAGAGCGCTACGGGAATGAGCCCATGGACACTCTGAACAAAATCCTCTTCACCTTCGCGTCCTACAACTGCGGCCCGAATCGCGTGAGGAAGTTGCGAAAAGAAGCTGCCGCCACGGGCCTCGACCCCAACGTCTGGATAAACAACGTGGAGGTGATTGCGGCGGCGCGCGTTGGCGCGGAGACAGTGAACTACGTCTCGAACATTTACAAATATTATGTCGCGTACAAGCTCATCGCTGTGCAGAAGGAGCAGAGCGACAAAGCCAAGGAATCACTCCAGAAGAAGCCCTCTTAACCCGATTCCGCTTTTCCAAAGTAGATCGCTTCTGGCAACCGATTGCGTCCAAGGAAATCTTGGCCATCTCATCTGCCCTGTAATACCTGGGCATCCAACAATCTGGACCAGTCGCTAACGGCACTGGGATCTGCTCAGTTGACCAGGCAATAGCACGGAAGGGCGCCACTGCTCGTCTTCGGCGTGCGCATCACAGAACCACTTTTTGCAAATCGTGCAGCGAACAGTCGGCGTTGAGGGCATCGGTGACTTCGATAGCGATGTTCACCAGCTGTTCCATCTCGACAGGACGATTGGCGATGACGTGCTTGAGGGTTTTGCCTTCGAGATACTCCATCGCGATGAAGGCGCTGCCGGCCTCTCCGCCGATGTCATAAATCGCACAGATATTCGAGTGATTCAGCGCAGAGGCGCTTTCAAGTGATGCTCGAATCCTGAGACTGGCCTCAAAATCACAGCTTCAGCAACCGATGGACTAGAAGCAGTGGAACGAAAGTACCATGCCCGCAGGCTGAAAGACCGAAGACAATCACCTCATGCGTCTGCGCATTAATATCGCCATCTCCCTGGTTGCGCTGATTGCAATTTGTTGGGGCGTTCGCTTTGCGGTCGCTCAAGAGCGCAGGCGAACACAAGAGTTTTTGCAGGCCAAGTATCAAGAGCTGAATCGAACATACTTCCACAACCAGCTGCCACCAGAACGTATCCGCAACTTGGCAGTATACGAGGTAAGCCACAAATGCCCCGAGAACATTTCCCACTTCTTCATCATTCGCTTGTGACGAGCGCCAGACCTTCAGACGCCAGGCGGCGCAAGAGACGGCCTGCTGCGGCAGCCAAGTCGCCAGGTAGCTCCGCTGAGACGGGCTCGCTGGTTCGGACTACTTTTGTATGGACCTCACGGTCGGTCCCTGTGACCTGAAACTCCACAGCTCCGACCAGTCGCGTCTCCCCCGCAGAATCGAGGTCCCATATGAGGAGCGTGGCGGCTAGCGCTCGTGCGCGGCCGGTATCGACGAGGCGCAGATCTGGACTCGATGCCAATTCGAAGCGCAGTGCCGTGTCCAGATAGCGGTCGGGAGCGGACGACCATCGCCAGACGGCGTCCTCGGTCAACTCACCATTCGGTTGCTGGTGCAGAACACGGCGGCCGATGTGTCCGCGTGCTTGTGTATCGAGCAGCCGGACGGGAGTTGCGTTGGGAGCCTTAGTCACTTGCGTCGCTGGTTGTGGCAGTTGTGGCTCTAGCAGTTGCGGCTCAAGCATGTGGCTCGGTGTCGTAGTGGGGCGCCGCAGGCAAGCGGCTTCACACAGGCAGATGATCGTAAAGAGCAGATAGGCGCCTGATCGGGAGACGCGCGTCATTGGTGTTTTTTCTCTGGCGGTCGTGGACCGTAGACCAACGACTCGGGCTGCTCCTCGAGCATTCGCGAGAGCTCGCGCAATTCTTGGAGCGAATCCCGAATGGCCGGTAGGGTGCGTCGGAGATCGTCCGCCGCCAGTCTTGAATTGTCCGCCGCTTCGCGCGCTGCTTGGGTCGCGGCCGGAAGGTCTGCGGCCTTGATTGCGGCCCGCGCCTCTTCAGAGAACTTAACCAGTGACCCTTCGCTGCCGATCACTCCGTCCATGTCGGACCTGATTTGCTCGATCTGCGCACTTGTCGTCGCAAAGAATTTCCGGGAGTCGGCGCTCAGCGTTGGTAGCTCGCTCTCGCGCATGATGCGGTCAGTGTTGTCAAAGAATCGGTCGCTACGATCGAGGCTATCGGGCATCCGCGTGACAATGTCTCTGAGGGTCAGCAGCGTCGCATTAGCGCGGTCCAAAAGCGCAGGCAGCCGATCTTGCGCCATCTCGAACGGCGAGGGCACCGACGGAACGTAGGGCCGATTCGGTTTGACCGCAAGCTCCATCGGCGGGGGTGGATTCTCGGGTTGATCGAGCAATAAGTACGCCTCACCCGTTATTGGGTTGCCCATGAGCTGGGCCCGAAGGTTGGGGAACACGCCTCCAACATCGGTAATCGTCCGGAGCCGGCTGACGTCCAGGCCAATGGTATTAAGGCGATCGAGGAACACCTCGAAGTCGATTTGGACGATCGTGCCGCGTGGGTCCACACGTATGGCTGTGACGCGGCCCACTGGCACGCCCCTAAGCCGAACGGGGCTAGAGATGTCCAGGCCGAAGACATTGTCGGTGGTGTAGGTGACCATGCCGATTGCGGGACGCTTCTTCAACCGTTGAATGAAGAAAACCGCCGTTACCAAGAGGAGGACCAGTGTTAATACTATGAAGAAGCCAAGGCGCGCGTAGCCCTTCTCGACAGCCATTGGGTTACCCTCCCTTATGCGCGGACATGCCAGGCGCCGACCGCGTGAAGAAATTGTGTACGAACGGGATCTTTGATTCGTCGCGCAGTTTGCGCGGGTCGCCCGCTGCCACGACGCCTTTGGCGGCTTTGTCCAGCACGATGCAGTGGGCGGCCACAAGAAAAATGCTCGGCAGTTCGTGGGTCACAATAACGACCGTGATGCCTAGATCGTGACTAAGCGTAAGGATGAGCTGGTCGAGCTCGACTGCCGAAATCGGGTCCAAACCGGCAGACGGTTCGTCGAAGAACAACAGATCGGGCTCGAGCATAAGAGCACGAGCAATGCCGGCTCGTTTTTTCATGCCGCCCGAGATTTCGCCGGGTAGATGCTCAGCGAACGGACCAAGCCCGACGAGGTCGAGCTTGGCCTGGACGAGCTCCCGCGCGGTCGCGCCGCGTATCGCGGTCCATCTAGTCAACGGGAGAGCGAGGTTTTCCGCGAGCGTCATCGAGCCAAAGAGCGCGCCCGACTGAAAAAGCACTCCGAAGCGCGGCACGCCCTCGTAAAGGTGCGGCTCGCCGACGCCGTCGATGTCGATGCGCCCGGCTTGGGGCCGCTCGAGACCGATCAAATACCGCAGCAGCGTGCTCTTGCCGCTCCCCGATCCGCCGAGGATTGCAAAAATCGTTCCGCGCTCGATTTGGAAGGTGATGTGCTCCAGGAGTACCCGCGTCCCCCAACCTACCCGCAGATCGTCGACGGTGATGTGTGGCCTTGATAGAGGCATGTTCAGATACCTATGAGTGCGTAGAAGAACGTGAACAGGGCGCTGATCACAATCACTGAGAAGAGGGCCAGCACCACGGCGGTCGTCGTCCGGGTCCCGACAGCGGCCGCGCCGCCGCGTGTGAGCAGCCCTTGACCACATGCGATCAATCCGATTGAGAGCCCCAGAAATGGAGTCTTGACGAGACCCGAAAAGAAGTTGTCGGCATTGATCGTGTTCAAGGCCACCTCGACAAAGGCGCCTGCCGTCATATGCGAAACGACAATCGTGGCCCCCAATCCGCCGACAAGGGCCAGTACGTCGCCAAGCCAGGTCAAAATCGGCACCGCGATGGCGAGAGCGAGACAGCGTGGCACGACCAACCATCTCACTGGGTCGAAGCCCATCGACTGCAAGGCATCGACCTCTTCGGACACCTTCATTGTGGCGATCTCCGACGCAATGCCCGCGCCCGATCGTCCGGCCATAATCATTCCGGTGACCAGTGGTCCAAGGTCTCGGAAATGTGCGACGACTACCATCTGGGGGACAAGGGCGATTGTTCCAAAGCCCCCGAGCTGCGAAACGCCGAGAAACCCGATGATTGCGCCGATCAGCAAGTTGGCAGCACTCGTAACCAGCAGCCCGTCTGCGCCGATCTCTTGAATCAGCCTCGGCAACGAACGCCAATCGACTGATCTCGGTGTGGCCGCAGCCTTTGGCAACGCGACGGCACAGCGACCGATGAAGTCAAATGCTTCGTTTGCCTTGCTAGGCACTTCAGCCGCTAGAGCTCCGATCCGCGTCAGCGGATTCATCACACGTGTCGGGCGCTCTGGGAGTCCCGCCCGGCGCTCGCGATAACTTGCGATCAAGCGTGCCGCTTCGCGGTTGGGGCCTTCAATGACGCGCGCGTGGCGGCCTCCCGCATCCAGCCGATCGAGAAGCCTTGCCAGCAAGACAGCACCGGCGCCATCGATTCGTTCAAGCTGCGCTAAATCGACATCGACCGAGCCACAGCCAGCTAAAAGTGCCTCCGCGTTCTCCACTGCTCGTGCTGCCATCGTCGCATGGGCCAGGTCGAACGGACCGGTCGCCACTAGACGGGCGTGGTTTCCTTCTCGGTCGGCTCGGATGGCGACACTCATGGGGCAGGTCTCTCGAGTTCAGTTCGACGCGTCAAACAACGGAGCCAGAAACGATGACCGAGAAGCATACATTTTCGTCGATGCAAAGCGGGCATCGGATTGGCATCCCTTACCGCCAATCCTCTGAGGAACGATTCGAGCTACTTAGCTGGAACAACAAGGATGAGCAGTGTGGCACCCTGTCTTGGCGGTTCGGGCGTCGGAGGTGGCATCGTCCCCGTACGCTTCACCTCTTGTGACACGACGGTTTCAGGTGTCTCGGTGACCGCGGTTGCCGAAATGTTCATTCCTTCTTTAATGCCCCAAGCGTCGGTCTCCTGGCCGTCAACATTGAATTTCTGGCCCTTGGGAATGCTAAAGGACTGGTTCGTACCATCTTCCAAGGTGAGAGTGACTGAGTTCGGTGGACTGACGCGCCAGACTTTACCGGTCACGGTCTTTACCGTGGTGATCATTCTCGGTGTGGTGCTCGTGATCGTGGTCCGCTGCAGCTTCATGCCAGGTTTGAGATCGTGAACCGTCAATTCCTTGCCGGCGACAGTCACGGTTTTGTCGTCTGAAACATTCGGGAAATGTCGAAGCTCCCCGTCGTCGGTCTTGACGACGAGATCGTTGCCGGAAACATACACCACCTCGGCGGTCTCGATCTTGACTGTTTGAGAAGTCAGGCCCTCTTCGACCTTCGTTTCTGTTTTTGCTTGCGAATTTGCGGAAAACGCCAAGGTGATCTGCTTAGTCTTGTTGTTGACGGCCAGTTCCGAACCACGTGCCGTGCTCAACGGCAATACGTTCACCCCCCTGTTGTCGAAAACGGCGTATCCCGCCGCTTTCTGGATAGCTGCTTGGGAAGTGGGTTCCAGCTTGTACAAATCCTGCAGGGCCTCGGCTGCCATCTTGCGGGTTTTCTGCCTTTTTTCATCGTTGTCATCTGCGGCCATGCACATAACTGCGGACAGCATCGTCAGGGCGAGAATCGAGGCGATCATCTTGGCTCTCATCGGAATCCTTCCTTCCCGGAGTTCGGCGGCGAGGTGCCGAGGTAATTCAGTCCAGTTGAGGCGTCCTGCTAACAACTCGACTAAAATTCCAGGTTCCGGTGTATGCTGATTGCAGATCGAGGACAACTAGGGAAATCCCTAGGAGTTCCGAAGCGGCACTCGGCTCCTGCTAAGTTTCCATTGCTCACGCCTTCATCGGCGTTGATTCAAACCGGATAACCCTAGGGCTTCAAGCGGGGCTGTAGGAAACCACAGCGAGGTGGGGGGCGGATTGTCGGCAATTCTTACCTTACTCGGTCAACCGGACTCCGAACCCAGCCACTCCAGGTGGTGAGCGCTATCGCCTGATTACATCAACAAGCCCTGTAGCCGATAGCAACTCTTGAGGAGGCATAGTTGCCTGTGTCTGGCGAATTGCTACGAGGGCCCATTTTTACCGCTCATCGCGTTGCGAGAGTGTGATGAGTTCCACTTTCGGAACGCATCTGTAGCAGGGAATCGATCCGATCGGGGAAGCGCGTTGCAATAGGAAAACAGCGAACGATTTCTTGGAAGTTCTGCCGAGGTCGACCGAATACCACAGCCAGGGCGAGACTCAGATAAATCAGGCGGCCACCGGCGTCTGGTACAGGGCTCGACAGTGCGGTTGCCAGCGAATCGAGCGGAGATTTGCGATTGGTCGAGACACGGACGTATCCGGCGTTCGTCCTTCCAGAGAATCATGCGCCCGATCGTTGTTAAAGTAGGTCCTGAAATCGAGCAGCTTGTTTTCGAGATCTGCCGTAGTCCAGAACAATATGTGATCCAAATACTCCCGTCGAACGGTGCCGATTAGCCTTTCCACGAACGGATGAGACAGTGGAACGTAGGGAACGGACTTGATTTCTGTCACTTCCAGTATCCGCAGGTTGGCTTGCCACTGGTGGAACCGATAAAGCGGATCGTTATCGGAACTGAGGAAGTTCGGCATCCAGCGTTGCCCTCGAATGGCACGGTTGAACATCCTACAAAGAGCGGCACCATCGACCGTTCCCACATGGACGCCGAAGCCAATGATCCGGCGTGTGTATTGATCCATGACCACAAGGACCCAGTGGGTCCGCATCGTAGCCGATTCGCACCGGAACAGATCCATGCTCCAGAGGCTGTCTTTCATGTGCCCAAGGAAAGTCAACCAGGAAGGACCACCAGAGTCCTGTCCCGGCCGGTAGTGACGGGCGAGAATCCTGCGAACGACGTCTTTGTCGATTTGGATGTTGAACGCCAAGGCGAGCTGTTGTGCGATTCGCGGACAGCCCCAGTGGGATTACGTTGCTTCATTTCGACGACCGCAATGGATGAGTTCTGCGCTGGGTCCTTTCGGACCGGGCTTCCGACGGCGATTCGTGGAGAAGAGCATCCGGTACTTTCGCTTGCTCATGGCTTTGTGAAGGGCTAGTAGGGTAGAAGGCTTCAGTACAATCGCGGAACGGAGAAGACGAGTAGGACGGATCAAGAGCGCCATCCAGCCGGCAAGGATGCGGTCCCACGAGGATAGAGTGGGAGATCGTTGCCGGGAGCGATTTACGATCAAGAGCTGGTGTTTGAGCAGAAGGGACTCTGCAACGAGGGAACGGACGCCGCCAGGTTGGAACAACTGGGTCAGGATGGCGATTAAGTGGATGAAAAGGACGAGGAAAGGACGCATTGAAGAATGGTAGCAGGACGGAGAATTGTAAGGAATTATGGGCGAAATAACAATTCGCCAGGGACAGCCAACACCGGCCGTAGCCCATTGCGTTCCGAAACGGTCGTTGATCGTGCTTCTCGGCCAACGGCTACTTGAGGTTTGCACGCCGATCCTGAGCGCGTGACAATTCGTCGTGCGTCGTGTGACTGGGCGCGAAGACCGTCGATGGAATACCGAAATGCATTGACATCGGCCGATCTGTCGCCTATCAATGGGCGATAGCGCAATGCGCCGCCACATCGATGGATCCATGCGCGATCTGATTTCCGAGACCCCGTCACCGTCACACGACGAGTCCAAACAACACCTGCGATTGCGCAGGTTCATGCTGGCCAGTATTTTTTCGGTCCTGTACGTGCTTGTGCTGGCCATCTTTTACACGCAAGACAAAGTTGATCGCGAGACGCTTTTCGAGGCTTGCGCGATCGTCGCGGCGGCGATTCTCGGCTTTTTTATTGCTTTTCGCCTGGGGCTTAATCTGCGATTTCGAGATCCGAGCTTGACCGTATTTCAGTTTCTTGCAGCCGTGTTTACGATGCTGTTCGTCGTCTACCGCGCACCGGACACTCGACTTGCCTTCACCGCCTTCTTTTTTGTCGCATTGATGTTCGGCATGCTTCGCTTCAGCGGGAGGAAGCTCGCCATGCTTGGCTCCGTTTCGCTGGCCTCCTTCGCTCTGGTGATCTGGCTTCGCTACGCCGACAACCACGACCTCGACATGCTGCGCGTGGGCATGCTTCAGTTCGTCGTGATTGCAATAACATTTCCCTGGCTCGTGTTGATCGGAGGGAGCGTGAAGCGGCTCCAGCGAAACCTTGTCGACGTTAGCATCAAGCTGGAAGATATCGAGGAAAAGGCGCGCTATGACGATCTGACTGGCGTCTACAACCGTCGTGCTTTGATGGTCGCCATGGAAGAGTCGATACAGCGGGCCAATGCTACCGACGAACCACTCTCGATCTGCGTTATCGACCTCGACCTCTTCAAACGCTACAACGACAAATTCGATCACTTGACCGGAGATCAGGTCCTCCAGGCATTCGCGCGGGCCGTGCGGGACGGCCTGCGCTCGACGGATGTCTTCGGAAGGTATGGTGGCGAGGAGTTCGTCCAGATCCTGCCACATACTGCGCTGGCTGGTGCGGTGCTCGATGCCGAGCGGCTGCGCAATCGAATCAGCACGCTCGACATTCCTGTCGCGCGCTCGATGGGTCCGCTAACCGTATCAGTCGGAGTGGCACAGTACAGGCCTGGCGAGACCATGGTCCAGACCTTCGCCCGGGCCGACGGAGCGCTTTACAAAGCAAAGCAACTGGGCAGAAACCGTGTGGAATGCTGACGCTCTGCCGGCGCGACGCGTGTGTTCAGCGTTCGAAGATCCCCGCTCGCGGCGCGAGCGTCCAAGGAGTTTTAGCTTGAAACTACACGGCGACAATCGACACGTACATGGCGAGAAACACGACGCCCCGCCTGCGGCATTTTGTTTCCGCTGCCCGGGTCCCGGGTTAACTGATTTTTCGTCGAACGGCTGCTCTCGACGGCATCGACGGGCTGGTAGGTATCAGCGACGCGCCGCTTAGCCGGAGCAAGCCGGTTGCCTCGACGGTTGCCTTCCTGAGCGGAAATGCCACTTCTCCTTGATCTACGCGACCAAACTTTTGCTAATCAAAACCGGATTCATTTGCGACACGAACTCCCTGCACTTGGATGCACTCGACGACTGGACGAGGCAGAGACTGACAGTCTTTAGACTCCGATGTGCTTGCCAACAAGAAAAGTGCATCGACTAGATCTGCGATTAGCGTGCCACAAGGATGCGGGTTGATACGGATGATACCCAGCTGTTGGGGAGTTTTGTCGAATGACAACCACGATCGTACTCTATGTGGCATATTGCTAAGGTGTCTTGTGCCCTCGCCAAAATCGAGAGCGCATTTGAAATCAGCAACATACAAAGAGATCGTACATGTATGAGATTCAGCAGTCGCGGAGTTTTGGCGACGGACGGGTAGCGTATTGCGATTTCAGCATTTTGGCCGTTTCGTTGTGAGAGGCAACTTACTTTCGGAGCGCGAATTAACGGTAAAAATTGGCCCCTCGTATAACAATTCGTCGGAAACAAGTCCGGTTCGCGAAGTGATGCACAAAAATATCTAAAAATGGTGTATAATCCTTTTATGAGAACCAACATTGACATTAACGAAAGTTTGGTGCGCAAGGCAAGAAAGCTCACCCGTCTCAAAACGAAGCGGCAGATCGTCGATAAAGCCTTGGAATTGCTCGTCCGTTCAGAGAGCCGGAAGGGCATTCTGCAATACTACGGCAGTGGTATTTGGAAGGGAGATTCCAAAGCTATGCGGAGAAACCGGGTTTGATCTTGGTGGATAGTTCCGTTTGGATTGATTTTCTCAGTTCGTCTCCTACCTCTGCCGGAGCTGAATTGCGCCGCATGATCGCCGACGCAGAGCCATTTGCGCTCGCTGGGGTGGTCGTCACGGAGATTCTGCAAGGTCTCAAGCGTGACGTTAGTCGGCTGGAGCACTATCTGTCGCAGTGGGATATGCTCGAACCTAAGGGATTTTCAACGTATCGAGAAGCGGCCAGCATCTTTCGGGCCGCGCGTGCGAAAGGTGTTGCCTTCACGACCATCGACGTTTTGATCGGAGCGATTGCATTAGAGCATGCTGCTACACTCTTTACCCTGGACAAGGACTTCACGAGAATCGCCGGCATCATCCGTCTGCCACTGTATGTGTTTTGACCAGCTGATTTTGTTTGGGGAGCGTTCATTGCGGCGAGCGTTGCAGCAATATGTGGTGCATTGGCTGCTTGCGTGAGATTCATCCACCCTTCCGCCTCACACTTGTCGGCATCATAACAAGGAATGGCGTGACTAGAATGTCGCTGATTCTAAAGGCATTCGAGCCGGATAGCATTTTCGGTAGGCCAGCCTTACCTGAGATGACATATTGGCGAGTCACAGCCCGGACGCTCATATTTGCGTTTCGGAAGCACTCTCCCTCACGTACCATCCTCACGCGAGTAGCAGCCCGCGCTGGAAATGCTCGGTTACGCGTTCCAACCGGGCGCCCTCGGCCCCGCTGTGTCCGTCGTTTGAATTCTATCGAGGCTGGGACGTCTAGTTCGGTCCACTCTCTTCTCGTAGCGCCACCGTTTGGTAAGATTTCTTGAGCAGGCGCAACAAATCAGAATTTCTCTTATAGACAGACGAAAAAGACAATCGAGGATTGCTACATAACTTTCATAGTTGCTCGAAGCTTCCAGGAATATCTTCCCTCGATTCCAGTGCCGGTCTCGTCGGTATCTTTCCAAAAAAATGCGTATGTCGGCCTATTAATTTCAGCAAAATAGGGTTGCATAATGCTGAGGGGAGTTTTGGCTAGCCGATCTTCTCGTCACCGGCTATTGGTCAAACGCGATTGGAGTGTCGCCAAAGCCGATTATCTGGAGAGATATAAAAGAGGTAACCGTGGATCGTCCAAGTCGCTGGGACAAGATCAAAGAAATCGTTGGGACAGCCTTGGAACACGACCCCGCTAGCCGGGCTGCTTATCTAGATGAAGCTTGTGCTCAGAACCCCACCCTGCGCCCTGAAATCGAGTCTCTCATCAACGCCTACGATCAGGATGGAGCTGAGCTCTCTCAATCACCCATGGCTGGCCCGCTGCTCACCTCGGCACAGCCCCTCCAGTCCATCGGCCCCTACCGCTTGCTCAAGCTTCTTGGTGAAGGTGGCATGGGTCAGGTGTGGCTCGCCGAACAGACCTCTCCCGTTCGCCGTCAGGTGGCCTTGAAGCTCATCCGCTCCGGCATGCTCCACTCCATCGCTCTTCAACGCTTTCATGCGGAACGCCAGTCACTTGCCATCATGGATCATCCCTGCATCGCCAAGGTTTTCGATGCTGGCGCCGCTCTCGGCGGCCAGCCCTACTTCGTCATGGAATATGTTGAGGGCCTTCCCATCACGCAATATTGCGACCAGAGAAAGTTGTCTCTTCCCGATCGGTTGCGCCTTTTCATCCAGGTTTGTGACGCGGTTCAGCATGCCCACCAGAAAGCCATCATTCATCGCGATCTCAAGCCCGCCAACATCCTAGTCGTCGAAATCGATGGCAAACCACGTCCTCGCATCATCGACTTCGGTATCGCCAAGGCCGCCGTTCCTGCCAAGCCCGACGACACTCTCTTCACGCAAGTCGGCGTCTTGCTCGGCACTCCCGGCTACATGAGCCCAGAACAAATCGATCCCTCCATTCGGGATGTCGATACCCGCACCGACGTCTACTCGCTTGGTGTCGTTCTCTACGAACTGCTCACCGGCTCACTGCCATTCGACACTCAGCATCTGAAAAGACAGCCCCTCGATAAGCTCCTCCGCATGCTTCACGAAGAGGACCCTCCCAGCCCTAGCACGAAAGTCAGTTCCGACTTCGAAAAAACCATTGAGAGCGCTGACCTTCGCGGTCTCCAAACCGCTCGACTCGCGACTCTTCTACGTGGTGATCTTGATTGGATCACCATGAAAGCTCTCGAACGTGAGCGCGACCACCGCTACGGCACTACTTCCGAACTCGCCGCCGACATTGAACGCTATCTCCACAACAGGTCCGTGATTGCTCGCCCCGCCAGCACCGTGTACCGTTTCCGCAAATATATCCGTCGCAATCGCGTTGCCGTTGCCGTCGCTTCCGGTGCTCTCGCTTTTCTCATCGTTTTCGCCATCATGCAGGCCGTGCAGTTGCGCCGCATTACGCGTGAACGCGATCGTGCCAATCGCATAACGGAATTCATGTTCAGCATGTTTAAAGTCGCCGATCCCAACGAAGCCCGTGGCAATAGCATCACGGCTCGAGAAATTCTGGACAACGCCTCGAAGGATATTGATCCAGGTTTGGCGAGGGACCCCGTGCTTCAGGCGCAGATGCTGGACGTGATGGGAACCGTGTACCATAGCCTCGGACTCTACGCCCAGGCGAAAGCTCTATTGGCGAGAGCCGTTGAGATTCGGCGCCGTGTCCTCGGGCCGGAGCACCCGGACACCTTGCACTCCATTGACAATCTGGCTTGGACGCTCATGGGAATGGGTGAGTATGCCGAGGCGGAAGACTTGCAGCGGAGGACGTTGGATATTCAGCGCCGTGTGCTCGGTCCCGACCACCCTGACACAGCTCGATCGATAAATCGCCTTGCTGGCACGCTTGTATCTGAGGGCCGGAACACCGAGGCCGAGAAACTTTATCGCGAATCACTCGATATTCGCCGCCGCATCCTGGGCCCCGAGCACGAGGAAACGTTGAGTACTATGCTCAACCTCTCTATGACCCTTCAACAAGAGGGGCGATATACCGAATCGGAGAATCTGCAGCGGGAGACGTTGGATATTCAGCGCAGGGTGCTAGGAATGGATCATCCAGGCACGTTGGGCTCGATGAGGTCATTGGCTTCCGCTCTTGACGACGAAGGACGCTTCGCCGATGCGCAGGAACTGTACCACGAGACGCTCGAATTGGACCGCAGGATATTGGGGCCCGAGCACCCAGAAACGCTTAGGGTCATGCACAGACTTGCTTTGACCCTTCAAGAGCAGGGGCGATTTGCCGAGTCGGAGAAGCTATACCGTGAAACATTGGAGCTTACGCGCCGTGCCCTGGGCCCCGAGCATCCACAGATAGTGGGCACTCTTGAGGGGCTGGCACTCGACCTCGCGCATGAAAACAGATATGGCGAAGCGGAGCCACTGTTCCGTGAGGCGGTGCGGATTGCAAGCAAACAGAAGTCAGTAACTTCAGTGGGCGAAGCTTGGTATGACTTCGCGTGCGGAGAAGCCATCGCGGGACATCGCGACGTGGCACTCCAGTACCTGCGTAAAGCGGTGGAGTTGAGGTGGTTCGAAACCGCGGACATGGCTAACGATGACGACTTGAAGAATTTGCGTGGTGACCCGCGTTTTGAAGCCCTCGTCGCTCACGCGAAAGAACTCACCACGACAAAATAGCCAAGTCCAATTGGCATCGCAAGAGTCCTGCAGGCTCTCAGCCTAGCCTCGAAGCGGCCATCTTCCAATACAACATTTGCAGTCTTCTCCACCCATCTAGCATGGCTACTCCAGCGAGGTAGCGTTTGTTGCGTGATCTCTTTACGCTTCTGCGCTACTTTGGCTTCCGTGCCCACGCCCCTACAAGAGGCACGAAACTGACCACGGTGTTTGCCGCAGCCAATTCGGCGTGGATCCGGTCTGAAAGCGTGTCGAGGTCGCCCAGTCCCTCGAGAGAAACGTTGTGCTGATGGGCCAGAGGTCTCATACTGGCGAGAAGGTCGCAGATTAAATCGACAAACTTCACATCGTTTCCCAAAGGCGTCTCCATATGCATGGCCGGTGGAGGAAAGCCAATTTCCTGGAATATGCGGTAGAGTGCAGGCCCAATCTCTGGGTTTACGCCGGAGCGAAGGAAAGTTTCATGGATCGAAGAGAGAAGTTTGGACCACAGGAGAGACCGGGCGCCAAAGGCAAGCAGAGGAATCCAGGTGGGCTCCTGGAAGGCGAGGACTCCTCCGGGGCGAACCAAGCGAGTCAGAGAGCGCAAGACAGAAGCAGGATCGGGAAGAAACATCAGAATGAACCGACCGACGGACGCGTCGAAGAGTTTGTCACTGTCGATCTGGTGCACATCTGCTTGGGTGAAGTTCACGTTCCGAAATCCAGCTTCAGCCACACGCGCCTTGGCTCGTGCAATCGAACTCCCATCGCGTTCGATGCCCACTACCTCACCTGATGGACCCACGATTCGGGCCAGGAGCATTGACACATCACCCACGCCGGAGCCGAGATCGAGGACACGCTGGCCCGCACCGATACCCGATTCACGGAACAATCGTTCGGTGTAAGGAGCAATTCGCGCGGCCTGCCGAATCAGGCGGTCGTGCTCGGAGTTCGTGTAACCCAAAGCGTAGTCGAAAGTTGTTGTTGCCATGTGCTTCATCTCCTATTTGTGGTCAGTTTTCCTCGTCTGTTTCGTCGAAATCACCTGGCTGCATTCCAGACTGGCATTTCAGTGCCTCAGACCAACTCAACGTCAGCCTTCCCTAAGTCAACGGGACTCTGGCGCGTCCAGACGACCGGCTCTACCGGGCATACCAAAAAAATCCAGCTGAAGACACCCAGAACACAGAATGCCGCTGCGACCGCGAAGGCCCAGAAAAAGTGGCCGGTTCTGTCCAAGATGAAGCCAGTCACGGCAGAGGCAATCGCGCCGGAAGTGTTCCCAAAAGCGCATTGCAGCCCGGTCCATCGTCCCGCTGCCCGTGGGCCTGCGAGGGTTTGCGTAATCGGCCAGGTGCTCGATATGCTCAAACCACACGACGCGCCCACTAGCCGTAATCTCTCACAGCTTGGCATAAGAGCGATGAAGTTTGTTGAAGTTGGAAGTTGCGAGTTATTTCTGCGGGGTGTTGCTGGGTAGTTGATCCGTTTTTTGTTTTGCGTGAGAGTTTTTATCTTTCCAAGGTTGTTTCAGCGCACACCTTACCAGTGGTTGACATGGGACCGGGAAAGGTTGTTTGGGATGCTTCTGTTTCAATACTTTAGCGGCACGGCACACAGCTTTTCATGGACTTGCCGGAACAACTCGACATGGGGATAGCCCCCGGCCAGTGAAACCCATACCTTGCGTACCGTGATGCGGATCAGCGCGCCGATCTTCAGCAGCTTGAGCCGAATTGTGGAGCACTGGGCCTTGGCCAGCTCCGTTCCCTCCAGTCCCAGCCGTCGCAACATCTGCAACAACACATAGGCGATCGAAGAAAAGTACAAGCGCAGTTGATTGCTGCGCAGGTAGTGCGTGCTGGTGCGATCACTGAACAACATCAACTGTTCCTTGATGCGATTCTCCATGTCACCGCGTGCACAGTAGTGCTGTTCATACAACTCCTGCGCTGGCCACGCTTCTCGATTTACAGAGGTCACCACGAACCGCGGGTTCTCGCCCTTCTCCAGATGCTCGGCCTTGGCCACCACCCGTCGAGCACAGCTCCAACTCTTCCGCGTCTGGTAAACGAACTCTTTGAATAACCGGGCGGCACGCCCCGTCTCTTGGTACTGGGCTTTCGCTTCCTCCATCTCCTTGACAATGTCCGCCTTTAGACGGTCGTTTTTCGCCAGTCCCAGCAGGTAATCCACGCCTTGTGCTTCACACCAAGACATCAGCTCTTCGCGGCAAAATCCAGAATCTCCCCGCACCACGATGTGCACCTGGGGCCACGCGGAACGAATCTGTTCGACGATGCGTTGCAGCTCCGCAACACTTCCTGCCGACGCATCGATGTTCGAGGATCGCAACCGCGCACACAGCAGGAACTCTTCGCAGAAGATGTACAACGGTAGGTAGCAGTAATGTCCGTAGTAGCCATGGAAGAAGCGCCCTTCCTGCTTCCCGTGCAGCGGATCGTCGGTGGCATCCAAATCCAAAATGATTTCTTCCGGCGCCTCCTGGTGGGCCTGCAGGAAGACCTCCACCAGCAGGCGGTCCACGGCTCCGTGATCCAGCACGATCTTTTTGTAGCGCTCCTTCCGACTGGCTGTCTCCCCGGTCAGTTCCAGCCGGTTTAAGGTGCTCTTTCCGGCTAACGCTTCCTTATCGGGATCCTCCTTCTCAACCAGCACCGCCAGCAAGGGATCGTTCCGCAACTCCTCGTGATCGTTCAGATCTTCATATCCCAGGGCCAGCCCATAGACTCGCTGGGCTACCAACTCCTTCACCGGATGGTCGATCAGATCGGGGTTCCGATAATCCGTGAAGCAGGTGGCAAACTGGTGGAGGATCCCGACCCGTTTCTCGACCTCGCGCAGCAGCAGACCACCACCGTCGCTGGTGATCGCTCCCCCGTCAAACTGTGCCCGAATCTCGCGTCGCTTTTGGGGATGAAATCCAAAGACAAACTGGTTACACTCTGTGGTCATAAGGCTGTTCTCCTTCTTGGCACGATTTCTTTCCAGACAAAAGAGTTATGCCATGAAGCGACAGCCTTTTTCTATTTATTATGAGAAATTCGCGCTAGCAGCAACAGCCCCACGGACAGAATGGGACCTGCCAGCAAACTGGCGAGTAGAAATCCGCCGGTACCAAGCATCCCGACAATCATGAAAGTGATGTGCACCCTGGTTCGACTGGCCCCGACAGCGATCCAGCGATCCGCAAGGCGGCCGCACAACGCCGAGCACACAGCTTGCGTGAGGAAGACGGTGCCGCCAATCTTCGCCATTGCATCCATCGAGAAATGGCGTTCCCGGACCAGATAAAATGGCAGCCAAACAATCAGAAAGTAAAGTGAGTAGGCGTTGCAGAACAGGCCGATAAACGAACCCCAGGCCGACCGTTGCTTCAAGATTTCGAGAATGGTTGGTGCTTTCTCTTTCTGCTCCACAGTAACGAGCCCCGGCCCGCGCGGCATCCATCGGAGCCAGGGCACGAGCCACGCAAGGCTTATCAGTCCGACCACAATGAAGAACGATCGCCAGCCAAACCTGGCCATCAATATTCCGCCCAGCAACATGCCGAAAGCGGGTCCGCTGGCCAGTCCGGAGGCGATCAGCGAATTCGCAAAACCGCGTTGGGATGCAGGGAAATATTTTGTCAATATCTTTGAATACGACGGATAGGCAACCGACTCTCCAATGCCAAGGATAAGGCGCACCACCAACAGCGCTATAAATCCGTGCACGAATCCTGTGATGCTGGTGGCTGCGGACCAAAGGAGAAAGCCGATTGCCATGACCCAATTGACATTTAGCCGATCGACGAGCCAGCCAGAGAGAATCTGAAAGAATCCATAGGTCCAGAAAAAAGATGAGAGCAGGATTCCAAGTTGCGAAGCAGACAGGCCCAATTCGTCTTTCAGCAAGGGTGCTGCGATCGACAGATTGCCGCGATCGACGTAATTGATGAACACGGAGAACGCAAGGAGGGCAAGCACGGGCGAAAACGAATGCGAGCGCGTCTGCCGCTGCATGATTTCCGCCTTTGGGATGATTGGTAATGCGCTAACCATCGTTGCACCCTCCAGTGTCAATAGGTGTTGCTCCGGTAAAATCTCACAAGGAGAAATTGAAGAATCAAAATGCACCAAAGAAACGAGCCAGTTCGCGCTCCCAAGGACCTTGTTTTGCTCTCTACTATTGACTGCGGAAAACGAAGGCGAATCGGGTCAGGAGATTTTGAAAACTGAAAAAAGTTCCACTAGTACTTGCGGGGAGATGCGGTCCTTCTGCATTCATTGACTTGAAGGGGATGCACCCGCTATCTTTACCTCACTGTGTTTGGCGCGGTAACTGACTGTGAATCAATCACTTTCCCCCCGGTTAGCGAACTGCTGGTACGCTGGAAAGCGGGCGATCCGGAGGTGTGGTTCGCCAAAACGTCGTACACCTGCAAAATGAATGATTTGGCGCAATGCTGAATTTAGATAGTTCCTATAAGATTCTTGGCATGATCGCGTCGCTCCGACGCGTTTCGCTCCGGGCTACTATGACGCATGGCGCGTTGCACAACTGCATCGGGAGCAATCCAGCTCAGTCGCGTGCAGAACACATGGGCAGATTGTAGATCTGGAAATACGAAACGCCGGCCCTCTTGAGTGTAGTCCGCCAAGCCTTCCGTACGTTTCCAATCGGCTTGTTGGAATCGCGTGGACTCGGACAGAGAAATGGGCTTCTCTGTCTCTGTTCGTTGTTCCATTCGCGAATGATCTCGCACGCTTGTCGAGTTAACGGAAGGGGTTGCGCCGACTCACTCGTCTTCAGTTCGCCGGCATGGTGAATGACCTGATTTTCGAGATCGACCTGATCCCATCGTAGTGAAAGTCCTTCGCTGTACGTTCTTCCGTCCGTCTGCACGAGCAGAACGATCGCAACGCGGAGGTAGGGTGGTGCTGTTTCGATTTATACTCTGTTCTTCTTCCACGGTTGGCATGCTGTCCCTCGCCAAAATGGTATCCGTGGCGAATGCCTTTGAAATCAGCGACTTTCAAGAAGATGAAATTGAGGCCACGCGAACCAGGCAACCAGGCGATCAGAATGCAGCAATGTTACATGCCCTGGCTTGTGAAATAGCAATTCGCCACGCACAAGTTCCGTACTATTACTTCACTTGATGTCTGGTTAGCGCGATAAGGTACTGCAATCGGGCATTCGCTCCGGCCGGGGAGCCTATTTGTGTACTTTCAGCATATAATCCCGGAACTGACACTTGGCCCGAAGGTAATGCACCCAAATGCTTCTCCTCGAACGTGACAAGTGATCAAGTCTTGAACTGTTCGGTAAAAATAAACGTGAACTTCCACAGACAATCGAGGCTTCATTTCGGGGTTAAGTTCACGGTGGAAGATGTAGTCTGTGAGGTCGACATTCGAACACTTGCGGGCTGTGTCCACAAGAAGCCGATGCACACTCTGTCGGAGAAACCTTAGGTTCGGGTCAAGCGACAAGAGGGGAAAAGGCGAACTGTCGTCTATGGTCGGTCAAGAAATAGACCAAGCGCAAGATTTTCAGCGAGAGAGGAACCCCCTCGTGCCAACCCTGATGCTTGCCATGGTATTCGCTGTGGGGTGTTCCAAGACGCAAAGCTCCAGCGTCCTGGGAGACGCGGCTCACCCGACACCGGTGCGCTTCTACACTGTTGCTGAAGAATCCGCTCGGCGACACATCCAGGCTGTTGGCTCGCTGTATGCATTTGAAGAGAGCGCCCTGAGTTCACAGGTTGAAGGTCGAGTCGCCGAAGTGCTAGCCGACGTCGGGGACAATGTGAAACAGGGGCAAGTGCTCGTCACGATAGACCCACAAGAACTGCAATTTGAAGTGGAGCGCCAACGCGGACTTGTGACGCAGGTTCGCGCGCAACTGGGAATCGGCCCAAACGACCCTCCGCCTTCGGACCCGAAGAAACTTGCCTTGGTACAGCGCGCGGCAGCAGACCTTTTCGATGCCGAGCATAAGTATGCGCGCGCGCAGCAAATGTATCGGGACAAGCTCATCTCGCAACAGCAACTGGACGAGGCGGCCAGCCGTTTTCAAAGTACGACGGCGACCTATACCGTGGCGTTGCAAGAAGTCGACCGGCTGAAGGCGCTACTAATTTCCAACGAGGCGAGCGAGAAGTTGGCCGAGAAGAAACTGGGTGACGCATCCATTCGCGCACCATTTTCGGGCGCCATCAAAACGCGCAGCGTGCACCCGGGCGAGTACTTGCGCGTGCAGAGCCCAGTGATCGTGCTGGTGCGAACGGACCGCTTGCGGGCGCGCCTGGAAGTACCGGAGCGCTGGGCTGGATGGGTGAAGGACGGCGCCACGGTCGATCTGCACGTGGAGGCATTCCCGGGAGAGACATTTCAGGGGAAAATCTCGCGCATCAATCCGTCGGTGGCACAGGATTCGCGCACGTTCGAGGCGGAAGCGATCCTGGCGAATCAGGACGGGAGGCTGAAGCCGGGTTTCTTTCTGCAGGCATCCATTCCCAGCGAGAAAGAAGACAATGCCATTTTCCTCCCCGAGCGAGCGGTGAGTTACCGTTACGGCGTCTACAAGGTGTTTCTGTTGAATGGCAACCGCGTTACGGAAAGACAGATTCGTCCCGCAGGCCAGACCGAAGACGAACACGGGCGACGTTTTGAAGTTGCCGAGGGGCTGAAGCCAGGAGACCGCGTGGTGATGGCCATCTCCGGGGATTTGCACGACGGCTCCGTGGTACGTGAGCAGGCTGAGGGGAGCCCGCCGGCGACAAAGTAGTGCGGAGGAAAGATCAAACGCGAGAAATTCTGCTGTTCTAAAGCGACGAACCGATGAAGATCGCTGAAACGTGCGTAAAGTATCCCGTCTTCACAGTGATGCTGATTTCCTTTCTCGTGACGCTGGGATTGTTTTCCTACCGTGGGCTGGCCGTGGACCTGTTTCCCAAAGCCGACCCAGCGACCGTTAACGTGGAAGTGCGCTTACCTGGTGCGACTCCCGAGGAAATTGTGACTGGAGTGGTCCTGCCGCTCGAGGATGCCATCTCCTCAGTCAGCGGCATTGATGAAATCAGCGTCTGGTCCTTCGAGGGTTTTGCCGATATTACCTGTACGTTTGTGCTGGAGCGCGACATCGAAGGCGCGGCTCAGGACATCCGTGAAAAAGTCGCAGGGGCCATCGACCGACTGCCGCGCGACACTCTGCCGCCGATCATCACCAAGCAGGATCCGCAGTCTGATCCGATCATGACACTCCTGGTGAGCGGCCCTATGAGCCGCCGCGAACTGACCGAGATCGCCGACAAGCGGGTGCGCCGCGCTATTCAAACGGTAGACGGAGTAGGCAGCGTCGAGTTGAACGGCGGACAGGGTCGGCAAATTCGTGTCTTGTTGGATGCGCAAAAGCTGACGTCGCATGCCTTCACGGTACTGGATGTGCGCTCGGCTTTGCAGCGCGAGAACATCGAAGCACCCGGCGGGCGCATGATCACCGGCCCGCAGGAACTGGGACTTCGCACGCTAGGGCGCGTTACCTCCGCGGAGCAATTCGGCGAGATCGTCATTGGCACCCGCGGGGGTACGCCGGTGCGCGTCCGCGATGTGGCGCAAGTGGAGGATGGCGCCCAGGAACTGCGCACGTGGTCAGCGTTGTTTCACAAGAACATCCCAGGGCAAGATGTCGTGTCCATTCAGGTTCTGCGCCAATCCGGAGTGAACACCGTGCGCGTTGCCGACGACATTAGAGCCAAACTAAAAGATTTGCGCGCACAGATGCCTCCCGGCGTGCAACTCGAAGTTGTCCATGACATTTCCGATTTCATCAAGGCTTCCATCCATTCGCTGATCGAACATCTGATTTTGGGCAGCATTCTTGCGAGTCTGGTTGTCTGGCTCTTCATTCGCAATTTGCGTGCCGTCTTGATTGCCGCCGTGGCCATCCCGGCCTCGATCATTTCCACGTTTACGTTGATGCGGGGTATGGACTTCTCGCTTAACAACATCACGCTGCTGGCGCTGACGCTGGCCGTTGGAATCGTTATCGATGACGCCATCATCGTTCTCGAAAACATCTTTCGATTCATGGAAGAGAAGGGTAAGGGCCGTGCCCTTGCCGCCATCGAAGCCACCAAAGAGATCGGGCTTGCGGTTATGGCCACGACGCTTTCGCTGGTCATCATATTCCTGCCCATCGCCTTTATGACCGGCTACGCGCGGAAATATGTGAATTCTTTCGGGTGGACTATGGCGATGGCCATTCTGGTTTCGCTGCTGGTAGCCTTCACGCTTACGCCGATGATGAGTTCGCGCCTTCTGAAGCTGACTGGAAGCGAAATGAAAGCACACTCCCAAGGCTTTCTGCACTGGGTGGAGGATATCTACCTCAAGATGCTGCGCTGGTCGCTCGCGCACCGGCGCAGCATCATTCTTATTTGTGTGATTACGTTTTTTTCGACTTTCGGGTTCTATCACCTGGTGGGACGCGATTGGATTCCGGCTGATGATCAGTCAGAACTGATGAGTTCCTTTACGCTTCCCGAGGGAACGTCCCTTGAGAAGACCACGCAGACGGCTCAGGGTATCGCTGAACAGGTTGCAGCATTCCCGGAAGTCGCATTTGTACAAGCGTACACGCATGGACCTACTAATCATGCGCACTTGTTCATTGGACTGGTGCCGCGGAGCGAGCGAAAGAGAAGCCACACTCAAATGGCTACGGCGGTGCGCGGCGTGCTCGCCGGCTACCGCAACATGACCTATAACGTGCGCTTGCCTTCCGTGCTCGGGGGCGAGATCTATTTCCCCATTGCCGCAGTGATCCGCGGCCCAGAGTTGAGTCAACTAGCGGAACTCAGCAAGCAGGTAGCCGGCCGGATGACCAACTATCCCGAGCTGGTGGACGTCAATCCAAGCCTCAATCTGAATACGCCGGAGCTGCAAGTGAAAGTGGACCGGCAGCGCGCGGCGGATATCGGCGTGCGCATGACGGATGTCAGCGACGCTGTCCGATTGTTTTATTCGGGCGAGGATGAGATTACCCGATTTAAGGAAGGCTCAGAGCAGTATCCCGTCACGATGCAATTGCTGCCGGAGCAGCGGGATAATCCCGATGTTCTGGCGCGAATGATGGTGCCTTCAACAAAACTGGGACAGGTGCGTCTGGAAAATGTTGCTAGCATCGGGCACGGCGCCGGACCGGCCAGCCTCCAGCGCTACAACCGGGAGTTTCAGGTCAGCGTCTTCGCCAATGTGGCTGCTGGGTATCCGCTTGACCTTGCTGCCGCTCACACCGTGCAATCCATCAAAGAGGTCGGGTTGCCCGCCGGATATTCGTATCTATTTTCTGGGCAGGTGAAAGTCCTTGAGGAGACGACCTGGAATCTCCTGCTTGCGATGCTGCTGGCTTCCATTTTCATGTACATGGTCCTTGCGGCGCAGTTTGAGAGCTTTACTTATCCCTTCATCATCATGCTGACGCTTCCGCTGAGTATTCCGTTCGCGCTCTTCTCCTTGTGGATCACCGGACGCGCACTAAGCTTGTGGAGCGCTTTGGGAATGTTTCTTCTCCTTGGCATCGTGAAAAAGAACGGTATCTTGCAAGTGGATTATACGAATCGATTGCGTGCTACTGAGGGCTTGTCCGTGCGAGACGCAATCCTGGAGGCGAATCGCGTAAGGCTGCGGCCAATCCTCATGACCACGCTTTCCATTATTGCTGGACTAATCCCAGTGGCCATCGGCATCGGCGCGGGTTCCGAGCAGCGAGCCTCGATCGCGGTAACCATTATCGGCGGGCAGACCCTGTGTTTGTTGCTGACCTTGCTCGTGGTTCCGGTGGCGTATTCCTATCTGGCCGAGTTCGAAGCCGCCCCCTGGGCTAAATGGGCGTCTCGGCTTGTTGGGCGTTCTCGTCGATCCGTGCTGCCCTCGAACAGCGATTGAATGGCGTATCTTCTGCTCTTGATCACAGCCAGTTATTACCTGCTCTGGCCGCGTGCTTCGAGACATTTTAATCCTGCTTGGTCAGGTTAATTTCCATGACGGCTCTACCAGAAAGATAACTAACCTCCTTCCATGAGTTGACCGATATGAGTCAAGTGTTTTTCTCTTTGCAATGTGTGAAGTACTTCTCCGATTTCGCGACCACCCAGGACTTGGCTCACTCATCCGTTGCCGACGCAAAGCGCCAAGCCTATGCGACGGGAAACTCTTGGCTAGCGGAAGGACCTCCGAAAAATAGCTGGGGTTTGCATCCAAACAGGATGAGCAATACCTCGACCGTAGGTGAATACCGCAAGAAAAAGCGTATTCACGCAGGCGCGTTCCTGGAGCACATCAAGAACTTTCTCGGTACCTTCATGCACAAACGAGACTGCTCCCACTTGGATGCCGATCATTTTGCTGGATGCCGCAGCATCCGATGGAACCGGCAAGGCTAACGCAGCGCCGGCCCCAGCGGCAATCTTCAGGAATTCACGGCGATTCACGCCCGATCTCAGCATGGATTGCTCCTATTGTTCTTGATGGCTTTTCTGCCTGCTTTGCCTGTTGGCTAGACCAATGGTTGATCAGGTTTGTAGTTGTGACGCAGCGTCAATGATCCATCGGGATTGATCTTTTGCCGGCACGCCCAACGGACCGGGTAGCGCATGCCCTTCACTTCAAGCTCCGCCGTCAGCCGCAGCCCTTCCCATTTGGTGCCAGCGGGCAGCACCAGCATCGCTTGATGGATCCCTGTCGGCTTCGGATAGCCCGCGTCGACACAGCCCGATACATTGATCTTGTGATCTTCGCTGAACACACTCAGTCGAAGCACTCCAGGGACTGCCGCGATCCCGTCGTTTGCAAGTCCGACCACCAAGCCACTAACCCCGTCTCTTTGGAACGTCCACACAAACGACGGACGAATGCGGTAGCCGATCTGGCGCGCGATCGCATCAATGGGCTCCGGAAATTTGTCGTAATAGCTCGAGATGCTGCGGGCTGACTGGTTGTGCCAACTCCAAAGCGAAAGATAGTTGACTCCAACATCGGCCACGTGGGAAATGATCTGTTCGTTGTAGGTAATTCCGTCTTCGTCGATGCGAAGTTCCTTCGGATCCCCGGTCGTGAAACCAACCTCGCAAATCGCCGCGGCCCACGGAGGGCGGTTGCTCAACGCCTCGATTTGCGTGTTCTCTATAAAGATTGTGTCCGTGCGCAACCAGTTGCCGGTGCGCATTGTGCGATCGAGCAACTCGGCGTTCCCGACGGAGCTGAAGTCGGGTTGCGTATTTGTAGCCAGCGGAACTTTGGTCCATTGCTGGAGCTGCATCTCGAACATGGCCGACCACGTCTGTTCCGCAACCAGATCGCTTGGGAAAGGATTGCCTTCGTACGGCCAGGTATGCCCTTCGCCCCAAAAGCCGTACATCATCGTGTCCATGAACTCGACTTGCGGGTTACCGTTGAGTTCTGCGGCTAGCAGCTCATTCAACTCGCGAAACGCAGCTTGATACGCCGGCGCATCGTAACGCGGTACTCGGTTATCTTTCCGGTAGCGCATTTCAGCGGGATTGCCCTTCCACTCACCTTTGAGCTTTACGTAGGGAACCTTTTCGAGAAGAAAATCCGGCATGCCGGGATCCGGAACGTCGGGATTCTCCAGTTGAACGCGGAAGCCGATCTGCTTGTTGTAGCGGCGAGCAAGGTCGAATGTGACCTTCCACCACTCCGGGAAGTCCAGTCGTCCCGGTTGCTTCTGCACCTCACGCCAGTTTGGACGGAGGTAGATTTTTTGCGCGATCGGTAGCTTGATCAAATCCTCAAGCGTTTGTTCCATTGATTGACCCGGAATCTTGAGCGGACCGGTATCGTCGGAAACATAAACGAGCAGTCCCATACCATAGTTGCTGACGATCTCTTTGGATGGCATCGTAACCATCGCCACATCGCTGTCGGGAACGACTGCGCACGGGCCATACTGCGGAAACGGTCCTTGATACAGCCGATCGGGAACCGCAGGCCCCGGTCCCCAATCATATTTGTCCCAATTGTGTTCAGGAATGGTGGCCTTGGCTGTTTCCTTCCACAAGCCAACTGCAAATCCTGTAGCGGCGACGGACTTCAATAAGCTGCGACGGTCCATGGACACTCCTTCAACCGAATGGCTCGGCAAACGAATGCGACACCCGGATGATACATCAGCTTCGAAACCGAACGAACGTATCAGAAATGTTTCGAAGCAACGAGTGTGAGTCCATTGATTCGCCGTCAACTGCACTTCTTGCTTAAGTCGCAAAACCGGGTGCGCCGTGGAAAAGGCGGTGGTCCACAGGGGGGTAAACCCTGTGGCTGGCGAATTGTTATTTCGCCATGATTCCTGAGGGTTCCTCGTCCTTCTGCGGCATCACCATTCCATTGTGAAAGAGCTGGAATGGAAGGACGCCGAGCTATATCAGACCCGAATGATAAAATCCGGTACGGCGTGGCGTTCAGCAAAGAAGTTGCTGAAAAAATTGGCTTGGGCTTCGAGCTTCCGTCAAAGGATGCCGTTGTTGGAGCGAATGGACCGACAATCAAATCCGAGCCAATTTGGAGATGGCTGTAAGTGTTTGCTTCAAGAGAGATAAATGGCCGAGGCGAGTGGATTTCAGCCACAGACTTCCTGGCCCCGGACCAGGCGCTCTTCGGATTTCGTGTGTTGCAAGTCGCTGATCCTAAAAAGAGTGGTCGGGGCGAGTGGATTTGAACCACCGTCCTCCTGGTCCCGAACCAGTGGATAAAATCAAATAAGTCGCTGTCCTGGCGTCACTTATTGGTTTTCGGGCCGCTCTCAGATTGACAAGTTTGGACAAGTCGCATCGCGGCAGTAGTCCAGTAGTCAGGGCGAGACGCTGGAAATTATGAGACCGGAAACCAAGCCTTTTCAATTTCAAGGCGTTTGAGATTTTTGACCATACGGGTTGCCGGTCCACCAAGGGCGGCAATCCGAAACACGCCCAGGGTGTCAAAATCGCCGGGTTTCAATTGGCGAAGAAAGTAAATGAAATTGCCGTCCGGGGAGAAATGCAGGCTGACGAATGCCAGTGGCGACTCGGAAAGAACCTGTACGTCACGCTCGGTGGCAACTTGCAGCAGTCGAAGTTCGAAATTTCCGGCATTCCTGTTCACGTAGGCGACGTAGCGGCCGTCTGGACTCGCGGCGGCCCGGAGTACCTTGCCACTTTCTGTAAGAGCCCGGACATCTAATGAATGTGGGCTCGCTGCCGAGTCGCGGGTGGAGCGGTTCATGAGTCGGCGAACACCGACGCCGGTGATCACTATCAGCAGTATGGCGAGTGTCACCACAAGGAATGTCACACCTTTGTGTCGCTCTGCGGCTGCAATCAGCAGCGAACTGGAAGACCGACCCCGCACCGCCTCAGCAGCTCCCGAGAAGGATGTTGGCCGCAAAGCATCAGCGGACGCACTCGCTTCGGCAGACCCCTTCCCCAAGCTTGTATCCCTCTTTAGGCGCTTCAAGTCAGTGCGAATCTCCGCTGCGCTCTGGTAGCGCAAGTCACGTTCCTTTTCTAGAGCCTTGAAGATGATGTCCTCGAGTTTTGGAGTAACCGCTGGATTCAGCCGCACAGGAGCAACCGGAGGACGATTGAGGATGGCGTCGAAAATCACCCCTGAGCTATCCCCACGAAAGGGCAATGCACCCGTGGCCATCTCGTAGAGCACCACACCGAAGGAAAAAAGATCGGATCGCGCATCCAGCGGTTTGGCACGAACTTGTTCCGGGGACATGTAGGAAACCGTCCCAAGAGTCGTGCCCGGACTGGTGAGATGTTCCGGGTCGAGACCGAGAGTGGACAGGGTGTTTGTGGTGCCCGAGGATTCATGAGGAATAGAGACTTTGGCGAGGCCGAAATCGAGGATTTTGGCATGGCCACGTTTGGTGACAAAGAGATTGGCGGGCTTGATGTCGCGATGAATGATGCCCTGAGCATGGGCAGCATCGAGAGCGTCGGCGATCTCTACGCTAATGTCGAGCAGTTGCTCCGAGTCGAGAGGCCGTCCATTCAAGAGATGTTTGAGAGTGGCTCCTTCAAGGAATTCCATCGCGATAAAGGAACGCCCATCAAAATTGCCGATTTCGTGGATAGTGCAGATGTTGGGATGGTTCAGAGCGGAAGCAGCACGGGCTTCGCGGCGGAATCGCTCGAGGGCTTGGGGGTCACGAGCCAACTCATCCGGAAGAAACTTGAGGGCAACGTTGCGGCCGAGTTCTGTATCTTCAGCCTTGTAAACCACACCCATACCACCACCGCCGAGTTTTTCAAGGATGCGGTAGTGCGAAATGGTCTGGCCAATGAGTGATGAGGACTCCGCCATTTGGCGCTCATCTTAGGTTGCAGGCGCAGCCAAGTCAACGAAGAGGACAGCGAAGAGGACAGCGTGCGGCTCAAGTCTTGGTAAACGCCACGTTCTACTCAGATTCCTTGAGGCAAATCAGGCCACTTGAGGCACGTTTCCAAGCTCTGTTTGCGGATTAGTGAAACCTTTCTAGCCTCTAGCCCGCCATCAACTTCCGGGAGCTTCACAGTGCCTTCTGCAATGCCTCAACTTTTTGTGCGACGACGGAAAACACTGAATCTCTTTCGGGACCGAAATTGTTGCCATTGCTGTCGTCGAAAGCGGTCCTGAAGAACGCATATTCTTGCGGGTACTGTGCTTTGTAATCTTGGGCCCGAACCGGCTGTCCCGACGTTAGCAGAGCTCCAGAGCGTGCCTCAGTAATCAAATAAGTGTAGTGTGAGGCAAGCGGTCCCCTCCCTGCTCTTACTAACTGTACGGCGAGTGCAATCTGCAGCATTGAACAAGCAACAAGGGCCAGACTGACGGGGCTAGTTTTATTCATTGGTGCCTCCCAGCATCACCGCCTCTGTCTTCTTCAAGGTCGAGTGCCATGCATCCGAGGGTGGCCCGCCTAAAGACCCAAGGCCCTCTATTACTGCCCACCTAATTTGTGAAGGATTGTAGTTGGATTGAAATGGTCCATTCGTCGTTCTCTTTGTAGATACTCTTGACCAACCCAACAGATGGAGCATACCAATCGGAATGGTCACCGCTGTGGGTGTCATCCTTGCCAATAGTTCGCACCTTCAGGCATCCCTGGAACGTTCCTGCCGGAACATCGACCACATTATCAGTAGCTTCGATTCTGGCCTTAGCAGGCACCGTATGATTACCAATTAAACTCAATTGGGTATCCCAGGCGTTGCCAACTTTTAGAGGTTTCCTGATATAGTAGTTTATTGAACTATCTAACTGCGGTTCGGAATCAGCGGAGCTTTGCTGTGCGAATTCATATAGTCCATTCTCATCTTCAGCAAAATACGCGAAAACGAATGTACTCCGACCCGTGGTCTGGAATTCCGTTTTAACCGGGGTAACCTCCTTGCCGTTGAGTTGCCGCTTTTTGAGAACCGTCTCTACCATCTGCCCTTCTCGTTCACTAGTGAGACCGGGCGCCATTCTTGAGGCATCTTTAATCGTCATCACATATTTCCATGACCTGCCTTCGGCCAATGGTTGATAGCGGTCAAACTCGGACGTAAACCCACCGACTGCGTGATTGCAAGACACAACCACAAATAGGAGAAAAAAGCAGGCTGCCGCAAATCCAAAGATTGCAAACGAGAGTTTTTTTTCACTTTCCATGTTGAGCACCTCGTATAAGCATTCGCTTTGAAAATAGGCAACAAAGCCGATTGTCCAAGTTCCAGGAAGTGGAACTCGGGTGAGCTACCGGGACTCCATGCGTCAATCAGATATCTGCATTAGCGCAAATTTCCTTGGCACCGCACTGGCAAACGATGGCTGTGCCCCCCAATTAACTGAATAAATCAGCGATGTTCAGATTTACCGGAAACACGTTAGGGGCCGACGAACTGGAAATTAACGTACTTTTACTGCTCCGTTTCTTGATTGTCAAGTGCAACCTTTAAATCGGATTGAGGAAACGCTGGACGCACGTATGACAGTGTTATACGATAGAGAATGTGAGAAAGAAGCTCACGGCTGTACGGCTGAAGCCTGAACAGCTTCAAAAGCTGGAGAAAATCGCAGTCCGAGAAGATGTCACCGTTTCTTGGTTAATTCGCAAAGCGATTGATGAGTTTCTGAAGCGCAAGAAGTAAGCGGGACGCGCCGGTGCTTGTAACACCGACACGCCCCTGACCAAATGACCTGACAGGTCGAAATGGCTGACCAAAAGCTATCACCGCCAGCACCACTGGTGTCAAAGGCCGCCACCAACACGACGTCGAAATAGCCCCTGCGAGCATCCCATTTTCTCGAGGTAATTGATGAATTAAATCACCTTGGCATCACGCGAGCATACAGAACAGCTCGCTTATTCGGCAGCTTCGATTGTTTGACTTCAACGTTTGAAGGAACCGAGTGTCTCGAGCAACCGTTGTGCGCCTCGTGCGGGAATCGAAACTGCAAGAGAGTCGCATTCGGGTCCACTCGTCTTTCCGCAATTCGGGCGCATTGGACTGAAGACCTACCGCTCTTGCGCGCGAATTGTTGAAGCACATCCCTGCTGAGGACGCCGCCACAAACAAACCTCGCGTCCTCGCTCATCAGGAGGACATCGTCCTTGATTTCGCAGGGTGACCCAAAACTCCGACTGTGACAGAAAAAGGGGACCGATCGACATCGATCTTGTGTATGCTCACGTAAACGAAGTAGGGTACCAGGTGATTCTCATGAGGCCGCAACCACCATTTGGGAGTACGAGTCCGTTCGCGCGGCTCAGGGACTATGATAAGTGCTCCAGCATGTACCGGAAAACCTGTGCATTGCTCATACACCACGTCCAGCTTCAGCGGAAGAGAATCAGTTTCGGAGCGCTTTAGCCTTGTAAACAAAGTCGGCGCTCGGCGGAGAGCGTGAGTTGGGGGGGTATCAAGTTCTGATTTGGGAGTGTGAAAAGTGATCACGATGTAAAACGGTGGTGAGAGTATGACGTCAAATTGTCTACAGACCCTTAGAATTCTGGGGCTCGTTTGCCTGTGCTCATCGACAGGTTTGGCGACCGAGGAAACGAAGCAGAGTCCCTTGGCGATTGAATCGGTTCTGCCGATCACGCTCGATTCGACTAATCCAGAGCAATCTCTGCAGACCACGCATATCAGGCTGAAGCTTTCCAGCGGAGAAGCTCCGATCACGTTAGAAGTTGCCGAAGCGCGGCTTGAGAAGCATTCGACCAATTTTGCATCTGCATTTACCTTCGGGCCGGTACAGGGAACCGCGCCGAAACTCACCGTTCCGTTGGAAATCAATCTGGTGCGGCTTCCTTTCGTTGGAACTTACATCGTGAAGGTACGACCCGTGCGCGCGGGCGGCGGTCAGGCTGAAACAGCAGCTGAACTCGAGATGACTTTTGAACGCCCGTCAGCCCAACTCGCCCCAGTAGATGAGTTAGTTTTGGAGCGCGACCCGATCACCGGCAGAGTTGATCCCGATAAGTTCTATATCACCGAGCAATCTGGCGTTGCATTTGCGAAATTCGCCTTCCCGCTGGTGTCCGCCCAGTTGCGGGGCCCGACAGGCGACCTTCTCCCCGCAGACCTTGAGTTTCAAGCCAGTGACGCTCTCCGGAGCGGACAGCGGCTGGCATTGAGGCCGGTGGCCAACGGTTCACTTCCGCTTGGGGCTTCGACCGGAACAGTCCGACTTCAGTCTCCTCAGCTCTTGTTGCCCCTAGACGTCAAATTCAAGCTGGTCAACCGGTTCTCGTTTGGATGGTTGCCCGTTACTATCGTCGCCTTCATTGGTGTGGGAATATGGTTTCGCAAGCTTCTCGTGGATCGGCAAGCGCTCGATGAAGCTCTGCTCGACGCTCAGCAATCCTATGTGCGTCTCAAGGACATTGCGGACATCCAGGAGGAGGCGCAACTCCAGACAGGATTGGAACCGCTATCGCTTCGCTTGCCACAGCAATCAGAAGGGCCGAGAGCGCCACGACGCTCCGTACCGCAGCAAGCCAAGCGGGGACGGCGGTCGACACAATTCTGGCGGAAGCCGCGGAAAGCCGGCGCAATTCCCGGGCAACGATTGCCACTCTCAAGAATGCTCTCGGCGGTCCGCACGGACATATCGTGGAGGTGGCGAAGCTCATCGATGCTGCCAACCGTCGACTCGATGAGCTTTTGCGCAATCTTGACCGCGGCCTTGCCCAGAGCCTGGAACCTCTCATCAAGAGGGTCGTGGATGACCTAGAGGAAAAACTCCCTGCTCTTGTCGAATCCTTCGCAACTGAGATCAGGGAAGACCTTGATCGAATTGGGCCCTGGCCTGGAACCGAGATAGTAAGCCAGGCGAGCGGTCTTTCTCAGGCCATCAGCCAAACCGAGCAGTTAACGGCCGATAATATTGCCGAGACTGTTCAGGCCAGTCTGAGACTAACCAGAGCGGCCCGCCTTTTTACCCGAACGTTGCGTATTGAGGTTATCAAGCTGGTCGATGAGGTATTGAACGCGTTAGGCACCGCCAGCAACAACCGAGAACTCTCCACGGTTATAACGCTTCGGGAGCGGATTGGGGCGGCGGGTCCACTAATTGAGCGGGATCCACCTTATCGCAAGCTAGTTACGCTGATCCGGGAGTTGCGCGACGCATTGGCCAATCTTGTGCGGGCCAAAGCCCCTGCTAACACAAAGACGGTGGAAGACGCCCTCGAAACCGGTGAATTCCTTGTGGCAGCGAAGGCCGCCAAAGCCTCGCAGCCTGTCAAGCCGAAAGTCGAGACTTACGGCGGGCACCGGCGACCGGAAGGGGAGAAGGACCAACCAAGTTCGTTTCGGGAAACGTTGCATTGCCAGCTGACCGACTGCCGCCCGTGCCGACGCTTCGAATCATCGCACCTGCCGATGTTCGCGTCGGTCAGGCAGTCGACGTGCGAACTCTGATCGAGCCACCCCTAGAAAACTCTACTGTCTCATGGACCGTAATTGCCGGAATTGTCGGACAAGAGCAACGTAAGGGGATGCGGTTCATCTTTGTCCCCCATGCCTCCGGCACCGTGGTGACCGGCTGCGAAGTCTCACACCCGCAGTTGCGAGAGCCACTTATCGCTCAAACATCAGTAAGAACGCACCCATCGGCAGCCGAGCTTCTTGCCGTAGTAGCCACACGGG
>CAWBVH010000039.1:0-48820 GCA_963792145.1 Candidatus Acidiferrales bacterium
ACAATTTGAAAGAAGGTGTGCTGCTTCCCGACATCTACGATCCCCTTCTCAATCCACTGTTTCGAGATGTCCTCGCACACTATGGTGTCGTGGCGCTGCCTTGCCGGATCAAAGATCCGGATCGTAAAGGGAAAGTGGAATCGGGGGTCGGCCACACGCAGAAAACGCCTCTGAAAGGGATGCGCTTCGAGAGCCTGGAAGAAGCGCAGGTGTATCTGGATCGCTGGGAAGAACGCTGGGCAGATACGCGTATTCATGGCACGACGAAACGGCAGGTAGCGGTCATGTTCGCCGAAGAAAAACCGCACTTGCTGCCTCTGCCTCTGGAACCATTCCGCTATTACCAATACGGAGAACGCGTCGTTCATCTGATTCCATAACAATGCTGGCTCCCTCGACCCGAGTAGACTGTGGTTGATTGACGACCAAAGGCTCGGGAGAAAGGAGCCAGACATGATCATTATGGGGGTAGATTATCACCCGAGCTTTCAGACGATTGCATTTTTAATGGAAGAGACTGGTGAATATGGTGAACGGGAACTAAACCACAGCGATGGTGAAGCGGAGCGATTCTACCGGGAGCTAAAGGAGAGAGGAGTCAGTGTGCGGGTGGGAATGGAGGCCACCGGGCATGCACGCTGGTTCGAGCGGTTACTCGCAGAGTTGGGTTTCGAGTTGTGGATTGGAGATCCGGCGGAGATTAAGACCAAGCGAGTCCGGAAGAAGAAAACCGACCGCGAGGACGCCCGACTTCTGTTGAAGCTGCTGCTGGAAAATCGCTTTCCGAAGATCTGGGTACCCAGTCCGGAGAATCGCGATCTGCGACAACTGCTCTGGCACCGGCATCGGCTGGTGCAGATGCGGACGCGGATCATGAATCAGCTGCAGGCCGTGGCGATGAACGAAGGCTATCGCTGGAAGAAAAAGTTGTTCAGCGAAAAGGGACGAGCACTGCTAGAAAAACTCTCGTTGGCTCCCTGGGCCAGTCGGCGTCGGAAAGAATTATTGGAGCTGCTGGACCAGCTGGATCCAAAGATCGAAGAGTTAACGACGGCGGTCGACCAAGAAGCCAAGAAACGACCCGAGGTGCTGCTGTTGAGGAGTCACCCTGGCGTGGGACCCATTACGGGGCTGGCCTACGTTTTGGTTATTGGGACGCCGGATCGGTTTCCCTGTGGCAAGCAGATTGGCAGCTACACAGGGCTCATTCCGTGCGAGAACTCCAGTGCCGGCAAACAGCGATTGGGACATATCAGCAAGCAGGGCAATTCTCTACTCCGCTTTTTGCTGGTAGAAGCAGCGCAAGCAGCCGCACGGTGCAACCCGGACTGGCGACGTCGGTATGCACACCTGATGATGCGCCGGGAAAAAAGAATTGCCAAAGTGGCCATGGCCAGAAAACTCGCTGTTCGGTTGTACTGGATGTGGCGAAACAATTGGCAATATTCGCAGTTGGTTGAATTCGGTTCGAACGCGGGAAAGCTCGGAACCGTCCATGGCGTGAAGTAGGACGTCGTCCATCTGATTGGGCATCCCGCTCCCTGCAAAGGGAGTTTGAAGTAGTAATCATGGTCGAAGTTTTGATCGGAGAGATGGTTGGGTCGGACTGAAAAATCCGCCCGACAGATTACGAACGAGCCGTGGTCGTAAAAAAAAAAAAAAAAAAAAAAAAAAAAAAAAAAAAAAAAAAAAAAAAAAAAAAAAAAAAAAAAAAAAAAAAAAAAAAAAAAAAAAAAAAAAAAAAAAAACGTGCGCATCCTCCATCCGAATACCAACCAACTTCTTCGCGAGCACCTGCGTCAGAAACGTGGCGGATATCGCATCCGGGAAGAAGACCACCCCAAGAAAATGCCGCTGAGCACAGCGCAACTCTTGCGGCGCGCCGAACACGCGGGAACCCAGATCGGCAAGCTCTGCCAGTTGATCTATCAGCGGCAAGCCGAGACGGGCATCCGCCGCATCCTGGGAGTGCTTTCCCTGATCAAGAAATACGGGGCAGCCGCGGTCGAAGACGCCTGCGCCACCGCTCTGGACATCGGCGTTGCGGAACACCGCTTCGTGCGCTGTTATCTGGAGCGCCGCCCACACCCGCAAATGTTTTTGCGCCAGATCGATCCCCTAATTCGCGAGCTCACTGAGTATCGCGATTTCATCAATCTCAAAATCAAGGAGCAACCAGAATGAATCTGATCGAGTTGAATCGTTACTTACGGCAACTACGTCTCGGCGGCATCGCTGCGGTGCTAGAGACACGCCTGCAGCAAGCACAAACGGAACCGATGGCCCCCATCGACTTCCTTTCCTGTCTGGTATCCGATGAACTGACTCGTCGCAGCGACCGACTGCTGGAACGGCGCCGGAAACAAGCGCAATTTCGCGACCCGCAGGTGACGCTCGACAATTTCGATTTCAACTTCAACAAGAAGATGAATCGGAGCCTGGTCTTCGATCTGGCGACGGCCACATTCATCGCTCGCCGCGAAGATGCACTTTTTCTGGGTCCGCCCGGCACCGGCAAGAGCCATCTGGCCCAGGCCATCGGGCAGGCGGTCATCGGCCAGGGCTATCGGGTGATCTACCGGGAGGCGCACGTCCTGCTCGAGGAAATCGCCGAAGCGGCCCTGGACGGAAAACGCAAAGAGCACATGGAACTGCTGTCCACCGTGCCGCTGCTCATCATCGATGATTTGGGGATGCGCAAGTTAGGGCCCACAGCGGCAGAAGAGTTGCTAGAGATCGTCATGCGCCGTTACGAACGCACCAGCACGTTGGTCACCTCGAACCGCCCGGTCGAGGACTGGGGAAAACTGCTCGGCGACAGCGCGGCGGTCACCGCGATGCTCGACCGCCTTCTCCACCACGGCCATATCCTCAAATGCGGACCGCGGAGTTGGAGGACCAAGTTGCCGGCGGAACAATGAGCCCCGCGCCGAAAACTAGCCGGAAAGCCACGACCTGAACTATGGGAGACCTCGAGAAAATGCAGCCACGGTCCTACAAACGAGATTTTTTCGGGCTTCGAGGAGGAAATGGCCCTCCATCTCGAAATCTCGGAGATTAGACTTGTAAGGAAAGCGAATCGCAGAGTACAACATCTAAGTCCCGGGCCACATCCGTTGGCCGGATTTGACCTGACCACCGTTGGCCGCTTTTGACCTGACCACTGAGGGGGACTCCTGAGGAATCACGGGCGAAATAGCAATTCGCCAGCCACAGGTTCACCTCGCATTCCCATAACGCCGCAAGCATATAGCGTTGCGTGTAAGGGTCAACAAAAAAGCCCTCTTCGGCGGATTGCCGTTGGGGGCACATGTGCTTTTGGGCAGATTTGTTAGTGATAGACTTTGAAAATGGGGTGGTTCTTTAACAATCCGGCTGCGTGGGTTCCCACCCTACTTACGGCTTTCGTCGGTACAATTGGTTATTTGTTGAAGACCTATGTATTTGTGCCGAAGAAGAAAGAAGCTGCCCCGAAACTTGAGGATACAAAACCTCAATTGTCGTCCCAGCTCAAGCCACAATTTTTCACACCAGAAGTTCGAAACATGAAGAAAGAGCTAGAAGCGGCTAAACTCAGAGGTAAATTGGACAACCAACGCTTGAGGGAAACATCAACAGAACCGGCTATCAAACTCTCTCCAACGGCTAAAGTGAAGACCATCTCACAGAGCATTACTAATTGGGCGATACCTCAAGAAGACGCCCCGCCTACCAAAACCTGTCTAGTCACCCGGATTAGACCTTCTAAGTTTGTTGAGACGAAGCCCTCACCGAATGAAATAGCCCAATATGTAAGTAGACTTACTCCATATCAAAAACGGCATGAACCGGTGAAGATTTATGATGGAATTGAAATCTCTTGGCGTAGTTGGTTCATAACAATTGGCCTTCCTTTCTTCGATAGTCCTGATACAACCGCTTTTTTTAATCCATATGAGCCGGGGCAAATGATTGATGATTTGAAATTTATTTGCCACTTCAATATTGCAGATGCCCCTCGTCTCAGAACAATTCATAGAGGGACCCCTGTCGGCATTTCCGGGACCATCGAAGACGTAAACGCAGTTTTACTACAAGTAACAATCAAAAACCCCCACTTCTTTTTCTTCGATTAACCAATCCTGTTCACGGATTTTCTGGGAATCAAGCCTAAAATATTCCCAGCAGCAGTCGCCCCCGACACGAGCTGCTGACTCGACGCGTCAAGCAGGAAGCTAAGGGGAACCGCGCCAGCTAATAAACGCACTTGTCCGTGTTTTGTCCGTGAACTCCGTACCAATGGGTACAACTCGGTACGAATCGAACGTGGTTATTTTGTTGATTCTTTAGGCTGGAGCAAGCTGGAGTAGGCTGGAGTCACCCGGAACATCCCGTAAGGTCAAAAAACTCAAACGAGTTGAAATAGCGTAACTTGCAGCTTTCCACAGCCTCACCTCGAATGGACTTCTCCGACTGAAAAACAGCGTCTACAATCTCGCTTTCACAGGATTGCAGATTCAGTGGGAATCCAAGATGCTTTGGGCGCGGATGGTGGCCTACGCCACCGGAACGGTCGATCAAGAACTCCTGTTGCGGAACGAATATCTTGGGGCAGAGAACCGGATCTTGAGAGGTCAGATCAAGGGTCGACTGCTGCTTTCAGAAGGTGAAAAGGCTACATTGGCTGAGATCGCCCAGCGGCTCGGACGGAAAGCCTTGGAAGAATTGGCGGCGGTCGCGAAGCCGGATACGCTGCTGGCCTGGTACCGAAAGCTCATCACCAACAAATTCGATGGATCGAAGTTTCGCCAACGAGTCGGTTGACCGCGGATGGATGAAGAAGCAGAACGGTTAGTCCTGCAGATGGCGAAAGAAAATCCGAGCTGGGGCTACGATCGCATCGTGGGGGCTTTGAAGAATCTAGGAAACCAGTTGTCGCATCAGACGGTGGGCAATTCTCCGGCGGCATGGCCTCTCTCCTGCCCCGAAGAGAAAACAGGCCATCTGCTGGAAAGACTATATCCGTTCACACATGGAAGTTCTGGTGGGGACGGATCTTTTCACTGTGGAAGTCCTTACCCTGAAAGGCTTGGTTACGTACTATGTCCTGTTTTTCATTCGCTTGGAGAGTCGGCGGGTGAGCTTGGCAGGAATGACGCCCTACCCGAGCCAGGAGTGGATGGAACAGCAAGCACGAAATGCAACCATGGAGGAGTGGGGATTTCTGAGAGGTTGCCGCTACCTGTTGCATGACCGGGATAGGAAGTTCTGTGCGTCCTTTCGTGAACTGATCGAATCGGGAAGTATCAAAACGATTCGTTTGCCAGCGAGGAGCCCGAACTTGAATTCATTCGCGGAGCGCTGGGTGAGATCGGTGAAAGAGGAATGCCTCTCGAGGCTCATCCTGTTCGGAGAGTCTTCGCTGCGACGAGCTTTGCAGCAATACATTGTGCATTACAAGTGCGTTTCATACTGCCCCACCTCGCTATGTGGTTGAAAAACCGAGTGTACTCTGTTTAGAAGTTGGTATTGCGGGGTTTCGATTGCTGCCTCGGACACGTGCGCGGAACTGTGCTGCAGCCTCCGTTTCTATTGCGCGTCGATTAAAAATCCAAGGGCCGTCGTCCAAGGGATGCTCTGCTTCTATCTCACCTCGTTCGACCGCCAGCCGAAGTGTTCTGGCATTCACGCCTAACGAATTGGCTGCTTCCGTGAGGTTCATCCACCCTTCCGCCTCACACTTGTCGGCATCGTAACAAGGAATGGCGTGATGACATCGCAGCGCACTGACTCGTTCCTGCGTCCAGCGATTGCCGCGCCCGGTCAACAGGCCATTTCGATTGAGCACTCCAGCGATCACTTCATCCGGACAGATTCGCGTCAACACTCTCACGGTATCGATAATCGCTTTCGATGTGTGCGCGCTATTTTGCCCACGCCGCCGCCTGGGCAAACGCAACTCCGTGTGCACGCCACCCTTCCAGTGAACGACCAGAATGACTTCACCCGCCGATGGATCCACATCCACGACAACCTCATGGATCAGCGTTCGAACAATTCGTTTCTTTAGACGAATATCAGCGTCCGGACAATTCCACACGGCCTCCAGTTTCGCTGCGAGATCCTCAAATTCCTCTCGTGTTGGTGTCGTGGTTTTCCCTTGACCGTGGACATGTTGCTCGATGCGCAGTTCGATCTCTTGCACTCGCTGCAAAGCTTGATTCCAGCGACGCTCCAATTCGTCGGCCACGAGGCGGTTTTGCGGATCCGCGGCATCGTACTGCCTCTGGGCACGCTGCGCCGCATAGCGTGCCGCTTCCAGGTCTCGTCTCCATGCGTCCAGGACGTCGTCCTGCTTACGGGTTTCTTCTTCGCTCGCCAATAGCGCCGCTTCCACTGCCGCAGGTTGTGCCACGCACAGCACCTCTTTGGCGATGGTTTCGTCTACGCTCATCCCGCCGAATGCAATACAACGCGGTTGCCCACTGTCCAGCCAGCCTCGATGACATGCATAACGGAGTACGTGGTGGTTGCCGGTGTACAACACGGTCAGCTTACGACCACACCGCCGGCAACGCAACAGACCGGCCAGCAAAGCGGCACCGCCTTGCACGGCGCCCGATGCCCCACTCCCGCGAACATTTTCCGCGATGGCTTGTTGAATCTGCTGAAATTGTTCCCAACTCACATAGCCCTCATGGGAATTCGGAAGTAAGGCCAGCCACTGCTCCCTCGGTTTGCGTCGAATACCACGGTGTGGCTCGCCGTTTTCATAGCGCATTGTGTGTTCTGTTTTACCGTAGGCATAGGCACCGCCGTAAACCGGGTTGGTCAGAATTCGATAGATCGTTGCGTAGGAAGGACGTTTCCAACAGGTCTCTCCTTGCCGGGTGTACACAGGAAATTGCAGATCGTGCTCCAGGAACCATAGCAAGGTTTGACGAGCCGTTCCGAGTTCGAGAAATTTGCGAAATACCAACAGGACGGCTTCCTGCACACGGCGGTCCGGATCTTTTTCCCAATGTTGTTCTTCGCTTTTCAAGTAACCGACCGCTGCGGTCACCAGCAGTTCGCCTCGCCGTGCTTTTTCGCGCCGCGCCTCGACCGAACGCTGGCGCAACAAGTCCAGTTCGTATTCGTTCAAACTACCCTTCAGTCCCAACAGTAAGCGATCATTGCTTTGTCGCGGACTATAGACGGTCTCTTGGTCGATCAACAGTGTGTCCACGATCCGGCAGACTTCCACCAATTGCTGCCACTCCCGGCTGTTGCGCGCAAAGCGAGACACCTCCCGAGCCGCCACGGCTCCCACCTTGCCGAGACACACTGCCGCCACCATGCGCTCGAATCCCGCACGCGTGACCGTCCCGGCCGCCGACCGACCCAGATCTTCATCCACAACTTCGATCTCGCGCCACCCCAACTGCTGCAAGCGATCTTGCATGAAATACTGCAACTTCTGACTTTCCAGATTGTGACTGACCTGGTATGCGGTGGACTGGCGAATATACAGAATCGCCTTTCGCTCGAGATGGTGTGGCTTGATCTTGTCACTCATCGCCCGCCCCCTTTTTGCTGCCGGAGACGTGAACTCTTCCGATGTGCTCGCGCAGCAGTCGCGCCAGCAACCTTTCTGCTTTCCCTCTGACTTCCCGAGGCAGCAACTGCCAAGACGGACGCTTCTGGGGTGGATGAAACAGTTTGAATTGAGCGACTCTCTGTTGGGTTAGTGATTTTCGCATCAGCACCTCCTGGAGATAGCAAGGAATGATGCTGACCTTGTAGCACAATGTCACTGTCAGGAATCGACGCACATCGAAGCAGGGCCTTCAAATCCAGCAACGCACCGCAGCTGACCGTGGGCACCGTCGCCAGGCGCATACGGCGGCAGACCACCGAATCGAACATCCATTGTGGGATCTCCAGGAGCCGAGCTCCTGGTTTCTCATCGAGGCCACACTGAAACACAGCTCGTCCATTTCTGGTGAAGGTTTCGTGAACAGCCACAGCGCGAGCGTACCAAGGGTGCCAAAGATGACTGACTTCTCGCGATTCAATATTATGGGTGTTGCGTTGTCGAGTTGTATCACGAGGAGCGCAACCACCAGGGCAAAGAGAATCTGATTTTGTTTCCTCTGAAGAGGGAAGGAGCAAGAGATAGAAAGGCAGCGGTGTGGTGTCGGGAGCGGCTGGGCGGTCTCCTGAAGTACTACGAGCGGGACGCGGCGTGAGGTAGGGACAGCGAGTACGTGTCTGGCAATCTTACATAAATATAAGGATGTTTGCGGTCTGGCCCAAGCACAGGGTCTACCGAGCCTGATTTATCATGAACCTGTGCTTGAAGTGAGGTTTATGCGTGGGGCAGCGGCCCGACGAGTTTTTTGGCCAAACGGCATTGCGGTTCCTGCTTGGATAACCTCGGCGAACCTGCTTTCTGCCTGCCAGTATTGAAACGAGTGCAGCAGGGCCACGCCTTCTTCGATCTGGCTCTGTACGCGCGGGGAGCACGATGTGGGAAAGCTCACCTTGCCCAAAGTATCTAAACGCCCGGGCGCCGTAGGCAGCTTGGCGTGCAACGAGTTCTGTTGCGGCTTGGCCCAACCCGAATCTGCGCCCAAAATAAGGGCCATCACAGCGATCAGAAAAAGAATAGCGCCATGAATGCACCTTTTTCTGTTTTCCAAACCCTGTTTCACGGGGTTCCTTTTAACTTTACAAACAGCGGAACAATCAGTGTGCGAGGCGCCACAACCAAACAACCAAGTTCGTTCATAAGAAGTATAGGGTGGTTCCCAATTGCCTACAAGACGGGCCGAGTGGCGTGCGCGCTCAATCGGCTGCACCGACCATGCGTCAACGCAGCCAGCATAATTGGGTGCTGCTTCGCATAGCGCGCGGGCATCTCCCGAAATCTGTTGCGGTTGTGAAAAGGATCGTTTTGCGTCAATGGCGCCAGAATCTGTAGATTTAGGGGTCGGTAGGGACAGTCGCTCAACTGACGCGCGAAAATCGGCCTAGGCGCGGCGACAATCGGCGGCACGATCGGCGCCGCGATCCCCCTGGCAAAATCCGTTTGCGGAACGACTGGTGGCTCCATCCGACGCGAGTGCCTGGACCACGTTATCGTGTGGAATGAGAGATCGTTGCGGCGAACGCTGCACAACTATTTTGCCTACTATCAGCGGTCCCGTACGTATTTAGCCTTGGGCAAAGACGCCCCGGAGCCCAGGGCGGTTATCAGGAGCTGGTGTTTGAGCAGAAGGGACTCGGCAACGAGGGAACGGACGCCGCCAGGTTGGAACAACTGGGTCAGGACGGCGATTAGGTGGATGAAAAGGACGAAGAGATGACGCATTGAAGAATGGTAGCAGGGCGGGGAATCGTAAGGAATTATGGGCGAAATAACAATTCGCCAGCCACACCTGAGTTGTCTTTCTAGCAGCAATTCTCTACGCAATCAGCCAGGCCGCTAACTGGCGCCACGTGGCGGACGGTAAAACCACGAACACAAGCACATTTTGCCAGACGAACAGCAAGATTGAGATCCACAAGCATCCCAAGCCTTTTGGAAACTAGAACAAATCGCGCAGCGCCTCCGCGAAATTCGCCACATCCATCACGCCAAGGCCCGCCGCGGGACTGTACCCGTTCCGCCCGGAATAGAACCAGTTGTCTCCGTCAACGATTGCGTGCAGCGGCGCACCCGGTTTCTTGTACGCCTGTCCCGTTAGCGCCAAACCATACAGTGGGAAGTTCAGCAATCCGATCCGGCTGTCGTGCAAATATTCGCCAAACAGTGCGGAAATGCCGTTCAGTTGCGGCGCCACAAAACTCGTGCCACCAAAGAATGCATCAATCCCGAATCCGAACTGGTCCGACGTGTAGTAAACCACGTACCCCGTTTCCGGATCTGCGTTGAACGATACGTCCGGCACGTTCCTTCCAGGAAAATTCGCCGGTAATTTGTACACCAACTCGCCTTCGAGGACCCAATTCTGTCCCGGTTGACTCCGTTGCACACCCGGAAGAAAATATTGGTACAAGGGCTTGCCAAACAGAATGCTCACTCCCCCGCCGCTTCCGCCGGGGAATATTCCGCACGCGATCGGGTCGGGCACACCGACTGCACTGCACAATCCTTCCAGATAGTCCCATCCCCAGATTCTCTCGCGCGGTATGTTCACCACAAAGAACGGCGGTGTACATGCCGCATTCAGGCAATATTCTTGCGTGCCCGCCAACGTCGTCCCGCCCGCCGCTGTTATTGCCGTGTCGCTCGCCGGGTTATCCACACTTAACGTCGCGCTGCAGTCGGGTGGCGCGCAACCAAAATCGCGGTTTACATCGTAGGCCCCGCCGTCGCCCGACGCCGTAAAAACCGTCTGCCCTTGAATTGCCGCCCGCACCAGCAATTCGTGAAACGCTTGCGTAATTCCCACCGTCTTCCCTGTCGTCGGGTCAGTTACCGGAGAGTTTTCCAGGTTTTGATACCATTCCCAGAATCCCCAACTCGTTGAGAGACTCTGCGCCTTATTGCTATCGATCGCCGCCGCAAAAACGTCCACGAATCCCTGGTTCGTGTTCGGTGACTGATACACAATCACCTTTGCTCCCGGAGCAATTCCTCCGGACTGTTCCACGTCCAGCGTGGTCTCGTCGGATCCCGACATGTCGCTCGGCGCTCCCGGACCTCCATCGACGTTCACGATATGTATGCGGTTCCCATCCACCGATAGCCCCAGCGCGCTCCAGTACGCAAACGCATCGCTCGGTGTAAAGCTCGCCAACGTTATGATTCCCAGTGTGCGGCCTTTCCCCGTTACCCCTCGGTTGTACAGCGGTTGGACATTGTAGTGATTCGCAAAGTCCGTCACCGTCCAGAACCCCGGTGTATTGCCTGCGGATGTCGACGGCACCGCTGCTCGTTGCTTCGCCAGCTTCGGGGGAGCGACATCATGCATGGGGCGAAGACTGGGACGGCTATCGAGACCAACCACCGCCGCCACTGATCCCGAAATTTCCCCGGGAATCGTTGGATGACTCGTCGGTGCATGGAATGTGTATCCCATCGCCCTCCCGTGCGGAGGCACTTCGTACCTGTGCAGGCTCACCGCAAACGCGCGTTCCATGTCTGCCGGCTGCCCGGTCACTTTCAGCGTCGTCGCGCTAGTCCGTTCCGCCGTCAGACCGTATTTCGCCAGGCCTGCAATCACTTTAGCAACGGTGGCATTCTTCGGAGCGAATCGCGCTGCGAACTCATCTGCGGTCAGAAACTGGTGATACTGCGGATTCCCGGGCGTATGCAGCGAATTCAGCAGTTCCTCTGCCTTGTTCAGCTCGGGCAGGCTAAGCGCAATCGTCACCGACATCGGCGCTTCCTCCGCCTGATCCTTGAGGACGCCCATATCGACCGCCTTCGGCGTCCGTGCGTTTGGATAAGGTATTCCAGGATGCGGCGCAGTCGCCTCGGTTGAGGTCTGAGCCATGGCGCTCGGAATCATTCCCAGAGCCATGCACAACACCACGAATCCACTCTTCGAGGTTCTCACAGAACTGTCTCCTTACCGTTTGGCGGCGCGGTTCTCAAAATTTCCACTTTTCGAGGTGAGCGCCCGCAACAGGCCTGCGGTTCGCTTTTGAAGGTCGTTACTTACACCCTGGGTACCGAATTGTCAATCATACATTTTCTATATGTCAAAGCTCTTTAAAAATGTCCCCTTCATTACCTCGTTTAAAATGTCCCCTTTTTGTTTTCTGGTTCGCCCTCTTTTTTCTTTCCTTGTGCCCGATCCCCGTTTTCCTCGAAGAATTTCGCGCTAGGGTGTCCTAGGAACGACGATTCCTATCTCGGTCGACCTACAGCATCCCCTGTTTTTGGCCGCCCTGTTGGCCTGGTCCGGAGCGCAGTCCTGCGGAGCCCGAAGGGCGGAGCGTTTAGGGCGCAGCGGAGGGCCAGGCCAACAACGGCCGGGTTGCGACGGCCTCCTTGGACACGCGCTTCTCCATCGCTCGGCGAGTCGCCTCTCGCCACGGGTGATTCGCTGGCGGCACCCACTTCTTTTTGGCCGTCGGCGGAACTGGCTGACTGGCCCGCTTGACCTCCCCACTCGGCTTGCGGGGTGCCGGAATCTCCTTCCCCCGCAGCGCGCGGCCTCGATACTCGATGGCGATGTTGCCGTACCGCCCTTCGCACACCAATACTTTCCCCTGAGCTGGCGCGTAATGGCGACTCTGCGGCTCGAGCTGAAAAAACCGGTTGTCGTAGCGCACCACCCAGTCTTCGCTAATCGTGCGTTCGCTCTCGAGCCGGAAAACTTGGTCCAGTTCGGCAGCGCGCGGCGCGCGACGGTGATAGTCCTCCGGACTGGCGGCCGCCCGCGCGAAACGCCGGTTGTGTTCCGGCAAATAGTCCCGCTCTAGATACACGTTGGCGTGTTCGTGACTGCTGATCTCCTTCCGCCGCAGTTTTTTCACCAAGCGGTCCTGATGCGTGCCATGAACCCGCTCCACGCGCCCCTTCGCCTGCGGGGAACTGGCGGCGATCACCTCGATATCTAACTTCGCGCACATCCGGCCAAACTGCGTGATCGGCTCCTCTCCGCGCAAGCGTTCGCCGGGCGTGGCCGGCCGCTTGTACAGATTCTTCCAGTCCACGTACAGCGCCAGCGGCACCCCGTTGCGCTCGATCCACACGCGCAGCGTATCGGCCACTGCCCAGATCGTCTCTTGCTCACCCAGTTGTGCCCACGTCGTGTTGGTGGCGTCATCGATCATGTCGATCAAACACCCCTCCGGGCCGCGCTCCTCCAGCCACGCGTGAAAGCTCCCGTCCATCTGCACCAACTCCCCAAAGTGCTCCTTGCGCTCGCGCCGCCGACGGTGGGTTCGACGCTTCCGCTCCCGACTCCACAACCCTTCCGCCAGCATCCAGCGTCGCAGCGTTTCGGCATCGACCTTCAGCCTATCCTCGGATTCCAAGTGCTCCGCCGCCAGCGTCGGCCCAAACCGTTCGCCCACCAGCCCGCCGTATTTTTTCCGTACCAACTGCAACACCTTCCGCCGAAACTTCGGCTCGTGAGCACGATGCGACGGCCGTCCCGCGCTGCGGTGCTTCAGACCCTTGGCACCTTCCTCTCGATACCGCTTCCATAGCCGCTTCGCCTGCCGGTAGCTCACGCGCATCAGCCTCCCCGCATCTACTACCTGCAGCTGCTTGCTTCGCACCCGCGCCAGCACCTCGATCCTTCCCAACTCCCGCTTGCTCATCTCTGTCCGCCCCAATGTGACCTCCTTCTGGAGGTCCTATTAAGGGGACATTTCTATCGAGGACAAAAGGGGACATTATCATCGAGGTACAACATCATACATTTTCTATATGTCAAAGCTCTTTAAAAATGTCCCCTTCGTTACCTCGTTTAAAATGTCCCCTTTTTGTTTTCTGACTCTTTATTTCTTTCCTAGTGGTTTTCCTCGAAAAATCTCGTGCCAGGGGGCTCCAGGAACGAGGATTCCCATCTCGCTCGACCTACGCTATCCCCCTGTTTGTTGGCTTGGTCCGGAGCGCAGCCCTGCGGAGCCCGAAGGGCGGAGCGTTTAGGGCGAAGCGGAGGGCCAGGCCAACGACGGGCGCGACGCGGTGGCGGCTGACTTGGAGACGAGCGGCTACGAACCAGAAGGTCGGGAGTTCGAATCCCCCGGGCGCACCATTTCACTCAATAAAACACTGGCGATTTGCGATGCTACTGGGGAGGGGTATGTCTTCGGCGCACCTTCGGGATCACCTCTGGATCACCGCCGTCTCCGTCTCAGTAGAAAACCGCCGCTCTGAGAGCGCGTGTTGTAAGGTGTGGACGATGGTGATCTTTTCCTGCAGCATCGACGTCGAGAGCCCGAAAGCGCTCTCTCGAAAGGACAAATATGAAACGCTTCGCGTGCTACTTGAATCCCTGGTACGACCTGAAGGTCATGACAGTTTACGGGACTCATCCCGACATGCCGCACTACAAGAGAGCGAGGGCAGCTCTGCTTCTCATTCTCTCTTTTTCGACGTTCCTGGCTCAGAGAGTCCTGCGTTAGGTCGCATCTGTAGGACTCGACCAGCTTCGGCAAAAAAGAACTGTGTGAAGGGGAATCGTAAGGAATTATGGCCGAAATAACAATTCGCCAGCCACGCGATGAAAAGGACGACGATCGCGCTAGGGAAAGCATGGAAGAGGAGGAACCAGAAATGAAGTAGGTGAAACCACTTAATGAAATCCAGCGGGTGTAAGTCCCGTCCGGCCAAAGCTAGCGAGCAGGCCGGTAGCGAGTGTTGCCATTCACCGGGTGACGGGTGGGTGCGAAGCGTACACAGCAAGGAAGCAGGCCGTGAAGGTTCAGCTCCGAAATCCTTTAATCGTTGCGATGCCAACGCCGTTCGTCGAGCGGAAGGCAGCATCCGGGTACGACCGCAATTGCGAAGGGCGGCCCGGGATCGCCGGAGTCTCTAGCTCAGGGCATGTTTCTAAGGGGATTTCCCATGAACCTAGGAGAGCTCGCCATCTCCTCTCGCAAGAGGGGTAAGACGGATGCCAAGGGAGACCGTAGGCGACCGAGGACGGATGGAGGAGCAGTCTTACGACCCCATATGTACCTGTGAAGGTGGAGAACCGCAGGGCTTCCGAAAGGAGCGGCCACGGTATCCACTGGAGGGAAGGGGGGAACAAGGTGACGTATCTGTTGAAGGAAACATAAGCGAGACTCAGAACTCGAGGAACTATGTCCACACAAATCGACAGATTAACTGAACTAGCCAAGGAGGATGCAAAGCGACAATTCTATTCGATCGCTCACATGATCACGTTCGGAGCGTTGTATGCGGCATTCCGAGGATTACGAAAGAAAGCCAGCGCGGGAGTGGACGGCGTCACGTACGAGGAATACGAACGGGGCGTCGCGGGAAACATCCAAGCTCTCCACGAGAGGCTCAAGAATGGCAAGTATCAGGCCCAACCTTTGCGCAGAGTCTATATCCCCAAGGAAAACGGGAAGCAGAGACCCATCTCGATTCCCGCCCTGGAGGACAAGATCGTGCAGAAGGCGATGGTCGAAATACTGAATGCCATTTATGAGCAGGATTTTCTCGACTGCTCGTACGGGTTCCGACCCGGAAGAGGGCAGCACCAAGCGCTGGACGAAATGGGGCGAGTCATCTGCACTCGGCCCACGGGATGGATCCTGGAAATTGATGTTACCGCGTACTTTGATTCCATCGTGCGGGAACAACTCATGGAAATGATCGAGAAGCGAGTCCGCGATGGAAGCGTGCTTTGCTTGATACGAAGTGGATACAGGTTGGTGTCATTGAAGAGGGCAGGCTTTTCTTGAGCGAAACAGGTACGGGCCAAGGACAGACGATCAGTCCGCTTTTGGCAAACATATACCTACACTATGTGCTCGATGAGTGGTTCGAGAACGAAGTGAAGCCCCGACTGAGGGGCGTGGCTCACGAGATCCGCTTCGCCGATGATGCCGTGCTGTGCTTCCAATACAAGGAAGACGCGGAAAAGGTGATGGAGGTCTTACCAAAGAGGTTCGCGAAACACGGTTTGACGATCCATCCGGAGAAGACGCGGCTACTGGAGTTCGGACGATATGCAGAGGAAAATGCGAAGCGGCAGGGGAAGAAAGCTGCCACGTTCGATTTTCTCGGCTTCACATACGTCTGTGCCCGCAGCCGGAAAGGGAAATTCACTGTGCATGTGAGAACGATGAAGAAGCGGTTCCGACGGGGCCTGAAGGCGATTGCCGACTGGTGCCAGGAGAACCGCCACCTGCCGGTGGAGAAGCAGCAGAAAACCCTAAACGCCAAACTCCGGGGCCACTACCAGTATTACGGGCGACCGACGAACTACCGGAGTATCGGGCGGTTCTTTCGGGAAGTCCTTCATACCTGGCATAAGTGGCTCAGCCGGCGCACTCGTGGAAACGGGATGACCTGGGAGAAATATGCAGCCATCCTACGGAAACATCCCTTGTTGCAGCCGCGTATCCGGCATTCATGGCTTGGTGCGGGGAGTCACGCTTGAGGAACCCACTGCGGTAATCCTGCTCGGTGGGATCTGTGAGGGGGGAGAGCCGACGCCGCCATGGTGGACCTAAACGGGCACGAAGCTGGAAACGGCGGATACAGCCAAGGAACACCTACCGCCCGTCGTGCTTTCCTCTACTCGGAAATGACGCATTGAAGAATGGTAACAGGGCGGGGAATCGTAAGGAATTATGGGCGAAATAACAATTCGCCAGCCACATCTTTCTGCTTTCGCTGCGCTTGCTCGCCGGGTAGCATGATCAGCGTAGCTATTACTCCCGGAGGTTCGATGCGCCAACTTCTGTTGCCTACTGCCCTGCTGTCCGTTTCCGGTGTCCTTCTCGCCCAGACTCCTAAGGACCAACTGGCGAAGCCGCCGGCCGGTGCTCATCACTATGTCATCGAATCCACCGGCGGCAAGCATGGCGACTCCTGGATGTGGGTTAGCGCGGACGGCGCCCACATGGGCCGCGAGAGCATGAACCTGCGCGGCCAGGTCTGGGAGATTGACTCGAGCGGCAAGCCAGGCGTCGCAGGCTCGCCGCAGTCGCTCACGATCCGCGGTGTTACACCCAACGGCGACGCGGCCGAAACATTTACTTTGGTTAACGGCACAGCGAGTTGGAAGAGCCCGATCGACAGCGGCTCTGCGAAGGACGCGGCGAACCGCTTCTATCTGCCTTATGGGGGGCCGATGGATCTCACCGCATGGTTTGTCGAGACGCTGCTTGCGACGCCAACTCACTCGCTGATGCTCCTGCCCGGCGGCGAGGCGCACGCCAGCAAGTTAACGACGCTCGAGCTTGGCCAGGCCGCCAACCGCCGTACCGTTACGCTTTGGCAGGTGACCGGCCTGAACAACACACCGATCCCGGTTTGGACAGACGCCAATGATCGCTTCTTCGCGCTAACGTTCGGAATAGGCTGGTTGCCGGAAGCCTACGCCGGCGAGCTGCAGCGCATGGAGCAGGCGCAGACCGATGCCATGGCCGCGCAGGCGCCGGTTCTTGCCAAAGAGCTGACAAAAATACCGTCGGGCCCGGTCGCATTCACTCACGTGAAGCTCTTTGACGCCGATGGTCTGCGCTTCCTCGACGACCAGACGGTGGTCGTCAACGCTGGCAAGATTGTCGCCGCCGGCGGGGCAAGCAGCGTCGTCGTTCCCGACGGCGCGCGGGTAATCGAAGGCAAAGGCAAGACGCTGGTTCCCGGGCTGTGGGACTGCCACATGCACGTCGGCGATGACTACACTGGCCCTCAGGAGCTCTCGCTGGGAGTCACCTCGGTGCGTGATCCCGGCAACAGCGACAAGCTGACAATCGACCGGCGCACACGGGCGGCGGATGGGAAGCTAATCTTCCCGCATGTTTACCCTTCCTCGCTGATAGATGGCAAAGGACCATATACGGCCCAGGTAGCCAATGTGGCCACCAGCCAGGAGGAAGCGATCGCGCTGGTGCGCAAGGCCAAAGAGAATGGCTTCACCGGGGTGAAGCTCTATGGCACCTTCAACCCGGCATGGCTGCCGGCGACGATCGCCGAAGCTCACCGGCTGGGGCTGCATGTCCACGGCCACATCCCGGCGGGAATCCGGCCGCTCGAGGCCGTCAACGATGGCTACGACGAGGTCACTCATATCAACTGGATCGTGATGCAGGCGGTGCCGGCGAGCGTGCTGCCTACTGACAACGGCATCGGCCGCTTTGAGGCTCCCGGCCGTTACGCCAAGGACATGGATGTCAACGACCCGGCACTGACTGAATTGATCTCCAGGATGGCTGCCAAGCACATCTACTCCGACCCAACCATGGTGGCATTTGAGGGGCTGTACGTTCCGGATAACGGGGACGTTTCACCCGCTTATGCGCCCTTTGTCGGCACTCTGCCGCCGATGGTTGAGCGCGGGTTCCGTACAGGCGGCTTCGCCGTTCCGAAGGACCTGACGCGCGCGGACTACCGCGCCAGCTGGGCTAAGATGGTCCAGATACTCAACAAAATGCACCAGGCCGGTGTGCCCATCGTCGCCGGCACTGACGGAAACGGTCTTGAGATTGTGCATGAGCTGGAGATTTACGAGCAGGCCGGGTTCACACCCGCCGAAACGCTGGCCGCCGCCACCATTGTGCCGGCGAGGCTTGTTGGGCAGGACACTAATACCGGCTCAATTAAGGTGGGCAAGGCAGCCGACTTGGCGCTGGTGGAGGGCGATCCGGAAAAGACGATCGGTGACCTGCGGCAGACGCGCGTCGTCATGCTCGATGGCAAGATGCTGGATGCGGATGCGCTGCGGCAGTCGGTTGGTTTTTCGGGCAGACCGAAACCGGTGGAGGCCCTGCAGTAGACGGCCTCGTTGCGTTCCCATGCCGTGCAAACACCAATTGCCCCGGGAACACTCACGGCCGACGCCTCCGGCCTCCCGTCGCAGCGCGCTCGCTATACTGGAAGTTATTGCGAACTACAGTCGAGGCAAGTGAGTGATTGAATCGGAGTTTGAGCGCGGGCTGTTTGCGCTGCGCCAGGAAAAACTGAACCAGATTGCCGCCCTCGGGCAGAAGACTTATCCCAACCAGTACAAAACGATCCATACCATCCCTGAGATTCGGGCGAGATATGGCGAGGCCTCGGCCGAGACGCTCGAAACGGAGCGCGTGCATGTCTCAGTGCCGGGCGGCTGATGGCGATTCGCGGCCAGGGCAAGGCCGGCTTTGCGCAGCTCCAGCAAAATGGGAGCGACTGCAGATTTATGTCCGCCAGGATGCGGTTGGAGAACAGGGTTTCAACTCTACAAGCTGCTCGACCTGGGCGACCACATCGGCGTAACCGGATATCTCTTTCGTATAGAAGGTCTGAATACGATATTAGCCTCGAGACAGCACTGAGTAGTCCGATTAACGGAGGAAGTTGTAGAGTTATCCAACGCCGGTTCAACATTTTGGATTGTTTCGCTTCGGTGCTTGGGACCAGGGGGTGGCTGGGCAAAATCCTTTGACCCAGACCGAACTCGGCTTCTCGGATTGAACTCATGAAGGGTTCGGTACAACTATATAACCGGTTTTGGGTGCAAGATTGGGTGCAGCTAATTGAGGGAAGAATAGCGTTTCCAGCCCGTAAGCGACGCCAAATAGGGCATTTAGCATTTTGACTCCATTGGCTACGAACCAGAAGGCCGGGAGTTCGAATCCCCCCGGGCGCACCACTTCTAGTCAATAACATTGCTGTCCAAATTAACTGAGAACACGGCTCGGTAATCGCCAAAACCGCAGCATATTTCACCCTCTGGCTCCCTGCGTGGAGGGCAGGTTGGCCATTCCCAAGTGCGGGTTTTGATCGATGCTGTCTAAGTTCGCTCCCCCGAAATGTCGTAATGGCGCTGCCTTTGAAAGGTGAGATTGTTTCTGCTGTCCAAATCTTTTCTCCCTTTAGCTGAGCTGCAAGGCCAACTGTTCTGGCAGCCCTGCCGGTATCGGCGGAGGCTGGAAGGGATCATCGATCCATGTCCACAGATCACGATAGACAAACAGTTGCTGTCGCAGCAGCGCCACGAGATTGGATAGCGACCAGCCAAAGCTAGACTTCAACTGTAAGTATTTCACCAGCAACATGGCGATCAGCGCCGTCCAGAGTTGGGTTTTCAGCGCATTGGCCGAAGTTCCTACAAAGGTCTTCACCCGTAATGATTGCTTTAGCGCTCGGAAAAACAACTCGATCTGCCAGCGTTCCTTGTACACCGCAGCGATGGTGGCTGCCGCCAACTCCATGTGGCTGGCGAGAAACACCAGCACCCGATCGTTTTCTTCATCATAGAATTCAATGCGCCGGAAGTACGCATCGATGCCTGCTTTGGCCAATTTGTAGAAAAAGATCACTTGATCGCGCCGCACGCCCCGCCCCTGCGGAACGGCGAGGTTCTCAACCACTCCATAATCTGCGTTTTCCTTCAGCCGCGTCACAAAATAAACTCCTTGCTGGATCAAGTTCGCAAACCACTCATAGTCCGTATAACCGCGGTCAAACACCAAAATCGTTCCCGGCGCGAAGCGCATCTGCCGTGCCACGCGCACCTCATGCTTCTTACCCTCGGTGATGACCGCATAAGACGGTAGGTACCCATCATGATCCAGCAGCAAGTGCAGCTTCACCGCCCCTTTCGTCAACCGAAACTTGGCCCAGTCAAACATCGTGGCGCAGAGATCGATCACCGAGGCATCCAGACTCAGCAGCGGGTTCTTAAAACGAAACTTCCTCTTCTTCCTCGTTCCTGGTTGGCTGGCCGCCAAGGTCTGGCACTTTGCCAGGAGCTGCTCAAACACCGTTTGGCACAACTGCCAAGGCCGATGTTCGTTGGCGTAGGCCAGTGTAGAGCGAGCCGGAGCCGTGGGCAAACCCAGGTGACGAAGTTTTCCTTCGCTGGCGGCCAGGCCTCCGCAAATCTCGCGCAACGATTGGGCATGTCCCAACTGACAAAAGAGCATGGCGATGAACTGACCCCAACTACTAAAACCCCGGGCATGTCGCTCGGCGTTATGCTTGCGCACGGCAGATTCAAATTCAAAGCGAGGGATTAACTGTAAAATTTGTGAGAAAATACTGCTGACTCGAGTCAAGGCTGAGCCTCCTTAGTTTTGTGATTGGCTTTTCCAGAGCCCAATCTCAAGCTAACAGATGCTCGGCCTTTTTTCTTTCACAAATCGAAATCTTAATTTGGACAAGCGTGAGTCAATAAAACAAAGGCGATTTGAATAGTACAGGTGGGTGTGTCTGGCCGTGCCTTCATGCAACGTTGTCGGAAGTGATTCATGTTCAGAAGCTGGTCCTTAACGAGTGACTCCCCAAGTATGGAACGGACGCTGCCAGGTCCGAGCAGCGGGCCAGGGTACCGATGAATGAAAAGAACGGCCGGCTGGCGCATCGCAGAATGGTAGCAGGGCAGGGAATGCTAACGAATCATGGGCGAAATAACAATTCGCCAGCCACAGGGTCGAACCCACGTCCGAAGCTCGGGAACCTTCTACACTGCCATTGTACGACGCCATCCTGACAGCCGCTGGTCAGGCCCGACTGTCATAAAAATGTCATACTAATTGTGACAAATCGCGGCAAAACGCCTGCTAAAAGATGAAGAAAAAGGCGTAAGTGGTTTGTCGTCGCTAATCACAAGCAGCGGAATGGAAAGTTTCCATTGCAAGTCCTCCAATCCCGATGCGCCAGCAGTTCCAAACATCGCGCTGGCAGCGGCCGTTGTTTTGATGAACTCCCGCCTTGTACGCTCATCACTCCTCCTCTCGCGCACGGAAATTGCAGCACCCTATCACATGCAGAGGCGCAGAGGGGGCTACACAATTCTGGCGCTCGCGGCAGCCTGTGGGTCGTGGCGATCATTGTATTATGGGGCCCTGCATGCCAGTAGTTCTGTTGGTCGGTGAACGGAGCGCCGCAAAATGGGGCCGGTCTAACGGTCGATAAAGCTACTTGATCGTGCAGTTGGGGTGAAGTAGAACCGGCGTTTTTCGAACCCGGTCAGTATCGGGAGTAGATATGGAAGCACTCGGCGGCGGACACCTCATGCATCAGCACTCGTCAATCCGGCGGGTAGCTTTGGCAAGTTTTATCGGGACCGCCATAGAGTGGTACGACTTCTACTTGTACGGAACGGCGGCCGCGCTGGTCTTTCCCAAGCTCTTCTTTCCTCGGTTCAACCCAGTGGCTGGAACGCTGGCGTCCTTCGCCACGTTCGGCGTCGCCTTCTTCGCCCGCCCTGTCGGCGGCATTGTGTTCGGCCACTTCGGCGATCGGATCGGCCGCAAGGCGATGCTGGTGATCACTCTGCTTCTCATGGGTGCGTCGACCTTCCTAGTCGGCATCCTACCGAGTTTCGAGCAAGTGGGCGTGCTTGCTCCGATCCTCCTCACTGTGCTCCGGTTCCTGCAAGGCTTGGCCGTGGGTGGGGAGTGGGGCGGCGCGACGTTGATGACGGTTGAACACGCTCCTGAGGAGAGCCGCAATTTCTACGCCAGCTGGCCGCAGACGGGCTCGCCAGCTGGACTGATTCTTTCGACCGCGGTGTTCAGCGCATTCTCCTCGCTGCCAGACGAACAATTCTTCGCCTGGGGCTGGAGGGTGCCGTTTCTCCTGAGCATTGTCCTGATAGCCGTGGGTCTCTTTATCCGGCTACGCATTCTGGAGTCGCCGGCCTTCTCACGGATTAAAGAGCTTGGAATCGAGTCCAAAATACCTTTGCTCGATCTGTTGCGAGAGTACAGAGTCGCCGCGATCCTAGCCTTCGGCGTCGTCCTCGGCCTTTATGGACATTACATCGTCATAGCCTTTACTCCGTCATACATAATCCGTCAGTTCGGTGTACCTCGAAATGTGGCTCTCATCGGGCTCTTGCTGGCTGGCTTAGCCCAGACGGCGGGAATCCTGTTGTTCGCGTGGGTCGCCGACCGTGTCGGCAAACGACCTGTGGCGATTTGGAGTGCTACCTGCATTTTCCTCCTGTCCTACCCTTTTTTCTGGCTCGTGGACACTCGGCGGCCAGCTCTGATCTGGCTCGCAATGAGCGCATGGATTTTCGCCGAGGGGGCACTCTACGGAATTACAGGAGTCTTAATTGCGGAGCTGTTCCCGGTGCAGCTGCGGTATTCGGGGATTTCCTTCGGCTACCAGGGCGCCGGGGTGATCGGCGGCGGGCTCGCGCCGATCATCGCCACCGCACTCACTCAATGGGCACGCGGCGCCTCATGGCCTGTCGCGACTTATCTGGCCGGTATCGCTCTCATCGGTCTCGTGGCCGTCTGCCTGGCCTCAGACAAGTACAGGATGAAGATCCACGACCGGGGACCCACGGAACCTCGCTTGGCGAGCGAGCGGAGATGAAAAGCTGTTACGGCAGGAGCGCGGGCTCGAGTGCCCTTCGTTGCGGTCAGGGCAAACCGTCGGCCCTACCATTTCGTGCGATGGGGTGCGCGCTACACAAGTGCATTACCTTGCGGCGCAATCTCGACGGAACTCGTACCGACGTGAATCGGGCGTGGTAGCATTCCAATTCAAAGAAAATGTCGAATAGTCCCGCCGAGTACGCTCTTGGCAGTACCGATGCCGAACACGAACGGCTAATCCGCCAGGGTGTGATTCTCGCTCCTCTAACGGAGAGATTGTTCCGTGAAACAGGACTTGGCCCCGGTCAGCGTGTTTTGGATATTGGCTCTGGCGTCGGCGATGTCGCGATGTTAGCCGCCAGATTGGTCGGCGAGTCAGGGGAGGTTGTGGGAATAGAACGCGACCCGCGTTCAATCGCCCGGGCGCGAACCCGGGCCGCGGACTGCGGTTTACACAATGCAAGTTTTATGGAATGCGACGTTTCCCAGATTCAAAGCGTTGGATCTTTTGACGCCGTGGTTGGCCGCTTCATTCTGCAGTTTCTTCCTGATCCCGTTGCAGTTCTGCGATGCTTGTCTCATGCAATCCGTCCAGGAGGCGTCATTGTGTTTCAGGAGGTGTCTTACGCTCCGCTGCTCGCGCTTTCCGTGCACCTCCCTCTGTGGTCCGCATGCGTTTCCGTCGCCCGCGAGACCATCCAGCGTTCGCGAGCAAATCCAGAAATGGGAGTTGCTCTCCACCGGAACTTTCAAGAAGCCGGCCTGCCTGCGCCGGCCATGCGAATGGAGACACTGCTGGGTAGTGCGCCGGACTTTATATTGTGGATCTACGATCTTCTCCGCAGTCTGCGCCCACAAATTCAAAAGCACAGCGTTTCCCTCGAAACGCTCGGCGATTTCGACACACTATCAGCAAGACTTCAATCCGAAGTGACCGAATCAAAGACCGTTGTTCCTTACGTGGCGCTCGTGGGAGCCTGGTCCCGTAAGTCCGGAGACTACGCATAGCAACAGAAACTTATCGCAGAATCGTAGCAGGAAGGGAAATGCTAAGGAAATATGGGCAAAACAACAATTCGCCAGCCACAGGAGGCAACTTCGCCCCGCGTTTTCCGCTTGTCATTTGCTTTTAATAGTCTCCATTGAACACCCGTTGTGAGCGGCGTCTATCGTAGGGTAATTTCCAGCAATTCTTTGCGCACTCACGCCGCGAAATAACAATTCGCCAGAGGCACGCTACCGGAGAATGACTCCCTGGATAGTTGCTCGGTTATGTAAGAAAGTTCTTCATTTGTACGTCGACTTACCAGATGTCCACCCGAAAAACTTCGGGGAAGGCTGATTCTGGGGCGGCCGTTCAGTGTAGTGGCAAGACCGAGACTGCGCGTGAGCCCGCGAGTCTTACGTCACAAGGTGTGTCTTGAATGGACGAGCCGGCCTCCAGAAGACGCAGCCCTATTACTGTTGGCTTCAGTACTGGAGTGTTGGTCCCGATAAACCGTCTTCATTTTATTTTGTGGTCGTTTGGTAGAGTAGGAGATTAGGCGGCCACTCGGATGTAGCGGTGATGTAAACCGCCGACCACGGGCATCGAAACCAAGCCGCTCACACCGACCTCAGGTTTGTCGCTAGGAACAGGGGTGTCACCGTTCAATCCTTGATGCGGCCGAGCCAGATGGTAATATTCTTCAATGAATTCCTTTAACAAGCGGTTCAGGTGTCCTTCATTAAGAACAATCACGTGATCCAACAGCTCTCTCCGCAGGGTGCCTCCATACCTTTCCACGAATGGATTTTGCCAGGGGCACCGGTGGGCAGTTTTGACTTCTGTAATCCCAGTTCCCGCTAGAAACCGGCCCACCTCGTCTCCGTAGATTGCATCGTTGTCACGGAACAAATAGGTGGGTTGTTGACCAAAAGGCATCGCTTCCCGCAGTTGCTGGATCACCCAGGCCATCGTCGGATGCGCCGTCACAGCAAAGTGCACGACCTGGCGACGGGAATGATTCAAGATCACAAAGATGTAAAGGATTTGAAAGCGCAGAGTAGGAACAGTGAAAAAGTCCATCGCCCAGGGCACTTGCAGGTGATTTCGTAGGAAGGTCAGCCAGGTTTGGGACTTGTCCGTTCCTCCCCTAGGCTTGACCATATACTTCCTGATGGTGTCTGGGCAGGGTGGACCGAAACCGAGTAGCACCAAGTGTCCATGGATTGTTTCGGCGCTCCACAGGACATTCTCGCGACTCAAACGTCGGATCAACGCTCGCATTTCCTGGCTGATGGCTGGACGGCCTCCTTTGCATCGAGATTTCCAGCGCCACCATTTGAGAAAGGCATGCTCATGCCATTTGAGCACCGTCTTGGGTTTCATCAGCTCGCTCGCAGATTTCCATCCGCTCCACACCCTCGACAGCAACACCCACAAGAGGCGAAACGCCGGGTGAAACCGAGGGCGCGGCTGTCTCTTCTGGCGGATATTTTCTTCGTAGAAGGTGAGCTGACTTCGAATGGCTACCATCTCACATGCCAATGAGGTTCGTTGCCGGAAGAAGGCCGAGACAAAGATCAGGGCATAACGGCTGACCTGCCAGCCGAATTCGAGGGATTCGAGCACCGGCAGAAGGAAGAGTTTCAATGTTTTCATGCTCCAAGATAGCCGGAAGCAGGCAGGCATCACAACGTTTCTAAATTGTTAGAAATCAAAGGCTACGAGGTTTTTCGGGTAGACAGCCCCCAAATTTCATCTACAGCCCTCCAGGACCTGGCGAACCGATGCAGAGTTCATGAAGGTCGTCCGCAGCGCCTCATCACTGACATTCCCGGCAATGGTGCGTATGATGGCCAATGCCCGAGCGAAAGCCTCACGTGCCGCCTGGCCATCGCCCAACTGTGAGCGCAAGCGACCAAGGGTAGCGTAAGTCCTCCAAGCAACCAGGAGCGCGGGATATTCTCGCAGCTGATCGAGGGCGCCGTTAAGTTCCACCTCCGCATTGGCCAAATCGCCGCGCTCGATGGCCACTTCGGCAAGCAGCTTGTGCGCGACGGCGATATACTTGGGCGCTCCGTGATGAGCGGCCGTTTCGACCAGTCGTCGTGCATATTCTTCAGCCCGCTCCAGATCGCTCTGCGCGAGCCAGTACTCCGCCTGACCGGCTTGGAGCCGGATGTTGTAGCGCCAGCGAAACCAATCATCGCGCGCAAAGATCGCTTCGACCTCGCCAAAGACCGCAAGCGGCTTTTGGTTCTCGCCAGCAATTGTGTAGTCATAGCCGAGGTTGATTAGAGAATTGGCTTCGGCCTCGAGGACGCAGTTTTCATGCGCGAGCTCAGCGCCGCTCTGGTCGTTCCTTCGCGCCTCGTCGAGGCTTTGCAGCTCGCGGTGGATCCAGCCGATGCTGTTGAGTATTTTTGGCAAGTTGTAACGGTCACCGTTACGCTGCGCCATTTCGACTGCCTCATTGAGCGTCCGCAGCGCCTCCGACATACGCCCCATATTCGCCCACGCTATACCCGACCCGAAGAGGCAATGGAGCAAGAAATATCCATCGCGCAGTTCAAAGGCAAGGTCACGGCCCTCCATAAATACCTCTCCAGCGCGGTTGTACTCGGATTGAAAGAAGTGCACAAAACCGCGATACGACAGCGCCTGAAGCAGGGCGTGTTTGTCTTTGCTGGACCTGGCAACGTGGATGGCCTCATCGAACAGCCGCTTGGCTTCGACTAGCTCACCGTAGCACATGTGCTTCAACGTGATGAGCACCGTCGCGGCCACCCGCAGGGCCTCGCTTCCCGACGCTTTGGCCAAACGCAAAGCCTCGTCGGCGCGTGCCTGCATCTCACCCATGCGGTGAGACGAGAACAGGGCATTGGCCAGCGCGCTGAGAGCGGCACCTTCCAGCGCAGATGATCCCATCGTGCGCGAGCGGTTAAGCATCTGCGTGAAGTCGTCCACTGCTTGGCCGAACCGGCTCAAGGCTTGATTGACCGTGCCGCGTTTCTGGAAGAGAGCAACGTACTTCTCCGTCTGTTGCTCAGCAGAAAGCTTCCCAACTAAACCGAGAGCGTGGCTGTAGTGCTTCTCGGCCTCGGCGTTGGCGAAAACCCGTATGGCGTTGTCACCCGCTTGGATCAGGTACTCGATCGCGCGAGCATAATCCCGGCCGCGCTCAAAGTGCATCGCAAGCTGCGTAGCAATGCGCGACGCTTCAGCGCCATAGTGTGTGATTAATTGCTCTCCAGCTTGCCGGTGCAGCAGTATTCGTCTTTTGCTGACTAAAGCTCCGTACAGGAAGTTTTGATAAAGCGCGTGCGCGAAGCGATAGCGCACTCCCAGCGTGCCATCCGGTCATTGCTCTTCGCCGCGCGGGTCAATCAAGCGATGAACGCGGTCGAGGCGGTCCAGGCGTTCCTCCAGCGCCAGATCATCCACGCCGAGCAGTTTGGCCACTACTGTTGAGGTAAACTCCTCCCCTTCGATGCTTGCGTACTGCAACGCCCGACGATCTTCCTCCCCTAGGACATCAATCTTCTTGCGGATCATGCCCCGCACGCTCTCAGGGGCTTCCAGATCCATGTCCGAGAGCTTTCGCGCGAGCGTCCAGTGTGCATTGGTCTTGGTCAAATCACCGCGCTCGGCGAGGAACTGCACGAGGCTGGTGGCAAACAGCGGATGGCCTTCAGTCTTACGTTGGATGAGCCGGGCCAGTTCGGGCGGGAAGTCGTTCGCGGGGAAGCGCGCGTTAAGGTAGCTGTCGATATGCTCCTCCCCCAGCAGCCGAAGCGCTATCTCCTCGCACAGTTTGTGTGCCTGCATCTCTCGCCTGTAGTTCTTGAGCGGCGGATTGCATAACTCCACATCCTCAGGCCGAAAGGTGCCAAGGAGAAGTACACGCTGCCTCACGATCCGATGGCAGAGGTAGCGCAGCAGATCCACGCTCGACGGATCGGCCCAGTGCAGGTCCTCCAGCAGCAACACCACAGGTGCACTGGCCGCGAGCGCTATCAGCGCATCACCCATCTCGCGCAGCATGCGCTCCTTGGTCGCGCCAATCGTCTCCCGCTGCAACTGCTCCAGCGCCCCACTCGAACCAAACACGGCGGGCAATTGTAAACACCAGGTGGGCGCGTAAGTCCGCAGCGCCGTTGCGATTCGTTCAGAACCCGGCCCGGCGAGCAGCGCGCCGATGGCATCGAGAAACGGCAGGTAGGCTTCACCCTTCCCATAGTGCTCAACGCGGCGTCCGCGAGAGAGCAGGAGCGTAGGGCGCGCGCGGGCGCGGCGCAGGAAGGCGTCGGCAAGCGAGGTCTTGCCGATCCCCGGCTCGCCGGTCAGGAAAACAACACGGCCTGAGCCGTCAACGGCCTGGCGCAAGAACTCATCGAGCCTGCTCATTTCAAGCTCTCGACCGACGAAAGCCTCCAACTCGCTCTCACGTTCAGCCTCAGCGGAAAGAATGGGGAGGCGCTCGAAAGCCGCTTCCTTTAGTGCTTGCAAGGCAGCCATCAGCTCGGACGACGAGCGGTAACGCTGCTCTTTGTTTTTCGCCAAGGCGCGTTCAATGACAAAATCAAATTCACGCGGCAGCTCCCGTCGCACCGCGCTTGGCGGCACCGCCTCGATCGCCGCGATTTCGTGCATGATCGCAAGCGCGCTCGGTCCGCTAAAGGGGAGTTTCCCTGTCGCCGCTTCGTAGAGCACGACGCCAACAGAGAAGATGTCCGAGCGCGGATCCAGCATCTCGCCGCGCGTCTGCTCTGGTGACATATAAGCAACCGTTCCAACGATGACGCCCCAATCTGTCAGATCGCCGCTGAGGGTCGCCGCTTCAGTATCCAAACCGCCTCGCATTGGCCGCATCATTTTGGCCAAACCGAAGTCGAGAACTTTCGCCTGCCCGCGCGATGTGATAAGGATGTTGGCGGACTTGATATCCCGGTGGACCAACCCGATCCCATGCGCCGCCTCCAACGCATCTGCCACCTGCGCCCCCCACTTCAGCACCTGCTCCAACTTCGCCGGCCCGCGTTGCAGCTTGGCCCGCAAGCTCTCGCCCTCGATGTATTCCATGACGATAAAGTCGAGGCCGTCGGCTGCGTCAATAGAGTGAATGGTGACGATGTGCGGATGGTTGAGCGCCGAGGCTGATCGAGCTTCACGCAAAAAGCGTTGCCTGGCCTTCTGGTCTCGCGCGGCCTCCGAAGGCAAGAGCTTGATAGCGGTTTGGCGTCCGAGCTTTAGATCTTCCGCCTTATAGACTTCACCCATCCCACCTTGACCGATCTTTTCGATGACGCGATAGTGAAGAAGGGATTGCCCGGGCCGCAGGGAGCTCATAGCCACATCTCCAAATTATGCTTCGTCGTTCAGCACCATAATCAGGCGTCCTGTCCGCGAAAGAAAGGCCGTTATCCCGCGACCGCCGGGAAAGAGATGCGGGTAGTAGTCGACGAACCGTATCGCGTCGGTCCCGAATTTCGTGGCTCTCCCCGTGATTTTCGCGCCAGATCTAGACCGGTCGTATACGATTTGAGGTATCCGTTTGACCCGCCGCCCGATCTCCTTCGCTATTAGCGCCGTGAAGCGGTCGTTGCGATTGAGGCCTTGCCCCCACATCAGCGAGTCGCCAAAAGCGGCGATGCGGACGTAGCGGCGGTCGCGGACGACCGGGCCAGCAGCAGGCGCGGCTTGTCCGGGCCGCACAACCTGTCCCGGCCGGATCGGCCGCGCAATCCGTTTCCGCGGTGAACGTGCCATGTTCCCCCCTTGTCGAAGAGGCGAAAACGTCTCTGTCCTGCCGTGGGACTGTCCTGGTGACTTCAAATACGCCCTGTGCGATTCTTGCTCCAACTCTAACTAAGGCAAAACCTTCAGAGTTCGTCAAATGGAGTCTCCTTTAATTTACCGCTTCGACCCTGCAAATAATTGAGTTTTGTTCAATCAGGAGATCTGCTTGTAGCCCATGAGTCCGCCGTGCCTGTAAGTACGGGATCATTTGAACTGTTGCGACAAAGGCGAGGAGAAAGGTGCACACTGATTGTGCACCCCCGACAGCCCAGCGAGCTACATTGCGGGTGATACGATACGCAGTGGACGCGAGAGTTTATCTACGGAGGACGGAATTGACAATGAACAGCGCAGAGCGGGTCGGTGTTGTGTCCTGCAACGTGCTCTTCCGAGGCCCTGACGCGAGATGCTCCACTGCCCTCGCCAGAATCCTAATTACGCCATGCTTTGCTACGCTAAAAGCGTAAACGCCGTCTGCAGAGGCGGCGGTGCGCACCGGGAAATCATTAGAGGTATCGTCGGTCAATGATATAAGTTCTGGGATCTCTCCAAATACAATCCCGCAGGAAAGCCAGCACGTAAGGCAGGACAACAGCAGAGCGGCGAAAGTGGAGCGACTTGCAAACATTGCACAATCACTGAACTCTGGATTGAACACATGTACACACATATCGCAAGGTGTGCAAGGCATTTTTGCCGATGGAAGTGGGGGTGAAGTACAACAAGCAGCCGGGTGAGTAGGCCGGCGGGATTGCTGGTCGGCCCGGGGAATTTTGCCACGAGCCGCCCACTGATCCGGACGTGAACCTGTGCCTGGCGAATTGCTACGCGGGCCGCTTTTACCCCTTGTCACCTTGTGAGTGCGAACTGAGTCTTACTTTCGGAACGCAGGATCACACCTGGGTAGCAGGGAAACGATCGGGGAAGTGCTTTGCGATTGGGAAACAGTGAACGATTTCTTGGAGGTTCTGCAGAGGTCGACCGAATACTGCAGCAAGGCGAGTCTCTGATCAATCAGGCGGTCACCGGCGTCTGGTACAGGGCTCGACAGTGCGGTTGCCAGCGAATCGAGCGGAAATTTGTGATTGGTCGAGACACGGACGTATCCGGCGTTCGTCCTTCCAGTGAATTATGCGTCCGATGGAACATCTGAATTTAAGGTGGAGGCAGCGGCAATACCTACCTAGCTGATTTTTTCCATAGAAGCGGAGCATAAGCCATGCCGAAATACCGCGTTCATCTGCCGCAGCTCGATGGTGGGATTTTTCTGACCGACGGTGGACTCGAGACGACGCTGATCTTCCACGACAAGCTTGAGCTACCCTATTTCGCAGCCTTCCGGCTGCTGAAGGACGAAGCCGGATCGGACGCTTTGCGCAAGTATTATTGCAGCTACGCCACAATCGCTTGCACGAATGGATGTGGATTTGTTCTGGAAAGTCCGACTTGGCGCGCCAATCCTGATTGGAGTGAAAAGCTCGGGTATTCGAACGCGGCACTGGACGACGTCAACCGGCTGGCCGTCGCCATGATGCGAGACCTGCGTGAAAAATTCCAAACGCCGCACTCACCAATGGTCATCAGCGGCTGCGTGGGTCCACGCGGTGACGGATATGACCCCGGCCAAGTCATGAGCGAGACTGAGGCGGAGGCCTATCACAGGCAGCAAATTGGTGTCTTTCGCGAGACGGAAGTAGACGTGGTCACAGCCATGACGATCACAAATACACCGGAGGCCATCGGGATTGTTCGCGCAGCTCGCGCCTCGGGACTGCCGGTTGTCATCTCATTCACGCTGGAGACGGATGGTTCTCTGCCGACGGGGCAGAGCCTAAGAGAGGCAATCGATGCCGTCGACGCCGCGACTGACAAAGGGACTGCCTATTACATGATCAATTGTGCGCATCCGACGCATTTCGATACAGCGATCGCAACGAGCGAACCGTGGGTCAAGCGTCTACGGGGCATTCGCGCCAATGCCTCGAAGCTCAGCCATGCAGAGCTCAATGAGGCGCCCGACCTCGACGACGGCAATCCTCGCGAACTTGGTGGCCAGTATGCCGATCTGCTGAGCCGGCATCCGCAAATCAACGTGCTGGGAGGCTGCTGCGGAACGGACCATCGTCACATTGAAGAAATTGCACGCGCCTGTAAGGCGGCTTCGTAGCCGCAAGCCAGAACTCCGTTCAGGACTACTGACGCCGAAACCATCCATTTGAAATTGACTTCTCCGGTTATGCTAATCGGGAGTTACGCACCCGTGAGATGATCTATTCACTGTGATCTAGCGTCGTGGCCCTGACCGAATGGCTTGAGCTGAGTTCGAACCGAACCTTCTATGGCTGAGATCGGGGTAGTCAATCTTAGCGAGTCACAGATTGAGGACGCAGGCCGAGCGCTCGCGTTGGCCTTTCAGTCCGATCCACTGCAGACGTACGTCCCCCCCGATTCGCGGGTGCGTGCCGAGCGCTCTCCCGCGCACTTCGCCGCCCTGCTTCGGTACGGCCATCTCTTCGGCGAAGTCTTCACAACCTGTGTCTGGCGAATTGTTATTCGCCCATTGGTGTTCATAGTTCGGGGTTGGAGGTCGGTGGTTTAGAATCCTCTCGCCCGCGCCGAACGGTACGAGTTCGATGTAGCTTGGTTTTGGGTGCAAGATTGGGTGCAGCTAGACAGGCAAAGAAAGGCGAAGCTTGAATCGTCACACTCCTTAAACACTCCCACCCGCAGGCTAGGTGTTTTCTGGCCGGGTTTGCGTTTGTCTCAAGTCTGACCGAGGTACCCATTTACTGGCAATCAAGCGTCGAGACTTAGTCCATTGGGCCTTGGTCAAAATTCCGAGGCGTTGCGCGGATCTGGCAAGCTCATTCATCGGAATCCTCATATTCAGCCTGCCAACCCATCCAGCGAGATTTCGAAGAGGTGAAAAGAATCTATCAACTCTTTGACGAACTGCTGCCTGTGCTTCTGCGTCATGGACGCCCCAGAAATCTACCATTTGCCTGGTCTCGTGGTTGTAAGCGAATTTTTGACCGCAATCCAAGCAAGTGACGTAGGTTCCTCGCCCATAGACAGCGCGGCATCCGGGTATGTTGGATGGGATTGACTCGCGCAGTGTTATCGGAGGACCCTTATGCCGATGGGGACAGAAAAGAACAAGACGAAGCAGTGTTCGTAGAAAGAGCGAGGCCCGGAAGACCATACTCCACCACGGCTCCGCACGGAGAGGCGATCTTTTCGCTTTGAACGGACTTCTCGCGGCCAAGCGATACAGAACAATGGACCCCTCGATTCTATTTGCTCGGGCCACTTTTTTCTGCGGTTGAGGTTGCATGTGAACACCTTCAACGGATGCTAGACGCGGCGGAGATTCGTGTCTGTTCGGTTGTGAACACTGACGTAACAGATTGTCGGTAAACCGGACATCTTGCTCCTAGTACCTATATGAGATTCTCCCGAGAAGGAGACTTCGCCGCCCGCGAAAGAGGCTGTGGTACGCAAAAATTCCATCCAGGGGTTTCCAACGCTTATGTAACATTGTTGCATTAGGATCGCTTGGTTACGGCGGCCTCAGTCTCTTCTTCCTGAATCTCGTTCATTTCAAAGGAATTCGCGCCGGATAGCATTTTCGGTAAGGACCTAAGCCCCTGCTGATCCCCTTGACAAGAGACTGCTAACCATTCGACACTAGCATAGTTTAACTATGCCACGGGTGATGTTTTGCACCGAGACGAGATTCCTCCCGGAACACTCTATCTGCTGATCTTGAGAACTTTGGCGCGCTCCGGCGAGATGCATGGTCGAACTGCGACATCTCGACGCCCAGTTGTTTGCGGCCTGCTGCAGTCAGCTGGTAGTAACGAGCGCGGCGGTTGCCAGTCGGATATGAGATCGCCAATTCTAACCAGCGGATATCGGATGACGTTCTCCAAGTCGAAGAAGGCTCGTGGTACCCCGCGTTGCAGCGGATGCTCATCAGGGATGGGTGACCGCGAAGTGGGGCACGACGCGTGTGATTAAAGGGGTCTGAAAGGAGTTCTGGCATGAACTGGCTGCGCGAAGTCGCAAGACGACTCCGGATGCTCATGCATCGGCGCCAATTCGACGCAGACCTCGAAGAAGAGATGCAGTTGCATTTGGAGTTGCGTCAACAGGAACATCTTGAGTCGGGCATGACCGCAGACTCTGCTCGGGCCGCCGCCCGGCGTCGATTTGGCAACGTAACCGCGCTCAGGGAGAAAAGCCACATGGCGTGGGGCTGGGAATGGTTCGAGCACCTCGCCCTGGACGTTCGCCATAGCCTACGCATGCTCCGCAAGAGCCCCGGTTTTACCCTCGTCGCCGTATTAACTCTCGCTCTCGGCATCGGCGCCAACGCGGTAATTTTCAGCGTGGTGAACGGAATACTGCTGCGGCCTCTGCCTTATCACGCTCCCAATCGCCTGACTGTTGTGTGGGAAAAAAACAGCGACGGCACGCGAGACAACGTCGGTTACGCCACGTACCTCGATTGGAAGGCGCAGAACCATAGCTTTGGGCAACTGGCGCTCTACGCCTCCTGGCAACCGGTGCTGCAAGTGGGCGAGCCGGAACAGCTCAACGGCTTGCGCGTGACCAGCAATTATTTCCGGACGCTTGGCATTCACACCGAACTCGGCCGCGATTTTCTGCCGGAAGAAGATAATCCCGCGTCGCTTCGTGTGGTAATCCTCAGCCACTCACTGTGGGGTCGAAAATTTAATTCCGATCCAAACATTGTAGGTAAATCCATCGCCATGAACGCCACGTCATACATCGTCGCGGGCGTTCTGCCGGCAAGTTATGAATCGTTGATGAACCAGGATCCCCGGGGCGGCTCTGTGGAAATCTGGCGCGTTCTGGGCTATGACGTATCGCAACCCTGGGCTTGCCGCACGTGTCACCATCTCATCGCCATCGGCCGCGTGCGTGACGGCGTGGACTTCGCGCAGGCCAAGGCCGAGATGGACACCATTTCTGCGGCGCTGATGCGCGCCTACCCGAAAGAGTATTCCGCGGCAGGAGTGATCCTCACTCCGTTGGGTGAGCAGCTCCTCGGTCAGGCGAGCACTCCGCTCTACATTTTGCTGGGCGCGGTTTCGTTCGTGCTGCTCGTGGCCTGCGCGAATCTGGCGAACCTGCTGCTTGCGCGTTCCACGAACCGCGAGCGCGAAGTGGCCGTTCGCACTGTGTTGGGTGCGGCCAGGGGGCGCATGGCGTGTCAATTGCTCACGGAAAACTGTGTGCTGGCGCTGCTCGGTGCCGCGGTCGGTCTCATTCCGGCGTATTGGACGCCGCGTGTGCTGGCCGCGCTCGGTACTGGAGATTTGCCGCGGCTCGATGCCGTACGGCTCGATTGGCGCGTCCTGGTTTTCACCGCGAGCGCGGCGTTGCTCACTGGGATTGCCACGGGTCTCGCCCCTGTGCATCGTCTGTCGAAGCTCGACCTCCACGAATCGCTGAAGGAGGGAACTCGCGGTAGCGCGGGCGGCGCGGGTCGTCGATTGCGTGGGTTGCTGGTGGTGTCCGAAGTCGCGCTGTCGCTGACTCTGTTGGTCGGTGCCGGTTTGTTACTGCGCAGCCTTTCGCGGCTTTTGACGGTTTCACCGGGCTTCGACGCAAGTCACGTGCTCACCATGCGAACCTCCGTCCTCGGCCAGCGTTACAGCGACAATACAATCCTGCGCCAGTTCTTCGCGGATGCTGTTGAGCGTTTGCGCGCGCTGCCCGGCGTGGAGTCCGCGGCGGCGACAAGCCAGATTCCTCTCGGTGGCAACGTTGACCGCTACGGCTTCCACGCCGAAGGCAAGATCAACGCCAATCCCGAACTGGACGAAAGCGCCGAGCGGTACTGCATCACTCCGGGATTTCTTACGACGTTGCGCATCCGCTTGCTTCGCGGCAGAGATATTGTGCCGTCCGATACGGCCGATGCTCCAGGAGTGATCCTGATCAATGAAGCCACGGCCAGGCGTATCTGGCCGGGCGAAGACCCTCTCGGCAAGCGCGTGAAACTCGGCGGGCTCGATCACCCGTGGCTCACCGTGATCGGGTTGGTGGGCGACGTACATCATGTAGGTCTAGACGCCGCGCCCGACATGCAGGTGTACATCCCGCACGCGCAGTGGCCGTTCCCGGACTCCGACATGACGTTTGTACTCCGCACCGTGGGGCCGCCCACCGCGCACGCATCCGCAGCACGACACACAATTCATTGGCTGGATGCAACGCAGCCGTTTTCGCGCGTCATGCCGCTCGATGCATACGTCGTGCTCTCGGTCCAGGGACGCCGGTTCGCCCTGGTTCTGATTGGAGCGTTTGCCACAATCGCGCTGCTGCTTTCGGTGGTGGGTATCTATGGCGTTACGGCCTACGGTGTTGCGCAGCGCACCCGCGAGATTGGTATTCGTAGGGCCCTCGGTGCGCAGCGCAGCGCGGTGCTCGGTCTCCTGCTGCGGCAGGGATTGCTTCTCATTCTCACCGGAATAGTTCTCGGAGTTGCGGCATCAATGGTGCTCACGCGTTTCCTCGTCAGCCTGCTATTTGAGGTGACGCCCACGGATCCAATCACATTCGTCCTCGTGGTGGCGCTATTAGCTGGCGTCGCGATTTTGGCGTGCTGGATTCCCGCGCGCCGCGCCATGCGCGTCGATCCGATCGTCGCATTGCGCTACGAATAGTTCGCCTCCCGCTTATCGGCATTGCGCTCTTATACAACCAGCACCTCACCTTGTCCCTGCCGAAAATGCTATCCGGCGCGAATGCCTTTGAAATCAGCAACATTCAAGAAGCCAAAGAGAGCCCTGTGTCTGGCGAATTGCTAGGAGGGCCAATTCTTACCGCTCATCGCGTTGCGAGAGTGTGATGAGTTCCACTTTCGGAACGCATCTGTAGCAGGGAATCGATCCGATCGGGGAAGCGCGTTGCAATAGGAACACAGCGAATCGATTTCTTGGAAGTTGTGCCGAGGTCGACCGAATTCCACAGCCAGGGCGAGTCTCTGATAAATCAGGCGGCCACCGGCGTCTGGTACAGGGCGCGACAGTGTGGTTGCCAACGGATCGAGCGGAGATTTGAGACACGGACGTATCCGGCGTTCGTCCTGCCAGTGGATCATGCGTCCGATGGTTGTTAAAGTAGGTCCTGAAATCGAGCAGCTTGTTTTCGAGATCTGCTGTCGTCCAGAACAAAATGTGATCCAAATACTCCCGTCGAACGGTGCCGATTAGCCTTTCCACGAACGGATGAGCATGAGTGTTCAACTGCGCCGCATGGCGATGTTGAGATTCGACGTTTGCGAATAACACATCCGTACCATCCGCTTTTCCAGCAGGAGTTCGAGTTGGTTTCCTACAGCCGGAACTGGGGTGAGGACAGGGTCTGGTTCCAGGACAGGCTTGGTCGCCTGCATTCATTACCGACAAGCTGGACTGACGCCGGCGCTGTTGATCCTTTCGACGCTCTCGCAGCGGGGCGATCGCTGTTTCGAGTGGCGGACCTGATCGAACTAGCGCGACAGATCGACGGATGGAAGTCTGAGCGAGCCGAGAGAACTGTAAAGGAAAATATGTCATGAATGTAAAGTTTCCTTCTCCCGAGTGCAGGCCGCGTTCGTTCAGTATTGATACGATCTGCTGATAGGTGTGGTGATCGAGGAGCCGATCGATTTCCTTCACCGGCTGTGGCCTGAGTATCTTTGTCAACGCCAAGGAATCGAACATGCCCAGCCTCTCTGTCAACGAGTTCCGGGAGGTGGGATCGATGAAGCCATTGGTGAACTGTTGGTCGAGGTAGTGAGTCCAGTCGCTCTCGAAGTGGCGCTTACCGTGCACCCTGCTAGCCCTTCACATCTCGGTCTTTGACGTTGCCGATTTTGCGGTCGCCGCAACAACGAAAACCTATCCGCGAAAGAATGTAGTCTTGGAGATGGGAGGCCCGGAACCGTTGTCTCAGCTTGATGCTGTCCTCATCTTTGAACGGGCTCTTGGGAAAGAGACCAACGTTGAGCATGTTCCGCTCGAAACTCTTCGCGCGTAGCACCAGTCCTTGGATCCTCTGCAGAAAACTTTCGCGGCGCTCATGCTCAACTATGCCCAGGGAGACATTGTCCAGGAGGCTGTCAATAATGCGGAAGAACATGGCATCGAATTAGGATCCGTCTCTGACTATGCTTCCAGTTGCCACGCTCGCGCCGCTGCCATCGGCCCTTGAAATCTTGGTCGACCCTGACCTGATCGGATTTCACTTCTCTGGTAATCCAACTGATCAGGAAGTAGCCCGCTGCTGCGACGGGGTTCGCGTGGGTGTAGAATGCGGAGTCACAGGAGGGTTTCCTCCCATAAAAGGACGGCCATGGTCCCAGCAGACCTGCAGCGATTTCAGAGTTTGCCGAGGCCCGAAACGGGGCGGTTCTGGTGGAGTAGGCGTGAATACGATTATCGACTCGGTACAGCAAGAAGACCCTAAGAGGGCGAGCCCGGTGCGCGTGGAGCGCGCATGTATACATATATAAAGGACCGGCCGAAAGTCGATCCGAACTATGCCGCTCGATTGTAACCATGGTGCAGCCCTCCGAGTCGCTCCTGTGAAAGGACCCGACCCGAAGCTTCGGAACGAATTCTGCCCTCAGGTGTCCCCTTCTCAAGTCCGAGATGCGGGCGGTCCTCATGATGGTAACGAACATACTCTAAGAGCAATCGTTTCAGATGGCGTTCATTCAGTGCAACCATGTGGTCCAGGAGGTCTCTTCTGCAGCTTCCCACCCAGCGCTTGGCCTGGTCAGGACTTCTCGGCGCTCGCTTCATCCAACGGGAGATGCTTCTCTCGGAAAGCTCAAAACCGAGCATGCGGAGTTCCCCATGGATCCGCGGTGCTCCCAGGTTGGGTTCTCGGCAACCATCTGGAAAATTAATTCCCGAATCTCCTTGGGCGTCTGTTTCCTTCCAACCTGCCTCCGGACTCTGGAAATTAGCCTCCAGTACATACGAAAACCTGCCCGGTGCCAGCGGACGCCAGTGTCAGGTGTGAGGACGAGGAGAGCTTGTTTCCATCCTGACCAGACCCACCGAGCGATTACCCAGAAGAGCCTATCGAGCAGCCCGAGACTCGGGCGAGGATGTCGACGCTTCAACATACGAGTTGCTGACGCAAAGCGAGATTCTCGAGAAGGAGACTTTGCCGCCTGCGAAAGAGGCGGACCAGCAAGCCCAAGCAGAGCCTGACGAAGCGCACCATGGTCAGGATTTATAACAAAACGGTGGTGAGATGGCCGCAGCTATGTTATTGATTTCACGGTCGCCTGGAGTTTTGGCGAACCGAAATTCCATTCGGCGGCTTTCGGCGCAAAGTAACATTGTTACACTCTGATCGCCTCCGTGGCGTGGCCACAATTTCATCTTCCTGAATGTCGCTGATTTCAAGGGCGTTCGGGCCGGATGGCATTTTCACTCGGGACAGTCACATAGACCGGAGACCCTGCGAATTTCCAGAGGCTCGCTTGCGGGGTACTGTGACTCACATACCGCCAATACAATGTCGGGCGGATTGACCTGCAGAGATCCTAGGAATAGGATTCGCCGTAGGTATGTGGTTGTGTGGTTCTTCCGCAGAAACCACTGAAGTGCCGCACCATGAACCCTAAGGCTATCGGACGGTTGGTAGCACTACTCTTGGTCTCGGGAAAGGCCGACGCAAACGCGCAGCCGGTTCCCTGCTCTGTCTATTTCACCGTAATCGAAAATGATGAAGTCACTCTTCACCTCCCGATTTTCGAGATGAACAAGCCGCAGAACATTTGGTACGAGAATTACGGTAACCGCGACCAGTATTCGGGGATCTGTTATGTCGAGAATGCCTCTCGTGCTCCCGCTGTTGCGCCACTCTACGCCATTGTGTGGGGTGTGCATCTGGCGAATGCGCCTTATCTTTACAGCTCTCAATTAACCGAGCCCCCCGATGGGCACAGCACGATAACATCCCAGAATGCCAACACAAGTACAGTGTCGAGCGCTGGTGCTAACGTGCCTGTCAGTCACGCAACTTCGGGAGCGAAGCAATCCTATGTGGTCGAGGGCTGGTTGACGGTCTGGGACTCAAAAACAAATCAGGGCAAAGGAACGTTTGTGCCCGTCGGACCTCTTCGTACGGATAGCCATTCGATTGTGGCCCTGGCCTCCACATTGCTCATGAATGACGCCATGGAGCAAATTAGCCAAAGAGAGAAGGGAAGATTGATCACGGTCGCGCACAAAAAAGAGCCGCATAAGAATCTCAAGGCAAGTAGCCTTTACGCCAAGAACGGTTGGTCTGAGATCATTGTCACTCCAATGAAAAATGAACAACCTGCGCCGATTCAAACCTCTCCAAGCACACGTCAGACTTCCTCCGATGCTGCGCCGCCGAGCGCTCCATCCGTAATCCCACCGTCAGTCCATGCGACTCTTCCCAATCCATCTAAATCAGCCCCGGTGAATTCGAGCGTAACCGTCAGCTCCGTTCCGTTTGGCGCCGATATCTTACTGGATGACAATTTCGTTGGCAGCACTCCCTCAACCATAGATGTCTCGCCTGGAAAGCACGTCATAACCATCAAAAAAACCGAGTTTCAAGAATGGGTTCGCACAGTGAACTTTTCCGGCGGTTCGATCACCCTGGACGCTGAACTAGTCCCAAAGCCCAGTGAAATGCTCTCAACACACCTGCTGGCCAAGCCCGACCCGACAAGAGAATCGGCTGGCGCTCGACCAGCAACAGACACGCTACAAAAACCCGTAGCCTGGATTGGCATCTCCGCCAAAAACCACAGTCGTGGCGTGTTGGTGACCAACGTGTCCGCGAAGGGACCAGCTGCGCTGGTGGGAATTCATATCGGCGATATTATTCTCGGCGTCGACGGACCGCTGTCCAAAAGCAAAGACTTCTATACGGCTGTTGCCGCTCTTAAACCGGGAACACGGGTTCCGATTGAATTCCTCCGCGGCTCCTCAACTCATGAAGTCTGGATAACCGTCGCTTCGCAAAACTGAGCACCCTGCCCCTTTCAATGTCTGAGCAGCCTCCTTTCTAACTCACTAGGCTCGTGACCCTCTAGGGGGCTGTTACCGGCAATTTCCAATAAAACCGAGGTCAAAAGCCGCTCCGGCCTACGGGTAAATCGATATTGACATTCACGCGCAACGCCGACTAGTATTGCTGCCTCGTCCCTGCCCGATCAGCCGGGGTTTCTCTCTACGAATGTTTCGGGCAAGCTTTCCGCAATGGAAACGCTATTCGTCGTTACTGCAAACCGGTTCTTTCGAGAATCACTGATTCGCTTGTTCCGCAGTGACAAAGGATTTCGTGTTACCGGAGCGGCGGATTGCTCCCCACTGCTTGCGCTATCAGCTCCTCGAGTGAATCCCGGCATTGTGCTGCTTCGTCCGGAATGGGATGACCAGTCCTTTCAAAGTACGCGTGCCATCCATGATGCGCGTCCAGCCTGGAAAATTCTGATGATCGGAATGGAAGATGATCAGGACATATTTCTGCGCGCGGTTCGCGCAGGCGCCCTAGGCTATGTGCTTAAGGACGCGTCGGCCAAGCAAATGCTGGCTGCGGCCCATCGCTTGGAGCAAAACGGGGTTGTTTGTCCGCCGCACTTGGAACGGGCTCTGTTCAATTTGATTGCCAGCGGTTCCAGCTTCTCGCCCCGTCCACCATCCATTGCGGACTTGACCCCTCGCGAACATCAACTCACTTCTTTGTTGGCCCAGGGCTTGGCCAATAAGGAAATCGCCGGCCGTTTGAATTTATCGCTTCAGACGGTCAAGAACCACGTACACCGCATTCTGCAAAAAACACAATCCAAAAATCGCGCAATGTTTGCCCAGCTTGTAGGATCAAGTGTGCCCATGGGCGGTACCCACGAAAAACTCGAATCGCACCTACCGCTCTCCAGTTCTACATGATCCGATAAATTGTTGTTTAGTGGACAAGCGGCGAAACGCTACAGCTCTTCTTCCGAACGCCAGCAAACCATCTGGTCAGATTCAGTACCTGCACCCGACCAGGACTAGTCCGGTCCAATCCTCGGCTCCGCCAGACCGGTAAAAAAGTACCTGCACCAAAATTAGACCCCTCTGGGCCTTGTGTGGTGCACCAGCTTTTCGCCAACATGCGACTCCAGAGACTCGCACCTTGCAACAAGAAAAGATTCGCGTGTTGATTGCGAACTCCACCAGAATCTGGCGGGATATGCTCTACAACACCATCCGCGAGCAGCCGGATGTCGAAGTCGTTGGCGATGTAAGTGACGAACACGCCATCGTCGCCGCCGTAGAGCGCACAAATCCGGATTGTGTCATTGTTCCTCTTGAACTGCCCGCCACTGCGATGCCAATTTGTACCCAGATTCTTTCCAAAAGACCAACTGCCAGGATTGTAGCAATCGGCGAAGCTTCCGACGTTGTCGAAATTTATTGGTTGTCAGACGAACGCGACATTCGTCGCACGTATACAACCGCATCAAGAGAGGCCATCGTGCGAGCGCTTCATTTTTCAACTTGTTGAGAGCGGCACATTACAGCAGCAGATTGTCACATTGCACTCGGATGGTCGAGAGGGGAGATTGTGAAACAGATACCGGCAAAATCGGGAAACGCATTCCTCGCCTTGGTCGCTTCGCTACTGGTCGTGTTTCAGCCGGCTGTCGGCACGCAGGCTGCGATCACCGTGAGTGGCACATCCCCAATTCTTTCGGCGGAATCCCCCGAGCCGGCTTCGGACTTGATTGCGGTCGCGAAACTGTCTGGTACCGCGGACCGAAACGGACAGGCGCTTGTGAATGGAAGCATTATCGCCAGTGGTGACTCCCTGCGTACCCATGCCAATTCGGCGCTGCTGCTGGCCACAACTCCCGAAGAGCGACTGTGGCTGGGACCGAACACCGACGTGAAATTATCCAAGGACGGAGACGATGTGAATGTCGCCGTGGCCCACGGAACCGTTACCTTTCGAAGTCGCGGACACGTTGTCGTAACCGTTCAAAATCGCGATGGCGTTGCGTTGCGTTGCCGTCCCAATAGTCCAGTCTTGGCTCAGGTTAGCCTGGTCGACGGTCAGCAGGCGCACGTGCGCGTACAAGAAGGCTCGCTTGAGCTCGCTGAAGGTGGCCGGACCATATTGCTACAACCTGGCCGCACGGATCGGCTGCCAGATCATGGCGCCATGCCTGCCGCGGCCACGAGAAGCTCGGACCAAGAGCAGGCAGAGAGCACAGCGTCCACGGGTGTCATCAGCGGCACGGTTGTCGACGCCGCACTCTCAGTTGTCCCGGGGGCCAACGTCACTATGACAAATGCGACGAACAAAACCTTTACCGCCACAACCGGCCCGGACGGTAAGTTTACGTTCCTTTCTGTGCAGCCCGGCGCGTACTCGCTGCACGTAACCAAATCTAAGTACAAACACTACGATCTCAACGGTGTGACCGTGCGAGCTGGAAACCAATCGTCGCTTTTTATTCAACTGGGAGGAGCCGCGGGAGCGAGCAGCAACAAGACTCTGGTTTGGGTGCTGGTCGGAGGCGGAGTTGCTGCGGGGATTGGCGCGGCATTGGCGGCCAGCGGCGGATCTTCCCATAACGCCAGCCCGTCAACCGTGCACTAGCGAGCGTCAACAGAGTGCATCGCGCTCAGGAATGGAGGAAAGCATCCGACACCTCATACACAAGCTCATAGCTTCGATTTCTGTGACACTGATCGTGTCCGGCTCGCTGCTTGCCCAGCAAGCGTCAACGCCAACTTCCGCGCAGATTCCTGCAATCCAAGGCAACGATAAACGTGAAACTACCCAGCAGGACAACGAAGAGCTTGCGGTTCTCGCCAAGCAGAGCAAGTCTTCCAACGTAAGTTCGCCTGCCGGCGATTATCTCATCGGGCCGGAAGATCTTCTTGAAATCAATATCTTGGAAGCAACCGACCTGAATCGCACGGTACGCGTGTCCGACGATGGCGCTGTTTCGCTTGCCCTGCTTGGCTTGATTCAGGTCGCTGGCATGACTACGCGGGAACTGGAACTCGTGCTTGAGGACCGCTTGCGGCAGACCTACATGAAAGATCCACAAGTGGCGGTGTTTGTGCAAGAGATGCGCAGCCACCCCGTATCCGTCCTCGGCGCGGTCTCCAAGCCGGGGGTGTACCAGATTCGATTCCCGAAGCCGCTTGTCGAAGTGCTTTCCATGGCCGGAGGATTGGCGACCGATGCAGGCGACACGGTTATCGTTCAGCGGCACTCGGGCGATCCCGCCGAAGCAGGATTTGCAGCTTTGATGGGTCCCAAGACGAACACAGCAACGGACTCGCCCCCTAGTATGGCGGCCGCGTCGAACGGCACGGCGGGCCAGGTTTCCGGAGCGGAAAGTATCACCGTTAGCCTGAAGGAACTGCTCGACTCCAGCGATCCGCGTTCCAATGTGCTCGTCTATCCCGGCGACTCCGTGAAAGTCACGCGGGCTGGGATTGTCTACGTGTTGGGCCAGGTGCATAAGCCCGGCGGATTTGTGCTGAAAACGAATGAGAACATTTCGGTGTTGCAGGCGATTGCTTTTGCCGAGGGCACGACTCCGAATGCCAAGGGCAAAAACGCCCGGATTTTCGTGGCCAGCGCGAATGGAGAGCGGAAGGAACTCGCCATCAATCTCGACAAGATTATGGAGGGCAAAGCGCCTTCTCCCGTGCTAAGACCGAATGACGTTTTGTTTGTGCCCAATAGTGGCGGTAAGGAAGCATTACACGTTCTTGAGCAAAGCAGCGCCGGTATCGTCGGGATGCTCGGCGGAGCAGCGATCTATAGGTGGTGACGGTGGCAGACCAAAACAAAATCGACATAGAACTGTTTGATCCGGTCCGGCCCAGGTTGGAACGCATTCGTCCAGAAGTGCTCGATTCTTATCCCGTCGAGGAGCCGCTGGAAGGTCCAAATCTCCGCGACTATTGGCGCACGGTACAGAAGCGCCGATGGACGGTGCTCTCGATTCTCCTGATTACATTCACGATCGCCGCGATTGCAACCTGGAAGCAAAAGCCCGTGTACCGCGCCGAAGCCCTGCTCGAAATCCAAAAGGAAAATGCCAATATTCCGACGGTTCAGGAGCTGTTCCAACTGGAAAACGTTTCGGACAACTATTTGGAGACGCAATACAAGGTGTTACAGAGCGAAACGCTGGCGCGGCGTGTGATCGCTCAACTGCATCTCGAGCGCGACACCGAGTTCAATCCGCCAAAAGACAGCTGGTTCCATGCGAAGACGCAAGCAGCTCCTCGAATGCCGGGTTCTGGCGTTGACCCCGACGTCGAGCAGACCGTGCTGCGGGAATTCAGGGATCGACTGAACATCGAGCCGGTGCGGCGAAGCCGACTGGTGCAAATCAGTTTCGAATCGCAGGATCCGCAAGTGACAGCGCAAGTGGTAAATGCGCTGGCCAATAATTACATCCAGGGGAATTTGGAAAGCCGGTGGATGGCGGCGCAGAAGGCGTCGAAATGGCTATCTGAGCAGTTGCAGAGCTTCAAGGCCAAACTCGAAAAATCGGAAGACGACCTGCAGGACTATGCGCAACGCAACGGGTTGCTTTTCCTCGAGACGGAGAAGGGCGACACGGAAAACATCGTTAACGAGCGGCTGCGCCAATTGCAGGACGAACTGACCAAAGCGCAAGCGGAGCGCTACGCAAAAGAGTCACTCTACCGGCTCACGGAAGCGGGCGACTACAGCGCGTTGCCGGGTGTGGTCGACAACAAATTGATGCAGGAGCTGACGGCGCGGCTGGCGGAGGTGGAGCGGCAAAAGGCCGCGCTGACGCCGACATTCACAGGCGACTACCCGAAGATGAAGGAGATTCAGAGCCAGATCGACGAGATCGACCACAGGCTCGACCAAGAGCGTAAGCGGGCCGCGCAGGGAATCGTTGACGACTACCTGGCGGCGACGCGGCGCGAAGCATTGGTGCGCGAAGCATTCGAACAGCAGCAGAGCCAGGCGAATCAAGTCGCCGGCCGAACGGTGCAATACAACATCCTGAAGCGCGAGGTAGACACCAACAAGCAGCTATATGAGGGCTTACTGCAGCGGCTGAAAGAAGCCGGCGTTTCGGCGGGAATGAATGCTAGCAACATTAATGTGGTCGATGCGGCTGTGCCTCCGACGCGACCCGTGCGCCCACGGCCGGTGCTGAATCTCGGATTGGCGCTACTCCTGGGCTTGGGATGCGGAATCGGAGTAGCCTTCCTGCAGGAACATCTGGATAACACACTGAAGAATTCCGAGGACATCGAGCGTGTGCTGCGCGTACCCGCCCTCGCGCTGATTCCTTCGCGCGAATGTCTGGATGCCGACAACGCGGGCGTGTACGCGCTGGCAGCGAAGGTTGCGGCTTATCACGATGGAAACGGGTTGCGGCAGCATGGCACGAAAACGTGGATTCGCATCGATAGCAACGGCACGCAGCATTCGGCACTCTCCGAAGCCTTCCGCGGTTTACGCACGTCCGTCCTGCTTTCCTCGGCGGGTCGTCCGCCGCGTTCGCTCACCTTCGTCAGCGCGGAACCAGGTGAAGGTAAAACCACGGTGGCCAGCAATCTTTCCATCTCGTTGGCGCAACTCGGCAAGCGCGTGTTGCTCGTTGATGGAGACATGCGTCGTCCCTGCGTGCACAAGCTGTTCAACATCGACGAACGCGGGGGCGGCTTAGTCACGTTACTGACGGGCGAAGACGGCTGGAGTCATCTGGTTCGTCCAACGGGAGTACCGAACCTGGATTGCCTTATCTGCGGACCTGTACCGCCGAATCCGAGTGAGTTGCTTTCCTCCGATCGCATGCAGCAACTCATTCTGGAGGCGATGCGCGAGTACCAGTTCGTGCTGATCGACGCGCCGCCGCTGCTGAACGTCACCGACGGACGCATTCTGGCCACCATGGTGGATGGCGCGGTCTTAGTGGTGCGCGGTGGATTTACGCCGCAGGAGTTGGCGAAGCAGGCGCAATTCCATGTGCGGGATGTGGGCGCGCGATTGATTGGTGTGGTGCTGAATGATGTGGATATGCGGCACCACGGCTATTACCAGGGCTACTACCGCTACGGTTCGCACGATCAGAAGCCGGGCGAGCGCGCGAACGGTTGAGATTCTTACGCTGGCCCGTGGCGCTTCTGCGCTGCGGCGCAAACGTAAAAAACGTGCGTAAGTAAAAAATGCAGAAAGGGTTAGGTCACATACGTCCTGTAAGTGACGGGGCGAAGCTGTATCGAGCATATATTATGGAAACACCGCTCAATTGCGCAACGCTCGCGCAGGCTGAACCGTCGCTCGCTTCGCCAGTGTGCGTGGAATCCGCTCCTGAAGTGCTGTGGTACGCAGCGTACACCAGCGCGAACCACGAGAAACGCGTAGCGCAACAGCTCGAATGGCGGTCGGTGGACCATTTTCTGCCGGTCTACGAGAGCGTGCGGCGCTGGAAAGATCGCCGGGTGCGGTTGCAGTGGCCGCTATTCCCGGGGTACGTATTCGTACGGCTCGGGTTGCGTGATCGTCTGCGCGTATTGGCGGTTCCGGGAGTGGCGCGACTGGTGGGGTTCGATGGGCGTCCCACGCCGGTGCCGGCGGAGGATATCGAGGCAATTCGGACGTGCCTGGCGGGGAACCGTGACGTGCAGCCGCATCCGTATGTGCGGTGTGGGCAGCGGGTTCGGGTGTTGAGCGGGCCGTTGGCGGGATTCTCCGGAATCGTCTTGCGACAAAAGAATCGCACACGGTTCGTAATTTCCTTCGACGTCCTAGAACGTTCCGTCGCCGTGGAGATGGATGATTACGACCTTCACGCAGTAGTCCACGAATGAGCATCGTGTTGCAGGACTGGGTAGTGGGGGCACAGAAGGAACTGGCGCCGGCGGGGACGCTGCGGGGGCGGTTTGTGGTGGGGGCGTTCTGGTCGGTGGCGGGGGCGATTATCTCGCGGGGATTTTTGCTGGCGGCGTCGGTGGTGTGCGCGTGGTTCCTGGGCAAAGAAGGATTTGGCGCGCTGGGAATGATCCAAAGTACTGCAGGGATGTTCGGGATTTTTGCGGGACTGGGGTTGGGAATCACGGCGACGAAGTACGTGTCTGAGCTGCGGCGGCTGGAGCCGGTGAGGACTGGGCGGATTTTAGCGTTGTCTGCGGCGGCGGCGTTCGTTTCCGGAGTCGTCATCACTGCGGTGGTGATTCTGCTGGCGCCGTACCTGGCGCAACATGTGCTGGCGGCTCCCCAACTGGCAGGGCCCTTGGCGATTGGCGCAGGGCTGGTGTTTTTTGGCGCGCTCAACGGAGCGCAAACGGGAGCGCTGGCCGGTTTCGAAGCGTTCCAAACGATCGCGCGGGTGAACACCTACGCGGGACTGGCGTCGTTTCCACTGATTGTTTTGGGAGTGTGGCGCTGGGGATTGCGGGGAGCGATCTGGGGCTCGGTGGCGGCGCTGGCGATCAATTGGGCGCTGAACCATCGCGCGCTGCGGCAGGAATGCGCGAAAGCGGGCGTGTCGTATCAGTTTGCGCATTGTTCCCGGGAAGTGAGCATTTTGCACCGATTCAGCCTGCCAGCGTTTCTGGGATCGATTCTGGTGGTGTCGGCGATTTGGGTGTGCAACGCATTGCTGGCGCGGCAGCCGCAGGGTTACGCGGAACTGGGTCTGTACGCGGCGGCGGATAAATGGCGGGTGCTGATTGTGTTTGTACCGAATTATGTGTTCGCGATGGTGGTGCCGGTGCTTTCGAATCTACACGGCGAAGGAGATGGAGCGGCGTTCCAAAAAGTGTTTAAAGCGAACTTGCAGCTGAATGGGAGCCTGGCGCTGGTGGCGGCGATGCTGATTGCGGTGTTTGCCGGTCCGATCATGCAGGTGTACGGAAACGCGTTTCGCGGGGGGCGAGTGGTGTTGATGGTGCTGGCGTGTTCGGCGATAGCGGAAGTGTTTAACGCGATGCTGGGGCAGCCGCTGGTGGCGGCGCATAAGATGTGGTGGCGATTCGGGTTTGATGTGCTGTTCGTGGTGCTGCTGGTGGGATTTGCGTGGGTGTTGATTCC
>CAWBVH010000040.1:0-39320 GCA_963792145.1 Candidatus Acidiferrales bacterium
GTCGCTGGCGAATTGTTATTTCGCCCATAATCCCTTACGATTCCTCGCCCTGCTACCATTCTTCAATGGTCAAAAAACTCGTCGTGCCCATTGCGTTACGCACGAACCTCACTTCAAGCCCAGGTTCATGATAAATTTGGCGCGCTAGACCCTTTGCTTGGGCCAGTCTGCACGCATCCTTATATATATGTCGGATTGCCACACATGACCCGCTGTCCCTACCTCTACGCCTACGCCGCCTCCCGCTCGTAGTACTTCAGGAGGCCACCTAGCCTCTCCCGACATCGCACTGCTCCGTCTTTTTTCTTCCGGGCCTCTGTTTGCGATGTCAGCCAATCAGGGTCTCGGGTTTGACGATGACCAAGGCCTCTTTCCAATTACAGAAGCGAGACCAGAGGATCAGGGAGAAACGGGCAGAGTCGTCCAATCGTCTCGGTTGGACTTGTCTCTCCTCATAAAAGGCCAGTTGCTTTCGCAGGAACAGAACCTCCGCGCTCAGGGATGTGCGCGAGCGGAACAGGAGACGGAAGAAAAGAAGTCCGTCCGCGACCAGATCGGTGATCAAGATAAGCAGAGAATCCAGTGAGCGCTTTGTGCTTTGAAAGAATCGAAACATGGCCTGTCAGGATTGCACAGGCTCGGCCCGGCTGAGAAGCATTTTCTGTTCGCAGGATTGGTTTTTGGGCCTTCCTAGCGCGGGAAAGCCGAACAAATAAGTGCCAGCATCTCTGTCAGATGGGAGCCTGATGGAATTTTTGCGTACCACAGGAAGCTGGTTCGCTCACGTGGTCGATGATAGAAGATGATTCGCTGCGCATCCCCGGGCGCATCACGAAGAACGGCAAGGATCGTGTGCTGCCTCTGGTTGGCGAGCTTGCGGAAATCGTAGGGCGCAGACGCTTGGCGCGGCGCATCGAAGTCGGCGGCACTTCCACACTCTGCGATCTTGTCTTTCACCGCAACGGAGCACCTGTGCGCGAACTTCGCAAATCATGGAAGACGGCCACACGGAAAGCGGGTTGCCCGGGATTGCTGCTGCACGATCTAAGGCGAAGCGCTTGCCGGAATCTGCGCAGGGCCGGTGTGCCAGAACAAGTCGCCATGCAAGTTTCCGGGCACCGTACTACTTCCATTTTCCAGCGGTACTCGATTGTGGACACCGCCGACGTATCACTGGCGCTGGAACGCACGGAACAATATCGCGCTACCGCGAAACAGAAAGTGGTGGCCATCAAGTGAAGCACCCGAAAGCGGACACGGACAAAGACACGGACATTTGCACCATTTCAGTGCAATCCGGGAAAATCCTGAAATCCCTAAACGTGGAATCGCCTGTGTTTTATTGGTGAGAATGGTGCGCCCGGGGGGATTCGAACTCCCGACCTTCTGGTTCGTAGCCAACGGAGTCAAAATGCTAAATGCCCTATTTGGCGTCGCTTACGGGCTGGAAACGCTATTCTTCCCTCAATTAGCTGCACCCAATCTTGCACCCAAAACCGGTTATATAGTTGTACCGAACACTTCATGAGTTCAATCCGAGAAGCCGAGTTCGGTCTGGGTGAAAGGATTTTGCCCAGCCACCTCCTGGTCCCAAGCACCGAAGCGAAACAATCCAAAATGTTGAACCGGCGTCGGATAACTCTACAACTTCCTCCGTTAATCGGACTACTCAGTGCTGTCTCGAGGCTAATATCGTATTCAGACCTTCTATACGAAAGAGATATCCGGTTACGCCGATGTGGTCGCCCAGGTCGAGCAGCTTGTAGAGTTGAAACCCTGTTCTCCAACCGCATCCTGGCGGACATAAATCTGCAGTCGCTCCCATTTTGCTGGAGCTGCGCAAAGCCGGCCTTGCCCTGGCCGCGAATCGTCATCAGCCGCCCGGCACTGAGACATGCACGCGCTCCGTTTCGAGCGTCTCGGCCGAGGCCTCGCCATATCTCGCCCGAATCTCAGGGATGGTATGGATCGTTTTGTACTGGTTGGGATAAGTCTTCTGCCCGAGGGCGGCAATCTGGTTCAGTTTTTCCTGGCGCAGCGCAAACAGCCCGCGCTCAAACTCCGAGTCAATCACTCACTTGCCTCGACTGTAGTTCGCAATAACTTCCAGTATAGCGAGCGCGCTGCGATGGGAGGCCGGAGGCGTCGGCCGTGAGTGTTCCGGGGCAATTGGTGTTTGCACGGCTTGGGAACGCAACGAGGCCGTCTACTGCAGGGCCTCCACCGGTTTCGGTCTGCCCGAAAAACCAACCGACTGCCGCAGCGCATCCGCATCCAGCATCTTGCCATCGAGCATGACGACGCGCGTCTGCCGCAGGTCACCGATCGTCTTTTCCGGATCGCCCTCCACCAGCGCCAAGTCGGCTGCCTTGCCCACCTTAATTGAGCCGGTATTAGTGTCCTGCCCAACAAGCCTCGCCGGCACAATGGTGGCGGCGGCCAGCGTTTCGGCGGGCGTGAACCCGGCCTGCTCGTAAATCTCCAGCTCATGCACAATCTCAAGACCATTTCCGTCAGTGCCGGCGACGATGGGCACACCGGCCTGGTGCATTTTGTTGAGTATCTGGACCATCTTCGCCCAGCTGGCGCGGTAGTCCGCGCGCGTCAGGTCCTTCGGCACGGCGAAGCCGCCTGTACGGAACCCGCGCTCAACCATCGGCGGCAGAGTGCCAACAAAGGGCGCATAAGCGGGTGAAACGTCCCCGTTATCCGGAACGTACAGCCCCTCAAACGCCACCATGGTTGGGTCGGAGTAGATGTGCTTGGCAGCCATCCTGGAGATCAATTCAGTCAGTGCCGGGTCGTTGACATCCATGTCCTTGGCGTAACGGCCGGGAGCCTCAAAGCGGCCGATGCCGTTGTCAGTAGGCAGCACGCTCGCCGGCACCGCCTGCATCACGATCCAGTTGATATGAGTGACCTCGTCGTAGCCATCGTTGACGGCCTCGAGCGGCCGGATTCCCGCCGGGATGTGGCCGTGGACATGCAGTCCCAGCCGGTGAGCTTCGGCGATCGTCGCCGGCAGCCATGCCGGGTTGAAGGTGCCATAGAGCTTCACCCCGGTGAAGCCATTCTCTTTCGCCTTGCGCACCAGCGCGATCGCTTCCTCCTGGCTGGTGGCCACATTGGCTACCTGGGCCGTATATGGTCCTTTGCCATCTATCAGCGAGGAAGGGTAAACATGCGGGAAGATTAGCTTCCCATCCGCCGCCCGTGTGCGCCGGTCGATTGTCAGCTTGTCGCTGTTGCCGGGATCACGCACCGAGGTGACTCCCAGCGAGAGCTCCTGAGGGCCAGTGTAGTCATCGCCGACGTGCATGTGGCAGTCCCACAGCCCGGGAACCAGCGTCTTGCCTTTGCCTTCGATTACCCGCGCGCCGTCGGGAACGACGACGCTGCTCGCGCCGCCGGCGGCGACAATCTTGCCAGCGTTGACGACCACCGTCTGGTCGTCGAGGAAGCGCAGACCATCGGCGTCAAAGAGCTTCACGTGAGTGAATGCGACCGGGCCCGACGGTATTTTTGTCAGCTCTTTGGCAAGGACCGGCGCCTGCGCGGCCATGGCATCGGTCTGCGCCTGCTCCATGCGCTGCAGCTCGCCGGCGTAGGCTTCCGGCAACCAGCCTATTCCGAACGTTAGCGCGAAGAAGCGATCATTGGCGTCTGTCCAAATGGGGATCGGTGTGTTGTTCAGGCCGGTGATCTGCCAAAGCGTAACGGTACGGCGGTTGGCGGCCTGGCCAAGCTCGAGCGTCGTTAACTTGCTGGCGTGCGCCTCGCCGCCGGGCAGGAGCATCAGCGAGTGAGTTGGCGTCGCCAGCAGCGTCTCGACAAACCAGGCGGTGAGATCCATCGGCCCCCCATAAGGCAGATAGAAGCGGTTCGCCGCGTCCTTCGCAGAGCCGCTGTCGATCGGGCTCTTCCAACTCGCTGCGCCGTTAACCAAAGTAAATGTTTCGGCCGCGTCGCCGTTGGGTGTAACACCGCGGATCGTGAGCGACTGCGGCGAGCCTGCGACGCCTGGCTTGCCGCTCGAGTCAATCTCCCAGACCTGGCCGCGCAGGTTCATGCTCTCGCGGCCCATGTGGGCGCCGTCCGCGCTAACCCACATCCAGGAGTCGCCATGCTTGCCGCCGGTGGATTCGATGACATAGTGATGAGCACCGGCCGGCGGCTTCGCCAGTTGGTCCTTAGGAGTCTGGGCGAGAAGGACACCGGAAACGGACAACAGGGCAGTAGGCAACAGAAGTTGGCGCATCGAACCTCCGGGAGTAATAGCTACGCTGATCATGCTACCCGGCGAGCAAGCGCAGCGAAAGCAGAAAGATGTGGCTGGCGAATTGTTATTCCGCCCATAATTCCTTACGATTCCCCGCCCTGTTACCATTCTTCAATGCGTCATTTCGTCGTCCTTTTCATCCACTTAATCGCCATCCTGACCCTGTGGCTGGCGAATTGTTATTTCGCCCATAATTCCTTACGATTCCCCGCCCTGCTACCATTCTTCAATGCGTCATCTCTTCGTCCTTTTCATCCACCTAATCGCCGTCCTGACCCAGTTGCTCCAACCTGGCGGCGTCCGTTCCCTCGTTGCCGAGTCCTTTCTGCTCAACCACCTGTGGTACGCAATAATTCCGTTGACTTCAAAGTCCAACCGATACGAGAGGCAAACCCCGGTTATCCTCTATATATACATTGTTGTTTGACAGGTACCGCCCATAATCGTTGGACTCGAGACAGTGGTAGAGACAAACCTGGGGCAGAAATGAACCAACGAGTTCTTCCCAAAACTCCGCTCTTCTCGATTCCGGCTGACTGTCTACCACACGAGAAAATTGAACAAATTCTGCTCTGCGGTCGTGTGTGTGTGACGCAAGTCAAGTACGGAACTGCTCGCGGGCAACGACAAGAACATCTGGTGATGCGATGCTCGATGCATCAAAGGAGAAGCGCACCAATGAGTTCCGCGATACTGTCCGCGAAAGAACAACAGGTTATTGATTCCACTTTCCCGTGTCACTGCCCGCGATGTCACCAAGAACGGCTTCGCTTTGTCCTGCTTGAGAACGGCGCAGTCTGTGCCCAATGCTGGAACGAGACGCACCCTGTTGTCCCGATTCAGCGCGCAGCGACCGCACACTAAAAGATAACGGACACCTGTGCCTGGCGAATTGTTATTTCGCCCATAATTCCTTAGGATTCCCTGCCCTGCTACCATTCTTCAATGCGTCATCTCGTCGTCCTTGTCATCCACTTAATCGCGGTCCTGACCCAGTTGTTCCAGCCTGGCGGCGTCCGTTCCCTCGTTGCCGAGTCCCTTCTGCTCAAACACCAGCTCCTGATCGTAAATCGCTCCCGGCAACGATCGCCCAATCTATCCTCGTGGGACCGCATCCTTGCCGGCTTGCTGGCGCTCTTGGTGCGTCCAACCCGCCTTCTCCGTTCCGCAATTGCGCTGAAGCCCTCGACACTGCTAAGGCTTCACAAAGTCTTGAGCAAGCAAAAGTACCGGATGCTATTCTCCACGAATCGCTGTCGGAAGCCCGGTCCGAAAGGGCCGAGCGTAGATCTCATTCATGCGGTGGTCGAAATGAAGCAACGTAATCCCAATTGGGGCTGCCCGCGAATCGCCCAACAGATCGCCTTGGCGTTCCACATCCAAATCGACAAAGACGTAGTTCGCAGGATTCTCGCCTGTGGCTGGCGAATTGTTATTTCGCCGGTGATTCCTTAGAATTCCCTGCCCTGCTACCATTCTGGGATGCGCCATCCGGCCGTTCTTTTCACTCCGTAAGGACCAACTTCTGAACGCGAAACCACTTCCGACACCGTTGCATGAATGCACTGGCAGACACACCCAGTTCCCTGTACTGTTCAAATCGCCTTTGTTTTATTGGCTAGAAGTGGTGCGCCCGGGGGGATTCGAACTCCCGGCCTTCTGGTTCGTAGCCAATGGAGTCAAAATGCTAAATGCCCTATTTGGCGTCGCTTACGGACTGGAAACGCCATTCTTCCCTCAGCTAACTGCACCCAATGTTGCACCCAAGACCGATATCGAACCTGTACCGTATACTCCGTATATTCAATCCGAAAAGCCGAGTACGGCTCGGGCGAAGGAATTTTGAACCACCGACCTCCTAGCCCCGAGTATGAACACCAATGGGCGAAATAACAATTCGCCAGAGACACGAAAACCAATATCGGGTCTCCAGCCAAGACGACGAGGGCGAGTTGTACTTCGGAAGAGTAGCGCAGCCGAGCACATCAGAGGCATAGCCAACTGATTCGCCTGGCTAGGATTCCATTCCCAGCCGTAGTTGTGACGGAACCTTTGAACCCTCGTTCTCTCCACCGTCCCTATCTTCCACCCTCCTTCGCTGCGTCCAACTTTCCTCTCCCCTCCATCGCCGCCACCAAATCCTTTGATCCCGATCCCCAGCGCGAGATCGTTTTGATCGCCTGCGTGAACGGCACATTCAACGGATGCACCCGCTCCGAACTCAAGATGTACACCGCTCCCGCCAGCGGCGTCGGAATCGACGGCACGAACACCGTGAACCGCCCGTCTCCCAGTTCTTCAATAATGAACGCCGGCACCAGCGCGTCCTCTACCTCCGCAAGCGCCGGCTTCCACGCCGCCTCCCGATCCTCTCCGGCCAGCCGCTGGGTAAGGCTGCGAATCAGCGCATACCCCGGCATCCGGTCAAAAAACGATTTCTCCGCCCGATTCCACAACCGGTACCCGACCCGGGTGCGCAACGCCACCCCAATCAGAAAGCAACCCACCAGCACCACCAGCAGCGACAGCACCTGATCCGCCGGAAGCCAATCCGGCAGCAATTGCGCGAACGGCTTCATGATCCCCGCCAACGACTTGATGCCCTTCAGCACCAGGAACACGGCCAGATAAGTCGGCGCCACCACCAGCACCCCCGCCACCAGCCGCCCTAAAACAAATTCGCTGAGTTTTTTCATCGAGCGACCCCTCCTTGAGAAGGCCGGTCTCCGCGGGATGCGATACGCTCCCAATGTTTCGACGTTCTCGAAGCACAAGATAAAGGAGACTGGCTATGAAGAAGATTAGCACTGTGCAGGCTGTTGAAAACCATGGACGCTGTTCTTCAGCCGGAGAAGTTCATTTGAGGTGAGCCTGTGGAAAGCTGCAAGTTACGCTATTTCAACTCGTTTGAGTTTCTTGACCATACGGCGGTAGTTTTGGTTCGCCTGATGTCCGGAATGTGAGATGCAGCGGGCTGAATCAGAGGAAACGGTTGTCATTCACTCGGGCAGCTTGATTTCCGTTGTAGTCACAGCACCCGATTCCACCTTGACGATCCGGCTCCCCAGTACATCGGCACCCGAGCGTTTGCCTCTCACGACTACTTTGTATTGGCCTGGCGGGACGGCTATCTTGCTCCACTGTGTGCTCCCGACCACGGTTTCCACGGGGACTGGAGGATCTGCGCCCTCCAGGCTGACCGTAAAAGTTCGCCCATCGGCCGTCAGAGCATTCGGTATATTCACTTCGATTCCTCCCGGGCGAACAGCCAGATTCTGAATTTTCATTTCTTCTTCGACTTTTGCGCGCTGCTGTTCGAACGTGGCTTTAACGTCTTTTTCCAGTTGGGCAAGGTTGCTCTGGAACTCAGCGGCCCACGCTTTCGTTTCATCGAGAACCATATTTGCAATCGTGGTACGAAAGCTCTTTGCCCGCTGAATCATCGCCACCACTTGTTCGTTGGTCGGGGGAGTAGATAAATGGGCATTCTGAAGTGCTCCCCAAAATTCGGACCACTCATTAAGGTATAAAATCGCTGTCTCGGAAAGGGAGCAGAAATGAAATCGAGGCAACGGCGGACCTTCAGCGCGGAAATGAAAGCACGCATCGCGCTGGAGGCGATCAAGGAGCAGAAGACCATTCAGGAAATCGCTTCGCATTACGGCGTACATCCTGGCCAGGTGGCGAACTGGAAGCGACAAGCGATTCAAGGAGCGCCGGAACTGTTCGCGGATCGGCGCTCGCAGCCGGACACGAGCGAGGAAGCGCTAAAGGCGGAGTTATACCAGCAGATCGGGCAGCTGCAGGTGGAGCTGGACTGGCTTAAAAAAAAGTCCGGTTTATCGCGTTAGAGCAGAGGCAGGGATGGATTGCATGGCACAAAGACCTGAGCATCCGGCAGCAGTGCCGCTTGGCGGTGGTTTCGCGGTCGGGGTGGTATTACGAGGCGGAACCGGAAGCGGCCGAGAATTTGCGCTTGATGCGGTTGATCGACGAGCAATACACACGGACGCCGTTTTACGGAATCCGGAGGATGGGTTGGTGGCTCGGCGAGCAAGGACACTCGGTCAACGCGAAACGGGTACGCCGGCTGATGCGGCAGATGGGACTGGAAGCGCTCTATCCGAAGCCACGACTGTCGGATCCCGGATTAGGACACAAGATCTATCCGTATCGGCTGCGCAGCCTCAAGATCAATCGGCCCGACCACGTTTGGGCCAGCGATATCACCTACATTCGCCTGCGGCAGGGCTTTGTTTATCTGGTGGCGATCATGGATTGGTTCAGCCGCTATGTGCTGGCGTGGGAAGTATCGATTTCGTTGGAGAGCGCCTTTTGTGTGGCGGCATTGGACTGGGCATTGACGACGACGCGGCCGGAGATCTTCAATACCGACCAAGGAGCGCAGTTCACCAGCGAGGTATTTACGAGCCGTCTCAAGAAGCAGGACATCACGATCAGCATGGACGGACGTGGACGAGCGATCGACAACATTTTCATCGAACGTTTATGGCGGACGGTGAAATACGAAGAGGTGTATCTGAAGGATTATGGCGGGGTGTTAGAAGCAGTCTCCAACCTCAAAAGCTATTTCACTTTTTACAATCACGAACGTCCGCATCAGTCGTTGGGCTATCAGACGCCGGCGGCGATCTACTTTGGGAAAGTGAAATGCGTTTGAGGAAGGACAAAACAGCATATGCCGTGGGTCGACCGAGTTGGGGATCGTCGTTCCTGGGCGATCCTGGCGCGGAATTTCTCTGTGGAAAACTAGAGCGAGGCACGAAGAAAGAAAAAAGTAGCAAAAAAGAAAGAAAAGAGGGCCTGTGGAAACTGACGCTGCTGATGGAAATCCGCAAAGAGCGCGGATTCCCACAGCAGCTTGAAAAGAGCCTCGCAAAAGACGCTCGGCTTTTTCACAGTTCCCACAGGCCCAACAACAAGGATCTATCTATACTGTATTGCGGACAGCGATCCACCTTAATAAGGCTAAATTTTGGTCCGAAGGATGGGGAGCACCTCATTCAGAAGGTGCCAATCCATGCGGAATTCCTCGAGCGCGCCTTGAATTGCCGTGGCGGTGAGAACGTACCGGACCCAGCCGCTGGAGAAGCCAAAAAAATGATCGAGTCCAATTACGCCGGCCGCTGCTCCCAACAGAAGGGAGACGAGCAGCCCGCTTTCCAGCTGCCCGAGGGCCGGATACTTCCCTTGAAGCAAGCTTATAGCGATGGGCAAGATTCCCGCGGCGGTGCTGAGGGCGATTGCCAGGAACCGGAGCCAGCGCGACCAAATAGACTTCGAAGACTTGCTGTTAAAGTACCATTCAATCGCCTTGTTCGATTCATTCTCAACATAGTTTCGTAGTTTTCCCAAAGATCCTGACACGTCTGCACTGTCCCAGATTAGGGCAACCGACTCAGGCTTGATATTCGCGTGGCGAGAGAACCAAGTAAATGCCATAAATCCTTCCAAGAGCACCGAAAGGGATATCGCAAGGTGCGCTGGAGTGAGGGAGACACCGCAGCGCGGGTCTGCGAACGCCCTCAGACTCACAAGTCGTATGATGTCGCAGTGCAGCGAGAATGCGATTGGTCCTTGGAACTACATCCGCTATAGCGCCGCCTCGTCGAGAGTGCAGTGCATTGAGAGAGTCCGGTTGGAGGAAATGAGGCGCCACGGTGCCGTACTAACGGTCCCATTTCCTCCAACGCCGTTTCTGGATAGTTCTCATTTCGCGCACATCACGTCGCCTGGCCAGAGAGGGCCGTGGCCGATTCCTTCGTCGATACGTCAATACGCCAATGTGTGACTGGCGAATTGTTATTTCGCCAAGCCACATGGCATGGAACATTGTTACATCCCTTTCTTTATGTTATTGATTTCAAACGCTTGCTTAATTTTGGCGAGGCACAACCTCACGAGCCTATCATCGCATTGAATTTCTCACGACACGTGACTGTCCCTTCTAATCTGGTTTTAGTGGCATAGCGGGGGCCTGACTCTTGCTTTTTGCGACGAGTGCTTCAAAGCGCGGATCGCCATGCAGCGATTTGAAATCCTCGTCTTCCCCAATTCCTGCCGCTTCCGAGCTGCGCAGTCCGTGTGCGAGAGCGTCGCCCAAAGCGATAATGGCTTCGTCGCGTTTGCCCTGTAAAGCAGTGCTGCACGCCAAGTTGTATCTGGTGAGGGCGGTCTCGGGATGATCCGGTCCGAGTATCCGGCTTTGGACCTCAATTGCTTTCCGGTACAGCGCCTCCGCCTGGTCATATTGCCGGAGCATGTCGAGAGTTACCGCCAACTCCATCATGGAGCTCAAGGTATCCGGATGATCTGGACCCAGAGATCGCTCCCGAGCCGTCAGTGCCTCCCGCATCAGCTTCTCCGCATCGTGCAAACGCCCATCATCCCGTAGCGTGTCGGCGAGCATTTGCTTCGACCAAAGTGTATCAAGATGATCCGGACCAAGAACTCTGGTTTGCAGTTCGAGGGTCTCGCGCAACTGCCTTTCTGCTTCGATGTACTTGTGTTCAAAGTAGAAGGTACGCCCGAGGTTCAGCATGGTTTGCAAAGTTCGCGGGTGATCGGATCCGAACGAGCGAGTTTCTTTGTCGAGGACTTCCCGATAAATGATCTCCGCCTCATCGTTCCGTCTTTGCGCTGTTAAGTTGATAGCCAAGCTGTTCATGGTAAGGAGAATCCGTTTATCATCCACGGGCTGCTCATGGCGGAGCAGGTCAAGGAGCTCGCGATACAGTTTTTCAGCCTCCTGGTAACGCCCCTGTCCATAAATGACGTCGGCAATAGCGATCCTCGTTTCGATCGTGTTGGGATTATTGAGCCCGAGCTCGCGGAGTTGTACCTCGAGCACTTTTTGCAACTGGGTTTCCGCTTCCGCGTATCTGCCTTCTTCATTGAGATTCTTTGCAACCCGGTACAGAGAGCGAAGCGTATCAGGATGTTCCGGGCCATGCAGGCGGAGTTCCGTCTCGACCGACTTGGCAAGCAGGGGTTCCGCCTCCTTGTAGAGACCGAGCGACCGGTACACTTCACCCATCGTTCCCATCAGACGGGATTGCACTTCGGGTTCACCAGCCAAGCCGACGTCAATCTGCTTGACGCCCTGATCGAGGATCTGCCGAGCGGTGATGGTGTTGCCCCGCGCTTCACTGGGGTCCGACACCGTGAACAGGCCGGTAAGAAAATCGGAAACGCTCTTCGCAGCGGAGGCTTCTCGATTGGCGCGGTCTCGCTCTCGCGCGATGCGGACCGCCTGAAAGGTCATGGAAACAGCGAGTGCGACTAGCATCAGCGCCACGGCGCTCGCGGCCAACACGGCAACCCGATTCCTTCGTATAAATTTGCCCGCCCGATACTTGAACGAAGGTGGCACGGCAAAAACCGGCTCGTTGTTCAGGAATCGCCTGACATCCATGGCCAGGGCGGAGCAGGAGTCGTAACGCCGGGACCTGTCCTTCTCGAGCGCCTTCATGGTGATCCAGTCCAGATCACCATCGAGCATCCGTGCCAATTGTTGGGTCTCGTGATTCTCCTTTTTTCCAGTGGCGCCTGATTTCTTCTCCTCGAGTTCGACCCTTGTGCTTGGACGCGGCGGGACATCCTCGCGCAACTGCCGCAGCATTTCGTCCAAAGGTTTTTTCGTCCACTCGTTTGGGTCAAACGGCAATGTGCCGGTCAAAAGCTCGTACAGCACAACGCCCAATGAGTAGACATCCGTTCGCGTGTCCACATCCAGCGCGCCAGGGTCGCTCTGCTCCGGGCTCATGTAACCGGGAGTGCCGATCATGGCCTCGCTCCGGGTGACCTGTATTTCTTCGGCGGGCTGCGCCGAAACGGCTTTGGCGATCCCGAAATCGATGATGCGCGGCGTGGGCGTTTTGTCCACGTCGACGACCAGAATGTTCGAGGGCTTGAGGTCACGGTGCAGGATAGCTTTCTGGTGCGCGTGCTGTACCCCTTCGCAGACTCTGATAAAAAGTTCAAGGCGTTCACGTGTGGGAAGTTTCTTCAGGGCGCAATATAAGGTGATGGGGAGCCCGGGCACATACTCCATCACGAAATACGGCTGACCCGCTGGCGTGGAACCTGCATCGAAAACCTTGGCGATTGTTGGGTGGTCCATGATGGCCAGCGCCTGCCGCTCAAGGTTGAAACGTTTCAGGGCCGAATCATCGTACCGTCCTGCACGAATCACCTTCAAAGCGACGAGACGCTTCACGGGCGCAGCCTGCTCGGCCAGCCACACCTCTCCCATTCCGCCCTCGCCGAGTTTTCTCACTAGGCGGAAGGGTCCAATGAACCTCGAAGTCGTGCGCGAACCCTCCGCGGTGGAACCATCGGCGATTGTCGATACCAGGGTGGCATCGGCATCGGCGGTGAACGGTCCAATGTGCTCGAGTTCTCGTTCAGAGTCTGGAGGAAAAGGGCCCTTGTTGGGAGTATCCGCATCGCTCATCGGCACCTCGCGAAGTAAAGAGCGTGAAATGGGTCTGAGTCTAGCACGAGGAGACTCTCTTCATCTTGCGTGCCCGAATGTTCGGAGTGGGGCTAGCTGTGGGTGAATTGACAGGGGGCGCAGTTCAGTTCCGGGGAGTGTGTTGCGCAACAATTCCGCCCAGCTTTGAATTCTGACCGATCCGAGAGACAAACCCTCGGCTTAACCTTTATATATAGATCGTTGTCTGACAGGAGCGGTCGCAATAGTTGCATTCGAGCCTATGGCTGGCGAATTGTTATTTCGCCCATGATTCCTTAGAATTCCCTGCCGTTCTGCCAATCTGCGATGCGCCATCCGGCCGTTCTTTTCATTCATCGGTACACAGGCCAGCTTGCTCTGACCTGGCAGCGTCCGTTCCATATTTGTGGAGTCACTGCGTAAGGACCAACTTCTGAACGCGAATCACTTCCGACAACGTTGCATGTACAGCCAGACGCACCCATTTCCCTGAACTGTTCAAATCGCCTCTGTTTATTGACTAGAAGTGGTGCGCCCGAGGGGAGCGGAGGGGTCGGGTCAAGCGGTCGCATGACCGAGGCAACTGGTAACAGGAGGACTTCGATGCATGCGACAGACAAGCCGTTCGACTGGCGTGTGTGCTTGATGGGAGCCGGATGAGCCGGGAGGTTCACATCCGGTTCTACGAGAGGCCGGTGGTGCAATCCCGCCGGCCTACTCACCCGGGAATTTTTGCGCACCACAACTTCACGGGCGGCAAACGCCCGGATTGTGGAACGTGGCCTACGCGAGTAGTATACAGCTACCGTAATCGGAGAAGCTCATGGCACTGATTGCCACAAGACTTACGAACGGCGGCGTCACCGCCCATTACCAGTTCCAGTACGATGACTCTCTCGCCGCTCCGCTCAACCCGGGCGGCCCGGAGCCCGCGCGAACCAACGCCGTGATCGCGGCGTGCGAGAACGACTTCAATCTCATGGCGGGTTGGTTCGGCAATGTCGCGCTGGACGTAAATTTTACGATCGCCGTCAACGTCACGCAGAACGGCGGCGGCGCCGCGTGGAACCGGAGCGGGCGCAATCTGACGGTGACGATCAATCCGGCCGCCGGCATCGCGAGCTTCGTTCGATATCTCCTCATCAGCGAGATGGTCGAACAGTTCATGCGGGCACAGGGCCTGGGCTGGTTTGGCTCGGGTACGGAAGGCAGCGAAGGTGAGGGTCTCTCTCGCTTTCTCGCGACGCAGTTCCTCGTGGTCAACGGTTTGGGAAACAGTCCCCCACCTGGTTTTGCAAATTCCAACACTTGGCTCGCCACCGCGCGCGCCGATTTCGTGAACAACATTACGCCGACGGATGACGGGCCTGACGCGATCACCGGCTGCGCTCTCCTCTTCATTTACTATCTAAGTTCCCAACTCACGTTTAGCGTCAATCGCATCGTCGCAGCCGGAGCGCCGACGCTTACCGGGGTTTATAAGAACCTCACTGCCGATCCGGTCGATCCGTTTCCTAGGTTCAAGCAACTGGTCGACAAGTTCTTTCCGGGAACGTCGACAATACCCAACACGAACCCGAATCCCGACAATCCGTTTCCCCTTCGCGGCGCTTCGTCACTGAGCACGCGACGCTACCTGATCGTTCATCCGCTCGCAGGCGATACGATCCGAAAGAAAATTCGAGCCTTCAACGCCGTCAATCTGCGCGTGTTGCTTAATAGCGATCGCCGCGCCTCGCTCCTCGGCTAGTTTTTCGCGTCGAAGAGCGCGTCAACGACAACGCACGGTCCATATAACGCTACTGCAAGGCGACGAGAATCGGAATGAGGCCCGTGCCGGCGTGCAGCGGGCGAAGCGCCTTCCCAATCACGGCTCCGAAAGCACGATTCGGGTCGCTCGCCTTCATGGCATGGCCGGGTGTCGAAGAGGCCGTAAGAAGATCGCCGACGTCGATGGAGCCGCACGACGCGTCTGCCTTGCAATACGTCTTTCCGACGAGTGCAACGAGCGTTCCGTCGCGATCTGACCCGCGCGAACCCATGACGATGGCCGGCCGGTAATCACCGGCGCCTGCGACGACGCCCGCAACCCGCTTGTCGTAAGCGCTGCTGCTCTCGCGCAATGTTCCTTCTCGATCGATGACGACCACGGTTCCGGCCTCGAGATGATCCTCCCCGGCAACATCGAACCGCTCGGCGCAGTCCGCGCCCGCCAAAATGATGTCTTTATCGGCCGTTATTGTGCCCGTGACGTGCACGTTCCCGGTGGCACTCTCGATGATCATCGCTGGGATCGCCGTCGTGATGCCGCCTTGCGCATAAAACACTATGTCGCCATTCGCGTTTTGTATGCGTGCTTTCGCAAAACCGGCGTTCGCATCGGCCAGCGTGATAAACGGCTCGAAACCCACCACTTCTACGCCATCTTGCGCGTGGATCTCGATGGCACTCGGCACTGGCGTTCCGGCAGGCTGGTCGAGGGTGTTGAAGACAACGGTCGGAGACCCGGCGCTAAGACCACTCCGCGTATAAAAGTTGAAATTGCCTCCCGCGTTCTGCAGGCTCGCCTTCGCGAAGCCCGCATTCGCGTCAGCCAAGGTCAAAAACGGTTGGAAGCCGACGATCTGCACGCCCTCTTGTGCGTGAATCTCGATGGCACTCGGCACTGGCGTTCCGGCGGGCTGGTCGAGGGTGTTGAAGACAACGGTCGGAGACCCGGCACTAAGACCACTCCGAGTATAAAAGACGAAATTGCCTCCTGCGTTCTGCAGGCGAGCCTGAGCATTATTGGCGTTCGCATCGTTCAGCGTGAGAAAAGGCTCGAAGCCCGTGATATGCAGGGCGTCCTGCGCGTTAATCGCAACCAATTTGTTCGTGGAAAGCGCGGTACTCGACTCGGTCCATGGCATATCTTTCCTCCCTTTAGTTCAGGCGAGCACGGGTTGATACCCGCCACCGCGAGCGTGATCGTACACCTTGTCAGTCTCACATACCACGCCTATTTGAATCATGCCGCTGCAAACTGAGAATGTCCGGTTTGTGCAAAGTAGAAATATCCGTTTCATGGATGGCCGAGGGCCCCATGGAGACGGAGCGAATCACTTTGAGCCAACGAGAACGGGACCGGTTGAAAGCGTTAACATCTGGACCGGAACAGTTTCCGAGTAGCTCGTAATCCGTCCCGGATCGATGCCAAGCGCGGAGATCACTGCCTAAAAGCCGATTTCCCATTACTAATCGGTAAAGAACTCTCGTTTCGATTGCGTCCGGGTGGCCACTACTCGGAATCTCGTCCATAAATCTCGTACCAGGCTAGCGCGAATTTCTCATAATAAATAGAAAAAGGCTGTCGCTTCATGGCATAACTCTTTTGTCTGGAAAGAAATCGTGCCAAGAAGGAGAACAGCCTTATGACCACAGAGTGTAACCAGTTTGTCTTTGGATTTCATCCCCAAAAGCGACGCGAGATTCGGGCACAGTTTGACGGGGGAGCGATCACCAGCGACGGTGGTGGTCTGCTCCTGCGGGAGGTCGAGAAACGTGTCTCTGGCGAATTGTTATTTGGCCCACGATTCCTGATTCCAACTCAATGTAACAATGTTACATTTTCACCGCCTGCCTGGCGAGGCCTCTGTTTCATCTTCTTGAATGTCGCCAGATTTCAAAGGCATTGGCGCCGGATAGGATTTTCGGTAGGGACAGGCCGGTGGTGCAATCCCGCCGGCCTACTCACCCGGGGTCCCTCGGAACGAAGATTTTCCGCATTTGGACTGGACTCTATTTCAAAATTTTGAAAGAATTTCCGTCGTTTTGTGTGTGGCGCTCAAAGGGTCGGAGAAGTGACCACCTACCTCACCTCCCTTAAAGCAATTCATGCCAATTTAATACACACGGACAAAGGCAAATTCACCAAATGGCTGCCCCAAAACCATTGGCTGGTTGCGTCACGCCGCCATTACTCGTCAGATTTGCATGATCTGACGAAAGCTCCCGGAGCCGAACGCCATGCGTATGCTAGGGCCCTTGATGCCGCTGGCGGTGAGGAACTGTCGGACAGAGTAGAAGTCAACGTGCCGCCCTTGCACCGGAGAACGTTGTTCGTATGACTGGGTAAAGAAGCAGATGGGCGCGTGGGGTACGTTAATCTTGCTGTGAACGTTGATAAGCGCCTGGTCAGTCCTGGAAATATCGAGCTGCATGGTGATGTCGTCTTCGCCGGGTGAGTTCGGGTCGTACACCCATAAGACCAGGTTCTGGCCTGACAGTTGATACGCGTACGCACACACTTGGTGGCCAAGCCCCGTGACGTTGGGCAACTGTCCAATGACCACGCCGATCGGACACGGGTGCCCTGAGTCGATGACATCACGAATTGCCGGAAAGGCGACATGCGCCATCACCCAGTTCCTACCATCGCCCAGCGTCGGGTCGTCCGTGTCTGGATAGACCGGATCTGCGTACTTGACGAAGTCTGCCGCGTCTCCCACGTTGAGACTCTGAGCGAGCCGTTGAACGATGTAGTCGAACAACGGATCGCCCTCCCCGCTGGGATTCGTCGACTGAGTGGGTGCCCACGTTCGGGCCTCAAAATAGTCCCGCGAGGCGAATGACATCCCGCCGCAGAGACCCCACGCGGCATTACCGACGAGGATGTCGCCGAAAGGATCGGGCAGAGTGATCGATGTGATGTGCTCGTCTGGCCAGTGATTGCGAAATGCGAAGCCGTGCGTCGACGGCAGGTAGAATTTGACCCCGACCCTGCGATCCGGGATCAGCGAGTAAACAACTTCGGTGTTGTTCCCGATCCCTCCACTGAAGTACAGGCCATAGGGTCCACTGACCGACTGCTCATAAAAGTTCGCGCCTACAAACGGATTGTCCCAGTGGAACGTGAGAATGTCGTTACTCCCTGCGACCGTGTAGCGGGCATGGCCCTCAGTTCCGGTGGCAACCCCGTTGGACTCCGACTGCCACCATCTGGTTGCTCCCGCTGGGATCTCGGCAGGTGGCGTCAACGGATCCGTCCACTCACCGTGGTCAAGGGAGTCATCGATGTGTCGGAGGACAACACCAGTCTGATTGCGGATTGTCACGCGCGTTGAAAAAACCGCCATGTCTCACCTCGTTCAGCTATCTGTCCACACCGGAACTGAAAATAGAGTTAATAGATTCAAGTAAGCACCACCGTTGGTCATTAGGATACGCACCGACCCGCCTGGAGTAAAGCCTGAACCCGTGACTACCCGTGACTATGAATACGGCTCCATCGCCCTTTCCTTCGCTCTTGACACTAATAGATGGTTTTGGCGTGGGCGTTGGCGCTGGTTGCGGAGCGGCAGCAGTGTGGAAAATGAAGACCGGTGCGCTAGAACCCTGTCTGAAGTCCTTAAAGGGTACAACGTTCCAAGAGTAACCAGTATTTTAATTAACTACATGGTAAGATCACGCGCGATGCCCCGCAAGAAGAAAGCTGTCCCTCGCCAGAATTATCAGCGCGTTTGAAATGAATAAGATACAGAGAGGTCGTGTAACCTGTGGCTGGCGAATTGTTATTTCGCGCATAATTCCTTACGATTCCCCGCCCTGCTACCATTCTGGGATGCACCACCCGGCCGTTCTTTTCACTCCGTAAGGACCAACTTCTGAACGCGAATCACTTCCTTCTGACCTTCGGATTCCCGGGGGATGGTGATCAACGATTCCCAGCGATCTTCCGACACCGTCGCATGAATGACTGCCAGACACACCCATTTGCCTGTACTATTCAAATCGTCTTTGTTTTATTGTCTAGAAGTGGTGCGCCCGGGGGGATTCGAACTCCCGGCCTTCTGGTTCGTAGGAAAGCAGTCAAAAATTCTAAGTGCTGCTTCTGGTGTCGCTTACAGAGGAACGTGCCATTTATCTCGCTCTTGAGTTGGACCGAAGTTGGACTGAAATTGGTGGGGTGAGCCCCTTGGATGGCACAATTTCTGTTGTCTTTCGCCAACTCCACAGCAGCTCAATCTCCTCGTTGTAACATGTTTGCTAACCTCTCTGTATGGTATTCATTCCAAACGCGCTCTTAATTCTGGCGAGGAACAGCCCTTCTCGCCCGCCGCCAGCACTACCGTGGCATAGCAAAGGTTACGGACATCAGGTCCACTCTGGTGTTGCTGATCTGCACCTTCCACGTGCCACCGCCGTCGTCGGTGCGCAGGATGATGCCTTTCTCTCCCACGACCCAGCCCGACCGCGGCGTGGCAATGGATACGGAATATAGCTGTGCAGTGGTTCCGCTTTGCTGCTCCTTCCATGTGCCGCCACCGTCTCTCGTGTACAGGATGGTGCCGCCATCGCCCACCGCCCAGCCCGACTGCGGCGTGACAAAAGAGACCGACCTGAGGGATGCGTCGGAGCCGTCGGTCTGCGTCTTCCACGTACGACCCCCGTCCTCGGTGTGCCGGATCGTGCCCATCAGGCCTACCGCCCAGCCTGATTGCCGTGTGGCAAAGGTTACAGAAGAGAGGCTCCAGGTGAGGACCATGTCAGGGCCGGTCCACGCACCGCCGCCGTCCTTGGTGTGCAGGATGATGCCGCCATCGCCCACCGCCCAGCCCGACTGCGGCGTGACAAAAGAGACCGACCTGAGGGATGCGTTGGAGCCGCCGCGCTGCGTCTTCCACGTACCACCCCCGTCCTCGGTGTGCAGGATGATGCCGGGGCCTACCGCCCAGCCGGACTGCGACGTGGCAAAGGCCACGGATGAGAGGTGTGCGCTGGTGCCGCTGCTCTGCGGCTTCCACGTCGCTCCGGCGTCCTCGGTGTGCAGGATGGTGCCCTTCTCACCCACTGCCCAACCCGACTGCGGCGTGGCAAAGGCTACGGAAAACAGGTGTACGGTGGTGCCGCTCCTCTGCGGCTCCCAACTGCGGCCCCCGTCCTCGGTGTGCAAGATGGTACCGTCCGTGCCTACCGCCCAGCCCGAACTGTGTAGTGTTCGGATCGTGGCCAGCGTGTCTTTAGCGGCGGTGCCGGATGAGCCTGTGATTGGCGGATTCGCCTTGGCGGCCTCGGTATCGGAGGCCCGGCTCTGAGGTCCTCCTTGTCCTTGGGTGGACTGTGATTCGGCAGAAGTTGAAGGCTTTGGGGTTTCGAGATTTGGCGGAGGTCCGCCTGGGTGTTCACTTTGAGCTGGTTCGCCGGAGGCTGGAGGATTGGACGTTTCTGCTTGAGCTTGCTGTTTCTGAGCCTTTCCTGTCTGTTCGCTTAGTCGCGATCGCGACAATGCCCAATACAAAACCGAAGCCACGATCAAAACTCCGCACACTGCGGCAGTGATTTTCATCCAAGCCGGGAGCTGAGAAAAAGAGAGACGTGGCGATTCGCTGCCCGGCCTGCGTCCCTGCTCCAGCCGCGCACGCCGAAATCTGCCTCACCTCTGCGCTGCTCCACACCCATGGTTCTGAGCAGTGCCTTGAGTCCGCGGGCATAGTCAGTTCTGAAGTCGATGAATTGAAGCCTGGCCAATCGGAAGGGAATATCGCATTCACGGTAGAGAACCGGGATGACCTTTTTCTGCTTGCTCAATGCAAATGAAACTTCGTCCAGAACATTGTCAGAGCTGACGGAAGTGGGAGACAGAATCACCAGCATGCGCGGGCAGTTGGCCAATGCCTTTTGGACTTCGCGGTCCCACGGCGTACCCGGTTCGATGTCCAGTTGATCCAACCACACGTTCGCACCGGCTGCCTTCAAGTCTTCGGCCAGATGAACGGCGAATTCGGAATCGTCGCGGCTGTAGCTGAAAAAAGCTATTTGTGTCTCTGTTGCCAAGCCGACCTCTCCGTGAAGGAAGCTTATGGAAAGGAAATAGTAGTCGATCTGGTGGAATTCAGTTCTTTTTCTCCTCCGCGACCTGTTGTTGTCGCTGGATTGCAACAGCAAACAGTTTGTGAGATTTATAGCGCCGACATGCTTCTCGAATCGGACAGCGCCATGAATGGGCCGTGACTTGTGCGTGGTTGGCTACGTTGCCAACGATCTTGCCAACACCTTGGATAGTGTCTCTGGCGAATTGTTATTTGGCCCACGATTCCTGATTCCAACTCAATGTAACAATGTTACATTTTCAGCGCCTGCCTGGCGAGGCCTCCGTTTCATCTTCTTGAATGTCGCAGATTTCAAAGGCATTGGCGCCGGATAGGATTTTCGGTAGGGGACAGGTAGCGGCAGCCTCTCAGAAATCCTCACTCCTCCATGGTTGCATTTCGTGCCTGCTGTTCCATCCACTCATGGCCCGAGTAGGGCGTCATTCCTGCCAAGCTCACCCGCCGACGCTCCAAGTGAATGAAAACAGGACTCAAAGAAATCGCCGCCTGAGTGAAAGATGAGTTTGCGGGTGACCTCCGCTTGGGCCTTGTCGGACCGATCGTACAAGTGCGCAGACTCCTCAAGAAATTTCCGAATATCGCCGATCCCGGTGCAGATCGAATATTGCTCTTTGGAAGCATCACGCCCGTAGCTGCCGTTCCCTCGAACGGCCCGCATGTCCTCGTGCGAATCCAACGGGGCCTGGAACGCGAAAGATACGCTGTGACATACCGCGAAGCACAACAATCTATCTTGGCGGAGGTTCCTGAGGAGTGTGATGCGCGTACCCGCGCCTATTTGCTCCACGGTCAGGAACTCTGCAAGCGGACAAGGCCGAAATGCTCGGAGTGCCCCGTCAGCGCCTCCTGCGCGTACTTCGCCGGCAACCGTCGCAGACGATAAACCGCGGCATAATTACCCTTTGCAACGATTACAACCTACAGCTTTTTGGCAGTTAGCCCACCCGCCCAGGTGTAGACGATTTCAACCTGTGGTCACACTACAACAGTTCGGTAGTTGAACTGCTTACAAACGCATTACTTGTCAATGTGAATTCGGCGAAACGAGCGAGAAGTCCGGACCGAGGAAGTGCGGTTGCGTCGAAAGTGGTCTGAGTTCTCATCTCAGCGAACCCCGTTTGTGGCTAGTTTCCGAGTACGCGAGTTATCAGACACTGACGTTCATCAAGCAAGCCCGGGACGTCACCCGAGGGCCCTTTTCTCCTGAAGACAAAACAGACATTCTTAGGGCTGGATTACTTTCGTTTTCACGTTCCACCCCTGGACCTCGACGAGCGGCGAGGTCCGGACGAGGTCTTCTGATTTATAGCTTGCGGTTATCTGACGGGTTTCGCCGGGAAGCAGCGAAAAATAATTGTCCTGCCACAAGATCGGCAGTACTTCGTCATCCTGAAGGGCATAGCGGCTGACGTGACCGCTCGGCGGGCGCACGACCTTCAGCCGGATACCAAAGGCGATAGTGGAGCTGGGATTGTGCAAGCTTACGGTGGTGGAACTTTCGGCCGGGCCTGCCGTCGATTTTGCAGTCACGGCCAGGTCCACCTCAGGTAGAGTGCTCAACGCCGTGTAGTCAGCAAAAGTTTTGGTGGGAGTCCAGGTCGAGATCTCATATTGACCACTCTCATCCCGGTCGGAACGTTCCCAGTCAAGCGTCTCCGCCTTCGTGGAAAGCCAATAGAAGTTCTTGCTTATGAGATCTCCGGATGACTCGAGCTGAAGGCTTACGAAATAGGTTGGGCTCAGTCCGTCGAGCTCAGGCAGCACAAACGCGCGAACGCTGCTATCGGGGGCTGCATCAATTGTTGCTTCACGCGAGAATTTTTCGGTCATGTCGAGGTTGTAGACTTTCGCTGTGACTTTGAGGCCGGAAAAGGTTTTGTAATACGAATTCACAACGACGATGGAGCGGTCGTCGTACGAATACTGCACGTGCAGCGGCTCGCAGGCATTCTTCGCGCCGAAGTAGGAGCCGCCGGGGCGCAGATACCAATCGTAGAGATGCCAGATCATGCCGGGCCAGGCGTTGTTGAGCATCCACTGGATCACGCCGGTGGAGGTGTACTTGTTGCGGCCGTAAGCTTCGAACATGGCGCGGTGCGCCTTCGTAGGCCATGCACCTGGCCTTGCGGGCATACTCCTCGGCGGATTTTGAGGGGCCGTAGCGCTTGTCGAGCGCTTCCGTGAAGACCTCGAGCGTTCGGACATTGCCGCCGCCGGCGTGATAGTCCCAGACGAGTTGATGGGCCAGAGATTGTCGTCGGGAAGCATGCGGCGCAGAGCTCTCGATGGGAGGGATGGCGCGGGCCGGGACTGGTCTCGGTGTTGAAGCCGTGCGCGCCGCCGTGCTTTCGTATCGAGTAGCCAGTAAGATGGCGCGACGTATTCGTAGGGGCCGGTCATTTTGACGCCGCTGTGGCCGACGAGTGTCGGACTTGCCGGTGGCCGATGAACGGTAGGGTTGGGCCAATCGACGTCCTTGAGAGTCGAGATAGAACTTTCGACTTTGGGCGGCGGGGGATAGTCGCTGCCGTAGAGCCAAGTGAAGACAGAGGGATGGCGCGCGAGGCGGCGAAACTGGTCGCGCAGGGATGCGGCAGCGACTATTTCGTCCTCCTTATCCCAGTCTCTCCCATTTCTCCCAGTGATCGCAGCAGCACCAGCCGGCCATTACCAGGATTCCCATGCGGTCGCAGAGCTCGAGAAAGTGATCGTCCTCGAGTTTGCCTTCGAAGCGGACCGCGTTCAGGTTCATATCGCGTACGTAGTGCAGTTCGGCGTGTTGGCGTTCCGGCGAGGAACGTAGAAGCATGTCGAAGGTGTAGCCAGCGCCGCGGATCAGGATGTTCTTGCCGTTGATGCGGAAGACCCGATGGCCCTTATCGTCGATCTCCGAAGTGACTTGGCGAATGCCGAATTGGATGTGGCTGGAGTCGGAGATCTTTCCGCCGGTTTCAAATTGCAGGTCGAGCGGATAAAGATTTTGCGGGCCCACCTGGGCGGGCCACCAGAGGCGAGGGTTCTTAAGTTTGAGTTGGGAGAAATTCTCCGGCGTGAACCGGACGAGCTTGGTTTCGTTGGGGCCAAGTTGCACCGGCTGCGAGAATTCGATGTTCTCGATCTTTCCCTTCAGTGTTCCCTCAATGGCATGATCGGAAGAGTTCTGCACATCAACCCTGAGTGTCAGTTCGGCCAGGTCCGTCGATGGCAGATTGAGCTTGGTGAGCACCGCAGGAAAACGAAGGGCCACCGGACCGGTAGCGTCGATGTGCACATCGCGCCAGATGCCCATTTCCTTGTCCGGAGGCATGGGCGCCCAGTCTACAAGCGTGATGGCGAGGTCGTGTGGCTGCGGTGGAAAAACCTCGATGGCCAGCGAGTTCGTTTCGCCCGGCCGCGCAACGGAGGAAATATCCAGATTAAACAGCCGCCACGTGCCCACCAACTTGTCGTCGGATGCGATTTCGCGACCATTCATCCAAACATTTGCGCGGTAGTTGATGCCGTCGAAATTCAGCCATAGCGATTTGCCTCGATAATCGGCAGGAAGTTGAAAGTCCGTGCGAAACCACCAGGAGTGCAGGAACGGGCTGCCCGGCGGCATCAGTAATTCCGAAAAATCACTGAAGATGGGATAGCTGGTTCCAGGAATCGAGCGCAGATTCATCCCAACGTAAGGATCCGGATACACGCGATCCTTTACCAGGGCGCTTAATACTGTAGAAGGCAGAGTCGCAGGATACCAATCCCTCGGCTTGAAACCGGGAGTGGAAATTGCATCACCTGTCTCGCGCACGTTAGCCGAGGATTGAATGGCCCAACCCTCGCGCAGAAACAAGGAGGAGCCACTATCCCCGGACGGATTGGCCAGGGCGATTGTCGAAGCTGCCAGGCAAGTGCAGGCGAGGCAAATGCGAGTATCGCAGAAGGCCGCTCACGGCTAGGCCTGCACCAATTCCTGGACGTTCACCGGCAAATTCGAGAGCCGTTCGACGCGCGTCCCAAATTTACCAAGTGTGTTCTCGACGACGCAGAAGTCAAATCCAGGGATGACCACATCGTTCCAGTGATTGCCGATGCCGCGTAGCGCCACGTCCAGCATGGTTACAATTTGTGAACCGAGTGGCTCGTGACTATCCAGTGTGATGGCTCCGAAGAATTCCTGGCATTCGGTGTATCCGGAGTTATGCGTTCCGGTATACGGTTTCAGTGCGGCCAAGTCGATCTGCTTTCCAATCCGCTTTGATACTTCCTCAGAGTGCGCGCTAAAGCAATCCACCAGAGCCTGCTCCTGCAGACGAGCGGGAAGATTCTCCGCAGCCACTTTTCGATACCATTTCTCGCCGATCTCGTAGCCGCCTTCCACAAGTTTGAACCAGTACCGCTGGTCGTCGGTTACTTTCGAAGGGCGATCGACAGCGATTACTGAGCGGCGCACGCAAGCGGTCAGGCCGTCCCGTTTCGGTGCCACTCCAAGGTGCACCCATTCGCCTTCGCCGATCGGACGATTGAGCGCTGGCCCGATCAGCGTGCGGTTAGCGTCGTTGGCGCCCACCATGATTTTGAAGCCGTCATCTTCGGATCCGAGCATGCGGCCGGTCCAGGCGCCCCACGCTGCTACTTCGCTCTCCAAGCGGCCAGGGCACAGCACCGCGAGCATGGCGTGCAACATCGCGTCTCCAACACGAGCCGCATCGGCGATCAGTTGCATCTCGCGTTCGCTCTTCTCATATTTAACCTTGAAATAAAGTTCCTGCGCGTCCACAACGCCATCTGCGCCAAAAAGCCCTTCCAGATAACTCAATAATCCGGCTGGGATAACCTGGCGCGGCGTCAGCAGCGCTACGTGATCGACCGGCCCGCCCGCGGCCTGCGTAATCACGTCTTCCAGGCGTTCCGCCGCGATGGGATACTTCTCGTCGGCCAACTGCAGCATTTCCACTTTGTGCACCACTGCGCCCGCGCGTTCTGCCAATTGCTCGGCGACGTAGCCTCCTTCAAGTCCAGCAACAATATGAAACCCCGTCGGTCCGACAACGCCCGCCACCTGCTCGATTGATACGTTGATGTTCCCGCCGAGGTACGGAACGTCGCCACAGTAGTGCTCGTCGGAAAACACAATCCCCACCTTGTGCCCGTGCCGCTGGAGCGCTGCATTGATGTTTCTTGTGCGGGCCTGAAATTCCACCTTAGACACCGCTAGGGTTCGATCGATCGGCTGCGTGTCCTCAAGAATGCGCAAGACACGTTCCATGTCTTGTCTATGTTCAGCGCTGGTTGGATTCTTGGGATGCATACAGATCTCACCGTCTCCGGAACTTGCAGTCTCGACCCTCAGCCCAATCGATAACATATAACTGAGTGCGGCAGAATACAAAGTTCTCAAAAACTGCTGAATTCATTCAGGAGGTTCAACAACTCTGTTGGAAACGACTAACAACTGCCTTCTGAATTTATTCATGAAAACATCGACCCGAGATCCAGCCTTGCAGGTCATTGCCGCGAAAAGTTCGTCACAGTGATTAACGTTCTAACGCCATTAATGGACAAGTCAAATTTCGCTGACTCCCTAGAAGTCCGCTTGGGGAAATTACTTTTGATTCGACTCGGTATCGTCCAACCCAATTCTGGGCGAATGACGGGCCATCCGAAAGTTGAGACCGAAGGATGTGGTGGAGCTACAAGGCATCGGCGCTTACCGATTCGATGTAGATTTGGGGTAGCGCAAGAAAGTGACCCTCGCGCCGCCGTTTATCGTCTTGATGAACCCACGAGGTTATCCGTCAGTTGGTTGCATCCCCGCATTGCCCGCTTCCGTTTCGTCCGGCAAGATCATTGGAAATTCTCGCTTACTAACGGAGAGCGCCCTCTCTCCATTTCAGTCTGAACCAACACAGGACGAACATAAGCACGTCGTCCTCTTTGCTGTGACCTTGCTAAATGCTCGAAAAATAATTGAGACTATTGAATCTGAGAAGCCGAACTTAAGGAAAGTGCGCGTAAGGCCCAAAAGGCGCGGGAAAGAGAAAACACCAGGCGATCTTTCCGATGGCCACTTCGGCCTCGCGAAATTGACCCAGCAGGCGCAATCCTCCGATCCCGGAACACTGGAACACTTGTCCCGCTGCGTGTCCTCGCGGCCAGTTAGTAACTGGCTGTTCTAAGAGAGGACTCTTAAAGTTCGCGCCTCTGCCTCGAAGACAACCGGCTCTGATCGGGGTGGCCTTCCGCACTTCGGTCGGAACTCTCTGGCAGGTCGCCGTTATCTGCCCGCAGGTGCTTTAGATAGTTCCGCCTCTCGTCGAATCTCAACATCGCCATGCGGCGCAGTTGAACACTCATGCTCATCCGTTCGTGGAAAGGCTAATCGGGACTCTTCGACGCGAGTATTTGGATCACCTGTTGTTCTGGACTACAGCAGATCTCGAAAACAAGCTGCTCGATTTCAGGATCTACTTTAACAACCATCGGACGCATGATTCACTGGAAGGACGAACGCCGGATACGTCCGTGTCTCGACCAATCGCAAATCTCCGCTCGATTCGTTGGCAAGCACACTGTCGATCCCTGTACCAGACACCGGTGGCCGCCTGATTCATCAGAGACTCTCCCTGGCTGCGGTATTCGGTCGCTCCAAGGAATCGCTGTTTTTCAATCGCAGCGCAGTTCCCCGATCCGATTGTTTCCCTGCTACCAGGTGTGTTACGAAAGTGGGACTCAACTCACTCTCGCAAGGCGATGAGCGGTAAAATCGGCTGTGCCTACCGAAAACCCTATTCAGCCGTTTTCGGCCCAACGTAACATTGTTACATTGAGTTGAGATCCTGCGGAAAATGGGCGAAATAACAATTCGCCAGCCACAGGTTCGTAGCCAATGGAGTCAAAATGCTAAATGCCCTATTTGGCGTCGCTTACGGACTTGAAACGCTATTCTTCCCTCAATTAGCTGCACCCAATCTTGCACCCAAAACCGAGTTATATCGAACTTGTACCCAACACTTCCTAAGTTCAATCCGAAGAGCCGAGTTCGGCTTGGGCGGAACCACCGAGCTCCTACTCCCGAACTATGAACATCAGTGGGCGAAATAACAATTCGCCAAGCACACGTTTAACCAATCGCAACGCGCTTCCCCGATCCGATTGCTTCCCTGCCACCAGGTGCGTTCCGAAAGTGAGACTCAGTTCACTCTCGCAAAGCAGGTAAAATCGGCCCGCGTAACAATTCGCCAGACACAGGTGCTGTTCCTCGCCTTCTCCTCTCGGCAGAATCGAGAGATGACCAAAATCATCGATTCGACTTGTCCCAGGTCGCCCGAGTCGCTATATTCCTTCCATCAGCCCACATGCGTCTACACCTACGGAATTTTCGTGGGTGAAGGGATGGTGCCGCAATTTCCTCACGCTTCCCGACGGCTCAGCTCTCGCGTCGAGTCAGGCAACAGTGTGTGGGTCTATTGGGAATGCACTGGAGATTGCGATCTGTCTCGCGTGAAGAACCTGAGCGCTGGAGGGTTGTTCATCGAAACCCCCAGGACGAAACGCCTCGGCGCGACGGCCAATCTCCATTTTCTTGTCCAAGAGGGGCAAATTCGAGCTAACGCTGAAGTGCGGCATGTAAAGCCTGGCGGGGGACTGGGGTTGAAGTTCAAAGCGGTGGGTGAAAAGGACCGTCCCAATCTAGCAGCACTGATGAGACGGCTTCGAAGTCTGTCCTGACTGCAGACTGATGTGCAACATTGGCGACGGGCACCGACTAGTCCACGCTTTCCAACCACGCCTTCCAACCAAACGTCGGCAACATCGATCGCGCGCCGTGGTGCGCAGCCCTGAAGCATGGTCCTGCTAACCCAAAGTTGAGCACGACTTAGACCTACCTGCGGATTTATTTTGTCGCGAAATAGTAGTGGACACGAAAAAACGGTTTTGAGATGATACTGCGGGCAATCAGGAGCCAGCAGTTGATCCGAAACCGACCACCGAAATTTCTGGCAGGGCGCGCGTTCACCGCGCAAGAAATCCAAGACATTCAAGAAACGGTGCAGGTGTGCGGTTTATCGTGGAGCGAGTTGGTGTGCACGGTCTGCGAGCATCTGGATTGGGTTACGCCGACCGGTCGCTACAAGGAGAAGTCTTGCGCCAGCGCTCTAAGAAGGTTGGAAGCCTTGGGATTGGTGAAGCTGCCGGCGCGGCAACCGGCCAAGCGGCCGGAGGTGGAGGTTGTTCCCGGCAGCGGAACGGATCCCGAGGAGGAAATCGTGGGGACGGTGCGCGACATGGCACCACTGCAGCTGGAACCGGTGGGTGGGAAGCAGGCCATTCGACTGTGGAATGAGTATGTCGCGCGCTACCACCCGCTGGGGTATCGGCGGCCGTTTGCAGCGCACCAGCGCTACTTCTTGGTGGGGAGAGGGGAGCGTCGTTTGGGCTGTTTGCTGTTTGCGGCGGCCGCTTGGGCGCTGGCAGAGCGGGACCGCTGGATTGGATGGAGCCAGCAAGACCGGGCGCAGAGGTTGAACTGGGTGGTGGGGAACACGCGCTTCCTTCTGTTTCCCTGGGTACAGGTCAGAAATTTGGCCAGCAAAGCTTTGTCGCTGGCGGCCCAGCGGATCCGTAGCGACTGGCAGCAGCGCTACGGGTACGCGCCGGTGTTGCTGGAGACCTTCGTGGAGGTGGGACGGTACCGGGGAACTTGTTATCAGGCGGCGAATTGGATTCGCCTGGGGTTGACCCGGGGAGAGGGGCGCATGGGCCGTCACAGTCCCTACCGCTCGGTGCCGCGAGCGATCTATGTGTATCCCTTGGTCGGGGACTTTCGATCTTTTTTACAGGGGAGGAGCGATGCATCAGCCCAGCCGTCAGGAGCGACGGAGAGAAGAGCTGAAAGGTAAGAAGCAGGCCCGCCGACAAGCCGCGCGCGCATTGCGCAGGCGTCAGGCTGCCGAAGATCTGTTGCCTCTGCCAAAGGCCAGCCTGGAGAACGGGAAAAGTGCCTGGAAGACGATTGAGGAAGAAAAGCAAGCGCGACAAGAAACGGCGGAAGAACAGCTCCGCGTCTATCGCGCCGTGCTGCCCCGGCTGTTAAAGCGGCTAGCCAAGATCCCCGATCCGCGGAATCCGCTCTTGATCCGCCACAAACTGGCCGTTCTGCTGTTGTATGGGATTTTGATGTTTGTTTTTCAGATGGCCTCGCGGCGGGAGGCCAACCGGGAGATGAGCCTGCCGATGTTTTTGCAAAATCTTCAGCTGCTCTTTCCCGAACTGGAAAGCCTGCCGCATGCCGACACACTGAACCGACTGCTGGCCCGCATAGACGGGAAGCATATCCAGGAGAGCCTGCTAGGCTTGGTGCAGCAGCTCATTCGCCACAAGAAATTCTCTCGCTACCTGATTTCGCATTGTTATCCGATCGCCATCGACGGAACCCAGAAGCTGCAGCGGGAGTGGCTGTGGACCGAGCAATGCTTGGAGCGGCAGGTGCAAACGAAACAGGAAGACGGGACGGTGGGGACCCGGCCGCAATATTATGTCTATGTTGTGGAAGCCAGGCTGGCCTTTGCCAACGGCATGACCATTCCTTTGTTCAGCGACTTCTTGGATTACAGCACGGGAGATCAGGAAAAAAATAAGCAAGATTGCGAACTGAAGGGCTTCTACCGATTGGCGGAGCGGCTGAAAGAGTACTTTCCGCGTCTGCCGATTCTGCTGTTGCTGGACGGGCTGTATGCGAATGGTCCGGTGCTGGAACTGTGCCGCCGCTACCACTGGCAGTTTATGATCGTCTTGCAGGATGAATCGCTCCGCTCCGTATGGGAGGAGTTCCGCGGGCTGGGGCCGCTGGAGCGCCAAAATCATCTGGAGCGAAACTGGGGAAACCGGAAGCAGCGGTTCCGCTGGGTGAACGGGATCGAGTATCGCTACGGCGAACGGGAGCGCAGAAAACAAATCCTGCATGTGGTCGTCTGCCAAGAGAGCTGGGAAGCGATCGATGGAGATTCGCCCGCGGTCGTGCAGAAGACGACTCGCCACGCGTGGATCTCCAGCGTACTCCTGAGCCCGGAGAACGTGCATGAGCGTTGTAACCTGGGGGCGCGGCATCGTTGGGGGATCGAGGAAGGCATTTTGGTGGAGAAGCATCACGGTTATGGGTACGAGCATGGCTTTTCTTACAATTGGGAGGCTATGCGGGGCTATCACTTCCTCATGCAAATCGCGCATCTGCTGAACATCCTGGTAGAACACAGTGCTCGTCTGGCCCGCATGGTTCGGAACCGGGGGTTGCGGGGACTGATCCAGTTTTTGCGCGTGACGTGTAGTGGGTCCTGGTTAGATGCGGAGCGGATTCGGCAGCTTCTGGTCTCTCCCTGCCAGATTCGTTTTGGGTGAAAGAGAACTTCAAACCATATTCTGAGCCCGACCGTGTGATCCTCAGGGACAGGTGTTTCACTTCCGAGCGAGAAGGCTCAGAAATCCAGACGAGACAGCTTGAGAATCACAGAAACGCAACTTGAAAACCCGAGTCGCCTGCGGCGCAATTATCGCTCTGAACATCACGATCGGTTCCGTTGACATGAAGTGAGGCGTAGGCGTCACTGCTGCGTGGTGCGCCGGGTCATCGACAAAAACGTTTCGATGTGTTTGAGTCTACTCAAGCAGTAAAACCTCGAGTGGGAACGATGAGATATCGTCCGCCAACTTCCCCTCATCAATCACGCCGATAAGTGCGGCGCGGCCAATCGTTGTATGCAGTGTGACGATGCGCCATAATTAGTGTTCCGACGATACGTTGAGAACGGAATGAAGATCGCCCAAGTAGCGCCACTCTATGAAAGTGTCCCTCCTAAACTATACGGAGGCACCGAGAGGGTGGTGTCATATTTGACCGAAGAATTAGTTGGGATGGGGCACGAAGTTACTCTGTTCGCCAGCGGTGACTCTGAGACGGCCGCGCGTCTCATACCCGCTTGTCCAAGTTCTCTGCGCTTGAACAAAAGCTGCATCGACCAACTCGCTCATCATTACGTAATGCTCGAAGACGTAATGGAGCGCGCCAAAGAATTTGACATCATCCATTTCCACGTGGACTATCTGCATTTTCCGCTTTCGAGGATTACCGGCTTCCCGCATGTCACCACCCTTCACGGACGCCTGGATCTTCCGGACTTGGTTCCTCTGTATCGAAAGTACCGGGAAATGCCCGTGGTCTCCATCTGTCACGGCCAACGCAAACCGCTGTGCTGGGCAAACTGGGTTGGCAATGTCTATCACGGTTTGCCCAAGCGTCTTTCGCCCGGCGATGGGAGTGGAAAGTATCTTGCGTTTCTGGGGCGAATTTGCCCCGAGAAGCGGGTCGATCGCGCCATCCAAATCGCACTTGAAGTGGGCATACCGCTGAAGATCGCCGCCAAGGTGGACCGCGTGGATCGCGAGTATTATGAATGCAAGATCAAGCCGCTACTGGTGAATCCGAATGTTGAGTACATCGGAGAGATCACAGAACACCAAAAGGTCGAGTTTCTTGGGAATGCCTATGCGCATCTTTTCCCGATCGACTGGCCGGAACCATTTGGTCTGACTATGATCGAGGCGATGGCGTGCGGTACGCCGACAATTGCGTTCAATTGCGGCTCCGTGCCGGAGGTGATCACTCACGGCGTGAGCGGGTTGATTGTGAACAACATGCTGGAAGCGGTGAGCGCGGTCGCAGAAGCATCCGCTCTGAGTCGCGCTGCGTGCCGCCAGGAATTTGAGAGGCGATTTACAGCGTCGAGGATGGCTCAGGATTACGTAAGACTATACGAGGCGATGTTGAGCACCAAGTCTCTTTCCACGGAGACGCGGGAGATCGACTCGTTGCTCACTCTCTAGGACGGATCCGTTTTGACGGACATTGTCCGAGTCGAAGATGAGTATTATGTCCGTGCTTCTTCCGCGCTGGCTGACGACCGCACCCGTGTGCTCAAGCATGGTGACACTTTTGCCATTTTCAACCGCTACGGAGACATCGAAGCCTTTGGGCCCTCACAATTCGGGCTTTTCCATGCCGAGAGCCGGTATCTTTCCCGCTTCACGATGCGCGTCAATCAGCAGCAGCTGTTACTTCTGAGCTCGACGATCCGCGAAGACAACGCTTTTCTGTCGGTCGACCTTACCAACCTTGACAGCCAGCTAAATAGCGACGGCACCCTGCCGCGAGGAACCATCCACATTTTCCGCTTACAATTTCTCAGAGAGGCAAGCTGTTACCAGCACATTCGCCTGCTCAATTACGACCTCCAGCCTGTTCGCGTTTCACTCCTACTCCAATTCGATGCGGATTTTGCCGATATCTTTGAAGTGCGCGGCACAAAGCGTGAGCGAAAGGGCGAACGTCTGCCCGATCAGGTCGAGGCAGACGCCGCGATCCTGGCGTACAAGGGTTTGGATGGCGTGGTCCGCCGCACTCGCCTGGAGTTTTCGCCCCGGCCTGCATCCCTTACGACGCGCGAGGCTTGCTTCCAGATAACATTGGAGCCCAAAGAAGAGAAGTCCATATTCAGCACAGTTTCCTGCGAACGGAATCCTAGCGGCAAACAGTTTGATCCCTTCCACGCGGCTTACCGGGAACTGCAACGCGATTTTGACCGAACCGGCATTGATGAGTGCCGAATCACGACGACCAGCGAAAGCTTTAACGCATGGCTGACGCGCTCTGCCGCGGATCTGCGAATGCTGATTGAAGGCAATCCGGAAGGTCCGTATCCGTACGCCGGGGTGCCGTGGTTCGCCACCGTTTTTGGCCGCGATGGAATCATTACCGCGCTCGAGTGTTTGTGGATGGCGCCGCGCATCGCGGAAGGCGTACTGAAGTATCTGGCGGAGACGCAGGCAACCGAGGAGATACCGGAGCAGGACGCTGAACCCGGGAAAATCCTGCATGAAATGCGCCGCGGCGAAATGGCGGTGACGAAGGAAGTTCCGTTCGCCCGGTATTACGGGAGCGTTGACTCCACGCCTCTTTTCGTCATGCTTGCCGGTGGCTACTTTGTGCGAACGGGAAACCTAACGTTTCTGAAACAAATCTGGCCGAACATCAAGCGCGCCCTGCGTTGGATGGACCAATACGGCGATTGCGAGGGGGACGGTTTCGTCGAGTATGAACAACGCTCTTCCAAGGGTCTGGTGCAACAAGGTTGGAAAGATTCCCATGACTCCGTCTTCCATGCCGACGGGCGTATGGCCGAGCCACCGATTGCTTTGTGTGAAGTGCAAGGCTATGTGTACGCGGCCAAGCGGTCCGCCGCGCTTATCGCACGCGCGTTGGAGGAACCGGATTTCGCCGAGGAGTTGGATTTAGAAGCAGCAGCGCTACGAGCGAAGTTCGAAGAAGCATTTTGGTGCGATGATCTGGGCACCTACGCACTTGCTCTGGATGGGCAAAAGCAGCAGTGCCGCGTGCGTACTTCCAACGCGGGGCACGCTCTTTTTTGTAAGATTGCGAGTCAAGAGCGGGCCGAGGCCGTAACTGCGTCGCTGATGAGTGAACAGTGCTTTTCAGGATGGGGTGTTCGGACGGTCGGTGCGTCTGAATCTCGCTACAATCCGATGTCCTACCACAATGGTTCCGTCTGGCCTCACGACAATGCCCTGATCGGCCTGGGTTTCTCGCTCTATGGCATGCAGGAGCAAGCGTGCAAAATCCTGCATGGCCTGTACGAGGCCAGCCGCTATGTTGAATCACAACGCCTGCCCGAACTCTTCTGCGGCTTTCACAAAAGACCCGAAGCAAGCGGCCCAACTCTCTATCCGGTTGCCTGTGCCCCCCAGGCGTGGTCTGCGGGATCAGTATTTTTGCTCATACGGGCCTGTCTCGGACTTGAGGTGCGAGATCGAGAACGACAAATTCACTTCGCAAATCCCTGTCTGCCTTTGAATCTCGATGAAGTTCGCATCGAAAATTTACGGCTCGGAGATACCTCCGCTGATTTTCTTATCCGCAGGAACGGATCACGCATCGCCGTCGAGGTTCTGCGCAAACGCGGTGACATCGAAATCCTTCGATCCGTTTAATGCTCTGCCAACCTCCTGCCGTTAGAGTTAAAACCCGAAAAACGAGATTAGGGCCTAATTCAATGTGCCGTTAATTATTTTAGTCAATGGATAAAATCTGCTGAGATATTCTGGCCCTGGCGAAGCACTTTTCTCAGATTCTTCGAGAAGGTGACTCTTCACCCTATTTCTAGCACTTTCCCCGGGTGAGTAGGCCGGCGGAATTTCACCGCCGGCCTCTCGTAGAACCGGACGTGAACTTCTCAGCTCATCCGGCTCCCATCAAGCAAACACGCCGGTCGAACGGCTTGTCTGTCGCACGCATCGAAGTCCTCCTGTTACCAGTTGCCTCGGTCATGCGACCGCTTGACCCGACCCCTTCGCTCCAGCCCCATTACGGGCCTTCCTCGCTCATACGGGTCGGTCCGCCCCAGTGCTCCGCATCGGTACGCTCGCCTCGCGGTTTTCGCCGCTTGCGCTTCTCCCTTCGCATCGGAACGACTGGTTCCTGCAGTTCCACGCGACAGCCTGCATCCGCTTCACGCCCCCTCTACGCCGGTCGCCGTCCGCTCAGTCATCAGGCAACCCGCGGACTTGTCCCAGGTGAACCATACGCTCCTGGTTTCGACGACTCTTGAGAATTTAACGACGCGTCTTCGAAGGGTTCACTTTCGTTCGTCTCTCGGATACTCACCTACACGAGTTATACTCGCGCTTTTCCTCCAACGCTCACCACCACAGCCTTTTACTGCAGCAGCTTGGGGCGGTTTGAGACCTGCTCCTGAAAGCCGATCCCGAGGGGCCTTCCCTCATCTATCGCGCAGCTTATTCACACGGTTGATTAGTTCATGATGAACTCCTTCTCCGTGTGCTTCTGCAGCACACTATGGTCAAAATTCTCGTAGTGCCCGCTGCCCCACTCTTGAACTTCACTTCAAGCACAGGTTCATGATAAATCAGGCTCGGTAGACCTTTTGCTTGGGCCAGACCGCAAACATCCTTATATATATGTGAGCCAGACACGACTCGCTGTCCCTACCTCTACGCCTACGCCGCCTCCCGCTCGTAGTACTTCAGCAGACCGCCCAGCCGCTCCCGACACCGCACCGCTGCCTTTCTATCTCTTGCTCCTTCCCTCTTCAGAGGAAACAAAATCAGATTCTCTTTGCTGTGCATGGCGAATTGTTATTTTGCCCATGATTCCTCAGGATTTCCCGTCCTGCTACTATTCTTCGATGCGCAATCTCCGAGTAGAGGAGAACGCAGTGAGCTGTAGGCTTTCCTTGGCTGTGTCTGCCGTTTCCAGCTTCGTGCCCGGTTAGGTCGACCGTGGCTTCACCGACGCGCTCCCCCCTCACAGACCCCACCGTGCGGGATTACCGCAGCGGGTTCATCAAGCATGACTCCCCGCACCAGTCCAAGAATGGAGGATACGCGGTAGCAACAAGGGGTGTTCCCGTAGGAGGCCAACAAAGGTCTCCACGGTCATCCCGTTTCCACGAGTGCGCCGGCTGAGCCACTTGCGCCAGATGTGCCGGACCTCCTGATAGAACTGCCAGATACTCCGGTAGTTCGAAGCCGGACAAGTACGTATCAGTACCGATTTATCCACCAAACGCTGTATTGCTTTTCACGATGGCCGTCGGCACAGTGCGCTCAGTCAATACTGATTGGCCACCCTCCGTCGGGCCAGTCAGAGTTTTGAGGAGGCAGAACGACCTGGTCTGCCTCCTTTCTGCTTTTGATACGGGCTACCAACGGGATTGAATCGAAAGGTGGGACAACACACCGAATGGTCGAAGTGCTTAAGCAGTTTCATAGGCACAATTTGGAATAGAATCAAAACGTGACTGCTTCTGCGACTGACGAGCAATCGAACCAACTGGAACGGTGGAATGTTTGGAGGACTTTTCAACGGCCGCGAATCGTGCGCCTCCGATACCCGTTCTGGTGCGTGTTTTTGCTTGTGACTTGCCTAACTGTTTCTTCTCTAGTGACAGCATTCCTGATTGTCGAGTGGCGTTCCAGTTGGGAGCGGCAGGTCTCGCCTGACCTGTGGCGCGCATTGCCATTTATTTTGTCGCCCATCGCTCTCTCGGTCGTGAATTTCTGGATTTTGATTGCTCATAGACGGCTTGTAAGAACCGGAGAAATTTCCCTAGCGAAGGTAATAGGTGTGAAGGCGGTACGAAGGGGCCAACGCGATTGAGAGAGTTAAACGCTTGGAAGACAAGATTCCAAAACAAGAAGCGCGATGATCGCGCGGGTGTGGTTCTTCTGGAAGATGACAGCATCGGGCCTTACGGTTTTGGTGTCATTTGCTGCCCCATTGATACAACGGATGTTCACCTCTGTTTTTTAAAGTAAACCCTGATCGTTCATACGATTAACTGCATTTTGGCTCTCATTATGTAGACATGCATATGTGGATTATTATAGTTGTTTCCCCTTGATTGCGTTCATTGCGTCCTGTATTGTGTGGACATGTACATCGCCCGTGCCTCCTGGCCCTCTTCGAACGGCAAATCTTACGAATCCATCTACCTCCGCGAGTCCTACCGCGACGGCGCTCACGTCCGCAAACGCAATATCGCCAACCTCACCCATTGCGATCCCAAAGAAATTGCCGCCATTGAACTCGCTCTTCGTCACAAAAACAATCTCACTGCTCTGGCTTCCCTCGAACAAATCGAACTGCACCAAGGTCCTTCTGTCGGCGCCGTGTGGACCGTCTATCAAGTGGCCCAACGATTGGGCCTGCACAAAATACTGGGCGACGAGTTTTCCGGGCAACTGGCATTGTGGCAAGTCTTGGCGCGCGTGTTGGAGCAAGGGTCCCGCTTATCCGCCGTGCGCTTGGTGGCGGTGCATGCGGCCAGTGCCGTGCTGGGCTGGCAACGCGGCTTTGACGAAAACGATCTCTACGACAATCTCACCTGGTTGAGCGAGCAACAAAAAGACATCGAGAATCGTTTATTTGCTCGGCGTGGAAAGGAAAAACCACAGCTGTTTCTCTACGACGTCACCAGTAGCTACCTCGAGGGGGAGCACAACGCCTTGGGTGCCTATGGTTACGGCCGGGATGGCAAAAAGAACAAAAAACAGATCGTCATCGGCTTATTGTGCGACGCACAAGGAGAACCCGTTTCCGTCGAAGTCTTCCGTGGCAACACCCAAGATACCCAGACCTTTGCGGCGCAGGTAAACAAAGCCAGCGAACGCTTCGGTTGCGAACGGGTGACCTTTGTCGGTGACCGCGGCATGATCAAAAGCGCACAGATCGCCGAGCTAGCCAAGGTCGGATTTCACTACATCACCGCCATCACCAAGCCACAGATCGCAACACTTTTGAAAGCCGGCATCCTGCAGATGGAGTTGTTCGACAACGCGGTGTGCGAGGTGGCGCAGGACGGAGTGCGTTACGTGCTGCGGCGCAATCCTATTCGTGCAGAACAACTGGCAGCTTCGCGAGCCGACAAACAAGCCCGTGTAGAACAGTTAATGGGCAAGCGAAACGGCTATCTCCGTGAGCATCCGCGCGCTGCGGTGGCCACGGCAGAGAAAGCGGTGCACGCCAGGATCCAGGGACTGAAAATCGATGACTGGCTGCAGGTCGAAGTACAGGGCCGAACCCTAGCGTTGCGGGTGGACTCCGCCGCCCGCGAACAGGCTGCTCGGTTGGATGGCTGTTATGTGATCAAGACCGATCTCCCGGTGAGCGCGGTTTCCAAGCAAGAAGTGCATGACCGCTACAAAGACTTAACGCAGGTCGAATACGCCTTCCGCACCTGCAAGACCACGCATCTAGAAACTCGCCCGATCCATGTACGCACGGAAGCACACACGCGCGCCCACGTTCTGGTGGTGATGCTCGCCTATCTCATCCGGCGGGTCTTGAGCCGGGCTTGGGCGGCCTTGGACGTGACCATCGAAGAGGGGCTACAGCAGTTGAAGGCACTAAGCTCGACGGAAATGAAAATCAAAGAGGGTGGTAGTTGCTTGCGCATCCCCATGCCGAATCCTGCCAGCCGTGATTTGTTGAATGCACTGAATCTCCGCTTACCAGACATTCTGCCCAACGTGAAGGTGCCTGTAGACACGCGCAAAAAACTACCAGAACGTCGCAAACCCCGCTAAATCACCGGGTATTTCTCTTCGTAGATCCTTTCCCTTCGGGGTGAACATGCGATACAAGCCTTTATCAAAAAAGCTGGACGAGTAGGGGGTGACAATAGAAACGCTTGGCCGCAATGATTTTCAACAAATTACGTAATCATCGATAAAATGGTGCGCCCGGGGGGATTCGAACTCCCGGCCTTCTGGTTCGTAGCCAATGGAGTCAAAATGCTAAATGCCCTATTTGGCGTCGCTTACGAGCTGGAAACGCCATTCTTCCCTCAATTAGCTGCACCCAATCTTGCACCCAAAACCGAGTTATATGGAACTTGTACCGTAGACGTCATAAGTTCAATCCATAAAAGCCGAGTTCCGCTTGGGCGAAAGGATTTTGAACCACCGACTTCCTAGTCCCGAACTATGAACACCAATGGGCGAAATCGCAATTCGCCAGAGAGACACCACTCGAGAGGAGCCTGTGGAAAGCTGCAAGTTACGCTATTTCACCTCGTTTGAGTTTTTTGACCATACGAGTCTCTGATTTCTATCTCTTCTTGCA
>CAWBVH010000041.1:0-186204 GCA_963792145.1 Candidatus Acidiferrales bacterium
GTAGGAATTCGCAACGCGCTCGGCGATGGCGTGCAACGCGCCATGATTGAAGCATTCGCTCTCCCGCCCGACGACCGCTTCCAGGTGATCACCGAGCACCCGCCCGAAGGCCTCATCTACGATCGGACCTATCTTGGCATCCAGCGCTCCGACAAGATCGTCCTCGTGCAAATTACGATGAGCACCGGACGCAAGCCACAGCAGAAACGCAAACTCTTCCAGCGCATGGCCGAAATTCTTGCTGAATCCCCGGGCCTGAAGCCGCAGGATCTAGTGATCAATCTCGTGGAAGTCGCTTGGGAAAACTGGTCCTTCGGCAATGGCGAAGCCCAGTACATGGACACCTGATTTTTCTGCCAGTGGTTCGCTGGTCGTGTCGTTACATCAATTCTTCGATGAACCCACGAGCTACGTCGGGCGGCACTCGCGGGTCTCGATGCACCAGCGGCCCATCGTTCAATACCGGCTCGGCTGCGTGCAGTGAGGGAACATCGGTGCGCTCGAAGAATCTTCCAATAGGAATTTCCTCTCCCCAGAGCAAGGATTTTTCCATGGCCGCCATCCATGCGGAGGGATCATACGTGGCATCGTCTTCGAGTTTTTTCACACGCGGCCGGTACCACTGGTAGGTGTTGTCGTGATTGTAGGTGACACAGGGGCTGAAGACGTCCAGGAACGAGAATCCCTTGTGTTCGATTCCTCGCTTGATCAGCTCCGTCAGATGCTTCTGATCGCCACTGTAACCGCGAGCAACAAACGTGGCGCCGGCAGCCAGAGCCAATGAGATCGGATTGACCGGTGCTTCGATATTGCCAAACGGCATGCTTTTCGTCTTCATACCAACGCGACTGGTGGGCGAGGTCTGGCCCGTCGTCAAGCCGTAGATCTGGTTGTCCATGACAATGTACGTCACATCCACATTGCGGCGCATCGTGTGCACGAAATGGTTTCCGCCGATCCCGAAGCCGTCGCCATCTCCCCCAGTCACCAACACTGTCAATTCGTGATTGGCGAGCTTCAGGCCAGTGGCAACTGCCAGAGCCCGGCCGTGCAACGTGTGCATGCCATACGTGTTGATGAACCCCGGCAGATTGGAGGAACACCCGATGCCGCTGATGGCGACGACATTGTGATTCGGGATTTGCAACTCGACGAGTGCCTTCTGAATGGCCGAAAGCACGCCAAAATCGCCACATCCAGGGCACCAGTCGGGATCGACTTTACCTTTCAGATCCGCGAGTGTGAGTTGACTGCTACGCGCTGTCGTCGCCATCTGCGTTACCCCTTCAAACCATGATCTCGTGCATCGGAACGGATAGTTTTGTTTGCCCGGCGAGCTGTTCTTTCACCGCTTCGACAATGTGGTGTGGCATGAAAGGCTCGCCATCATACTTGCGAATATGACCATTGGCCACAAAGCTGGTTTCGCTGCGCAGGTAGCGGGCAAACTGACCGGAGTAGTTGTTCTCAACGATAATCGTGTGCCGCGAATCCTTTAAAACCTCGAGAATCGCATCGCCATGCAGCGGAACCAGCCAGCGAATCTGCAGTTGGTTGGCAGAAATGCCTTGCTCGTTCAGAATCTCGCAGGCTTCTTCGATCACACCTTTCGTCGAGCCCCATCCAATCAACGTGACCTCGGCGTCGCGCGGACCCCACAGTTCAGGTGGCGGAACGGAAGCTTCGATGCCCGCCACTTTGCGCATACGCTTTTCCATCATTTCTCGTCGTTTAATCGGATTGGTGAATTCGTCGCTGATCAGTACGCCATCTTCCATGTGTTCGTCGGTGGCTACAGTGTGAACGTGTCCGGGAACACCAGGAACCGCTCGCGGGGAGACGCCGCTCTCCGTGAACTTGTAACGTTTGTAAGATCCGTTCGTGGGAGCCGAAGAAGGTGTCCCGTTGTTGCCAGTGATGAGTTCGCCCCGATCGATCGGCGGATTGAAATCCAGGTCCTTCGGATGCACGCTCAGCCTGCCCTCAGACAACAGAAGATCGCAGAGCACCAGGCCCGGGCACTGAAAACGGTCTGCAATGTTGAATATTTCGGGGATGAGCTTGAAGCAATCGCCAATGTCCAGCGGTGCCGCGATCACTCGGGGATAATCGCCGAACGCAGCGCCCAGCATTTGCCACAGGTCACCTTGCTCGGTTTTTGTGGGAACCCCTGTTGACGGGCCTGCTCGTTGGCAGTTGATCACCACGATCGGGGGTTTCCATCATTGCGGACATGCCCAAGCCCTCGCTCATCAGCGCGAACCCGCCGCCCGATGTGGCGCACATGGAGCGGACCCCGGCTTGAGCCGCGCCAATCGCCATGTTGACGACGCCGATCTCGTCCTCGACTTGTCGAACCATGATGCCGGCTTTGCGCGCGTGCGCCGCCATCCAATGCAGCACGCCGGTGGAGGGACTCATGGGATAGGCGCAGTAAAACTTCACGCCGGCGGCAGCGCCGCCCATGGCCATAGCGATGTTTCCGCTCAGAATGGCGTAGCGATTCTCTGTCTTCGGGAGGGGATTGGGAAAAGCGGTGAAGTGCGCCGCCGCGTAGTCGTAGCCGGCTCGCGCCACGCTCACGTTTTCGGCGACCACGGCATCGCCTTTTTTCTTGAACTGTTCTTGAAGGACGTCTTCTAGTGACTGGAATCCGATTCCCATCATGTGCAGGCCAGCACCAATCGCAATAGTGTTCTGGGCCACCTTATTTCGGGTGATATCTGCTAATTCGGCAACCGGAAGCGCGCAGAGTTGCACACCTTCGGCGGCAGGCCCCGGCTGAACGGTATCCGCATTATAGAGACAGGCTGCACCCGGGCTGAGTAGCTTCAGGTGGCGGTCCATGCTGTCCTGATTCAGTGGGATGAACAGATCAATCCGGTCTCCCATGTTGGTAACTTTATCCGGGCCGGTACGAATCGTCAGAAATGTATGGCCGCCCCGGATTATGGATTGGTAGGCGTTGTAAGCATTCAGATTCAGGCCGCGTCTGCTGAAGATCTTGGCGAAGATGTCGCCCGGCGTAGCCACACCCTGCCCAGCCGCTCCTCCAATCCCGATAGCGAAGGTCCGCTTCATACACCCTCCCTAGCTGCGAGCGAGACACCGATGTCGAAACAGGGCACAGCCCAAGCTCAATTGAAAATGCGAATTCCCATGGGAGAAACTGCTCATCGGAACTTCCAATTTGACTATCTGACTAGCCGGAGTACACCCCACCCGTACGAATGCGACCTCATGCTCCCAGCCGCTCGAAACAACTCTATCTCGACGGGAACATGTACGATTCCAGCATGTCCGCCCGCTCCTTGTTGTCAGCTGCCATCACTTTCAACAAGTCGCTGACGGATAGCATTCCCTGGTACCGATTCTCTCCATCCAGTACCAATAAATGATAAACGCCGTTCTGCTCCATGGCTCGCAAGCTGTCTTCAAAGCTCATCTCGGGAGTCACCGTTAACAGGTTCCGGGTCATGATCTCATTCACTCTCATCGACTCCGGATTCCTATTCTCGGCGGCCACCTTATCCGAGATGTCGCTCTGCGAGATGACGCCGGTCAACTTTCCCGCACCGTCCACGACGCCAACAGACCGCACCTGTTTCTCGCGCAGGTATTGTGCGGCCTGCATCACGCTGGTCTCTTCTGTGATGAAATAGACTTCTTTGCGAGACCCGATCAGATCCGAAACTCTCATAGATAGGACCCTCCGGGAACAATATCCGCGTATCCTAAACCCCTGACGATCAGGATTGCAATGCAATTAATTCGGTGACCAGGGACAGGTGGTACTTGTGGTGCTTGTTCGGGACGCCGAGTTTTGGCTCGATACTGTTCCGCGATGCCCGCACGGGAGGAAGCGCGTGCATATTCCTGTGGCTCAGGCCTTCAGGCCTGAGGTTTGTTCGTGCTGCGGCGTATGCCGTTGTTGCGCGCCTGCCACGTGACCCCGCCATCGTCGGTGCGGTAAACGCCCCCGGCGGACACCGCCACGTACATGCGGTCTTTATTGCTTGGATCCGGCAGAATGGTGTGCAGGATCAACCCGCCATTGCCCGGCATCCAACGCGGTCGGTGCGGATGCTCGTACAATCCGCGGACCAGCGACCACGATTCTCCGTCATCCTTCGATTCGAACAGCGCCGCGGGTTCCACGCCGCAATAGAGTTTGTCCGGCTCATCGTTTCGGCCCAGGGTAATTTGCCAAATGTTCCTCAGGGCCGCACCGGACTCCGTGGGAAACCGGATGCCCGCCTCCAGAGGGTTGGTCCAGATCCGGCCGAAGTCATCGCTGGATCGCAGAAACGCGCCCCACATCACGTTGTTTGTCGAAATCCACAAACGGTGCTTGCCGCATCGTCCGTCGTATGCCATTGCGTTCACGCCTTGCCCGTGAAAATACGGACCCGCGACATCCCATCTGCTGCGGTCCCGTGACGACCGCAACAAAAACGCTCCCTTATTCGTGCCCACCAGCAGCAACACGTCGCCGTTCTTCGCCGCCAGGTGTTCCATCCCTCGCAGCACCAGCGTTCGGGGCCCTCGCGATTCTTCCGAGGGATGGCGAGTCTGCAGCACCGCGCCCTGAACTGTTTCGAGCGCCGCGCGCACTTCACTGGCGCGCTGGTAACGCTCCGCGCGCTCCTTCATCAAGCACCGCTGGATCACTGCCGCCAGCCCGTAGGGAACCGTGGAAGGTAGCGGAGGAGACGGCTCGCGCAGAATCGCTGAGGTTACCTCGAAGCCGGTATTCCCGCGAAACGGCAGCTTGCCCGCTGCCGCTTCATACAGCAGGACTCCAAGCGACCACACGTCGCTCAAGTGGTCGCCCTTCTGCCCGCGTAAAATTTCCGGCGCCATGTACGGCAGCGTTCCCACAAGCTTGCTTTCCAGCGCGGTATAAGAAAGTGTGAGCTCGCTGATTTCCTCACGTTCAAGCCGAGTGGCTAGCCCGAAATCCAGCACCTTCACGCGCCCCTCGGGCGTCACCATCACGTTCGAGCCTTTAAGGTCGCGATGCACGATTCCGCGATCGTGTGCGTGCGCCAATGCATCGGCGATTTGCGTGCCGTAGCGCGCCACAGTTTCCATCGAGAGGCCCGTCGTGGTGATCAAATCGCTCAGCGACCGCCCCTCAATCAGTTCCATCACCACGTAGAAGTCCTCGCCAGTCTGGCCCACCTGGTGAATGGTGCAAATATTTGGATGGCTGAGGGATGAGGCAGTCTGTGCCTCGCGGAGCAAATGGTCAGGGGAGACTTTGTCAACCGCGCTGTGTAAAAGCAGCTTCAGTGCCACGTCGCGGTTCAACACCTCATCCCGGGCGCGGTAGACGACACCCATGCCGCCTTCGCCAAGCTGCGCAAGGATTTTGTAATGATCCAGCGTCTGCCCGATCATGATAGCCGTCAGCACGACATCCTATCACGCTCTCTGACCCAATCAGGATTTCGCCAATCATGGCAACGCGCCAGAAATGGCGTTCGCCGAGATCGGACGCCTGGTGATGGCCACAGGGCATGACGCCTCCGCGAACCGAACTTCTGGCCCGGAGTAACTTCCGGATAGCCCGTCACTCGACCAGAATCAGGATGCAGCGATAGTGTTCGTGAGCGTAAACACATGATTTCTTTCAAAAAGCAGTGGGTGGACTTGACGTTCAGAAGGCAGCCGCAAGCAGTACTGGAATCGGTCCGCTAGCCGGATTCCTGCCATACCCCGAATAGTTTCGCCTTGCGTTCGTCTTTACAGCCCACGAATCTTTTCGTACTTTCACCAAACTTTTGCCAGACTTCTTCGTATTTACCTCTAGCAGTCCGGGGGGTATCTGTGAACAAAACTGGCAACGATGCCGCTCGTTACCTGACGTTCGTCGGCTGGCTCGACACGGTATTTCGCGATCTGAAGTACACCTACCGCACGCTCGCCCGCACTCCCGGCTTTACTGCCGTCGCCGTCCTGACTCTTGCTCTCGGTATCGGCGCCAATACTGCCATTTTCAGCCTACTCGACCAGGTCCTCTTGCGCCTCCTCCCGGTCAAGGATCCACAGCAACTCGTCCTTCTCACCATGAAGGGCCGCCATTACGGCAGCAACTGGGGTGGCAACGCCATTTCTCATCCCATGTTCCGTGATTTTCGCGATCACAACGAAGTCTTCTCCGATATGTTTTGCCGGTTTCCCACTTCGGCGAGCCTTTCCTTTGGCCAGCAGTCGGAACGCGTCTCCGTGGAACTCGTTTCCGGCACCTACTTCTCCACTCTCGGCGTCGTCCCTGCCATGGGGCGCATTCTCACTCCCGAGGACGATGTCGTTCCCAGCGGTCATCCCTTCGTTGTTCTCAATTACAACTTTTGGAAGACACGTTTCGCTGGTGATCCCCAAATCGTCGGTAAAACCCTGAACCTCAATAATTACAAAATGACCGTCGTCGGCGTCGCGCAAGCGGGCTTTGACGGCGTCGAATTAGGCTTCTCCCCGAAAATTTTCATTCCCATCATGATGCAGCCGCAGATCGTCGTCGGGAACCCCGAAGACATGCTCAAGACGCGCCGCACTCGCTGGGTCAACACCTTCGGTCGTTTGAAGCCAGGCATCTCGCAGCAGCAGGCCAAGGCCGCGTTGCAACCCTTCATGCATTCCATGCTTGAAATGGAAGTGCAGCAGAAGGAATTCAACCGTGCCTCAAAATACGACCGCGACGAATTTCTCAAATGCTCGATCGACGTCTTGCCCGGATCACAGGGCCGTTCCTACACGCGCCGCCAGCTCACCACGCCGCTCTGGGTCTTGATGGCTACCACCGGCGTCGTCTTGCTGATCGCTTGCGCCAACCTCGCCAATCTCATGCTGGTCCGTGGTTCCGGCCGCGTCAAGGAAATCGCCGTGCGTTTAGCGATGGGCGCCACCCGTCCGCGAATCATCGGACAACTTTTGATCGAGAGTCTTTCTCTTTCCGTGCTTGGCGGAATCACTGGTCTTGCCGTCGCGTTTTGGGCCGACCGCGCCCTCATGAAAATCTATCTGCCGTCCGATTCCGGCGGCATGAATATTTCCAGTGCACCCGATCTCCGCATTCTCTTGTTCAACCTTGCCGTAACCGTTCTCACGGGAATCATTTTCGGCCTCGTCCCCGCGTTGCAAACCACCAAGCCCAACATTGCGGGAACTCTAAAAGACCAAGCCGGTGCCGTCGTGGGTGGCGGCGGCAATCATCGATTGCGAAAAGGCCTCGTCGTCGTGCAAGTGACTCTTTCTCTCCTGCTCCTGGTTGGCGCCGGTCTTTTCGTCCGCAGCCTTGCAAACTTGCGTAATCTCGGCCCCGGCTTTTCTCCTGAAAGGCTCGTTGCCTTCCAGATCGACCCTTCGCTCAACGGCTACACTCCGGAACGCTTGAGGATTTTCTATCCCCAACTGTCGGACGCTCTCAGCTCTATTCCTGGAGCTCGTTCCGTTGGTCTGGCATCCATGCGCATTCTCGAAGACAACGAATGGGACAGCGGCATGTCCGTCGAGGGCTTCACTCCCGCTAAGCCTGATGAACATGCCCAACCCTACATGAATGCCATCGGCCCCAACTATTTTGCCACCTTAGGCGTGCCCATCGTCGCGGGACGCGACTTCACCATCAATGACCGCCACATCGTCAAACATGGTCCCGAAGAGTGGAACTGGGCGCCCACCACCGTGATGATCAACGAAAAATTTGCCAAGAAATATTTTGCTGGACGAAATCCCATCGGCCTTCACCTTGGTTTTGGCACCGATCCGGGTACGCCCACGGACATGGAAGTCATCGGCGTAGTCAAGGATTTCAAATACACGAATCTTCGCGACGAAATTCCCGAGCAAGCCTACATTCCGTATCTTGGTGACCGCTTCCTGGGGGGAATGACGATCTACGTCCGGACGACCGGGGATGCTAATCAATTGATGTCAACCGTTCGTTCGACGGTGCGCGACATGGATCCGAACGTGCCGATTTACGCGATGCGCACGACGGAAGTGACCATCAATGAGTCCCTCTCCACCGAACGCATGATCGCCAGCCTCTCTGCCGTCTTTGGTTTCCTCGCCACTCTGCTCGCCGTCATCGGTCTTTACGGCGTAATGGCCTATACGGTCGCCCAGCGCACCCGTGAAGTCGGCATTCGCATCGCCCTTGGCGCCGCTCGCGGCGAGGTCATCTGGCTGGTCATGCGTGAAGTCCTCTTGCTCGTCGCCATCGGGGTTATCGCCGGCGTCACTGCCTCCCTTGCGCTAACGCGCGTCGTCCAGAGCCAGCTCTTTGGCCTCACGCCCCACGATCCGCTCACGCTGGGTCTAGCCACCGCTGCTCTCGCCCTCGTCGCTTGCGCCGCAGGCTATATCCCCGCCCTCCGCGCCAGCCGCCTCGATCCCATGGTGGCCCTGCGCTATGAATAACTAGCGGTTCTCTTGAGAACCACAACCAGGAATAAAACAAGCCGGTTAAGGTCCCAGCTATACTCGGCGTTCCGATTCAGCCTTCACGCGATTACACCGCATCGTCGGCAGCCGAGTAAGCTTGGAATCAATCGCGAAAGTAGGCCACAGTTTCAGGTGTCGCACGTAGTGTTGAGACGGAATGGCGCTAGAAACGCCGAAGTGACCGGATAGCGCACGAAACAGCTTTGAGTGTAAAATACGTATGGCGACCATTTCCCACCGTTCGGTGAACGAGCGGCAATGGACAGGTGACGGCGTGAAGGCTTTCCGAGTTTTTGTGTCCGACGGTGGCAAGCACGATCGAAGGGGCTCTGAATTTCGGCGCCGAGATGCGCCGCTTTGCGAGATAACGAGCAGCACTTGCCTAGAAGGGTATTCCGCACTGTTCGAGAACATCGGCGAAGCCATCGATGGAGGATCTACTTAGTTCAGTAGGCAAGCGACGAAGCTGGGGGCCAGATGACGGCGGCAAGCATGAAGTCCACCATGTGACCGAAATGGCCGCATCAAGCTCGGGAGCAGTTCCTTGCGGAGCGTAAGTATGCTAATCCAAGCCGGTCGAACGGGCAGCGCGTCTGACACTGTGGGCAATAGCGACTATACGGCAGCTGTTATACGGGATCGGAGCACGATGTGCGCAGCGAGTGCACTCATCGAGATGCCCGCCGAGCGCGGCCGTACGACACCGCGCAATGGCCAGCAGCACTTTGACATGCTTCCAACGGATCCACCGGCGGTTTCGCTCGACGAAGGCAGCTCCAGCAGTGCGGATGAAATCGGCAATCTCGAGCGCTGGCGGGGTCACTCGAGCACCTCCTCCCCAATCGTGACCCACACTTATATCAAAACCGCTTGGCAATCACTGCTCCGCTCGCTCATGCGTAGCGTCCGCCGCCGGGTGGCTACGTCCTAACGGGGTTATGGGAACCGCGTTGCGACTCTCTCAGGCAACCGACATTCTTCCGCTGGGCTTAGTTCTGACACTCTAATCGGAGACTGACCCGCTGGCAATTTTCTCGGTTGATTGCAAACTCACTGGTGTAAAGTTTCGAGATGCGTCCCTATCGGCTTGTTTGGTTCGGTTTCGTGATTCTCGGTTCCGCAGTTGTTCTCGCGTTTGCTGCTTCTGGCCGGCGAGTCTCGACCGCCGCACCTGCGCCTGCACCGGCACGCACTGACACCTACCTGGGCTTTGACCTCAACATTTATCCCGGCGACGATGCCATGCCTATACTGCGCAAGACTTTTTCCTTCACCAGCTACTGGCTTGGCCCGCCACCGGGCGAGAAACGCAGCACTTGGCAAGGCAAACGCGAATTGCTCGCGTCGCAAGGGTTTGGATTTGTGGTGCTGTTCAACGGCAGAGATAGCCGCAAAATCAAAAATTCCATGGATGCACGGCAGCGCGGATTCGCCGATGCGCAAGCCGCCGCAAAGCTGGCACGCCAGGAAGGCTTTGCCAAGGGCACCGTAATTTTTCTGGACATTGAAGAGGGCGGCCGGCTTCCCGCCCCCTACCACGATTACCTTCGCGCGTGGTCCGAAGAACTCAGTCAATCCGGCTTCAAGGCAGGCGTCTATTGCTCCGCTATGCCTTCGGATGAAGGCGGCGGCGTGAAGATCACCACCGCGCAAGATATTCAAGCGCACATCGGCGCGCGGCCCATGGTCTTCTGGATCTATAACGATGCGTGCCCACCGGCGCCGGGATGCGCGTTCCCGCAACTGCCGCCGGCCCCAGAAATCGGTGGCTTTCCCGCGGCCGTGGTTTGGCAATACGCGCAATCGCCGCGACGCAAGGAATACAGCGCGAAATGTGCGGCCACGTACGCCGCGAATGGGAACTGCTACGCCCCGGGCGATTCCGCTCACAAATGGTTTCTCGACGTGAACACGGCCACAACCCCGAATCCTTCAGCTCCGGCGAAATAGGGCGGCATCCGGGCCGCCCCTTTCCTTCGCATCCACAGGCATGGGCTTAGAGTTGCCCGTATCCGCCGTCGACATTGATCTCCACTCCGGTGACGTACGACGCGTCCTTCGACGCCAGAAACGCAACCACGCCCGCGACCTCTTCCGGCTGTCCAAAACGCTTCATGGGGTTGGTTTCCAGAATGCTCTTCGCAAAGTCGTCGACGGCTTGCTGTGGCAGGCCGGTTCGGCCGAAGATCGGTGTAACGATCGGTCCAGGCGCAACCGTATTCACGCGGATTCCACGCTCCACAAGTTCTGCCGCGGCTGTCCTTGCCAACGACCGCAACGCCGCTTTGGTCGCAGAATATGCGCTCGTGCCCGGCGTGCCGGTTGTCCCGGCCACGCTGGTATTCAGAATGATCGATGCGCCATCATTCAAGTGCGGAACCGCCTTCTGAATCGTGAAGTACGCGCCCTTGATATTGATGTCGAACTGTTCGTCGAACAGGCTTTCCGGCGTTTCCGTCAGCGGAGCGAACTTGGCCACGCCGGCATTGACGAACAGCACGTCGATCTTCCCGAATTTTTGCACCACCTTGGTCAGGAACTTCTCGGTCTCGCCGAGCTTAGCCGTGTCGGCTCGTACCGCCAGGACGCCATCGCCCAGGGTCTTCACCGCTTCGTCGAGTGTCTTCTGGTTCCTACCGGAAATGGCGACGCGCGCGCCTTCCTCCAGGAATCTTTTTGCCGTGGCTAAGCCGATGCCGCTGTTGCCGCCGGTCACTACCGCAGTCTTGCCTTCAAGTCGTTTCATGGAAGCCTCCAACCCGCGAGGGGCTTGAATTTTCTCTAACTTCGATATTTAGATGAATGTCTAAATATCAGGTTACATGTCTCGGAAATGTTTATGCGGAGGCTGGTCTCCGGGCCGCTCCTTCGTTACACTGTGTTCACAAATGGACCGTGCCCACATCGAACGCATTTCCAAGGCCCTGGCCGACGAAACGCGCCTGCTCATTTTCGAGGCCATCAGCAAGTCCGACGAAATGAATTGCGGGGAAATTGTCTCGTTGCGCGGCGTCACTCCCGCAACGGTCTCTCACCATCTGAAGATTCTCGCGGACGCGGGCCTGATCGAATCGTGCAGAAGAGGCCAGTTCGTTTATAGCTGCGTAAATCGCAAGACGCTCTCGGAGTACACCCGCGCCCTTTCTGCCCTCACACGCTCCAGAAAGAAATAGTCAATTCCTTGGCGGGCGGTTGATGGTTTTGGATCTCACCGATGAAGATGCTGGGGTATTGCGCAATCTCAGCCCGCGCAGGATGGATAGCTTCGCAGTTCGCGCAGAGCCTTGAAAGGCCTGCTGGGCCAAAGCTCAATCAGCTCTTCACCGCCGAAGGCCAGTTGAACGACGTCAACGAGAGCCAGTCAAACACACCTTGCTGGCGCTGGAACGGTCGCCACTGTCAAGAGCTCCGCCGTTCGGAAGTTTCGAGGGTTGGGCAGGGTACTAGAACCACTATGTAAACGACCAAGGAGACGAATTCCGCATATCGCTTTTTCTTCGCCTTTGCGGGTTCGAAATCCGTTCGCCGCAAACCCCTCATTCCAAAGCCTTTCCGAAGCCTAACCCTTTTCCTGTCAACCTGTTGACCCTTTCGCGCATCTCATACAAAGCTTACAATTTGTTCACTTTTTCCACGCATAGCACCCATCAAAATTATTCGTGGGGCTGCCCCCGGCAAAAGGGCTTACCGTAGATTGTGTGGGGAGTTTCCGAGCCGCCAGTCCGGCTCGCGTCCGCAATTTGGCGGGCAGAAAGAAAAGAGGAGTAACCACCCATGGTCCAGCAGTATCTTCTGGCCAGCGATTTTGACCAGACACTCAGCTTCAACGACTCGGGAGTCGTTCTCAGCGAGCTAATCGGCTTTCACTCGTTCGACGAGAAGGTGAAAGGCCTTTCCAACATCAATTTGGTTCAGCAGGGTGCTGAACTTTCTTACCTTATCCTGCATGACCCAGATTTCCGCCGCGTTCGTCGGGAGCACTTGATCGAGACCGGGAAGCGCATCCGTCTGAAGCACGACGTCAAGCTCTTCGCGGACTCGCTCGACAATCTCTCGGACGATTTCCGGATTTCGTTCCACGTTATTTCCGCCGCGCCGCAGGAAATTATTCAATCGGCGCTCGAAGGAATCGTTCCCAAAGAGAACATCTACGGTACGCGATTCCGTTTCAACGAATCCACGGGCGAAGTGGAATCCATCATCCGAGCCACGGCCGGCTGGGGCAAAATCACTGTCCTGGAAGAGCTGCGCGCTCATCTCGGCATCAGCCACGACCACATCATCTACATGGGCGACGGCAGTTCCGACTTGCCGGTAATGATGCACGTGAACCAGCATGACGGTCTGACCATCGCCGTCTCCGAAGCCAAATTCATCACCCGCGTGGCTCGCCGCACCGTGCTTAGCGACAATGCTATGAGCGTGCTCGTTCCGGTGCTTGAGGATGTGCTTCGCTGGGATTCCGTGAAAATCCGCCGCTTCTTTGCCACCCGCGGCCTGACTCTTCGTGAGTGGGACAAGATGCGCACCGACCTGCTCACCATCGGTGAGCGAACGGATACCGTCGCCCCAGCCATCACGCAGTAATTTGGAGTGCGGTGGCTCGTTTACCCTGAGGAACGAAGGGCCACCGCTGTTTCAGCCTGCAACATAAACAAAGCCCAATCTGGATGGCGGACCATCTTCTTCCGCCATCCACATCTTCCTTTTACCCACTTCTGTTATCCTTTCCTACCCGGGAGGTTTCGATGGCTCGCAAAAACATTCTGATGCTCGTTGGTGACTACGTCGAAGACTACGAAGTCATGGTTCCGTTCCAGGCGCTGCTCATGGTCGGGCATTCCGTCCACGCCGTGTGCCCCGGCAAGAAATCCGGCGACACCGTGCGCACCGCGATTCACGATTTTGAGGGTGACCAGACCTACTCCGAAAAGCGCGGCCACAATTTCGCGCTCAATGCCACCTTCGACCACGTCAAAGCCGGAGGATTACGACGCCTTGGTCATCCCGGGCGGCCGCGCACCGGAATACATACGCCTGAACCCTCGAGTGCTGGAGATCGTTCGTCACTTTGCTTCAGCGAACAAGCCTATTGCTGCGCTCTGCCATGGCGCGCAGGTGCTCGCCGCTGCGGGTGTCCTGGAAGGGAAGAAGGTCAGTTGTTATCCCGCGTGCGCGCCGGAAGTCACGCGCTCGGGCGGCACGTTTGCTGAAGTCGCGATGACCGAAGCAGTTGTCGACGGCAACCTTGTGTCCGGCCCCGCGTGGCCGGCGCATCCGGCGTGGCTGGCAAAATTTCTGCATGTCATAGGAACGCGAATCGAGCTGTGATTTCTGTCACAGTACTTATTTCTGTCAAGAAGATTTTTTCGATTCGACACCGCAGACTTTTAAATCCGTCTCTCCTCTTTCTTAATTTTCGTCTCGGGTAGATAATCATCTGTTTCCTACTCCACTCAGAGGCGATCCTTGTACCATGTCTAACATTAATGTAAAGAAGGGCGTTATTGGTATCCTCACCGGCGGCGGAGACGTTCCCGGCTTGAACCCGGCGATCCGTGCCGTGACGTTTCGCGCGCTCCGCGAGGGTTATGAGGTGATTGGTATCCGTCGAGGCTGGGCCGGACTTGTCGATCTCGTTCGCGACGAAAAGCACGACAACTCCAACAACTTTCAGCGCCTTACCGAAGACGTTGTGAATCGCGCCGGGCGCACCGGCGGCACCTTCCTGCACTCTTCGCGCACTAATCCCGGCCGCGTCAGCAAAGATAGTGTCCCGGACCACCTCAAGGGCGAGTACAACGCCGAGAAGAACGATCTAACGCCCGAAGTACTGAAGAATCTCGCCTGGCTGGGCATGGAATATCTCATCCCTATCGGCGGCGACGATACCCTCAGCTATGGCGTGCGTCTGTATCAGGAAGGCGTGCGCGTCGTGGCCATCCCCAAGACCATGGATAATGACGTGCCCGGCACCGACTATTGCATCGGCTTCAGCACCTGCATTACCCGCACTATTCAAATGACCAACTCCCTGCGCACTTCCGCTGGCTCCCATGAGCGCTTCATGATCCTGGAGGTCTTCGGACGTTACGCGGGTTTTACGGCCATGCTGCCGACTATGGCGGGCGCGGCGAATCGCTGCGTCATCCCCGAACACAAATTCAATATCGAGCATCTCACCGAACTTCTGGTCTACGATCGCAATCGTAATCCCAGCCGATATTCCACCGTTCTCGTTTCCGAAGGCGCCATGTTTGAAGGCGGCGAGATGGTTTTCCAGACCAGCTCCGCGGATGCCTTCGGCCACAAAAAGCTCGGAGGAATCGGCGACCTGGTGTCCGAGGAACTCACACACCTTTCTCCCAAATTCAACCACGGCAAAAAAATTGAAACTATCAACCAAAAGCTCGGCTACCTGGTCCGCTGCGGTGATCCCGATGCTATCGACTCCATCGTTCCCATGGCCTATGGCAACCTGGCTCTCGACCTGATCCTCAACCGCATTCACGGGCGCCTGGTGGTTCTGAAAAACGGCCGCTACGATAATATGCCCATCGAAACCGTCACCTCCACCAAAAAAATCATCAACGTCAAGGAGCACTACAGCACCGAGCGACTTCGCCCCGTCTTCAAGAGTTTCGAGATGAAGCCGCTGTTCCTCATGACCAGCGAACTTTCCTGAAGCAATCGGGGGGACGCCTCTTGCCGTCCCACCCTCTTTCCTGCATCCTAGTCCTGTTCCTTTCCCGCCCCTGTTCGCTTCGCTGCCTTTCCTGTTAGGGAGGTCCTTATGGATACGTCGGCGTTTCCCTCTGGGTCAGTCGAGCGTTCTTCCGACTCGGATCTGCACCGCGCGCTGATTGTCGACTCCAGCCCGGAGATCAATCAACTCCTCACCAATCTGTTTGACCACGCCGATTGGAGCATCCATTTTGTCTCGGATAACAGGGAAGCCCTGCGCGCCGCAAAGGCCAACCCCCATGACCTGATCATTACCAGCGAATGTACGTCGGCTAAGCAAGATATCGAACTCTTGCGCCAACTCCGCATGGTTCGACCGCACACTCGTTTGATCATTCTCACTGACGAATTCGTTCCCGGCGACGTTCTCGCGGCCATTCGCGAGCGCGCCTTCAGTTACTTCGCGCGTCCTTTTTCCACGGAGAAGCTGGCCGAAATGATTCGCATTGCCATGAGCGAACCGCATTGGGATGAAGGCATCGAACTTATTTCGGCAACCCCCAATTGGGTTCGCCTCTCCGTTCGCTGCGACGTTCTGACTGCCAACCGCTTGATTCAATTCTACCGGGAAGTGGGTGATCTTCCTGACGCCGAGAAAGAGGAGGTCGCTTGTGCATTCCGCGAGATCCTTCTGAACGCTATGGAACACGGCGGTAATTTTGATCCTTCCCAGTATGTCGAGGTTGGTTACGTTCGGACCAAACGCTTGGTCATGTGCCGCGTGAAGGATCCCGGCAAGGGATTCTCTCTCGACGAGATCAAGCACTCCGCCGTCGCCAATCCTCCGGACGAGCCCTTCCGTCATATGGCGGAAAGGGAATCCAAAGGCATTCGTCCGGGTGGCTTTGGCATTCTAATGGCCAAGAAACTTGTCGATGAGTTGCTTTACAACGAGAAGGGCAACGAGGTTCTCCTGGTTAAGCATCTCGACCCTCCCCCGGAGGCGCCCTCGGAGTGAATCGCCAAACTTTCCGAAGAAACTGTTTCTGGCAAAAAACGGGGCAACCTCGACTGCGTTGCCCCGTCCTCCGTCCAACTCTTTGCGAACTACTCTTTCAGCCGGAACGTTACTTTCACGTTCAGTTGCACGGGCACCGGCTGGTCGTTCAGGTATGTCGGTTCATACTTCCATTTTCTGACTGCTTCCAGCGCTGACCCGATCAGCAGGGGTGGGCTGACTCGGCGCCAACTCACCCAGTATTCCCATATCTTTTCAGCAGCAAGCCCACAACTGCTCCACCCCTGAGCGCCAGCGACGCCACCAGTTTTGTTTTTCTTTTTTCCGTTTTTCCTTCAATCAAACCGCCGACCCTCGAACTCAAGACATGTATCTGCGGGCTTCTGCCATCCATCTAACTCTTAGTCAATTTCTGCGAGGTGCTTTCATGCAGCTTCGTCATCTTGCGAAGAATGGTCCCTTGGTTTCCCCACTTGGCCTTGGGTGTATGGGCATGTCGGAATTTTATGGCGCGCGCGACGACGCCGAATCTATCGCCACAATTCATCGCTCCATCGAATTGGGCATGAATTTCCTGGATACTGCCGATGTCTACGGCTACGGCGACAACGAGATCCTGGTCGGCAAGGCCATTCGCGACCGCCGCGACAAAGTGTTCCTTGCTACCAAGTTCGCCATTGTTCGCGATCGCTCCAATCCCAATGTTCGCGGCGTCAGCGGTAAGCCTGAATATGTCCGTTCCTGTTGCGACGCCAGCCTGAATCGACTCGGCGTCGACACCATCGATCTCTATTACCAGCATCGCGTTGATCCGGACACTCCCATCGAAGAAACCGTCGGTGCCATGGCGGATCTGGTTCGCGCCGGCAAGGTTCGCTATCTCGGCCTCTCGGAAGCTTCGCCGGCCACGATTCGTCGCGCGCATGCTGTCCATCGCATCAGTGCGCTACAAACCGAATATTCGCTCTGGACGCGCGATCCCGAAGACGAAGTTCTCCGCACCACGCGTGAATTGGGCATTGGTTTCGTGGCCTATAGTCCGCTGGGGCGCGGCTTCCTGACGGGACAATTCAAGCGTTTCGAAGATCTGGCTCCCGACGACTACCGCCGCTTCTCTCCGCGCTTCCAGGGAGAAAATTTCCAGAAGAATCTCGATCTTGTGGCCCGCGTCGAACCATCGCCCGCGAAAAACACTGTACGCCGTCGCAACTCGCTCTTGCATGGCTCCTGGCGCAGGGCGATGACATCATTCCCATTCCCGGCACCAAGCGCCGCAAATATCTCGAAGAAAACGTTGGTGCTCTCAACGTGAAACTCACGGCCGATGATCTTCGCCGCATCGACGAAGTCGCCCCCAAGGGCGTCGCTGCCGGTGCCCGCTACCCCGAAGTCATGATGGCCATGGTCAATCGCTAACTTGGAGTGCGGCGGCTAGCCGCCGCTTTTACGGCTGCAGCTACATCGCAAATGTTTCTGCCGAGCACCGCGTGGTTCGTTGGACCGGGCCGCCGCGGAATCCGTGTAGCGGCCGGCCTTCTGAGGCCCGCGCTTTGCTTGTGGTCGAATGGATCGGAGCCGCATGTCATCCTGAACCCGCGCAGTTTGCGGGTGAAGGGTCTCAACTTTGTCCAGCCGTCTTCAATCGCGCTCGTCACACCGTCGTCCCGACGCCCCATTTGTCATCCCGAGCGCAGCGAGGGATCTGCTCCTCCTCCCAAGCGGACTCGATCCTGGCCTTCCATTCAATCCCAAAACAAAAGAGGCCGAGAGAATTCTCGGCCTCTTCCTTCTTCCTTCACGCGAAGTAAAAATCCTTAAAATTTGTTCCTACTCGAAAAAGTGCGCGATCTTTTTCCCTGTCTCTTCCGTGTAATACACGGTTATCTTGGCGCCTTTTCCGTTCCTTTGCCCACCGCTCTTGCCCGAATCCTTCAATGCGTTTCCGGTGTATTCAAAAGCTCTTCTCTGTGCCGTCGGCCGACTTTACCACTACCGTCTTCGTCCCCTCATCGACCTTCTCGACCGTGCCCTTTGTCACCTTCATCCCATCTTTGCCGACTTTTCCGATGCCATCGACGGTTGCCTCTGCACCCTTCCCAGTGGAACGCACGACAACTTCCGAGCCTTCTTTGATCCCGTCGAATCCGTCTTTCGTTCCTTTTACGGTATCGTCGCTCGCAACTTTCACCGTGTGTTCCGTTCCGTCTTTGGTCTTCACAACCACGGTCTTGGTGGCCTTATCGACCTTCTTCACCGTGCCATGCATGAAGCTAACCACATCTTGTGCCACGCTCATCGACGCTGCGAACGCCAGTCCTGCCAGTGCCAGCAATACCTTTTTCATTTGCGGATACCTCCTCCGGGGACCTCATGATTGCACACTTTCAGGGGCCATCATACCGGTTTTGTCAAACTATTCAATTCTTTAACACGACCCAATTCTTTCACGAGCGTCTCGGCGGTTCCCACAACTCAATCCGGTTTCCTTCCGGGTCCATGATCCAGGCAAATCGCCCGTAGTCGTAGTCTTCCCGATTGGGATCGATCCACACGCCTTCGCCCCGCAACTTCTCCAGCAGTCCGTCCAGGTCTTCCACGCGAAAATTCAGCATGAACGGCTTGGTGCTCGGCTGAAAATACTTTGTGTCCGGCTTGAAAATCGACCAGGTGGTGAACCCCTCCGGATCGCCATCCTCTTTCCAGCGAAACGAAACTCCTTGTCCCGGCACATCCTGTTTGATGCCCAGATGTTTCTCATACCACTCGTAGAGTTTCTCTGGATTCTCCGCCTTGAAGAAAACTCCTCCCAGTCCCGTCACGCGTCTCATGCTCGCCTCCGTTAGCCAGATTCGGCGGATTCTACAACCAAATCATTCCTATTCAAGAAACAAATGACGTCCGGCTACAGACTAAGCTAAACTGAAGGTTCTCCCGCCCTCGCGCATCATGAACACCCTGGAACACTGCGTCTGCTCTTCCTCCCTGTGGCGCTACATTTCACAGCGCCAGCTTCTTCCCTGGGTCTTGTCCGATGCCTGCCTGGGCGATCACGTTTTAGAGATTGGCGCCGGCTATGGCGCGGCCACCGTGCATCTGCGCGAACGCGTCCCGCGTGTTACGTCCCTGGAGTATGACCACAATTCCACGAGCAAATTGAAAGCCAATCACAACACACATTCCGGCGGAGTCCTGCGCGGCGACGCCTCGCATCTGCCTTTCGCCAATGAGACCTTCTCTTCCGCCATTGCCATTCTCGTCCTTCACCATCTCAAGTCCCGCAAAATGCAGGACCTCGCCTTCGCCGAAGTCCTCCGCGTGCTTCGCCCCGGCGGCACGTTCCTCGCCTTCGAGATCAACGACAGCTGGATTCACCATGTAGGCCATTTCAAAAGTACTTTTACCCCGCTTTCTCCCGGCTCCGCTTTTGCGCGCCTCACCATCGCCGGCTTCTCTCGCGTCTCCGTCGACTTCCGCCGCGGTGGATTTCGTCTCCACGCCTTACGAGCAAAGCCCGAACACGCTTCCCCCGAACCGGAGCACTCCCCACACAGGGCCGTTGCGGCTGGCGTCTGATCGCCGAGCCAGTATTCACCACCGAAAGACCGCCTGAATCCGTGCCAACCGCGGTTGCCCGTGCACTATACTTCCGGAGACTCCTCGGCATGGGGAAACACTCGCTATGGGCTATCGTCGCGCATTGATTCGTCTTCTCGACCGGCCCGGCGCTCGCGGTGTTCTCACCGCGATCATCAACCTCCAGGCGCGTCGCTGCGCTCCCGGCGTGCGCGTGTACTATCAGCGCGGCATGTGGATGCACCAGGAAAGCGGTGTGACCTATGTCGACTCGCCCACGATGGACTATCACCCCGCTATCTTTCCCACTTGGGCGGACGAACTGAACCGCGCAATCGCGAATGTCACTGACAGTTGGTTCCACGTATACCAGCCCCGTCCCGGCGATCTCATTGTCGATGCGGGCGCGGGCAAGGGCGAAGACACCATCGTGTTTTCCAGAGCGCTGGGACCCGCGGGGAAAGTCCTTTCCATCGAAGCCCACCCCATCACGTTTCGCTGTCTCCGTCTGTTCTGCGAGCTAAATCACCTCCAGAACGTGGCGCCAACAAACTTTGCGCTCGTCGATTCCGCCAGGCCCGTGGCCATCGAAAGCCTCGAAGGGTGGCATGCGAATCGCATCGTGGACGCCGCCACGAAGGGCGCGATGCAGGTGGCGGGGCTTAGTCTGGATGAGTTGGTGGAACGTGAAAATGTGCAGCACATCGATTTTCTGAAGATGAACATCGAGGGTGCGGAAACGATGGCTATCCGCGGAATGGACCGCACCCTACGAATCACACGCGCGCTGTGTATCGCGTGTCATGATTTCCGCGCCGACGCTGGCGAAGGAGAATTCTTCCGCACCATGCAACTCATTCAAGATTGCGTGGAACGCGCCGGGTTCAGGACAATTTCGCGCCAGGCGGACGCGCGTCCCGACATTGCTTGCCAGGTGAATGGCGTTCGCGATTGACACCGCTCTTCTCTACAACTTGCGGCAGAATTCTCATTCTGTCATTCCGAACGGAGTCTGCGGAGTGAGGAACTCTGCCCCGTCACACGCTCTTTGTGCGATGAATCTCTCTTTTCTTGGCTTTACCAGGGAGGGATTCCTCGTTTCGCTCGGAATGACGAACTAAATGCTTTTTTCTGTAGGCTGACTAGTCGCTGTCCGCCAATCGTGCCTGATACAACGCCGGTAACCCAAACGCGCGTCCGCAATCGCTGGCGAACACAATTCCCTTGGAATCCAATTCCCAAGCTGGCGAGGAGTTGTTGCAATTCCCGCCCGTCAATCGCATCTCTTGCCCCGAAGACAGTTCGCGCACCCAAACTTGCATTGGTCCATGCCGCGTATCGGTGAACGCCATCCACTTTCCATCAGGAGAAGTGACGGCGTCCGGGAAATCCGCGGGAACCGGCATTTCTCGGGGCGTCGCTTTCCCCGTGGCAGGATCAAACTCCATCATCGACGAACTCCCATTTTCCACAAGTTCGAAGTAGATCGCCGTTCCATCCGCCGCCAGCCTCGGATGCAGCGCTTGCCCCTCGAAGAGAAGTTCTTCGTTCCGGTTGTCATGCAGCCACCTGAGCACATATCGATCGTTCTCCATGGATTGATAAAAAATCCCAGCGCGGGAAACCACCGGAAACGAAGAAAAGATCGCCCCGCGCTGCGCCGCAACTCGCGCAAAATGCTGCTCCGGCTCGTTTGCGTAGCTCGCCATGTGTCGTTTCGCATCCATGAACGCAATCAGCGCTGTAACTATTACCGCCGCAACCGCGATTCGCCGCGGCATTCCTTGCCAACTGCGATATCCCGCAAAAATAAATAGCCCTACCAGAATCCAGACCTTCGGAAACAGCCAAATCGGATGCAACGGCAACGTCAAAAGTATGTACGTCGTTACCAGAAAGATGCTTTCCCGCGGCCCAGATTCCTCCAGCAGTAACACCAGCGGCAGCAGAAGAATGATGAATGTGTACGAGGCCGTGCTGGTCGAAAGCAGCACCACGGCAATCACAAACCAGGCAAAGTCTCGCCGCTCGCTGCTGCGTCGCGTGCTCGTACCCAGGAAAAGGAAAGCTACAATGGTCAACGAAGTAAACGTTCGCAGGAAAAAGAACAGCCACGGCGCGTTCCAGAGAGGATGAGGATTCAATTCCGCTTCTCCCACGAACGCGCGCCTCAACATCGTCGGTAATGTCGGTGTTCCCGGATTGTACGGATCAATCGATCCGCCCTCCAGTGAACGGGGCAGAATCTGCGTCGCATAGTAATGCACGTCCGCGGGACCGAAAACAGCAGCGCCACGCCCAGCAGAATCACACACGCGATGATCATTCCGAGCAAGGCCTTCCACTGACGCTTCGCCGCAAAATACAAAAGAAATGGCCCGCCATACAGCTTCAGCCCAAAGGCGATGCCCGTGAGGAACCCGCCCAGGAAATAGCTTTTTCGGTCCAGAAAATAGAAGGCCAGCGTAAGCAGGAACAGCAGAAAAATGTAGTACTGCCCATACCGGAAGTTCGTCAGCAACGAAACATAGCCGCAAAAAGCCAAAAGCCAAATCGTTTCCACGCGAAAGCGCGTTACGCGCGACAGCAACCAGACGCTGGCCCACAGGAATCCCAGGTTGAAGATCAGCCATATCCGCTTGGCCGTTTGCGGGGCAAATCGTGTGAACCCCATCATCGGCAGCATGGTCAGCGGAGTCTGCGCCGCGTACGTGCCGATCGTCCTCCCGTAACCGGCATAATTCATCTCTCGCACGAACCATGTCCAGTCGTAATAGTTGCGCAAGGGCTTGTGCTGGACCGCGAGTCTCGCCGCCGTGTCGTAGTTCGGGAAGTCGGTCTCCACGCGCATCCAGCCGGTACGAAACGCAGTGCCCAGCAGAATCAGCAATGTGACCAAAACAGCTAAACGCAGCGTGAAATTGGAATAGAGAAACTGGGGAAGCAGCGCTCCGATTCCGTTTCGGGCGCTGGCGCCAGCCTGATGATGAGATTGTTCTTGCGAGTTTGCCGGAATCACCATGGATCAGATGAGCGCGCACTCCCCAAGCAATACTAATCAATGGCCGCATGATGGGCTACCCGGAAAAGGTTCCGCACTCGCGCCAGGTTGCCCCGACACGAGTGCGGCGTTGACGTTAAGGAGGTGAACCGACGGTTATTTCGGCGTGCAATCCTGCGCCGGGGGGCCGCCACGGAAATGGTTGTATTCGCCGACGGCGAACCATCAAATATATCCTCGAGCGTATGCGCGTGCTTATCTCGCTTCGTCAGGAATTGCCACGTCACTTCTCGATTGTCTCGATCGCCGAATCATCATCCCCGTCATTTGATCCGCTGCTCATAAAACGCCGGATGAACGCGAGAATCGAAGTGTGATCGCCCACCGTGTGCGAAACCCGTCCACGCAATCGTGATCTTCCTTGCGGCAACCAAACAGCCCGCTATGGCACGGGCTACCTGGCCTGTTCACACCTGTCGTGTCGCTTCTCACGGGTATTTTGCCCCGAAGTCGGTGGTCGTCAATCAGGCATTTGTGCGCCACTTCTTCGAGAAAGAAGATCCCATTGGCAAGAGGTTCACCGCCAAATTCTCGCCGGGACCGGAAGACCCGCCTAACTGGACCATCGTCGGCGTGATCAACGACACCAAACAGCGCGGGCTCGCAGCTGAAGTCACGCCGGAAGTAACCCTCTACTTCCCAGTGGCCTCGATTCATGATGACCATTGTGCTTCGCACCTCGCTTGATCCGGCAAGCCTCGTCTCCGCCGTACGCCAGCAAGTTAGCGCTCTCGACAAGAACATCCCGGTCTATGCAGTGCAAACCATGGACGACCTGTTTTCCGCTGAAGTCGCCTCGCAGCGATTCAACGCCGGTGCTCTGGCGGGATCTTCGCAGTACTCCTGGCAGCGGTGGGAATCTATGGGCTGGTGGCTTACGCCGTCAGCCAGCGCACTCGCGAAATGGGTGTACGCATCGCTTTGGGCGCGGGGAGGGGAAATGTTCTGCGCATGATTCTTAATCAGGGATTTCGCCTGGCGCTGATTGGTGTGGGGCTCGGGCTCGCGGCTTCGTTTGCGCTGACCCGCCTCATGACCGGCCTGTTGTTTGGTGTGAAGCCTTCGGACCCGCAAACGTTTATTCTGGTAACCGCCGCGCTTCTCGCTGTTGCGCCGGCCGCGTGCTGGATTCCCGCGCACCGCGCCACCCGCATTGATCCGGTCGTAGCGCTTCGCCACGAATAGGCCTTGCTGCAAGTGAGCAAGCGGGCTTCCTGCCAGCGGTGAGCTGCGTCCGTCGTAAAGCGCCGCCGCTACTTATCTCCCGAGAGCGCCGTCCCCAACTCACTCCTCGTTTGGATCACTCGCAAAATGGCGTCCCTCGTCACCATTCCCACGATATTCGCCATGCCATCTTCCGAGTGCTGCACCACCGGCATCTGATTCACGTCCGCGGCCACCAATCGGTCCAGCAACGTTGGCAGCGGCTCATCCGGCGCGGCCCACAGGATCCGTTCTCGCGGCACCATCACCGCCTGCACGGAGTTCATATTCCAATCTTCACGCGGCACCGTGTTCAACGCCGCCACATTCATCATCCCCACCAGCCGGTGATCCATCGTCACAATGTGCACGCGTCGTCCCGTGCGCAACACCTCGTTGCTATATTCGTCCAGGTTCAAGTTCGCCGGAATCGCCGGTACTTCGTGGCTCATCACATCGGAAGCGCGCAGCCCGTTCAGCGTCTCGCGTATCGTTACCTGCGCCACGCTCGCTTGCGCCGCATTCAGCAGAAACCACCCAATCACTGCCAGCCAGATCCCCTCCCATCGCCCACTTCCGCGGAACCCGAAAGCCAGCCACAACCCGAGAACGATCATCCCGTAGGCAATCAGTTTCCCACTGGCTCCGGCCACCCGCGTGGCGCGCACAAAATCTTTCGTCGTTCCCCAAACGATGGCGCGAAAAATCCGCCCGCCGTCCAGGGGAAATCCCGGCAGCATATTGAACACGGCGAGAGCCAGATTGGTTTGCCAAAGATATGTCGACACGGCGGCGACAATTTTGCTGTCGGGAAACACCAGTGTCGAAAGGAAGAACACTCCCGCAAGAAACGCGCTCGCCAGCGGCCCGGCTATCGCAATATTGAATTCCTGTATCGCCTTGCTCGGTTCCTTTCCGATTCGCGCCAGCCCTCCGAACAGAAATAGCGTGATGGAAAGAACGCGGATCTTGTAGTGCTGCGCCACCACACTGTGCGATAGCTCGTGGAACAGCACCGAGCCAAAGAAAAGCAGGCTGGTGGCCGCGCCCAGTATCCCAAGCTGTGTGATGGTCCATTGCGGATTGAGCTGGGCAAACTGGTTGGAAATCAGGTAGGTGATCAGTCCAAAAATGATGATCCAGCTCAGGTCAATGTAGATGGGAATTCCCAGAATTCGACCGATACGAATTCCCTGTGCTTGCGGCATGAACCTGATCCTCGTCAGAGACTGCGTTAAATCTTCTGCGTCGTCTGGTTTCTATACTACCGCATCTGGACAGCTGGGGTTGTGTCTGCCGTGACACGTCGTGGCCCCACCGCCACGAAAGCTCCTTCGCACGGTTTGCTAAACCACGCCTTATCAATATTCTACGTCTGGCTCTCCGCATGCCATTCCCTTTGGTGCAGCACAAAAGGGAGATCCCACCATGCCGCGATTCGACACCCCAGCAAACCACCGCCAGAATCGTTCCCCGCGCTTCGGCGCGGCGCGGCTCTTCGCCGCGTTCTCACCTTCTGCCCCGCCTATGCTCAGTCCACTCCCAAAGATTCCAATGTTCCCAAGCCGCAACCCACCCGTCGCATCGTTGTCAGCATTCCCGACCGCAAACTCGCTCTTCTCGAAGACGGCCGCGTAGTAAAAATCTACGACGTTGCCGTCGGCGCGCAAGTCAGCCCCAGCCCCAGCGGCGAATTTCAAATTGCCCACCGCCTCTCCAATCCCACGTACTACAAGCCTGGCGTCATCATCGCCCCGGGACCCGGCAATCCCCTCGGCACCCGTTGGATGGGCCTGGGCATAAGAGGCTTCGGCATCCACGGTACTAATCGCCCCTCATCGATTGGCAACGATGCCTCTCACGGTTGCATTCGCCTGAAGAATTCCGACGTGGAAGATCTCTTCGCTCGCGTTCGTGTTGGTGATCGCGTGTCATTGCTTGCGGAACGCACCGAAGAGGTCGCGCAACTGTTCGGCGGTGAGGTCTCGCCAACAAAAGTCGCGAACGACCAGACACAGGTGGCGCGCGCTGAGCCCACGAACAGCGAGGGCAACGCCCGCGGCAGCGAGTAAACCCGATTTTGCCCAGGTCAGATTCAACAAAGGAGAACACCCGTGGAAACGATGCTTGGATTCGTAGGACTGGTAATCACCACCCTCGTGGCGCTCTTCTCAGCGCTCGCTCTGCAAACTTTGTTGCTTCGCGCTGCTTTCGCGCTCATGCAGCCGGCCACCGCCAACCGTCGCATTCCTCAGCCAGTGGTTGAGCACGTCGCGCAGTTGGTTCCCCGCGCTGTCAGCAGGGCGCACTAGTTCGGCGAAAAGTTCCCGCTCACGATCTGCGGACGGCAACACGCGCAAGACCTCAGCCGCGACGGGAGTAGAAAGGAAAAGTTCATGCTCGCTTTGAAATTCTTGTTGATGACTCTCGGTTTGGCCCTCTTTGCAAGCGCCGTGATTCTCGTTGCCTACGATGTCTACGCCGCTGCGCGACTTCGCTGGTTGCTCAAGCAAGCTAGCGAAACTGGGATGGAGGCCATCACGCAAACGGCCGTCCGCCCTTTCGGACCGGTGCGGTGGAAGCTGGCCTCGCTGTTGGCGCTGGCCGCAATCGTGCCGGTGCTATTGTCGCTCAGTCTCGCCATCGTTCCCGACGGCTCAGCCGCCATCCGCGTCAGCCAATTCTCCGGCGTGCGCCCCGCTACGTTGTATCCCGGCGTGCATTTGATTACACCGCTAATCGATAGCGTGGTTCTCTACGACACCCGCGAACAGATTTATTCCACTGCTGCGTCCGCCTCCCCCAAAGCCACTGCCGAAGTTCTCACCGTGCAAGCTCGCGAAGGCTTGAACATCGGCCTGGCCGTCAGCGTTCGCTATCGCCTCGACCCTTCCCGGCTCGCCGCCATCCACCAGAATTTGCCACAGCCCGTTGGTGAGCAGGTTGTCGGCCCGGTCGTTTCTTCCATATACCGGCAACTTTCCCCTAACTACCTGACACGTGAAATTTTCGCGCTGAAAAGGGAAGAGCTGCGTGTCCAGGCTGCCGAGGCCATCAGGTCGCGCCTCGCCAGTGACGGCATCGTCGTGCGCGAAGTGCTCTTGCGCGACATCCAACTCCCCGCCGAATACGCGCAAGGCCTCGAGGGATTGCTCTTGAAAGAGCAGGAAAACGAGCGCCTCGGCACGGAGCAAGACATCAAGCAAGAAAACAAAGTTCGCATCGCCGAACTCGAAGCTGATGCTTAAAAGGCTCGCGATGTGAAACAAGCGGAGGCCCAGGCGCAGGTCCGCGTGCTGCAAGCCAAGGCTGAATCCGACTCCATGCAATACACCCTGCCTCTAAAGCAGAAGCAGATCGAGCAGTCCAAGCTCGAAGCCGAGGCGCGCAAAGAAGCCACGCTGCAGAACGCGCAAGCCGCGGCGCAGGCGAAGATCATCGACAGCAAAGCAGAAATTGAACGCCAGAAGTACCTGGCAGATGCCGAAGCCAATCGCATCCGCGTTACTGCCGACGCCGACGCAAACCGCATTCGCGTCACCGCCGCTGCAGACGCCGAACGCATGAAGTATGAAGCCAGCGTCCTCAAACAGAATCCCATGCTTATCGAGAAGATCATTGCCGAGCGTTTGTCCGACAAGCTGCAAATCATGATGGTGCCGATGGACGGCAAGAATTTCTTTGCTGCTGATGTGATGCGCTCTGCCTTTACCAATCAACTCGGCAACAGCAACGCGAACAACACGGCTGCGGCTGGCACGCAAGACGATTCAGACGATGCTCCGCCGGTCGCAACCGCCACGGCGCAGCAGAAGAAGCCGGCACGCCGGCCATAAGACATCGCGGAGGCGGCCTCGGCCCCTTTCACGATCACCGGCCAACACCCCTGTGAGTGGCTCGGGCCGCGACACTGGAGGAGAGACCATGAGCACGAAGGCAAGCACCGCCGCGCTTGAATCCTTGGCCAGCAGGTCGCTCCCCAACCAGCGTCGCGTTCCGCGCCACCCGGCCGGCGCCAAACGGTCACGAGGTAAAGAGCGAGCAACAAAGGTTCCGGCCGCACAGACTGCAATTCGATTCTTCGGGAGGATGCCATGAACGGAAACAATCAATTCGCTACATCCATTCATCACAAAACAATCGTGCCCGTCATTCTGCGAATTACTTTCAGTTTGTTGTTGTGGACTCTTGGCTTCGCCTCCATGAATCTCGTCGAGGCGCAAGTCAGAACGCAGCGCGCCGTCACAGATTACCCCTTCAACCGCGCCCAGCTTGAGCACCTGCAGCGCTGGGTGAACGCAGGACATGAACTCGGTGCCGCGATCCCAAACTCGTCGCTTCCGCCGCTCTCAAGCGCGTCGCTCCCAACTTTGCCGACTCCGAATTCGAACTGGCCTCTCTTCCCACGGAACGGACAACAGCCCGCGGTACAAAGTCCATCTACACCTTCGCGTCTCTGGACGGCGGCATCACTTACCAAGTTACCCTGCGCCGCTATCGCTGGCTGCTTCCCATCGCCGGCACCCCAGACCACATCGTTTGGGCCCCCGTCCGCATCGAGACCGTCACCCGACCCGTCACCGACTAGCCTTTTGGAGCGCGGTGGCTAGCCACCGCTTTTGACCCGCAACGCAACCCTCGCAACAAATTTGTCATCCCGAGCGAGGCGAGGGAGCTGCTATTCGAAGGGCGCCAAACATCACTTCCACCATGCAAACAAAACACAGTACCCCCTGACCAGCCGGGCGGCGTCGACTACGCTGCCCGGCATTGTTTTTCCGCGAACAGTGTTAGCATTTCTCAAGGTTCAGAGAGGTGAGTTTTGCGGCGATTTTCGATCGGCGGTACGGTAGCTTTTTCCTTTTTTCTTTTCGTATGCTCGAACGCCTGTCGCGGAAATCCTTTCAGGGAGGAGGCCCGTCGCGAGAACGCGTCTTGGGAGGAGGCACGGCTTCAGCCGGTGCCGGCAGTTTTGCAAAAACGTCGGCTTTAGCCCCTGAGGTCTCGGGCTTTTCCATTTCGACGATCACGACGCCGTCCGCTAACCGCGCCCAGGAAGGCGTTACTCCCGCCACTTCCCAACCGCAGCCCACCACCTGCGACACCTTGCGCACCGCCAAATCCAAGGTCTACGGCTTTCGTCCCACGCAACTCAACGAATCCCAAATCGACGCCAAGGGCAAGGAAATCGATGCTTTCTGGAAACAAGTCCACGCCGCCGGCTCGGAAGGCGTCTCTTGCGTGCGCTCCATGCTTCAAGCCGAAACCACCGATCACTTCTTTCAGTTCGACGCCGCCTCCTTCCTCTATCAAGTGAACCATTCTCCGGAAACTTTGCTCCTGGTCCGCGACTCCATCGCGCAAGCCGACTTCCAGGAAAGCGATCCCGCCAACTATCTCTCGCTCGCCGTCGCTCTTGCTCAACAAGGCGTGGACATCGGCCTGCTCGCCGCTCGTTTCCTCCGCTATCCCAACGCCGCCATTCGCGTTCCTGAGCAGGGTCTCGAGCTCGATTCCGACACCGCCGCCCTTTTTCTCTACGGCAGCATGAAGCCCTCCGTCGCCACGAGCGCTCTTATCCCCGAATTGCAGGCGCCGGAGTCCTTCGTACGTGCCGGCGCCGCCCATTTGCTTGCTGAGCAGCTCACCGAAGAAAGTTTTCGCGCCCTCAGCCGCTGGGATGGCCTCCCCAAGGTCGAGGAAGAGTATCGCCGCAATGACATTACAGCCGTCATGAAATATCAGCGGCCCAACGAAGCCGACTTCGCCCATCCCAAATTCTCTCGTGAACAGGTCCTGCAAACGATCGCCGCTCTGCCTCACTCCAGTGCCGAATTCACGGATGTCATGGGCAAGAAGGGCGCGGAGTTCGACAAGCGGATGCGCGACAGCAAAGCCACGCAAGAACAAATTTCCACCACCATTGCCGAGGGCGAACCCATTTACGGCATCGCCAATCACACCGCTTTCATGAACAGCGCCGTGGCCACGCTGCAGCCCGGGGACTTCGAACTCCTCCGCACCGCGCGCCGCAAGGCCCTGTTCAACGTTTCCGACCAGAGCCTCGAAGAGTATCTGGCCTTTACCCAGGTCATGATCGGTTTGATCAACCGGCTCGATCTGTACAAGGAATTCCGCTCCCATTGATGTTTCAGCGACGTAGAACCAAGGAGGTAAGTGCGGCGTGTTATCATCGGCGAATAATGCCGTGTTGCTGAAAACTCGTTGCTCTCGCTCGCGTAATTTTTTTCTAGGCCTTTTCCTTCTCGCTGCAATCTCTTTTGTTGCGAAGCCGCTCCACGCTGCCGACGCTCCTTCGCTCGATGACGCCATCCGTCAACTCGCCGAACGCATCGCCGCCATCCCCAACCTAAAAGGGCCTATCCAGCTGGAAGCTCACGATGACGCCGCGTTCGATCGAGTCCGAAGGGCATACTTGGAAAACCACGCTGCGCCGCCAGCTCGATCTTCGCAAACTCAGCATTACCGAAGAACCCGACGCTCCGCTACTCCGCGTGGGCGCCACCGAAACTCCCACGCAGATCGTCCTCGCCGCCGAACTGCTCTTCGCCGATCACCAGGAACTTCGCATCGTCGCGCTCAAGCGCGCTTTATTGCCCTCCGAGACTCTGCTCGCTTCGTCCGTGCGCATCGAAAAGCAACTCGTCTTCGACAGCCCCGAACGCGTCCTGGACGCTGCCTCCGCCACTCGGGGCACCGCGGACGATCTCGTCGTGCTGACATATCGCAACTCGGAATTGACCGCTCTGCGCCTCGATCCAACCGGTTCCCTGAAGCAGGCATTCACGCTCTCTGCTGCCGGCTTCAAGCCGTCGCGCGATCCTCGCGCGGAACTTACCGCTACCGAAACCGATGCTCAGCTCCAATTCCCCGGCAAACTTTGTGAATTCACCTGGGCCGCGCCGGCGGACGTAAAGTGCCGCGCCATCGCAAAAACTTTGTGGCGGCCTCTCCCCTCACTCGCTTCTCCTTGCGACTCCATCACATGGAAGTTGCAGGCTGATGGCAGCGACTGGACCGCCGGCGATCTCCTCCAGGTCGTCCCCGAAACCGCGTCTCATCAGGGCATCGCCGCGCTGCTCAGCGATTTTCCCGGTCCGATCCTTAATATCAACAGCGCCCAGAATTCCCGCAGCGCTCTCGTGGTGGTCAGAAATCTGCGAACAGGAAACTATGAGGTCTACAAACTCACTCTCGCTTGCGGCAATTAGCACCTCGCCCGCGCACGGCCGCCGCGAGGGCACGCCTTTTTACCCAGAGCGGTGTCTGCGAAGGGCACGCCTCGCGAAAAAAATCTGTTCTTTTCGGAGCTTTAGCTCCGACATTAAGTGTTTGCCTACCATTGGGCTTCAGCCCCTGAGGAAATGGTTTTGCCATTTTTCCGCAGACTGTTCAGTCGTGCCGATCACAGCAAGGAGATCTTGGGCTTTAGCCCCTGCGGCCCTATTTGTGATGACTTGCGTTCTCGCCGTCATCACGCTTGTCGCTCCCGCCGCGCAGGCCACCAAGCGCCCGAGTTACGGTGGAACCCTGCGCGTCGTCCTTCGCGCCTCCTCCGTCTCTCTCGACCCTCGTGAGTGGAAACCGGGTTCCTCTTCCTCCGCTCAAAACGAACAGCTCGCCGTCCTCATCTACGACCGCCTGCTTGCCCTCGACGATTACGGCAGGTTTCAGCCCGCTCTCGCCACCGAATGGTCCCACGACGCCGGCATGCGCAACTGGCAATTCAAACTCCGGCCCGGTGTGAAATTCTCCGATGGCTCTCCGCTGACCGCGACCGACGTCGTCGCCGCGCTTCAGCCCCTTCTCCCGCCTAGCCTGCAGATCAGCGCCACGGAAAATGCCATCGCCATCCACTCTTCGCACCCCGTCCCCGATCTCCTCGAACAATTTTCTTCCGGCCGCTATTTCGTCTACCGCGCTCTGCCCGATGGCCTGCTTCTCGGCACTGGCCCTTTCTATCTCGGCGAAAATTCTCCGGCCGAGCCTTCCGAAACGAACCCCTCCGTTATGAAGCCCGCGCACATCAAATTTCGCGCCAGCGAAGAAGCCTGGTCCGGCCGCCCTTTCCTCGACGCCATCGAAGTCACCCTTGGCGAACCTCCGCTTCGTCTGCTCTACGATTTGCAGATTGGCAAAGCCGACCTCGCCGAAATCGCTCCCGACCTCGTTCGCAAAGCCCGCCAGGAAAATGTCCGCATCTGGAGTTCCGCCCCCAACACTCTTCTCGCTCTGCGTTTCGATGACGCCCAGCCCGCGGCTGCCGACCAGCGCCTCCGCCAGGCAATTTCTTTTTCCCTCGACCGTGACACCATGGCCAACGTGTTGCTTCAAAGGCAAGCCCTTCCCACCGCGGCTCTTTTGCCTCAATGGCTCTCAGGTTATGCTTTTCTTTTCGGCAGCCCCATGAGTCTGGACCGCGCCAAGGAAATTCGCGCGTCTCTTCCCGGCAACGTAGCAGGCGCCAGCGAGCCTCTCCGTTTGCACGTCGACTCGTCGGGCGATCTCATGAAACTTTTGGGGGAACGTGTGGCAGTAAACGCGCGGCAAGCCAATCTCTCGGTTCAAGTGCTGCTCCCGCACGACGCAGGAAACTCTTCCTCACTCCCTTCCGTCAAGTCCGCCCCCGCGGGGTTACACTTGTTTGCGTGGCACTATGACAGCATCTCGCCACGCGCCGAACTGGAAGCGCTGGCCAGGCAGTTCGCACTTCAGGATTCCGGGGAAGGAACTCAAAGCGTGATTGATCCCGAACAACTTTTTGCGTTGGAGCGCCGCTTCCTCGACGAACGGCGCATCCTCCCGCTGGTCGTCTTGCCGGAGTACATCGGCGTTGCCGGCAACGTCCGCAACTGGTCGCCCGCCCGTTGGGGCGAATGGCGTCTCGCTGACGTGTGGTTAGACCCGGCGTCGAACGCGCCCGCTGCCGACGACAACCGCGCGCCTAGGAGTTCATCCTCGCCTCGCATGCCCGGGGGACGCCCATGAGTTTCCGCACCAAAATTTTCTTGATGTTCCTGATCACCGCGTTGGCCTCGGTCGCCCTCGTCGCCTATGGCGTCACCTACTACACGCAGAACGCCTTCGAAGCCATGGATAGCCAGCGCACCGAAGCGCTTGTCTCCCAGTTCAAAAAGGAATTTGCCCAGCGCGGCGAAGTCGTCGTCCAGCAAGTCGAAAATATCACCAACGCCGACATTACCCTGCGCATGGCTTTGGACCTTGCCCGCCCTAATGCCGATTCTTCGCTCTATGTTCACGATGCCAACGGCGCCGCTCAGGACCACGGCCTCGATTTCGTCGAATTTGTGAATGGCGACGGCACGCTCATCTCCTCCGCTCAGTATCCCGCTCGCGTTGGTTATAAGAATGACTGGATCACCGCCACGAAAGATTGGCGCGGCTCCACTGCTTTTCTCAAGCGCGAAGAATTGCCCGATGGCGTTGCTCTCTCCCTCTCCGCTGTGCGCACTTTGCCCGTCGGTGAAAAGAACTTCTACGTTATCGGTGGACGCCGTCTCGATCAGAATTTCCTCGCTTCCCTCGTGCTCCCCACAGGCATGCGTGCGCTCCTCTATCGCAATCTCGAACCCAATTTCGTGGCTACTGCCCTCACCGATGCTAGCGGCGCCGTTCCGAACCCCGATTCTTTCCAGTCGCTCATTGAACAGATTCAGAAGCAAACCCCGGGCGACTCGACGACGGTCGTCAAAACCATTGAGTGGAACCGCGATCCTGCCAGCGCCGAAAGCTTTCATGCCATGCCTTTGCGCGGCCGCAACAATGAACTTCTCGGTGTTCTCCTTCTCGGGAGTTCCGCCAAGGAACTTGTTCTCCTCAAGCGCGAGATTCTGAAGACCGCCGCACTCGTCAGCCTCGCCGCCATTCTCATCGGTTTGCTGGTCGGTTGGTGGGTTTCTCGCCGCATCACTCGTCCGGTCGAAGAACTCGCCAATGGTGCGCGCGACGTCGCCTCTGGCCATTGGAACGCGCACATCGATGTTCAGGGCAACGACGAAATCGGCCAGCTAGCCGGCGCCTTCAACGACATGACGCGCACTCTCGCCGCGCAAAAAGAGAAGCTCGTGCAGACCGAACGCGTCGCCGCCTGGCGCGAACTGGCTCGCCGTCTCGCCCACGAATTGCGCAATCCGCTATTCCCGCTGCAAATCACCGTCGAAAATCTCCAGCGTGCCCGCCAGCTTGGTCCCGAGCAATTCCAGGAAGTTTTTGGTGAAGCCACCGCCACGCTCAAAGCCGAACTCGCCAATCTCAACAGCATCGTTGGCCGCTTCAGCGATTTTTCCAAGATGCCGGCTCCGCACCTCACGCCCGTCAATGTCAACGAAACCCTGCGCAACGTCGTTCGCCTGTTCGAAGCGCAATTCAACGCCGTCGGCAAGCCTTCCATCACCACCGAATATTTTCTCAATGAATCGCTGCCGGAAATCGATGCCGATCCCGACCTGCTCCATCGCGCCTTCCAGAATCTCGTCTTGAATGCTTTGGACGCCATGCCCGCCGGCGGCACTCTCAGCCTTCGCACTTCCGACGGCGGCGACACGGTCCGCATCGAAGTCTCCGACACGGGCAAGGGCCTCACGCCGGAAGAGTGCTCTCGCCTCTTCACGCCCTACTACACCACCAAGTTGCAGGGCACCGGTCTCGGCCTCGCCATCGTCCAGTCCGTCATCAGCGATCATCACGGCACCATTTCCGTCTCCAGCGAAGAAGGACGCGGCGCCACATTCCGCATCGACCTCCCGAAGCGCCAAGCCGGCGCCGTCGCCAAGCCCAAAGAATCCGTCCCCTCCCCAGTTTCCGAATCCGAACCCGCCACCGCCTCCGATTAAGTTTTCCTGGTCTCGGGTAATACTGGCTTCAGCCTGTGGTCCTGGGTTGTTCTTTATCTTGGGTGCCGCACCCTTCGGCTTTTAAGGGTGCGGTTTTTGACGTTTCTCGGAGTTTTTCTCGCCGTTGTAGGGACCGCCTTTCCGCTTGCTGCCGTCGCGGAGGCGTCCAGCTCGTGAGGTCTTCCTATTTTCGATTTTCCATTTTCTATTTTCGAATTTCCCTTAACATTCCTCTTTGCTGCTTTTCCACCTACCCGTTACACTGATCCGAACGTGCCGCGCAAAGCCAATCTCCTCCTGATTGACGACGACCCCAACACCCTGGCGTCACTCGCTCGCGCCTTTCGTCTCGCTGGCCACGAAGCCACCGTTTGCGATAGCGCCCTCCGCGCCGCCGACCTCATTCGCTCCCAGCATTTCGATCTCATTCTTTCCGACGTGGTCATGCCCGGCAAAAGCGGCCTGGAATTCCTCGAAGAGCTGAAAAAAGCTGGCGTCCAGACTCCCATCGTCCTCATCTCCGGCCAGGCCAATATCGAAATGGCTGTTAAAGCCACGCGGCTCGGCGCTCTCGATTTCCTCGAAAAGCCGCTCACCACCGACAAACTCCTTGTCACTGTCGAAAACGCTCTCCGCCTCACTCGCCTCGAAGACGAAAATCGCGAACTCCGCCATCGACTCGGCAAGCACGAACTCGTCGGCTCCGGCCCCGCCATGCAAAAGCTTCTCGCGCAAATCGATCGGGTCGCCGCCAGCGAAACTCGCGTCTGCATCCTCGGTGAGACCGGCACCGGAAAAGAATTAGTCGCGCGCGCCATTCACGAAAAATCTCCGCGCCACGAAAACGCCTTCATCACTCTCAATTGCGCCGCCGTTCCCGCTGAATTGATCGAGTCCGAACTCTTCGGCCATGAAAAAGGTGCGTTCACCGGCGCTGCCGGACGCCACGTCGGCAAATTCGAGCAAGCCGAAGGCGGCACGCTCTTCCTCGACGAGATCGGCGATATGCCCGTTGCCATGCAAGCCAAGCTTCTTCGCGTCCTCGAAGAAGGCGAAGTCGAGCGCGTCGGTGGCGATAAGCCCATCAAGGTCAATGTCCGGGTCATCGTTGCCACCCACCGCAACCTCGAAGACCGTGTCAGAAATAACGAATTCCGCCGTGACCTCTTCCACCGCATCTACGTTTTCCCGCTGACCCTTCCGCCTCTGCGCGATCGCCTCGAAGATCTCCCCGAGCTCATCGCCCATTTTGCGCGCCAGGTCGCCAAGCAAAACGGCTGGAAAGACAAATCCTTTTCCAGCGACGCGATCGCGGAGTTGCGCCGCTATTCCTGGCCCGGCAACGTCCGCGAACTTCGCAATATCGTCGAACGCCTCGCCCTCCTCGCCGCCGAAGACACCATCACCGACGAGGACGTTCGCCTCGCCCTCCCCGCAGCAGACACTGCCGCGATTGATTCCGCCTTCGGTGCAAAAGCCGCCACGGAGCAGGGAACTCTCGTCCAACGCACTGAAGCCTTCGAGCGCGAAGTCCTCCTCGCCGAAATCCGCCGCCACAATTTCCATATGACCAACGTCGCCCGCGCCCTCGGCCTTGAGCGCAGCCATCTTTACAAAAAGTGCCAGCAACTCGGCATAGACCTGCAATCCCTCCGCAAGCCCGAGTAAGTCTGCCTTTGTAGTTTGCTTTTGTAGCGGCCACCTTTCGAGCTGGGCGCTTTTCTCTTAGGGGGCACAGTACTGGTGGGTTTACGCGGCCCTTCGTGGAGCGCGTAGCGCAGGCTTCGACAATCTGCATTGGATCGCGGACAATCTTTTCTCTTGGTTTTCTGTGGCTCACTGGTCGCCGGTCGCTGCCCCACTTTCTTTCCCCTCACCGCAAATCCAACAACTGCACCGCCTCCGCCGGCCCTTCCTCAAAAATGATCTCCTTCTCCATCTCCAATAAATTCTTTCGGTACTGCCGAATCGCCAACCACCAGCCCCCCAACACGATTCCCGGAATAATTGCCCGCACCGGATCCACGAACGCGACGTATTCCAAAAACGCTCCTGCCATCACAAATAGATAGAATCCCACAAACAACAGAAACACCACTACAAACGCATTCTCCTTAAACATGGGAAGCGAACAGGTAAACGGAATCTTCCGCAACCGCACGATCATTGTTTCCACCAACAGCCACGTCATCACTCCCGCGTATCCCAGGTGCAACAATGCAACTGGCCATCCCCATCCGTACGCATAGGCCGGTAGGCACGCCACAATCAAAAGCGGCGCCAGAATCGTCCACGCCAACGCTCTCCCAAGCGCCACACTCTCACCCGCTCCGGCATCGATCTGCATCTTGAAAATCCAATTCGCGCGCAAATCCGCGGGAATCTCGAAGATGAATCGCAGCCCCACCACCAGGCAATACACTAAAATGAAAGGAACCGAAAGCAGTGCCGGTGCCGGAATCCGCCCGCCCATTTCCGTTCCATCGTGCGTTGCGGTCACCAGCGTCTGCGCGCACAAGCAGCAATCCCATTCCCACGAACGATCCCAGTGCCGTGAAGTGTTTCTCGCTGCGCGTCAACGTTCGTGCCACAAACGCGAAGCACGCGCGTCGCGCCGGCGTCGGCAGATACCAGCGATTCGCCATCCGCAGCAGCACCGGCAGCAGCAACCCTCTCCTCGAGGCGCTCCCTTCCACTGTTTCCGGAATGCTCAGGAAACATCTCCGGTAACTCAGCGCGTAAGCCACGCCGGCCAGCACGGTCGTTCCTGCCAGCGCCCACAATGCCAGCATTCCCAGGCGTTGATAAACCGGCGCAGCCGCATGCCGCACCGTTTCGCACAAGCTCAAGAACCACACCGGTGGCAGCAAACGAATGATCGATCCCGGATTCTCTTTCAGCCTGCTCGTCAGAGGCCCCACCATAAAACTCGTCATCAGCAAAAACAGGAAAAACAGCACCAGCGCAATCCGCAGATACTGCGAGACCCTTCGAAATACGCGGTACGGCAAGCTGAACATTAGCAGTCCGATCAACGCCACCACCGCCGTGAATGTGAACACACTCGCCAGCCCCACTCCGATCGCATGGCCCGCCGCAAACCCTGCATAAATGGAAAACTCCGGGTATGACGAACTCACCACCAGGGGAAACAAAACCGTCGACCCGATATTCACCTCAAATGCAAACAGCATCGTCAGAAACAGGATTGCCGCCAGGTTCGCCGTGAACAGTTTCCATGCCGAAACCGGCAGGTGCACCAGGTTCGCGAAGTCCCTACGGTCCAGCAGAATGCTGTCCCACCTCCACACCGCAATCACCCCGGTCAGCACCATCGACACTACGATGAACAGGTATTCGTCGCCTAGCGACGCGCTGTACGGCTCCATAGTCAGGTCTTTTCGTATCCATTGCAGAAATGTCGAATATTTGTCGTAGAAAATAATCGATACGAATGTTCCCGGCACTGGCAGCAACATCAGCAGCAAGCCGGTGCTGAAATCCAGTTCTTCCGAATCCGATTCTGCTCCGCCGCGCAGGCTGCGGTTCACGAAATGCCCTACCAGCCGCACAAATGGTCTCTCCGCGGCCTGCTTCCGCGCCCACGCCCGCCATCTGTTCCATGCGGACTTCATGCTGCGCTCATCACCTGAAGAATCTCCCGCGAAATCTTCTCCGTGTCGACCTCATCCACCAGGTGCGAGAACGTGCTCTCCAGCGAAGCTTTTCCGGTGGACTCGCGCAGCCGCGCCGGTGCGTCGTACGCGATCACCCGCCCCTTCCGTAGCACCACCAACTGGCCGCACACTTTTTCCACCACTTCCAGCACGTGCGAGCAGTAAAACACGGCGCGTCCCGCCTCTCCCAGCGCCTTGATCAAGTTTTTCAGAATCAGCGCCGAGGTGACGTCGAGCCCCGACAGCGGCTCGTCCAGAATCAGCAATTTCGGATTGTCCATCAGCGCCGCAATCAGCAGGATTCTTTGCCGCATCCCTTTTGAATACGACGCGATCGCGCTGTGCCGGCTCGCGTGCAGCGAAAACAGTTCCAGCAGCGCATCGATCTTATCTCCAATTTTGTCGGCTTCCATCCCGCGCAGCGTCGCCACCAATTCCAGGTATTCGCGTCCCGTCAAATACGGATACAAATTCGCTTCTTCCGGCACGTAGCCGATGCACTTCCGGTAACCCACCAGGTCGCGGTTGATGTCCCGCCCGTCGAACAGCACTTCTCCGTTCGTGGGCTTTAGCAGGCCGATCAACATCTTCACCGTGGTACTTTTCCCGGCACCGTTTGGTCCCACGCATCCCAGCACTTCGCCCGCGTTCAATTGCACCGAGACGTTCTGCACCGCAGGCAGCGCTCCGTAGCGCTTCACCAATCCCTTTGCCTCAAGCACCGCTGCTGCATTAGTACCCTGGAGCGAAGTTGCCATGCCAACACCCCCACCTCTGTTTCAGACACCAAGCCATCCTCGAAAGTTTCCTGCGCCTCTTTTGCACGCCGAATTCGCTCGCCTCTTTGCCAAGCTTTGTCAAGGATTCGCGAGCTCCGTAACAGTCGCTTCGCTCGCGGTGTGTCATCCGGAGCGAAGCGAGGGATCTGCTTTTCGCGCGACCCGAGCAAAAACTACCTCTTCCCGAGGACAGATGCCGCCAACTCACGACTGGATCAACCTTCATATGTTACACATATTAAACTATTTAACAGGCATTATCCGATTTCTCTTGACAAATTACATATTGCTATGTATTGTTTGCATATTGCTATATCACCGAAAGGCGGCACCACATGACTCTCGGCGATAAACTCCGCTCCCTCCGCGCTATCGAGGGCTCGCTCCGCGGCTTAGGCCGCCCCATGACCCAGTCCGAAGTTGTCAACGCCATGAAACAGGAACTCGGTCGTGGACTCAGCCAGGCCTACCTCTCGCAGATCGAAAACGGTGCGCGGCCGCATATGACTAATACTTCCCGCGAACTGCTCGCGCGCTTCTTCCGCGTTTTTCCCGGCTTCCTTGTCGACGACCCCGCGGGTTTCACCCGTGAACTGCAATCCGTTCTGCGCACCGAAGACGCCACTGTCGATTCTTGGCTCTTTGCCGGAGCCGATCAATTCAGGTCCGATCCGGAGCTAGCCCGCGCGCTCCTCACTGTCGCGGAGAATCGCGATTCCCGCGGCGCGCTGCTCCTCCTCGCAGAAATTCTTCGCACGCCCGGCCTTGATGAACGATTAGGCGAGGTTCTTCAACCGGGTGGTGTGACGGGAACAGGTCATCCGCCCCCTGCCTCTTCCCATAACTAAGGTCTTCCTGCCGTTCGGGGCATGATCCAAGCGACGGCTTGCCGCCGCAGGCGGGGTGTCGCTCTTCCGAGGTGATGTATGTCCTGGTCTGACGTCTATTTGTTCTGTTTTCTGGTCGGTGCTTCACTCAGTCTGTTTTCATTTTTGGCCGGCGCCGTCCATTTGCACCTGCCTTTCAAAATGCACCTGCCATTTCACGGTGGCAGCCACGCAGTCGGCGGCTCCACGCGTGGCGGTGCCGCGCACAGCGGTATGCACATTTCCTGGCTCAATGCCTCCACGATCCTCGCCTTCCTCGCGTGGTTCGGTGGCACAGGCTATCTGCTGACGAAGTATTCGCACATCGTTTCGCTCTTCATCGTGCTCCTTGCCACCTTCGCCGGGCTCGCTGCCGGTTGGATGGTTTTTCGTTTCCTTCTGAAGCTCGTCGGCCCTTCCGATGAGCCTCTGCAGGCAGAAGATCGCCGCATCGTCGGTTCCCTTGCCAAGGTCAGCATGACCATTCGCGAAAATGGCACCGGCGAAGTCATCTTTCCTCTCGGTGGTGGCAGAAGCTGCTCCGGCGCGCGCAGCGAAGATGGCATCGCCATCGAAAAAGGCGCGGAAGTCGTCATCGAGAAATATGAGCAGGGAATCGCCTACGTAAAACGTTGGGACGAATTTATGAAGTCTTGAGTTTCTTGAAACCAAGGAAAGTGCAGCCAGTGGCTGCGATTCGAAAAGGGGAGGTCCTTTATGTTCGGGTTGCCAATGAACGTGGTCGTCGGAGCCGGGATCCTGGTCGTAGTGCTCCTGATGCTCATGACGGTCATCGCCAGAATGTATCGCAAAGCCGGGCCAAACGAAGCGCTTATCGTCTACGGCATCGGTGGAACCAATGTCTACACAGGAAGAGGCACCGTTATTTTCCCGATGGTGCAAACTTGCCGGGATCTGTCGCTGGAATTGATGTCCTTCGACGTCGCTCCGCAGCAGAACCTTTACACCAATCAAGGCGTCGCGGTCACTGTCGAAGCCGTCGCGCAAATCAAGGTGAAGAATGACAAGGAGTCTATTCTCACCGCTGCCGAACAGTTCCTTACCAAGACCCCTCAAGAACGCGAAGGCCTCATCCGCCTCGTGATGGAAGGCCACCTCCGCGGCATTATCGGCCAGCTTACCGTCGAACAAATCGTTAAAGAACCCGAAATGGTTGGCGATCGCATGCGTTCCACCTGTGCGGGCGACATGAGCAAGATGGGACTCGAAGTCGTCAGCTTCACCATCAAGGAAGTTCGCGACAAAAACGAATACATCACCAACATGGGACGCCCGGACATCGCCCGCATCAAGCGCGACGCCGAAGTAGCCGCCGCCGAAGCCGATCGCGACATTGCCATCAAGCGCGCCGAAGCTTCCCGCGCCTCCGCCATCGCCAAAGCCCAAGCCGACCAGGAGCGCGTCGCCGCCGAAACTGCTTCGCTAGCCAAGCAGGCCGAAGCCCAGCGCGACCTGGACATCAAAAAAGCCAACTATCTGGAAATCAGCAAGAAGGCCCAGGCGCAAGCCGACAAGGCTTACGAAATCGAAACCAATCGCCAGCAGCAGACCGTGATACTCGAGCAAGTTCGCATTCAACAGGTCGAGCGCGAAGCTCAGGTCAAAATTCAGGACGCCGAAATCAATCGCCGTGAACGCGAACTCGTTGCCACCGTCCTCAAGCCGGCGGAAGTCGAGCGCCAGCGCATTGAGACCCTTGCCAACGCGGAACGCCAACGCTTGATGTCCGAAGCCGAAGGTCAGGCCGCTTCCATTCGCGCGCAAGGTGAAGCCGAAGCCGAAATCATCTTCAAGAAAGGTGACGCCGAAGCCCGTGCGATGAACGTCAAGGCCGAAGCCTTCCAGGAGTACAACCAGGCTGCCGTCCTCGACAAGCTCATCAGCGGCCTCCCCGAAGTTGTTCGTGCTCTCAGCGAGCCGCTCAGCAAGGTCGACAAGGTCACCATCGTCTCCACTGGCAACGGCGACGCTGCCGGCGCCTACAAACTTACCGGCGACGTCACCAAAATCGCTGCGCAAATCCCGGCGCTCTTCGAAGCCCTCTCTGGCATGCAAGTGTCCGAGCTTCTCGGTAAGGTTCGCCAGATAGGCGATGCCGCCCCGAGGCCGGCAGCTTTGCCGCCGGCGCCACCGAAGTCCTAACCACTTTCCGCCGGAGCGGGTTCAGCTCCCGCTCCGGCGCTTCGCTCCGGGGGAGAGAAGGTCATGAGTCTGACGTTGCATCAAAAACGAGGCCTGCTATGGGGGCTGGGAATTCTGGCCGCCGTAGTTCTCATGAGCGTCGCCTGGGCCCAAATCGGCGCTGCCGTGGGCAACTGCTTGTCGCCATTTTGAATTTGCATTTGTAGGGACCGCCTTCTGAGGCGGTCCGCTCTTGGGTTCTCTTGCTTTGGTTCTTTCTCGGTTTTGTAGTGGCCGACCTTTAGGTCGGTTCTTGGGTCTCTCTGAGGTTTGGTTTTTTCTTAGGTTCGTTTGCTCTAACGGTTGTCATCCTGAGGCCCGCGCCCTTCGCGGACCGAAGAATCTCAACCCTCCGCCATCGCAAGATGATCGGAACAAGTTCGGTCCTAGAAGAGGAAAGGAGCATCACATGGGTCTCTTAGAACGCGTCAGCACTTTAATCCGCGCCAATCTTAACGACATGATCGATCGGGCTGAAGATCCCGAAAAAATGATCAAGCAGGTCATCCTCGACATGGAAAATCAATACCTCCAGGTCAAAACCCAGGTCGCCGTCTCCATCGCCGACCAGCACATCCTCGAAAAGAAGCAGCGCGAACAGGATGACATCGCAAAGGACTGGATGCGCAAAGCCGAAGTCGCCGTCGATAAATCTCAAGACGATCTCGCCCGCTCTGCTCTTGACCGCTATCAAACTGGCCAACGCCTCGCCCAAAGTTTCCTGGAACAGGTGAACGACCAGAAAGCTCAGGTGGAAACTTTGAAGACCGCCCTCATCAAGCTCGAGCAGAAACTCGACGAAGCCAAATCCAAAAGGGAAGTGCTCCTGGCTCGCCACCGCCGCAGCATCGCTCTCGACAAAGCCGTCAAGGCTCAAGTTGCCATCGGCGACGGTTCCAAAAGCGCCTCCTTCGATCGCATGAAGGATCGCGTCAGCCACACCGAAGCCACCGCCACTGCCGAAGTCGAGTTGCTCACCGACGACGTCGCCGACAGGCTCAACCGCCTCGACCGCGACACCGAAGTCGAGCGCCTACTAACCGACCTGAAAACCCGCCGCGGCCTCCCCGAAAAGGTAGGCTGACGCGCGAGTGTGTTTTGGTAGGGACGGCCTTCGGGAGGCCGTCCGCTCTTGGGTTCTCGGGTTGTCTTTGCATTTGTAGTGGCCGACCTTCAGGTCGGCTCTTGCGTCGGGTGGGCACGCGCCGGAGGCGCGCGCAGATAATAGCCCAGCCCGTAAGGGCTGCCGCTCTCATTTTGCCTTGCAGACCGGGAACCGTCTGCCATCCGCCGGCGTCCAATAAACAGGCTCGGGGGAGCCATAAGACTGGGGATCCTTCACCTTCAGTCCTCGCCCGTCGGCAAGATCTAACCTCCTCACCCCCTGTGTTCTGCGCCTTCGAAAGGAGAGCACACCATGAAATCCTACGTCACGTTTCGTCGTCACCCGTTTGACCAGGTAGTCGCTGCCGTCAATGATGATCGCCACCCCATGGCTATTGTTCCCTACGGCAAATTCGGCGCAGGCCTCTGGACCAGCCATCCCATCGGCCTGGTAATCGTCATCGGAATGTTGGTGGTAGGCCTTGTCGGCATTCCCGAATGGCGCTGGTTCTTCGGTCGCCACGGTCCTCGTCGGCAGCCTCGTAGGCTATTCTCTCTGGCGCCGCCACCAAATTCTCTGAGAAGGCTACAAAACCTAGCCAGAACGCCTCGCTTCTGGAGACCCTCCACTAGCCTGCTTCTCGTGCGAGAATGCTGGCGATGAATCCTCTTCTCATTGCCGCGCCCACCATTCTCACTGGCGCCGCGGCACTCACCTCCTACGCCGCCGTTAATGCTCGTTCCCAACTTTTCGGTCCTACCGTGCGCCAGACGGCCGCACCACGCCAACTCGCGATCACCTTTGATGACGGCCCCAATCCCGCCATCACTCCTCAACTCCTTGATCTCCTTGCCCGCTACAACGTCAAATCTACCTTCTTCGTCGTGGGAAAATTTGCTCGTGAATGTCCCGGCCTCGTGAAAGAAATCTCTGCCCGTGGACACGTCGTCGGAAATCACACCGACTCGCACCCCAATCTCTTTTTCTGCGGCCCGGAAGAAACGCACCATGAACTACTCCGCTGCACCGACGCCATCCAGCACGCCTCCTGGTCCGCGCCCATATGGTTCCGTCCCCCCTTCGGCTACCGTAGCGCGTGGCTCTCCGAAATCGTCCACCGCCAGGGCATGCGCACCGTCATGTGGACACTGCTTCCCGGCGACTGGCGCGCCAAGCCTGTCGAATGGCTAAACTCGCGCCTCCAGCCCATCGCCGATCATGCTGCGCAGAATTCACCTCGCCCCGACGCGGCAAGGAATACACCTAGCCGCCATGTCGCGAATCATCGGCGGGAGGGCACGGCTTCAGCCGTGCCAAAAAGCCCCGGAAATCCAGGGGTTTTAACCCCTGAGGTGACGCGCTCCTCTGGTGGCGACATCCTCTGCCTCCACGACGGCAATTTCCGCCAGCAAAATGCCGACCGCACCCGCACCCTCGCCGCGCTTGAATATTGGCTCCCTCGCTGGCGCGACTTGGGCCTCGAATTTGTTACAATGAACGAAGCTTTCGGGAAGGTGGTCGAGGCCTAATGGACGAGCGGGCTTTTTATACCGAGAAGGAAGAGACGCGCAAGGTTAAGCTGGTCTGTCCAAGCTGCCGCGGTGAATTCGAAGCTCCGGTGCGCTGGAAAGTCAGCCGCAAGAAAAGAGAATTGCCGCGCGGCGCCAGCGAAGAAGATCGCCGCAAATTTGCCAAAGCCACTTCCTTCATGGTTCGTCTCGACGACCTCGTCGCCTGCTACAAATGCCGCAAGCGCTTCGAACTCACCGGCCAATCCACGGTCCTAATCAACGACAATCTAGGCGACCCCAACGAAGACCCAGAAAATTTCGGCAACCGATAAGCCGAGAGTTCTCAGTAATCAGTTTTCGTAGTTTTCAGTTCTAAGTAAACCGCAATTCGCGTAGTGAACGTCCCGCAGCGATCCAGCCTAGCCCGCGTAGCGGCGTCGTCCCGGGTAACACAGGCTTCAGCCTGTGTCCCGCAGTTGTAGCGGCCGGCTTTCTGAAGCGGGCGCTTTTTCTCTGGATTTTACGCGGCGTCGCCATGACGCCCGTCGTGTGCACCTCGTCGCCGCGACACGATGTCATCCTGAGGAGCAGCCTTTCCGCGACGAAGGATCTCAACCAAAGCTCTTTTCGCCAACCGCGCCCTCCGCCAGGTTCCTGATAACCGATCACTGATAACTGAAATCTTTCTTCAAATCTCCGGATACATCTCAAAAAACGCATCAATCGACTGCCGAAACGTTTTCTCAATCTCTTCTTTGCTGCCTTCAATCAGATGCATCGCCACGCGTGCGGTGCGTCCATTCTTCAGCACCACCATCGCTTCTTTCACTTCTCCCAAATCGTCCACCGGTAGCAGTCTCATCCCATAAATCAGCGCTAATTTTGCCATGACGGTTCTCCCTAGTTTGCCCGCCCAGCCTATCTGTGCGTGCATCTTCCGTCAATTCAACAACACTTCGCTGGCTGCCGAATACCCCGTCCGCTATCATGTCCCTAGGCATCCCGCGCCTTGGCACCTCGCATCCGAATAGCTCAAAGAGGAGGGTGACGTGAAGCTCTTAACTCGGGTCCCACTACTGCTCATCGTTGGTTTATCGATCTTTGCCGGCGCGCTCTCTGCCCAGGCTCCGGAAGGTCCGCAGCCTGAAGCTGCGCCGCCCGCCATTCCGCCAGCCACGACCCCTGCACCGCATCAGGCTCCTTCCGGTGAACACGTGATCGTTCCGTCAGGTACCCGTATCGGCGTCATTCTGGAGAATGGTATTTCCACGTACTCCGCCAAGCCCGGCGACTCCGTCTATTTCCGCACTTCTTTCCCCATCACCATCAACAATAAAGTCGTCGTTCCCGTCGGCTCGTACCTGCGCGGAGAGGTCACCGATTCCAAGCGTCCCGGCCGCGTTAAGGGCAAGGGCGAGCTACGCATCCATCTGAACACCATGATTTTTCCCAACGGTTATACGGTGGACCTGAACGCCGGGCCCCACAGCACCGATAGCGGCAGCGGCACGAAAACCGATTCGGAAGGCAAGATCACCGGTCCTGGCGGCAAGGGTAAGGACGCACAAACCATCGCTACCACCACCGCAACCGGTGCTGGTATCGGCGCGATCGCTGATGGCGGCAAAGGTGCCGGAATCGGCGCAGGCATTGGTGGAGTCGCTGGCCTCGCCGCCGTACTTCTCTCTCGCGGGCCTGAGGCGCAACTACCGCGCGGCTCCTCCATGGATTTGGTTCTCGAACGCGATCTGCAACTCGATGCCAGCCAGATTCACTATTCCAACGTCGGCCAACCCAACACCGTCGTAATCCAGCAAACTCCGCAGAACTAGCGCACGATTCGCACACTCCAACCGAGAGGTCATCCCGGCCGGAGTGCCGCGTCTTTTGCGGCACGCAGCGGAGCGATCGTGGTCACCCTTCAGCCAGTGCGCATCTTTCGTGTTCAGCGGTTAGGCGCCGCACTCCGTTTCTTAAATGTGGCACTGGCTTTCAGGCCAGCCATTGTGGGCTTTCTGTCTCGTCTAATGGCTCTCGACTAACGCGTGTTGTGGCGCGCTACACAAAATGTCCGGCCATCCCGCTTGCCCTGAGCTGTGCGAGGGAGCAAAGCGAGGGATCTGCTTTTCCTTACTTTAAACTTAAAACTGACGACTGAAAACTCCCTCACGCGCCCTGCGCCTGCGCCTCCAAAAACCGCATCGGGCTAAACCGTTCCCAATCCGCACTCACTCTTTGCGTGGTAATCCACTCGCGCATCAACCGCGCCGTCAACGGTGCCAGCAATATCCCGCTCCGAAAGTGCCCTGTTGCCATCAACAACCCGTCCACATCCGTCGGCCCCAGAATCGGCAGATGATCCGGTGAGTCCGGACGCAGACCGGCCCAAGTCTCTTCGATTCGCGCCTTCGCTAACCCCGGAACCAGCTCAATCGCGCCATTTATGATTTTCTTCATGCCGCCGGCGGTCACGTCGTGGTCAAATCCAATTCGCTCCACCGTAGAACCCGCCAGGATTCGCCCGTCATTTCGCGGCACCAGATAAATATTCTCCGACCAAAGCACGTGCTGGATCTTCACTGCCTCGCACCGCAGCACCGCCATCTGTCCTTTCGTCGGCGACACCGGAGCATACGGCGCCGCTCCTTCGATCTTCGCCGAAAAGCATCCCGCCGCAATAATCGTCCACTTCGCTTCTGCGCGTCCGTTCGTCAGCTGCAGCCCCTTGCAGCGCCCGCCTTCCTTCCAGATTTTTGTCGTCCCATTTCCCGCAAAAATGTCCACGCCTTTGCGCTTTGCCGCCTCCAGCGTCGCTTGCGTCAACGCTCGGTTGTCCACCGAACTCTCGTCGGGCCGCAGCACGCCGCCTTGCACTTCTTCCATCAGCGCCGGGCTCCAGTTCCTTCGCTCGTTCTCCCGTCAACGCTTCCGCTCGCAATCCCACGCCGTGATACACCGCCAGCAGCGTGCTGATTTCCTCCCGCACATCGCCTTCCCAAAACACTTCCATCGCGCCATTGGGCCGGTACTCCACCTTCTGCCCGGACGCTTCCTCCACCGCTTCAATGAATTTGGGATACATCGCGGCGCTTGCTTTGCTCAACGCCACCAGCGGAATCATCCCCGGTCCTTCCGGCGCCGGTGAAATAATTCCAGCGCTGGCCCACGATGCTTCTCGCCCCGGTTCACGCGCATCAAACACGCCCACGTGCAATCCGGCCTGCGCTAGTTCGAATGCGATGGACGCGCCAATCAGTCCGCCGCCCGCCACAACCACGTCATATTTTTTCATACCGGTATTCTAGCGCAGCGCTTCAGCCCGCAGTGTGATGCCCAACCAGTCTATTGATTCCCCGTCAGTTGCATCGCCAGCACTTCCGCTTTCTTCGCCTGATTCTTCGCCCGCTCCCAATCCCCGTTCTTCATCGCTTCGCGCGCGGACTCCATGAACCCGCGCACCTTCGACGCTACGTCTTCCTGCGTTGCATTCAGTTGCTTTCCCTGCGTCTGCCCCAATTTCGATTCAGCCGCGTCCAGGCTTTGCTGGGTCTCCGCTTTTGCCGCATTCAATTTGTCCGCCGTCAAGTCCGGCAAAATGATCGGCTCCGCCGCCTTTTCGACCTGCGGAGGTTCCGCTGGAGGTGCTGCCGCAACCCGTGGCCTTGCTGGCCCGCCGCGTGGAGCCGCCAGCCTCGGTGGCATTTCCACGATCTCCGCCTCGAGGTCCGGGGCGTCTCCCGGCGATTCGCTCGCCATTCCGCTTGGGCGTCAGCGGATGTGCCAGCACGATCCCCGTCATGTGTACCCTCGGCGGCTTTTTCGTAAAGCACCCGCCGCACCACACGCACATGCACAACGCGAGCAAAAAGGTCTTTGGGCGGCCTATGTTCATTTTCTCCATGGTTCTCCGAGTCGTGTTCTCGGCTTGCTCACGCGGCTAGAGGCAACTCGATCCGGAACGTCGTTCCCCGTCCCACCTCTGAAGTAAAGTCTATCGAACCGTTATGCAGCTGCACAATTCGGAATGTGCTTGCTAGTCCGATGCCGCTTCCTCCAGGCCGCGTTGTGAAAAATAATTGGAAAATTTTCTGCCGGTTTTCCAACGGAATTCCTTTTCCCGTATCCCCCACGGTAATTTCCGCCATGTCTCCTCGCCGGCTCAGCGTCAATTGCAATTGACCGCCCTGTGGCATTGCGTCTACGGCGTTCAGCACCAGGTTCAATACAGCCTGCTTCAACAGCGCGCGGTCCACAAATACGTCCGGAATCCCTATCGGAATCAATCGCGCCACCTCTACTTTCGCTCGCTCCAATTCCGGCGTCGCCACGTCCAGCACTTCGTGAAGCAATTCCGAAAGCTGCGTCGGCTCCAGCCGCACGTCCATCGGCCTCGAAAAATCCAGGAACCTTTTCACCACCGCGTCCAGCCGGTCGATTTCCGCATCCAGCACGTTCACCGCCTGCAATGCGCCTCCATCCGTCTCCGGCGGCAGCGACTCCTTCAGATTCTCCAGCCACAGCCGCATCGAATTCAGCGGATTCTTCACTTCGTGCGCTACTCCCGCCGTGATGCGTCCCACCGCCGCCAGCCGTTCGCTCACCTGCAATTGCGTGTTGATGCTCTCAATCGAATCCAGGTCCCGCAACGTCACCAGCGCTCCCATCCTCTCTCCCGCTCCTTGAATTTCCTGTACGCCGATGCTGATGCGCTTCGGTCCGTCTTGCGTTTCCAACTCCGTCTCTGTGGCGATATCCTGCAACTCGCCTCCTTCCAGATGCAGCGCTTCGTACATCGGGTGTCCTGCCGGAAAAATATCCGTCACTTTCTTCCCAAGAAAATGCGAAGCCGGCGCGCCTAGAAACTTTTCCGCTGCCGGGCTCACCATCACAGCTCGCGCATCTCGCGTAAACAGAATCAGCCCATCCTCCAAGCCGGCCATTACCGAATTCATATTTTCGCGCAACGAACTGAAAATTTCGTGTACCCCGCGCAGTTGTTGTCCCACCTGCACGATTTTCCGGCGCACTTGTCCCAACTCATCTGTGCTTCCCGCGCGTTCTTGCGTTGTCGTTGTTGGCGCATCGTACTCGCCGGCCGATATCCTCTCCAATTGCGCCAGGATGTCGCGAATCGGCGCCAGTGCGGCTCCGGCTACCACCGCCGCAAGAATTGTGGACAGCAGGACAGCTACTCCGACCAGTGTGCCCCATCTCCGCAATTGCGACCGGATATTGTCCAGGAGCAGCGCGGTCGACACCACCACGCGCACTTCTCCAAACGGCTCTCCGCGAACCTTGAACGGGTAATCCACTTCGTAGTAATGCTCAGAGTCTTTTTCCGCCAGGATTCGTACTTGCCTTATAAATGGACTCTGCACCAGTTGCGCTAGAGGTGGCCGTCGCAGCGCTACTTTGCCGGGCGCCGCTGGATCGCTCGACACCAGCACCTCTCCATCCCGGTCCACAATCGATACTTCAAATACCCACGGCGCATCCGTCGAGGATCTCAGCCGCGCCTCCAGCCAGTCGCTGGTTTCAAACGCCTTCCTCACGTAGTCGTGGGTGTCCTCCTCTTCATTGGAGGCTGGCAGGAATCCTTTCAGCTTCGCGTCTTCCAGCGCGTGTCCCGCCGAATCGAATACCCCGCGCGCCAGATCGTTGGCGCGCTGGTCCGTCTCGAACAGCACCCGTTGCAGTAATTGTTCCAGGAAAATCAGCGACAGCGCCGTCACGGTGAACAGCACCAGACCGGTCATGATCAGCGTCAGTTTTGTCCGCAGCCCCAGCTGCATACTTCTCTACGACTCCGTTTCGTTTCGATCGCTTCCGTATTCTTTCAACTTGTTGTGCAGCGTCTTCAAACTCACTCCCAACAGTTCCGCCGCGCGTGTCTTGTTATTTCCCGTTGCCTGTAGCGTTTGCACGATCAGTTCGCGCTCCATCGCATCCACCGTCGTCCCAATCGGGAATTTTATCGACGACAGATCATTCGGCCCTTTCGCCGCGATCTTTCCGAACTCACCTGGCAGGCTCGCTCGCGAAATCAAATCCTTCTCCGACATGATCGCCGACCGTTCCAGCACGTTCCTCAATTCGCGTATGTTTCCCGGCCACGTGTGCCCCATAAAAATGTCCAGCACTTCCGCTCCGATTCCCCGCACGTTCTTTCCGTGTTTTGTGTTGATATCACGCAGCATATACTCCACCAGCGGCGGAATGTCATCTTTGTGGTCCCGCAGCGGTGGCAAGTGAATGTGGAACACGTTCAACCGGAAATACAAATCCTGCCGCATTGTTCCGCTCGCCACCGCCTGTTCCGGGTCTTTGTTCGTCGCCGCCAGCACTCGCACATCCACCGGCGTCTCCACCTTGCTTCCCAGCCGCCTCACTTTGCGGTCTTCCAGCACGCGCAACAGTTTCGCCTGTGTTGGCGCTGGCATCTCGCCAATCTCATCCAGCAGCAGCGTCCCTCCATCGGCCAGTTCAAAGCACCCGATGCGACGCTCGGCCGCTCCCGTAAACGCCCCGCGCTCGTGCCCAAAAATCTCGCTCTCCATCAGCGATTCTGGAATTGCCGAGCAGTTGATCGCTACAAACGGTCCCCCTGCCCGCGGCGACAATTTATGAAGCGTCCTCGCAACAATCTCTTTCCCCGATCCCGTCTCTCCCGTGATCAGCACCGATGCCGAACTTGGCGCCGCCGTCTCGATAATCCGCATCACTTCCTGCATCGCCTTCGAGCCGCCCACCAACTCGCCCAACCGCCCCGTTTCGCGCAACTGCCTCTGCAACACCAGCAAATTCTGCGCGTCGCGCGCCTTGCTCAACGCGCGGTCCAGCAACGCTCGCAGCACCGGCCCCTTCAGCGGCTTTTCGATGTACCAGAACGCTCCCGACTCAATCGCCGCCACCGCCCGTTCTTCGCTTCCTTTGCCGGTGATGATGATCGCCGGCACGTCGCGAATTTCTTCCCCAAGCTGCTTCAGCAGGTCCAGGCCGTTCATGCCCGGCAATTCCACATCGGCAATCAGTGTATCGGGCTGAAAATTCGAGAATTTCGCCAGCGCGTCTTCCGCCGTCGCCACCCCCAGCACTTCGTATCCCCACCGCTGCAGCAATTGCTCGTAACCCTTCCTGGCATTGTCTTCATCTTCGACAATCAGGATGCGGTCTTTGTGTTCCCCGGTTTCCACTGTCCGTACCGCTCGTTGCTCTTCTGCCATGCGTTCGGCCTCACCTTACCAATATCATGTCTAGTCCTTCTTTGGGCAGGTTCTTCGACTCTAACAATCTCCTTCCCGCTTTGCCAAGCGCCCACGGCGCCCTGGGTTTTGCCTTCTGGCGTTGCCTTTGTAGCGGCCGCGTTCTGCTTGCCAGCGGGAGGCGGTGCTTTCCTTTCACCTTACCTCCCGCGGAACGTCATGTCATTCCGAACAGAGTCTGCGCAGTGAGGAATCCCGCTTGGGTGTTGTCTTTCGCTTGCCGCTGTCTTTATAAGCGGTGCCCCACGCAATCGGTGTCACCCACTTATGCTAGAATCAATATTTGACACTACAATAAACAAAGCGCGCAATCGTGCGTAGAAGAAGTGTCCTCCAACTAACACACCCTCGCAACATCGTTGCTTCATCGCTTCATCGGTAGAGGCGGCTTTACGCCGCCACCTGGGATCACGGCGCTGCGTAGTTGTTCAACTCTTCTGGAATCAAGACTGGTAATCTGATAGAAAACAAACGACTTCATTCCCTTTAGAATCAATACTTACAAAAAACAGGGGGGGGGCGTGGGGGTACAGACCTGGTGGATGGCTGACAAAACAGACCGGGAGGATTTCTGACACTACGGATAAATTGCCACCGCTTCCACGCGGGGAACGCAACCGTGAACTCGTCAATCTCCATCAACCGAGAAGTGTCGATTGCTGATCTTCAAGTTTCAACTTTGAACTCTTAACTTTTAACTTTTTGAACTTCATTCCTTCACCAAATACAACGCCCTCTCTAGCTCCAATTCCAATTTCGCCCCTTTCGGCAACTCCAACTCTTGCCCTCGCCCCGCTTCCATCAGGTACGCTTCCAGCGCTCCCATGGCCGCGCCTTCCGCCGCCTCCTTCTTGTTCTTGGCCTTCACTCCTTGTATCGCGCCCATTGCCGCGCCCGCCGCAGCCGCCTGCGCCGCATCTTTTTGCGTTCCTCCGCGCCCTTCGATCACGCCTTCCTGCATCGGCCCGGACTTGATGCTGTGGTCACCCGGTACCGACATCACTTCCGCCACAATCGGCAGCTTCCCGAACTTCGTTCGGATCTCATCGAACGTCAGCCAAATCTTGGCACGGCCCGTCATCCCCGCCGATTCCACTCGGCTGACATGCCCGCGAATCTCCGCCCCTGCCGGCAGGTAAATGCCGCTGCCTGCCTCCAACGGCTCGAGCGTCCGCACGCGAAATTCCTGGTTCATTCGCAGCACTTTTGTGTTCATGTCCTGCTGTAGACTCACCAGAAACCGTGTCCCCGGCACGACCGCATAAACCTCCACGGGCAACCCGTGCCGCGCTCCATCGGCGATTCGCGTTCCGCTGTGGCTCGCCTCGCGCGTCTCTTGTTGAGCCAGCTCTTGCCCCTGCGGCTCTTGTCCCAGCGCCAGCGTACTCAACATCACGCCAGCTGTTCCTATCACCGACATCCCTGCCCACCATCTTTTGGCCTTCATGTACACTTCTCCCTTCACAAGTAAGGGAGTGAGAGCAGGCGCGTCGCCAGAATGGCTCGGCCGTCGAACATCTAGGTTTCTCTATTTCCAGCAGTTAGTGGGAAGGGGAACAACAGACAGGCCGTCGACTGTCCGCAACTAGCGTCACCGCTGTCGCCTTTTCCTGACAGTGTGCTGTCTCTGTAGCGGCGGCCTTCTGAGGCCGTCCGCTCTTGAGGTAGCACAGACTTCAGTCTGTGTGCGTTAGCCTGTGCTCTCGGGGTGTTCAGCGCTCAATTCGGCTCGGGCGCCGCTGTCTGCCGTATGTCCGTCACCTTGAATCCCGTCAGGGAGTTCAAACAGGCAGGGTCCGGGTCGCCCAAGGTCACGTTCGTGGCTGTAAACCGGAGCGCGCGATCCGCCGCTTACACCGAGAATCGTTCCGCCATCGCCGAGCATTCTCACCCACGGTCGCGCGTGCGCTGGCGACACCACGATGCTTTCCCATCATCTCGCTCACGCCGCCGTCCTCCAGGTGGACCCGCGGCGCATTTCCTTGTGCTGTCTGGGGCGCCCCTTGTACCTGCGCCATCAGCGAAACAGGTGCGAAGCTAACGCTAGCAAGTAACAGTACGGTAAGGGCACGCATAGATACCTCCGGCAAACCCCGACAGTCTGCCAGAACGACTCGCCCCCCGAAAGTAAATTTATTGCAAAGCGACCACTACCAATTCCCGACTGTCATCCCACCACAGCCTTGTCATCCCGAGCGCAGCGAGGGATCTGCTTTTGTTTTTTTGTCCTGCATCTCCAAAAACCGCCGGATCCGCCGCAACTCCTGCGCGTACATCGCCTCCGTCAGTAGCCCCGTCTGCGTATTCCGCTGGCTCGGGTGGTACACGCCAAACAACCGCGGAAGGTCGTCGTCGAATTTCGCTTCGGCGCCATGCGCAAATTTGTATCCGCTGCGCGACGCAATCTTTCCTTCTTGCTTCAAAATTTCCAGATACGCGTCCCACGCGATTTTTCCCAGCGCCAACACGGCCCTGGGCCGCAGCGCCTCCAGTTCGCGCTCCAGATATTCCCGGCAATGCAAAATCTCGCTAGGCAGCGGCTTATTTGCCGGCGGCGCGCACCGCACTGCCGCCGCAACATACGCCCCCTGCAGCTTCAGACCATCGCCACGGCGCGCGGAAGTCGGCTGGTTCGCAAATCCCACTTCAAACAAGGCCTTGTACAGAAAATCTCCCGAGCGATCGCCAGTAAACACGCGCCCGGTGCGGTTTCCGCCATGCGCCGCCGGCGCCAGTCCCAGGATGAACAATTCCGCCCGCGCATCTCCAAAGCCCGGCAAAGGACGTCCCCAATATGTCCATTCCCGATATGCCCGCCGTTTCTCTCGCGCCACTTTTTCGCGGTACTTCACCAGCCGCGGACATTTCCGGCATGCGCAAACTTCTTCGCTGATCGTCCGCAGCGTTTTTTCGCTATTCACTTTTTTCCTTTAAGCGCCGCGGCAATCAATACCGCCTGGTTCTGTTTCTCGTCTTTCCGCCCGTATAGCAGCGTCACCGTGCCGTGCTCGCGTTCCAGTTTCTTCACTTCTTTCAGCAAATCTTTCTTTTTCGCCAACTCGCTTCGATAGCGTTTCGCAAACTCCGGCCATTTTTCCGGCTCGTGCCCAAACCACTTTCGCAGCGCGTCGCTTGGCGCAATCTCTTTCACCCACAGATCCACCTTTGCGCGTTCTTTCGTTAGCCCGCGCGGCCACAGCCGGTCAACCAGTATCCGGTAGCCGTCCTCTTTCGCCGGTTCTTCATAAACCCGTTTGATCCGGATCATGCTTCACCTCACCGCAGCAGTTTCACCACTTCGTCATGCAGCAGTCCATTCGTGCTCACAAACCGTCCCTTGTAAATCGTTCGCTCGCCATCCACCGTCGTGGCCTTGCCACCCGCCTCTTCCACGATGATTCCCAGCGGCGCCAAATCCCAGGGTTTTGAGAACCAGTCCACCGCCGCTTCAATGGCCCCTTCCGCCACCAGCATGTGGTGCCAGAAGCCGCCTAGTGCCCGGCTGTTCCGCGCCGAGTCTGCAAACTCACGGATCTTCGCCCGCGCCTTCAAGTCCTTTTTCGTTCCTGTGCCCGACGTCCACACCATCGCCTGGTCCATCCGCGCAATCTTCGACACGTGGATTCTCTTGCCATCGCGAAACGCGCCTTCGCCGCGATACGCCCACCATCGCGTCCCTTGCGACAGCGCCGGCGCCGTTACGTACCCCGCCACGATCTCGCCTTCTTCTTCTACTCCGATCAACGTGCCGAACGTCGGTATTCCCCGCGAGAATTCTTCTGTCCCATCAATTGGATCGATGATCATTCGCGCGCGCCCGTTTGTCGCTGGGCCTGTGGGCACTTCGCCCGTCGTTTCTTCCCCCACGACGTCGATCGCCAGCCCGCTTGCCGCCACCTTCGCGATCGCCATCGCCTCTATCGTCTTGTCCGCCTTCGTCACCACGCTTCCATCGCGCTTCCGTTCGGCTCCGATTCCTTCCGTCCGGAAATATTTCATCGAGATTGCTTCCGCTTCTTTTGCAATCGCTTCCAACAAAGACTGATACTTCGCCCGATAACTCATTCGTTCGTCCTTTGCGCAACCAGTTTTGCAATTTGTATTCTGCCATTCGATTCCTGATCGCTGATATCTGATACTGATATCAGCAATCAAGCAGCTGGAATCCTGGCACTCAACGGCCGCATGTCGATTTGACACACCTTGTCCGCCCCCCTAGCATACAAACTTATCCCCATGACTGCCCATTCCAACACCGGCACCGTCCTTGACCGCATCCTCGAAGCGCGTCGTGCCGAGGTCGATCACCGCAAACGTGTATTGCCCGAAACGGCGCTGAAATATGGCGTCAAGGCTGCTCCGCCTGTACGCGATTTCGCCGCCGCGCTTTCCCGCGGCGCCCTCAACGTCATCGCGGAGCTGAAGCCGGCCTCTCCGTCGCGCGGCATTATTCGTGAACCCTTCGATCCGCCCGCCCTGGCCAAATCCCTGGAGGCCGCTGGCGCCGCCGCTCTCTCGGTCCTCACCGAAGGCGAATTCTTCCGCGGCTCGCTGAAAAATCTTCGCGACGCTCGCAAAGAAGTCACCGTTCCGGCTCTCCGCAAGGATTTCATCTTTGATCCCTGGCAAGTTTGGGAGTCTCGCGCCAACGACTCCGACAGTTTCCTCCTGATGGTCGTGTCGCTCGACGATGACCTTCTGCGCGACCTGATTGCTCTCGGCCGCGAACTCCACATGGAGCCGCTCGTCGAAGTTCACACGCGCCAGGAACTTGACCGCGCCTTAGCCGTCGGCGCGCGCATCATCGGCGTGAACAACCGCGACCTGAAAACGCTCACCGTTCACATGGAAACTTCTTACGCACTTATCGACCACATCCCCGATGACTGCCTCGCTGTCTGTGAATCCGGATTGCGCACCTACGACGATTTGCAAAAACTCCGCGCCGCCGGCTTCGATGCCTTCCTCATCGGCGAACACCTCATGCTAGCTCCCGACCCCGCCGCTGCCCTCTTCGAGCTCCTCAACCCTCCTGCGATTGTGTAGCGGCCGCGTCGCCAGCCGAGAGCTAGCATAAAAGCTAGCGCTACATATAAGAAGGAAGAAACGGCGAGCGCCGAGATTTTTTCTCTTCCATGTAGCGCTGACTTTTATGCCAGCTAGTCGATACTTTAGTCCATTTGTCATCCCGAGTGCAGCGAGGGATCTGCTTTCTCGTTCCCTCATCCACCATGTCAACTCAAGCTCGATCCTCTGTGACGCCCCGCCCCGCTTCCAGTAAACTACTCCTATGGTCCGTGTGAAAATTTGTGGCGTCACCACTCCGGAGGACGCGTGTCTCGCCGCGGAACTTGGCGCCCACGCCATCGGCCTGAACTTTTATCCGGAGAGCCCGCGCTCTATCTCGCCGTTCGCTGCGCGCAACATCCTTCGCGAATTGCCGCCACTCATCTCGTTTGTGGGCATTTTCGTGAACTGGGCGCCTGAGCCCGTTATCGCCCTCTCGCAAGCGCTGCGCCTTTCCGCCGCGCAACTGCACGGCGACGAAACTCCGCAAACGGTCTCCGAAGTTGCGAAGAAAATCCCGGTAATCAAAGCTCTGCGCATCGAGAAGGGAAGCGCACCCATCGGCCTTCCGCGCCACCGCGCCGCCGCTGCTTTCCTGCTCGACGCTGCCAGCCCCGGCCAATTTGGCGGCACTGGCGTACCACCGACTGGGCCCAAGCGCGCGCTCTCGCCGAATCCCATCGCATCATCCTTGCTGGCGGCCTCACTCCCGAAAATGTCGCCGAAGCCATTCTGGCGGTGCGCCCCTTTGCCGTTGATGTGGCCAGCGGCGTCGAGTCTCTTCCCGGCAAGAAGGATCCCGCCAAATTGCGCGCCTTTTTCTCCGAAGTGGCTCGCGCCAATCGCAGCCTTTAGCCATCGCCGACGGCAGTCCTGGCTAACCCCATGTCGCACTCCTGCCCGTCTATGCGACAATATTCGTTTCCATGACTACGCAACTCACTATCCCGGCTCACGTCCCTGGCCGCTTCGGTCCTTACGGCGGACGCTATGTCCCCGAGACGCTCATGGTTCCTCTGTTTGAACTGGAGCGCGTCTACGAACTGGCCAAGTTCGATCCCGCCTTCCAGGCTGACTTTCAGGATTTGCTCAAGAATTTCGCCGGGCGCCCAACGCCCCTGCAATTTGCTTCGCGCCTCACCGCGAATCTGGGCGGGCCGCGGATTTATCTGAAGCGCGAAGACCTACTGCACACTGGCGCGCACAAAATCAACAATGCTATCGGTCAGGGCCTGCTCGCCGTGAAAATGGGCAAGCCGCGCATCATCGCCGAGACCGGCGCAGGCCAGCACGGCGTTGCGTCTGCCACTGTTGCGGCTCATCTGGGCCTGCAATGCACGGTTTATATGGGCACGGAAGACATGGCCCGCCAAGCGCTCAACGTTGCGCGAATGCGTATGCTTGGTGCCGAAGTGATTGGAGTGGAGTCCGGCAGCAAGACGCTGAAGGACGCTATCAACGAGGCCATGCGCGACTGGGTCACCAACGTTCGCTCCTCGCACTATCTGCTTGGCTCTGTTCTCGGCGCCCATCCGTATCCAACCATGGTGCGCGATTTCCAGGCGGTCATCGGTCGCGAAGCTCGCGCGCAAATTCTCGCCGCCGAAAAGCGTTTGCCTACGCATCTCTACGCCTGCGTTGGCGGAGGCTCGAATTCCATCGGCTTGTTCTATGAGTTCTTGAACGATGCCGACGTGAAAATGGTTGGCATCGAAGCTGGCGGCCGCGGTAACGGTCTTGGTGAACATGCCGCGCGCCTTGCCGCTCATCAGGGATTTACCGGAGCGCGACCCGGCGTTCTTCAGGGCACGTACACGTACGTCCTGCAGAACGAAGACGGCCAGATCGCTACGACTCATTCCATTTCCGCGGGACTCGACTATCCCGCCATCGGTCCCGAACACGCCTGGCTTGCCGATCAACGCCGCGCCGAATACGCCGCGGTCTCCGATCAAGCCGCTCTGGAGGCCGCTCAACTCCTCTCACGCACTGAGGGTATTATCCCTGCTCTCGAATCCGCTCACGCGCTCGCGGGACTCGTGGAACGCCTCCCGCAATTCAAGCCAACCGACTTGGTGATCATGAATCTTTCTGGCCGCGGCGATAAGGACATGGACACGTATAAACGCCTGCTCTAAATTGGCCAAAAAATGACCACTGCGCCAACACACTCGACCCGCATCTCCAAACGCTTCGCGGAACTTCGCGACGCGGGCGAACTCGGCATCGTTGCGTACATCACCGCGGGCGATCCGACGCTAGAAGCAACGCTCAAATATGTTCTCGCGCTTGCCGAAGCGGGCGCGGACGTCATCGAACTGGGCGTGCCTTTCAGCGATCCGCTGGCTGACGGCCCCACCATTCAACGAGCCTCCGAACGCGCCCTGAAGTCGGGCACCACGCTGCACGGAGTGCTTGACCTTGTGCGGCGCATTCGTCAATCGAGCCAGGTGCCACTGGTTCTGTTCACCTATTTCAATCCTGTTCTTCAGTTTGGACTGGAAAAATTCGCGGTCGCGGCGGCAGAAACTGGCGCCGACGGCGTTCTCGTCACCGATCTCACGCCGGAAGAGTCCGAGGACTATCGCCGCATCCTGAAAGCGCGTGGCCTCGACACGATTTTCCTCGCGGCGCCAACCTCCACCGACGAGCGGCTGCAGAAAATTGCTGCGTGTTCTTCCGGATTCCTGTATCTCATTTCCCGCACCGGCGTAACCGGCGCTAAGGATGCTCTCCCCGACGACCTGCCCGCGCTCTTGCGCCGTGCGCGCAGCTTTACGCAACTTCCGATCGCCGTCGGCTTCGGAATCTCGCTGCCCGGCCACGTTTCCGTGCTCGGTGGCCTTGCGGATGCTGCCGTCGTCGGCTCCGCTCTCGTCGTCAGAAATTGAAAAGTCCGCTTCTGTCGACGCCGCGTGCACCGCGCTTCGCGACCGCGTTCATTCCCTCAAGGACGCCGCGCGCCGCGGCCTTTCTCGCCGCGAGGCCACGCTATGAACTTTCTAGTGCGCGGCACGGCAAGCGAATTGTCATCCCGAGCGAAGCGAGGGATCTCTCTTCGATCGATCGGTGAGGCAGCCGTATGAACATCGCTGACTGGCGGCGCCGCATGGACGAAATCGACAAGAAACTCGTCGACCTGCTCAATGAGCGCTCGCAATGCGCCCTGGAAATTGGCCGTATCAAGCAGGAGCAAGGCATCCCGATCTACCAGCCCGCTCGTGAAAACGAAGTGCTCTCCAACGCCGAAGGCAACAACAAAGGCCCTCTTTCGCACGCCGCCATTCGCCGGCTCTTTGAGCGTATTATCGACGAAGCCCGTTCCGCCGAGCGTCTTGCCATGCATCCGGATTCTTCCGACGAGGAGTCCAAATGATTTTTGATATTTGTCGTGGCCGGTCTTTCGACCGGTTCGTTTTCCGCGCGGCGAACCGCATTTCAGGAGCTGAGGTTTAACCATGGTTATCGTCATGCACGAAGGCGCCACCGAAGAGCAGATTCAGCACGTGATCGACCGCGTCGTCTCGAGCGGCTTCGACGTGCACCGCTCCACCGGCGCTTCGCACACTGTTCTCGGCGCGGTCGGCGTCCACCGCGATTTCGATCATCGCGACTTTGAACTTCTCGAAGGTGTCCGCGAGGTGGTGCGGATCACGCAGCCGTTTAAACTCGCCAGCCGCCAATTCAAACCGCAAGGCACCGTCATCGACCTGGGCCGCGGCGTCAAAATCGGTGGTGACGAAATTGTTGTGGCCGCAGGACCGTGCTCCGTGGAATCGCCGGAGCAGATTAACGCGGTTGCGGAGGCGGTATCCAAGACTGGCGCCCGAATCCTGCGCGCCGGAGCGTTCAAGCCGCGCACGTCGCCGTACGCCTTCCAGGGCTTGGGCGAAAAAGGCCTTCAACTGATCCGCGAGGCCGCTGACAAATTCAAACTGTTCGTCGTCAGCGAAGTGATGGACCTCTCGCAGATCGAGATGATGGGCCAATACGTCGATATTTTTCAGGTCGGCGCGCGCAACATGCAGAACTATTTTCTTCTCCGCGCGCTCGGTGAAATTCAGAAGCCAGTCCTTTTGAAGCGCGGCATGTCCGCCACGATTGAGGAGCTTCTTCTCAGCGCCGAGTACATTCTTTCCGGCGGAAACTACAACGTGATCCTTTGCGAGCGTGGCATTCGCACGTTTGAAACCTACCTTCGCAACACGCTCGATATCGCCGCCATCCCGGTCATCAAAAAACTTTCTCATCTGCCCATCGTCGCCGATCCTTCGCATGGCACGGGCCGCCGCGACAAAGTTCCTCCCATGGCGCGCGCTGCCGTCGCCGCCGGCGCTGATGGCCTGCTCATCGAAGTTCACAATGATCCCGACCACGCCCTCTCCGACGGCGCGCAGTCCCTTACGCCCGTGGAGTTCGCTCAACTGATGACCGAAATTCGCATCATCGCTCCCGCGGTTGGCCGACGCATCCCCTAGTTATGCCGCATCTCATTCAACGCGCCACCATCCTCGGCACCGGCCTGATCGGCGGTTCGTTCGCCAAGGCGCTCCGCAAATACACGCCGGATATTCATATCGCCGGTTGGGATCGTCGCGAGGTTGCGGTGGACGCCGGCAAATCCGGCGCGATCCACGAAGTATTCTCCGGATCGCTGGGTGCCGCCCTGCGCGGCTCTGACCTCATCTACATCGCGCTGCCCATCGGCGCAACCCTGGATTTGCTGCCCGAAATTGCTCGCCACGCTCCCGCTCACGCGCTCGTAACGGATGCTTGCAGCACGAAATTGCGCGTCACCACTTCTGCGGCTGAGCTATTCCCCGAACAAGGTGGCCCGCTTTTTCTCGGCGGTCATCCAATGTCTGGCCGCGAACTCTCTGGCTTCGCGCACGCCGATGCGGATCTTTTCCGCAACGCTTCTTACGCTCTCACGGGCCCAGTCAACGGCGACCGCGATCCACGCGTCGGCGCCTTCGTTAAAATCCTGGAAAAAATGGGCGCGCGCCCGCTCTGGATTGGAGCGCAGCAGCACGACTATGCCGTCGGCCTCGCTTCGCATTTGCCGCAACTCGCCGCTGTTGCCCTCGGTTCCTTTCTGTACGATCGTCTGGACGAAAACGGCTTGCCGATCACCTTGGCTGGACCCGGCCTCCGCGATTCCTTGCGCCTTGCGGGAAGCCCCTACGCCACTTGGCGCGATATTGTGCTAACGAATCGCGAAGTGCTGTCTGCTGCGCTCGATCTGTTCGCTCGCCGCCTCGATGATATTCGCGAGCGCCTCGGCTCACGTGACCTCGAAGCCGACTTCGATGCCGCCAACGAACTGTACAAACTTCTCCGCTCTCTCTGATGGTTCAGGGTCAAAGCGCCAGAAGAATGGCAATGGTCGAGTGCCTTCAGGTAGCACAGGCTTCAGCCTGTGCGGTCTTCCGTGGTCAAATAGAACATCCGTCAAAGCCAAGAATCGCTCTGAAGGAAACGAAAGACACAGGCTGAAGCCTGTGCTACAAGAATCCAATGGACAAGCGCATCGCATCGCCTGACGCTGCTATCGCCAATTTGCGCGATGGCATGACCATTCTGATGGGCGGATTCGGGCTCTGCGGGATTCCCGAGAATTTGATTGCAGCGGTGCGGCGCAAAGGCACGAAGGATCTCACCATCGTCAGCAACAATGCGGGCGTGGAGGATTTCGGCATTGGACTGTTGCTGCAAAATCGCCAGGTCAAGAAAATGATCTCGACCTACGTCGGCGAAAATAAACTCTTCGAGCAGTTGGTTCTGAGCGGGGAACTGCAGGTCGAGCTGAATCCTCAGGGGACGCTAGCCGAGCGGTTGCGTGCGGGCGGCGCGGGCATCCCTGCGTTTTATACGCCCACGGGATACGGCACCATGGTTGCGGAAGGGAAGGAAACGCGGGAATTCGATGGCCGCAACTACGTGCTGGAGCGCGCATTACGCGGCGATTTTGCGTTCATCAAAGCGTGGAAGGGCGATCGTTGGGGCAATCTGATTTTTCGCAAGACTGCACGCAACTTCAATCCGATGATGGCCACTGCCGCTGATTATGTGGTCGCGGAAGTCGAGCAACTCGTTGAGCCGGGCCAGCTCGATCCGGATCAGGTGCACACGCCCGGCATTTTCGTGAATGCGATCTTCCAAGGCACGAATTACATGAAGCGCATCGAGAAACGTACCGTGCGAAAGTTGTAGTAGCTGGTCTTTGGACCGTTTTTTTGGATTTAACCGTGAACTCAACACTGTTGACTGTGAACTTGCAATGCCGCTGACGGACGAGCAGAAACGGGAACGGATCGCGCGGCGAATCGCGCAGGAACTGCGCGACGGCTTCTACGTGAACCTCGGCATCGGCATGCCCACGCTTGTGGCCAACTATGTTCCCAAGGGCATGGACGTGATCCTGCAATCGGAGAACGGCATGCTCGGCGTCGGTCCCTACCCGCTGCGAGTCTGAAGTCGATCCCGACCTCATCAATGCGGGCAAGGAAATCGTCACGGAACTTCCTGGCACCAGTTATTTTTCTTCGGCCGAATCCTTCGCCATGATTCGCGGCGGCCACGTCGATCTGACGGTGCTCGGCGCACTGCAGGTCGACGAAAAGGGAACTCTGGCCAACTGGGCCATTCCCGGCAAAATGCTGAAAGGCATGGGTGGCGCGATGGACCTGGTGGCCGGCGCCAAGCGCGTGTTCATCGCGATGGAACACGCCACGCGCGACAATCAACCAAAAATCGTGAAGAAGTGCACGCTGCCTCTGACCGGCGTGGAAGTGGTCGACCACATCGTTACCGAGTTGGCCTTCATCGACGTTACCCCCGAAGGCCTGCTGCTTCGCGAATTGGCTCCCGATGCCACACTCGAGCAAGTCCAATCCCTCACCGAGCCAAAGCTACTGCTTCGAGCAGGTGGCCCGGCTCGCATGGCCATCTGACGCAAAGCCAAGCCAATGAAGAAACTGCGAAAATCTGCAACGGGAAATCCAGCGACTCGCGAGAGGCCAAAATTTCCGGTCATCTCCGAAGAGATGCAGCACTGGTCCGCGATGCTCGAGGCGGAAGTGGAATCCTGGCCGGCCGTCACGTGCAAGCGCATGTTTGGCTTTCGGTTCCTTTACCGGCGGAAAGCCGTGTTCGGCGCTTTGCCTTATTCTCGTGGACTTTTCACTCCCTCTTCCATTCTTCTCAAATTCAATCCGATGCCCGCCGGCTTATTCCAACAAGCGCAGAAAGAGCCGCGACTCGACACTGGGACACGCATGTCCGGCAAAGGCTGGTTCTCCTTCGAATTGTTCAGCGATGCGGATGTTCGGGACGCTATCTGGTGGCTCAACCAGGCCTACGAGGGGGCCAAGAAAGGAGCAGCCAAGTGAAACCGAAGCTCTTCTACCTGGCTCTTTGCATCCTGGGCGCGGTTCTGCCTTACTGGCAATTTATTCCCTGGCTTGCGGAGCACGGCGTGAATGGCCGGCTGTTTGTGCAAGAACTCTTCGCCACGCGCATCAGCACATTTTTCGCGCTGGACGTGATTGTTTCCGCCGTGGTCGTGCTGCGATTCATTCGGGCGGAATCGGGACGCCTTCAGATCAACCACGCCTGGCTCGCCATTCCTGCCACTTTGCTGGTCGGCGTTTCGCTGGGCCTGCCGCTATTTCTGTATCTTCGTGAACTTCAACTGGAACGGACGGGCGCGGAAGCGGCTTGTTAGGTTGCCGGAAACCGCCGCACTAAATTCCAGCAGTACACTCGTCTCCTGCGGTAAGCTGAAGGAAGGATCACGAGAGCCGCTGCCCATGGAACCGAACTCCATCGTTGTCGTCAGCCTGCATTCCCCCAAAGAAAAAATCTGGGGCATCCTGCTTTCGCTGAACCCCAGCGGGATCACCGTTCGCGGCATCGACCTCAACTCCTTCGATCATTTCATCAGTCAAATCAATCAACTCGACGCCGAACGCGTAGGGCTGCCAACGGTTTTCTTCCCCATGACCCGCGTCGAGCGCGTCTCTCTCGACGAGCCCTCCGGCTCAATTCCCTCAATGGCCGACATCTTTCAGCGCAAAATCGGCCGCTCGCTGTTCGACTATCTCGCGCAATTCGCCTGAACTGCGCTATCCTTTCCTTCCAATGAAAGCCCGCATCTGGACGGTACCCAACCAAATCACATTTCTGCGCCTCGGCTTCCTGCCACTGTTCCTGATTCTGGTCCTGTATGAAGAGTACCGGTGGGCGCTGATTGTGCTGGTCTTTGTCGCCGGAACCGATTTCATCGATGGCCTGGTCGCGCGCAAATTCCATCAGCAATCTGCCCTCGGCGCTTATCTGGATCCCATCGCCGACAAGCTCCTGCTCTCTTCTTCCTTCCTGGCGCTGGCAATGGAGAAGAAAATTGCCTGGTGGCTGACCATCATGGTGCTCAGCCGCGATGTGCTGTTGCTGGTCGTCGCCGCAGTGATCCTGATTATTCAGGGCTACCGGCCTTTTCCTCCAAGTTTGCTTGGCAAAGCCACTACGTTCTTTGAGGTCGGGCTGGTCTTTTTTGCCTTGCTGGGCGCGGTGTATCCGGGGGAGCGCATTGCTTTGCTGACGCACTACCTGGTGTACACGGTCGCGGTGTTTGTAACGATTTCGGGCTTTCACTATGCCGTGGTCGTCGCGCGGCGCTTGCACGCGTCCTGATTTAGCAATGCCTCAGGCCTAAAGGCCTGAGCTACATGTGCGTTCCGTTGCTACTGCATTTTCTTATTGGGGGACCCGGTCGCCGTAGTGCAGGAACATCATCACGAAACTGGCTACCAGAACAATTCCCGCCACCCAGCCCATCGCGTACGCCCGCGTCCGTTCCGGCCCGGGAAGTGGTTCGCGGTCCGTCAGTACTTTCCCCAGCAAAAATCCCGCGGCCAGGCCGCCGAAGTGCGCCCAATTGTCCGTTCGCAATCCGCGAAACAAGAATCCAATCGCGAAAATCGTAACCACCCACGAGATCAGCCGAGAGCGCATCTCTTTCATCTGCACGCCCCCGCGCTTGGTTGTGACCGCGATCAATAGTCCAACCAATCCGAGGATCGCGCCGCTGGCTCCCAGAGAGAAGTGGCCCGCCCACGCGCTGAGGAGGAAGCCAGCGGCGCCCATAACGACGTACAGAAATAAATAACGCGCCGAACCGTAGATTTCTTCGACGATGGGTCCCAGATCCAGCAGGATCATCATGTTGAAGCCAATGTGGATAAGTCCGCCGTGTAGAAACATGGCCGTAACCAGGCGATACCACTCGTGACCAAGAAAAATGGCGGGCCCGAAAGAAGCGCCCAAGCGGTACAAGGTGCTGCCATCCATTCCCCACAGAATGCTTAGCCCGCCGCCTTCACCCGATTTCATCGTGCCAACCAGGCTCAAGCCGAACATCACTACGTTCAGGATCAGGATGGCGGTGGTTACCGGCGCGTGCCCGCCGAAAAATTCTGAAAGGCCTTTGCTCCAGGCCGCCAAACCGAACCGCAAGTTCGTTCCGCACTCGTGGCAACGCGTCGCGTTGATTCCCACCAGCGCGCCGCAAGCCGGACACAATTGGGGACGTTTCTCTCCGCCGCCAAACATCCCACCAAACATTCTCTTCAAGCGCTCAATGCGCATCTGCCAATGATAGGGAAGGGCCAACACTCCTCCTTGCAGCCACTTTGATGCGTTCCTATAATACCGGAAACGCGCTTGGTTATGCGGCGCAGGAGCCTATGGACAAATTTGAAGAGTTTGGCCGCCGTCTCGATGAAGAACTCACCCGCCTCCGCAAATACGTGGAAGAAGAAGTGGCGCCCGAAACGGAAAAGCGCACCGCGCAATTCCTTCGCGAGGCTTCGGAAAAGCTCAGCGAAGCCTCCAGGAAACTGGAAGCGCGCGCCGCTGCCCGCGCCCAGAAAAATTCTCAAGAACCCAAACCGTGACCTTTGACCGGCTCGCTTCCCGAACAGTTTTGATCGCCGTGGCTTTGCTTAGTGCCGGCTGCGGCGGGAAGCGTCCTGTCGCTTCGCATCCCCCCACCAATACGCAGCCGTCCGCGGCGCCCGCGGAGAGTGCCGGCGGTGCCACCAGCAATCCGGCCACGCCGCCTGCAGCAGCAGCTCGCCCCGGCAAGCACTCCAAAACTCCTCCAGCGCCCGCGCCCGTCGGCTACAGCGAAGAGGGAAATGCTTCCTGGTATGGACTTCCGTTCAACGGCCGGCGCGCCTCCAACGGCGAAATCTACGATATGAACAAGTTGACGGCGGCGCACCGGACTTTACCGTTTGAAACGGTTGTGCGCGTCACTAATCTCAACAACGGCAAAACCACCACGGTTCGCATCACCGATCGCGGCCCTTTCGTGGATAATCGCATCATCGATCTTTCGCAGGCTGCGGCTCGCGAAATCGAATCGATCGGCCCAGGCGTTGTTCCGGTGCGGTTGGAAGTGCTCGGGAATGTCGACGTCAGCGCCGGTTTCTTTACGGTTCAAGTAGGTGCCTTCCGCGAGCGCGCCAACGCCGAGCGGCTGCGCGAGCGCCTTACGGCTTCCTACTCGCCCATCTTCATTCAACAAATTGAGGCGGGCCAGAACAGTTTCTATCGTGTGCGGGTCGGCAAAATTTCCGGCGAAGAAGCCGCGCAGCAGTATGCGGACCAGCTACGCAGCAAGGAAGGCTTCACGCCGTTTGTTGTGCGGCTGGATGAAGCCGCACCTTCAGGAGCAAAGTGATGGACCCCAATTGTCTGTTTTGCAAAATCGGAGCCAAGAAGATTCCGGCGAAACTGGTATACGAGGATGACGAGGTATTCGCGTTTGAAGATGTCAACCCGCAGTCGCCTACACATGTTTTGATCTGTCCGCGAAAACACTTTGCCGCGCTCCACGATGCCACGGCGGAAGATCAAGCAGTGCTGGGCAAACTCCAGCTCGTTGCAGCCAAACTCGCTACGGAGCGCCATCTTCTGCCCGGTTATCGCACGGTCTTCAACAATGGCAGCGGAGCTGGCCAGTCCGTGCTCCATCTTCACTTGCATCTTTTGGGTGGCCGCACGTTCCGCTGGCCGCCAGGCTAATGCAATCACGCGATAGCTTTTGTGCTGCCCGCGCTCGCTGATTTCTCGCGCAATCCTTTTTCACGTTACACTTTCCTTTCTTCTCAGGAGGCTCCATGCGTTTCCGTCCGCTCAGCCGCAAAATGTTTGTTGCCGCGCTGCTTCTGCTCGTCTCGGTTTCTGGCGCAGTTGCCCAGCAAGCCGCCGCTCCCGCCGCCGCGCAAGCCGGGCAACTCACCGTTGATCGCATTTACGGACAGCCTAGCTTGAGTGGACGCTTGACTCGCGGAATCGCTTGGAGCCTGGACGGGAAAAAATTCAGTTTCTTCGAGACGGCGGGCACAGGCAAGGAGGCAAAGCCAGCGCTCTACGTCATGGATGTTGCTACGGGCCAGCGCTCGCTGCTGATCGCTGCCGACAAGCTGGAATCTGTGCTTCCCGCGCCTTCCGGCAAACAATCGCAGGCCACCGGGCTTGGGCGGCGCGCTCCGTCGCAAGTGCAGTGGTCGGTTTCGGGTGACGCGCTTCTTTTCGAGAGTGCTACTTCGCTCGCATGGTTTGACGTGAAGTCGCAGGAAGGCCACGTACTCGTTTCGGGAAAGGAAGAACTTGCCGACGCGAAAATTTCGCCCGACGGCAAATATGTCAGCTTCATTCGCGACCACAATTTGTGGCTCGTTCCGACGGCTGGCGGTAAAGAGCGCGCGTTGACGACCGCCGGCACCGAGGAGATTCGCAAAGGCGAGCTCGACTGGGTCTATCCCGAAGAGCTCGACATCAGCACGGCGTACTGGTGGGCGCCAGATTCCTCCGCGATCGCTTATCTGGAAATGAATGAAAGCAAGGTCTCGCAGTTTTCCCTAACGGACTTCGAGTCCTACACGGGCGAGGCGGAACTGCAGCGCTATCCGGTGCCCAGCGGAAACAATCCTGCCATCCGCGTGCTCGTGGCGTCGATTGCCGGCGGTGAACCGCACGTGATGGACATTGGCACGAACACGGATATTTACATTCCGCGCGTGAATTGGCTGCCGGATTCCAAACACGTTGCCATTCAGCGCTTGAATCGCGAGCAGAACATTCTGGATCTTCTGCTGGCCGATACTGCCACCGGAAAATCTTCCACGTTGCTCACGGAGAAAGACCAGTATTGGATCAACGTCAGCGACGATCTGCACTTCTTGAAGGGCTCAAACCGTCTTCTGTGGTCCAGCGAGCGCAGCGGCTACCGCCATCTTTATCTCTACGACCTGAGTGGCAAGGAAGTCGCGCAATTGACCAAGGGCGATTGGGAAGTGACGCATGTTGACGCCGTCGACGAATCGAAGGGCGTGGTCTATTTCGGCTCTACGGAGAAATCCCCTCTGGAGCGGCATCTTTATCGGGTTGCGCTCGATGGTTCTGGCTTCACTCGCCTGACCAAAGAAGACGGCAGCCACGCGATCAACTTTGCGCCAAACGCGGCTGCGTACATTGATACCTACTCCAATTCTGGAACGCCGCCGCGGCAGGATCTGTATCGTGCCGACGCCACCAAGGTGGCCACGCTGAACGAAAACGGCGTGCCCGAATTGGCGAAATACCATCTTTCGCCCGTCGAATTTCTGACCGTCAAGTCCCACGATGGCATCGCGCTTAATTGCTTCATGATCAAGCCGCCCAATTTCGACTCCACGCGGAAATATCCGGTGCTCGTGTACACGTACGGCGGACCGCATGCGCAGGTGGTGATGAATTTGTGGGGTGGCAACAATTTTCTTTGGCACCAGATGATGGCTCAGAAGGGCTACATTATTTTTGCGCTGGATAATCGCGGTTCCGCGGGGCGCGGACACTTGTTTGAAGAGCCAATTCATTACCGCCTGGGCGCGCAGGAACTTTCCGATCAGCGTGATGGCGTCGAATGGCTGAAGGGTCAACCCTATGTTGATGGCACGCGAATCGGCATCTGGGGCTGGAGCTACGGCGGCCACATGACGCTGCACGCGATGTTTGATATGCCGGGCGTGTTCAAGGCCGGATTTGCCGGTGGGCCGGTGACGAACTGGCGTTACTACGACACGATTTACACCGAGCGCTATCTCGGACTGATACCGCAGCGTGAGCACAGCTACACGGAATCGTCGCCGATCGAAAACGCCGGCAAGCTTCAGGGGAAACTGCTGATCGCGCACGGCACCGGCGACGACAATGTGCACTATTCCAACACGCTGGCGCTAATCAATGAGCTGATTGAAAGCGGAAAATATGCCGAGGTAATGGCGTTTCCGGGGCGCGGCCATGGAGTTACCGACCCGCCGGCTCGACGGGTGCTGATGCAACGCGTAACGCAATTTTTTCTGGATAATTTGTGAGCGTTACTTTGCGTTGAGATCTACGTCTTTAACCGGGAGATCCCAGTGCGCTTCCAGGATCTCGAAGCGCCGTTGCTCTTCCTTCTTGTAGCCTTCCTGGTCGGGAAACATCTGCTTCAGGATTGGCGCGGAATCGAAATTGTCGTGAGCAATGGAAGCGTTCTTGTACACGATGGTCACGCGATAGTCCCAGCGGCCATCTTCCGGCATGTGATAAATGGGCGTAGCAGCTGTCACCTTCAGGATGCGGCCCATCTCCATCTCTTTGTTCAGCAGCGGATAATGATTTTTCTTGAACAAGGTGAGGAATTCGTTGGCATAGCCCCACTTTGCCCGGTAGTAGCATTCCACCGTAAATGTTTTGTCTCCGGCACTGGAGTCGGCTTGTGGGCGCGCGTGACCGACCACGCCAAAAGCGAGCACAATCGCAGCAAGCAGCAGCGCGAACCAGAGCGCAACACGGAGTTTGGGCGAGTCTGACATTGGGATCTCCTAACGATTAGGTCTGTGGACGCATTGTATCTCGAAACTGTGCCATCTCGGCGGTCCCAGGACTCACAACTACGCGTCCTGTCCCGGCATGGCCGTCCTATGCCCTTCAGTACGCGGCGCGCGTCAAGCGATCGCGAATCGCAGCCCATTCCGGGGCGTGCGGCGGCAGTTCCACTGCGATCCAGTCGTATCCCTCGCGATCCAAGTCGTGCAAAACGCTGTACAGCTTCGCGGCGTAGGCCTCCGGCTGTTCCGGCATGCGCAGCTTCCAGGTTGCTTTGGCGTCGTAGGCAAACCAGAGATAGGCGCCACGCCCCTTTTGCGGCAGATGGCCACGATTGACCAACAGCACACGCGTGCGCGGACTGTAGTGCTTGTTGTGCTGACCCGGAGAACGATGCGCGACGTTGTGTTCCCCCGGCTCGGGTGCTGGCGTGCTTCCGGCTGGTGCGGCATCGTCGACAAACGCCATGCCGGGGCGAAGGACTTCCAGGCCGTCCTTGGTCACCGCGATGACCGTGGATTCGAGGCCAACTTTACAGGGTCCGCCATCGAGCAGAAAGGGCGTGTCGTCGCCAAAGGCTTCGCGGACATGCTGTGCCGTGGTGGGGGAAAGTTGCGTGAAGCGATTGGCACTGGGCGCTGCAATGGGCACGTCGGCTTCACGCAGAAGGGCCAACGCCACGGGATGTCGCGGCATGCGCAAGCCCACGGTGGGTAGCCCGGCCGTGACCTCGTCGGGAACCACGGGCTTTTTCGGCGACGACGATCGTGAGGGGCCCGGGCCAGAATTCGCGTGCCAGGCGCTCCGCGTCTTCGGGCCATTCGGCGGCGAGTTCGCGGGCCTGCTCGATGCTGGAAACGTGCACAATCAGCGGGCTGGTGGCAGGCCGGCCTTTGAGCGCGTAGATCTTGTGAACAGCAGCGGGATCGAGGGCATTGGCGCCAAGGCCGTAGACGGTTTCGGTGGGGAAGACTACAAGTTCGCCGGCGCGGAGCAGTTGCGCGGCTTTGTGGATGTCTTCGTCGGAGACCATGGTGGTGTCAACAATTGTCGCAGAAGCGAAAGCCAAGTGGCGAGCGGCAAGGGCTCTGTCGTTCGATTCGACGGTCGTCGTAGGAACTGGCCGCCAGAGAATGGCGGCCGGCAAGCCGATTGCCTCAGCACTTCATTATTACTTATCACCAATACTTTTGGAACGCTTTTCCTGTGCAGACGGCTGGAAGGTCGACTGAGCATGTCTACGAATTTGCGAAGTGAAGCCCGAGCCGTGCCAACAAGCGTTGCGCCGTGCCGGAACCGAGTATGCGAATCACAAAAAAGGTGAGCAAAACGAAGGCGGTCCAGAGGTCCATCAGCCAAGAGGGCCGCCAACGAAGGGAAAACCTGCCCGCCTCAGAAGGGGGCCGCTACACAGGCGGAGTTGCCGGCGCTCCCGCCCGAGGTAGGAAAGAAAAAGGCCCCGAAATGGGAACGGGGCCTTTGGTTGACAGCTAAGAAACTAAACCACGATGGAGTTACCAGTTGAACTTCAGAGCGAACTGGAACTGTCTCGCATCGTAAGCTGCCGTTGGCTGCCCGGCCAGACACGTGGCGCCCGAAGAGGGATCGCACAGTTGGTTCACTGCGGCGATGTTGGTGTGATTGGTAAGATTGAAAGCATCGGCGATCAGGTCGAGGCGGAAGCGTTCGCCGAAGTTGATGGCCTTGGCGATGCGCAGGTCAAACTGAAAGAAAAATGGCATAACGAATTTGTCGCGCCCCAAGTTGCCAATGCACCCAGCCGGTGGCGTGATGCCCGGAACAGTGAACACACTGCCATTGTCCGCGAAACAGGATTGCGCGACGCTGAACGCGGCGCCGTGAATGTATGGCGAAGTGGTGGCTCCGCCGGCCGCCGGCCGATCCTGGGAAGCGCCGAGATCAAGCCGCGTGTCGGACCCGGTGATCACGTTGAAGGGCCGGCCCGAAGACAACTCGATCAGCGGAGCGACCGTGAAGTTGCTCAGGAAAGCGTGCATGAATCCTTCGCCATGCGTGTGCGGAGAAGTCTGGAAGACGCCACTGGTGACCCAGCGATGGCGCTGGTCGTTGACGGAGTTGGCGCGCTCGAGGAATGGGAAGCGAGAATCCTGCGGCTCGAGCGTGGATTGCAGGTCGGTGGCGTCGTCGATGGAATGCGACCAGGTGTAACTGGAAAGCAATTCAAAGTGGTTGGAAAAGTGTTTGGAGACATTGACGGTCAGAGCGTTGTACCAGGAACTGCCCGTCGATTCCTGCGCGTCGACGCTGTTGAACGGAACGGGCACGCCAAAGCCGGTGGGAAATCCCGCCGCGGAAGCGAGAGCCACCTGCGTGGCGTAGCCACCGGGAACAAGGCCCGCAAACGATGGATTCGGACCGGACGGGCGGAAGTAGTTAAAGAATGCGGGAGTGCCGACCAAGCCGACTGGAGCGCCGGAGCAGTTTTGCCCGGTGTAGCCCAAGCCCAATACGCCGGGAGCTAGAGGCTGTCCCGTGGGCGTGGCGAACGCAATGCTGCCGCCAGGTTGGCCGGAGGCCGTGGTTACGTTAAATACCGGGATGCCGCCGGCACACGCGCCGTTCGGAGTGGAAGGAACAGCGACGGTGAGCGGGCTGCCAAAGTTCAAGCCGGTGGCGTCGGCTTTCTGCAAATTGGTGGTCAGCAAAACGGGATCGGTGGAGTTGACGTCGACGGGGCGGTAGAGATGCAAGCCGCGCGTGCCCTGATAGCCCACGCTGAACGTCCAATTGCCCGCGATGACATGTTCCACGGTGAGGTTCACCTGCTGCGCGTAGCCGTACTGGAAATTGCTCTGGATCGGCAAAGTGAACGGAAGAATCGGAAGCGGGAAGCCCGGATTCCCCGTGGTGCCATTCATCGGAGACGGCAGGAAGTTCTGATTGGCGAACAGCGAGCCGGACTGCAATGGATCAAAGCGCTGCTGGTTCGGCAAATAGAACATGCTTGGCAAGCCATTCAGAGCGCCCTGGAAAATTGTTGAGCCGTTGAGATTGGTCGGAATATCGAGACTGCCGCCGCAAGTGGGGTAGCCCGCCGGTGCGACAGCCGAGGGAATCAAGCCACAAGCGGAGGCCAGTCCGCCGGGAGAGAGTAGTTGAACGGAGCGGCCGCCATCGGCCGTGACCGAGTCAAAGGCGATGGCCAGCAGCGGATGATCGTAGAAGAGGCCATAGCTGGCGCGCACCACAGTCTTACCGTTCCCGCGCGGATCCCAAGCCAGGCCGATACGCGGAGCGACATTCTTGTAATCGCGGGGAATGCCTTCCGTGACGCCAAGCGCCTTTTCCGCAGCCGCGTTCACGGACGTGGCCGGGGCGAATAGCGGGGTGATTTCCACGTCGTAGCGCACGCCATAGTTGAGCGTAAGTTTCGGGGTGATCTTCCAGGAGTCCTGCGCGAAGAAGCCGAAAGGAATGTTGTCGAAAGGAGTGTTGGAAGTGCCGATGCCCTGGATGTAGGTGGTGGGAACGCCGAGCCCGTAAGCTTGCAACGGAGTGGCGCCGGGAACCACGAGTTCGCCATTGGAGCACGCGCCATTGTGAGGACCGGTGGTAAGGCTGATGCAATCAGGCAAGCCGAAAGAGGAAGCGGGGAGCGGGCCGAAGTTGGCAACGCCGCCGAAGTCCAATTCGAAGATCTGCTGTCCACCGGAGGGGCGCAGCAAGATGATGTTGGCATCGGCGCCGAATTTGAAGGTGTGGCGCCCTTTCGTCCAGGTGACGTTGTCGGTGAACTGGAAACGCTTCTCCACGCGGTTGACCGTGGAGTAAGGCTCGCGGCCGAAGTACGCGTAGCCGGGAATATTGACGCCCAGCTCCGAGCCGCCGGGAAGATTAGAGAAGCCGAAATAGTTGCTGCGGCGAGCGAATTGGAAACGGAATTCATTGAAGATTGTGTCGCTGGCGATGGTGGTGTGCTGGAACGTTGCGTTGACATCGTGCAGCCAGTTCACGCCCACGCGCGACCCCGCGTTTTGCCCGAAGACCTGGTTCTGCGCCGTGGTCTGAATCCCGGTGGTGTAAGAAGGAGCGACGCCCACGCGCAGGAACGAATTGTTCTTCGTGTTCCACACGTGATCGAGACGCGCGGACCACAGGCTGGTTTTCTCGGAAGTGGGGAAGTTGCCGCGGATCGAATTCAGCCCCACAAAGGAAGCCGGCAACCCGGCCACACCAAAAGAATAGTTGGGGTCGAGCGGATTTACGGGAACATTCGCACAATTCACCGTGCCGATTTGCGCGCCCGCGGGAAGAATCGGGCAGGTAAGGGGAATGGGGAATTGCGCGCCGGGTCCGGGATTCACTAGCCCGCTGGTGAGAGCGGGTGCGACCGCGCCATAATCCAGACGATTCAGGGCCACGCTGGAAGCTGAGCCCATCAAGATGGCGTATTGTGAAGCGAGCGTCGCATTAATCGGCAAAAGGGTTGTGAAGGCGGCGGCCTGGGCTTGCGTCAGTTGCACGGGTAGCACGGTCGTCGGGCTGGTCGGCACCTGGACGGTTTGCAGACCGAAATTGTCCTGGCCAATGCTGGAGAAGCCGGTCTCTTCGCGTTGCGTGTACTCGTAGGAGAAAAAGTAGAACGTTTTGTCTTTCTTAATGGGGCCGCCGAGGGTTAGGCCCGTTTGAGCGCGCGTGTAAGCCTGCTTCACGGGAACGAGCTGGCCGGCGGCATTCACTTCACCCGAGAAAGGGTTGCGGGCCTGGAAGGCGCTGTTGCGGAGGAAACCGAAGACGTTGCCGTGGAATTCGTTGGTGCCGCCCTTGGTGACAATGTTGACCACTCCGCCGGTGGCCCGGCCATATTCCGCGTTGTAGTTGCTGAGAATCATCTGGAATTCCTGCACGCCCTCTTGCGACAGCGTGGTGCGCACGCCGTCGACGGAGTTGTCGCCAAAATCGGCGCCATCCACGCTAACCATGTTGGAGCGGGCGCGCGCGCCGCTGATGTTCAGGCCACTGTTGGGCGCCGGACCAATGGTGGGAGCGACGTCGCGAGTGGTTTGCGAATTCAGCAAAGTGAAATTGATGTAGTTGCGGCCGTTGATGGGGAGGTTGTTGATCTGGCGCTGCTCCACGGTTTGCGCGCTTTCACTGCGGGTGGTCTCAATGGGAGCAGTTTCGGTAGTGACGGTGACGATCTGCTGCTGCGTGCCGATCGTCAGGGTGACGTTGAGAATGGCTTCCCCGCCTACCGTTACCTGGACCGCAGGGTTCTCGTAAGGGGCAAACGTGGAGGGGCCTTCCACTCGGACTTTATACTCGCCGGGAGTCAGGCCGACGATGCGGTAGCGGCCGCCTTCATCGGCGACAGCGGTACGTTCCGCTCCAGTCTTCTCGCTGGAAACGGTGACTTTTGCGCCGCTGACAGCCAATCCTTGCGGATCGGTAACGACGCCGGTAAGCGTAGCGGTATTAACTTGAGCGAAAGACGCGACCACCCCGAACAGCCCAAACAGAATGACCCCGCAAAGAACCGCAAACGCAAACCACGAATGCCTGCGTGGCATACCCTTCCTCCTTGTGAACTCAGCCGGTGCCGCTACCCCTAGCGGTGCCGGGTGTACCCCCGTGAGAAGGCCCTGGATTAGCGCAATGAAACGGACTTTGCAACTTTAAACCGAGTGGCGGCAAGCGGCTACGCGATTGTGACGGAGGAGGTGCCCAAGCGGTAATGGCGCGAATCTGTGCCGTTTTGGAACACTGAAGGGAAGGCGAGCGAAGTGGATCGGATCGGACCAGCAGTCGATATCCGGAGTGGATTGCCACGCGACTAGCGCTGCGCCATGACTGTCGCCGAGGGGCGGGAATCTTCCCGTCAAGCCCATAGAGGGACGAGAAATGAAGGTGTGTCGCGGAGCCGAAGGTGGTTCAATCTGTTTGAACTTGGGGTCCAGACGGTGCGACACCACCGCCCTGCTGTCCACGTAGCGGTAATCCTAGGGAGGAAACGACCAAGAGCAGAATGAGGAGACCTTAGAGAAGATCAAGAGTGGACGCAGACAATTCTTTAGCTGAGTGGGCGGGGTCATAACTTTCCTTTGGAACGGGAATGACGAATGCGATCGGTATTTTACTGCAAAAATGTCTAGCAGTTGAACAAGGCCAAGACGAATTGATTAGGCGGTAACGACAGCAGGCGGGAAGACGCCCTTGAGGAAGCCTAGAGGTGCTTGCGGACTAGGCGACGGAGGCGTTCGCGGTCTTCGTCTTTCATGTGGACGAATTCGACGCCGTTGCCGTCGGGGCCGAGGTTGCGGACGACCGCGGTGAAATGGATTTTCTTGAGGCCGCTGCGGACTTCGAGCTGGATGGAATCGCCAACGCTGAGGCGCTGCGCGGATTCCAGGTACGCGCCACCCAGGCTGATGGTCTTCACGCGAGCCATGGACATTTGCGGAGAAGCAATCTGCGCGCGCAGGGGCGACTCCAGCGGGATGCGGGCATACCGCCGCGGCACAACAAAATTTCCCAGCGGAGCGGCAGCGGGTTCAAAGGCGGCGCGCGCTCTTGCGGAGGCGGGACTTTCTTCCATCATGGCCAAAGCATCTTCGGCGGAAGCGCGCAGGCCGGCAGGTTCGACGAACGTGAGGCCTTCGCGTTTTGCCGCGAGTTGGCGAAGAAGTTCGACGGCTTCATAGGCGCGCATGCGGCCGAGTGCTTCGATGGCTTTGATGCGGACAAACTGATCGCGAAGCGTCTCGTGTTCGCCGGCGGCGATTTCCATGAGCATGGGCACGGCGGTGGTTTCCTGGCCGATGCCTATTTGGTCGATCATCATGGGCACGACCAGCGGATGCGCGTCGGAGAGAATCGCGGAGAACACAAACGCGGTGCTCTGGGCGGACGCGGCGTTGGCCGGACGCGCCAGTTCGCTGACGGCGAGATCCTGCAGATTCCATTCCCAACTGGCCATCGCGCGCGTGAGTCCGCGGAGCAGGCGATCGGGATCGGCGGCGGCGAGCAGTTTGATGGCGGCGCTGACACGCTGGCGGCGCGCCTCGAACAGGCGCGTTTCGAGCAGCGTCAGGGCAGGGACGCCGATGGCGCGAAGCAACCGGGCCATCGGCGGAATCATTTCGGGGCCGCGCTGGTCGGTCAGAAGAAGAGTGAGGCGGTCGAGCAGGCGCTCCGGATCGCGCTGCAGAAGACGCGGCAGAGCCTGATCGAGGGCGCGATTCGCAAGAGCAGCATCCACCAGGAGCATCCAGCGATCATTAGCCACCAGACGATGGCCGAGTGCGGTCATGTGTTCGTGCTCCGCATCGCGAGGCACGCGCTCGAGACTCAGCAGAATATTTTCAAAGCCGGCAAAATCGCCACGAGTCGAAGCAATGCGGCCCAGGGTTTCCAGGAACGAGGCGAGCAGCGCGCTGGTTTCTGGCACGGTCTCTTTCGCCAAGGCGCTCATGGTGCCGCGACTCAACTCCTCAGGCAGCTGATTGGGCCAAAGCGATTCCAACACCGGAGTGAGCTCGCCAAGCCCGGCGGCTACGATGCGGCGCGCCGAGGAATCCGGGTGCTCAATCCTGCGGGCATAATTGAGCAGAATCGTGCGAGCTTCGCGACGCGGCGCATCCACGCCAGCATCGACAAGTTGCCGAAGCGTCTGGCGAATGGCGGCGATGGGCACGCACCAGATTTCCTGGCCGCGCATGACCGCCGATTTTTCGCGTTGCGGAAGCTCCAGCCAGAAGCGCTCCAGAAGTTGTTCGCGGAAGGCGTCGCTGGCCCAGGTGGCGGCTAGTGAAGAAAAATGCTGCGAGGCGTGCGGCCCGTGATAGCCGCCGGCCGCAACCAGCACGTCGGCAAACTTCTGCAGGGCGGGGCGAATGGCTATGGCAGAAAGCGTGCCCGCGGCAAATTCGGAAGCCAGAAACTCCAGAATCAAGCTTTGCGACAGCCGCAGCAGATAGGCTTGCGGGAATTCGCCTTCCTGCGGCGCGTAGTGCGTCATGGAGCCGAGCAGCAAGCGAACGGTGTTGCGGCTGGCGCGTTCCATGGAAGAGTGAATGGCATGGGCGGCGTCTTCGGCAGAAAGCCCACGAGCGGCTTCCATTGGCGGCGTGAGGTGTCCGATCAGGCGGAGCGAGTCTGCGAGTTCCTCGGACTGTGGAGCGAGGATGGGCGTGTCGCCGTTTTCCTGGGGCGCGTTTCCGCCGTAGGCAACCAGCGCCGCGATCAGGCTGGCCAGGACGGTATCGACTTTACGATCCGTCAACGTATTTACCTGAATCCCTTCCACGCGTTGCTCCCGGAGTTGCCCCGGCCACCAAGTCCGTCCCGTGCGTTTTGCCGGCTCATCCGATTTTAACAAGGTATCTTTCAGGAGTTGCGAGAAGGTGTCCAATTCGCCCACATGAAACTTTTCCGCGAAGAAAACGGTTTGCACTCCGGCGCGCTGAAGGTCATTAGCAAGGGCGTGGAATTCACCATGAGCGTCGGGAATATGCCCCTCGGCGATGGTGGGAACCACCACTCCGCCGCGCTCGATCCGAACCTCTAGGCCACCCAAGGCGCTGGCAACGCGCTTCAGGGAATCATAAGCGGCATCGAGATGATCCTGGACTTGCGGGTGAGAGCTTTCATAGAGCCGGCGGGAACGCAGCAGCAAATGCAGGGAGCGCAAAGCCTGTGTCGCATCGGCCAGACGCGGATCGTTGGTGACTCGCTCCGGGCGGGCGACAGCCCTCACAAACGGGGCAGCCCGGTGCGACTGCGGCTTATCCGCTTGTTCGTCGGCGAGAATTGTGGCTCGATTGACCAAGAAACCGTCCCAAAGTGAAAACTCAAAGAAGCCGAATGCACCAAAACGCTTGCTTGCTCGGCCAGGGGCCCAGAGCGCTCGAATAGAGAGACCACTGGCCACGGGGGAGGTTACCCCCACTATCATTTTTGAAAGAGTGGGGAGAGAAAGCTATAGTACGGATAGGATAGAAGTGTAACTTTTTGTTACAACTGTTGACTGATTGGAACGGCAGGAGTCGCTATTGTTTCGTTTTTTCTTCACCCTGTTACTGCTTCCGTGGTTGTAGCACTTCGGTGACGTTCACCGTTCCGCCTTCGCTGGCCTGAACTCCGCGCTTGGCGACCTGATACCCCGCTAGGCGGATGGCGATAATGTGCGAACCCATGGGAATTTGCACGCGCGCAGGGGTGGTTTGGTTGGCCGGAGCGCCGTCTACGAAGATCTCGGCGCCGCTGGGGGTGGAGTCAACCTGGGCCCAGGCGACGTGAACCTGTGTCTTTTCTTTCAACTCCACGTCCAGCGTAGTTTGAATGTTGTCCTTTACCTGGACGTGCCCGGCGTACGCTTCATAGCCCGGGATCCGTAGCACAAGATCGTACTGGCCGGATGCAAGAGGAAGCGTCGTAGGGGTTTGCCCGGACTGTTTCGCGCCGTTGATGAAGACTTCAGCGCCCGCGGGGCGACTGCTGACGTACAGGCCCTTGGCCAAAGCGTCCAGATGAATTCTCTGATCCAGAGACTCATGCTGCTTCAATTCGACTGCTGTCTGCACTGGCAGATACCCGTTCTTCTGGACCTGCAGACTGTAGCGCGCGGGGACCAGGTCGTTGAAGGTGCACGGCGCTTGGCAACTGGAAATGGCCCGTCCGGCGGGTCCGAAGATAGTGACCATGGCGCCCGGGGCGTCGGTGATCACGTTGACTGCGCTGTTGACGCTGGAGGTGGCGGGGCGGGGGGCGCTTTGGACGGCCGGTTGCGGCTGCGCCGGCGTCGAGATCGCGGCGGAAGCTGGCGCATCCTCGTATTGAATGTCGTCTACGACACGCACGGAAGCCGGGGCATTGCGTATCAAACGAAGCAGGGCCGCGTGTTCGACGGGGCGAAGCTTACCTGAAATCGTAAGAGAGTTGCCCGTGCCGGAAATTTTGACGCGGGTACCGAGACCTTTTTCCGCCACGGCCTCCTCGAAGCGTCCTTTGTATTCGGTGGCCGCAGCCGAAAGAGCTGGGACTTTATTCGCCGCAGGCACGGTGCTTGCTGGGATCTCCGGTTTTTTCTCCGGAGCGGAAGTGGCGGGAGGCTGCGCGGACGCGCTCGTGGGAGTATTGCCCGGAGGCGTCGTCGGAGTGCTGGCGGGACTGTTCGCCACAGCGGCGGCTGGAGCAGGCGAAGTCGCGTCCTGTCGCCGCCGGCTGTTCAGTGACGGGAATTGAGATAGTCGAGGGTTGGATTGCTGTGGGAACGGCGGGTTGCGCGGGTTGCTCGGATTTCAAAGCTTCGTAGGTTTTGTTGCGCTCGCGAGTGGCCTGGAATTCGGGCCGAAGCTTGTAGCCGCCGTAAACAATCACGCTGAGCAAGAGCAATGCGGCGAAGATGGTGCCAAGCGGACTGCTCTTTTTGGGTTCCTCGAAAGTCTGGATGGCTCCGGTGCGCCGAATCACTGGCGTTTGCGACGGGTTGCCGCCGTGCGATTGCAGCGAGCGCAGCGCGGGAGAAGATGAGGGATCGCCGTGGAGTCCACGCAAGCCGGGGCTCGCGGACGCAAGGGCCATCGGGGAACCAGCGCGCGGGGAAATCATCGTGGCATCCGGATTCTGTTCACTGCCGCCCAGTCCGCGATAGTTGCGCAAGTCTTCGATCATCTCGCGGCAAGTCTGGTAGCGCACCTCCGGCTCCTTGGCCAGCGCACGCATGGCGATGCTGTTCAAGCCGGGATGGATCGAGGGATTCAGTTGACGAGGGGGGACGGGATCCTCGTTCACGATTTTGTAGATGACCGTGGTGATGCTCTGGCCGGGGAACGGTTTTTCACCGGTGAGCATTTCGTAAAGCATCACGCCGAGAGAGAAAATATCGCTGCGGCCGTCGACCGGGCGACCCTTCACCTGTTCCGGCGACATGTAGCTGGGCGTGCCCATTACGTGCGTGGTTTGCTGCACGGTGCCGAACTGCAGAATTTTGGCGGTGCCGAAGTCGGTGACTTTCACGGTGTCATCGGCGGTGAGCATCAAGTTGGCGGGCTTGATGTCGCGGTGCACGATGCTGCGCTCGTGGGCGAACTGCAGTGCGCTGCAGGTTTGCTCCATGATGCGCAAGACGCGGGAAGTGGGGAAGTGGTGGCCGGAGTCGAGCAGCGCTTGCAGGCTCTTGCCTTCGACCAGCTCCATAGTGATGTAGTACAAGCCGTTTTCTTCGCCTGCGTCGTAGACCACCACGATGTTGGGATGTGTAAGCAGGCCGGCGGCGCGCGCCTCGGTCTGGAAGCGAGCCAGGAGTTCGGGGCGCGAGAGGCCGGTGCCTTCTTCGCTGAGGCGAATGGTTTTGACGGCGACGGGGCGGCCAATCACCGGATCGGTGGCTTTATAGACGACACCCATGGCGCCGCGGCCAAGTTCGCCGAGAATTTCGTAACGTCCCGCTCGTACCGTCGTCGCCATGAAGTGGCGCCACCCCTCAGTGGTTACGTCTTTAAGAAATCACAGGGCCCGAGGTTGGATTGCGACCTCAACGCAGAAGAGGCGAATCGATACAGAAGCGCGCTGCCTGCTTTGCTCATGGGCACGCCCTTCTTTGAGATACACCCCTCGCCATTGTCGACAGTAACGAGCGAGCTTTCAGGGGGTCAACGCTACCAGAGTACTATTGTGCGGAACTGGATATGTCCGAACGGACAGGGTGGGGCGGAGGCGTCCCGCGCAAGTCGCACCGAGACGAAATGGAGAGAGCAGATCCTTCACTGTGCTTACCGGCGCGATGATACGCGTGCCGAAAGTTAAGGACAAGCTCTGTGTGAACTGGAATCTAAACCCGCCCGCCTCGGAAGGCGGCCGCTACAAAAGCAAACCCAAGAGCCCAGGTGCAAAATCGGCACCTGGGGCACCCGCGCGGAAGAGGTATAGGCGTAAGGACGGCCTAGGGGCGGGGCATGGTGTCCATGGGAGAGAGGGTGCGGTCGGGCATGGGGACGTTGATTTCGCGGATGGGGCGATCGACTTCGGTGGGACGTGCGGGAGCTTCGAGGCCGTCGGTGAGCAGAAAGCCTTCGAGGGCGATGCCGTTGGTCCAGACACTCTCGAGGGCGACGATATATTCGGCTTGCAATTCGTAGAGTTGACGCTGGGACTCGAGCACGCGGGGACGCGAGGCGAGCATCTGCGCGTGTTTTTCAAACATAAGCGTGTAGGCTTTTCTGGCGCGAGGCAGAATGTCTTCGCGATATTCGATGGCCATAAGCTTTGCGCTGGCGTACTGATCGACGACCGTGGCGGCGCGTTCACGCAGCGTGAGCGCGATGCGTTCCTTTTCGAGTTTGGCGCGGTCCAGATCCGCTGCTGCTGCGGCCACATTGCCCTGATTGCGATTAAAGATTGGCAGCTGCGCGGAAACTTCGGCGATGCCTTCCCAGCCGATGGCGTGGGGAACGTTGGCGAGCCACTCGTTGTTGTACTCCAAGCCGCCGCGTAGCTGCAGATCGGGGACGGAAGCGCGCCGGGCGCTGATGATGGCGGCTTCGGCACGCGCCGCCGCGGTGTCGGCAAGGTGCGCGGCGGGACTCTGCGTGGCGATGCGTTCGGCGATTTGTTCTTCGTTCAGCTCGGGCCAGTTGTGCTCCAGATCGCCGGCGACGGTGGCCAGCGGAAGATCGGGGCGGCCGAGGGTGGCGGCGAGGGAGCGCCACTCTTCGCGCAGACTATTTTCCTGGATGCGCGCGGCGAGGCGCAGGCGTTGCGCTTGAAGCTCGGCGGTGAGCACTTCGGTTTCGTCAGCCTGACCGCTGTTCGAGAGCAGGCGTTGCGTTTCGGCAAGTTGCTGCTCGATATTGGCGAGGTCGCGGCGGGCGTCGAGGAGTTCCTGAGCAGCAAGGACGCGCATGTAGGCAGTCTTCACGGCGGTTTCGACGCGCAGTTTTTGCTCTTCGGCTTCCGTTTCGGCGAGATTGCTTTCCTTGGCGAAGACGTCGCGCGCTTTGGAAAGCTTTCCGCCAGTCACAATGGTTTGCTGGACGAAGAAGCCTTGCTTGCCGCCATTGATGGAACCGCCGCGAATTTCATCGCCGGTGTAGCCGATGCTGGGATTGGGGTAGAGCGCGGATTGCTGCTGGCGAGCTTTCGCGGCGCGGATTTCGGCTTCCGCTTGGCGAAGAGTTGGATTGGACGCGGCCGCCAGGCGCTGCGCTTCTTCCAGGGTGAAGAGTGGAGATGGCGGATGCTCCTGCGCACGCCCCATGTGGGGATAGGCGGGTTGCGCGGGGGCCGTGGCGTCGTGTTCGTGCTGCATACCGGGCATGGTTTGCGGATTTTGCGCCGCGCAGGGAAGCAGCGTTGCTAGAAATCCAATTCCTAGGGTCGCGAGAAGCTTTGATTTCAGTCGCATTGCGGTACCTCTTATTTTTGTGATTCGTGCTTTTCGTTCATTTTGGTGATTGGCCGAGGTTGCAAAGCGGCGGCTAGCCGCCGCACTCCAAAGTAGCTGGCATGAAAGCCAGCGCTACAGGAAGAAGAAAACGCGACGACATTGCCGACACGGCAATTAGGTGCCATGGCTGTGCGGATGCGGCTGCGTCGTGCGCTCGCGAATGCGGGATTGGATTTCGTCGTACTCCTTGTCGGGGAGGACGCGGACCATGGTCATCATGCCCATCATTCCCGCAGACCAGTTTTTCGGCAGGCCGAAGGTTTCCGGCTTATCGACGGCGTCGTCCATGCCCATTTCCATGAACGCGTCTTGCGGAAAGCCGGGGACGCTGTTGGCATTGGCGGCGACGGGGGAAGAAGGCACGTGAGGCACGCCGATGGATTGAGAGAGCGACATCATCTGCTGCATCGCTTGCGGGGCGGTCAGATCCGCAGTGGAAATCTGGCGATCGCGCAGCAGGTCCATCATGCTGTTCATCATGTGGTGCGGCAGGTGGCAGTGGATCATCCATGCGCCGGGATATTTGGCATCGAACTCGACGACTTTGGCCTGCGCCACGCCAACGAGCACCGTGTTGGTGCGATACCAGGTGGATTCAGGCGCGCGGCCTCCTTCCGTTCCGGTGATCACAAACTGATTTCCGTGCAGGTGAATTGGGTGATGGTCCATGCCGAGATTGATCAGCCGCAGGCGGGCGCGGCTTCCCTGGCGAACGATTAGCGGCGTGGTTGCGGGCGCGGAAAGACCATTGAAGGTGAGCCAGTTGAATTCCATGGAGGCGGTGTTGGGCACGGAATTGTTCGGCAGCACGGCCCATTCCTGCAGCACGATGACGAAATCGTGGTCGGCGTGCGGGGCGTAGGGCGTTTGCGGGTGAACGATGATCGTGCCGATCAGGCCAATCATTTCCTGCATGGCGCTGTGCGCGTGGTAGAAAAAAGTACCTTCCTGATGAATGGTGAATTCGTAAGTGAAGGAACCGCCGGGAGGAATGGGTTTCTGGCTGATCCACGGGACGCCGTCCTGGTCGATAGGAACTTCCAAGCCGTGCCAGTGCATGGAAGTACTCTCTGGCAGCGCATTTTCGACGATGATGCGGACGCGGTCACCCTGATTGATCTGGATGGTCGGGCCGGGGCAACTGCCGTTGTAACCCCACGCGTCGATGGTTTTGAAGGGAGCAATCTTGCGTTTCAGAGGCTCGGCTTTCAGACGAAATACTTTGACGGTGCCGTCCATCTCGAAAGGGAGATCGGGCACGTCGGGAGTGATGACGGGCACTGGAGGTTTTGGCGTGGCACTGAGGCGTGCGGGCGTTTTGGCGTGCTTGCCACCTGTCGACGTAGTGGCCTGCGCAGTTGCCTGCCGGCTCCAGCCAAACAACCCGGCGCCCAGCAGCGCAGCGTCCTGCAAAAAACTTCTGCGTGTACCGCTCATAACGATCCTCCAAGAAATTCCGAATAGAAGACGACGCGCCATTAAAGGGCGAGTAGTGGGTTCCGCGAAAAACTGAGGATGAGCTCGGAGTCCTCAGGGGTAAAGCCCAAGGCAAAATAGCGACTTCGATGTCAGCGCTGAAGCCCTGACCTCCTAAAGAGGACTCAGATTCGTAGTGGTGGATGAGGCGAGGGCTGATTATCGAGATGCGGAGAGATGGCACAGGTTCGCGCAGGGGATGGGGAGGAGCCGGCATCTAGAAGCGATCCATGCGAACTGGAAAGGGAGTCGACGCTGGAAGAATAGCCGCGGATTTCGTGTGCTTTGCCGGAGCCGGATTCCTGGCGCAGGGCTTCGAGGGCGAATTCGCCAGCATGGCAGGCGGAAAGATCAGGCGCAGCACTCGACGGATGGTGAGAATGCGAACCCGAGGAGCCGTGGCAGGGTAGATCGCTGTTGCCGTTGGGTTGGCTAGCCGAACAGGGAAAGCTGGCGCAGCAAGACATGCCTATTGGCGCGACGGCAACGCACAGCGCAAGCGCAAACGCGCAAGAGCGAAGAGCAAAAACACGTCTCGATCTCGATTGACGCGCATTCATCATGGCGACAGTTTTCAGGCTACCTGCTCAGGAGGGAATGGTCAATCCTGTCGCACAGTTGGGTGCTGCATCAGTGTCTGGACCCACGGCGAGTGCCGAGTCGCCACTTACGACACAAACAACGAAAAGGAGGATAATCCCCGGGTGGAAACGCTGATGAAGACACGACTCCTCCTGCTTCTGGTAGGGTTCTTCGCGCTCGAGTCTGCATGTCTGGCCCAGGGTTCCAAGCCGAGGCAAAGCGCGCCCAGTCCGGGACCGACGACCACCGCGGGCGATCCCACCAAGTACCTGAATCGCGACTGGGAAAATGTGTACAACCAAGGACGCACGGGAGATCACCTGCGGGGAAATGTGACTCTGGCGGAAGGCGCGCTTCCGTGGGACGCGATTCCAGTTGTAGTAATGTGCGACGGAAAAGCCAAGTTCACGACAACAACCGATGCACACGGCGATTTCGTGATTGCGCGCGTCCTGCCGGTCACTTCTACAACAATCATCGGTACGGAGAAGTCGCTGGTCGGGCAACTAGTCGGCTGTTCCGTCTCGGCAGTGTTGCCCGGTTTTGATTCCTCCCAGCTGACGATCGCAAACCGCGACGTGTTGGCTCATCCGAATATTGGAACCATTACTCTGAAGCGCGAATCCGGGGCCGCGGGCACGGCCGTGAGCACCACAACGGCAACAGCGCCCAAGAGCGCCATGAAGTCGTTTGAAAAGGCGCGCAGCGAGTGGCTCGACAACAAACCGGACCGGGCGCAGCGCGACTTGCAGAGAGCCGTCGAGATTTACCCACAATTCGCCGAGGCGTGGTACCAGCTTGGAAAAATCCAGGAGAAGGTGAAGTCTCCCGCCGCGTGGGAATCCTTTTCGAAAGCCGTCGCTGCCGATCCCAAGTTTGCGCTCCCCTATGAGCACATGGCACCAATGTCGGCGCAAGCGGAGAAATGGACGGAAGTGATCGACGAAACCAATCGCGCCTTGGAACTCAATCCCCGTGGCACGCTTGATCTCTGGTATTACAACGCGCTCGGCAACTACCACCTGAAGAGTCTGGACATGGCCGAAACAAGCGCCAATAAATCCCTGGCGATGGATCCGCTTCATGTGCAGCCGGATACGGAGCAACTGCTTGCGGTGGTCCTTGTGGCAAAAAACGATTTGCCGTCAGCGCTGCAGCATTTGCGCAACTGCCTGACGTATTTTCCACCCGGGCCGAATTATGAGCTGGTGAAACGACAGATTGCACAGATCGAACCGGCCATTGCGGCCTCACAAAATGATAAGGGCCACGCGGGAACTATCGAGAACAAGAAACAGCTTGAGACGCTAAGCACGCTGAATGTGCCACCGTCCTCCGAACCTGCGAGCGCCGATCTGGCGGAGAAGAGCTCGAGCAATGCCAAAGCGGCGCCTGCCGCGCGGAATTCCCGCTGGTTGCTTCCTGGGGTTGACGAGCTTGCGCCCCGCGGAGTCTGGGTCCGCATGCGATCTGGACGATGTGCTGCAAAAGGCCGGAAAGAAGATTCAAGAATTTGTGGAGAATGTCGAGCGATTCACCGCCACGGAATCGTTGTACCAGGAAACGCTGAACAAGTCGGGCGAGGTTTCGGAAAAGGAAAACCGTCAATTCGAGTACACCGCCGCAATCCAGGAGATGCGGCCCGGAATGCTAACCGTGGACGAATATCTGGGCAGCGGACCGACGCATGCCGCTTCTCCGGGTGGACTCACTACCAAGGGATTGCCGGCGCTCTTGCTTATTTTCCATCCATACGACACGAGCGCTTTTTCAATGAAATGCGAGGGCCTCGTCTACCGGAAAGGGCAACCAACGTGGCAGATTTATTTTCGGCAGAGAGCCGATAAACCCAACACCACCAGGTCTTACAGTTTCGGCCCAAGCCGCCGGTCGTATTTGGTGGCATTGAAGGGGCGAGCGTGGTTCGCGGCCGACAGCTATCAAATCGTGAGCCTGCAGACGGACTTGATCGCGCCGATGCCGGACATCCAACTTACGGTCGATCGCGCGGATATCGAGTATGGTCCGGTGCATTTCAGCAGCAAGGGCGTGGATATGTGGGTTCCGCAGACTGCAGAACTCTATAGCGACTTGCGAGGGAAGAAAGTGCACCAGCGAATGAATTTCGGGAATTACCTGCTGTTTTCGGTGGACGATAAATATAAAATCGCGGCACCGAAATCGCAGCAATAGACCTTTCCTCCGTTTCCTCGGTCTTTGTTTGGCTCAGGACGGAACCAGCCGCGGCTTCTCGGTCCGGCAACCCCCTGGCGCCAGCCTTATCGCCTAAGACGTCGCGAAAGAAACGAACTCGGGGAGAAACGTTTCGCGGAGGGCATTCCTCTTGAACAAGTCTCGTGGAACTAATGGAGCTTCGCGTACTCCGCCTTCGCGGCGGTGAGGATGGGGATGTCGGGGTCGGCGTCCTTCCAGAGCATAAAGAAATCCTGATAGGCGGCTCTGGCTTGTGCCGCGTCGCCCGCCAGCGCATGCGCACGGCCCAATTGAAGATGCGCGAGCGACGCTATGGGCTGATTCAGAGCAATGCCCGGATGATCGATCAGCTTTTTGAATTCCACCGCAGCTGCTGTCCCGTTGTTTGCCGCAAGATACGCTTGCCCGCGTATCCACGAAGGGTAGAGGTAAGGGAACATTAGTGGACCGCCCAGTTCATACGGCATCGTCGCTTCCAGATCCAGGATTGCCTGCGAGGGATTGTTTTTGCTGATTTCGATCGCCGCATCAATCGTCGGCAGGCAGTAAAACTTAAGCATTGTATTTGTGGAGGCGGTCTTCTCCAGTTTCAGTTGTTCCACGAGCTTCTTCGCGTTGGTAGTGTCTCCCGCGCGCGCCAGCGTTAACGCTGCCAGCAACTTGATGTCGCGTCCCGACGACAGCGATAGTGCCGCATCCACGTTGTGCCTGGCCGCGGCTGGATTCCCGAACTCGGCTTCGCGTAATCCTGCGGCCGCCCGCCAGAGCGCCGCTGTCTCCTTCGAGTCGGCGCGCACTGCCGCCTCCGCCGCGCGTCGCGAATAATCCTGCGCCCGCGTAAGCCGCCCGTAATATGCCTCCGTATCCGCTTGGCCCGAGAGCATCACATCTTCGTCTCCCAGCCGCCCGGCCGCCCAAGCGAGCTGTTGCTCCATTCCCTTGCTGTTGCCTCGCAGGAAGGACAAGAGATACAGATTCGCTCGAATATCGAGCCCTTCGAAGTCCTTCGATTGCGCCCGTTGCAACACTTTGTCCGCATCATCCAGGCGGTTCAGCGCAATGTACTCGAAGGCAAGGTTGCCGTATCCCGTCGTGGTAGGCGCAAGGCGCTGCGCCTCTTCCGTCTCGACGACGGCCTTGTCGTATCGCCCCAACTGTTGATACACGACACCGAGATTCAAGGGCGGGGTGTCATCCCGGGGATAGCTCTTGGACCACAGTTCGTATACCTCAGTTGCCTTTTCCAGTTCTCCCGTGACGGCATGGTAGTAAGTAGTCGAGATGCGATATCTCTCGCGCTCACTCACGCGATCCCGCAGCTCATACGCCTTGGTTGCATTCTCGGCGGCCAGACCGGCCTGATTCAGATTGAAATACGCGAGGCTCAGGCCTGCGTACGCCAGCGCAAAATTCGGATCGAGTTCAATCGCACGCTTAAAGAAAGGAATCGCTTCGGCATCGCCCTTCCTGCGCCTGGTTCTGCCCCCCATGCTGTAGGCTTGCAGGGCTTCGAGCGAAGGAGTGGTGGCTTCCACCGGTACATCGAATTTCTCCACAGTGACCAGCGATTCACCGAGCTTCCGCCGCAGATCCTTGGCTGCCCGTCCCAGCGTCTTGAGGACATCCTTCTTGCCGGCCGCTTGTCCTTGTTCGGTGGCTAGAGTATCTCCATTACCGCAACCCACGGCACTCAGCCCTATCACGTACTGGCTGCCGAGATTGGAAATCGATCCGAGCACCGTCGCCTTGCTGCCGGTGCGAATGCAGATTTCTCGCGCCAGGTCCGGCGTGATGCGTTGCGCCGGCTGGCCCATCAGCCGCAGAGTTTCCTCGATCTTCCGGTCGGAGACAATATTCAGGAAGGGTGATTGACTCAGTTGTATCGTGAGGGCCTGCTTCAGGGCATCGTCAAAAACGGGATCGTCGGTCTTGTTGACGAAGTCCGCCAACAACACACTGTCTTTTTCGGTGAGCGGCGCGGCCTTTGCGACGGGAGCCGCCAGGCGCGAGCGCAAATAGAGCCCGCCCACGACCACGGCAAGGAGCGCCAGAACCGCCGCCACCGCGGCCCAGACGGATATGGGCCGCGACCCTACCCGCAAACGAGAACTTGGCCCTGGCTCCGCAGCGGCCGTCGCGTTCGAACTGGCTACAGCCATGCGGGCGGTTTCCGTGTCCCGCTTCAGCCGGCTTAGGTCCGCACGTATCTCCGACGCGTGCTGATAACGCAGCGTACGATCCTTCTCCAACGCCTTGTCGATGATCCTTTCCAGTTCCGCAGGCAAATTGGGATTCAATCGTACGGGAGCCACGGGAGTGCGATTCAGAATGGCGTCAAAAATCTCTGCGGTGCTGTCACCTCGGAACGGCGATTGCCCCGTGGCGCTTTCGTAGAGTACCGCTCCGAAGGCGAACAGATCGCTGCGTGTGTCCAGTTCTCTTGCGCGCGCCTGTTCGGGCGACATGTAGGCAACCGTCCCCAAAATACTGCCAGGAGTTGTTAGATTTTGAGGGTCTACGTCTTGGGTTACCGTGGTTTCCGCATTGTTGGTTGCCATCAGCGCTGACCTGATCTTCGCGAGGCCGAAATCGAGAACTTTGGCATGGCCGCGCTTGGTCACAAAAATATTCGCGGGCTTGATGTCGCGATGGATGATGCTTTCAGCGTGGGCAGCTTCCAGTGCGTCCGCTATTTCGATTCCCAGTTCGAGCACCCGCTCGAGCGGCAAAGGCTGACCGTTGAGAAGGTGCCGGAGCGTCTGCCCATCGAGAAACTCCATGGCAATAAAAGGCTGGCCGTTGTGTTCGCCGATCTCATAAATGGTGCAAATATTGGGATGGTTCAGGGTAGAAGCAGCCTGCGCCTCACGATCGAAGCGGCTGAGAGCTTGTGGGTCCTGTGCGAACCCGTCAGGAAGGAACTTCAAGGCAACGGAGCGATGGAGTTTGGTGTCCTCGGCTCGATAGACCACTCCCATACCGCCGCCTTCGAGCTTTTCAAGAATGCGGTAGTGCGAGACGGTCTTGCCGCTGAGCGAGTCGGTACCTGGCATGTGCCGCACATGTTAGGTCGCGCCACAAGGCAAGTCAACGAAGGGGGACACGAAGGGGGACAGCTCTACGGAACATTTGGACCAGCTATACGTCTATATTTAATGTCGCCGCCATTCCCCTGCCCTTGGTGACCTGGGGGTGTTCGCTCATGCTTAACGTCGTCTCCGATCTTCGGCACGGCCTGCGTATACTACTTCGAAATCCAGGATTCGCCGCCACCGCCGTGCTGCTTCTGGCGCTGGGAATTGGCGCCAACACAGCGATTTTCTCGGTGGTCAACGCCGTCCTGCTCCGCCCACTGCCTTACCAAGATTCGTCGCGCATCATGCAAATTTGGCATGTTCCGCCCGCAAAGAGCTTCCCCGGCTTGACGCTCTTTTCCGTCTCCCCGGCGAACTACCTCGACTGGCAAAGCCAGAACCACTCCTTTGAAGCGATGGCAGCCTATGGCGGCGCGCGACTGAATGTCGGGGGCAAGGAACGGCCAGAAGCGATTCTGGCCGCGCCGGTCGCTCCGGACTTCTTTTCGATACTGCGTGTACGTCCGGTTCTTGGGCGGAGTTTTACGCCCGACGACGACCGTCCGGGCCAGGGTCATGTCGTCATCCTCGGCAATACGCTTTGGCGCGATCACTTCGGATCCGATCCTGGAATCGTTGGCAGGAACATCATTCTTGATGGGGAGTCCTACAACGTCGTTGGTGTGATGCCGCCGAATTTCAAGTTTCCAAGCTTTGCTCAGCTTTGGATGCCCCTGGCCTGGACCGACGAGCGGCGTGCAGTGCGCGGCAATCACAACTACATGGTCATCGGCCGCTTGAAACCCGGCGTGGATATTCGTGCGGCAAAGGCCGAGCTCAGCGCGATTTCTACGCGGCTCGAACAACTTTATCCGGAGGACGACAAAGGGTGGGGCGCGACAATGGTTCCCTTGCGTGAGCAACTGGTCGGTGATGTGCGTCCAGCGCTGCTGGTATTGTTGGGTGCGGTGGCGTTCGTCCTTTTGATCGCCTGTGCGAACGTCGCCAATCTTGTTCTCGGAAAAATCCTCGCGCGAAAAAAAGAAATCGCGGTTCGCATGGCGCTGGGAGCGAGCCGCATGGCAGTGCTTCGCCAGATCCTGGCGGAGACACTGCTACTCTCCGTGGCCGGCGGCGCGCTTGGTTTGATACTCGCACGTTTTGGAACCACGCTGATCGTGAAATTCCTGGCAGATCGGCTGCCGAGTTCTACGGAAATCACTCTGGATGCTCCGGTGCTGGCCTTCACCGTGGTTCTTTCGCTGTTTGCAGGCATCCTGGCAGGTCTTTTGCCAACGGTGCGTTTCACAAGAACAGATGTCAACGAGGCACTGAAACAAGGACAGAGCCGAGGCACCTCCGATTCTGGTGGAAGTCGGACCCGCGGTCTATTGGTGGTCTGCGAAGTTGCCTTGTCGCTGCTCTTGCTGATCGGTGCTGGGCTCATGCTGCGCACCCTGTCGCAGCTCAGCAGCGTGCAACCCGGCTTCGATCCCAATCACGTGCTCACGCTGTCCATCCCGGTTCCTCAAAAGAAATTCGCTACGCCCGCCGCGCAAATTTCCTTTTTCGAGCGGGTACTTCAGCAGGTTCGCGCGACCCCGGGCGTCGAATCGGCCGGCGTGATCGACGACCTTCCGATGGACAACGGGGGTTCGCATCAGCCTGTGTCAATCGAAGGCCAGCCAGTTCTCCCCATGGCAGACCAGCCCGAAGTGGATGTTCGCCTGATCAGTCCTGGGTATCTGACCACCTTGCGCGTGCCACTCTTGCGCGGCCGTGACATCAGCGACTCCGACGTGGCGAGCAGAACTCCGGTCGTGCTGATCAGTGAGTCCATGGCCAAGCGCTTCTGGCCCAACGAAGATCCTCTCGGCAAGCACCTGACGCTGACTTTTTTCCCCAATGTGGCGCGCGAAGTTGTGGGAATTGTGGGCGATGTGAAACTGGATTCCTTGGACGAGACGCGGCCGGTGGCGACTGTCTATTGGCCGCTTGATCAGGTTGTCGCGCCGCCCACAGAAGCCTGGCGCTCCTTCGGAATGAGTCTTGCCGTGCGCACGAGTGGCAATCCAACGAGCATTGTCTCGGGCGTGACTAGCGCGGTGCACCAAGTGGACCCGGAGTCGCCGGTCGTCGACGTGATCAGCATGAATGATTTGGTCTCAAAGTCGCTGTCGCCGCAGCGCTCCAATTTGTTTCTGCTGGCCGCATTCGCGGGGCTCGCGCTGGTGCTCACGGCAGTTGGCATCTATAGCGTGCTGTCCTACACCGTTCGCCGTCGCATTCGCGAGATTGGTATTCGCATGGCCCTGGGCGCGTCGCACTCCGACGTGTTGGGAATGGTGGTTGTTGATGGGATGAAGCCGATTCTGCTCGGCGTCGTGATTGGCTTCGCTGCCGCTCTCGCTTTGGGGCGCGTGGTCTCGTCGCTCCTCTACGGTGTGCACGCAACGGATCCGCTCACCTTCGCGATGGTTGCACTGCTGCTTATCACGGTCGGCCTGCTCGCTACAGTCGTGCCTGCTTACCGCGCCTCGCGCGTGGAACCCATTCGCACCTTGCGAGAGGAGTGACGCGCAAAGCGTCGCGTACTGTTGCCGATTGCGGTGCGATTGTGCACGGCATCTGGCACACACCGTGTTTGGGGTCGGTTACGGCGGGCTTCCGCAAATCCTTCGAGTATCAGCAGCCGCTTCTCCAATTATCCGACCTAACAGAAGTTGAGATTCTGATTTGCACTTTGCCGACATTGGAGCGGCCATTTGACAGCCAGACGCCCGCAATTCAGCGATGTTCCAGGGTGTTCCCTAGGGAAATCAACTATCTATGATTACAATATGGCGGCTGGTTTATTCATTTCATTATAGGGGGCACGTTGAAAATCTGGTATTTATACGCAATTCTGACCGTCGTAACGTGGGGCTTGTGGGGAGTTTTCAGTAAGCTTGCATCGAATTACGCCAAGCCTCGGCAAGCGCTTCTTTTTCAAACTGCCGGCGTGCTGGCGTTCTCGGCCGTGGTCCTCGTGGTGGAAAAGTTTAAAATAGAATGGAATCTTCCCGGATTCAGCTGGGCGGCGTTAGGTGGCTTTTTTGCATTTATTGGATTTCTTACTTTTTTTGCAGCGCTCGAAAAAGGAAATACGTCCACCGTCGTCACGCTTTCCGCCCTATACCCCATGGTTACTATTATGATCAGTATCGCCTTCCTTCATGAAAGATTGACGACGCGGCAAGGAGTGGGCATCGGGCTCGCGCTTATTGCCAGCGCTCTTCTTGCGTCTTAGCTAACGCCACGTGGAGCCGCTGATGCGGATTCCGCGGCGATTCAACTCAGATAGAAATTGTCTTGGCGGAATGGCCGTCTCCGGAGCATGGACCCCCGTCGCTCGGATGTTGCCCCGGGCGATCATTTGTGCGGCCACGGAAATCGGAAAGCCCGTGTCTCGTGCCACGGCGCTGAAACTTGGCTTTGTCGTGTACCGCGTTGTTGCGTCGAGCGACAGCGTTTGCGCCCTTGACCCCTTCTTCCCGCGCACTATCACGCGGATCGTCTCCACATCTTTGGGGGATTGGCCGGAGGGCGGCCGCGACTTCAGAATCTGTTCCAGGAACACCCGAGGCGTGATCTCTCTACCCTGAATCCGAATGGGCTTTTGTTCCAGCAACCCGATACCGCCTAGCAACCGCACCGCTTCGATCAATTGCGGATCATAATTAATCTTGAATGATGCTTCCCGAATTCCTTTTGCCTTGAAACTCAGTGGCAGCGTGGCCACCTCGGAATGGATCGAATGCCGCATCACCAGTTTCCCGATGGGCTCCGGGAACGCTATTTCTTCCGCGCCGGAAAAGTGGTCTTGCTGCGCAAACTGGCCTTTCGCAAAAGCCATCGGTGCAATCGTCAACTCGTCAAGAATAGTCGCAATGGAAAATCCGAATGACAACGCGTCCGGATAGGCCTGAAAATCCCGGCTGCCGTTGTATACGCCCGCAAAGTCCACCCGGTCGAGTTGATCCGCCAGGTAACGTGCCATCACGTTCGCAATCCCTGGCGCGCTCCCGATCCCCAGAATCGCCAGTTTTGCCGTTTTCTTGAACTGTCTGTCGAACTTCAGTTGCTTTCGCGTCGTATAAAACAGCCCGCCCAGGTCAAGGTAGTGCACCCGCGCCTGAAGCGCCGCCTTCATCACCGCCAGATTCCAATAGTATTGCGTGCAATTCAGCACCGCTTCCGTTCCCCTCAGATACCTAGCCAATGCAGCGGTCTTTCGCACATCTACAAACACCGCTTTGGCTTTGCCGCCGCCGTATTTGCGCGCCACACGCTTCGCCCGCTCCAGGTCGTAGTCCCCGACCACGATCTGTTTCACGTCTTTCGACTGCCCCAGATCGTACACGGTCGCGCAGCCCATCATTCCAGCGCCTAACACTGTAAATTTCACGTGATTCTCCCAGTTCATGAAGGATAACGCCGATTTTACTGCCGGCCCGGCCAGCCTCTTATTTCAAAGGATTGATGTGCAGGGCCACCGTCTTCAGATGGGTCATGTCATCGAACGTGAATCGTCCGCCTAGGCGCCCATACCCGCTCTTCGTGCCTCCGCCGCCGCCAAATGGTTCGTGGGCTTCCCAATAGTCTGTCGTGTCGTTTATAACCACATTGCCGCATCGCAGCCTATCGGCAAAATAAAACGCCTTGTCGATATCCCGCGTGAACACGGCCATCTGGAGCCCATACCCTGTCCCGTTCGCCAGCGCGATGGCTTCGTCGTAGCCGCCCACTTCGATCACCGGCACCACCGGCCCAATGCTCTTCATTGTTTAGCAGCATGTTCGTGCTCACCTGATCGACCACAGTTGGCTCGAAGTACATCGGGCTGGCCTGATTTGCGGCGCGTTTCCCGCCGATCAACACTCGGGCACCCTTTTGCACCGCGTCTGCCAAATGCCGCTCCGTCTTTTGCAGAACCGGAACGTTATTCATCGGGCCCATAGTTACCCCGGGAAGCAACGGATCACCCAGGTGAATGTTTCTGGCCTCCTGAACGACCAGGTCAAGGAAGTCCTGGTGCACGCGATGGTCGACCAGCACACGTCCGTGGCGCAACACACCTGCCCGGCATTAAAGTACGCGCCAAACGCCGCGGCTCTCGCCGCGCGGCCCAAATCCGCGTCTTCGAGAACAATCTGTGGACCATTCCCGCCAAGCTCCATCAGGAGCTTCTTTACCCCCGCTCTTCTCTGGATGGTTTCGCCCGTCGTGGTTTCGCCCGTCAATCCGATCGCGTCAAGACCCGGATGTGACACCAAGGCATCCCCGGTCGTGGGCCCCTCCCCGGTGATCAAGTTGAACACACCTGCTGGCACATCCGCCTCCGCGATGCATTGCGTCAGGAAGTATGCGGCAAGTGGTGTCTGCTCCGCGGGCTTGAAGATGATGGTGTTGCCCGCCGCCAACCCGGGACCGAAGTACTCCGACGGAATGACTGTAGGGAAATTCCAGGGTGTGATGATCCCCCAGGTTCCGATCGCTATCTTGAATGTGAACAGCCGCTTATTCGGGTCGCGAGCCGGAATAATCGGCGTTTCCAGCCGCTTTACATCTTCCGCGGCAATTCGGAAATTCTCAGCCGTCTCCTCGACTTCAGGAAGCGCCTCGGCAAAGTACGGCTTGCCTTGTTCCAGGGAGATGATTGCGGCGATCTGCTCTTTCCGCATCAGGATGCGATCCGCGATCCGTTGGCAAGCCGCGGCTCTTTCGAAGGGGGCCGTCATTCTCCAGCTGTCCCATGCTGCTCGTGCAGAAGTCACTGCGCGTCCGACGTCTGCCGCGGTCGCGTGTGGAATCTTCGCCAGTACCTTGCCCGTACTAGGGCTAACAACATCGATCTGTTCTCGCGAATCGCTGTCGACCCACTTTCCACCAATAAACAGTTTCAGCGGGGGAAGCGCTCCAAGCACTTGCTCTGGCTGCATAACAGGTGAATTCATATCTTTCCTCACTTCGGATTCCAGCAGGACCTGATCCAAAGAATGTTTGCGTCAACTTTCATCACATGAGTCCACGAAAAACAAGGGACTCTGTCAAGTTCAGCGAGTCTGCCACATTACTATAAATAAATAAAGTTGGGTTTGCGTTTTTTCCGTTCGCTCCCTTGCACTAAATGATTCGAGCTTTTTGGCTGACGCGATAAGACATGGACTACAACCTTACACAGGATTCGTAGGGTATTGTCAGTCGTCCAATTTCTGGTTCATGCTGCGGGCTCAACCGATCGTCCATCAAATCCGGTTCTCGGTGTTCACAGAGTAGCCGACGTCCAAGGGCGTGCGAAACGCGACCGTACACTGCCAACCCGAAAGCAGGACCGTCAGTCGCGGTGGCCTTGGCCGTCGGTCTGCACTGGAACTTCTCCTGCGAAGGAACGGTCGACGTGCACGAAATACACCGTGGCGAGGGCCACGCCGATGACCCACCAGATCAGGCCGATCTTCAGCCCGTAGTCTGAAGGCTTGGCGTTCTCCACCGTGAGAGCAAAAGTAGGATAGCGCGCCGGCAGCACCATGGGATAAACGCCGAACACTACGCTGGTGAGCATGCCGAGCAGATAGACGCACGACGCGAGGAACGCGTTCAACTGGTTCTTGCAGCGCAATTCGACCGGCACGCCGGCAGGTCCCGCGACGGCGAGAAGCGGAAAAATGTAGCCGATGGACCAAGTTCGAAATTGGTGGTCACCTGCGGCTGCACGGTGAAAGTCACGGCCGTAAGAACCGCACGCCCCACCAGGTGATGCCCGCGATTTTACCGCCGCGTTCACAGGCTGTGCCCGCGGTTTTGAATTGCACCCACAGACCACCATGCATCACGAGAGCGAGTAGCGCGGTGACGCCAACGAGGATGGTGCATCAGTCGAGGATTCAGTCTGCTCGCCCAGGCGGAGGCATCCACAGGCACGCCGCGAACGACGTTGCCGAGCGCCGCGGCAAAAAATACGCACAGCAACAAGCTGGAAATGCAAAACACAAAATCCCGCAGCGGAATCCACACCGGGCTCTGGATGTGGTTGCGGAATTCCACGGATGTGGCGCGGTAGGATCAGCAGCCAAAGCACGATCATCAGTGGAAGATAGAAGCCGCTGAAGTCGCTGGCGTAAAGTGCGGGAAACGGGAAACAGAGCGTGCCGCCGGCGGCGAGCAGCCACACTTCGTTGCCGTCCCACAGCGGGCCAATACTGGCGATCGCCTGGCGACGTTCTTCAGGAGTGCGCGCGACGAGCAGGTGGATGGCACCAGCGCCAAAGTCGAAGCCATCCAGCAGAACGTAAATTGCCAGCATGACAGCGACGAGACAGAACCAAGTGGTTGCCATCGATTCCTCCTCCATCCCCCGCGGGCGAAGTTGCGCCCCCGGGAAGATTTGTTTCCGGTTCCGGCCCGTGTTCGATTTCGCGGTAGATGAGGAACACCCCCAGGAGAGGCGTGCTTAATATCTGGGCAAAGCCGATTAAACCGTGTAGTATTAATACTTTATGGGGCTCAACAACTCTTCGGCCACCTTGGGGTTCCATAAGGTGTAGGGCGTTTCCTCAGGTTGGATGGCCGGGAAATTGTCCGGTCAAATCGAGGCGAGATATGCGTTATCTAAAATATGCTGCACTGTTGGGGGTTTTGCTTTTTGCCGCAGGAACCGCGCATGCCCAGGTCTCGGTGGGCGTGGGCATCGGTCCGGTTTACGGTCCTGCTCCGGCCTGCGCGTACGGCTACTATGGCTATTATCCGTATGCTTGCGCGCCATATGGCTACTACGGGCCAGACTGGTTTGTAGGCGGCGTGTTTATCGGCGCCGGGCCTTGGTATCACGGCTTCTACGGACCCCGCTTCTATGGCCGTGGCTACTACGGGCGAGGCTATTATGGTCATGGCTATTATGGTCGCTCCAGCTATGGTTACTATGGCCGCGGATATGGTTATGGCTATAGATCTGGGTATGGCAACGGGCCGGGCTATGGCAATCGGTCGGTATATGGCGGCAGCTATCGCGGAGCTCCGGGACGCGGCTATGCGGGTGGCGGCTACCAGGGCAATGTTGCCGGCGGCCTCCATGGTGGTAGCAGCTTGCACGTGGTGGTGGAGGGTTCCACGGCGGCGGAGGCGGTGGTTTTCACGGCGGTGGTGGATCCCATGGCGGTGGTGGCCACCGATAAGTAGCGCTCTCTCGCAGGGGCTCGCGGTTGAAGACAGCGGGCCCCTTTTTTGTCTCGGGATGAGTTCGCTCGGGCGGCGGAATCGCTACAGAAAAAGCGTGATAAAATTACAGACGACGGGGGCGTAGCTCAACTGGATAGAGCAAGAGTTTCCTAAACTCTAGGTTGGCGGTTCAAGTCCGCCCGCTCCCACCAGGTATTTCGAGCGTCAATGCCAGATTGCCGGTTGGCGGCACTGCTGGCCAGACCGCCGGTGCGTGGATGCTAGCGCTTGACGCTACAACCAGTTGGGCCTAAGCTTCGTCTTACTAATTAGATGTCGGTCCATTCAAAGCAGCGTCCATTTTCTGGCATTGCTCCTCGGGGTCGTTTTTCTCGCGGCGCAATTGCATTGTTGCGTGGACCTGAACTCCCGAACAATGGATTCGCACGTCTGCCCGATCTGCTCCTCGGCGGGGACGGCAATCGCCACTCCTTCCCTGATCATGGCGATGGTGCCAGCAATCAACCGGCTGGAAGTGTTCGGCGTGACGGCCACGGTTCCTGTGGTGGTTCTCCGCAACGTGGGCCCGCGAGCGCCTCCTGCCGCCTAGCGAACTACTTCTCTCTCTCTCATTTCCAAACACAGTTGTTGTACGTCCCTCTGACAGGGGCGCACGAGGAGTTTCACTTGAGGAAAGGAATCATTCTGGCTGCAGCATTGCTTGCCTTGCCGATGTCGCGGCGGGCCAGCAGAGCGCTGCGCCACTCCGGCCACGCCGCCAGCACCAGATTCAACTCAACCTGGCCCGACTCGGATCTCGCTGGACGACGCTATTCGCATGGCCCTCCAGCATAACCATGCGTTGCAGGCATTGCGCTCCACCATCCAGCAGAGCCTGTCGGAAGAAATCACGGCAAACCTTCGTCCCAATCCCACGCTGGGTCTGGACGCCCAGTTCCTTCCGATCTTTCAACCCAGCCAGTTCAGTTCGGACTACATCAATCAGCAGGCACAGTTCGATGGTGGCATGGGCTATCTGTTCGAGCGAGGAAAGAAGCGCCAACACCGCCTGCGGGCTGCACGAGACCAGACCACCGTGGTGCGCTCGCAAGTCTCCGACAACGAACGCCAGTTGGTCTTCAGCGTCGGTCAGCAATTCGTCGATGTTCTGCTGGCGGAATCGACACTGGAATTTGCGCAGCAGGACCTGGACAGCTTCCAAAAGACCGTGGACATCAGTAGTGAACGCTTTCGCGTGGGGGGCCTGAGCGAAGGCGATTTTCTCAAGATCAAGCTTCAGCTACTGCAATTCCAGAGCGACGTTTCGGCCGCGAAATTGGCGAAGGTGCAAAGCCTGGCGGCGCTACGCCAATTGCTGGGATTCGAGTCCGTGCCCGATGACTACGATGTCGAAGGCACACTGGACTACCAGCCGGTGCACGCGGACATGACCGGCCTGAAATCAGTGGCGGCACTCAACCGGCCCGATCTGCGCGCCGCACAGCAAGCCGTGGCCGCGGCGGAAAGCCAGTTGGCATTGCAGAAGGCCAACGGCAAGATGGACATCACCGGCACCTTCAATTACACGCACACTGCGGGCGTAAATACCGGGGCGTTTTTCTACAACATGCCGCTTCCGATCTTCAACCGGAATCAGGGCGAGATCCAGCGAGCCAGCTACGTGATTACGCAGGCGCAGCAACAGGCCAGCGAAACCACGCAACAGGTATCCACCGACGTGGTGCAAGCGTACGAAAATCTGCGCACCAACGATCAAATCATTCAACTGTATCAGGGCGGGTACGTCGACGAAGCCAAGCAATCCCGCGACATCAGTGAATACGCCTACCGTAAAGGCGCCGCCAGCCTTCTGGACTATCTCGATTCGGAACGAACCTATCGTGCCAACCAGCTAGCCTACCGCCAGGCTCTCGCGAATTACATGCTCGCGCTCGAGCAAGTACGCCAGGCTGTGGGCACGAGGAATCTGCCATGAAGCACATGAATCAATGGATGCAAAGGCACACGAACTTTTTCGCGGTGGCCGCGAGTAGCGCCGCAATCGCAGCGGCACTCTCCGGTTGCAGTTCCGGTCCGGGTGAATCGGAATCCAACATGACTTCGTTCACTTCTACCGAAACAAAGGCGGACACGGCCGAACTTTTTAGCGTTCCGAAGGAGCAGATGGCTCACATCGAAATCGTGACGGCGGAGAAAGGTCCGCTTCCTCGAACGCTGCGCCTGGCGGGAGCGGTGGCGTACAACGCATTTGAAACCACGCCGGTGTTCGCGGCGATAGGCGGACCGGTGCACGAAATCCTGGTTGCACCCGGACAATTCGTGCAAGCGGGACAACCGCTTCTCACGGTTACCAGCCCCGATTATTCCGTGGCGCGGTCCGCCTACATCAAAGCGCGGGATGCGTTTGCGTTGACAGAAAAGCTTTATACGCGAGCGCAAGATCTCTTTGCCCACGGTGCCATCTCGGAGGCCGATCTGCAGCAGGCGGAATCCAACCACATCCAGGCTCATGCGGACATGGAATCGTCGGCAGACGCGCTGCGAGCGCTCGGTGTGAAAGATCCGGAAGCGTTGATCAAGAAAACCGTGCCGTCAACGGCGGAGATTCCCGTGCTCGCGCCGGTGACAGGTGAAATCGTGGAGCGGTTGGTGGGTCCCGGCCAGTTGCTGCAATCCGGCGTGACGCAATGTTTCACGATTTCGAACACCAACACGGTGTGGGTAGTGGTGAACGTCTACCAGAACGACCTTCCGTATGTGCACATGGGCGACGCTGTCGAAGTCAACACGGACTCGTATCCTGAACTTTTTCACGGGAAGATCTCCTACATTGCTCCGGCCTTGGACCCAAACACACGAACTCTACAGGCGCGCATCGTTACGCAAAATCCCGGGAAGAAATTGAAGAAGGACATGTATGTGACGGCGCTTGTGAAGGCCGGGTCCATTCCAGACGCCATCACGGTACCGGATGCGGCGATCCTGAGGGACACGGAGAACCAGACCTTTGTGTACGTGCAAGTGAATGCGAACCAGTTCGCGCGGCGAGTAGTCACGATCGGGCAAACAAACCAGGGCCGAACGCAAGTCACGAGCGGCCTGAAAGAGGGCGAGCATGTGGTGGGCGCAGGCGCCCTGTTTCTGCAATTCAAGAATTCGATTCAGCACTAAGAGGAGCGCTTCGGAGACCACTCGATGATCCATCGCATCGTCCAATTCGCACTTCAGCAGCGCTTCCTAGTGCTGATGCTCACGGTTCTGATCGTTGTGGCGGGGGCCTGGTCATTCAAACAGATGCCGGTTGACGCTTATCCGGATCTTTCGCCGCCGATGGTGGAACTGATCACGCAATGGCCGGGACATGCGGCCGAAGAGGTGGAGCGTCTAACGACGCTGCCGCTGGAATTGGCAATGAACGGTTCGCCGCGGCTGAAAGTCATACGCTCGATATCGCTCTACGGACTCTCCGATGTGCGGTTGACGTTCGATGAAGGCGTCGATCCCTACTTCGCGCGACAAGTAGTCTTCCAACGCATCAGCGACGCGATGCTGCCTCAGGGCGTCACTCCCAGCATGGCGCCGTTGTTCAGCCCCAGCGGACTGGTATACCGCTACGTGATCGAGAGTCCCGACCGCTCGCCGATGGAGTTGCACACTTACGAAGATTGGATCATCGAGCGAGCGTATAAGAGCGTGCCGGGGGTGGCCGACGATTCCGGATTTGGCGGGCCCACGATGGAGTATCAGGTCCTGCTGGATCCGGTGAAGCTGTACAACTATCACCTGCCGGTCGTGCAGGTGGTCGCCGCGCTAAACGCGAACAATGCCAACACTGGAGGCGGGTTCTATACGCAAGGCGGGCAGTTCTATTACGTGCGCGGATTGGGCCTGGTAAAAGACTCGGCGGATATCGGCGAAGTAGTGGTTGCAAGCGTGAATGGCGTGCCGGTGAGGATAAAGGATATTGGGCGCGTGGAAATCGGCCACGCACCGCGCCTGGGTATTTTTGGCTTTCAGACCAAGCAGAAGAAAAATGACGACGCGGTGGAAGGTGTGATCCTGATGCGCCGCGGTGAGCAGACGCAGAACGTACTGGAGGGAGTCGAACAGAAAACGGAAGAGATCAACAAGACGCTGTTGCCGACCGACGTTAAGGTGCGTCCTTACTACGACCGCAGCGACCTGGTCCGCGTCACCACCGATACCGTGGAAGGTAATCTTCTTCGCGGCATGGTGCTGGTATTGATCGTGCTGATCTTTTTTCTGGTGAGCTTTCGCGCCGCGATTATCACGGCGCTTACGATTCCACTGGCGCTCCTATTCGCGTTCATCTTTCTGCACTGGACTGGGGAAGCGGCCAATCTGCTGTCCATCGGCGCCATCGACTTCGGCATCATCATCGACGGCACCATCGTCATGGTGGAGAACATTTACCGCGAACTGGGCCTCCGCTACGGCACGGAGTACAAGTTGTCAGACGTAATCCTGGCAGCGGCAAAAGACGTGGACCGGCCGATTTTTTATTCCGTGGCGGTAATTATTGCAGGTTACCTGCCGATTTATGCGCTGAGCGGGCCGGCGGGAAAACTCTTCCACCCCATGGCGGACACCATGGGATTTGCGTTGCTGGGCGCGCTCATCCTGACACTCACGGTTGTTCCCGTGCTGGCGTCGTATTGGTTCACACGGGGCGTAAAGGAAAAGCAGAACCGCGTGTTCAATTGGATTCGCGATCAGTATTCTGGGCGACTCGAATGGTGCCTGAATCACCCAGGAATCACCATTGTCGTCGTCGCTGCTGATCTTTGGCGGCACGCTGCTGCTGATCCCGCTGATCGGCGGAGAATTCCTGCCGCATTTGGATGAAGGCGCTGTGTGGGTCCGCGCCACAATGCCCTACACCATTTCGTTTGAAGAGGCGGCAAAATTTGCGCCGCAGGTGCGCGACCTGCTGATCCAATATCCGATGGTCACCGTGACGGGCTCGGAACTCGGGCGTCCCGACGACGGCACAGACCCCACCGGATTTTTCAATTGTGAGTTTTATGTTGGATTGAAACCGTACAACGACAAATCGTGGTCGCAGACCTCGGTGCGCTCGAAAGAGCAGTTGGTCACCGACCTGCAGAAGAAACTCGACTCTTATCCTGGCGTGATTTTCAATTTCACGCAGCCCGCCGAGGACGCGGTAGACGAAGCGCTGACCGGGCTGAAGTCCGCGTTGGCGGTAAAAATCTTCGGTCCCGATCTCGATGTGCTCGAGAAAAAAGCCGTGGAGATCAAGAATGTCCTGGAGAAAACCCCGGGTTTCACCGAACTGACGGTGGTGCGAGAGCTTGGCCAGCCCAGCCTGCTGATCGAGGCGGACCGAGCGAAGATCGCTCGTTATGGCATCAACATTGCCGATGTCGAGGCCGTGGTGCAAGCGGCGATCGGCGGCCAGGCGGCCACGCAGGTAATTCAGGGAGAAAAACTGTTTGATCTTGTCGTGCGCATGGACCCGAAGTTCCGCTCTGGCGCGCGGGAGATCGGAAATCTGCTGGTTCCCGCTCCCGCCGGCCAGCAAATCCCTCTCTCGGAACTCGCGAACATCAAGGAATCCAACGGCGCATCGTTCATCTATCGCGAGAACAACTCGCGTTACATCGGAATCCAGTTTTCGATTGAAGGGCGAAATCTGGAAGGCATCGTCAAATCCGGAATGAAAAACATCGCCAAGAATGTGAATCTGCCGGAGGGTTACCGGCTGGATTGGGGCGGCGAGTACAGCGAATTACTGGATGCCAAGGCGCAGCTTTATATCATCGGTCCGCTCGCCGTTTTCCTGATCTTCCTGATCCTTTTCGCGCTGTACGGCAACTTCAAATTCCCCATCACTATTGCGATCGGCGTGGTCATTACCGAACCCGTGGGAGCGCTGATTGCCTTGAAGCTTACGCATACGCCGCTGAGCGTTTCCAGCGCCCTGGGTCTGCTGGCTTTGCTCGGCGTTTCCGTGGAGACCGCCGTCATTCTGGTGAGTTACATCAACAAGCTGCGTCTGGAGGGAAAGAGCGTGCGGGAAGCCACGCGAGAGGCTTCGTTGCTGAGATTGCGGCCCATCATGATGACGGCGCTGGTGGCGTGCCTGGGACTGCTGCCGGCGGCATTGTCCACCGGAGTGGGAAGCGACACGCAGAAGCCGTTTGCGATTGTGGTGGTGGCGGGACTGTTGTCGCGATTGTTGCTGGGTTTCTTTGTGAACCCCGTGCTATACGAAATGGTGGCACGCGAGGGAGACGTTTTGCAGGTGTAGTACTAGCTTTCCAGATCTCGAATATAAATCGCACCGCGAGCGAAAAAGGACGCTGTGGTATCATCGGGCCGAGTGCAAGAGCGGCGCCCGCCTACGCCCACCTAGTTGGAGGATTCCATGAGCAGTAAGTTGAAATGGGTCGCAATCGCCGTGGTGGTGTTGCTGGTGGTGTTGTTCATCGTGCCGTTCCTGATCCCGGTGAACAAGTTCCGGCCGACGATTGAGCAAAAAGCATCAGCGTCGCTCGGACGAAAAGTGGAGTTGGGCAACTTGAGTTTATCGATCCTGAGCGGATCGCTGGGAATTGACAATCTGTCAATTGCCGACGACCCGAAGTTCAACAACGGCCCGTTCTTGACGGCAAAATCCGTGAAGGTGGGCGTGGAGTTGATGCCGCTGATTTTTTCGCAGCAAGTGAATGTGACGGGGATCGAAATTGTGAATCCGCAAGTGACGATGCTGAAAAATCCTAGCGGGAAAGTGGAATTTCTCGTCGATCGGAGGGAATTCGGCGCCCTCGTCAACGAGCAGCGGTTCCAATAAGACCGCGGAATCGCTGACCATTAAAACGCTGGAGTTGAAAGACGGGCAGATCACCCTGGGGACCACCAGTTCACAGAAGCGCAGCGTGTACACGCCCGTGAATTTGACGGCCCACGATGTGGCTATGAACAGCAGTTTTCCGGTGGAATTCTCCATGGGATTACCGGGCGGCGGCACCATGAAAATCGATGGAAAAGTGGGTCCGGTGGACCAAAAGGATGCCGCGCTGACGCCGCAAGACGTGAAGTTGAATATCGCCAACCTGAATCTGGCCTCCACGGGATTTCTGGATCCGTCCATGGGACTGGGCGGCATCGTGGATATGGCCGCGACGCTGGTGAGCCAAGGTGGCGTGATGGCCACGAAGGGAACGATGAAGCTGTCGAAGGCCGTGCTGGTAGCGGGCGGCCAAGCGTCGGGAGTGCCGCTGACGCTGGACTTCGATACGAAATACGATCTGCAAAAGGGCACGGGAGTAATCAATCCGTCGGTGGCGAAAATTGGCAACGCCAAATCGAATCTGTCCGGAACGTACAAATCGGAGGGAGACGATTTTGTCGTCGACTTGAAAGTGGAGGGGCAGAACTTGCCGGCAACGGACCTGGAAGCGTTTTTGCCCGCGCTAGGGATTAATCTGCCGTCAGGATCGAAACTGACCGCGGGAACGCTGAGCGCGAATCTGCGCGTGACGGGACCGACGAACAAGTTGGTCACGGACGGGACCATTGGATTGTTCAATGGGAAACTGGCCGGATTCAATCTGGGCTCAAAGATGGCGGCGATTGGATCACTGGCCGGAATCAAAACCGGGAACGACCTGGACATCGAAAAGTTCACGTCGAACGTGCACATGGCGCCGACGGGGTTAAAAGCAGACAACATGGATTTGGTGGTGCCGTCGCTAGGAACGGTCGTGGGCGGCGGAACTCTGGATTCCAAGAACAACATGAACTTTAACCTGGTGGCAACCGTGAACAGTGCAATGGTGACCGCGGCGGCTGGCGCTGCCGGTGGGGCAGCGACCGGTGCGTTGAACAGTGCCCTGGGCGGTGCGTTAGGCGGAGGAGCCGCGAATTGCAAGAGTGGCGGAATCAAGGTGCCGCTGCAGGTTCACGGCACGACCGCGAATCCGCAATTCATGCCGGATGTGGGCGGAGCGACGGCCAGCCTGCTGAAATCACAGTTGACCTGCGCGGGCGGTGGAGCAGGCGGCGCCACAACAGGCCTTCAGGGCCTAGCGGGTGGAAATCCCGCAGCAGCCGGGGCGCTGGGCCAGTTGGGCGGATTGTTGGGCGGGAAGAAAAAGAAGCCCTAGTCGATCGAAACAAAAAACAGAAAATACGAATGGGACGGGCAATGGCCTGTCCCATTTTTTTCGAGCGCGCTTGACGTGAAGGGCATGTTGCCACTAGCCTCAAGGGTCTGCGGCGATGCCAGTTCGCCACTTCGCACGAAGAATCAAGGAGTGAAGCATGAGTTTTGGAAGCGTTCGCCCACGCGTGTGGTTAGTTGTATTTGTTGCGATGTGTATGAGCCTTGGCGGTGCGGCGCGATTGTCCGCGCAAGGAGGCGAGCCACGGAGTTTCGCGATTCGCGGCGTGAAAGTCGTTCCGGTAGGATCGGCACCGGTGGAAAATGCGACGGTGGTGGTGTCGCGCGGAGTGATCACGGCGGTCGGCACGAACGTAACCATACCGGCGGACGCATGGGTGATCGATGGCAAAGGGCTGATTGTATACCCCGGGCTAATCGATGGATTCACGGATGTGGGTCTTGCTCTCGCGCAAAGTGGCGGAGCCGCTCCGAGCGGAGGTGGCGGGGGCGGACAGCAGGCCGCAATTTCGCGCGGGCCGGAAGATCGGCCCCTGACGACGCCGTGGCGCAATGCCGCGGATGAAGTGAATCCCAGCGATCCGAAGATCGAGAGCTGGCGCGCGGCCGGATTTACGACCACAATCTCTGCGCCAAAGGCCGGAATTTTTCCCGGACAGGCAGCGATTCTGGATTTGGGAGGAGAGCGGCCGGGCAATTTCGTAGTGAAAGAGCCGGTGGCGATTCCTGTGTCGCTGCAAACTTGGGGAGGCTTTCGGAATTTTCCCAGTTCGCTGATGGGATCGATTGCGTACGTGCGGCAGGTTTGGCTGGACACGAATTGGGGCACGCAAGCGGAAGCAGCATATGAAAAGAATCGCCGCGGAACGGAGCGGCCGAAATATGACCGCACTGAAGCGACGCTGGCGGAGGCGCTCGGGAAGCATGCCGTGGTGCTAATACCGGGGAACACGTCGCTGCAGATCCGGCGCGCGCTGCAGTTGGCGGAAGAATGGAAATTGAACGCGGTGCTGTATGGCGGGCAGATGGGTTACGAAGTGGCGCCGGAAATTGCCGCGAAAAAGATGCTGGTACTGGTGGATTTGAAGTGGCCGGAAGCGGAAAAAGATGCGGACCCGGACACGACGCCCTCGCTGAGGACGCTGCGATTCCGCGATCGCGCGCCGTCCTCACCGGCAGCGCTGGAAAAGGCCGGAGTAAAGTTTGCGTTTTATTCGGGAGGGATCGCCACGCCGAAGGATATTTTGCCTGCCGTGAAGAAGGCGATTGATGCGGGATTGAGCCCGGAGGCGGCACTACGTGCTCTGACGCTTTCTCCCGCCGAGATTTTTGGAGTGGCAGAAATAACCGGATCAATCGAAAAGGGGAAGATCGCGAACCTGGTGGTGACGGATGGCGACCTGTTCGACAAAAAAACCAAGGTGAAGATGGTGTTTGTCGATGGCCGGAAATATGAACTGCGCGAGCCATTGCGACCGAGCGAACCCCCGAAGGGTGATTTGACCGGGAAATGGAGACTGAGCTACAGCACGCCCGAAGGCGATGAAGAGTCCAGCGCGGACCTGACCATGGCGAGCGACGGGACGTTGAGCGGCACGGTAACGGGAAACCGCGGCACCGGGAACGTATTCAGCGGCTACCTGAGCGGAGACAAATTCACCTTTATGATCAGCTTGCCAATCAACGGCAGCCCCACGGATGTTACGTTCACCGGAACATTCGACGGAAAAACCATGAAGGGGTCAATCAGCGCGATGGGATACACATTTGAATTTACGGGAACGAAGCCGAACCACGCGACGCTCGCAGGAGGTGCGCAATGAACGCATGGATGAAGGTTGCAGTGGCGCTCGCGGCTGTGGTGGTGGGCGCGGCAGCGATTTGCGGCGCGGAAAATACGCCTTCCGCGATTCTGATTCGCAACGCCACGATTTTGACGGTATCCCATGGAACGATTGAGAAGGGCGACGTCCTTATTAAGGACGGGAAAATCGCGGCGGTGGGGACTTCGCTCAAAGCACCGGCCGACGCGCAGGTAATTGACGCGGCCGGGCAGTTTGTAACGCCGGGGATCATCGACTGCCATTCGCATATCGCGGTGGATGGCAGTGTGAATGAAGGAAGCGTCTCGGTGTCGTCGATGGTGAACATTGCCGACGTGGTGAATTCCGATGACATCGCGATTTTCCGCGATTTGGCGGGAGGCGTAACTACCGCGAATGTGCTGCACGGTTCAGCAAACGCCATTGGCGGGCAAACGATCGTGATCAAGCTGCGCTGGGGCCAACCCGCAGACAAATTGCCATTTGAAGGGGCGAAGCCAGGCATCAAGTTCGCACTGGGAGAGAACCCGAAACGCTCTAATTTCCGCACGCCGGGCATGCCAGACCGCTATCCCGCCACGCGCATGGGCGTGGAAGAAACCATTCGCGGCGCGTTCACGGAGGCGAAGGATTACAAAAAGTCGTGGGACGACTACAACAAACGAGTGGCGGCGGGAGAGAAGAACGTGATTCCGCCGCAACGCAATTTGAAACTGGATCCCCTGGTGGAGGTGCTGGAAGGAAAGCGCTACGTGCACGCGCACTGCTACCGCGAGGACGAAATCCTGATGCTGCTGCGCGTGGCGAAGGAGTACGGATTCAAAGTACAGACATTCCAGCACGTGCTGGAAGGCTACAAGGTGGCCGATGAAATAGCGGCGGCCGGGACGGGCGCGAGCACATTTTCTGATTGGTGGGCGTACAAGGTGGAAGCGTACGATGCGATTCCATACAACGCCGCGCTGATGACGCAACGCGGTGTGTTGGTGTCCATCAATTCAGATGATGCGGCGGAGGCCACGCACCTGAACCAGGAGGCGGCGAAGTCCATGCTGTATGGCGGAATGTCGCACGACGACGCGCTGAAGATGGTGACACTGAATCCCGCCATACAACTGGGAATCGAGAAGCGCGTCGGCTCAATCGATGTAGGCAAGGATGCCGACCTGGTGATCTACAACCACGACCCCATGAGCGCTTACGCCGTGGTGCAGAAGACCTTGATTGATGGGCGCGTCTATTTCGACCGCGACAAGGAAATTGCCGGACGCGGCGCTTTAGAACAGGAAAAGAAAGACCTGCTTGCGAAGGCCAAGAAGGCCGCCGAAAAGGAGAAGAAGCCAGACGAGGCGGGCGAGAAGAAAGGCGAGAAGAAGCCCGAAGAAAAAAAGCCTGAAGAAAAAAAGCCGGAGGAGAAGCCGAAGCCGCCGCAAGTGGAAGATGAACAGGGAGGTGCGCAATGACTATCACGAGAATCGGTATGCGCGTCCTGGCGGCGGGAGTGGCTTATGGAGCATTGGCGGCGATGAGCTTCGCGCAGACCGCCGCTTCGACGGATTATGCGATTACACACGCAAAGATTTTCACGCTGGTGGGTGCGCCGATTGAGGATGGCACGGTGGTGATCCACGATGGAAAGATTGCCGCGGTGGGCGCAAACGTGTCCGTTCCGGCGGGAGTGAAAGTGATCGACGCGAAAGGTCTGCAAGTGTACCCGGGGTTGTTCGACCCGGTCACGCAGATGGGTCTGAGCGAAATTGCGGCGGTGCGGGCAACGGTCGACACCACGGAGACGGGTTCATTTAATCCCGACGCGGTGGCGGCGACGGCCGTGTTTCCATCGAGTACGCACATTCCCGTGACGCGCGCGGCAGGCATTACCGAAGTAATGGCGGTGCCCGCGAGTGGAGGATTTGACAGCGGAGGCGCCTCCAGTCTGGTGGGAGGGCAAGCGTCGGCGTTTTATCTAGCCGGTTGGACGATGGACGATATGGCGATCCGCAGGAATGCGGCGATGGTGATCGATTGGCCGCAAATCGAAACGCAAAGCTTCGACTTCAGCACCTTTACGCGCAAGGAAAAGCCGTACACCGACGCCAAGAAGGAATACGACAAGCAAGTGGAGCAACTCGCGGACTGGTTCGAACAGGCCCGCCATTATGCGCAGGCACTGGACAAAGCTGGCAGCGTGTCCTTTGAACGAGACGTGAAGCTGGAAGCGATGGCCCCGGTGGTACGAGGAGATATGCCGGTGCTGGTGTTTGCCGACCGCGCACGCGACATCCGCGACGCGGTGGAGTTCTGCGATAAGCAGAAAGTCCGCATGATTCTGGCCGGGGGAGAGGAAGCCGGCAAGGTGAAGGACCTGCTGCGTTCCAAGAGTGTAGCGGTGATCCTGCGGCCGACGTTGGGTGAACCGGCCGAAGAGGATGACGCCTACGATCGGTTGATGACGCAACCATCGGAACTTCAGGCGGCAGGGGTGAAGTTTGCCTTCGGTAGCTTTGACAACAGCTTCGCGCGGCGGCTCGGGACAACAGGCGGCCAATGCGGTGGCGCACGGATTGCCGTATGAGGAAGGGCTAAAGGCCGTGACGCTGTACCCGGCACAAATCTTCGGACTGGATGGCCAACTGGGGACCATCGAAAATGGAAAAGTGGCGAGCCTGATTGTGACTACCGGGGACCCGCTGGAGCTGACCACGGAAATTAAATACCTGTTCATCAAGGGACAGCTTACTTCTACGGACAACAGGCAAAAGGACTTATACCAGAAATTCGCTGGCCGGCCGAAAACGGGCCACTAGAGCGGTCCACTAGATCCCATGTCACCCCTGCGGAAGCAACTTTTGGTCGGATCGTGCGTATCTACATCTGTAGAACCATGCGCCGACCGATCACTGGACTGCTTCTCCTCGCGTTCGCGTTGTGTCTTGTCCCGGGCCTGGCCGCGCAGGACGCCCAGAAAATCCTCGACCAATATAAGAAGGCGGCGGGTGGCGGCAAGACGCTTGATCACCTGCAGACGCTTTCCCTCGACGGAACGATCCGGGCCGAGGGAGACCAGAATCCTGGCACGTACACGTTTAAGGTGAAGCAGCCGAACCGCTATTACGTGGAAATTCGCAAGCAAGGGAAGACGTTGATCGAGTCATACAACGGCAAATCTTCCTGGCATGAAACGGAAAGTGGAACTGTAGCCACGCTGTTGGGGGACGAGGCGCTGCAAATGGAGGCCGCGGGGCAATACTACAACACGCGGTTGGTGGCGCTAAGCAAGAAAAAGATCGGCGCGGCTTACAAGGGAACGGCGCAGGTGCGAGGACATGAGGCGCAAGAGGTGACGTTAACGTTTCCCACCGGGGTGCAATGGGAAGTCTATTTTGATCCGCAGACCCACCTGGTTGTGGAAGAGAAGGCCACCATCGCTGGCATCCCGCAGGAGATTTACTACGGCGATTACCGGAGCGTGAACGGGCTGAAGGTGCCTTACAAGATTGAGCTTCGTCGCGGTAAGGACGTGTACGACGTCAACGTGACACAGGCGGCGACCAATGAAACCATGGGCGAGCGCGTCTTCGACTTTCCCAAGAAGTCACAAGTGCAGCTTCCAGACCTGAAAAAGCTGTTTGAAGAGATAGACGCGAACCAGAAGCAGATCGACAAGATTAAGGAGAACTACGCCGCGACGCGCGTCGAGGAAGAAACCGAATACGACAAAACCGGCAAGGTCACCAAGAAAGACGTGAAGGAGTACACCTTCTTCTACCTCAATGGCGATGAGATATCGACACTGGTGAAAAAGGATGGCAAGCCGCTGAGCGAAGAAGATCAAAAGAAAGAAAACGAAAAGACAGCGAAGCATATTGAAGAGGCGCAGAAAGAGGCGAAGAAGAAGGAAGAGAAAGAACAGAAGGCCAAAGAAGAGGGTAAGCAGAAAAAGGATGATGAGGATCCGGGGATCGAGGTATTCCTGCGCGTGAGCCAGTTCGTGAATCCCAGGCGTGAGCGCTTCCGCGGACAAGACGTGCTGGTGTTCGATTTTGAGCCGAATCCCGAATACAAGCCCAAGAACCTGGAAGAGAAAGTAGTGAAGGATCTGGCGGGAGTGGTGTGGGTGGACGAAAAGGCGCACGACGTGGTGCGGCTGGAGGCGTATTTTGTGAACGATATGCGGTTCGCCGGCGGGATGGTGGCGAATTTGCAGAAGGGGACGAGTTTCGTGTTCGAGCAGGCGTATGTGAACGGGGAAGTATGGTTGCCTACGTACATGGAGGCGCATATCGGAGTGCGTGTGTTGCTGGTGAAGGGCTTCAAGGTAAACGTGGCACAGCGCTATTCGGATTACAAACGATTTAATGTGGAGACGTTGAGCACTATTAACAAGCCGAAAGAAGTGAGTACAAGCGCCGACAAGCCGTAGTGGGACATGAGTATGTGGGTGAGCTGAGCGGAAAGGCAGGAGATTCACCACAGAGAGACACAGAGGAACGCAGGTGCAGAGAGAAGACGTAAGAAGGATGTCAGGCGAAGGTTGTGCGCGTTAAGACGTCGCGGACTTTCTGAGCGAGTTGACCCGGTGAGAACGGTTTCTGCAGGAACGTGATGCCTTTTTCCAGCACCCCGCCGCTGGTGATCACGTTGTCCGTATAACCCGACATGAAGAGAACACGAATGCCTCGCCGCCGCGCGGAGATGCGTGCAGCCAGTTCGCGGCCGCTCATTCCGGGCATCACCACATCGGTGAGCAGCATATGGATTTCGTGGGCGAAGGTCTCGGCGATCTGCAGAGCATGTTGGGTATCGCGAGAGGGAATGACGTTGTAACCCTGATCGTTGAGCACGGTCTGAATGAGATCACGAACCGCTTCTTCATCCTCGACAAGGAGAATCGTCTCCGAACCACGCTGGGAATCAGGTTGTATCGGCAGTGGAGCGGTGTCATCCACGGATTCCTCAACGCGCGGCAGATAAACTTTGAAAGAGCTGCCCTTGCCGACCTCGCTGTACACCCAGATATAGCCGCCGCTTTGCTTCACGATACCGTAAACGGTGGAAAGCCCGAGGCCCGTGCCGCGGCCGCTCTCCTTGGTGGTGTAGAAGGGTTCAAAGATGTGAGCCACCGTTTCGCGATCCATGCCCACGCCAGTGTCGGAAACCGCCAGCATCACATAGCGTCCGGGCTTGACGGTGGCGTGCCCATCGGCATACGTGGAATCCAGATCGATGTTGCCGGTTTCAATCACGATGCGCCCACCTTGCGGCATGGCGTCCCGCGCGTTCACAACCAGATTCATCAGCACTTGTTCGATTTGTGCCGGGTCGGCTTTCACTTTGCCTACGTTTGGGCTGACCGATGTGGTCATCTCAATGTTGTCGTCCATTAGTCGGCGCAGCAGCTTGTCCAGATTCACTACGATGGAATTCAGGTCCAGGATCTTGGGCTGCAGAACCTGTTTGCGGCTGAACGCCAAGAGCTGGCGAACCAGCGCCGCTGCGCGCGCCGCTGCGTTTTCAATGCGCTCAATGTCACCGCGCAGCTCGAGAGGAATGGCGGCGCGGCTGAGCGCCAGGTCCGTGTATCCGGTGATGATGGTGAGGAGATTATTGAAGTCGTGCGCGATGCCTCCAGCGAGCCGGCCCACAGCTTCCATCTTGCGGGATTGCTGCAACTGGGTTTCCAGATGCTTGCGATCGGTGATGTCTACCATGATGCCTTCCATCACCGGATGGGCATCGCTGCCTTGCACCACCACCGCGGTATCGTTCAGCCACACTTCGCGGCCATCTTTCCGCTTGATGCGGAACTCGGCCTGGAAAGGCAGCCCGCTCTTGCTGGCCTCCTCCGCTGCCATCACCGTTGCGACATCGTCGGCGTGGATTAGGCTGGCCCAATTGTGGGAAATGGGCAGCCACTCATCGGGGGTATAGCCGAGAATGGTTTCGACCTGGGGACTGACGTAAAACCATTGGCCATCGATGCCGATTTCGGCGATGTAGGCGATGGCGTTGACGTGCTCGACCAGCATGCGGTATTTCGTTTCGGCTTCTTCGCGAGCTTTTTCGGCCTGATGGCGTAGCGACAAGTCGCGACAGACACACGCGGTGCCGCCATCGGGCATGGCGGTAATGGTCAACTCAGCGGGAAGTCGCGAAGCGTCGGGGCGGCGAAGCAGCACGGACGCGGACCACCGGCGAGCCTGCGCCAGCGAGCGGCGAATTTCCGGTTCCAGGCGATCCATTTCCTGAAACGCGTGGACGATGCGCCAGGGCTGGCCCACGATGTTTTTCGCGCCCTCAAAACCGAACATGCGCGCGAACGCTTCGTTGGCGTAGATGTGCACTCCCTTTTCATTCAGAATGGCGATGCCGTCGGCGGATGAGTCCATCGCCAGGGTTTGGCGGCGCACGGTTTCCTCGTCGCGTTGGCGGCGGAATTGCTGAAGGCCGATGCGCATGGCGTAGCAACCCAACGAGATGCCCAGAAGGCTGAAGCGAATCACTTTCCAGCCGGGACCGAGTTGCGCCACCTGGAAGAGAATGATCATGGGCGCGAGGATGAACATGCCATTGTTGATCAGGAGTTCAGTGAGAGATTTGGCTCGCAATTGAATGCGGGCTGAGCTGCTTTCCATCGGCTGCCACGTGGCGGCCCAATACGCGCCGTACAAAAGAGGAAGAGACCAGGCCAGATCGAGCCAGGTTCCCGTGGGCTGCTCCTGGGAACTCTGCAAGTACTCCGCGGCCATTGAAAAAGCTGCATAAATGAGGATGTACAGCGCAAGCCCACCGTAGAGCGCACGCACCTGCGGCAAGCGCCCGCGCCTCCATTGCACCAGGCAAAGCAAGACAATTCCCGCGTCAATAAGGAAGACGACGGTCATCTCCCGGCCGAGTGCGGCATGCGGAGCAAGATTGGCTACCGGAAGGAAATACATTCCGAAGTAGATAAAGAAAAAGAGAATGCCAATCTGGATGAAATCCAGGGCCTCCTCCAGATCGACCTTAGCGTCTTCCTTCTCTTGGTTCAGGAAGATGGCCATGACGAAGAACATGCCCTGAGTGTCAAAAAGGAACCGAACAATCGAGCCGGGCTCGGGTATGGTGTGCAGCACAAGTTCGGAGTACATCCACCCAAGGTCGGCCACAGCCCACACTCCCATGCCGACGCCAATGAGAATCCAGAAGGACTGACTGAAGCCATGAACGCGACGGGCCGCGCGGAAACACATGGCGGCTGCCAAGAGGCTGCAGAAAACTTGGAGAAGATTGCCAAACAGGGAACCCAGAGGACGTGTTCCAAAAAACACAATGGTGCAAACGTGGAGGGCGACCACGGCAAGCGCCACGACAGCGAGGCGTCGAGAAATAGGCAGTGTGGTCAACGATCTGTCCTGGTACTAGCCCTTCCTTTTAGTCTAGCGGAGTTTCATTTTGGGATACACTCGTGTCCGGTACTTGTGTCCGGCACGACATATACAGAAGAGAAATAACTATTGAACAGTACTCCTTAAGCGGTTAACCACGAAAGGCGAATGTACGTGGGGGATCAGCAGACAACGCCTGCCGCTACCAGTTTTGGGACCCCGTGGCTTTTGTTGTGCCTAGCGTTCGCAATGCACGCTTGGGACGAAGCGGCGCACGATTTTCTCAGCTACTACAATTCCACTGTTCTGGCACTCTATGGGCATTTCTCGTGGTTTCCGCGGATGGACATGCAATTTCGAACCTGGTTGGCGGCGCTGCTGGTGGCGAATCTGGTGCTGCTGGTGCTTACGCCGTGGGCCTATCGAAACGCGAGGTGGTTGCGGCCGCTGGCGTATGTGTTCGCGGGAATCCAACTGCTGAATGGAACCGGGCACATCCTGGCGGCAATTCGGGGGCGCACCGTGCCGTCGGTGCAGTTTGAAGGGCCGGCGCCAGGAGTGTACACGGCTCCGCTGCTGATCGTTCTAGCTGCGTACCTGATTTGGGCCTTGCGGAAGAGCCGCGGACGCCCGGCGAATTAGCGACCCTCGAACGGGTAGCGATCCTGGGCCTGGACGGCGGCTGCCACGCGACGACGCAGCGCGATGGTATCCACGGTGGGGCGCTTTCCGAAGCGCCGGAGTACGGCCAATTGTGTGGTGAGCATATCGCCTTCGTGAACGGCGGCGAGGGCGCGCTTGGCTTCATGGTCGATGCGTTCGGCGGCGTCGGAGATGAACACGCGCGCGGTGTCGATCATCACGGAAGCAGTGGCTTCGCCTTTGTTGGCGGCGGCTTTCTGCGCGCGTAGTAAGCTCGATTCCATGGCGTAAATCTCCATGACGATGTTCGCGAGCGCGGCGATCAATTCCTGCTCCTCGGCAAGTTTTTCGCGGTGCTTCTGCATGGCGCCACCGGCTGCTTGCAGGAAGATCTTCTTGCAATTGGCAATGACGCGCGCTTCCTCGGCAAGTACTCCTTCGGGCGCTTCTTCGTAGGACGGGCCGGCGAGAATTTCGTCCGCAAGCTTCATGGCGGCGGGGATCAGCGGCAACTGGCCGCCCATTGCGCGCTTCATCAGCATCTGAATGATGAGCATGCGGTTGATTTCGTTGGTGCCTTCGAAAATGCGGTTGACGCGGGAATCGCGATAAGCGCGGCAGACGGGATAATCTTCGTGGAAACCGTAGCCGCCAAAGATCTGCACCGCTTCGTCCACGACGAAGTCCAGCATCTCGCTGCCATACACTTTGGCGATGGAGCTCTCGATGGCGTACTCCTCCAGAACCTTCATGCTGTTTTGCGTGGAGTCACCGGAACCCGACGCGGCGTGCATGGTTGCTTCCATGTAGCCGGCGCTGCGGTAAATCATGGACTCCACGGCGAAAATCCGTACGGCCATCTCCGCCAGCTTTTCCTTCATCAGCCCGAATTCACCGATAGATTTGCCGAAGGCCTTGCGCTCCTTGGAATACTTGGAGGCAGTCATCAGCACGTGCTTGGAGCCGCCCACGCAGGAGGCACCTAAAGTGAAGCGTCCGGCGTTCAGGACGTTGAACGCGACGATGTGGCCGCGGCCGATCTCGTGGAGCAGGTTCTCCTTCGGGACCATGCAATTTTCCAGGAAGATGGGAGTGGTTGAGCTGCCGTGGATGCCCATTTTGTGTTCTTCGTTGCCGGGCTTGCATCCGGGGAAAGTTCTCTCGACCAGGAAGGCGGTGAGCTTCTCGCCATCCACTTTGGCGAACACGATAAAGAGGTCCGCGAAGCCCCCGTTGGTGATCCACATCTTCTGGCCATTCAGGATGTAGTGGGTACCTTCCTTGTTGAGTTCCGCGCGGGTAAGAGAATTTTGCGCATCGCTGCCCGCTTGCGGTTCAGAGAGGCAGTAGGCGCCGATGAACTCACCGCTGGCAAGTTTCGGCAAATACTTCTTCTTTTGCTCTTCCGTACCGAAATACACGATGGGGAGAGTGCCGATGCCGGCGTGTGCGCCGTGCGTGGTGGCAAATCCGCCGTAAATCGAAATTTTTTCCGTCAGGATGGTGGTGGAAATCTTATCGAGTCCCGCGCCGCCATACTGTTCCGGCGTGCCCCCGCTCATCAGGCCCAGTTCCGCGGCCTTTCGCGCGAGCTCCGGCATCAGGCCGGGCTTCTTGGCCTCGAGGTCCTTAACGTGCGGAAAGACTTCCTTGATCACGAATTCTTCTGCGGTTTGCCCGATCAGCTTTTGGTCGTCGGTCAGATCCGCAGGAGTGAAGATGTCCTGCGGTGCAGGGGATTCCAGGAGAAAGCTTCCGCCCTTTGCTGCGGGTTTAGTGAGAACCGAGGTCGCCATGGGTGACGCTCCTTGCCGGCCAGGTGCCGCGAGTGAATTCAAACACTCGTTTGAAAAAAATGCAATTCGCAAATTGTACATGGGCTGGCTGTGCCTCTGCAATAGGACACGCTTATGGACAACCGGGAGCGTCGGGGTGCCCGCGCAAGGGTCCAGTGGCAAACACCGGCGGACTGTGGCAGACTGCCCGGCATCCGTTGGGTGCCGCGAAAAGAGGAGGCAATCTCATGGGGCGTCCGGTCGTACATTTTGAGATAGGTTGCCGTGATTCCAAGAAGACGCACGAGTTTTACGCCAAGATGTTCGACTGGAAAATTGAACCGCTGGGGCCAGCGGGAATGATCGCGCCGGTAACTCCCGGAATTGGGGGACACATCACGGCGTTGGGGCACGAACCGCATCAATACACGATTTTTTATGTCGACGTCGAAGATGTGGGAGCGGCGCTGAAAAAGGCGGAGTCGCTCGGTGGCAAGACACTGGTTCCGCCGGTGAACATCCCCGCCGGCACATTTGCGTGGATGCAGGATCCCGAAGGCAACACCGTGGGCCTGTGGAAGTCGAAGAGCTAACGATCCTGGTTTCTCCTCGAATTACAGACCGTTTTGGTTGGGTCAGGTTTCGGACAGGTGCCTGACAGGCAACAATCTTGCTCACCCGGCTGAAGTGAAAATTTGCTGCGGGCTATCATGGCATTAACCTTCATTCGACTCTCAGGAGAATCTGCCATGATCAGGTCCAGCTTTGCGCCGCGGGTGGCCACTCGTTCCTGCTATTTCGCAGCTGTGCTATGCGTGATTGCATTTGCGATCCCAGTACGGATCGCCAGTGCGCAGGGTCCGCGCATCCGGCCCGGGCGATACAAGATCCAAAATGCAGCCAGCGATAAGTTCATGGACATCGACAGGAACGACGGAACGATCCACCAGTGGGAATTCGGCAATCAAAAAAGCCAGTTGTGGGATATCGAGATGGCGGGAAATGGCTACGTGTACATGCGATCCGCAGAAAACGGGATGCTTCTGGACATCGCTGGCGGCGCCCCGCGCGACGAAGCGCGCTTGATGCTTGCGCCGCAAAACGGCAGTCAAAATCAACTTTGGATGATCGAAGACGCCGGCGAGGGACTGTTCCGAATCACATCGCGTTTCGGCAAATGCATCGATGTGCCGGATGCCTCGCGCGCAAACGGAGTGGGCTGGCAACTGTGGCGGCCGATCGAAAAATATGCCGAGAAATTCCGCTTCTCGCTGGTCGCAGATGCTCCCGCCGGGAATAGGGATCGGGATCACCGGGAGCGGGACAACGACGGTGAGGCACGAGGAGAAAAAGGTGCCTACCACCAGGGCTACAGCTTTGGAGTGCAGGATGCCCGCGCGCACCTTCGACGCTCGTATGCCAGGCACAAGGGTCAATTCGATCCCGACAAGCAGGACGCTTTCATCGAAGGCTATTACGATGGCTACGACAGCGGTCGAGCCGATTTCAGCCAAATGCAGTCGGCCGAGAAACAGAGTTACGACGCAGGCTACCGTTTTGGGCGCCAAGATTATCAGGAGAGAAGGAACCCGAATTACACGCGGTACGCGGATCGTTTTGACGATCGCACTGAGGCTTATTTCCGGAGAGGCTACGAGGACGGATTTTCCTCGCCACGATAGTAGCTGGAATAGACGCGCCTAGCTGAGGCGTTCGAAGATGCCGGCGGCGCCCATGCCGCCTCCAATACACATGGTGACCATGCCGTAGCGGGCGTTGCGGCGTTGCAATTCGCGGATGAGCGACGCGGTGAGTTTCGCACCGGTGCAGCCGAGCGGGTGGCCGAGCGCGATCGCGCCGCCATTGGGATTGACACACGCCGGATCGAGATTGGCCTGCTGAATCACGGCGAGCGATTGCGCGGCGAAGGCTTCGTTCAATTCAATGGCCGCCAAATCCGCCAGCGACAATCCTGCTATTTGCAGCGCTTTGGGAATCGCGTAAACCGGGCCGATGCCGAATTCCTCAGGTTTGCAGCCAGCCGTCGCGTAAGCCACGAACCGGGCCTGCGCCTTCAGTCCCAGCTGCGCAGCCTTGGCATCGGACATCACCACGACCGCTGCGGCGCCATCGCTCATCGGCGAACTGTTGCCCGCAGTGACCGTGCCCTTCGCGTGAAATGCCGGCTTCAAGCCTGCGAGCACTTCCATCGAAGTATCCGGGCGCGGCAATTCGTCTTTGGCGAACACGAACGATTCCGTCGCGGGCTTTGGGGCGGTTTTGGGCTTGGCACCGTTGCCGTTGGGCAGGGAAGTGATCTTCACCTCGACGGGAATCGTTTCGTCCTTGAATTTGTCGGCGGCGAGGGCGGCGACGGCTTTCTTGTGCGAGTCGACAGCAAACTGGTCAGCCTGCTCGCGCGATATGCCGAACTTCATGGCGATATTTTCGGTGCCCAGGCCCATGTTGATATACGCGTCGGGGTAATGATCGACGAGCCAGGGATTCGGCGAAATTTTGTTTCCGCCCATGGGCACCAGGGACATGGATTCGGTGCCGCCCGCGACAATCACTTGCGCCGCGCCGCTGCGAATGCGTTCAGCAGCTAACGCGATGGCTTGCAGACCGCTGGCGCAAAAGCGGTTCACGGTCATGGCGGAGGTTTCCACGGGAAGGCCGGCGCGCAATGCCGCGATGCGCGCCACGTTCATACCCTGTTCGCCCTCCGGCATGGCGCAACCGAGGATCACGTCGTCGATTTCCTTGGCGTCGAGCGCCGGAACCCGAGCCAGCGCCTCCTTGATCACCAGGGCGGCAAGATCATCCGGGCGGCTGGTGCGCAGCGATCCTTTGTACCCGCGGCCAACGGGCGTGCGAACGGACGAAACGATCACGGCTTCAGTCATGACGAACCTCGTGCACAGCAATCTTTGCGATTGTCATTCGATGCCCATAAAAAAGCAAATGGCACACGAGGCGGTGGCGGATCAGTTTGGGATTAGCCGATGTCGGCCGAGAGCAATGGACTAGAATCGGATGAATACTAAGCCATACGATTTGTACCGAGGCCACTATGACGATTCGGATTCGGAGTCATCTTTCTGGTGTTCGCTACAATCTGGTACCAAGTAACTTTCTACCAGAGAGCCTATGCTTGGTTGATACCTGGAGCAACGAAGGCAGAAGTCCTAAAGCGCTTTGGAAACCCCGGAAACGGAGGGGCGTGCCTTTCTACGCCGTCCTGGGAGGGAGACCCGGTGGATAATTCCCCGAAGCTTTGCGTTGCGGAATTCCGGTATTTCTCCCGCATTTCCATTGGCGAATGGATTATCGGATTCGATAAAAATGGGAAGGCGGTATCAAAAGGCTATTCGTCGTCACCCGAGTAAATTCATGTGTCCGAGAAACTGCACATCTGAGCCCAGCCAGTTGTAAAAAGGGAAGGAACTCGACTCGGCCGGGACGCAAACGTCCCGTGTCAGCCGCTCACAATGTTCCCGGCAAAGAGGCGGCGCCTACACAAATAGGAGCTGCAACTCAAGCTAGAACTGGAAGCGGACGCCGAACTGCATTACGCGGGGGCCGCCGCCGCCGAGTCCCGGGTTGCCTTGGGCCACGTCGGGTGTTTGCGTGATGGAGCCTGCCGGGCCCGCGTTCGGATTCGTTGTGCCGTCCGCGTTGACACCGGGAGTGATGGCGTTGGAAGGCAGAGCGAAGTTCGGGTGATTGAAGATATTGAAGAACTCCGCGCGGAATTGCAGCGTGTAGTGCTCGCGGAACTGGAAATTCTTAGTCACAGAAAAATCCAGGTTGCGGAAGCCGGGGCCGTAGATTTGGTTGCGACCCAAGTCACCGAAAGTGCCGTCGGCGGGTTGCGCAAAAGCGTAGGGATTCAGATAGCCGGTGGTTGGCGACCAGTTGGAAAGAATGACCGGCTGACCCGCGACCACATTCGGACGCTGGTGAAAGTTGAAGGTGCCGCTGGTGTCGTTGGACGTGATGATGGGAATCGGCCGGCCGGACTGCACGGTGATGACGGTATTCAATTGCCAGCCAGCCCCCAGCGCGTGTGGCAGCGCATTAAAAGTGGGCACAACGTAGGTGAGGGCGGTGGTCCAGCGATGACGCGTGTCAAACGTCGACGGACCTTTTTCCGCGGCAACGTTATCGGAGTTTTGCGGAAACGCCGCGGTGGCAAAATTGAAATCGATGCCGTCGGAAGCGCCATCGAGCGACTTGGCAAACGCGTAAGTGGAAAAGCCGGAGAATCCGTGGAAATTTTGAAGGCGCGCGGTGGTTTGCAAGGCGTTATACGTGGAATTGGCGCCGCCGGAGAAGACATCAATCACGGCATAGTTTGGATTGGTAAGGTCCTGATTTTTGTCGTACAGGCGGGTGAGTTTGGTGCCTTTGCTGCCACGTAGCCAACTTCGAACGCAACGGCGGGGTTGATTTGCTGCTGGATGTTGAGGTTCCAGTTCTGGACGTAGGGCGTGCGCAGATTGAGATCAGTGATAAAAATTGATTGCGGGTTCACTGTCGGCGTAAAGACCGGGCCAGCCGCTGCGCCGCCAGTCCACGCCAGAATATTGAAGTCCATGCCGCCGACAAAATTGGGGGTCCCAGCGAGAGAAGGGACCGGGTTGGTAGCCAAACCGGCGGAATTGGTGAAGTTGGCGATCATGTTGTTCTGCGGCGTGTAATCGTAATAGATGCCATAGGCAGCGCGGATCACGGTGTTGGCGCGCGGATTCCAGGAGATTCCCAGGCGAGGACCGAAGTTATTCAGGTCGCGATTGTAGACGTGAGGCAAAGTGGGCGAGCCAGCCTGCACAAGATTGCCGTTCTTATCGAAGTTGGAGAGCAGATTGTTTTTCTCGCCGAGCGGACCGAAATATTCCCATCGCAGGCCGGCGATCACGGTGAGATTGGAGCGCACGCGCCACTCGTCCTGCGCGAAGAAGCCAAGATTATTGTTGAAGGTGTCGCGATTGGTCCTGCCGGTGTCGGTGGACGTGAAGAAACTGCCGAGGTAGAAGCTGGCGAGTGAATCGACAATGAAATTCGGGTCGACATTCAGGTTGGTAACATCCAGCAAGCCCGCGCTCCAGGTTGTCGTTGAAGCTCTGCACATCGTAGCGGTGATATTCGCCGCCGAACTTCATGGTGTGGCGGCCGCGAATCAAGGTGAAGTTGTCGAGGATCTGGTAGGTCTGGCTGACGCGGCCGCGCGGCACGCTGAATGCAGTGGCGCCCAAATTTTCAATCGCGCCATTGAAATCAATTTCCGGCAGGCCAACGTGATTCGTGCCCATGTCCAGGCCCAAGGCGCTCGGATCGATGTAATTCGGATTTCCCGGAGTGGCATCGGCGGAATTGAAGCTGGTGCGGAAACGGGAGTAGCCGAAGCGAACTTCGTTGACCTTTTCTGGCGAAAACGTGGAGAGCCAGCTGGCCGACACCACTTGCACGCGCGTTGGGGAAAGCTGCTCGAAGGTAGAGATTCGCGAACCGCTGCCAAATCCGCCCAGAGAGCCCAGAGGAAACGCCTGGTTGCTTTGTCCAAAGGCATAGCGGCCGGTGATGGAGTTTTTCTCGCTGAGATTGAAATCGACCTTGGCGATCAGATTGTTATTGTTGTTGGTGTCCTGCACGGTGTAAGGCAGGAAATTGTTGACGGCATCGGTGGTGGTGGGCATCAGGGCAATGATCTTGTCGAGCGGCGCCATGTTGATGCTGGGATTCACCGCCAAAGCTTCGGCGCGCGCGGTAGCAATTTGTTCCGCGGTGGGAACAACCAGATTGAAGTCCGACCCGACTGTTTCCCGCTGCCCTTCGTAGGCGAGAAAGAAGAACGCGTGATCTTTCTTGATGGGGCCGCCCAGCGAGCCGCCAAAGTTATTGTTGTTGAAAGGGGATTGCGGATTGAAAGAGCCGTCAGGATTCAACTTGGTGTTGAAATAATTGCGGGCGTCGAAGTTGGAGTTGCGATTGTATTCGTAAAGCGAGCCGTGGAAATTGTTGGAGCCGGATCGCGTGACGATATTCACCATCGCACCGGAGTTGCGGCCGTATTCCGCGCCGAATTGCGATTGCAGGTTGAATTCCTGGATGGCATCGAGAGGCAGCAGGGTCGCCGGCGCCCCGGTGATACCCACCTGGTTCAAGGCGGAATTGTTGAAGAAGGGATCGTTGTTGTCGGTGCCGTCGAGCGCGTAGTTATTGGAGCGATCGCGGTTGCCGTTGATATTGAATTGGCCGAAGCCTTTTTCGGTGCCCGCGACGCCAGAGCCTTCGACGGTGACGCCAGGCGTGAGAGCGACGAGCTTGCCGAAATCGCGGCCGTTGAGGGGGAGTTCCTCAACGAGCTGGCGATCGACCACCTGCGACAACGTAGTGTCCGTCGTGTCGACCAGCGGAACTGCTTCGGTCACGACAATGGATTCCTGCTTCTCGCTCACCTTGGCCAGTCGCAGATTGACTACCGTCTCTTCGCCGACATTCACTACAACCTGCGGCGCGTGGACTTCCTGGAAACCCGGCGCCATGGCGGAAATTTCGTAACTGCCCGCGGGCAACTCCACAAAACGAAATTCGCCGGACTCATCCGCGGTAATTTCGCGCGTCTCGCTGGTGGCCAGGTTACGCGCGATAATCTTGGCGCCGGCAACGCGAAGATCCTTCGCATCGGTGACCTCGCCACGAATCCCGCCGCGGAAGGACTGTGCCCGTGCGATCGAAGTAACCCCTGACAAAACGAGGAGCAAGAACAATGCCGTGGTCATCCGCAGCCCTAGTGAAATGGTACTTCGTAGTCTCATGAGCGTTCCTTTATGAATGGGATCCGTGCAGCGAGTCGAAACTCCTGCGTTTGAAACAAACTCTCCCCCCGGGCAGCGCTGAAGACCTGTGCCCGCAATTGCATCACTTCGCCTTGAGGGGCACTCCCTTTTTTGGAATGAAAATCGTTCCCGGCGGTGTGACCTTGTTTACTTGCGAAAAATTGCGCTGGTTCAGTGCCAGGGCCATGCGGCCGCGCGAATCCACATAGAGCAGAGGGTCACCCACCGGCACATCCATGAAGGTTTTGACGTAAGGGAGGGTGAAAGGCTTCTTGTCCAAGAGCACGGTAACGCGCTCCCCGATTTTGTAACCTAGGGTCTTGAACTCGTCGGCGGGAATATCGGTGATAACGGAGCCAAAGGGATCGTCGAGCCCGATCAAGTCGCCGTCGATGCCCTTGTCGGTGGTGGTGGAAACTTTGGAGGTGAGGCGAATCAGTTGCGGAACGACCGGGCCGACCAGGGTGAAATCCCAACCGGCGGCCAGGTGAGCGCCTACGGGCGAAAAAATATCGCGTCCATGGAAAGTGGATGAGACATTTTCACCAATCATCCAACTGGTGTTCGAAATCTCGCGAGCGGAGTCCAGACCATCGCGCTCGACCACCGGGGAAACCAGGCCGTTGTCGGGCAGCACGAAATACTGGCTTTTTTTTGTTTTCACCACCACGGCGCGGCGGGAAGTGCCAACACCGGGATCGATGACCGCAACGAAGACCGTCCCTGCTGGGTAGTAGGGCGAGACACCCGCCAGGAATCGCGCTCCCTCTTCAATCGAGAACGGCGTGACTTGATGAGTGATATCCATGATGCGCGCATCGGGGGCGATGCCGATCATCACGGCCTTACAGATGGCCACCGCGTCGTTGGCGGTGCCGAAGTCGGTCATGAACACGATGGTGGGACGAACAGAAGGATTTCGCGAGCTGGATGAAGGGTTATCCGAGGTGGATTGCGGTTTGCCGCAGCTCACAAGAGCCAGGATGGACAGAAATAGAACTCCACGGAGAACACCCAGACGGCTGCTTTTCACTCTTCCCCCTAGAAATTGATGTCAGGAGCCGCTCACGCACATTGGATTCCGAATTCCTGGAAAGGACCACATCCGAAGGCTCGGGAAGTGCGAAGCTTCCCGGCGCATGGCTGGCTCACCCCTGCGATCGAAGAAAAGACTCATCCAGTATAAAGGATTGCCGAACCGGATGGCCACGAATCCCGCCGTCCGACAGAATGTTTGCGGGGATTCCCTGATTTCATTACACTACCAACCACCCAGTGTTATAGGGAAGTGTTCCTGTGCCCGCCCGCGTGCAGTCTGGAAGCAGACTGCCTAAGACCGAAAATTTATGAGGAGGACGCAAATGCGTCGCAGTCTTTTGCTGGGAACAGTGGTGTTGTTGTTCGCGTCGGTGGCGCTCGCCGCCGATGTTGATAAGGTTACTTTGAAGAATGGGGATCGTTTTTCCGGAACCATCGTTTCCGGCGACGGCAAAACACTTCTTCTGAAGACGGAATTCGCGGGCGATATCACCATCGAGTGGGACGCGGTTACCGCCATTGAATCGTCGCAGGATTTGCATCTGACGTTAAAGGACGGCCAGCAGCTTTCCGGCAAGGTGAGCACTACGGACGGCAAATTCGTGGTCACGGGCCCAGGCGCCGCAGCGGCACCCGCGGAGAAGGACAGTATCGTAGCGGTGCGGAATGATGTGGAGCAGAAGAGCTTCGACACCGAAGCGGAAAAAATGGCGCATCCGAAGCTCAATTACTTCTGGAGCGGCCTGCTGGACACGGGTCTGGCGCTGACCAGCGGCAATTCCTCGACGCTCTCCTATACGCTGGCCACGACCGCGGTGCGCGAAACACCGCGCGACAAACTGACGGTCTACAGCACCTATGTCTATGCCAACGACAACAGCACGCCGCCGACCCGCACCACGGCCAACTGATTTTCGTGGCGGCGTTCGCGGAGACTTGAACGTCAGTCCGCGCGTCTTTGTCTTCGCGCTGGCGGACTTTGAAACCAACCAGTTGCAACACCTGAACCTTCGCCAGGTTTATGGCGGTGGTTTCGGATACCATGTCATCAAGAACGACCGCACCACCTTCGATGTGTTTGGCGGCGCCAGCTACGACCGCGATTCGTTTGGGCAATACTTTTTGCTGAACCCGCTCACGTTCTTTCCCGGGCAGAAGACCAACAGCGCGGAAATTCTTGTGGGCGAAGAACTGCACACCAAGATTGCTGCGCGAACGACCATTGGTGAACGCTTCGTGTTTTATCCGAATATGTCCAATCTCGGTCAGTATCGCTACCAGTTCAACGCCACTTCTGCGACGGTTATCAAGAAGTGGCTTAGCTGGCAGATTACCTTCTCAGACGGTTATTTAAGCAATCCGCCATTCGGCATCAAGAGCAATGATTTGCTGCTCTCAACGGGCTTGCGTGTTGTCTGGGGTAAGAACAAACTATAGCCAATTTCCCGCCCAAGACTATGCTCCCTCAGGGAGCCAAGGAGGCTACGCGATGGGTTTTCTTGCTTGGATCGTGGTGGGCTTGATAGCGGGCTGGCTGGCGGGCCAAGTGATGAAGGGTGGTGGCTACGGAGTGCTCGTGGACATCATTCTGGGAATACTGGGCGGAGTCCTGGGCGGATGGATTTTCGGGATGCTGGGGATCTGGCCTGGAGGCGGAATGATCGGCTCGATCATCGTTGCGTTCGTGGGGGCGGTGATTCTGGTATGGATCACGCGCCTGCTCAAGAAGGCCTAAGCTGTCGCACGAAAAGGAATCGCGCTCCGGCAAGTGCTTGCTGGAGCGCGATTCGTCTTTAGGGGGAAACTCTATTTAGGGCGCAACATTTTGCGCGTGCAATCCCTGTTTATGGCTGGCTACGTACCACTCCGCGGTGGGCATCCGCAAGTATTTCAGACGCGTCTGTGCCTCCTCGACGCTTTTGGCGTTGCCCAGTTTTTCCTGGGCCATGGCGAATTCCCGCACAACCAAAGGACAGTGCAAGTCCGCGGAAAGATGCTGGGCGGCCTTTCCGAAATCGCCGTTTGCGAATGCAGCATAACCGCGAGCTGATTCATAGACGTTCTCGACAAGCATGTCGCGAGAACTTTCCGACAGGTGCGCCAGGCGATCCAAGGCGGCAGCGGCGGCGTCCTTTTGATCGGTTTCCGTGGCCAGCCGCACTTGTTCGCGAAGCACATCGGCTAGTGCGGAATTGCGGTCGGAATCCAGCATGCCGGGAACGGGCGCGAGAAATTGCGTTTCCAGGCCTGCCAGGAGTTGGCGCTGGCTTTCCGCGTCTGGGGCGAGCAGCGCGCGGGCGTAGTCGATTTCAAACTGTGCTATCCAGTCTTTATCGGTGGCGGCCCTTTCGGAAAGGCGGGCGAGTTCCGTACGACCGGTCTTTGGGTCGCTGTTCCAGAAATTCACCAGCGCTTTCTGAAATTCAATATGCAAACGATCATGCGCGGTCGTGGCCATTTTCAGCGCGGTCTCGTATTCCTGGCGTGCCTGAATGAAATTGCCCATCAATGTATAGGTGTCTCCGCGGCCGTATTGCGAAGTGATGTAGGTGGGCGAAATGCGCAGCGCTTCGGCGTAGTGCGCCAGTGAGCCGGAATCGTCCCCGGCCATGCGCAAGACTTCCCCCAGCGAATCCTGCGGGTTCGCCTCGTTGGGAAGCACCGCGGCGTAGTGTTTCAGGTAATCAACGGCCTTTTTGGGGTTGGGATCGCCGGATTCCACATAGGAGTAGCCCATCATATTCAGTGCCGGGGGAAAGTCCGGATCGAGTTCGAGCGACTTCGACCAGATCTGCATGGCGCGCTGGTAATCGCCTTGAAAAAAGAGCCATTCGCCAGCTAGGTACAGGACGTGCTTGTCGTTGGGGCGACGCGCCAGAAGATCGTTCATCGCCGAAATTGCCGGTAGGACGTTGGCGTCCTGAACTCCGTTCAAAAAGCTGATCAGCAGGCATTCATCGTGCGTGCACTTGGTTGCCAGCGCTTTCGCTTTGGCGAGCACCTCCGGCGCAGGAGCGCTACGGCGTGCCGCGAACGCCCACACTGCGTAGGCGAGCGCGAACTTCGGGTCTGAATTCGTAGCCATTTCCGCGTGCATCATGGCCTGGTCGAAGCCCGCGTTTTCGTACTGGTCCAGGGCCATTTCCAGGTTCTCTTTCGCATCCTTGGATTTCGTTGAAATCGCCAGGGTGCCGAAGAAGAATAGTGCGCCGGGAGCAACCTTGACGGCGGGCTTGGCCGTCGCGGTCTTGGCCGGGGCGACATGGGCGGCTTGTTGCGCCGGGGCGGCTGCGGGAAGCAAGCTCAGGCAGAGAAAGGGAAGCCAGCGAAGCAGATTCGGTTTCATGAGCGATCAACTCCACACTCGAGTTTTCAGTCACACGGGGCGTACTGCACCAAGTTAGCGGTTGACTCACTGGCCGGATACTGGACCAACGGCCAGTTGTGCGCATTTGGCAAGTGGGCCGACGGCGGCCGCGATGATCGTGGTTGTCATCGGCTGGTTGGGCACATTGTTTTGAACCGGCGCTTGTACGCGCCGTCCCCATTCCTGAAACTGGGGATATCCGTCCGAAAGGTTTTTGAACTATGAAAGACTTTCGTTCTCGCCGATTGCTTCAGCTGGCCGTCCTGGTGGGCCTATTGTTCTGTTCCGCCGCCCCGCTTTTTTCAGCTTTGAAGAATTGGGCCGTGGTCACGTCAGCGGGAAGTAAACTGCAAGACGTTCCCATGGCTGATCTGGCGAAGTTGTGCAAAGGCACGCAAAAAAAGTGGCCCGACGGCAAACCCTTCACCCTGGTGATTCACGATCCCGACTCCGCGGATATGCGCTACGCCATCGAAAAGCTGTTCGGCGTGGAAGGCGCGAACGTGAAGGCGTTGCTGGCAAAGGTCAATGAGACGCGGAAAGTTGTGGTAATCGTCGACAGTGATGAAGAGCTGTTTCGTGCCGTCGAAGCCATCCCCGGGGCCATCGGCTTGGTGGACGTCTATTCCATCAACAGTGCGGTGAAGGTGCTGCGTGTTGACGGCAAACTGCCGTTCGATGCGGGCTACGGGTTGAAGGGCAACTAAGCCGCAGGCACTTTTGTCTTCCCCTTAGGACAAACTGGACTGACTGACTCCGTGTTTAAGCATCCGGATTTGTCCCCGCCCAAAACCTGTACCGAAGTACAGGCTTTCCACAGGGCGGTAGTACGAACAAAAGGCGAATATCTTAGCCATCGGTTGGCGATCTTGCATATTTTGTGTAGATCAATAAGATAGACAGGTTCCGTTTCGGCATGGGCGGTACTATACGCCGGGTTTGCCCCCAATTTTGATGCCTCTGTACCATAGCCATCACCCCCCCTATCCTGTCTAATAGGACAGGTCAGATGCATCGGTCTTTTGGACAGGGCCCCGCATCTAAGGAAGCAGCAAAGTCTACCGCCACACAGGCCTGGTCAGTCGAAGGGGAGCAAAATGGCAAACAAAGCCAAAGACAACTGGCGCAAGTGGATGTGGATGTTCCTGGGTGTAATAGCGGCTCTACAACTCTATTTTGTGCGTGAGCTTTTGGCGGCGTTTGCGCTGTTCGCGCTTGGCTTTGCCGGAATTGCGGTTTGTCTGGCTTCCCTCTACCTGGCTCAGAAGGGCTGGGAATCCGGGGTGGCACGGCTGGCGGCGAGCCAGAATTCCTGGGTGCTGGCGGCGCGCCGGGCTACGGCCGTTTCGGAGGAATGGGTACGCCGGCCGCTGCGTCGACCGGATTCGGAGCCGGCGCACTGACGATTGGGTTTGGAGTTTTGCCTGAGCATACGGATTCAGGGCTTACAGTTCGCTTAGGTAAGTCTTGAGTCCGGAAAAAAGAATGGGCCAGCCGTCCTGAGAGAGCGGCTGGCCTTTTTCTTTCCTTTCCCTCCATTACTTGTTACGCTGTGCGGCTTCCTGGAGGAAACCATGAAGGAATGGCGCCGCTCGGGTATTGGTCTGACTGCAGCTTGTCTATTGCTGGTCGTGGGGACGTCGCACGCGCAACAAGCCACCGCACCGCCCGCGAAACGCATCGCGATTCGCGCCGGCCGATTGATCGATGGCAAGAGCGAAGCGCCCATCACAAATGCCTTGATCCTGATCGAAGGCGACAAGATAGTCAGCGTCACCGTCGGCGGCAAGGCTCCTGCGGGCGCGGATGTGATCGACCTGTCGAGGGACACTGTGCTGCCGGGATTGGTGGATGCGCACACGCACGTGTTGCTGCAAGGAGACGTTACGGCGGCGGACTACGACGAGCAACTGCTGAAGCAGTCCATCCCTTACCGGGCGATTCTGGGTGCGCGCAACGCGCAGATTGCGCTTTCCCACGGATTCACCGCGCTTCGGGATCTGGAGACAGAAGGCGCGATGTATGCCGACGTAGACGTGAAGACCGCGATTGACAATGACGAAATCCCCGGGCCGCACATGCAAGTTTCCACCCGAGCGATGACGCCTACCGGCATGTATCCGCTGCTGGGCTATTCCTGGGAATTGAAGGTGCCCAAGGGAGTTCAGTATGTCGACGGCGTCGAAGAAGCCCGCAAGGCGGTGCGTGAGCAGGTGATGTATGGGGCGGACTGGATTAAGTATTACTCCGACCACGGCTATTTTTACGGTCCGGATGGCGTGCTGCACAGCCACGTGAACTTCACCGACGAGGAAGCCAAAGCCATCGTAGACGAAACGCACCGGCTAGGCCACAAAGTCGCCGCACACGCGATTGGCAGCGACGGAATCGCCGCAGCGCTGAAGGCTGGGGTCGATTCCATTGAACACGGCGATGGGCTCACCGAACCGGAAATGGATGAAATGGTTCGGCGGGGGATCTATTGGGTTCCGACGATCATGGTGGGAGCGGCTGTGGCGCCCGGCCGCGGCGGGAATTGGCCGAAGATGGTGGACACGGAAAAGGCCGCGTTCCAACTGGCGCTGAAGAAAGGCGTGAAGATCGTATTGGGCACAGATGCGGGAGGCTTTGACTGGAAGGGGCTGAACGAGGCCAAGGAATTTGAATACTACGTTTCTTACGGCATGACGCCGATGCAGGCGATCCGCACCGCCACGACGACTGCCGCCGAATTGTTGGGCTGGAGCGACAAGATGGGAACGGTTGAGGCAGGGAAGTGGGCGGACCTTGTGGCTGTCTCCGGTGATCCGCTAAAAGACATCAGCGAATTGCAGCGCGTGAAATTTGTGATGAAGTCGGGCGCTGTCTTCAAGAACGATTTGCACTAATTCAGAGATAGGTGGTCGCTAGAGCGCTTCACAAAGGTCTCGTAGCCGTCCTTTGCGACCGTCAGGGTCAGCGCAACCTTACAGGTGCATGCAACATTCCCACATGGTACGAGCCGTCTTCCAGCGACTTAGCTTCGCGAGAATCCTGCTGAGAATTAACGTGATCGATGCGTTTGGCATCCCTCCCTCGGAATCCCGCACGAATCCTTTGAGGAATGTGCCTCCGTCGCAGCCCAAAAGAGCGAGTGTCGCACCAAAGGCAATCGCAAAAACGGTAAGAACCCTTTGCGCGATGTTGAACAAATTACTTTTTCATCCATAAATCAAAGCACGCTTCAGAAAAAGGCGGCGCCGCCGTCGACGTTAATGGACTGGCCTACTATGGCGGTCGACATGTCCGAACAGAGGAACAGCGCAGCTTGGGCAATCTCCATGGCCGTCTGGCCGCGGCCCTGCAAAATCGAATTGAGAAATCCCTTCAGTTGTTCTTCGGGGCTGACACCCAACTTTTCTGCCAGAGTATTCCCGAGTTCCTTCGACATCACCGTTTCGGTCACGGGCCCGGGGCAAATCGCATTCACGCGCACACCTTGCCGTGACGCTTCCGCGGCCATCACGCGCGTCAGGCCAAGCAGCCCCGCTTTCGCCGCGGCGTAGGCGGAGCCCCATCCAAAAGCGGATTTCGCGGACAAACTGGAAATGTTCAGGATGATGCCGGACTTCCGCGCGTACATTTCCGGTAGCACGAGTTTGCTGAGCACAAACGCCGCGCGCAGGTGCACCGCAATCACGCTGTCGAATTCTTCGAGAGGATAATCCTCCACCGGGACGACAGGGCCATAGTGCCCAGCGTTATTCACCAGGATATCGATCCGCGCGAACTTCTCACGAGCGGCGGCAACAACGTGCGGGCAATCCGCCTCGCGGGTCAGATCCGCCGTAATATATGCCGCCTCGCCATGGGCGGCGACGATCTCTTTCGCAGTTGCAGAAAGTTCCGCTTCCGTTCGCGCAGTAAGAAAAACGCGGGCGCCTTCCTGCGCGAATAGTTTGGCCATGGCCCGGCCAATGCCACGGCCCGAACCGGTAATCAATGCCACTTTGTTTTGTAGGAGCATGCCCCGAAGATATCAGCCTGGCAGGGCAGTTGCCAAACAGCGACCCAAAAAACGACTCCGGGAGTTGCGGCGAACCGCTTCTCCCGGAGTGTTCCTCGGAGTGCTGGGGTTAGCTACAACATCGACACGCGACGTGGCAGATACGCAGCTTCATTTCTGGGGACATGCTGCGATATGCGCCTCGCTTGCGAAATTTCGTACAGCAGAATACAGGCCGCGCAAACAAACAATGCCGACAGGGTCAGGTTGTCAAGCGGCGTCCACACCGCAGCGGTCTCGACCTGAGAAGGAGACGCTATGGTGACAGACGCGCGCTGAGCATCAGTCGGGGTCATGACCGCAGTCGAAGTAGTCGTGGCGTACGCGGCCGGCGCTGGCTGGGCCATCGGCTCTACGTAAGGGCCGTCGGCAAACGGTGTTGGGTCCATTTCCTGCTGCGCATACGCGGAGCCGGCGAACAACATTGCTACTCCCAAACCCGCCAAGGTCATCACTTGCATCCGAATGATGTTTCTGAACTTCATAAACCACCTCTCCCCTTTTGTTTTCGCTGGACGCATTTGAGTAAAGCACCCCGCATGCCAAAGGAATTCGTTCGCCCCGTGCCAGTGATTGGGTCAGACAGTGCATTGATTTCAATCAACTTGATGATGATTGGAGAATGGCTGACCGCGGCTACGTCGGGAAGAAGGAGAAGGCGGCCCTATCCATTCGGATATTAGGAAGGCGTTGAGGGGAGCTCGAGAATTGGACGGTTGGCGTCCAAAAGATTCCGCTTTTGGCCAGATGCCGTTAACTCACAGAATAGAAGCGAGTTAATGGAGACGTAGCGCGCATAACTGGCGCAAACCACGAAGATCGGGTGATACGTTCCGATCGTATAGTCGCACTATCCCTTCGGATAGTTCCGCTGGTACTGGCCGTGACTTGCGGCTAGAATCTTGCCGCCAGCGACGTGTGCGGTAACTGCTGGAGACGTTGCATGAAAGGCCCCGCTGTGCAACCCAAGCTTCTGGCCTTGAGCGGCCCGTTGCGGAAAACTGAATTCTCTCTGGAAGTCACAGTCTGCATCGGCAGCGCTTCCTCCAGTGCAATTCGTCTGCAAGACGCTGCGGTCTCACCGCAGCACTGTCGGATCGCGGTGGAGAATGGGCGATTTATCCTGACGGACCTGGAAAGCACGGCAGGCACGTTCGTCAACGGCATGCCGGTGACACAGTGCGAGCTGGACTCCGGCGATCAGATTGCTGTCGGAGATTCAGTGTTTTTGTTCCAGACCGATGTCTCGCGGGCAATTTCCAATCCGTTGCAGCTGGATGACCAGCTAGCCGAAAAGCCGCCCCTCCAGGAAATTCACCGGGAAGGGCTGTTGTACCTCAATCCGGAATCATTAGCGGCATTGCCCCAATCGGAACGGTTGTCGCGAAACTTGAGTGCGCTGTTGCGAATCAGCGCGGCGATCGGGACGATTCGCGACATGCAATCGGTGCAATGGGCGTTGCTGGGTATGATTTTCGACGTGATCCCGGCGGAACGAGGCGCCGTGATACTGGTCAAGGATTCTTCACTGGAGATTTTGTCGCATGTGGCTTGGGACCGCGCTGCCGGACCTGACCAGCCTGTCCACGTCAGCCAGGCGCTGCTTCGCAAGGTGATCGAAGAGCGGGTATTCCTGCTCGAAGCCGGCTCTGCCGCGAACGCCGGTCAACAAATCCCCGCGGCGTCTGTGCTTTGCGTTCCCTTGGTTGCGGCCCATTCGCCCATCGGCATCATCTATCTGGAGTCCACCAATCCGTCAACGCCGTTCACCGAAGATGATTTGCAGCTTGCTTCCGCGATTGCCGGGCTGGCCGCCATTGCCATCGAAAACGCGCGGCAATTCGAATCGCTGGGCATTGAGAATCAGCAATTGCGCGCCCAGGCCAGCCTGGAACACGACATGGTGGGACGCAGCTCCCGCATGCGCGAGGTTTACCAGTTCATCGAGCGCGTCGCGCCCAGCGATGCCACCGTCCTGATCTGCGGCGAAAGCGGAACCGGCAAAGAACTGGCCGCTCGCGCGATTCACAACAACAGCAACCGCAAGAGTCACCCATTCGTGGCGTTGAATTGCGCTGCGATCTCCGAAACCCTTCTGGAAAGCGAGCTGTTCGGCCACGAGAAAGGCGCCTTCACCAGTGCCATTGCGCAGAAGAAAGGCATGATCGAAGTCGCGGAGGGCGGCAGCTTGTTCCTCGATGAGATCGGAGAACTGTCGCCAATTCTGCAGGCGAAACTTCTTCGCGTGCTTCAGGAGCGTGAATTTACGCGCGTTGGTGGAACCCGTTCGATCAAGATCAATGTCCGTTTTCTCGCCGCGACCAACAAGGACTTACAGAGAGCCGTGAAGGAAGAAAAGTTTCGCGCCGACCTCTTCCACCGGCTGAATGTTATTTCCCTGGTGCTTCCGCCGCTGAGGGAACACGCGGAAGATATTCCCGTGCTGGCCGAATATTTCGCCGCGCGTTATGCCAAAAGGTGTAATCGGGTGCTCAGAGGAATCTCGCCCGCAGCACGCGCCAGTCTGCAGGGCTATACATGGCCCGGAAATGTCCGCGAACTTGAAAACGCGATGGAACGCGCTGTGGTCATCGGCTCGTCCGACATGATTTTGCCGGAGGATCTGCCGGAACCGTTGCTCGAGACATCTTCTCCCGGCACCGGCGAGACACCCACGAAGTACCACGACGCGATTCGCAATTTGAAAAAGCAGCTCATCATGGGGGCTCTGGATCAGGCCGACGGGAGTTTTACGCAAGCGGCAAAAATCTTGGGCGTCCACGCCAACTATCTTCACCGGCTAATCAACAACCTGGATCTGCGCCTGGCATTGAAGAGGAAGCAAGGGCAGCTGTAGCTCAGAGTCAAAAGTCATCAAAGTTCAAAGCAACAAGCTGGCAGCCATTCGATACTTTCGTTGTTTCCCTGAATTCGACGTCAATTTGATGGACATTCAGATGCCCGACGTAAATGGTTTCGAGGCCACCGCGGCAATTCGCAAACGAGAAGCGTCAACCGGGAAGCACGTCGCCATCGTGGCGTTGACGGCACACGCTATGAAGGAAGACCGCGAGCGATAACTCTCGGCCGGCATGGATGCGTACATCACCAAGCCGATCCGTTCGAACGAATTGTTCGCGGCGATCGAAAGCGTCCTGGCAAAGAAGCCCGTGCCCCCGGGACTGGCCGACGATTCGTGAAAATAGTTGCAGATCGTACGTCGAAGGACCGCGCAGTTTTGCCAGGGATGTCACTGTCGGATTATCTGCTCGCAGTCGGCAGGGTTCTCCTTAGTCATTTTCAAACTCTACGTGAACCTCATTTTGGCTTTAGGTCCTTCAGCAAATGGTTGACAGCCTCCTGCGCCTGGTACGGTGAAATCGTGGTTTTGTTGCTCATGGATTTTTGGCTGATTGCACGGTACGCCAGTTTTTTTGGATTGCGCAGCGCCAGATCGACCACGAAGGTCCCTTCGCTGATGCGCACGTTCTGGAATTCCACTTCGGGCGGACCCCAACCCCAACCCCAACCCCATCCGGGGTAGACGGTCTGCACGGTAGCATTGCGCGTTTTCACGGCGACGTGATAGTCCACCAGAAAATCCGCAGCGGCTGGATCATTCACCTGCACCAACCCCTTGGATTTCAGGGCATGCTCGATGGCCTCTTTCAGCTGATTGCGATTTGCCTCGGTATTCCAGTCGCGGTTGCTCTCCAAGTGTTGCGGAGGAGGAGGCGGCGCCGGGGCGGGATTCGCGATCACGTCGCGCGAAACGACGGGTCTGCCGGTTTGTGCAGGGGTTCCCACGAGGGCGCCAGGCCCAGGTCATGCCTTTCGCAATATGAATGTCGGGGTCGCGAATCACCTCAACGTTGTCGTCGCAGCCACCCAGAACCAGTCCGCCCAGTAAGACGCCGGCGAACAGTACTCCTGTTGAACGACGTTTTGCCAAGTCCACGTAACGTACCTCCACACTATTGGAAACACGGGAGCGACAAAAAAGTTGGGCCTATTTGGCGGATATTTACTTGGCTGCGGGAACGGCCCAATCGGCGGGCGGAAAGACGACCGGCCAGAAATTCGGAGCGGGACGGTCGAATTCGAACGCAATATTGTAGAGCTCCAGGCCGGAATCTTCGATGCGGACCACCCGACAGCTCATCTCCGCGCCGCTGCGGGGGTTCGTCAACAGAAAGGACTGGCCCACGTGAATGTGCGACTTCATTTGCAGCAGGCCGCCGTGGGCATTGACCACCTGGGTGTAGGCCTGCATCTGTCTTTGGTGACGTTCCTCGTCTTCCGCCAGCACAATCACGGACATGCGTAGCAGCACGCGTTCACTGCGCCGCCGGTTTTGTCCTTCTTCGGCCATAGGGTACCCTTACGCTCGAATAAGGGTATTTTAACCGTGAAGTGGGGCGCTGGGAACTGTCCCAAATGCCAGTAGGACCTATTTATTTGGTCAAGCAGAGCGCGCATGCACGGGAATGATGGCTTTGGTATGATAGTATTTTGAAAATTCAGCAGCTTAGGAACAAGATGGCGACACAAACTGAAGCTAAGATCCTGCTTCGCGTACGTCCCCGGGGCTTTTGCGCGGGTGTGGTTCGCGCGGTAGACATAGTAGAACTGGCACTGGAAGCGTATGGCGCTCCGGTGTACGTCCACCATGAGATCGTTCACAACACCTATGTGGTGGAACAACTCCGCAGGCGCGGAGCGATCTTCGTGGAAGCGATTTCGGAGGTTCCCCACGGCGCCGTGTTGGTGTTCAGCGCCCATGGTGTGCCGCCAACCGTGCGCGGGGAAGCGAGAGAACGCCAACTGCGCGTGATTGACGCCACCTGTCCGCTAGTGACAAAGGTGCACCTGGAAGCCCTGAAGTTTGCGCGCGAGAAGCGCACCATCATTCTGATCGGACACCGGGATCACCAGGAAATCGTGGGCACGTCCGGTGAAGCGCCAGACCGCACTTTGGTGGTGGATTCGGTGGAAGCAGTCGATGCTTTGCAGGTTGAGGATCCCGACAAACTGGCGTTCCTGACGCAGACCACACTCAGCTTGTACGATACGCAGGAGATTGTGACGCGTCTGCGGCAGAAGTTCCCAAAGATTATCGGTCCGGCCAGCGACGATATTTGTTATGCGACGCAGAACCGACAGGAAGCGGTGGAACAGGTTGCCAAGGATGTCGACTTGATCCTGGTGGTGGGCTCGCAGAACAGCTCAAACTCCAACCGCCTGGTGGAATTGGCGCAGCGCTTGAATCGTGGAGCACAGTTGATCGATTCCGCCGAGGACATCGATCCGCGGTGGCTGGAGGGCGTCAAGAGCGTGGGCCTGACAGCCGGCGCGTCCGCCCCGGAAGTGCTGGTGGAACAAGTGAGCGAACGGCTGGCACAGTTTGGGTTTACCGATCAACGGGATCTCGACTTGATCCGCGAGGACGTACGCTTCACACTGCCTCCGGAACTGGCGACCATCGCTCCTGCTCCCCGGCGTTAGCTCTGGGGCGATCGAAAGATTACTTTGCCGGGCGGGGAATCGAACCGGCCGGACTCGCTGTAACCCGGCAATTACCGACTGCAGGAAAAGGAGCGTACCTTGGCGGTCAAAATCGTCCGTCAGCCGAATAAGCTTGCCTTGATCGGCGCACCCTCAAGCGCCGCTGGATTTTTTCCCGGAACCGAGAAAGCACCTGCCGCACTTCGCGCCGCGGGCATCGTTGAAAAGCTCCAGTCCATCGGATACGAAGTAACAGATTATGGAGATTGCGCGCCGCGGCTGTTCGCCGAAGACGAAGAACACAAACGCGCGCGAAACTTGCCGGAAATTGTGGCGTTGCTGAACGACTTGAAACCACGCGCGGAGTTGGCGGTAAAGTCCGGCGCGCTGGTGTTGCTGCTGGGCGGAGACTGCGCGCAGAGCATTGGATTGTTGACCGGCGCGCGGCGCTACTATCGCCACGTGAACTTATTGTGGTTTGACCGCGACGCGGATTTGAATACGCCTGCCAGCACGCCCTCGGGGCGGCTTGATGGCATGGTTCTCGCCAGCATCATCGGCCGCGGCTCACCAGAGTTGGTGCGTTTCTGGGGCGAACCGCCGCTGGTTCGCGAGCCCGATACACTGATTTTTGGTTTGCATCGCATCGATCCGCCGGAACAGGAATTCCTGGATCACTCGCCCATGCGTCATATCCTGGCGGCGGGTATCCAGTCAGTGGGCGCGGAAAAAGCAGCGAGTAACGCGATTGCACAGTTGCACGCGGACGTACGCGAATTCATGTTGCATCTGGATTTAGACGTGATCGCGCAGGAAGAATTCCCTGCTACGAATGTGCCGGGCAGCGGCGGACTCTCTTTCGCCGAAACGCAAACGGCCCTGATCGAATTTGCAAAACACAAAAATCTGCTCGGGCTGGACGTCGCACAATACAATCCGGAAAAAGATGCGGATGGCAGCGCCGCAAGAAAAGTGATCGATCTGCTTGCAGAAGTGCTTTCCGCGCGGCTTTCGGCGTTAGCAGCGCCCCCGCCACCGGCTACCACGGAAGAGACGCCATCGACGACGGCGTAAGGCGCTAAAAACAACAAACGAGGCTGTAACTAGGACGTTGCCGGCAATTCTGGCCGCGGAGGATTCTCGTGTGCGCCCGAGACTTTTCTTCTCGGCCCGGGTTCAGGTTTAAAGACAGAAGCGCCGGCGAACTTGCCGAAAGACCCTACATCCTATTCCGATCGACGTCGCATCGTAGCACTCTATGGGGTCGTCGCTTGGGGAATAAAATAAAGGGGGTATGTCCGTTAGATCTACATGAATTCTGGTACAGACCGGGGCGATGTGGTCAGCGTAAAAAAAATGAGTCGTGGCTATTGGGGGATGATTTGTGACCAGTCGAGACAGTGGGATTGATGTGAAGTTTCGGGACAAGTGCAAACCTTCTATCCGTGTGTGCCTGGTGGTGCAGAACCGGTTGTTGCGCGAAACCATGGCACGCCTTTTCCGGAAGAAACCGGGAATCATCGTGATTGGGAAGGAATGCTCCGTAACCAAACTCCCCGAATCTGCGGGAGAGCCCTTCGATGTTCTTTTGATGGATTCCTTGAAGGCCGCATGCGCTAAGGATTTGGAGGAAACTCCGCCACCGCACCAGCAGCTTCCCAAAGCGATATTTTTTGGGATGGACGACGATCCGGAATGTTTCTTGCGCGCCATACGAAACGGGGCGCGCGGCTATTTGCTGAAGGACGCCTCTTCAGAGGAAATTGTATCCGCGGTCCGCCGAGTTGCGGAAGGGGAGGCCGTCTGCCCGCCAAAATTGTGCCGCTTGTTATTTGAGCGTGTTGCGAGCGAAGAAAAGCCTCTTCGCGAACGCGCCGAAAAAACCCGTGGAGTAAAGTTGGGACTCACCTACCGGCAGCGTCAGTTGATGGCCCTGGTGGCCCAGGGAATGACGAACAAAGAGATCGCCGGCAAATTGAATCTCTCCGAATTTACGGTGAAGAATCACATCGCCCGGGTGATGAGGCAACTGAATGCGGACAGCCGTCACGAAGCCGCAGTTCTAATTCATGCGGAAGACTCCGTGGGCGCTCTCAACTAATTAACTAGGCAAGGGCTTCGCCCTTGATATCCCTTCGGGATATAGAAGTCAGGAGTCCGAAGCCAGAATCGCAGACGCATAGCCGTTGAGCAAGCGGCTGACTTCTTCCAGTGAAGTTTTGAGGCTGGTGGTATCGCCGTATCCAAGGTCCTGCGCCAAGATCAAGTAATAGCGACTCTCCTCCAGGGAAGCCTCGGCCATATTCATATAGCGCGCTTTGTCAGCTTTCCCACGCCGACGAAATCCTTCGGCGATGTTGGCTGGGACGGAGACCGCCGCTCTTCGCATTTGCGGCGCCAAGCCGTATGTCTCCTCCTTCGGGAACGTGGCCGTGAACGAGTAGACCGCCAGCACCAACTGGTGTGCTTTGCGCCACACCACAAGGATATCCCACTGGGGATTCAAATAGGATTGGCTCCGCCGGGCACGCCGAGCTTTTTTGCGACTGCGAAATATGCCGGACAATATGGCGACCCGTTGGTGCTGGCTGAAGCGTTGGCTCGCCATTCGAAATTGCGCGCGTATGTGCTGCACCGGGGATGGCCGCACGTCAAAGGAATGATTGCGTTGATGTCGGCGCATCCGCAACTCTATGTGGATATCAGCATGATTGACTGGTATCTGCCGCGCGAGGAATTTCACAAGTATTTGCGGCGATTGGTCGAAGCCGGCTTCGCAAAACGAATCATGTTCGGCTCCGACGAGATGATCTGGCCCGACGCGATCAAGCTGGCGATCGACGGAGTTAATTCGGCGGATTTCCTCAGTCCCAAACAGAAGCGCGACATTTTGTACAACAACGCGGCGAGATTCCTGCGTTTTGATCCTGCAAGCATGACGGTGCAGTAGCGCCTGTCCGTGCACCAATAAATCGATGTATCCAATTCGATAAATCGATGGATTGAATCGTCCTGACAGGAGCGGCGAAAGCCCTAAAATAGGAAGAGCGGACGGCGGGCTCTGGTTGAGCCAGTGAAGCCGTCAAGCGGAGCGTGATGAAACCTCGATTGCAAGTGATGAAGTTTGGCGGCACGTCTGTAGGAGACGCGGTGTGTATTGCGCGAACGGCGCAGATTATCGCCAAGGGCGCTCGCGAAAAAGCTTGCGTGGCGGTGGTTTCCGCCATGAGCGGAGTGACCAACCGGCTGATCGAAGCGGCGAATAAGGCGCAGACGGGCAACGTCCAGGAAGCGGTGGACGCCATCGAGGGCTTGCGCGCGCAACATGAGGCGGTGCTGCTGAACCTGACCCAGAACGATGCGGAACGCTGCCAGCTGCGAAAAAAAATCGACGCGGTGCTCGGCGAAGGCCGGCGCTTGTGTGAAGGAACGGCCTTGCTGCGGGAGTTGACGCCGCGCACCCTGGATGCGATTTCCAGTTTGGGAGAGCGGCTCTCGGCGCCGCTGGTCTCGATGTCGGTGAGAGAACTGGGACTGCAAAGCGAAGCGATTGAAGCGACGGAATTAATCGTGACGGATGCGTTCCATGGCGGCGCGGAACCGCAAATGGTTTTGACACAGCGAAAAATCTCAGGCACGCCTCTTGCCGTTGCTCGAAAAGGGCATTGTGCCGATCGTGACAGGATTCATCGGCGCGACGGCGGGCGGCCAGTTAACGACACTGGGCCGTGGTGGATCGGATTACTCCGCGACGATCCTGGGTGCTGCCATCGGCGCCGACGAAGTGATCATCTGGACGGACGTGGACGGTGTGCTGACAGCGGATCCGCGGTTGGTGAGCGAGGCACAGACTATCCCGATGATTTCCTACCGCGAAGCGGCGGAACTGGCGTACTTCGGCGCGAAGGTGCTTCACCCGAAGACGTTGAAGCCGGTGGTGCAGGCCGCCATTCCGGTGTGGATCCGCAACAGCTTTCAACCGGAACGGCTCGGGAACGCAAATTACGCCGGTGGGGCGGGGCGGCGTTGGCGGCGGAGTAAAAGCGCTGACGGCGATTCGGGATGTAGCGCTCATTAGCGTGGGCGGGCCCGGGATTGTGGGCGTCCCGGACGTGGTAGGCCGAACGTTTTCGACGACCGCGGAAAAGCGCGCCAACGTGCTGCTGATTTCGCAGTCGTCTTCGCAGAACGATATCTGCTTTATCGTTTCCGCTGCGGACGCGCAAACGACGGTCGACGCCATGAAGAAAGAATTCGCCAACGACCTGGCGCACCAGACCGTGGAGCACATCACCATCGACCCGAACATCGCGATTGTGGCGGTGGTTGGCGAAAAGATGCGGGGGATACCCGGAATAGCCGGGCGCACGTTTAATGCGCATGGGCCGCGAGAGTATCAATATTATTGCCATTGCGCAGGGTTCTTCAGAGTCCAACATTTCCTTCGTGATCGAAGGGAAAAAACGTGAAGGCAGCGTTGCTGGCGTTGCACCGCGAGTTCAAACTGGAAAAACCAAACGGCGTGTGAGGTTGCTTTACGGATTTGTCCGCAATAGACGCAACGCGAGTCCCCGTTCGAATGGCGGGCTTTCCAGCTGTTTTTCCTCGCTGCGGTGCCGAAACTTCTCTCGTTTTGTAAATGCCGCCGAACAGGCGCGTATAGTTCAAACCGCTGGCTTCGAGAGTGACAGAGGTAGCGGCGATAATCGAAATCGGCGTTGAGCACGGCGCCGTAATGTTCACCGCTGGAAATGAGGGTGACGGCCTTGCCGCGAAAGAGAAAGTAGTGAGGATTCTGCGGATGCAGGCGGATGGTATCGGCGTTGAGGGTTTGCAGCAGGCGAGCAAACAACAAAACCAAGCGAGTGAGCATTCTGATTCTTCAGGCGCTCCTGGCGAACAATTAGACTGCCGTGATTTTAGCCGGGCACTGGCGATTTGCCGGCCGGGTCACATAGGAGACGACGAGGAGCAGCAGCAATATCAGTGGGATAAATGCCACGGGGCCATCTTTCGCCAGATAGTGAGCAACGCATGCCGAGATCCACGCGAAGGTGAATCCGGCATAGGCCCACTCTTTAAGTTTAACCACGCCGGGAATAACGAGGGTGATCGCGCTAAGGAGTTTGGCGATCCCAAGAATAACGCGCAGGTGCTGCGGATATCCGACGTGAGCAAATCCCTGAACTGTCTGCGGACTGCCGGATAGGTAAACGAATGCAGCAATCACCGATATCACGGCGACCAGACCAGTGCTGAGCCAATAAGCTATTTTGCGCGCCATGAGTTGTGTTCTCCTCCCTTAAATAAGAGTAAAAAACGAGCGCCGTCCTGTCGAAGTGTCGAAAAACGCCATCGAACACTTCTCGTTGGAGAAATCCCAGCACGGTCGCCTGCCGATTCTGCTCGAATCGCCGGCTAGTCGCAACTTATTATCGGACCACACGGCTAGGTCTTAGTGGCCGTGCTTATAAAGCTTTTCCCCGGCGGGAATTTCGATCTGCAAGCGGTTTCCAGGCAAGGGAAGAGGGCAAGTGGTGAAGGAATTGTAGGCGCAAGGCGGATTGTAGGCCTCGTTGAAATCCAATTCGACGGCACCATCCTTGGGAACGTCGGTATCAAGAAAACGTGAAGCTGGATAGGTCAACTTGCCGCTAGTGAGATCGCGAAACACAATAAACAGCCCTGGGGCCGAGTCATTTTCCTCCGCGTCCAGGCGAATCGCCTGTCCTTTTAGGGAAAAACTGACGTAGCCGATGACTTTCAGCTTGATGGCATCGCCCAAAACGTTTTGCGAGTCCAGTTCCTTTGGCGCGGGGTAGGAGACAAATTTTGCCGTCACGTGATAAGCGGGATCAACGGGAAACCAATTCAGGCCAGTGAAATTCTTGCGCAGTTGCGAGTTTTTGTCCTTCATGCGGATGGCGAAGCGGCCGCCGCTGGCATGCACGAACAATGTCAGATCGCCCAGAACAACGCGATCTTCGCGGGAGTCAGGGCGCAAGTCCGCGGTTTGTACGGGCTTTCCGTTCATCGTCGCGGCCACGCCGGGATTCAGGCGCACCGATGTCTTGCCGTCATGAAAACTGAAAACTCCAGCGAACGCGGGAGCGCCAGCCGGCAGAACGATGTTGTTTTTTGGATCAGAGCCGAAACTGTTTTCGCCTTCGTGCATCCAGAAAAGGCCCGCGACTGTAAGCCACCCAGTGTCAGAGGTGAGCTTGGCTTGGTAATCATGGCGCCACTTCTCGACCGATTGCTGATAATTCGCATCATTGGCCGCCGACGCGTGGAAGCCAAGAAGGGCGACCAGCGCAAAGACCATGGCGCGTTTGCTGGTCATTGAAGTCGTTATGAATCGCCTCATCCGCGTCCTCCATTCGAAGCACGAATCATTGCCACGCAATTATTTCAAGGATGGGAAGCCATCCGTTTGCGATGATAGCGAGCCAGCCCCAGCCAGGAAAGGCTGAGCGCGCCGACAAATCCGTATTGCGAGATTTCCTCGGGAGACAGGGTGGCGCTGGCTTCGTGGGTGACTTCGCGCACGAACGCTTCCATGGCTTGCTGCTCATCGTGGCCGGCGCCAAGGATCCGCGCAGCGAAATCGCTCCAATAGTGCAGGCGTTCGCGATACTGGGCGATGTGGCGCGCGGGTTGATCGGAGAAACCGAAGTGTGTGAGGAACAGTTGCCGCGGCTGAAGTTTTGCGATGGCTTCGAGCGAGGCGTCCCAGAGCTCCAGCTGAATATCCGGCGGAGGAGTGGCCGGAAGAATGAATGGATGTCCTTCAATGCAGATGCCGGTGGTGTCGCCGACGAACGCGACGCCTTCGGAAGGGTCAAAGTAAGTGACATGATGCGACGCGTGTCCCGGCGTATAGAGCACCTGCAATTCGCGCGCGCCGAACGAAAGAGTCTCGCCGCCCTCGAGCACGTGGAGATTTTTCTTGGGTACAGGCAGAAAGTCGCCGAACAGACGCCTCATATCGTTGCCATAAAGGCGTTGGGCACTGGCGAGCAGATTCGAGGGGTCGGCCATATGATCTGCGCCGCGCGCGTGAACATAAACCTGCAGATGAGGATTTTCCTGGACAAGGGAACCGGTGGCGCCAGCGTGGTCGAGATGAATGTGGGTCAAAAAAATGGCTTGCAGGTCACTGAGGGAGCAATGGTGAACAGCAAGCTGCTCCCGAAGATTCTCGATGGTCGAGGCGGGACCCGGATCGACGAGCGCACGAAAATCCTGGGACAGCAGCAGCGCGGAGGCAATGGCACGCGGCCGGCCTTGCCAATCCAGATCCAAAGGGACGATGGAGTTCATAGGAGGAAAAATAGTGTAACGCAAAGAAACCACCGAATGCAGAAAATGGCGCTTCGTGGGATCGGGAGGAGGGTGTGGGGAAGTTCAAGGAAACACTTGCAGAATGATGAACTTGTGGAATATGCTTTGGGCACTGCGGCTGGTGTCCATCTGTACCTCGCGTCCCGCGAGAGATTCAGTCGCAATACCGCCCATTAGAAGAGGAAGAACAAGTTGAGCGCTGCGTACTGCCATGCGTCTTCCGTCCAGCGCAGCGGGAAGCTTAAAGGTGAAGACGCATGAGATACACGGGTTTCTTAGGATCGAATTCAGGGAGGAATACTATGCGCAAATGGTGTGCAACTGTGGCAATGGGCGTTTTGTTTGCTCTGCCACTCTGTGCGCAGCAGAAAGATGCGAGCACAGCAAGTAAGAGCAATACTCCGTCGGAGAATACCGCAACAGCCAACGCCACAGCGGGCGACTTCAGTATCGCCCCAGCATCGAGCAGCTTGTTCCCGATGCCGGCAGCCGCGGCAGCCAGGCCAGCGGATATTTTCTCGGATTGGGATAACAATCCGTGGAACCGTCACGCTTGGGGCCTTCTGACGCCCAAGTATGAAATCGCGGGGATGTTCAGCTACGTGAACTTCTGCCCGTGTTCGTTTCAGAATTGGAACAGTTTCGGGGCCACCGGATCATTCACATACAATGCCAATAAGTATTTGGGCCTCAACGCCGAGTATGGCGCCTACCATTTCTCTCGTAGCGTCTTCGTGCTCAACGGAACCGACTACACGGCCACCAGCATCACCGGCAGCTTCCAGACCTGGCTGTTCGGTCCCCGGTTGAACTTGCGGCGTTTTGATCACTTCGTGCCATTCGTCGAATTCATGGTCGGCGCCGCACGGGGCGGACCGCAGGTTACAGGAAGCACCACGCAGAACACCTTCGCATTGGCGGCAGGAGGCGGCGTGGACGTGGTGCTCCTGAAGAATTTGTCCTGGCGGTTCTTTCAAGCGGACTACCTGATGACGAACTTCACCGGCCCGCTGATGAACCCACAGGGTCGGCAAAACAACTTTCGCATCGGTTCAGGACTGGTGTTGCGCTGGGGCTATCCGCCCGCGCCGCCGAAGCCCAATCATCCGCCAGTTGCAGCTTGCTCCGCGGATAAGCCCTCGGTCTATCAGGGCTCTAACGACGTCATTGGCATCCACGTGAATGCCACCGACGCAGACAACGATCCTCTGACCTACGCTTATACGGCGACGGGTGGAACAGTGGAAGGAACCGGCCCCGACGGACGTTGGAACTCCAGCGGACTGGCGATCGGCTCTTACACGGTGAACGCCAAGGTCGACGACGGCCGCGGCGGCACCGCTACTTGTTCTGCCGACGTGCAAGTGACCAAGCGGCCCAACCGTCCGCCGGTCATCTCCTGCGCACCGGAACGCAACCCGATTCTTGCCGGCGAGCGCGTAGCCATCAATTCCACCGCCAGCGATCCCGACGGCGATCCAATCACCTACAGCTACTCGGCTTCGGGTGGCCAGATTTCCGGCACCGGCGCAAGCGCGCAATTTGACTCCACCGGTCTGTCGGCAGGCAGCTACACGGTAACCTGCACGGCTGACGATGGTCAGGGCGGCCGCACCAGCGCCACCACCAACGTTGACGTTCAGAAACCGGCACCGCCACCGCAAGCTACCAAGGTCGGCGATTGCGGCTACAACAAGGTCGGCGCATCCCGCTTCGACAACGCTTGCAAGCGCGTGGGCGATGACGTGGCCCTGCGCCTGAACAGCGATCCCAACGCCAAGCTCGTGGTCGTGGGTTATGCGGATGGCAAGGAACCCAAGGCCGCCAAGCTGGCAGAACAGCGCGCTGAACTCGCGAAGAAGTACATCGTCGAGAAGGGTATCGACGCTTCGCGCATCAGCACTCGCACTGGCACGGCATCGACCGAGAAGGGCTCCGAAAAGGACAACCGTCGCGTCGAGTTCGTGCTCGTACCGGAAGGCGCGACGTACTAAGAAACTCGGGGCGCGAAACGAGTGTGCGTAGCTCGTGGCATGCCCTGACGACAAAACATCAACCCGGGCTCTCCGAGAAGTATTCGGAGAGCCCGTTTTTTTGTGGGCGATATCTCAGCGAGGGATAGTCGTGAGAGCACGAATCTGCATCGCAGGTCTGCTGTTGTGCCTGTGCCTGGGATCGACCGCCGGAGCGCAGCGCTGGCAGCGGCTGGGTCCGGAAGGCGGCATGGTGGTGTCGTTGGGAACCGGCGCACGTGCGGTCGTCTACGCAGGCACTGCGGACGGGCATGTGTTTGCCAGTGAAGATGCCGCCAGCCATTGGGAATTGCGAGGGCGCGTTGGCACGCGGACCGATGCGGTCGTTTCGCGCCTGGTCAGCGAGCCGGGCGCGACTGGCCGGCTGTTCGCCGCCGTGTGGTATCAGGAGGCTGGAGCGGGCGGAGGTGTGTTTCGCAGCGACGATGGAGGGCGCACGTGGAGCCTCGCGGGATTGCAAGGTGAAGCCGTGCGCGCGCTGGAGATTGCGCCCGGGGACCCCAAGGAGTTGGTAGCCGGAACCTTGAGCGGGGTGTTTCGTTCGAACGATGCGGGAAAAAGTTGGCAGAGAATTTCTCCGGAGGGCGACGAAGAATTGCGGCGCCTGGATTCCTTGGCCATCGATCCGCGCGATGGCAACGTTATTTATGCGGGGACCTATCACCTGCCTTGGAAGACCGTCGACGGAGGAAAAAGTTGGAGCCCGGTCATCGCCGGGCTGATCGACGATTCCGACATCATGAGCCTTCGTGTGGATGCCACCGATCCTCAGCGCGTCTATCTGAGCGCTTGTTCGGGAATCTATCGCAGCGAGAACCAGGGCGGCTCCTGGACCAAGCTGCAGGGCATTCCGTATGCGGCGCGGCGCACGCAAGCCATCGTGCAGGATGCCGCGCAGCCTAAAACCTTGTACGCCGCGACCACCGAAGGATTGTGGGTGACGCGTGACGCGGGAGAAAGTTGGAAGCGAACCACTCCGAAGGAATGGGTGATCAATGGCGTGGTGGTCCTGCGCGCCGCTGCCGCACAGCCCGGGCGAGTCCTGATCGGGACGGAGGGACAAGGCATCCTGGTCAGCGACGATGCTGGAGAGACCTTTTCTGCTGCGAATGCCGGCTTCACGCATCCTGTCGTCTCACAACTTGCCGGCGATCCGAAGCAACCAAATCATCTGCTGATCCTGCTGCAAACAGGTGGAGCGCGCCTGCTGGAAAGCCGGGACGCGGGAGCGAACTGGGCGCCGATTCCATCGACAAAGAGCGGACCGACGAAAGAGCGCAGCTGGACACGGAAAGCGCCGAACGGATTTACGGCACGCCGTGGGGCTGGCTGGTGAGATTGCGAGATGGGTCCCTGTGGCTGTGGGACGATGCGGCCGCATCTTGGAAAGAGTGGAAGCTTCGTCTGGCGCCCGGCTCGGCGGCGGTTTCGAAGAACAGCGGCAAAAGTAAGCGCCCAACAGTTCCCGCGCCACTGCAAGCTCTGGGCAACTCGCTGGCCTTTGGCGATGGCGATCTGTTCGCGTTTACCAACCAGGGCTTGCTCAGGTGTTCTCCGGCAGGCAACTGTTTCCGCTTGCGGGCGTTCGCGCGAGTTGCACCCGCAGGCGCTGTCTGGGTATCGGAGAATGCGCAAGTGCTGGCCGTTGTCGCAGACGGCAAGTTCTGCATGTCCAGCGATGGCGGCGGAACGGCCGTGTGGAGCGATCTCCCGGTAGCAGGATCGGCGGTGCGGTGGATTGATGTCGCCACTACGCCCGACGGACTGCGCATCTTTCTAGGGACAACTCAGGGTCTTTATCAATCCAGCGATGGTGGTGAGCACTGGGAGCATCACGAAGCCGGGTTGCCCGCCGGTCAGTTGGAAGGCTGGCTCAGGACAAAGAATCTGCTGGTCGCGACATTGCGCGAAGGAGGAATGTACGTTTCTCGCGACGCTGGAAAAACCTGGCAGCGCATCGATCAAGACCCGGAACGAGGACGATTTACAGGGCTGGTCGAGACACAGCCAGGAGTGCTAGGGATCGGATCGCAGAGTGAAGGGGTGCTGCGCCTGTCCACGACAGGAACCCAATAGGGTACTGACTGGTTCAGCTGTCCTCACGCTCGCTTTGTTTGAAAGGCGAAACTCTCCCAAATGCAACAAACAATGTAGATACACCGCTATCGCTTGTCGTCACGTGGGATTGGTGGAACGGAGGCTGCGACAGCAGCGGCTTCAGGCAGTACGCGTCAAGCGGCGTCGCGGCACGAGCAGGAGAATCGTATGGTAAATCGGCAGGAAACGCGCGATTTTGGCGAGGTTTTGCGGCACGAACTGAACAATCCGCTGACAGGGATCCTCGGCAACGCAGAGATGCTTCTGGTGGCGCTGTCGCAGCCACACCATCGAGCTGACCGCAGCAGACTGTAGTTACGGCTTGGAGACTACGCCACGCTGGCGGCGCGCATGCGCGAGACGGTTCGCTTGAGTGAAGACTGGGAAACACAGTCGGAGCACGCGGCGGAACAACTGGAGGCCCATCCCAGCTGACCGTAATTTCTCGCCTTACGCGATTGTGGCCCCTCGAACATAAGGGCCTAGAGGAAGCAGCTTACCGGCGTGCCGAGGGATCCGCGAAAAATTGCAGCACGCGACGGCGAAATTCATCGGGCAGCTCAAGGCCGAGCGCACCGGTATGGAATGCCCGGGGAACAACCCACAGCGATTTAGGGCCCCGAGCGGCGGTGTAGATGCGTTCAGCGTGGCGGCAGGGAAGCGCGACGTCGTTTGCGTCGCAAATCAGGAAGACCGGGAATGAGCGTTCCGCGACGGCCTTTTCGGGTGAAATGCCGGAGGCGGAAAATCCGGCGAGCGATTCCCCGCGCGACACCAGCATCCAACTGAAAGGCGCGAACAGAGTTTTTCCAAGCAGGGGCGACCAGCGCAGGCCCGCGTAGTCGTACGAGGCTTCGCGAAGGCTGGCGAACGGCGCCTCAGCGACCACCGCTTCAATGCGCGGGTCCGCCGCGGCGCATTGCAGGGCAATGCCCGCTCCCATGGATTCTCCCATGGTGAAGATATGCGTGGGATGCTCAGAGGCAACCAGCGCATCGGCGATGGCGTGTGCGTCGTTGCGCTCGAGCCACCCGTACGTTGCGATCGCGCCCTCGCTCTCTCCATGGCGCCGCGAGTCCAGCAGCACGACGTCATACCCGGCAGGCAGCAAAATTTCCGAATGGTTCACCACGCCGATGCGATTGTCCCCCACGCCGTGAAAAGCCAGCACCCACGCGCCGTTGGGATTTGCCGCGTGTACTTTCCAGCCGCGCAGCAAGCGCGCCGTCGGAAGCGCGAACGTCGAAATCTTCGCGGCGTCCGCCAACATGGACAAACGCGGCATCAGCTTTGCGAATCAGGTCGGGAGTAAGCGCACGGCGAATGGGATGGAGAAAGGCCGGAGCGGCGAACCAGCCGGCGACTCCCGCGAGCAGAGCTGGAAACAGCAGAAGAATACGAAGCACGCGAAGCAGCCGCATATCAAAAGTAACGACAACGCAACGCGAAAAGTTCCAGGATTTCCGCGGTCGATCTAGGACCGGAACAATACATCTTCACGTTGAAACATTTTCACAGCGAGAAACAGCGCCGCAGCCGCGTAAACGCACGTCGACGAGAAAATGATGGCGATGTAATTCCAGTGATACGTGCCGGTAACGAGTTCCTTGCACAGCAGGCTCATATTCAGGATGGGTACGAGAGCCAGCTTGGATGTCAGTTCGACGCCCGGCAGCATCGCCGCGACAGCCGGAAGAATGACCACCATCATCATGGGAGTGACGTAACTTTGAGCCTCCTTGTAGCTTTTGGCGAACAGCGAAATGGTCATCAGTGCCGCCGAAAAGAGCACGGCCAGCGGAAGAACCATAACGAAAACAGAAAGGACAGAACCGGGACCAAGACTAAGTTGAAGCTCCGCCGCATCGCTTCCGGCCTTGTCGAACGCGTGGAAATGCTCCACCGCCCAAAACGACACCCCCATAGACGTCACGGAGAGCGCGGCGGTAACTAGCGAAGCGCTAAGCACCAGAAAGAATTTCCCCAGTACCAGATGCACGCGGGAGACGGGACTGGAGAGAATCGTCTCCATGGTGCCGCGTTCCTTTTCGCCGGCCGTCAAATCCATGGCCGGATACATGCCGCCTGTCAAACACAGCAGAATAACCATATAACCGATCAGGCCGCCGAAGGTCGCGCCGCCCACCTTTTCCGGCGGGGCCACATTTTCCTGTTTCACGTCGAAGGGTTTAAGCGCCGAATCAGGCACGTTTTTAGCGGCCAGACGCTCCTTCACCACACTATCGCTGTACGTCTTGAAGTAGTCTTGCACGCGGTCGGCGCCGAACGAAGATTTCATGTCGCCCCGGTAGATATAAATCTTCAGCGCGGTCGGTTTCTGCTGCGCGACGTCGCTCTGGAATCCCGGCGGGATTTCCACGGCCGCGCGAATGTCTTTGTTGATGATCTGGTCTTTCCAGTTGCCGGCCAGCGGCGCGACCACAATTTTGTCGTTCTTGCGCAGGCCCTCGAGAAACCGCGGGGAGTCTTGGCCCCCGAGGATCATGATGCGAGGAACCTCCTCCTTGGCCTTGCCCACCAGGGTAATTGCCAATGCCGCAAAACCCGCGGTTAGCAACGGAAACAGAATCAGCGGAACGATAAGCGTGGAGATCAAGGTGCGCCGGTCGCGAAGCGCTTCTCGCAGTTCCTTACGGTACACGATGCCAACGTTTCGCAGAGACATGTCAGTTGGCCTCCTGCTCAACGTACAGCGGCGCCACAATCTTCACGAATATTTCTTCCAGGTCTGCTTCGTTATGACGCGCCCGCAGTTCCTCAAGCGAGCCCTCGGCCAGCAGTTTGCCGGACTGAATAATGCCGATGGTATCGCACAGCTTTTCCACTTCGCTCATCACGTGCGTTGAGAAAATTACGGTCTTGCCGCGCTCACGGCACTCGCGGATGAATCCGATGATGGTGCGCGCGGTCATGATGTCCAGGCCAATGGTCGGTTCATCGAAAATCATCACCTGCGGGTCGTGGATCAAGGTGCGGGCGATGGAAGTTTTCTGCTTCATACCCGTGGAAAGCTTGTCGCAGCGGCGGTCGCGGAACGAATCCATATCCAGGCGACGGAAGATGTCGTCGACGCGCTTCTTGAGAGTGGAATCGTCCAGCCCATTCAAGCGCCCAAAATATTCCACCATTTCCTGTGCCGTGAGGCGCGGGTAGAGAGCCGTGGCGGCGGACAGGAAGCCGACGTTGGTGCGAACCTTTTGCGGGTCATCGACCACGTCGTGCCCGCAGACAACCGCGGTGCCGTCGGTCGGCTCCAGGATGGTGGCCAGCATGCGCAGGGTGGTGGTCTTGCCGGCTCCGTTAGCGCCCAGTAACCCGTAAATCTGTCCGGGCTTGCACACAAAACTCACATTATCGACGGCGCGAATCTCTCCGCGTTTCTTGTCTCGGAACACTTTGGTCAGGCCACGAGTTTCGATCATTGAAAATGCCTCATGAAATGAATGAAAGCAGGCAAACCGCCATCTGCAGGTTACTACGCAGCGGGCCACACAGAAGTTACACGAAACCCCGGTATGAAAAAACCGAAATCGAGCGGAGAACTTAGGCTAACCCTTGTGACAATTGGGGCACTGCTTGGCATCATACTTATCAGCGGGAACGCGGAACATGTTGTTGCATTGGATGCAGACGCGATGGATAAAACTGTCGGACGGAGGCGTGGCGGGTTGGGCCGGTTTGACCGGGTTCCGTCGAAGCCCCTTGGGATGAGCTGCTCATGGGCCGATTCTAGCATAGGCAGTGGCAGGGCATTGTGGCATCCAAGGCAAATCGCCGGGCATCTCACGCTACAGGGCTGGCGGAACTCTGTAGAGAAATTAGCTAACCTCCTGATAGACTTTACCTTAGGAAGCGTCTTCCCCAGCAGTTACGGCTCGCAAGCCAAGCACAAGTTATAGGCCTTCGCGCGAAGCATGCCGCCCGGTATGGGGAACGCGGTGCGCGTTGATGGGGCGGCTTAACTTCAGGATTCTATGGAGAGAAAGCTACGGAATCGGGTGCTGATCTTCCTGCTGGTCGCAGGGATCGTGGCGTTTGTGTTGGTGCGCATCAGCGGCCGGCAGCCGGTGGCAAAGATCTCGGCGATGACGCCGAAGCGGCAAAACATCGTGTCGTCAATCAGCAGCAACGGGAAAGTGGAGCCCATCTCACCGTATAGTATTCGCGCGCAGCTGGACACCTTTGTGGATCAGGTGCATGTTTCCGAGGGGCAGAATGTCAAGAAAGGCCAGCTCCTGGTGGAACTGAACGTGAAGGATGCGGCGGCGCAACTGGCGCAGGCGAAATCAAAATTATTGCGCGCGGAAGACGATTTGCGCGCGGCCAAGGCCGGCGGCCGCGCTGATGAAGCTTCGCGAGTAAACGGAGATCTGGCGAAGGCGCAAGCCGATCTCGCTCGCTTGCAGAAAAATCACGACTCGCTGCAGCGATTGCTGGCCGAGGGCGCGGCCACGAAAGACGAATTGGCTGCCAACGAACTGGCGCTTACAAAGATGCAGGCGGAAGTGAACCGCCTGACCGCGGTGAAGCAGGAATTTGAGCGTCACGTGAATCTGGACAGTTCGCAAGGGGAACTGTCGGTGCAGCAGGAAAAATCCGACGTTGCCTCGCTCGAAGACAAAGTAAGGCAGGGCCGCATCACCGCCCCGGTGGACGGAACGCTATACGCCTTGCCGGTGAAGCGCGGCGACTTTGTGAAGGTCGGCGACCTTATCGCGGAACTCGCGGATTTGCACAAGGTGCGGGTGCGCGCGTTCATTGACGAGCCGGAGTTGGGTGCACTGGAATCCGGCCAGCCCGTCAAGATCACCTGGGACGCGCTCCCCAATCGCGTTTGGCAGGGGCAGACTGAAGTGATCCCCAAGCAGGTCGTGCCCCGTAACTCCAGGAGCGTCGGCGAACTGCTCTGCTCGGTGGACAATTCCAAGCTCGATCTTTTGCCCAACACCAACGTCAATGTGCGCATCAATTCCAAGGAACGCCTGAACGTCATGGCCATTCCGCGCGGCGCGGTCGAGCGCGTCGGCGGGCAGAATTTTGTCTTCGTGGTGAAAAGGGGTGGCGGAGTCAACAAGGACACCCTGGAGAGGCGCCCCATTCAAGTGGGAATCGCCGACGCCACCAATTACGAGGTTGTCAGCGGTTTACAACAGGGCGAAATCGTGGCGCTGCCGGGAGACGCGGACTTCCGCGACGGCATGGCGGTGAAAATCGTGAATATGGACACATCGAATCTGAAGGGTGGGAGCGATGCGGGCTTATAGACTGTTTACGATCGCGCTGATCTGGTCAATCGTGGTTTCCCTAATTTCCGCGATGCCACAGACCGCGCCCCTCGACACAGCCAAGCAGGCTTTCGAAAAGGGCGAGTACGCCAAGGCGATTGAACTTCTGAAAGCGGCCGAAAGCAAAGATCCCCAAAGCGGCGATGTTCAACTACTGCTGACGAAGTCCTATCTGGCACTCGATCAGTACGACGCAGCTGTGAGCAGTGGCGAGAAAGCCGTAGCCATCAATCCGAAAAATTCGGAATATCACCAGTGGTTGGGCGAAGCCTATGGTGCCAAGGCCGATCACGTGTCCATGTTCAGCGCGTATCCGCTGGCGCGCAAGACTCAGAAGGAATTTGAAACCGCGGTGCAATTAGACGAAAAGAATTTCGACGCGGCGCAGGACTTAGTCGAATACGACTGCACCGCGCCGGGCGTGGTGGGCGGTGGCGAAGACAAGGCCCAGCCCATCATCCAGAAGTTGATGACTCTCGATCCGGCTCAGGGGCACTATGCGGCGGGAAATTGCAGAGCCGCGAAGAAAGACTATACGACCGCGGACGCCGAATTCGCCAAGGCTCTGGAGAGCAAGCCAAAGTCGGCGGAGCTGATCTACAACATTGGCGACTATTTTTCCCAGCGCCGCCAAGCCGACAAGCTCATTACAGTTGCGGACGTTGGAGAGGCCGCCGCGCCTGCCGACCCGCGTGCAAAGTTCTATCGTGCGCAGGCCTTTATCTTGAAGGGTGAAAATTTGCCGGACGCGGAGAAATTGTTGCGTGAATACCTTCGTGTGGCTCCGCCAAAGTCCAACTATCCGAAGCCTTGGCAGGTCCATTACTGGCTGGGCCAGATGTTTGAGAAACAGAAGAATGTCCCGGCGGCGCGCAGCGAATATGAAGCAGCGCTGAAACTGAATTCGAAATATAAATTAGCGCAGGATGCATTGAAGAAGCTCGGGAAGTAAATGCAATTTCGCGAATCCATGACCGTGGCAGTAGACGCGCTGCGCAGCAACAAGCTGCGCGCGATTCTCACCTCCATTGGCGTCATTATCGGGAGCGCCTCAATCGTGCTGGTGGTAACCGTGGCGCTGACCAGCCAGCGCTACGTGATTTCCCAGATCGAAGCCATCGGCTCGAACCTGGTGTGGGCGGAAATGGTGAAGACCCCGGATAAGGTCCAGCCCCTGAGCCACCGCTTGACGCTGCAAGACGTCGCCGCCGTGAAAGAAACCATACCGGACGTCGCGATGGCGGCGGGCTTTACGGACATGCCCATGACCGTCGTCGTTCAAGGCGTGACGCGGCCCGTGAGCCTGATTGGCGTAACCGACGGCTATCAGCATATTCGCCGCCTGGTCATCTTGCGTGGACGCTACTTCGACAGCGCGGACGCGGAAACGCACGGCAAAGTTTGCCTGATCACCAAGAAACTCGCCGATCGCGTTTACGGCGTCGACAATCCCATTGGCCGCTCCATTCGCATGGGAGAACTGACCTTTACCGTGATCGGCGTTTTCCGCGAACGAGCCGCGACTTACGGACTGACCGAATTGCAGGACGAATCGGTCCTGATTCCGTTTCCACTGATGAAGTACTACACCGGAACGGAAATCCTGCAGCAGGTGTTGGCCCAGGCAACCAGTCCGGACGAAGTGGAAAGCGTGGAACGCCAGATGGAGCGGCTGTTGAAGAGCCGCCACCCTGCCGAGGCCAGCTACGATGTGCGCACCTTGACCGCGATTTTGAGCGCGGCGCATACGATTTCGCGGGCGTTGACCGTGCTACTGTTGGCCGTATCGGCTATCGCGCTGCTCATCAGCGGCATCGGCATCATGAACATCATGCTGGTCACGGTGAAGGAGCGCACCCGCGAGATCGGAATTCGTAAGGCCGTCGGCGCGGCGCGGCAAGAGATCTTGTGGCAATTCCTGATTGAGGCGTTTCTGATCAGCGGTGGTGGAGCGGTGATTGGAATCCTCCTCGGCATCGCAATTCCTGTATTTGTTCAGCAATTGTTGCCGGGGAACTTGCGCGTGCCGATTTCCGGTGCCAGCGTCATCGTGGCATTTCTGGTTTCCTGCTCAACGGGATTGTTTTTTGGGTGGCTGCCCGCGAGCCAGGCGGCCAAACTCGTGCCCGTTGAATCTCTGCGTTACGAGTAGCGGCGACCGAAGCTGAAGATAGAATTCGCAGGAGGCGACCATGCCTTGGAAACGTTGCGCGATGGCCGGAATACTGTGGATCGCCGCCAGTGTGCCGGCGCTCAAAGCACAAGATGTCGCGCAGCTGCCTGCGTCGAGCGGCGTTCCCGTTGCTCTCACGCTGAAACGCGCCGTCGAGTTGGCGCTGCAGAACAGCAAAGATATTCAACTGGCCAGGCTGCACGTGCAGATCGCTGAGCAGGGCGCGAATCTCACGCACTCCGAGTTTCTCCCCAATCTGTATGCAGGCTCCGGCGCGGGTTATACCTACGGACTGCCGGAAACTCCCGGTGGCCGGCCGCCGTCGCTGTTCAGTGTCACCTACACGCAGCAGATTCTGAATGGGCCACTGAAGGGCTTGGCGAAAGAGCAGCAGGAAGAAGCCAGGGCGCAACGTGCGACACAGGAAGAAACGCGCAATGCCGTGGTCACGCAAGTGGCGACGTCTTATCTGGAACTCGTGAAGGTGCGGCACTCGCTCGAACTTTTGAGGAAAGAGAAAGACAGCGCCGAAAAAATTGTCCAAGTCACCCAGGAGCGGCAGGGCGAAGGCTACGAGTTGCCCGTGGAAGTGACCAAGGCGCAACTGACGCGCGCGCAAGTGGTGGAACGCATCCTGCAACTCGAGGGTCGGCAGGATGAACTGGAAGTCTATTTGCGCAACCAAATGGGAATGGTTGCGGACCAGAAAATAGATCTGGCAGCCGAGGATTTGCCGGGCGCGGCGGAGCAGGAAGGGGCGAACCTGGTGGCGATGGCGTCGGAGTCGAGTCCCAGCATTGCGTTTGCGGTTTCCGACGTGAAAGCCAAGGAGTTCCGGCTGCAAGGGGAAAAACGCGGCTATTGGCCGACGTTGGAACTGGTTTCCATTTACAGCGTGTTGGCGAAATACAACTTCAAAAATTACACCAACTTCATCCAGAATTTTCGCTACAACAACCTGAACGCCGGCGTGAACGTCAACGTGCCGATTTTCAGCTCGAAAACCCGCGCCAGCATTGCCTTGGCGCAGGCCAACCTGGATGCCTCTAAAATCAATCTGTCGAATACCCGCACGCAGGTGAGCGCCGAAGTCCGGCAACGGTCGCGCAAGGTTCAGCAGACCGAAGCGGCAAAAGAAGTCGCGCGACTGGAGTTGCAATTGGCGCAGCAGAATGTCGCCGTTCTGCAATCGCAATTCGGAGAAGGCAAAGCCAATCTGCGCGACATGGAACGCGCTCGCCTGGATGAAAATGAAAAGTGGATGTCGTATCTGGATGCGAATTTTCGCCGCCAGCAGGCCCAGTTGGAACTCCTAAAGACCGCCGGCCAGGTCGACAAGGTCTTGCAATAGCCAGAAGTCTCGGTGACTCGACGGGGGACCAGGACATGCTGGAAAAAGCCAGTTTGCAAATTCTAAGTGAAGCACTTGAGAAACTGGATGCTGGATTTGCCGCGCTCCCTGCGAACGAAATGCAACCGCCAGGCGCGGAGCGAATCGGCGCCGTGCTCGCGGAGACAGCCGAGCGGTTGCACGACAATTTCCCCTACTTTCATCCGCTCTATGCCGGGCAGATGCTTAAGCCTCCACATCCGGTAGCGCGGCTTGCCTACGGACTGGCGCAATGGATCAATCCCAACAATCACGCGCTTGATGGGGGACGCGCTTCTTCCGCCATGGAGCAGGAAGCCGTAACGGAGATCGCCGCAATGTTTGGTTGGAGCGAACATCTGGGTCATCTTACCGGCGGCGGCACCATGGCGAACCTCGAAGCGCTGTGGGTAGCCGGGCGGCTCGAACAAGGGAAGACCATCCTCGCGAGCGCGCAGGCTCATTACACTCACCAGCGAATCTCCTCCGTGCTGCAACTGCCGTTCGAGACGATTCCTTGCGACACTCGTGGACGCATGGACGTGGACGCTTTACAAAAACGTTTGCGACGCGGGGATGTTGGAGCAGTTGTGGCGACGATGGGAACGACCGCCACCGGGTCTGTCGATCCTTTGGCGGAAATTCTGGAATTGCGGGCCAAGCACAATTTCCGGCTGCATGCCGACGCGGCGTATGGCGGGTACTTTGGATTAGCGGAAAATCTCGGCCCGGAAACGCGCAGGAGTTTCGATCACATCACGCAAGCAGACTCCATCGTTATCGATCCGCACAAGCACGGGCTGCAGCCCTATGGATGCGGATGCGTCCTGTTTCGCGATCCGGTCGTTGGTCGTTTGTACCGCCACGATTCACCCTACACTTATTTCAGTTCCGGCGAATTGCATCTCGGGGAGATCAGCTTGGAATGCTCGCGTCCCGGCGCTGCCGCCGTAGCCCTTTGGGCTACACAAAAGTTGCTGCCCCTGAAGAAGGCCGGGGAGTTTGCCAAGGGACTCGAGCAGTGCAGGGAAGCGGCCATAGACTTGCACCAGAGGGTCGTTGCGGACTCGCGGTTCGTTGCTGCATTTCCCCCAGAACTGGACATTGCCGTGTTTGCCCCGCGCGCGGAGAGTGTCAGCGCGTCCTCCACGATGTCGCGAAGCATCTTTGCAGCGGCCGCCAGAAAGAATCTCCATCTGGCCATTGCGGAACTACCGGTGGCGTTCTTTGCGGCGAATCTGGGCGGCGTCAAAGTGGACCAAAATAGTCTAACTTGCCTCCGCTCCGTGCTCATGAAGCCGGAGCACCGCCAATGGCTGGATCGGATTTGGGAGTTATTGAGCCAGGCAACGGACGAGTGCGCGCACTAAGAACGCTCTCCGGCCAGCTTGCAAGTCCCACTTAATGCAGTATTTAACTTTTGGATGCGCCTTTCGCTCCATTGGCAAAAAGCCGTGTCCGGAGCTAGCCAACTCGGTTAGACTATTAGCTGCGGTAGTCAGGGATGCAAGGCCCCGACACTTGATGGGCAGGTGTGTAGCTGCCCAGGGGGATTGCTTGCAAACCCGAATTTTTGCAAAGGCTGAGGGTGCCGAATGCCAGATGTAATGAAGACGTTGCTATTAAATCCGCCGAGTTTCGAAAACTTTGACGGCGGGGCAAGTTCGCGGTGGCCCGCGACGCGAGAGATTGAGTCGTATTGGTTTCCGGTATGGCTGACCTACCCGGCGGGACTGATTCCCGGCAGCCGCCTGCTCGATGCTTCCCCACACAAGATCAATTGGCAGCAAACCGTGGAAATCTGCAAAGACTACGAATTCCTGGTGCTGTACACATCGACCGTCGGCTTTCACAGCGATGTGAAGCTTCTACGCAAAATCAAGGAAGCCAACCCTTCGCTTAAGGTGGCTTTCGTCGGCCCTCACGGGCACATCAAGCCCGACGAGACCCTGAATTCCAGCGAAGACATTGATTTCGTGATGCGCGGGGAATTCGACCACGCCGTTGCCGATTACGCGCACGGCAAGCCGGTGGAGCAGATCCTTGGCGCCAGCTTCCGCAAGGATGGCAAAATCGTCCACAATGCTCCGCGTCCGCAGCTCCACACGGAGGAACTCGACGCGCTGCCCTTCGCCTCTGACATTTACAAGCGCGATTTGCAGATCGAACGCTACAACGTCCCGTTTCTCCTGAATCCTTTCATTTCCTTCTACACTTCCCGCGGCTGTCCGGCCCTCTGTACCTTCTGCATGTGGCCGCAGACGATTTCCGGACATGCCTGGCGCACGCGTTCGGTGGACAACGTCGTGGAGGAAGTCAAAAAGGCCCTCAGCTACTTCCCGCAGATGAAAGAGATCTTCTTCGACGACGATACCTTCAACATCCGCAAGGATCGCGCCATCGAACTGAGCCAGAAATTCAAGCCCCTGAAATTCCAGTGGTCCTGCACCGCGCGCTGCCACAGCAAGTATGAAGAATTGAAGGCCATGGCGGACGGCGGTGCGCGTCTCTTTATCGTCGGCTTCGAATCCGGCGACCCGCAAATCCTGAAGAACATCAAGAAGGGCGCCACGGTCGAGATGGCCCGTGAGTTCATGAAAAATTGCCGCAAGGTCGGCATCAAGGTCCACGGCGACTTCATCATCGGCCTGCCTGGTGAAACCAAGGAGACCATCAACAAGACCATCGATTTCGCCAAGGAACTCGACTGCGAAACAATCCAGGTGTCTCTGGCCCACGCCATGCCCGGAACCGAGCTGCACGACCAGATGGCCAAAGAAGGCTTCCTGCGCGTGGAAGCGCTGGCCGACTCTAGCGGACACCAGCTGCCGCACATCGAATTCCCTCATCTGAACAAGGCCGAAATGATGGCGGGTGTGAACCGCTTCTACGATGAGTATTACTTCCGTCCGAAGGTCGTTTGGCGCATCGTGAAAGAAGCCTTGTGGGATGGTCATGAACGCAAGCGCCTGTATCACGAGGCAACGGAATTCCTGAAGCTCCGCGCGGAGCGGCTGAAGTGGGCGCGCGAAGGCGGCCCTGCTCCGAAGACGATGGTGCCGGTCACCGGTGTATCTTCGACCAGCAGCGGCAACGACTAACTTTCCCGAATGAGTCACGAGCATAGGCTACGGATCAAGACCATGTTCATGGTCTTGCTGATGGTGGTGTGTGCCAGCACCGGCGATCTGCTATTGAAGCGCGGCATGTCGCAGATGGGCGCGGTGTACATTACCCTCCCCGGCTTGTGGCATGCTTTTCTCTCTACGCTCCAGAATCCAACCATCTGGCTTGGCATTCTCTTCCTGATCGGTTACACCCTCAGTTACATGACCGCGGTGAGCTGGGCCGATTACAGCTACGTGATGCCTGCGGGCGCTTTTGGATATGCGCTGCAGACCATCCTGGCGGTTTTGATCCTGCGTGAGGTTGTGGTGGCCAAGCGCTGGGTGGGTGTGGCTCTGATAGTCTTGGGAGTTTTGTTGGTTGGCCAGACCAAGCCCAGCACCACCGGCGCGGCGGCCCAGGCTACACCATGATCAAAGTCATTCTCATGCTGATAGTTTTTCATTTGCAGCGGGACGGGAGGAGAAATCGCCGTAACCTACGGCATGAAAAAAATTGGCGAGCCGGAAAGCTTTCGCCCGCGCGCTCTACTGAGTTTCCTGTGGCGGGCGGTCCGGAGCGGTTGGGTGTGGTTCGCCTTGCCCCTGCTTGCGGCTTCCTTCTACTCCTTGCTGATCCTGTTGTCGTGGGCGCCCATTAGCCTGGTAATCCCGGCGTCCGCGGCGAACTACATTGTTGGCGTGCTTGGCGCCAAGTACATTCTGAAAGAGGAAGTTACCGTGCGGCGCTGGCTGGGCGTGGGCATGGTCTTCCTGGGCGTAATTCTGGTGCTCGCGACGGGATAGATCGCCTTGACTGCGCATTGCCCGCTTGTATCCAATTGACGATTCAGAATAGATTGCACTTACCGGCATGAACATTCACTTTGCCATCTGGCGCTGGGCCATTCTCTTGCTGGCCCTTGCCCCGCTGAGCTATTACGTCACGGCAATTATCGCGGCCATCCGTTTCTTCTGGCGAGAACGAGCCAAACAACTCCCCACGTTCACCCCGCCCGTCAGTTTGCTGAAGCCCGTGCGAGGCGTGGATTTCGGCTCGTATGAGAATTTCGCGAGCTTCTGTGTGCAGAACTACCCCGAATACGAAATCCTGTTCTGCGTGAACGAAATGTCGGATACTGCCGTTCCGGTGATCGAGAAAGTCATGAAGGACTTTCCGGAGCGTCGCATTCGCATCCTCTCCAATGCGCCGCAGATTGGCTCAAATCGAAAGATCAACAATCTGGCGCTCCTGACGCGCGAAGCGAAATACGAAATTCTGCTGCAAACCGATGGCGACGTTCGCGTCGCCCCAAACTACATCCGTGAACTGGTTGCGCCCTTCGCTGATCCCGCGGTTGGCGTGGCCAGCTGCTTTTATCGCGCCATCGCGCAGAATAGCTTCTGGGCGGAGCTTGAGGCCGTCGGCACGGCCAGTGATTTTTTTGCGGGTGCCCTAGTCGCGGAATGGAAAGAAGGGATCACCTTCGCTCTGGGCGCTTCGGTGGGAACAACCAAATCCTGGCTGGCCAAAATTGGCGATTACGAAGCGATCGCAAACCTGCTGGCCGATGACTATGAGCTCGGCAATCGCGTGCACCACGCCGGAGGCAAGGTGTTGTTGTGCCGCGAGCCTGTCTGGACCATGTATCCCGCACAAGGCGCGAAGGGATTCTGGGATCATCAAGTCCGCTGGGCCAGAACGGTGCGTCTCTGCCGTCCAGCATCCTTTGTTGGATTGCTCTTTACGCACGGGCTGCCGTGGGCGTTGCTGGCTGCGGCGGTGGCTCCTTCTGCATGGGTGGCAGTTGCCTATCTTCTTGCTTACCTCGTCTTGCGATTCCTCATGGCGTGGGTCGTGGGCATTTGGGGAATCAATGACGACGTTCTGCGGCGTCGTTTCTGGCTCATTCCGGTGCGGGACCTATTGAACTTCGCGGTTTGGCTGGCTGGATTTGCATCGAATCGCGTGATGTGGGGCGGCCTCGAATACGTGATGAAAGACGGCAAGATGATGCCGGTCAGCGCTTCGAGGCGCTAGCTCAATGGCTGGCCCCCGGAGTTGCCTTGGGCGCGCCCGTACCTGTTGTTGAACCCGGCGTGATGGTCTGATTCTGCCAATCGGAATCCGTCAGATTCCAGCCGCCGCCGAGCGCCAGGTAGAGTTGCACGACAACCAGGCGGCGATTGATCTCAGTTTGCGCCAGGGAATTCTGCTCCGGATATAGTTGGATCTGAGCATCGAGCACTTCGAAGTAGCTGGCTTTCCCGGCCGTGTAGCGTTGCAAAGCGACTGCCACTGCTTCCTGGTAAGCCGCTACCGAGCGAGCTTGTTCGTCGCGGATGGCCTCGAATTTCTGTCGGGAAATCAGTGCGTTCGAAACATCGGTGAACGCGTTCAGTGCAGTCTGCTCATACTGCAGCTTGGTTTGCTCCCAGAAGGCCACCGACTGACGCTTCTGCGCGCGAAGAGCTCCACCCTCATAAATCGGCCCAGTGAAATTCGCCGCGACGCTCCACACATTGGCGCTGCCCGCGGTGATTCGGGAAAGCGGTGTGCTCGCTTGCCCGAGCAGTGCTGTCAATCCGAACTGCGGAAAGAAATTTGCCGTCGCCACACCCACCTGCGCATTGGCAGCTCGCACTTGCTGCTCGGAAACCAGCACGTCCGGGCGCCGTTCCAGCAGCGCCGAAGGCAATCCCACCGGGATCTCCGGCGGAACAATTTCGTCGAGCAGTTTTGCGGTGTGCGCGATCGACTGCGGATTGCTGCCCAGCAGGACACTCAACAGGTTTTCTTGCAGTGCAATCTGACGTTCAAATTCCGGAACGGCGGCTGCAGCTGCAGCTTGCGCGGCTGCAGCGCGAGAAGTATCCAGCTTGGAGGCGACTCCACCTTCGTAGCGCTGCGTAAACAGCTTCAGAGTGTCGGTAAACGACGCCGTGGTTTCCTTGGCGATTTGCAGTTGCAGTTCCAAGCCGAGAAGTTGGAAATAGGCTTGCGCCACGTTGCTCGTCAACGTCAGCATCACTCCGCGACGCGCTTCCTCGGTGGATAAGTATTGCGCGCGCGCGGATTCATTTAGCCGGCGAATCCGTCCCCAAATATCGGCTTCCCACGCAACGCTCCCCGCAGCCAGAAACGCGCCTTTGGTCGTTCCCAGCTCCGGCACTACATTGGGCACTACACCGCCCAGGAATTCATTTTTGCCGTCGCTGGCGCCAACGGAATAGTTAACCGCAGGAAAATATTGAGCGCGGGCTACGTTCGCGAGCTGGTGCGCTTGCTCAACACGCGAGACAGCAATGCCCAGATCATAGTTATTCGCGAGAGCAGTCTTGATCAGCGCTTTCAGCTGCTCGTCCTTGAAAACTTCCCACCACGGCAAATCCGCATAAGAAGCCTGTTGCGCTGCCCCCTCTGCTCCACGAAAATCCGCGGGCACATTCACTTTGGGGCGAGCGTAATTCGGACCGACTGCGCATCCGGAGAGCATAAGCGTGGCCGAAATAAACGCGGCTGCCAACGAGCGGCATATTCCACGCGACAATCCGCGGCGCCGGATTCTGCTGTAGCAAACCGTCCGGGGTCGCGCGTCGCCGAATTGGGACTTGCCGTTTTCTATGGTCATCGGGCGCAAATGATTCTCCGTTTCATTCCACCGGATTAATCGGCGTGTCCGGGGCTAGGCGGCGGCAAGCCGGCCGCTCCGGGTTGTGCGGCCTTGAATCCCTCGACTCTTGCCCCTCCGAGCCGCTCAATCATGTAGAACAGTGCCGGAATGATGAAAATCGCGATCGCGCTGGCAGCTGTCATTCCACCGATTACGGCGGTGCCCATCACTTGGCGCGAGACCGCGCCAGAACCGCTTGCCCGCCAAAGCGGCACACATCCCAGGATGAACGCAAAAGAGGTCATCAAAATTGGGCGCAGGCGCAACCGGGCTCCTTCGAGAGCCGCATCGGAGAGTGACTCGCCCTTTTCGTATCCGGCTTTCGCGAATTCGACGATCAGAATCGCATTTTTGGCGGCCAGGCCGATGAGCATCACCAGGCCGATCTGAGCGTAAACGTTGTTCTCCAGACCGAGCCCCGTGTATTGCTTGAAAACCAGCAGGTCGATCATGCGGCGAACCAGTAGGGTCGCAAATGCGCCGAACACAGCAATCGGCACGCTCAACAGCACGCTGAACGGCAATGTCCAACTCTCATAGAGCGCCGCGAGTATCAGGAACGCGAACAGGAGCGACAATCCGAAAATCGCGAACGGCGATACGCCCTGTGAAGCCTTTTCCTCCTGGAATGACATGCCCATGTAGTCAAAACCCATTCCCGAGGGCATGGTTTGGGCATAAACCTCCTCAAGCGCCCGCATGGCTTGGTTGGAACTGAATCCTCGCGCGGCGGTCGCGTTGATCTGCGACGCGCGGTGGAGGTTGAATCGCATAGTGAATTCCGGTCCGCTGGTATTCTGGATGGAGGTGACAGCCGACATCGGCACCATGTTCCCATCCAAATTGCGGACGTAGAACTGGCCGAGATTTTCCGCGCGCGTGCGATAAGCCCCCTCGGCCTGCGTATACACCTGCCACTGGCGGCCAAAGCGGTTGAAATAGTTGATGAACGCGCCGCCCATGAACGTCTGCAGCGTTCCATAAACGTCCTTCAATTGCACACCTTGCGTAAGCACCTTGTCGCGGTCGACCTTCGCGAACACCTGAGGAACGGACGGAAGGCTGGTGGTGATAACACGAGCTATCTCTGGCCGCTTTCTCGCCGCCTCCATAAACTTCGTCGTTTGTGCCGCAAGAAATTCCACATCGCGGCCCCCACGGTCTTCCAATATGTACGTCACACCTCCGGATGCGCCGACTCCGGGAATCGCGGGCGGCGGGAAAGCCACCGTGACGCCTTCGGGAAGCTTTCCGAGAACGCTATTCAGGTGAATCAGCAAATCCATGTATTGCTCATCCTTGGCGGTCCGTTCGTGCCAGGGTTTAAACGTTACCCAGAAGAATGTGCTGTAAGTATTCTGAACGCCGCTCAACATGCTGTAGCCAACCACGGTAGTGACATGGGCGATGCCCGGCGTCTTCATCAAGATCTCTTCCACTTTTTCCGCGGCCGCAGAAGTTCGTTGCAGAGAGGAAGCATCGGGCAACTGCTGGACAACGAAAACATAGCCCTGGTCCTCATCAGGCAGGAAGCTGACCGGCAGCTTACTGCCCGTGAATCCCGCCAGTACCGTAAAACCCAGAAGGAGGATCACCGCAAAGGACAGCTTGTGAATGAAGAAGCGGCACCAGGTTACGTAGTGATTCGTTGCCGAAGTGAACATCCTGTTGAACCAGGCAAAGAATTTTCCCAGCGGGCCACGAGATTCCTTTTTGGGCCGAAGAAGCAGCGCCGAAAGCGCCGGGCTCAGCGTCAGAGCGTTGAAAGCCGAGAAAATGACCGAAACGGCGATGGTCACGGCGAATTGCTGATATAAGCGGCCCGTGATTCCGGGAACGAAGGCCGTAGGGATGAAGACAGCAGAAAGAATGACGGCAATGCCGATGACCGGCGCGGAAACCTCCTCCATGGCTTTCAGAGAGGCTTCCTTCGGAGAAAGGCCATGTTCAATGTGATGTTCAACGGCTTCGACAACCACGATGGCGTCGTCAACGACCAAGCCGATGGCCAAGACCAAGCCGAACAGCGACAGCGTGTTCACGGAAAACCCGAGCAGGGGGAAAACCATGAACGTACCAATCAGCGAGACCGGCACCGCCAACAATGGGATTAGCGTCGCACGCCAGCCCTGCAAAAAGATATATACAACCAGAATAACGAGTACCAACGCTTCCAGTAGGGTATGCTCAATCTCCTTAATTCCTTCGGTCACAGGCAGAGTCGTATCGAGGGCGGTCACGTAATCCAGCCCCGGAGGAAACCTTTTCTTCTGTTCCTCCATGTAAGCAATTGCGCCCTTGGCAGCAGCTACCGCGTTGGAACCGGGCATTTGATAGACGGCAATGACGGCGGAGGGCTTGCCATCCAGGCGGCCCAGCATGTTGTAGACCTGAGCGCCCAATTCGATGCGCGCAACATCTCTCAGGCGCAGCACCGAACCGTCGGGTTGAGCTCGCACCACGATCTCGCCAAACTCTTGCTCGTTGATCAGGCGTCCCTGAGCACGCACGGCGTAGGTGTATTCCTGTCCCGCCGGGACCGGTTCACCGCCTACCTGTCCCGCCGGGTTCACGTTGTTCTGAACCTGAATGGCGTTGATGATGTCCGGCACGGTGACTTGCAGCTTTGCCAACTGGTCGGGCTTCACCCAGACGCGCATGGCGTACTGGCCCGCGCCAAAGACAGAAACGCTGGCGATTCCCGGCACCTGCGTTAAGCCATCCTTGAGATTGATATAGGTGTAATTGGCCAGAAAGCGCGAGTCGTACGCCCCGTTGGGAGAATAAAGGTCAAACAGCATCATCGGCGCCATGGTGGACTTCTGCACTGTGACGCCATAATTGTTGACGGCGGTCGGAAGTTGCGAAGCAGCCTGATTTTGCCGCATCTGCGTCAAAATCTGGTCCGTACTCGCATCGGTCTTGACGTTGAAGTCTACCGTGAGTGTTACCTGGCCGTTGTTGGCGTTCAGCGAATACATGTATTCCATGTTGTCCACGCCGCTCATTTGCTGCTCGATGGGAGTGGCCACGGACTGCTCGACGGTCAGAGCATCAGCGCCCACGTAGGTGGCCAGAACTTGAATTTGTGGATCGGCGATGTTGGGGAACTGCGCCGTCGGTAGTCCGAGCACCGCGACAACGCCAACAATCACCATGATGGCCGCGATCACAATGGATACGATGGGACGTTCGATGAAGAATTTGTACATGGCTCTCGCTTAGTTCGCAGTTCCCTTGTTGGATTCGGTTGCAGTCGTGGAGCTTGGCTGATAAGGCTTTGGGTTAACCTGCTGCCCGTCCTTCACCTTTTGAATCCCTTCGGCAACGACACGGTCTCCCGGCTTCAAGCCCTCAGAGACAATCCACTCGGTACCTGTTTTCTCGCCCACGACGACGGGCCGGATGACCACCTTGTTGTCGCTCCCGACGACCGCCACCAGGAATTTGCTCTGTACATCGCTGACAGCTCGCTGCGGCACCAGCAGCGCGCCTTTATCGACTCTCGCTACAACCCGGATATTTCCGAATCCCCCCGGCCGCAGTAAGTTATCCGGATTGGGGAACTCGACTTGCAAGAGTATGGCACCCGTGCCGACATTCACCTGCCGATCGAGGGCGTAGAATTTGCCCGTGTGGTTATAAATAGAGCCATCCGTGAGTTCCAACTTCCAGACCAATCTGCCGAGGCCCTGTGCTTCCGTCTCGTCCGCCTTAATCATTTCACGCCTGGCCTTCAAATAGTCCTGCTCGCTAGGTGTGAAATTCACCAGGATCGGATTCACCGCAGAAATCGTGGTGAGCGCGTTCGCGCTCTGCGGGCTGATAAAATCGCCGACTTGCGCGTTGGCGATGCCGGCAATGCCATCGATTGGCGCCGTAATGGTCGCAAATCCAAGATTCAATTTCGCGCCGTCCAGCGACGCTTGTGCCGAAGCTATGGCCGCTTTCGCCGCTTCCACCTGTGCCAGAGCGGACAGGTTGTTCTGCGTCGCGTCATCCAATTCTTGTTTGCTGATCGCACCTTGGGCTGCCAGCGGGGTGTAGCGCGTCACGTCCTGCTGCGTTTTGCCTTGTTGTGCCACCGCGCGAGCCAGGTCTCCCTTGGCCTGCTGCAGAACGCCCGCGCCTGCTCTACGGCGGCCTGGAATGTTCGCGGGTCGAGTTGAAAGAGCGGCGTGCCCTTTTTCACGTACGCCCCGTTCTGATATGTCTGGCTCATCAAATAGCCTGCCACTTGCGCGCGAATCTGCGCGTTGACCTTCCCGGTTAATGTCGCCACCCACTCCCGTGTGATCGGCACATCCTTCTGCACTACCTGCACCACTTCGACGTCTGGTGCCGCCGCTTCCGCTTTTTTCTCCTCACCGCAGCCCGACAAGAGCGTCGTGGCGAGCAGCAGTGAAGTCAGTGCCGGAAATACGCAACTGATCTGTGCTGCGACTCTTTGAGGAGGTTTGCCCATACTCAATACCGTGAAACATTTAGTCGTAAACATAGGAATTCCTGAACAGCTAAATTCTAAAGTTTGAGTTAAATCGCAGAACCAAGGCCGCAAAATCTTCCAAAACAGAAGCGTGACCTGGAACATTCATCCGAGTGACCAAATCTCCCACGTCTGCTGTGGAGACGAATTCGGGGGACAGACTCGCATGGGGCGGCACTTGCTTGCGAGAGGTGGGCTAGACCTGTCCCTCAATATTCGACCCAAAGCATACACCAAAGTCGACAAATATCAATCTTCAAACCACGCTGCCCCGAAGCCACACGCCGCCTCGAACCTTCTTGCTGCGTATCCCTTCGCTGCCGCACTGCCGATACAACTTGTAACTGCCCGCGGCTCGGTGTCATGATGCCAGCGAAGTTTCGGCTCTCCCACGCTGAACACGCCCGCTCCGCGTTCTTCGGGACACGCCACGATTTGTTCAGGAGCAAACATGGCAAAAATAAAAGCGGGCAGGGTCCACAAGTTCATCAAGCCCTACGTAGTCGAATCCGGCAAACATTTCCGGCTAAAGGATCACGACCCCGCCGATACCCATAACCTCAACTCCGAAGACAAGCCCGAAGCCAAGAAACTCGTGAAGGAGGGCGTGGAGATGCTCAGCGATCTCCAGGACGTCCTCTACGCGCAGGGCAGTTGGGGACTACTGTTGATTTTTCAGGCCATGGACGCGGCGGGCAAAGATAGCACTATCAAACACGTGATGTCCGGAGTAAACCCACAGGGCGTGGATGTTCATTCGTTTAAAGCTCCGTCTACCGAAGAGCTGGCGCACACGTTCCTGTGGCGGACCACTTCCTGCACCCCACCGCGAGGGAAAATCGGCATCTTCAATCGATCCTATTATGAGGAGGTTCTGGTCGTGCGTGTCCATCCGGAATTCCTGGACATGCAGCGCATACCCGATTCGTTGCGCGGCAAACATTTCTGGAAGCACCGCTACGAGGATATCAACGCGTTTGAAAGGTACTTGACGCGAAACGGCATTGCCATTCGCAAATTTTTTCTGAATGTTTCGAGGGAAGAACAGAAGAAGCGTTTTCTTGCCCGCTTGGACGATACCGCAAAAAATTGGAAATTTTCCGCCTCGGACATAAAGGAGCGCAAGTATTGGGATGATTACATGGACGCGTACGAAAAAATGATTCGCAACACCACCACGGAATATGCGCCTTGGGTCGTGGTGCCCGCGGACAATAAGTGGTTCAGCCGGCTGCTGGTGGTTGCCACCATCGTGGATGTGTTGAACAGTTTGGAGTTGCACTACCCGAGACTGAACGACACGCAACTCGCAGAATTAAAACAGGCGCGTAAGCAACTTGAAAAAGAATAGCCTGCCGAACTCCGAAGGACTCTGGCTAGTGGCTGTTTGAGGGATCCGGCACAACCTTCAAGCGGTTCAGTCCCAAATCACGGAATATTTTGGGCCAGTAGTCCTTGAACATGTTTCCCGCGAAGCGCCACGCAAAATCCGTTCCCACGCGCTCGAGCGACTTTCCGGCTGTTTGTTCGGACGCGGGAAGATAGGCATTGGCCAAGCCCTCGGCGGCGAACGGGCCCAGCAACCCCGATGTGTTGACCACATCGTTCCCCCTGTCACTTCGAATTATTACCAAACGCTGCGCCGAATATTTCACACTTGACCAGAATGACGGGTCATTCTGCGGGAAAAATCGTGGGTCCTGATGGAACAGTTGAAGCAAAGAGAAATGTGGCAAAAAAGCTGTTGGACGAAGCTCTGGCCATATCTGATCCAAAGCGGTTACCGTAAGCATCCCAACCCTGTCCCCACGCCGAGGGAACGTTGCGGGCCTGACTCACGGCGGAACTCACTCCCGCCGCCAGTATGTATGCCGGCGAAATACTCTGGTTCACGAATATCTTAAATTTGCCGCCGGTCCCCAGTGAACCTGGATTCGTGGCGATATCTGGGAAAACCAGGGATCGATTCGTTACATAGCCAACGAATTTCTCCGTCGTCCCCATTACCGTTCCGCTCGAGTCGCTCTTCGGCTGAGGAGACTCGGGCAATTGTTGTGTGCCCGCTCCGGCTCCCGCAGGCGCTTGCGCGAACGATGCCTCCTCAGACCCGCGTAGTGCGAGCACCATCAGGAAACAGACGATTTTTAACCGATGGGAACGCGAGGTGTGCTGGGGCAATATCTTGCTCTCTTTATTTGAACTTAGCGCAAGCCGGGCCCTACAAGTGGTTTCGGGAAAGTACCATGGTCAACCGCTTCGCGCAACACATTCAGCGACTCTGTCGGCGCAAAGTGAGAATGTCCGGTTTGTGCAAAGTAGAAATGTCCGCTTTCATGGATGGCAGAGGACCCCATGGAAACGGAGCGAATGACCTTGAGTCAACAAGAACGGGACCGCATGAAAGTGTTGCATGAAGTGAAGCAGGGACAGTTGACACAGGTCGCAGCGGCCAGGCGATTACAGCTGTCCGACCGTCAGGTACGCCGGCTACTGCGGCGCATCGAGAAGTATGGAGACCAGGCGGTGATCCACGGATTACGCGGACGACCATCGAACCGCAAGTTCGCTGCTTGCTTCGAGCAGAAAGTTCTGAAGCGGCTAGGCCAGCGATATGCAGACTTCGGGCCCACGTTAGCGGCCGAACACTTGGCCAAGGAAGGATTGCCGGTGAGCCACGAGACCCTGCGGAAGTGGATGACCAAAGCGGCCTTCTGGCGTCCGCGCTGCCAGCGCGTGAAGCAGATCCACGTGTGGCGAGAGCGAAGAGCCAGTTTTGGAGAGTTGGTGATGCAGGATAGCTCCCCGTTCCGATGGCTGGAGGAGCGCGGCCCGGCTTGTCAGTTGATCGCGCTGATCGATGACGCAACCAGCAAGTTCTGGGCACAATTTACCGAGCACGACAGCACGGAAGAGAACCTGCGAACGTTGGGCGGGTGGCTGCGGCGCTACGGACGTCCTTTAGCCCATTACACCGATAAAAACAGCATTTTTCGTACGACTCGCCGGGCAGGGATCGGAGAACAACTGCAGGGAGAAGAAGCACGCTCGCAGTTCGGACGAGCCCTCCAGGAACTGGGGATCGAATGGATCGCAGCGCAAAGTCCGCAGGCCAAGGGTCGCATTGAGCGGCTGTTCGAGACCCTGCAGGACCGTCTGGTGAAAGAAATGCGCCTAGCGGGAATCGACAGCCTCGAGGCCGCCAATCACTTCTTGGAAACGCGCTTTCTCCCGGAGTGGGAAGAGCGTTTTACGGTGGCACCGCGCAATCCACGCAATGCCCATCGAAGGCTGGGGCGCGAACATCACTTGGAAGAAATTCTGAGCGTGCGCGTAGTTCGCAAGGTGGCCGACGATCACACAGTCAGCTGGGATGGAAACCGTTGGGGTGTGCCCAGGGAAGAGGTCTGCGCGGGCTTACGGGGAGCGCAGGTGGAAATCGAACGGCGACTGGACGGCGCTCACTGGTTGCGCTTCCGGAACCGTTATCTGCGCCTGCGTCACTGCCCGGAACCGCCGCCGCGCGCGGTAAGTCCTTCCGGCCTACGGCCTCCAGGACTTACCGCAAATCAACTATCAAGAGTTCACAAGAGTGCTCCTCCGGACCATCCATGGCGGACATTTCAATATGGCAGAAAAGCGGACATTTCTAATTTGCGTTGACACACATTCAGCGACTCACAGCGACTCACAATAGATTCGCGAATTGGCCTGCGCCATCAGTGCGAGGCGAGTTGTTAATTAACTTAACCGTTTGGACCGTTGCACTTAGATTGAAATCCACCATCCTCTAGGTTGCCCCTCCGTTTGACCCATAGCATTGGCCCTTTTATCTTTCCTTGTTTCTCGGGGCTGGTGGGTGCAAACCGATCGTAATTGATACCGCATCGTGGTGCGGCGGGCGCAACTGTCGGAGTGGCATTGTCATGCTCCACCCCGGCGCGTAGGCCCGACTGCGTCTTCGACGCGTTCCCGTCCATTTGAGCTGCACTCTTTCGCGGCGGATTCCAAGTCTACGAGATACGGCGTTAATCGGGACCTACGCCGCTACCCTGTCTCGATGCGCCCATTCTCTGTGCGGTATGACTAGGAGACGAAGTCCATTCGAGAGGGCTAGCTTGCGACCGGCAGGGCCACCGGTTGCTCGATGCGAAATTCCAGCAAAGATTCGCTCGGAATCTGGAGTTGCTGTCCCTTCTTGGAGGCCGCAATCGCCGTTCCACCGGCAGCGCCCGCAGCAGCGCCGATACCGGCACCTTTTCCACCTCCAGCGATGCCACCGACCAGCGCCCCCAAGCCCGCCCCGCCGACCACTTTCTTTGCGGTCTTGCCACCTTCGCCCTTACCTTTCACCTCATAGGTGCTGGTCAGAAGAGGATAGGCAGTGCCGTTGATGACGATGTCCGTCAGTTCGAGTGTAAGCTCGGAACTACCCGACATTCGGCCGGCAGAGGAGGCTTGCGCGAGGCGTCCGTAAACGGTGGTGCCGCGTGGGGCGACCACCTTGTCTTCGGCCTGGAGATTAGTTTCGAGGGTGGCGGTAAAACGAAAGCCGGTTTTTTGTTTGGAGGAGTCTATCGCGTCGACAGTACGAATCAAGATGCGCGTTCCTGCGGGAACGGTGATGCGCTTTTTACTTTGCGCTGCCGCACTCACTAAATTTAAATAGGAAGCCAAAACTACAAGGCATAACGTCACTGTCCAAAGAAGCGTCTTTCGCATGTGCATGTCCTCCCGCCCAGACTCAGGAACCCTGCCCAGCGATGGGCAGAGATGAATCGATTTGGAGATCAATGATCAAGAGCAATTGGTGTTCGATTTGGGCGAAGCGTGCCGCGGTGACTCCGCCGAGAGCCTGCTTAACCTTCTCGTAGGTGGCAGCTAGGAGTTCTGCACGTTCTTTCTGGAAGGCCACGGATTTCTGAATCAGTCGGTCCGCTTCTTCATCGGTCAAATCGTTGTAACTGTGGGCGTATTGCTTGATGTTTTCGATGCGCTGGTCGTTCAGCTTGGCGAGAGCCACATCGTAGTCACTGTAGATGGGCCAGAATTTGGCGGCGTCAGCAGCGCTGAGCAGCATCATCGAGCCCATGATTTCATCCTTCTGTTGGCGGACGTCCTTGCGCAGGAGGTCTATGTAAGACTGCACGTTTTTCTTTTGTGTGTCGGCTTCGGAAGGGGTTGCAGCTTTGCTGGTGGTCTTCTGGGTTGTTGTTTGCGCATGGCCAGAGGGCGGCGATCCAAGTACAAAGACAAAGAGAGTCGCCAGAAACATGCGAATCAGTGGTTTCATGTCGATTATCCTTTCGCTTAATTTCTCAACCAGGAACTTGCGTGGGCCTAAGCGATCCCGTCTTACACTGTGGTGTAGGCCTTGGCAATCACCGGGTTGAATTGTGGCAGGCATTAGAAGCATGGTTTTCATTTGTCCACTTCCGGTCCCGCAATCCTACACGAATGCACTGGGGCGGCAATAGGTGCGTTCGTTCAGTCAATTCCTGATTTGTTCTATAAAGGTCGGGAAACCGGAAAAATAGCGGCTAGTACCCATGTTTCCGGTTTCGGCGTTAGGACGTAGCCGCCCGGCGGCGGACGCTACGCATGAGCGAGCTGAGCAGTGATTGCCAAGCGGTTTTGATATAAGTGTAGGTCACGATTGGGGAGGAGGTGCTCCAGTGACCCCGCCGGCGCTCGAGATTGCCGATCTCATCCGCACTGCTGGAGCTGCCTTGGTCGAGCGAAACCGCCAGTGGATCCGTTGGAGGCATGTCAAAGTGCTGCGGGCCATTGCGCGGTGTCGTACGGCTGCGCTCGGCGGGCATCTCGATGAGTGCACCCGCTGCGCACATCGTGCCCCGATCTCGTATAACAGCTGCCTTATGGAGAGTTTTTTTAATTGGAGAGTGCGATCCGCGCGGTGTCACGTTCTGACTGGCCAAATGGGATATTCGATGGTTTGCTGACTCTCCATAAAGGGGACGTCCTCCTGTTAGCTTGATACGGCCATTTCTGGCCACCAGGAGGACATCATGTTGGAGAAGTATTTTTCCGCCCCCAAAACTCTTCGTCGCTTGCGCACTGGTCTAAGTGGATCGTACATCGATGGTTTCGCCGATACTCTCGAAAGCGCGGGTTACTCAAAGGCGAGTGCTGTTCGTTACCTGCGCAATGCGGCGCATCTGGGCCAATTTACAAAGCCCCGCGGCGGTGACTTGGCCGCCATCGACGCAAGCACTCTGAAGGCCTTCCGCCGTCACCTGTCCAGTTGCCGCTGTCCTTCATCGAACGGCGGGAAAACTGACCACCATACGTGTTTCGGAGTAAAGCTGTTTTACAACTATTTGGTCCAGAGGGGCGTTTGTCAGCGCCATTCCGTCTCAGGTACCACAGAGACGACACCTGAACTTGTCGTTTGCTTTCGCGATTGGTTCCAAAAGCACCGTGGCGCAGCAAAGTCGACTCTGAGGCTCTATTGTCGCGGCGCCGTCGAACTACTCAACGCACTTGGCCCGGATACCCACCAATGGGACACACGTCGAGTGAGGAAGTTCGTGCTCGATCGGTCCACAAGATGCGGAATGGAGACCGCTCAAAAGCTGATCACAGCTACCCGAGCTTTCTTGCGTTATCTCAGCTTCCGAGGTGAATGTCCCGTCAATCTCGATCAAGCTGTTCCAGCGTTAGCACGTTGGCGCCTGGGAACACTACCCCGCTGTCTAACAGCAGAGGAAGTAGAGCGTATCATCGCTGCCTGTTGCGGGAGTTCCATTGGCCGCTTGCGTGATCGAGCCATCATTTTGATGCTGGCGCGTCTTGGGCTTCGTGCAAGTGATCTTGCTCAACTTCGCCTTGGTGAGATTGAGTGGGAGAATGGCGCTCTGCGAGTCATTGGCAAAGGACGCCACGAGGTACGCCTGCCTCTGCCGCAGGATGTCGGTGATTCGCTACTCCACTATCTGGAGTGTCGACCTCAAGTCGACTATACGGATCGAGTCTTTCTTCGCAACATAGCGCCGTTCAAACCGTTTGTTACTGGTCATTGCATTTCCGGCGTAGTTAAACGCGCGTTAAAGCGCGCCGGTGTGAAATCACCGGCGAAAGGCGCCCACCTACTTCGGCACACCGCTGCCACGGAGATGTTGCGGCATGGTGTTCCCCTCAATCAGATTGGCTTAGTTCTGCGCCACCGCAGCATCGATACAACAGCGTATTACGCCAAAGTAGATGTCGCGTTGCTTAAACAAGTCGCCCAACCGTGGCCCGAGGTGAACTCATGATCCGGGCCGTGAAAAACTACCTTGCCGCTCGGCACGCGGCGGGCTTTGAACTCAAGACTGAATGCTATCTGCTGTTCAGCTTCGCGCGCTTTGCTGCTGCACGAGGTGAAATGCACATCCGCACATCAACAGCAATCGATTGGGCCAGCCGGACGGTATCGGTGGCACAACGAGACGCACGATTAAAAGCTGTCTGTCGCTTTGCTCGTTATATGTGTGCTGAAGACAGCCGACACGAATTGCCGCCCTCGCGTCACTTTGGCTACCGCAAGACACGGCCCTTGCCTCACATCTATTCGCGTGAGGAGGTTCTTCGTTTGATGGACACAGCCCTGAAATTTGGGCCGCAGGACTCGTTACACCCACAGAGCCTCGCGACCTTGATAGGGCTACTTGCCGCGACTGGTCTCCGGATATCGGAGGCGTTAGCTCTGCAGTTCTCGGATGTCACACCCAATGGCCTGCTGATTCACAAAACCAAATTCCAAAAAACTCGTTTGGTACCCCTACACCATACGGCCGTGGCGCGTTTTGAACTTTACTTGCAGCTCCGCCGACGAGCACGTTCTAGTGGGCAGCACGTGTTCATCGATGAGGACGGCCGACCGCTGCGATACCCGAACGTCTATGCCACGTTTCAAAAACTGCTGAAAACGGCAGGTCTCTCGCCGTCCGGCGGGCGACGTTATCGTCTGCATCACCTTCGTCACACATTTGCGGTCAGAGCACTGGAGGCAAGTCCAGCTGGCCGACAACGAATCGGCCAACACATGTTGGCCTTAGCGACCTACATGGGGCACGTCAATATCGATGCGACTTATTGGTATCTGGAAACCACTCCGGAACTGCTGCGCGACATCGCCACTGCAGGCGAAACCTTTCTCTGTGGAAGGCAGACATGACTCCCATCGCACCGCACATAGAGGCATTTCTGCGCGAACATCTTAGCCATCATCGAGGCGCCAGCCAGCACACCTGCGACTCGTACGCCTCCAGCTTCCAACTGCTGTTCGAGTTTGCGGCAAAGAAGCTCAAGATGGCTCCCTCTGCGTTGACGCTGGAGCAGTTGAATGCTGAACTGATCAGCGCCTTTCTTGAAAATCTGGAGGATGTACGTCGTAACTCACCGGAAACGCGAAACATTCGGTTGGCAGCGATCCGCTCTTTCTTCCGCTTTCTTGAGCATCGCCAACCAACCGCACTCGAACAGATTCGCCGCGCTCTAGCCATTCCCTACAAGAAGACCAATACCCGCTTGGTTCCCTATCTGGGGCAGGAGGCAGTGCAAGCATTGCTCGATGCCCCCGATCCTACAACGCGAGAGGGGATCCGGGACCGGGCCATGTTGCACCTCGCTGTTTGTGGTGGCCTCCGGGTATCGGAACTAACGGGCCTGCGAATTGAGGATCTCAGTCTGTCTTCGAAGACCATCCTGGTTCACGGCAAAGGTCGTCGGGAACGGGCGCTACCGCTTTGGAAGACAACGATCAAGGCACTCCGTGCTTGGTTGGCTGTGCGCGGAAAAGTCGCCACACCTGAGTTGTTCGTCAACGCGCGGGGCGGGCCAATGAGCCGTTGGGGATTTGCCTATGTGCTGCAGCATCACGCAAAAACGGCAAGTCACAAATGCCCATCGTTGTCGAAGAAGCAGATTTCGCCGCATGTGCTCAGGCACACCTGTGCGATGGTCGTGCTCCAAGCCACCCAGGATATCCGCAAAGTCTCGCTCTGGTTGGGGCATTGTAATCTGTCAACCACTGAAATCTATACGCGCGCTGATCCCACGGAAAAACTGGAGGCCATTGAGGCCATCGTTCCGCCACATCTGCGGAGGGGATCATTTCGACCTCCAGACAAACTCATCGCATTGCTGAAAGCCAAGACTTAATGGAGAGTTAGAGAGGCGTGTAGCCTCTGCTGCACGCCTCGTACCCAGATCGTACTCTCCAATTAAAAAAACTCTCCATAAGGCAGGTAATGGAGATCTCTCCATTAGCTGCCGTGATCGCCATTGCCCAAAGTGTCAGACCGCTGCTCGCGAACGGTGGATTGCTGCACGTCGACGAGAACTGCTCCCCACGCGCTACCTGCACGTGGTCTTCACACTCCCCCGCCAGCTGGCCCCAGTGGTACTGCAAAACAAAAAGGTGATCTACGATCTCTTGTTTCGTGCTAGCGCGGAAACTCTTCTCGAAGTCGCTCGCGATCCCAGAGCCTATGAGGATAAGAAAATTCAAGTCGTACCGAAAATCCGTTTGCTCAAAAGCAGCCCCGCACGCAAAGGTTTTCTGGCAAAAGAGCAGTTCGACTCCCTTGTCTCGTTTCTTCCTGTCAATCTCAAACCATTGGTCACTTTCCTGTATTACTGTGGCGTCCGTCTGGGTGAAGCTAAGCAGATCGAGTGGCGCCAGGTTGACCTCAGGGGGGCGCTGATTCGGCTCGAAGAGGATCAGAGACGAAAAACAGCGAAGCTCGGACAGCGCCGCTTCCGGATGTCCTGGTGCGGATGTTGGAGCGAATCGGGCCGGGGGAAGGGACTGTGTTCGATGCGACCAATCTGCGGAAAGACTGGCAGAAGGCGTGTGTTGCTGCCGGACTGGGAAGTTTGAGCGAAGTTGAAGGCAAACCAGACCCACGTTATACTGGACTTATCATTCACGATCTGCGGCGTTCAGCTATCAAGAATCTGATGAACGTGGGCGTGAACGAAAAGGTAGCCATGAAAATCAGTGGCCACAAAACGAGAGCTGTCTTCGACCGGTATCATATTGTCGATACAGACGACGTCGTGGACGCCATGCGCCGCCTGCAGAACGGTGAAAAGTTAGTGAAAATTGCGCTTCCAGGGCGCCGCGGGAAACTGCTAAAACCTTAACCTTCAGTCAGTTGGGAGATCGTCCAATTGGTAGGACTCCAGACTCTGGATATTGATTAACTTAAGAGATAAACCGTTTGGACCGTTGCACTTAGATTGAAATCCACCATCCTCTAGATTGCCCCTCTGTTTGACCCATAGCATTGGCCCTTTTATCTTTCCTTGTTTCTCGGGGCCGGTGGGTGACAAACCGACCGTAATTGATACCGCATCGTGGTGCGGCGGGCGCAACTGTCGGAGTGGCATTGTCATGCTCCGGCCCGGCGCGTAGGGCCGACTGCGTGTTCAACGCGTTCCTGTCCATTTGAGCTGCACTCTTTCGCGGCGGATTCCAAGTCTACGAGTACGCTGCTAATCGGGACCTACACGTTGTCTTCTAGAGCTCGCTGCGCTTAAGAGCGCCCAAAAACACAGATATAATGTGCAGCGGCGGAAGTGCCGAACTAGATGGCAGAATCACGATTTCTCCAATGGATACGAAAGCACTCATTGTTTTTCGGCATTTCCGTGGGTATCGGTTGTGGCCTGCTCATGTTGCTTCTAATGTTCTTTGACTTACAATTCGTCGAAACGGTCATGGGACGAAATCTAGAGTGGGTCCGCCTCTTCACGTACACAGTTGTCTTATTTGTTATTCTGGCAATGAACTGCCGACCGCTCTCGTCGGCTTTTGGTTACTGGACGCTATTTGTGGGGCTGCTTCTGCTGCATCTCGTGTGCTTTGTCTGGTTCCTTCTGAAAGTTCGGTCCTTGGGAGCGTTGCACTATGTGGTCGCGGCACCTTTAGAGATGTTGCTGCTCTACTTTCTGCTGAAGCGTGGCATGGGGTTTTTAGGGAGCGAGCAGGACAACGACTAGCGCCGGATTTTTAGTAACTCGGGTGCTGGCCCCCACTTCTCCGGTTTCGCTGTTTACCGGGACTTTGCGATTAGTTCCGGGTTGCCGACGAACCGTTCTTTATTCCCGCATGGCGAGATTCACTAATCGCCTCAGCCCTGGCTGCTATATAATTTTTCGCCCAGGAGGAATATCATGCGGAACACTCTCCTCTCGGTCGTGATCCTATGCCTGGCCAGTCCCTCCCTTGTTTTCTCGCAACAGCCAGCGAAGAGCCTAAATGAGAGGGTCACTGCCTACATGGAGAATTTGCAACATCGAGAAGCGTTCAGCGGTGTGGTTTTGATCGCTCGAGATGGGAAGATTCTTTTTGCACGCGGCTATGGAATGGCGAATTTGGAGCATGATGTTCCAAACACCGTAGACACCAAATTTCGACTGGGATCCGTCACCAAGCAGTTCACCGCAGTTGGGATCATGATGCTGCAGGAGCGGAAGAAGCTAAGCGTGCACGATTCGATCTGCGTCTATGTGCATGACTGTCCAGACTCTTGGAAGTCGATCACTATTCATCAACTTTTGTCCCACACTTCGGGAATACCGTCCTTCACAGAATTCCCCGACAATGATCACTACGAGCGGCTTCCCATGCAGGTCCAGGACACAATTGCGCGTTTTAAGGACAAGTCGCTTGATTTCCCGCCCGGCGATAGATTTCAGTATTCAGATTCGGGTTACCTTTTGTTGGGCTACATCATCGAGCAAGCATCAGGAGAAAAGTACGAAGATTTCATCAGGAACAACATTTACGAACCGTTGCACATGCAAGATTCTGGCTACGACCATCCGTGGGTCATCCTCAAACACCGAGCTCAGGGTTATAGCAGGATAAGGGCCCGGATTTGGCGTGAATACTGCTGTACCACCACAGCGGGCTGATTTACGGATTCTCTTCAATCATCATGCGATACCCGGAAGACAAGACTGTCGTGGTGGTGCTAAAAAATCAGGACGAAGAATTCCCCGGAAATATTCACGATATGAAAATTGCTTCAGTCGGCGAAAACTTATCTGCCATCCTGTTCGGAGTCGATCGAACACCCAAGCAGAAGGCCGAGTGATAAGAACATGAGAGCCGGGCAGGCCGAGCTTCTTTTCGAAGTTATGTCCGTATTACGGGCTGCTCGAAAGTAATTCCACATGCCTGGTAAGTGGCGTACTCGGAAACTTGAATCCATATTGACGGGTACGCTGTTAACCAGGACCTGTCGTCAAACTATTGATGAAAGCCATCATGATGGCTGCGGCCTTCTGTGGTTCTCGTTGCAACAGCAAATGTGGCGCAGGAACTGACCTGAAGAGAGTATCTGGCCTGAGGCGAGAAAACTCCTTTTTGCATGACGAAGAGAGCAGCCTGTCATGCGTCGCCTCCAAGTACAACAGCGGTATGGTTGTTCGGCGTAGCTCATCGCGTGCGTCACAATCCAACACTTCCTGCACACGACCACTCAATGCATCAGGACTCATCCTTTGCTATGCGTGGCGCAGTTTCTGGAGAAGGTCGGAAGGTGCGTTCTGTCCGAGAAGAAAATACTCAACAATGGCGCGAGACGGCGTCAGTCTAAAAGGCCATGGTTTCGCAAGTGCTTTCACTGCTCCCGACCATCCATCCACCGGATTTCCAACGAACCCTGCACAGATGAAACGCAAATCCGCGTACTGCAAGAATCTGTCAGTTGGATAAGTAACAGTAGTCGCAGTCCATGATTTAGGCAGAGCCGCGATGAAATCTAAAGATAATTCTCCAGTCCCATCAAGGCCGGGAAGGAGCACCAAGTGTTTGGGTGCCAAATACGGTGCCCTCGCTAGGGAAATTATACTTCCAAATCTTCCAAATCCCGATTTGTTCGCGTTACCGGACACTGAGAATCAAGTTTTCGATTTCGGCGTTAATCAGGGAGCGCCGGGTTAAACCGGCATGTTGTTGGGAATGAAAGAGTCCTACAAGAAAGGAGACAGCGACTCCATCTTGGCCCTCAGTCTTGCAGATGACATCGCGAGATGCCGTTCGAAGCGTAGACAGGGGTATCGGTGGGCCGGGCTATTGAGCTTCGAAAAACAGCAAATCAGGACGCCGACTCTCTCCTGATCGGAGGAAGGCATCACGACTGTTTCGCGATAATCGCGAGCGAGCAGTCGGTCCTGCGTAGTCTGAGAACCCGCGCACGCTGAGAAACAACATGCACGAGAACCGGGAGACCTCTGGAACGCCTCGGCCCGAAAGGGAACGAGGCCGGTCCGCGAAGGCACACAGCCAGAAGGCGGACGCGCACGTTCTGGAGGAGTCGGACCGCACCATATTATCGATGAACCAGGCGAACAAAGAAGAGCGATCTTCGGCGGAGCCTGGGGAGAAAAGGGTGCGGGCCAAGGAGAACATCGTTCAACCCAACACCAACCCGACACAGAGCGGGGAACCGGTGTCCCAGGGATTGAGCGGTGTGCGAGAAGCAGCAAGGAAAAGGAGGCAAGAACGGTTCACGGCTTTGCTTCACCATGTGAGCGTGGATTTACTCCGGGATAGCTACTATGCCTTAAAGCGGCAAGCGGCTCCGGGCGTAGACGGCGTGACGTGGCAGGAGTATGAAACCGGGTTAGCAAGTCGACTAGTCGATCTGCACAACCGGGTGCACCGTGGAGCGTATCGAGCGCAGCCCTCACGAAGAGTCTACATACCGAAGGCCGACGGGCGGCAACGTCCGTTGGGCATCGCGGCGCTGGAAGACAAAATCGTACAGCAAGCCGTGGTGACCATA
>CAWBVH010000042.1:0-63824 GCA_963792145.1 Candidatus Acidiferrales bacterium
CTTTCGACCCGCGACCATCGTGAGTGAATTGCATTCTTCTTGCGCTGATCGTTGCCCATCTGCTTAAACCTGAACCAAAAACACGCAGTTCCGCTTGGCTATTTCACAAATGCTGACAATCAGCCAGTCTTGCTTCCGCGATTATGAAAGGTCTGACCCTATTGGTATGATGCATATGAATCGCTCGCATATCTCCGAACTCGGCGTGCGCAAGCGTGGGAATTATTCTAATTCGTCGGCTTTCTGACCATCCGGAGTAACTATGAACGGGTTCTGGGAACGAGTAGCTATTGCTTTTCGGTGTTTCTTTTCAATCTTGTTCCACGGTGACATTCCCAACGACATAGTACAGAAGTGGGTCAACCCTGCCGGCCAGGTTCCGCAGACGCCAGCAGCTCAAGCTTCGGTCCCTCGTCCGAAGGAGATGGAGCGGCCAGCTTCGGAAGCATTTGATCGCGCCGTGCAGATCCTTGCGCTGCTACAACGAGACGGGCGGCTCATCGATTTCCTGGCAGAGAATATCTCCGCTTATCCCGACGCGCAGCTTGGAGCCGCTGTGCGTACGATCCACGAAGCTTGCCGCAAGGTGCTCGAACATTATGTAAAGCTGGAGCCGATTCTGAACTCCGAAGAGGATCAACCGGTGACCGTGCAAGGCGGTTTCGATCCGGCAGCCATTAAATTGCTAGGCAATGTGACAGCAGCGCTGCCGATTCGCGGTGTGTTACGACACAAGGGCTGGCACGTGAAGGAGGTGAATCTGCCGCCGTTGCCGCAGGGTTCCGGCCGGATGGTGATTGCGCCGGCTGAGGTTGAAATTTCATAGCGGCTGAGGCACATCTGCCCACACAGATGTGGATTTGAAGAGGAGATTTTCGTTGGCGGCCAAATACATTATCGGTATCGACCTAGGGACTACAAATTCGGCGCTGGCGCACTGCGACGCCACTGCTTCCGAAGAGAAAAGTCAAATCGAGGTCCGCAACATTCCGCAGCTTGTGGATGCGAACGAAGTGGCGGAACGCACGTTACTGCCATCGTTTCTCTACATCCCGGGCGAATTCGATTTTCCCAAAGGCAGCCTGGCCTTGCCTTGGGAACCCGAACCGAAGCTTGTGATAGGCGAACTGGCCCGCAAACGTGGCGCGGAGAGTCCCAACCGCCTCGTCGCCTCCGCCAAATCCTGGCTCTCTTACGCTGCTGTGAACCGCACTGCGCCGATCTTGCCTTGGCACGCACCCGAGGAGGTGCCCAAGCTATCACCGGTCGAAGCGTCATCGCAGTTCTTGCAGTACTTGCGCACTGTGTGGGATAGAGGCGAGTCGGGGGAGCAAGGGCAACTGGCTCTTGCGGAACAGGACGTGCTCCTCACTGTGCCCGCTTCCTTCGACGAAGAAGCACGCGAGCTGACCAGGCGCGCTGCCGAACAGGCCGGTTACGACCATGTTACGCTGCTCGAAGAACCTCAGGCCGCCTTTTATGCATGGCTGGAAAGCCAGGGTAATGCCTGGCGCCACCGCATCAAAGTCGGCGACCTCGTTCTCGTGTGCGACATCGGCGGTGGCACGACTGATTTCAGCCTCATTATGGTTTCCGAAGAGAATGGCGAACTGACCCTGAAACGCGTCGCCGTTGGTGACCACATCCTGCTGGGCGGCGACAACATGGACTTGGCGCTGGCGCGCTTTCTGCAGCAGCGCCTTGAAACCTCAGGCAATCGCATCGATATCTGGCAGTTGCAGGTCCTGTGGCATCAGTGTCGAATGGCCAAGGAAAAGCTGTTCGAATCGCCCAAGACGCAGACCCGCCCAATCACATTGTTGGGCAAGGGGACGAAACTCGTCGGTGGCACCATTAAGACGGAACTGGCGCGCGAAGACCTCAATCAGATCCTGGTAGAAGGATTTTTCCCAAAAGTTGCAAGCGACGAACTGCCTGCCCGACAGCGCCGTGTTGGCTTTCAGGAGTTGGGCCTGCCGTACGCGGCCGATCCCGCCATCACCAAGCATCTCGCGCGCTTTCTCTCGGAACAAGTCCGCAACAGTCCCGAGGCAGCCGGCATCCGCCGCGGCGGCAGCGGACTTGCCTGTCCCACGCACATCCTGTTCAACGGCGGAGTGATGAAAGCGGCGGTGCTGCGTGACCGCGTGGTCGAAGTGCTGAACAGCTGGTTGCGACAAGAGGGATTCGAAACGCTCGGGACGGAGCAGATCCTGGAAGCTCCCGACTTGGAGCACGCCGTTGCGCGCGGCGCGGCCTATTACGGGAAGGCGCGTCGCGGTCGCGGCGTGCGTATCCGCAGTGGCGTCTCGCGCACATATTACATCGGAATTGAAAGCTCAATGCCAGCAGTGCCCGGCATGGAAGCCCCACTCAAGGCGCTCTGTGTCGTTCCCTTTGGCATGGAGGAGGGCACGGAAGCCACGATTCCCGACAGAGAGTTTGGACTCGTGGTTGGCGAACCCGCCGAGTTTCGTTTCCTAAGTTCCAGCGTCCGTAAGCAGGACCAAGTCGGCAGCCTGCTCGAAGACTGGGGTGACGATATCGAGGAACGCAGCCCCCTGCAGGTCACTCTCAAACTCGATGGCCAGCTGGGAAAGATTGTACCGGTGCGGCTGGAGACTCGCGTCACCGAACTCGGCACCCTCGAGGTCTGGTGCGTATCCCGCGACGGTCACCGCTGGAAGCTCGAGCTGAATATTCGCGAAAAGACCAAGCGGTGACTCGTCCGTGTCTTCTCGTTATCTGATTGGAATCGATCTGGGCACGACAAATTCTGTCGTGGCATACCTCGATACGCAGAACACCGCTGATGCGGCTTCCCTTATTCGTGTGTTCCCCGTGCCGCAACTGGTGGGACCGGGCGAAATCGGCACGCTTCCCGCACTTCCTTCGTTTCTTTACTTCCCCACCGAGGATGAGTTGTCTGCCGGGGGCGTGAGCGCTACCTGGAATGAGCATCCGCCAATGGTCACCGGTGTGCTCGCGCGCGAACAGGGAGCGCTTGTGCCAAGCCGCCAGGTGTCATCAGCGAAGTCGTGGCTTTCCTATCCTGGCGCGCATCGTCGCGGCAAGATCCTGCCGGCGCAAGCGGAACCGCCGCAGCCGATGATTTCCCCCGTCGAAGCATCCGCACGCTACCTCATGCATCTGCGCGACGCCTGGAACGGCGCAATTGGGACTGATGAAGAAACGCGTTTTGAGCATCAGGAAATCGTCCTCACCGTTCCAGGTTCGTTCGATGAGGAAGCGCGTGAGCTGACAGTCGAAGCCGCCCGCAGTGCCGGGCTCGAGAAGTTCACTCTGCTCGAAGAACCATTGGCCGCGTTTTATGCGTGGATCGCAGCAAATCGACACGTGCAGGCCGGGAGTAATGAACACCTCCGCGATGACGAACTGGTTTTGATCTGCGACATCGGCGGTGGCACGACTGATTTCAGCCTGATTCACGCTCGCCTCGTCGGTGGCGAGTGGCAGTTTGAGCGAACAGCCATCGGCGAGCACCTTTTACTGGGCGGCGACAATCTCGATTTTGCGCTCGCCCGCTACGTGGAGAAGAAGCTCAAAGACGTTAGACTCACGCTGCGACAGCGTTATGCATTACGCCGGACTTGTTGTGCGTCGAAAGAGCGCCTGCTGAATGACTCGTCCTTGGAGCGCGTGCCAGTCACGATCTTGGGTAGCGGCCGTGCTGTCATCGGAGACGCCCTCAGCACTGACCTGACCCGCGAGGAAGTCCTGCAGGTTCTGACCGACGGCTTCTTGCCAATCACGGCACCTCATGAGATGCCGGCAATTGCCACGCCAACAGGATTGCGCGAACTCGGCCTACCCTACGCCAGCGATCCTGCCATCACCAAGCACCTTGCTGCATTTTTGACCCAAGCTGCTGACGCCATGGATGGCGCGTCTGCAAATCAGCGAATGGCTCGACCCGATGCCGTGCTCTTTAATGGCGGCTTCTGTGCGCCAGCTGTGACTCGCGACAGGATTGTCGAGGCCATTTCCGCCTGGTTGGGCGGAACGCAAAGCGGCTGGTCGCCCAGGCTCCTCAACAACGACGAGGTAGATAGTGCTGTTGCTCGTGGTGCTGCTTACTACGGCCGTGTACGACGCGGCACCGGTTTGCGCATCAGAGCCGGCAACGCTCGCACCTATTACATCGGGTTGCGCTCGGACCACGGTCTCCAGGGCATCTGTGTTTTGCCTGCCGGGGTGGAAGAGGGTGCCACACTTCCTCTGCTCGATCGCGAATTCTCTGTGCTGGCTAACCGCCCGGTGTCGTTCACGCTTTACAGTTCGCGTACACGGCACGATGCACACGGCGAAGTCGCTGCACTGGACGAAGCGAGCGTACATCGTCATCCTCCGCTAGTGACCTTGCTGCGGTACGGAAAGAGGCGTGATGTGTACGTGACAATACGCCTCAGAGCCAGTTTCACCGAGGTTGGTACGCTCGAACTCTGGTGTGAATCGCGGCACACGCCGCATCGCTGGCGCTTGCAATTCGAACTGCGCGGCGAAGAGGCACAAGCGCAGCAAGTCGATACGGTTAAACCGCAGCCCGTGCTAGCACCTTCTTCGGGTCTCACGACTTCCGATGCAAATTTCGAATCTGCTGCGCAACTGATCAAGAATGTTTTTGGCGGCTCGGCGCACCACGCTTCCCTCGCACCCGAGGCCCTTGTCGGTCAGATGGAAGCAGTGCTCGGCGCAAAAAGAGAGTCGTGGCCCCTCTCGGCCATTCGCCGGTTCTGCGATGCACTCATCGAGGTTGCCGCTGGTCGCAAAAAGTCCCCCCGCCATGAGATGCGTTGGCTTAATCTATCTGGCTTCTGTTTGCGTCCGGGCTTCGGCGCGCCAGGTGATGATGCGCGCGTCAACCGCCTGCGAACCATCGCCTCGAACAACCTTGCCTTTGTAGACGATCTGCAATGTCAGGTCGGAGTGCTGGTGCTGTTGCGTCGGATCGCCGGCGGCATCAATGCCAGCGAGCAGCTTGCGCTGTATCGGAACCATTCTAGCGCTCCGGGGAGTAAGAAGAAGCGCATCAACCGCCAACTCGAGTACGAGAAGTGGCGCCTCCTTGCGAACCTTGAGCACTTGCAAGCCAGCATCCGTGCGACTCTAGGCCGGGAGTTGATGGCGAAGGTCAGAAAGAAACCTGGAGATGCAATTTGGCTATGGTCGCTGGGCCGGCTGGGTGCCCGCATTCCCCTGTATGGGCCGCTGCACTCAGTGGTGGAACCTGAAATTGCCGGCGAGTGGTTGAAAGCCCTACTGGACTCATCCACGCTCACGGCCGTGACGGATTCCGCTATCGTGCTGATCGCGCGGCGTACCGACGATCGCTCGCGTGACATCGATGAGGCGATTCGCGAACAAGCAATTTCCCGCTTTACGGCGCTTGGCATCGCCGAAGAAACCATCCGGCTTGTATCAAGGTACGTCTTGCCCGAACGGGCGGACGCCGTTCGCAGCTTTGGAGAATCGCTGCCGCCCGGCTTGCAAGCTGTCAGCTCTTCCAACTGCTTGCTGTCAGTACCCGCGTTGCTTATCTCCGGTCCGAGTCTTTCGAAACCGGCAGTGAACAACGGGTAACAATCGGAACTGAAATCGGCCAGGTGCGAAACTGCTGCCATTTTTTTCGATTGTCCCATCGGGTTCGGCACGAACGTCACGAACGGATACGCCAGAGCTGCTCGGTCACCATGGCGGATTGCGGCCCGAGTCAAACGGGCAAACTGGAAGTAGTTCCACTTGCCTCTTAAGTGGTTACCGGACATCTGCCCAGCGGGTTTCAGGAGCGACTCCTACGGTACCAAGAGCAAGCCAGGGGGCGCGTAACGCAGAGCATCGGATGGTGAATGCGAAATAGGATCGAGGATCTTGCCAGTTTTCCGGCTGAAGTCCGCCGGAATTCGTCGCGTTAACCCTTCATGCGTGGACGAGGTCGTGCCGTTTAAGCGTGGGAAGTGCCTTGATGGATTTTCCTACCTTCTCCTGGGCGAGACGCAGGTCGTAGAGGCTCTGTAGATTCAGCCAAAACTGAGCGCTTGTGCCAAAGAAATGAGCGAGGCGCAGGGCGGTGTCGCCCGCAATGGCGCGCGTTCCGTTCAAGATTTGCGCGATGCGATTGGTCGGCACGTTGATTTTTCGCGCCAGTTCAGCCGCGCTCATATCGAGTACTCCCAGTTCTTCAGCCAGGTGCTCACCCGGATGAATAGCGGTCAGTGCCATAGCGAAGCTCCTAGTGATAGTCAACAATCTCCACGTCTGACGGCCCCGGCGATCGGTCGTCCTACTCGAAACAACTCCGCCATTGATCGTTGATGCGGATGCTGTACTGGCCCTTGCGGTCGCCTGCGCCTCAAAACGGTTCCCAAGCAATGCGGCAAGGTCCCTCAGCGACGTAGCCGCTTCGATACGGTCGAGCTTCAGGCGCGCGGATCGTTCAAATCCAGAGAATGCCTTTGCGAATTCTCTGGTCCTCGGCCCTCATTGATAATAAAAGACTTACTTCCCTGATCTGGGCCCTTCCCGGAAACTAGCATCGAGTCCAGCACTGCCAGTATTTTCTTTCCTTTCGGTTACAGCTCTGCTGGCACCGTCCCACAGGGCTACTGGCAGCACGTCGGTGTTGCACTTTACCGAGGACCGCTGCGCTTCCGCGATGGTAGCGTTATCGGTTTGCCCTCGCAAGCCGTGGAGTTCCGGGATTTCGGCGTCAGGCAACCCATTGGCGCGAGTGCCCTCTACTCAGTCGACTAAATTCGGCGACAACCAGTATGCCAACAAGTGTCAGTGAAAATGTCCGAAGCGCCGTCTTAGCCTAACAGCCGCTTGCGAAGGCCCTGAAGTTGAAATCCGAATTCCCGGGCAAAGCGGCTGCCATCGCACAGTGGCCCGCCGTGTGGTCCATGGGGACTAACCTCAACGTGAACACCTCGGGTGTTCTCGATCACCTCTTTCAAAGATCTTGCTTCCCAATTCTCGACAGGCGTGTTGTATACCGAATTGCGCGGCTTGGACGTCTCGGCTAGGGCCACAAGCATACGCGCCACATCTTCCACGTGAACTAACGGCAGCACTGCCTCCGGCGCGAACGGAATATTGATGCTGTGCCGCTTCGAGGGCGACTCAAATATCTCGGCGCGCCAAGGCGAGGAAGTCTTCTTAATCCCCTGTCCAATCACGATAGCGATACGTAGGGATACAAACTCGATCGTTTGTGCGGTCGCAAGTGTCTCCCCGACTAATTCGACCACGCGCTTTGCGGCTCCGTAGGGCTCGTCAGGGGTAGCCGGATCCATCTCGGTCAGTGGCCGACCTGAAAAAGACGATCCATAAACGCTCCTGGAACTTGCAAAGACGAAGCGTTCCGCCTGCGCGCTCACGGCCTGCCGCAGCAATTCGAAGCAGCCAGTTAGATTGACATCTACCGCCGCCAAGGGGTGGGAATGGAACGCGCTTGGCAAAATGGCCGCGAGGTGTATCACGGCACGAACCGGCTGCGACAACAACAACCGCGCAACGTCGTCCTTCTTGCTCAGGTCACAAGCCACAAAATCGCTTGCCTCGCCTGGGTGCACGTCCGTCGCCAAAAATCTGGTCCCGGAAGTTTTCAGCAAGCGGCAGACTTCACGTCCGATGTGCCCATCGGCACCGGTGACAATCACAACACCCTGCTTGCTGTTGGAAGCCATCTCGTATAATTCTGCCAAACTTACGCGGCAATTTTCATCGTCCACCACCAGTCCTGGGAACCATTCATGCTGACTACTCGGAGCGTGGCGGTCCGATGGTGTTTTGGAGTTTCTGGAACTCTTGCATCTCGCGGCGCGCTTGCTCGGCCTTGTCTTGTTTACGATACAGACCGGCTAGCCCAAAATGTGCCTGCGCAGCAAGCGCTGTGCCCTTTTCGAGTTCGACCACCTTCAACCATGCCTTCTCGGCGGTGGCGCTGTCTCCTGCCAGCGAGGCGCCTTTGCCCTGGGAGTAGAGCGTCTCTGGCATTTCCGGTTGCAGCTGATTCGCGCGTTTCAGTTCGGGGAGAGCATCACTCGCTTTTCCCTGCTGAAGCAAGGCTGCACCTACGCGATAAGCGGCCTTGGCTTTACCTGGCTGCAGCTTAGTCTCGGTGCGAAATTCAGCCTCCGCCTTCGGCCACTGCGCGGAGTTAGCATAAACTTGGCCCAGTTCGAGATGAAGGTCCGGAAGATCGGGTCGCAGGCGCACAGCTTCCAAATATTCTTTCTCGGCTTGAGGCATTTGCCGGAGGGCATAGTAATTTTCCGCAAGCGCCTGATGCGCGTGCGCGGAATCCGGATAATTGGCGATCAGATTGTCTATGGCCGTTTTGGAAAGCAAACCACTGGCGTGCCCAAGGTAATACAGCAAATCGGGGTCAGCCGGACGTTTCGCAAGCGCAGCGGTGAAGTTGGCGACCGCGTCGGTCAGTTGCCCGGTTTCGATTTGTGCGATTCCCAAGGCCTCCTGTGCTCCGGCACGATCCAGATGGGGGATGGCCTCGACGGCGTAGCCCTGCGCCAGAAGCGCATAGCCTAAGAATTGGTGGGCGACCGTAAGGTCCGGGCTAAGTGCCAGTGCACGCTTGAGCGGAACGATGGCCGCGCCGTAATCGCGTTTCTCCATGTAGGCAGCGCCGAGGTTCACAAACGCGTCGGCCAAACTCGGGCCGATCTCCGTTGCCTTGCGAACCTCCGCAATTTCCTGTTCAACGTTGTGCTGCTGGCGCGCCTCCAGCCCCGCCTGCACATGTCGCATCGCGTCAGACGTCGCCGCTTGTCCCGCCAACCATGCAAACAAGAGAAGTTGGATCATCAGCGCTCCGGTTCCCGAACTTCCAGGAATTGGTCGCAGTGGACGTCGTTGAGAACCTGCTTCACGCCGGAGGGCCAGTGAATCTGTACGGTGGCCTTTTCGGCAGAACCCAGGCCGAAGTGAAGACGTTTGTCGTTGGCGCACACGTAGCCGCCAGCGGTGGTCGCAAACCGAGTCTGGCCGTTCACGGAAACGCGCGCGCCGTATCCATCACGATTGCTGCGAGTGCCGCGGAGTGAAATGGAGAGCCAATGATTGCCGCCGTCATAGTGGTTCAGAAGCAGCACGGGAGGTCCGCCAAGGATGCTGATGACGACGTCCATCCTTCCATCGTTGTTGATGTCTCCAAAGGCCGCGCCGCGTGCAGCCAGTGGCGTGGTTACACCGGAAGCGGCGCGCTCGAAATGGCCGTTGTGATTCATCGCCAGAAGCGGCAACTCCTTGTAGCGCAACGAAGCGTCAATCTGTTGGACATTATCCAACACATGGCTTTGCGCAACGAACAAATCCTTCCAGCCGTCATTGTCAAAATCCTCGAGTCCGGCACCCCAGCCGGAACTGCCGGAGGTCAGTGCGCCCAGTCCAGCTTCCAGGCTTACGTAGTTAAAAGCGCCGCCGCCCTCGTTGCGGTAAAGGCCGTAGATCTCACGAGGCAGCACGGTGACGAGGACGTCGGGGCGGCTGTCGTTGTCGTAATCCTGAAAGACGGTGCCCATTCCCGAGAGGCCCTTGCCGTCGGAGGTGAGCGCCACGCCGGACTCCAGCGCGCATTCGGTAAAAGTCCCATCGCCATTATTGTGGAACAGATACTGCTGCATGCCGTCGTTGGAGACAAAAATGTCGGTGAAGCCGTCGCCGTCGTAATCCGCGAACTTCTTTGCCGTAAGGCCAGACCGTTCCGTGACGTCCTCGAACGTACCGTCTCCACGGTTGTGAAAGAGCTGACAAGCAGTAGCGGGAAAAACGCCGGGCGGGCAGTAGGTATGCCAATCGCCGCCGCAAATTTTATTGTGGTCGGCATCCCAGTCCATGTAGCGAGCGACAAATAGGTCAAGATGGCCATCGTTGTCGTAATCGAAAAAGCCTGCCGAAACCGACCAGCCGCCTGCTGCGACGCCAGCCTTAGAGGTTACATCGGTGAAGGTGCCGTCGCCGTTGTTGTGATACAGGACATTTTTTCCGTAGCTGGTTACGTATAGATCGGGAAATCCGTCGTTGTTGTAGTCGCCTACGGCCACGCCCATTCCGTAATTGCCATTGCCCGCGTTTGCTAGACCGGCAGCCTGGGTTACGTCCGCAAAGCCGCCGTCGCGGTTCTGGCGGTACAGGCGATTCCAGTAGCGAGGATCGCTACGATCAAAATTTTCCGGAACATGGAGAGATTCCGTGATGCGGCCGCCGTTGACCAGGAAAATATCGAGCAGGCCATCATTGTTGTAGTCGAATAACGCGATGCCGCCCGGCATCGTCTCGATCAGGAATTTTCTGGCGGTGGGAGAATTCTGAAGAACGAAATCAACGCCCCGGAGGGCCTTTACTTCGAAAAGAGGCGCGGCGGCAGCCATCGCCGCGAGATTCAGGAAATTACGCCGGGTAAGTCGGCGAACCATAGCTGCGCGAGTCTCCGTGCCTTGGCTCGAAAAGCCAATGCAAATTGTATTTTAAGGCTCGGGAATTCGCCAATCCGAAGCAGGAAGCATGGCGGTTTCGTGGCGAGAGTAGGCAATCACGGTACGGCGGGGGAAAATCGCCCGGGATGGATGTGCTTTGCACAGCCATCCCGGGCGTTCCAAGGCTCAGAACATGAATTTCAGTCCGAACTGGATGAGGCGCGGGTTCGTGCCGGGGTAGATACTCGAAATTTGGCCGAAGGTTGAGCTGCCGACAGAAGTGTTGGGAGGCGCCCATTGGTTGCGATTAAATATGTTGAAGAATTCGGCACGAAAAGCAATTCCTAGCCTGCCGTCCGGGCCAAACATGGTCTTCTTGAAGAGCGCAAAATCCCAATTGTTCACGCCGGAAGTGCGTAACGTGGGATCAGTACGAGATTCGTTGCCATAGCTGAAATCCGCAGGGGCCGTAAAACAAGAGGTGTTAAACCATTCACCCAGTTTGGCGGAGCCGCCCACTCCTGACGATTTGTTGCAGCCAGCCACTACGTTCGGCCGGGAACCACCACCAAAAGAAGCCGTGTAGTTGGGAATAGCATTGTTGAACGCCAATGGGAAACCCTTCTGGAAGATGGTGATGGCGTCGACGACCCAACCGCCCACAACCTTATCTACGAAGCCAATTGCGTCGGTGAGATATTTCTTGCCGTGACCAAATGGCAGAGCGGCAAGTCTGTTGCTGCCCAAGCACCGCGGAGTAAACGCTTACTTGCGCTGTGTGCTATGCTGCCTGCAAAGTTTGCGCGAGCACCAAACACAGCAGGAGGTTTCACTCATGGTTGCAATGCCACGTCGGCGCTTTCTGCAACAATCTTTGGCAGTTGGAACAAGCTGTTCGGCTGAATTGCTTCTCGGACGGATCTTGCCGGCACAAAGCGTCGCTTCGAATCCCGCGAGTGCAACGCGTGTATACGTCGATACACGGCGCACCATAACACCCATGGATCGGAACCTTTTTGGATCTTTCCTCGAGCATTTGGGGCGCGCGATCTACGAAGGTATTTACGATCCGGATTCAAAGTTCTCGGATTCCAGCGGGTTCCGAAAAGATGTCATAGCAGAAATCCGCGCGCTAGGAGTGCCGATCATTCGTTACCCGGGCGGTAATTTTGTATCCGGTTACAACTGGCTTGACGGCATCGGGCCGAAACAAGATCGCCCAAGGGTTCTCGACAAGGCCTGGAACTCAATCAACACCAATCAATTTGGTACCGATGAATTCATGGCGTGGTGCAAGGCTGTGGGCACTCTGCCTCTCATGGGCCTCAATCTGGGAACCGGGACGCCCGAACAAGCGGCGGCCCTGGTGGAATATTGCAACATTGAAAAGGGCACGCGGTGGAGCGATCTGCGACGCAAGAATGGCATTGCCGAACCATACAGAGTACAGCACTGGTGCCTGGGCAACGAAATGGATGGTCCGTGGCAAATCGGTCATATGACCGCGAGCGAGTACGGGTTGAAAGCCGCGGACGCAGCGCGACAGATGCGTGACGTTGACCCTTCGCTGAAGCTCGTCGCTTGCGGCTCAAGTGGCCCGTTGATGCCCACCTATCTCGAGTGGGATCGCCAAGTGCTGGAACAATGTTACGACTACGTGGACGCGCTCTCTTTGCATCGCTACATCGGAAATACACCGGAAGAAACTGGCACTGACAGCGCGAAGTATCTTGCCATGAATCTGACCATGGATCGCCAGATTGCCGAAACGGTTGCGGTCTGCGATCTTGTGCGCGGCCACAAACGCTCTCCAAAAAAACTGTGGCTCTCTTTTGACGAATGGAACGTCTGGTACCGAGCTCGAAGCGGCGACGCCGTCAACGGCCATCAGCAAGAAGCACCACATCTGCTGGAAGAGGTATACAACCTCGAAGATGCCCTGCTGGTTGGTGGGATTATCAACACGCTCCTTCGAAATGCAGACCGCGTGAAATTAGCGTGCTTGGCGCAACTCGTGAATGTAATTGCGCCGATCATGACAAACCCCAACGGCCTGTTCCGCCAGACAATCTATTACCCTTATAGCTGGGGACTGCAGATGGCACGCGGAGCGGTGCTGAATTTACTCTCGGAATCCCCGGTCTATGAGGTCGCCGGAATTGGGACGGTGCCTTATCTGGACGTAGTCGGCACTTTTTCGACAGAGAATGGGAACGTGTCTCTTTTTATCCTGAACCGCGACCTTTCGAAGGCGCACGAAGTTGACGTGGTCTGGGAAGATGCCACACCGGCGCGGGTACTTACTTCGACAGTGCTGACGGGAAGTGACTTGAAGGCCTTCAATAGCTTCGATTCTCCAAAGCGCGTGGCGCCCAGCGATTTCGGAAAGCCGGTGAGTTCTGGGGGGCACACGAAATTCGAAGTGCCGGCTCGCTCCTACACCGTTCTGCAATGGGGTGCGTAGCGCCGTGCCAAACTCCACCTTCGATCTTGGCTGCAAGCCGTCGTTTCATTAGCACTGGCGTCCAAACCTGCGTTGAAGTGGAGCGCGATTCGCCCAAGCATAGTAGGGGATGAACCCGAGTTCCACTTGGCGAGCCTCGATCGGTTTCGTTCGTAGAATATAAACTTATGGTCGGAAGTACTTTTCAATTCCCTGCGCGATATCTGTAATCTTCTTATCATGCGAACCTCCTGCATCCTGAACTCATCATTGCGCGAGACTTGCATTCTGAGCCAAATTGATCAGTGCGGGCATGATGTTGCCGAATCTCGCGTCTTGTGGTTGTCCTAACCCGAAATAAAGCTTTTGATAGAGTGGATACAATGCGTTGTAGGTTGTTTGTGCTTCCGCCTCAGGCGAAAAAACGGTGTGCTCTGGGCAGATCTTATCTTGAGCCTCTTCTACTGTTTTGAAAGTACCCGCCGCGAGAAAAGCAAAAATCGCGGATCCCAGACTAATGACGCTTCTGTTGGGTACCAGAACCGGCTTCCCCAGCACATTGGCATAGATTTGATTGAGCACATTGTTTTTTTGCGGAATGCCGCCAGCGTTGACTACGCGTTTAATGTGCACATCATGCTCGGCCATTCGATCCAAAATGATTCGTGTGTGGAATGCGGTGCCTTCGATCGCCGCAAAGAATTCGTCCTGGGCGGTCGTCTGCAAATTCCAGCCGAGCGTAATTCCGCGTAAATTGGGATTCACCAATACGGTGCGGTCTCCGTTGTCCCAACTCATGCGGAGAAGGCCGGTCTGCCCAGCTCGATACTTCTCGAGGCCCTGACTCAGCGTCGCAACATCTGTTCCAGCACGTTTGGCAATGGCATTGAATATGTCACCGACAGCAGAAAGCCCAGCCTCAATGCCAGTCCGCTTCGGGTGCACGCTCCCCTGCACTATCCCACAGACTCCCGGAACCAGTTTGACTGCCGGCGTGATCCCAATGATGCACGTCGAAGTGCCAATCACGTTGACCATGTCCTCGGTCCGGCAGCCTGCTCCTATAGCATCCCAATGCGCGTCGAACGCTCCAACCGGTATCGGAATGCCGGCCTTCAATCCCAGCTTCCCGGCCCAGGAAGCAGAAAGCATGCCGGCGATTTGATCCGAAGTCGCATATTCACCCTGGAGTTTTTCTCTGACCCCCGCAAGCAAAGGGTCAACTTTGACAAGGAACTCCTCGGAAGGCAGGCCGCCCAATTCAGGGTTCCACAGCCATTTATGACCCATCGCGCAAACGCTGCGCTTCACTTTTCGCGAATCGCTTATTCCGCAAAGCGTGGCTGCCACCATATCGCAATGCTCGAAAGCGGAATCAAATTGGTCATGTTTCTCGGGATTGTGACGGAGCCAATGCAACAACTTTGAGAAGCCCCACTCTGAGGAATACACCCCTCCGCACCATTGAATCGCTTGGAGTCCTTCCCGGTGTGCCGCTTCTGTGATCTCCGCTGCCTCGGCTTTGGACCGGTGATCACACCAGAGATAGTATTCGCCGAGCGGCTCGAGGTTTTTCCCGACAGCGATGACCGAAGAACCGGTAGTATCAACCGCGAGCGCCTGCACTTGCTCCCCGGAGATCTGCGCTTTTTGCGTTGCCTCGCGCGTGGCGATCGCCAAGGCGCGCATCTGATCGTCATGGGACTGCGTCGCGTATTCCGGGTCTTCCCGCTTGCGGTGCAGCGGGTATTCCGCAAGCGCGGTCGCCAGCAGGCCCCGCTCACTGTCTACAACCGAAACGCGCACGCTCAAAGTTCCGAAATCAACTCCAGCCACAATTGCCATGGGATTACATTCGCTCCGTAAAAATAGTATTACTCCCAGTGCGCGTGCACGTCCCAGAATCCACCGCTGGCATCGTATGCTCGCCCATCTCGCGTTGAACCAAATCGCGAGATTCGGAACGGAAGAAGACGAAGAGACAGCGTACGGCCAATCATGAACGACCCCTCGATACGGCAGAGTGCAACCCCACATGACCGCGCAACCATGTAAACGTTTACCAAGCTATTCCCACCATTGCAAGAGCTTTGCCGCCGCCCCTGTTAGCCCAATCCCCCATTGGGAAAACTTCGCAGAGCGTATACTCTCGTCGAGAATATTCCCGCGGTAAACGAGGATACGTGGACATTCGCGACATCGCCAGACGAGCGAAGGGATCGACCGCAACCGTATCCCGCAAGGTCAACCAGGTGGCTAGTGTTATCCGCATGGCGGAGTTCTTGACTCCCCCACAGTAGAAATGTCTCAATCAGAATTGGCGAAACTTGCCTTCGACGCGCTCCTCATGGAAGTGAAGAGAGAAACGGCGGCGCCAGAAGGCACCGAGTACGTTCTCAGAACGCGTTTGGTTCTCAGAAGCTCGACGACCTTTCCCCAGAGTGACCATCAGACGAAATCGCGATCAAACTCAAAGCGAGCCGTACACAGAGGTGCGGGAAACAAAGCCTGAATCCCTCCAGATGATCGACAGCGCAAACGATTGTCGCTTGGCGTTTTCCTACGCCGACCATCAATGCGAATCGCGTGCTACCCGTGCACCGCTGCGGCCCACCAGGAAATCGAGATCCGCTCCTTGATCTGCTTGTTGCACGTGTTCGGTATACAGCCTGAGCCAGCCACGTTCCGGAAGGGGCGGAGGTGCCCACTTTGCCCGACGCTCGGCGAGCGTTGCGTCATTCACTTCCAAGCGTAGCAGCCGCTTGGGAACGTCGAGTGTGATCATATCTCCTGAGTGCACCAGCGCGAGTGGACCACCCGCGGCGGCTTCCGGCGAGATGTGCAAAACCACCGTTCCGTAAGCGGTCCCGCTCATTCGGGCATCGGATATACGGACCATATCGCTGACGCCTTTTCGGAGCAGTTTGGGTGGCAGCAACATGTTGCCCACCTCTGCCATGCCAGGATAACCACGGGGACCACAATTTTTGAGCACCATCACGCAGGTTTCATCAATGTCCAAGACCTCGTCATTGATCCGCGCGTGGAATTCTTCAATCGTTTCGAACACGACGGCCCGTCCGCGATGCTGTAAGAGCTGTGGGCTCGCAGCCGACGGCTTAATCACCGCACCATCTGGAGCCAAATTACCCCGCAGGACCGCTATTCCGGCGCCCGCCTTGAAGGGCTCCGCGAAACCATGAATTACATCGCGATTCCAGCAACGGGCATCCGCGATGTTCTTCCAGATTGGCTGCCCGTTTACCGTTAACGCATCCCGACGCAGAACTTCGGCCTCCCCTAGCTCGCGAAGCACCACAGGCAATCCGCCCGCGTAGAAGAAATCCTCCATGAGGTATTTGCCGGAAGGCTGAATATCCACGAGGCATGGCAGAGGAGATCCCAAGAGATCGAAATCGTCGAGGCACAATGGGACACCGATGCGCCGGGCAATGGCAATCAAATGGATTACCGCGTTCGTGGAACCACCGATCGCGGCATTGGCGAGAATTGCGTTCTCGAACGCCTCGCGCGTGAGGATACGCGAGATGCAAAGGTCTTCGTGCACCATCTGCACAATCCGCCGGCCCGTCATCTGCGCAAGAGTGTTGCGGCGTGCATCGACCGCAGGGATGGCGGCATTGCCGGGCAAGCTCATACCCAGAGCTTCGACCATGTTGGCCATGGTTGAAGCCGTACCCATGGTCATGCAATGTCCCTTGGATCGGTGCATGCAGCTTTCCGCTTCAAAATATTCCTCCGCCTTCATTTTGCCCGCGCGGAGCTGATCGGTCATTTGCCACAACCCGGTTCCCGAGCCTATATCGCGTCCTTGGAATTTTCCTGAGAGCATGGGTCCACCCGAAAGACCAATCGTAGGTAGATCGCAGGAAGCGGCCCCCATCAGCAAAGATGGCGTAGTCTTGTCGCAACCCATCAGCAGAACAACTCCGTCGATGGGATTGCCGCGGATCGACTCTTCCACATCCATGCTGGCGAGGTTGCGGAACAGCATGGCGGTCGGACGCAGTTGCGTCTCTCCCAGCGACATCACGGGAAATTCCAGAGGAAAACCACCGGCTTCCCACACACCCCGCTTCACAAATTCCGCAAGCTCACGAAAGTGAGCGTTACACGGAGTCAGCTCCGACCAGGTATTACAGATACCGATCACCGGCCGGCCATCGAACAGGTCGTGTGGCCAGCCCTGGTTCTTCATCCAACTCCTGTAGACGAACCCATCGCGACCTTCTCGCCCGTACCATTCTTGGCTGCGCAGCTTCTTCATCAGTCTGTCCTTTAGGTTGAACCACATCCGTGGCCAGCGTTCGCTTCTTGCATCGCCGATGATAACGCAAAATCCAGTTAGCAATCGTAATCCCCGCGTAGCTTCCGCTTGACGAGAAGCGCTGCCGCGGAAGATGATTTCGCGAACGCCGCAGGAGTTGCAGTGAGTCACTACAAGATTGCAGTCATTGAAGGGGACGGCATCGGTCGCGAGGTCGTGCCCGAAGGTCTTCGAGTACTGGAAGCGGCGGGGAGACGTTACAACGCGACTTTTTCCTGGAAGCATTTTGACTGGAGCTGCGAAACCTATCTCAGGACCGGCAGGATGATGCCCGAAGATGGGCTCGACCGGTTGCGCGGTTTCGACGCCATCTATCTTGGCGCGGTGGGATACCCCGGTGTTCCAGATCATGTTTCGCTTTGGGGACTGCTCATTCCCATTCGGCGGAGTTTCCAGCAATATGTCAACCTGCGGCCAGTGCGCCTGCTACCAGGCGTCGAATCACCAGTCAAAGGGTTTCCTCCTGGCAAAATCGACTTCTGTATTGTTCGTGAAAACAATGAAGGCGAGTACTCCGAAGTAGGCGGTCGTCTCAACCACAACACCAATGCCGAGATAGCTCTGCAGGAAACCGTCTTTACGCGGCGCGGGTGTGACCGCATCATGCGCTACGCTTTCGATCTGGCACGTACCCGCAACCACCACGTTACGTCAGCCACCAAATCAAACGGCATTATTCACACCATGCCGTTCTGGGATGAGCGCTTTGCTGCGGTGGCTCGGGATTTTGCGGATGTCCGTGCCGATCAATACCACATCGACATCTTGACCGCACACTTCGTTCGCCATCCCGACTGGTTTGATGTGGTCGTCGGGTCAAATCTATTCGGAGATATTTTGTCGGACCTGGGCGCCGCGGTCGTCGGCTCCATTGGACTAGCGCCTTCGGCCAACCTCAACCCAGAGCGGGAATACCCTTCCATGTTTGAGCCGGTGCACGGTTCTGCACCAGACATTGCGGGAAAAGGAATGGCCAATCCCATCGCGCAAATCTGGTCCGGCGCAATGATGTTGAAACACCTGGGTCAACTGAACGCGGCGCGAGCCGTAGAGAAAGCTCTTGAAGCGGTGCTGGCGGGTTCCGATGTGCTTACCCCGGACCTAGGTGGTAAGGCCACCACCCGTGAAGTCGGCGAAGCGGTCGCCCAGGAACTCGCTCTAGTACCTGAGTCGGAATGAGCGTTCGACTAGCATTGGCGATTGAGCCGAATTCCAGTTGCCGGATCACCAACGAAATAGGATGAATCCGGGTCCAGCGTCCCCTGCGAGAACTTTTCGCCGGTAAAAGAAAAAGGGGAAAGCTCGAAGGCTTTCCCCGTACACATCAAAAATCGTCTCGTTTATTCCAGAGTTGGGTCGCCATTGACGCTCGAGTCACAGGCCGCGCCGCCGTCGTTGTAGTGAATAACGCCGTCCTGCATCGAGCAGAACGCGCGCTGGCCTGTTACAGAGACGCTAACCGGAAGCGCCAGAATATTGTAGGTGGAGGTGATGCCGGCGCCGTCCGGCGCCCCGGGAGTGTAAGTGAAATTGTAGCCGCTCTTCACGCCGGTCGTCAGCACTTCATCAATGATCGCTGCGCCCGTGCAGTCACCTGGTCCGGGGCCCAGATTCGCTAAAGCAACTGGGAATCCGGTATCGGTGCACTGCGCCGCATATTGAATATTCGCCGTGGTCAGGGTGCGTATTGAGCCGACTGCAGAAGACTCATTCGCGGAAATGCGCGCCTTCAGTAGACTCGGAATGGCAATGGCCGCGATGATCAGGATAATCGCTACGACAATTAACAGTTCGATAAGCGAGAAACCCCTCTGCTTCTTCATGAAATCTCCTTGAAAGAGTCATCGTGCGGGGCCATGCCCGGAATGGTGCAAAGAGGCTGCCAATCCTAGGAGATTTGGTACGAAGGTACTGCAATTTCTGCAAGATACAGATATTGAACAAGGTACGGGCAATCCTACTGTTACTTTAGGACTACAACGCCACCCAGGACCGTAGGGCTGGCAGGTGGGAATCAGCGGACCGGTGTCCTTGAAAGGCGCTCAGATAGGAAACGGATTTCCTACGTCTGGCGAGCGTGAATTACGCTAAATGTGCCACAATGCTGCGGCCTCTTTCCCCGAGTGGCTGGCGAAATCGATCAAGTGACGCTGCAAGATCACTCCCTTCGGAGGACTGATCATGACGTGGACGCAAGTGTACGATCCTCTTGGCCATTGGTGGCTTTCGACGCTTGTTGCAGCAATCCCGGTAATTGTTCTTCTGGGAGCGCTGGCACGGTTGCGCTTAAAAGCGCATTGGGCGGCGCTGCTTGGGCTGGCAACCTCGCTGCTAATTGCTATCAAAGTGTTCCACATGCCGGTCGCGATGGGGGCGCGAGCGGCTGTGTTTGGCTTGGCCTACGGCGCATTTCCCATTGGGTGGATCATCCTGAATGTGATTTTCATGTACGACATGAACTGTGCATCCGGGCGCTTCAAGGTCCTCCAGGAAAGCCTTATGGGCATTACGCAGGATCGCCGCTTACAGTTGCTGTTGATCGCGTTTTCCTTTGGGGCGTTTTTTGAAGGCGCGGCAGGATTTGGAACGCCGGTCGCGGTCACTGCCGCCATTTTGATTGGCCTGGGATTCAAACCGCTGCAGGCCTCAGGCTTGTCGCTAATTGCCAACACAGCGCCGGTCGCGTATGGCGCATTGGGAACGCCGCTGGTTGCGCTGCAAGCGGTGACAGGTCTGGACCTCCTGCAACTTAGCGGGATGGCGGGTCGAATCTTGCCGTTCTTTTCGGTGCTGGTGCCCTTCTGGCTATTGTGGACCTTCTGTGGTTTCGGCGGAATGCTGGAAGTGTGGCCGGCGATTCTCGTTGCAGGAGTTTTCTTCGCCATTCCGCAATATTTGATGTCGAATTTTCACGGGCCGTGGCTCGTGGACGTTGTCGCCGCCGTGTGTTCAATGGTGGCGGTAATTGTCTTGCTCTTCGTGTGGCATCCCAAGAAAATTTGGGGATTGACAGGTCACGAGTCGGAACGAAGGGCACGCGGCCAGCATGGTTACAGCAGAAGCGAAGTGGTCAGGGCTTGGGTTCCCTGGCTGATCCTCAGCGTGATGGTATTTTTGTGGGGGCTACCGAGCATCAAGGGTTTCCTGGACAAAATCTCGATTTTCAAAATTCCAATCGCGGGTCTGCACAACTTGATTCTGCGCGTGCCTCCGGTAGTGGCGAAGCCCGCGGCTGAGGCTGCAGTTTTTAATTTCAACTGGTTGTCAGCCTCCGGAAGCGGCATCTTTTTTGCATCCATCATCGCGGGACTGCTGATGGGTTTTGGACCGGTGCAGATGCTGCGGCAATACGGGAAGACCCTCTACAAAGTGCGATTCTCGCTGATCACAATCTCAGCGATGATGGCCATTGGCTTCATGACCCGCTACTCAGGACTGGACGCGACCATGGGTCTGGCCTTTGCTCGCACAGGAATGTTCTATCCTTTCTTTGGCACGCTCCTGGGCTGGCTCGGTGTCGCGCTGACAGGCTCGGACACTTCTTCCAATGTGCTCTTTGGGAGCTTGCAGAAAATTTCCGCTACGCAGGTCGGCGTCTCGCCAACCCTGATGGCTGCCGCCAATAGCTGCGGCGGCGTAATGGGCAAGATGATCGACGCGCAGAGCATCGTTGTCGCCAGTACCGCCACGGAATGGTATGGGCACGAGGGAGACATCTTGCGCTACGTGTTCCTGCACAGCGTCGCACTAGCTTGTCTGGTGGGGGTGCTCGTCTTCTTGCAGGCATACGTGTTCCCGTTCACAAAACTCGTAGTGCATTGACGTTTCCTGCCGTCAACGCGTTCCTCTTGTGTGTACATCGGCGGAGCGCTAACGTGGATTGTCAGTGGTTCGCAGTTCGACAGGCAGCGATACTATTCTTCGGTGAGAAGGAACATGAACCGCGATCTGCTCCCCCAATTTCGGGCCGTCGTAGGCAACAGCGGCTTGCTCTCTTCACCCGAAGAGTTGCACACGTACGAATGCGATGGACTGACTAACTTTCGCGTGATGCCACTGGCGGTCTTGTTGCCTGTGAATACCGAACAGGTTCAAGGGATCGTGCGAATCTGCCATCGCGAACGTATTCCGTTTGTAGCCAGAGGCTCTGGAACGGGCTTGAGCGGAGGAGCGCTGCCGGTCGAAAACGGAATTGTTATCAGCCTTGCGCGGATGAATCGCATTCTGGAAGTAGACCTGGCAAATGCCCGCGTGGTTGTCGAACCGGGCGTGATCAATTTGGAAGTGACTGGTCGCGTGCAGCCGCGGGAGTATTTCTACGCGCCGGATCCTTCGTCGCAATCGGTTTGTAGCATCGGTGGAAATGTCGCGGAGAATTCCGGCGGGGCGCACTGCCTGAAGTACGGTTTCACAACCACACATGTGCTGGGACTGGAGGTAGTTCTTCCCGACGGATCAATTGTGCACTTGGGCGGAAAAACTCTGGACAATCCCGGATACGATTTGGCCGGCGTATTCGTTGGCTCGGAGGGCACACTCGGAATTGCAACGAAAGTAATTCTGCGAATTGTAAAACGGCCGGAATGCATTCGCACGCTTCTGGCGGCGTTTCCGAGTACCAACGAAGCGGGTGCAGCGGTTAGCGACATCATTGCGGCGGGGATGCTTCCCGCGGCCATCGAGATGATGGACAACCTGGCGATTCAGGCGGCTGAAGCTGCCGTACATGCAAACTATCCGAATTGCGGCGCGCTTTTGCTTGTGGAACTCGACGGACCAGTAGCGGAAGTGGAAGCCTTGATGCAGAGCGTAGAAGAGATTTGCGAGAAGAATGGCGCGTGGGAAATTCGTGTCGCGCAGTCGGACGCAGAGCGCACGCTGGTCTGGAAGGGCCGCAAGGCGGCATTCGCGGCGATGGGGCGGATTTCACCGAATTACATCGTGCAGGACGGCGTAATACCGAGAACTGCTTTGCCGCAGGTAATGAGCGAAATCACGCGCCTCAGCCGTGAGACCGGACTTCGCGTCGCCAACGTCTTCCATGCTGGCGACGGCAATTTGCATCCGTTGGTTCTTTACGACCGGCATGTCGCAGGACAGGAACAAGCTGCGGAAGCGCTCTCGTACCGGATTCTGGAGTTGTGCCTCGCGGCCGGTGGATCAATCACAGGAGAACATGGGGTAGGAGAAGACAAGAAGCACATGATGTCACAAATGTTCAGCGAGCCGGACCTTACTACCATGCAACGAGTCCGGTGTGCGTTCGACCCGCTTCAGCTCTCCAATCCTACAAAGATTTTTCCCACTCCACGGATGTGCGGCGAGAAAGCGGGTGAGTACGTGCCCCACCCCCTGGAATCCGCTGGGATTGCCGAGCGCTTTTGATGGGAGACTGACGGGACGGTTTCAAGGATCATGCTGAAGACTGGCTCTATCGAGGAAAAGCTTGCCACGGCAGTGGGTTCGCAGAATTTGCGGACGGCGACCGCTGGCGACTCCGTCTGTGGTGTGCGGCCACAATTTGTCGCGGAACCCGAGAACGAAGAGCAATTGGCTTCGCTGCTCTCCTGCGCCGACGACACGGGTGTCGCTGTTGTCCCTCGAGGACGCGGCACAAAACTGGATTGGGGTAACCCGCCAAAGAGGGCCGACGTGATTCTGTCAACGGCGCGACTCGATCGAGTTCTGGAGCACGCATGGGCTGACCTGACAGTAACCGTCCAGTCTGGTTGCACGGTGCAGGCGCTCCAAAACACGCTGGTGCAGCATGGCCAGCGGTTGGCTTGCGATTGCTTGTGGCCCGAGCGCGCCACAATTGGCGGCCTTCTTTCTACCAATGATAGCGGCGCGTTGCGGCTGCGCTTCGGCGCCCTGCGCGATCTCATTATCGGCGTGACTCTCGCGTTGCCGGACGGCACCTTGGCCAGTAGCGGCGGCAAAGTGGTGAAGAACGTTGCCGGCTATGATCTACCGAAACTGGCCACCGGCGCACTCGGAACGCTCGGCGTCATTACCAGAGCAGTCTTTCGGGTGCATCCCCTGCCGCACAACACAAGAACACTCTCCTTCTCGACGGAGAACTGGCACACCATGCAACAGCATGCGCTTTCCATACAGGATTCGAAGTTGGCACACGCCGCGTTACAGATTCGTTGTGCCGCTGGTGGTCGGCCAAGCGCTGATATTCTGTTTGAAGCCACCGAGGCTGGCATCCACGCACAAGAATCGCAGTTGCGCAACTTACTCGGATCCACGTGCGCTGAACAAGTGGCGGAATCTGTATGGAATGCAAGGCAGGAACTTTGGAGTCCGACGGATAGCGCTGCGATCGCAAAGATCAGTGTCCTGCCTGCGGGAATCGCAAGGATGGCTGGAGATTTGGAGGAAATCGCTAACTCACAAAAACTGCAATGGCAACTGGTTGTGCAGGCGACCGGGGTTGGCACGCTGCGACTGGACGGTGAATCCAACCACTTGTCCGCAGCGGTGGAGCAACTCCGCGCCGATGTGGAGGGCCATGGCGGATCAGTCGTGATCTTGCGCCGGCCAAAGGCGCTTGCTCTGCTCGACGCGTGGGGGAATCCTGGAGATGCGCTCCCACTTATGCGCGCCGTGAAACAGCAACTGGATCCGAAAGGCACGCTGAATCCCGGGCGATTCGTTGGGGAGATCTGATCGAATGGCCAGCGAGAACAAACCAGACGAATCTGCCCGCCGTGTTTGACACGCATCATCCGCCGTCACAAGAAATTATTGAAAAGTGCGTGCATTGCGGTTTCTGTCTGCCGGTGTGCCCCACATATGCGTTGTGGGGACAAGAGACGGATTCGCCGCGAGGACGAATCTATCTATTGAAGATGGCACAGGAAGGTACGGCAGAGATGAACGAAAAATGGGTAAGCCACTTCGATTCGTGCCTCGGGTGCGTGGCTTGCATGCCGGCTTGCCCGAGCGGTGTGGATTACGGAAAGCTGATCGAAGCGACGCGCGCTCAGATTGAACGCAACTACCAGCGGGCAACGGCGGACAAAGTTCATCGCCGATTCCTGTTCGAGACCTTCACAAAACCGCAACGGTTGAAATTCTTGCGCTGGCCGCTGTTGGTCTATCAAAGGACCGGCCTACAAACGGCGCTTCGGGCGCTGGGCTGCTTCAGAGTGCTGCCAAAATCTGTGGGAGCGATGGATGGCTTGCTTCCAAAAGTAACGCCGACCGAGAGAGTGCCGGCTATAACGCCGGCGCTGGACGAGAAACGCAAACGAGTTGGGCTTTTGCTGGGATGCGTACAGCGCACCTTTTTCTCTCACGTGAACGCGGCAACGGTGCGTGTTCTTGCCGCGGAAGGATATGAAGTGGTGGCTCCTGAGGAACAGCCTTGCTGCGGGGCGCTGTTTGTGCATGCTGGAGAAGAAGGGCGAGCCAAGGAGTTAGCGCGACACACGATCGACGTTTTCGAACAAGCAAATGTCGAGACCATTGCGATCAACGCAGCGGGTTGCGGCTCCAACGTTAAAGAATACGGCCACCTGCTTCGCGACGACTCTTTTTATGCGGAGAAGGCCAAGCGTTTTTCTGCCAAATGCAAGGACATCAGTGAGATTCTCTCGGAGTTTTCACCCCGAGCCGAACGGAAAGCGCTTCGCGTGCGCGTGGCGTTTCATGATTCCTGCCATTTGCAGCATGCGCAAGGCGTGCGTGCCCAGCCGAGGGCTCTTTTGGCGCAGATTCCAGGGCTGCACTTGATGGAAATTCCGGAGTCTCCCATCTGCTGTGGTTCGGCGGGAATTTACAATCTCGTGCAGCCGGACGCCGCCACGGAATTGGGCGCCCGTAAGGCGCGGCTTATTGCCCCGTTACAAGCCGAGGTCGTGGCCACGGGCAATCCGGGTTGCATTCTGCAGTTGCAAGCATCTTTGCGCAAAATCAATCACAGAATTCCTGTGGTGCACACGATTCAATTGCTGGATGCGTCGATCCGCGGATTGCCGCTCGAAGCGCTGGACTAGCGGTAGGCCTTCAGGAAAAAATAAATTGTCATTCCCACTCCGAGGGTAATGATCGTCGCGCGAACCAGCGACTGCGGCAATTTCTGCGCGTAATGAGCGGAGGCATACCCACCCAAGCCTGCTCCCACGATCATCACCAGTGCCTGCGGCCAAACGATTGAGCCGGTGGCGATGAAGGTGACCGCCGCCACTCCATTGATTACTGCCACCAAAACAATTTTCAGCGCATTCATCTCGTGGATGTCCGTCATGCCCAGGGCGGCGAACATGGCAAGATTCATGATGCCAATTCCGCCGCCGAAATAGCCTCCATAGATCGCGACAAACAATTCAAAAAACGATGCTCCGGCCATAGCAGCGTTACTGGCTTGGTGCGAAATGCCGGCGGAGAGGCGTCCGGTAAGGTGGCGGCCAAACGTAAAGAGCAAAGTAGCGGCGAGCATCAGCCACGGTATGAGGCGAAGAAAGGTATGCGCTGGAGTCTTGATGAGAAGAAGAGCTCCTGCGAGGCCTCCCAGAAGGCCCATGCTGACAAGAGGAAGAAGTACGCGGCGCGGAAGATTTAAATGCCGGCGATAAGCACCGCCGCTGACGGCAGTGCCTACCCAGAGCGACAGTGTGTTCGTGGCATTCGCGGGAATGGGTGGAACTCCCGTGAACAGCAGCGTCGGGAAGGCCACAAAACTTCCCCCACCGGCGACCGCATTCATCGCTCCGGCCAGTGCTCCGGCAAAAAACAGTAGGATGGCATGCGAGAAACTCAAGCGAATCTTTTACCACGAATGAACAAGCTTGCTCCAGACTGGTTTCTGGTCCGAGCGAATTTAGCGTGCGGCGGACAAGTACGGCACAAACCCGTGTGCGCTCGTTCGAAGTTTGTATACCGAAGTTGTCGCGGTAATGTACAAGGTTCCGAGATCGGCATCTCCCCAGGCAAGATTTGCTGGTTGTTCCGGCATAACGATCGTTCCAAGGTGATGTCCTTGGGAGTCCCATATCCAGATTCCTTGCGGACCCGTGACGTAAAGATTCCCATCGCGATCGACCTTGATTCCATCGGGGACGCCGTCGCCTTTACCGCCCGGCTCTTCACCGAAGATGCGGCCGTTGGCGATCGTGCCATCAGAACGAAAATCGTAAACGCGAATGTTTCGTTGCTTGCTGTCGTCAACGTAGAATTTCTTGCCGTCGGGAGAAAAGGCCAGGCCGTTGGGCTGGCTGAGTTCCTTGGTGAGCAGAGTGACTTTGCCGCCGGCGTCGAGCCGGAAGACACCCTGATAGGGGAGTTCCTGCTTTTCTCCGTTGACCAAGTCGAGTGTCGGATCGGTGAAGTACAGCGCGCCATCGGGGCCGAGAACAACGTCGTTGGGACTGTTGAATTTCTTTCCTTCGAAGCGATCCGCAAGGATTGTGTATTTGCCATCGGGCGTGAGGCGGATGATCGCGCGCAACACGCTGGCGCAATCAACCAGGCGATGTTGCTGGTCGTAGGTGTTGCCGTCAGGATCTCCGAGTGAAATGAGAGCTTCCTTGCCGGCCATCAAGGGAAACGCGAAAAATCTTGTTGAGTTCCTCGTCGCTGACATACAGAAATCCGCCGGGATCCCAGACAGGCCCTTCCGTGAAACCAAATCCGCTGGCAACAACTTCAAGTTTTGCGTCGCGCGAAATGAGTTTCCAGAATTGCGGAGATGCCTCTTTCAGCTGGAATTCACGCTTCGGAGCGACTTCCTGCTGACCGAAAACAGCAGCAGCCTGCAACAGTAGCAAAGCCAGGGAAATGCAGAGTCTTCGCATCGTGGTGTCTCGCGGTGAGGAATTTCGAGGAGGCCGCACGTCAATCGTCCTCCCGTTCGGAATCGGCGGGAGACGGGGATTTTGTTTGTCTGGCGACAGTCATCAGGTAGCCGACCAAATCGTCGAGTTGCGCTGGCGTGAGCGTTGAACCGTAATCCCTAGGCATTAATGGCTGGGCATGCGGCTCGACTTTTGCGATTTCGGACTTCTGCAGAAAATGAAATGTGCCGTCAACCGATTGCAGCTGGAGCGAAAAGTTATCTTCGTTGCGCGCGATGCCCTCCAGCACACGCCCGTCACGTAGAGTCGCAGTGACCAGCGTGCGGCGTTCAGGTGAGTCGCCGCCGGGCTTGGTAATGGCGCTGTGAATCTCGGACGACGCAAGATTTGCTGCGTAGACAGAAAGGTCCGAGGATAGGAAGCCGCCCCTGCCTTGCACCATGTGACATTCCGAACATCGCGCAGCACCGAAAAAGAGGCGCTGACCTTTTTGCGGATCACCTGGAATCGCCGCAGTGCTTCCCTTCCCCTGCAAGGTGCGCACATGGGCGAGCAGGGCTGAAAGTTCGGCGTTACCAAGCGAACCGAACGCAGGCATCCCGGCTGAGGGAATGCCATCGCGCAAAACCTGCAGAATGTTTCGGTCGGTTAAGCGCAAAACCTCGGGCGTGCTGGCGATGTCGGGCCCGCGCTCGCCTCCACGTCCATCCAGGCCGTGGCAGCTAGCGCAAATCGACTCAAACGCTTGCCGGCCAAGGTTGCGTTGCCGGCGAATCCGCAGACGCACCTTGCTTTTGGTGCGAAGTTTGTTGTCGTGGTGCCGCATCCTCGCCCGAGAGGAGCACGGGGCCAAGCGCCATCAGCCCCACCACGCAAGCGCGACGCACCGTTGAACGTGCGACTGCTCTGCGATTCATACACATTTCCTCGCGTGCATTTTACGCCTCTCCGCAGAGCCCGACTTTCGTTCGTCAAGAAGCGCTCTCAACAACAACTTCACGCCAGTTTGCGTGACTGTCGCCGGGCGTGCGGTTCAAACGTTTTAAGCCCGGCGGATGCTTACTGTCAAGCGGTGAACATCATTTGCCTGTGCAGGATTTTTCAATGACGATCAAATAGCCAATTGCTACGCGAGCAGCAGTCTATGGCCATCACTGTCGTAGCGGTCTCTTTTGCGTCCGCGTCCGCTTGCCGTAAGTTAAAAGGCCTGCCGCCGTTCGCGATCAAACCGGGAGTTGTGTGGTGTCAGGCGACGCCGACGGACCGCTTTCAGCCACCACCACGCGATCTTTGCCATCCATCTTCGCCTGGTACAACGCTTCATCCGCCGCCCTCAATAGTCCTTCGACGCTCTGGCCGTTATCCGGAAAGACCGCCACGCCAAACAACAAAGAGATCGTTCTCTGCCCCCTATCGACGCCCGACCCGCGGTCCAACGGGATGCCGCGGAAGCCTTTTCGCAGGCTCTCCTCCCTGGTGCGCACGATGTCGCAGGAAGCTCCCGGCAAAACAAGCGTAAATTCCTGACCGCCATAGCGAGAAGGGATATCTTCCGGGCGCACATGGGATTTCAGATAGCCACCCAAAGCGCGCAGCAATTCGTCGCCGGTTAGATGTCCGAAGGAGTTGTTAAATTGCTTGAAATTGTCGACGTCGACCATGATCACTCCAATGTTCGACCGGACTCGCCGTGCGCGGCCGATTTCGCGATGCAACGAATCTTCCCGGTAGTGGCGGTTGTACCGGCGGGTTAGCGGATCATGAATAGTCTGTCCTTCAGTTCTTCGCGAAGTCTTGCGTTCGCTAGTGTCAACGCAAAAAAATTCAGACAACCCTATCGCCAAGTTCCGAGATTCCACATCCGACATATCTTGTGCAGTGTTACTTTCCGTCCAAACCAAGTGTAGAAGCCCGAGCGGCTGCCCTTGTCCCATCATTGGGACGCAAATTGTTCCTCCAGTCCTGACGTTCAAAAAGTGAGCGCACTTGGTTTCAAAAAACTGGCGTGGCCCTCATTCATGTGAAACCGCTCGATTTTGTCGTGACCGAGTGCACGGAGCATCTGTACTCTCTCACACCAAGTACCACCTCCTGACAAAGGCGCATGTACCAGTCGCCTCCATAAAGCGACCGAGTCAAACCGCGATCCCACTCGCTGTTTTCCGGTACATCCGTGTCAAGGAAATAGACGGGAACCACGCAACCGCTCACCCCCCGAACCGCATATCTCCAGGCGCGTACATGAACAGTCCGCCGCAGCACGGATGGTGTCTCCCGCAAGAACGCCCAAGCCGCCGCTATAAGTTGGTAGTGCTGCCTCCAGTGCGATTTCCATCGACAAGCAGCCGATTTTGCCGGGACCTGCAACGCGCGCGCGACCGCCGGCCCGAGGCGCGAAAGGCGATCTTTCAGAACGTAGTCCGTGACACCCCGCTTCATCATGTCCACCGCCGCATCTGCGCCAATGGTGCCGGATACGACGCTAGGGGCCTCTTCGTTCAACTCCGCCGAGGTGCAAAATCGTCCGTGCCACTCGCCGATCGTGCCCTTGGCAACCTCCAGCAATGGCTGATCGGCACCGATCACGGAGTGAGCCGAACTCCACTCCAGGTGTACCTCGACGAGGTTCGTCTTCCGGCACAATTCGCAAGCAACCGGCAGCCGCATTTCAAACCTTGCTCGGTTTCGGAACTGGTCGCGAATCAACAGAGTATCAACGCATACGAGGGGCGAAGGACCTGACCGATAATGACTAACCACAACGCATTGTGCACTGCTGAAGCAACCAGATAAGCAGAAGACGACTAGGCATGCGGTCTGCGGTCCATTCAGCGTGGACTGTTAGTTTTGACAATTCCCTGACTCTCGCAGTACGGGCATCCTTGCGGCGTTTCGGAGCCTTACGGCAGGAGCCCAACCATGAGAAGAAGGTTTGTAGTCATTCTCGCACTCTGCCTGAGCTTCGACTGTTTCACCTCGGCGGACACTCTCAAGCTGAACAATGGCGAAGTGATTTACGGGTTCTTTATGGGGCGCAACAACGACGCCATCCAATTCCTCGGACCCGACGGCTCCAGCAAGTCCTATCCTCTCGCGCAGGTCGCGACTCTGACATTCGGCCCCATCCCCTCTGCCAGTCAGCAAGCTGCAGCCAGCGCCCCGCCTGTTCCTCTGGAGATCACCGTTCCTTCGGGCACATTCATGCTGGTGCGCATGTCCGAAACTCTCGACACCAGCACCGCCCAGACCGGGCAGATATTTACAGCCACGTTGGCAACGAACCTGGCCGCCCAAGGCTATGTTGTTGCCCGGCAGGGGACCACGGTCTATGGCCAGGTCGTCGAGGTCTCATCGGCGCGCCGCTTGTTCGGCAAATCCAAAATCGCACTGCAACTTACGCAGATTGTCATCAACGGCACCGCCATCGGCATCACCACCGACAATTACTCCTCGGATGGTAAAAGCTCTACTGGCCGCACCGCGCGAAGGACTCTCGGTGGCGCTGGCCTCGGTGCCGGCATCGGCGCACTTGCGGGAAACGCTGGAGAAGGCGCGGCCATCGGTGCGCTCTCTGGTGTGTTTCTCTCCGCCATTCAGCGAGGCAACCAGGTGCAGATTCCTGCGGAAGCGCAATTAGACTTCACTCTACAGCAAGCGGTCACCCTACCGGTTCCCGCTCAAAGTGGCCCTGCGTCGCGCCCGCAATGATTCGAGATCTTTAGGAGGGTGTTCATGAGAATCCGGTTCGCAATCCTCGCTGGCGCGGCTTTAGTGTTTTCCTGCCGCGTTGCTGCGCAGGAAAAACAGCTTCAGGATCCAGCTGAAAGCAAGGAACTGAACACGCAGGCTTATATCCAACTGCTGCGCTCAGACCTGAAAGCCTCCAAGCGTACGCTGATCAAGGAATCGATGCAGCTCGATGAAAAGCAGGCCGCCGCCTTCTGGCCCCTCTATAACCAGTACGACGTGGAGCAAACCAAACTCGGGGACCAGAAGCTCGCCCTGATTCAGGATTACTCCCGGGATTTTCTCACCATGACCGATGAGAAAGCCGATCAATTGGCGCGTCGCGCATTGGAACTCGAAGACCAGCGTCAGGCCCTGCGCAAAAAATACTACGATCTTTTCAAGAAGGCTCTTCCCACTGTTCTGGTTGTCCGCTTTTTCCAGCTCGAGAATCAGATTCAGTTGCTGGTGGATCTCCAGATGGCCGCGAACTTGCCCATCATTGAGGAAGCTCCACCTAGATAGGCGGTTTACTCCGCCGCAAACTATGGCGTGAATTTAAGGGAAAGTGCCCCACTAGCTGAGACCGCAGCACCGGCTTAGTGCGGATTCATCGACTGCGCGAGACTCAGCAGGTTTTGCGGATTAACGTGAATAATACCGGAACGCGGGCTATCAATGTCCACGATCAGAAGGAACGAGATCGAAACGACCAACGGTAGCACGATCAGGCGAACGGATTTCGCTTCAGCATGAAGCGCACCATAGCCGATCAGCAGGTTGCAACAGATTGCGATTGCCACCATCAGACCCCACGCCGCAATTGGGATGCGATTCCACCACGCGGCTTGCGTATATCCCTGCGAGTTCAACACATCGTTCATGCCCGAAACAGCCAGCGCAACCACCGGTGTCGGCTTGGCCTCAGCTGCAGATTTGACCGAGTTCCATAGATCCGTCTGCAGTTGAGACGTAACCACATTGATGTGCTGAAGTTCGCGGCTATCCCGAGCGCGATAGAACATCACACGCTCATCGAGGTACTGGTGCAGGGGTGCGCGACTTGGAAGGGGCAATCATGGCCGGCGGGACTCCCAATAGTCGTCGAATTCGCGGCTGTGACGGCAGCAACGGACGGCGATGACCGCATTGGCGCCGCGAACGGTCCAGAACATTCCGGAGCGTTTGAGACGGGTGGCGATGAGGGTTTTGCAACCCGCTTCGATCACTCCTGAGCCCACGAACAGCCGCTGCTTGCGGAACTTCGGGTAACGCATGCGCGCCGCATTGCGCTCGAAATAGCTGGCCTCGGTCTCGATTTCCTCCGCCAATTCCTGCCTTTCGGTGCCCAGGGCACGCAGGCGATTCACCAGTAGTTCGATTTTGCCGTCATCCAAGAAATGCTGATGACTCATCACCCAGCGTCGTTTGGCCGCCACATCGCTCGGATGAAGCTTGCTGCTGAGATCCCACAGGTGTTGTCGAGCGTGATAGAGATCCACGATTTCGGTGGCTCCCGGGAATATTTCCTGCGTCCGGTTCCAGATCCATTCCGCACCGTCTCCCATGACCACTTTCTTCTGTGCCCGGTCCCAGCCTCGCTGCTGGGCCTCGGTGTACAGGCGGCGGGAAAACTCTTCGGCCGTTTCAATCGCTCCCGTATAGGTGGTGCTGTCTTCGTCTCGCACTGGCCAGCCTTCGGCATCCACCGTGGTTTGCGTGAAGACACAGCCGAGCTTGACCTCCCGGGTGTGCGCCCGTCCGTTGCTTCCTTTGCCCTTCCGCCCCTGCAGTTCTTTGCTCACCATGGGCACGCCTGTGCCATCCATCTGCACATACATCACCGGGATCGCCTGGCCCACCGCGATGGGCAACTCCCGTTGCAGGGCTTGTTGGATGGTGCCCTGCTCGCGCTGGGCGATATCCGCGCCGATGCTCTCGGTGGTCCGTTCGACCGCTTTGGTGGTGACTTCCAGTCCGGCCAACAGTTTCATCTGCTCGCGGCCGCGCTCGAAAGAGGAGCACTCACTGCCCACCAGAGTCAGCATGCGGCGGACCCCGGGCGAGAGCTCGGTGTTCTCCACATCCAGCGCCGCGTCGGCGGAGAATTGCCCTTGCTGACAGCGCGAGCACCAGTAATAAGCGCGCTGCATTTCCGCGCGGCCCAGCACGGTAAGCAGCGGCTTGGTGCGCATCCCCTTGTAGCGGGCCTGGCCTCCGCAGGAGCAAGGTAGATAAGGTTCCGCCGGGGACTCCTGTCGGAGAAGTTGGCTCAAACCAGCCGCACCGGCCTGCTGCAGGGCGGCTCGCAAGGCCATCTCCACGGCTTCCAGGTCCAGTGCGCCAGTCTTGTGACGTGCCGTGAATATCACGCGCAGCAACGCATCTATTTCCCGCGCGATTTCCTGATGGATCGCAGCAGCCGTTTTTTTTCCTGCGTCGTCCAGCCCTCGGGCTCCTGCTCCAGCGGTCGGAGGCGGCAGATCTTTTCGTTGATGGTCACGAGCTCGGCACTGAGCTCTTGAAAGCGGTGGAATTCGGAGACTTCCCCCTGTGCTTTGCGGAAGGCCGCTGGGCTCGAAAGGGTCTCCGCAACAGACTTGCCATGCACCTTGCGCAGGACACGAATCTGCGGTGCGTGCCCGGGATCGTGGGGCTTGGCACAATGACAGTAGGACTTACCACAGCGATGCACGACGGCAGAAATGGAACCGGGGCGCAAATCACCCAAACTCAGGAATTGCTGCAGGATCTTGATTCGTTGGGCTTCCAGGGAATTCAAGGGATCTGGCATGAGCTGCCTCCAATACTGAGTTACTACATATACTCAGTATTGTGCCAAAAACCACGCCCTCATGCAATCTCCCCCCTCCAGGTCGCACACCCCTGGTGCAGCAGCAAGCGAATTCTCTCCGCATCTGCGGCAGGGAGTAAATCTACCCGCACGTACTCCGTGCCGATTGCGTTGGCCTCTGCTTCCTCGTAGTTTTTGCGAAGATCATAGCGGCTGACGGCCATAGAAAAGGTGAACCCAATGATCAAACCGAGCAGTGTCAGAGTGGCAGCTATGACCAGGCTAAAATCTTCGCGGTCATATTCTCGCAGCTTTCGCCGCCTTCGAAAAGAAGCACCTATCAGTGCCGAGAGCCATAGCAATGCAAAGGACAGTCCGGCCACTACAAACGGGTAGTTCATTAGGTTCATCGGCTGGGGCCTCGTTGCGCGGGAGCCAATCTATAGCGTCCGGCGAGCACGGCCAAATTATCACGATTGGGCGAACTGGTACACCTGAGACATGAACTTGCGACGCCGGTGCTTCGTTGGCATCTGCGAGTTTACTGGAGGCCGTCGTCGATAAACTGATTGGCCGTCCCCATGGAAGCCAGCGAATGTGCGCACGTAGCGATCTTCTGGTCCAAAGGATCGTTGTCTAGGGAGTTGGGAACTATGTACGTCCTCGACTTTCTCATTTGGAGATATTTGTCCGTCAATGCGCGCATTTTGTTGAGGAACGGCTCAGCGTTCTTGTCCGCAGGCGTGCTTGCGGCAACCGCCGCGAGTCTGACAACCTGTTGGGCTTGGTTGCGATAGGCCGAAAGCCAGTCCTCGGAGAGCGAGATTACGGATAGAGTCAAAATTGTGGCCAAGCAATCCCTTTGGAACTACCTTTGTCTTCCGCCGTAGCCACCACCTCCGCCCCAGCTCCGGCCTCCACCGCCATATCCACCCGTACTGTGACTACCGCCCCAACTGCTTCCCGATGATCCATAGTGTTGACTCTGCGCCGATCCGGTTTCCCGGCTCTGCTTCTCAGAGTCGAGACTCTGCGACGAGTAACCGCCGGAGGAGCGGTCCTGACTCATGTTCTGTTTGTCCTGATTTCCGCCACTCGGCGTCAGTTGAAGTGCTGCTCGCCACTTGATGTCGGTGAAATTCTGCCAATCGTCCACCTGCGGCTGGTACACGATCACTATGCCTCCGGGTTTGACCAGCTTTCGCGGTCAGCTCGGATCCTGCGCCCAAGCGCAGGAGCAAACGGCACAAATGAGCGCAAAAACCCGCAAACAGATCTTAGTACGTCGCATGGCAAACTCCTTCTGTCGTGAAAACGCGGCCAGTGTGGTTTCTTTCCTTGCCACTGGTTGAATCATCTTTGGAACTTGGCCTCTTCTAATGTCAGCTTGTAAGCGACATAGTATTTATAAATATTGCTGACGTATTGCACCGTTTCTTGCCCTACGTCCTTCGCCGCCACCAGTTCCACATTTCCGAACCATTGATTAGGATCCAAGCCCTCGCTCGCCGCCTTCTTCCGCAGGCGCACAATTCGGTTAGGCCCCGCGTTGTACGACGCGAATACCATAAGCGTCTTGTTGGTCGCGTCCAGTTTGTCGTCGTTGAAATAAGTCTCCGCGATGTTACGCAACATCTTTGCCCCGGCCTGAATGTTGGTTTCGGCATGCTCCACGTTGGGAATGCTGATGGGCGGAGCAGCCGCATATTTGGGGATCACCTGCATAATGCCCACCGCACCGCTGGGATTCTTTCGGTTTTGGTCCAGGCCTGATTCCTGGTATCCCTGCGCGACCAGCATCAGATAGTCAAAGTCATATTCCGCCGCATATTTCTCGAAATAGCGGACGTACTCCTGGAATTTCCTCATTTCCTCCGCTGAGGTTACGTCTTGTGCCCATTTAGTTTTCTGCAGGTAGCGTCGCAATAAGGTGTTCCCGAAACTCGTGCCCATTTGGTGCCCCCGCACGAATTCGTCGAGGAGCTGTCTCAACTCAGGACTGTCCTTGCGGGTTGCGAAAGCCAGCTGCCCTTCTTCCTTTAAAACTGTGTCTTGGTGAAGCGTCAGGTGCGGGAAGACCCTAGACCAGAATTCCGCCCGGATGTTTATGGTCACCGTCGCCGGAATCAAGCCGGCATTGACCATCTCCAGGAGGTCTTCGTCCGTGAGGTTGGGATCGGCAGCTTTCACAAGGATCGGCGGCCTCCCCGCTCTTTCAAACTCTTTGCTCAGATGCTGCAGGTTCTCGTAGTACACCGTCAGAGGGTTGACGTACACCTCCTTCCCGCTCAAGTCCTCGAGATTTGCTAAGGGCGGCGCCTTCGGCCCGGTGACAATTACCTGCTTCACATTGCTATCGAAGGGTGTAGTAAAAAGAACCAGCTTTTCGCGCTCCGGCGTCACAACCACCCCATAGCCAACTACGTCGCCGACACCTTCCAGCAGGGCGCGTTCCAACTGCTCCAGTCTGACCGGAATGAAGGTGACGTTCACCTTCAAGTTGCCGGTTCTGAGTTTCTGGTTTGCGAAGCGCTGAAATTCATCGAACGCTTCATAGAAGATTCCATGCGGAATGCCTCGATCGTAGAAAAAACCGGAATGGCTGGGCACAACAAGAACCCGTATCACGTGCCTTTCTTTCATGCCCTCCAGATCGCCCACATGACGTGCAAAGGTGATCGGCAATTCCAGCGACGCCGTAGATTTCTCCGTTCCATTCCCGGGGGTCGCTGTCGACTGCTGCAGCCTTTCGGACCGCGAATCCGCCGAATTACTGCGATGGCCGCAATCGAGAAGTACAAACGCCATTGCCGGTACGGCAACCGCGAACCTCAGAAACGTATTGTTCATTCCTTACTTCCTTGGGCGCCTAGAATGAAAACTCCAGGCCAGCGACAGGGCCTTTCTGGGTCAGATCGAGGCCAAGGCGGTTGGGGGTATTGTTGACATCCAATCGAGTTCCCAACTGATAGCCGGCGAAAATCCGATTCGATGCCGGCTGGTTTTATTCCTACCCGTCCGGCACCATTCGTGCCCAGGGCGATACCTATCCAATTGATCCGACCCAAGAACCTCAGCTTCAATTCCTACTCCGCGTTCTGAGCCCGCACGGCGGCCGGAGTGACAAGTAACGTGAGCAAGAGCGCCAGTGGAATGAACCTCAAGAAGGTTCGTGAATCCGGGCGTCGCCTGATCAGGAGCATCTTTTCAGTCCTCCAACGTATGGGACAAAAGGTACTGGTTCCGCGGGCAAATCCTCTATGTTGCGAGCCGTTAGGTGATTCTCCTCAGCCCCCGTCCAGTCGCGGTTGCACCACAAAATCGAACAGTCGCGGCCCGTTCGGCGGGCAGCCGCCAACTATGGAAATGTTAATTACCTGACCTCCAGTTAAGAATTATTCACTACAGTTTCCCAGAATTGGCCTGAATGTAGATCTACGCTGATTTTACGGGGCTCCAGAACACATTCCGATTCTCTAAAAAAGTAATTGCATTTTGGGGTGTAGTGTCTATAGTAGACACTACATGAGCTTTATTCGTAAGATTAAAAAGGGCGATAAAACCTACCTCGCCGAAGTTGAAAATCGGCGTGTCGAAGGCAAAGTTGTCCAGCGTTTCATTCGCTATGTCGGTAAGCAAGCCGATGGCCGCACGGTGCTGTCGACTTCCCTGTCCGACGTCGAGGTCGCGGAGGTTAAACTTTATGGACCACTGTTGGTCTTGCATTATCTGGCCAAGGAAATCCATCTGGACGCCCATCTCGGCACCTATGCCAGAGAAATTCTGAGCATGACTTATGCGCACTGCCTTGACTATAAAAGTGTCAACCGCATGGAGGGATGGTTTGCACGAACCGATCTTAATCTGCTCTTGGGTTTGCAGAATCTGACGGAGAGCCGGCTCCTCAGTGGGATGGATTTCCTGGAACAGTCGGATGCCCAGGGATTGCAGCAGGCGATCTTTCGCTCCGTTCAAGACCACTACAGGCTAGAAAACTCCGGCGTCATCTATGACGTCACCAACACCTATTTGTATGGCAAGCACTGCGAGATGGGCAAGCTCGGGCGCGACAAGGAGGGAGTCCATGGCCGGCCACTGATTCAGATCGGACTGGGGGTCACCCAGGAGGAAGGCATCCCGGTGTTTCATAAGACCTTCGACGGCAACATTGCGGATGCTAGGACGCTACAAGATTTGATCACCACCTTTCGGCGTTACGACCTGAAATCGGGCACCCTGATTTACGACCGCGGCATCACTTCCGGCAAGAATTTGGCGGATATGCGGGCTCTGAAGTGGAATACCATTTGCGGGGTCCCGCTCAGCAGACCGGTACAAAACTTTTGGCGCCCCCTGCTGCACAAACAGGCGCCGCGTCTGCCCTTGGCTAACCGCGTGCAATTAAACAAGACCACCTTCTATGTCACCACCCACTCCTATGCCATCAAACACGTCAAGGGCACGCTATACCTCTGCTTTAATGCTCGCCAGCAAGTGGATTTACGTGACGCGCGCCGGGAGGAGATTGTTCAGGCGCAACAATTGCTGCGGGCGGGAAAAGCAATCAAAACCGGGCTCGCGAGATACTTCGACAAAAACGGTCAAGTGCTGGGGCGCACCTTAGATCAAGCCGAGGAGTTTGATGGCTACTCCTGCATCTTTTCGACACAGCCCCTGCCGAGAGACCAACTGGTGCGCCTTTACTTTGACAAGGATCTGGTCGAGAAAGCGTTTCGTGCTCTGAAAGGCGTCGTCAAACTGCAACCGATCCGACACTGGCTTTCGCAGCGAGTCATCGCTCACGTCTTTATCTGTTATCTGGCCTATCTCCTGCTGGCCTTGCTCAAATACCGCCTAAAACCCACGGGCATTTCTCCAGAAGAGGCGCTCGACGAACTGAGCACGATGTACAAAGTTTATTTGCAAGATTCTAAGCAGGTGCACAGACTCTCGCGTGTGGTAACACTGACCCGACGCCAAGAAACGATCCTCAAGGCCATCAACCCAGCGCTTCTGAAGGCACAAAACTGATGTAGTGTATATTTTTCACCTGGAATTCAGGTAATTAATGTTGGCATTAGTCGTCGTAGGGGGCAATTGTCAAAACTAACAGCACATGAACCGGCATTCAGGACCGCAAGTCTCGCTACTTCTCCACAGAAAAATACACATACAGAGCCAGACCTACCGCGTCCAGTCCAGGTCCGCGCGGTTGCGGTCTGAAAGGTGAAAAACGGCACCTAGCGGGAAATTGAACGTCGCAGCCGTCAGCAGACGATTTTCGGGACGAGCATCCGGCGCCGTGATATGACGGTACCCGGTTTCCAGAACCAAAAATCTCGACTTTGTATCGTCCAGATCAAACTTCGTAACTTCTTTGAGCTTGATCAATGGCTTCAAGTACAGCTGAATGCTCGGGCCAATCCCAAATTGATGCGGGTCGCCCCCGCCCCTCCAGGTAAGCGCAAAAAGAGGAGTTTAGCTTCAGGCGCGCATCCACTTCCGGCAGAAATTGAACGTTTTGCGCCCGTGCGGGTAGCCACGCGAAACAAACCAGAAATATACATTTTAAGAGTGTGCGGCGCATTCACGTCATCTAGCAATCCATCGGAATGCCGGAGGCCCAGATGGGCGCCCTTGGAGCGAGTTCAATCGTGAGCTTCCCAGTTGGCCGTCAGGGTGGGCTGCCAGGTAATGAACCAGCCTTTTTTCAAGTTGTAGTTGATGAAGTACTGCAGCAGGAATTGATTCACATCCGGGCGGCTGCCCGAACCGGCTACCGACCAGATATTGTTTGCGAGCACACCGAGAGTCCAATGGCCAGGTTGGGTGAGCACGACGACGGACGGCCCGATTCCCAACTTTCCCTGCCCCAAATAGTTGCTCGTTGCCGTAGGTAATTGGAATACTGGACCAGCTCCCCAGATCAACTTCCCAGGCTTCTTTGGTGAAATGAAAAATGTAGGCACCATGTCTCCAAGGCCGTAGACGCCCGTCTCCGGCGCTAACGGCTGATTGGGAATCGGTTGATAAACGATGGGCGCAATCCAACGAACCAGCAAGTTCCAGTCTTTCGAGATGCCGATCGGTATCACCGGCTGGATATTCAAGACATCCTGATTGCGGTAACCGGGGTTTATTCCAAAGTTGTTGTTGTTCTGTACGGGCACGCTGATGAGGCTGGCAACCGGGTTCTGTGTAGCCTTCTGTAAAGCTTCCGTACCTTCGCTGGTTCCAGCTTCAGCCTCCGCGGCATCCGGCTTTGTTTTCGGTTTCGCTTGCGCAGAACTAGCTGTGGACAGCGAAGCTGTACTCGTCTGATCTTGTGCTTGTGCCTCGTAGACGAACGCTATCGTCAGGACACACGCTAAAATCTCGGTTTTCTGTGCTAGTTTTCTATTCAAGTTTTCTCCCTCTTTTCTGCATCCGACGTAGATGAAGGCGCTGGTGCAGGAGCGGCGCACAGGGGCGCCTCACCTACCTGCTCAAAACATGGCGGGAGCGAGCCTGTGCGTGATAATGCGCCCAGCTCAATCTCGAGGGAATTGTCAAAAATACCAGCTAATCCGGAGGCACACGGGTAGCTGACGCAAGGGCTGTGAGCAAATCGCACGCACACGGAGACGCGCTATCCCAAAAGGAAATAGCGACTTCGGAGTGAATGAACCCGGATTTAGCAATCACAATCCGTGCGACTTCAATTCTCTAGGCTGGGCGCAACGATTCTCCGCGCCCCAGGCGCCGGCAATGTCTCCTATCCTCGTGGCATTTCCCGCGCGCCCGGTATGTCACTAAGCACCAAGACGTGCCAGAGCGCGGGCGGGCGACAAGTATGCTGATTTCTTTGCCGAGCGGAGCAGCTTAGCGGAGGGATGGACCAACCGTCCCCGGATGAAATTGTCAAAAGTGACGCCCTACGCCCAACTTCACTCCGGCGTTTGCCGACACCGCGATTTGTGATTAGGTTTTGCGGTCCGGAACGTCTGGTGGGTAGGAAAAGCGGGACACGAAGACCCGATCCGCAAGTGCCTCATGCATCGCCGGAATCAAGTCCGTGTCCATGAGCACTTTCACCACGTAGCCCAGCCCTCCCGCGGCCAGGCAGGTCGCCAGAATGTCCGGGTCCTGATGAACCGTCAGAAATATGATCTTGGCGCTGCTCTCGCATCTCCGTAGCTCTTTCGCGACTTCTATTCCACTCATGCCTGGCATCGAGATGTCCAAGATCACCAGATCGGGTTTCAGCGCCAGGGTGGAGTCCAACGCCGTTTGCCCATTGGTCACCATGCCAACGACATCGAATGATTTGTCCAGTATTTTGGCTACGGCACTTAATACCGGAGTGAGATCATCCGCCACCACCACGCGCTTGCCCGTCATCAGCTCACCTCTGAGCTTTCGCGAGTTCCAGACGTCATAGAGGAGATTCGGAGCAACTTCGGCCTGCAGAGAAATCTGCCGCCTGGAGCAGACTTCTTTCAGCTCGAGGCCGGACCCTACAAGCAAAGTGCTCGCAATTCTGCGGGCTGACTATTGGCAGAACTACCAAGTAGACGAGGAAAGGTGTGAAACTGGACTAGATACTGATAATCCTGTGCTTGATGGCGTATTGCACTAACTCGGCGTTGGTCTTCAGCTGCAGAAGTTCCATAACGGCGTATTTGTGCGCCGCTACCGTGCGTTTTGTGATGTTTAGAGTGGATGCTACTTCTTTCATCGAGTGCCCTTCCGCTAATAATTGAATCACTTCCCGCTGTCGCGGTGTGGGTTCGGCAACATGTTCCCGGGCTTTAGGGTCCCGTAAGGAGATCTTGGCCTGGCCCTCCGCGGCACTTGGCGTCACATAAGATCCGCCCTTCAGCACTTGTTCAATCGCCTCCGTCAGCTCAAACGCAGCTGCTTGTTTCAGCAAAAACGCGGAAGCTCCTGCCCGAAAAGCCTCCCCCACCAGGTCAGGCTCTTCATTCATCGTCATAAAGATCAGCTTCACCTTGGGCATGGTCCGTTTCAGCTGTCGCGCGGCGTCCAGGCCGTTCAGTTCTGGCATAGCAATGTCCAGCACCACCACCTCGGGTCGCAGCTTGGCCGCGGCTTCCAGCAGCGCTCGTCCGTCGCTCGCTGTACCCACAACCTCGCACCGCGGCTCCACTACGCGCTTCAGTGCATCCATCAACATCTGATGGTCATCTGCCAGGAGTATGCGTGGGCGTCTCATGATCCTATGTTCCCACCGTCTTTATTCTGGCGTGGTCCTCTTTTTCGGAGGCGGACAGTGGTACCTCCGCCAAAATTTCTGTTCCGTGCTCCGGTTCCGACTTAACCACCAGCGTACCCCCGACAAGCCGAAGCCTCTCCCTCATTCCGATCAGTCCGATTCCGGCGCGCGCGTTCTGAAGGCCCAAGTCAAAGCCCCTGCCGGCGTCCGAAATGCGAAGCCAGATACACGTCGCGTTCGCTCCGACTGAGACCTTTGCGCCTTTGGCTTTGCTATGTTTTACAACGTTCCCGAGAGACTCTTGTGCCACTCGAAATAGACACAGCGCCACATCTTTCGGCATGTCCAGACGAACATCGCAATCGCTAAGATGAACTGCAATCTTGTACTTCTCGCTCATTTCCCTGCAAAGCCCATGCAGCGCCGACACCAGGCCCACATGCTCCAGTCTGCTGGAGTGCAGTTCATGCGAGAGAGTATGCAGGTCAGACGACAACTCCTTGGTTCCCTTCAGCATCTCCAGCACGCTTTCGCGTGCCTCCGTTGCTCCCATTGGCAGTTTCTTCCACAGTTGTCCGAGGCCGATGCCCAGCAGTGCCAGGCGCTGGCTGAAATCGTCGTGCAACTCCCGCGAGATGCGCGCGCGTTCTTCCTCCTGCGCATGGATCAGCCGCCCCGTCAATGTCTGCAGCGATTCCCTTGCCTTCTTGCGCTCGGTAATGTCGATCCCGATTCCCCCAACGAAAATCTGGCCCGAAGTGTCTTCGAACGGGAACTTATAAGCCAGCCAGGTGCAAGGCTCTCCGTCGGGACCTATCGAATCCTCGGTAACTTCTATCGGGTGGCCAACTGACAGGGCAGCCTCGTCATTCTCCCTGAACTGCTCGGCAATCGCGCGCGGATAGATTTCGAAGTCCGTCTTGCCCCGCCGGTCTTCCTCCCGGATGCCGAAATGTTTTAGATAGGTTTCGTTCATGTAGATGTAATGGCCTTGTTCATCCTTCATCCATGCCACCGCGGGACTATGGCTCATGAATAGGCGGAATCGTTCCTCGCTCTTTCGCAGGCCTTGCTCCGTCCGCTTTTGCTCCGTGACGTCTCGAATGATGACGGTAAACGACGATTTTCCGGAGACATTGCTCTGCGAAACAGAGGCCTCAATTGGAAATTGCTCGCCAGTCGCCCTTAGTGCCCACAAGGTGCCCAGCGCATCGGGGAAACCGGCGGCAGCAGCGCCGTCGCGGAAGCGCAGTGGGATGAAACGTTCGATAGGACTGCCAATCGCTTCCTGTCTCGGGCAATCGAACATCTTCTCGGCGGCGCCGTTGAACAGCAAAATGTTATCCGTATCGTCGACGGCGATAATCGCGTCCATTGCTGATGCCACGATGGAAACTATCCGGTCCTGGCTCTCCAGCAGTTCGGTCTGCAGTTGTTTTCTTTCGGTGATGTCTACTGCCATTCCCAGCATGCGCTCGGGCTCGCCTCTCGAGGAATACTGAAATTCCCCCTTCGCCGTGACCCAGCGCAGCGTCCCGTCCGGCCAAACCAGACGGAATTCTCCCTCATAGAGCCCATGATTTTTCTTGGCATCACTTACGGCTTCCGAAACCTGCTCCCGATCCTCCACGCACACATAGCGTTGCAAGAACTCGTCCGCTCGCTCCACATACGTCTCGGAATCGATTCCGAAGTTCGTCTTCAGGTCACCGAACCAGGAGACCCGCCTGCTCTTGACGTCCCATTCCCATCCCACTGCTTTGCCCGATTCCATTGCCAGGCGCAGCCGGTCGTTGGCGGAACCGAGGTTCGCAGCCAACTCGCTCTTTCCGAGGTACTCCTTGATAAACGCAGCACTAGCCAGACAAACGATCGCGACGATCGCCACCAGTACGCGGAACGTTCGCATACCGCTTGCATCATCTTTTCGCAACAACTCCCACACGATCGGGAACGAGATCAGCGCAACCACAACCATTGCCCACGCTGACGCCTGTGAGCTTCGGCCGCTATCCGATCGCGTCGCTCTCAGTTCGCTTCCCCCTGACTGCCGTGCTCGCAGCGGTATCCACACAAACCAGCAAGCAGCAGCAATCAGCCCCACACCATACAGCTTCCCGTTGATGTACCCTGCTGAGTCGATCGCAAGATTGGCTGCCACGGAACTTAAGGCGTACAGTGTCGACGCGCCTAGCAAATGAAGGTAGATTGATTTCCAAGGGAGCGAGGCGCGAACGCTCAAAAAACCCACAGCCAGAATCAGCGCCCAATTCTCTAGTGTGTACAGAACATCGAATCGCAAAGTGTAACTGGTCGCGTTGGAATACAACTGGTGCGGAAAGACAGCGTAAACATAGAGAAAACCCCAGAAAATCACCAACAGAATGGCGTTTAATACCGCTGGGTATAGCTTGCGGTCGGTTACGTTCCGGTGGGGAAATGCCGCAACAGCCGCCATGAGCAGTGCGACATGCAGAAACAGCGCGGGATCAGCAATCGAATTGTCGGGCACGTCAATGTGGAGGCCCAAGCCGTAATATACGTAAATCCACTGGTCTAACGCCCAGAGCCCGGTACCGATTGCCAGGAACACCCAGAAAGGCCGGCTCCCCAGTGTATTCTCGATACCATTTCGAATGGCAAACCCCGTTGCCAATAGCAGCAGAAGGAAATAAGGGATCCCGCTGTATGAAAGCACCAAGGAGTCCGGTTTTAGCGCCAGCGCAAGGCCCGCTTTGATGACAACAATTGCGAGGAGTGCAGTCGGCCAGAACGCAAATCTCGCCTTTCGTTCGGGACCCGAAAAGAATCGTAAGCTTCCACCAATTGCGGCGGTCCACCTTGCCCCCTGGGCGAAAAGGTAGTCCGGAAACTTCTCGTATCTACCCACCTTGGGTGATTGAGCGGTCATAGGGCTCGTCTCAGGAACCTCCCGACAAAACAGTCAACCTTTGGGCGGAAATCGGACAGCAAGAACAATATGAGCTCGAAGTGTTTGAGCCTCAGAGGTAAACTGCGGGCTGCGCAACACCGTGGGCGGTCTTAGAGTTGGCGCGATCCGTGGCCGAGGCCTCAGCCATGCAGTTACACTCTAGCACAACTTATAAGCTCTGCAGCCAACAAGCCTGTGACATCCGTCACAAGCCCTCCCTGGCCCTCCCCGCCCCGGCGCCCGACCGAAATAGCCCGGGATTGCCGACTGTTAGTTTTGACAATTCTCTCCCCGCCGTCAGAAGGCGTATCCTCGCGCTGCTAAACCACGAATGGAGGGGACTCAGGATGAGGAGCGCTCACCGTGTTCGATCTGGCGCACAAGGTCTCGTCGTCACGTTCGTCTGTGTGACCGCAATTCATTATTCCTCGCCGCTCACCCAAGGTGCCGGGTCGCCTGGGAGTGCCGGGGTAGTGTTCGGCCCGACCGTCCCCAACACTCAGCCCGCCCCTGCCCGCGCCCCAAAAGGGATGGTGTGGATTCCCGGCGGGGAGTTTTCGATGGGCGCTCAAGATCCTCCGCAGATGGATATGGTCGGTATGAAAGCCACTACGGATTCCCGGCCCATCCACCGAGTCTATGTGGATGGCTTCTTCATGGACAAAACGGACGTAACCAACGCGCAGTTTGCCGAGTTCGTCAAAGCTACGGGCTACGTGACGATTGCTGAGAAAACGCCTGCCGCCGAGGACTTTCCCGGTGCCCCGCCAGAAAATCTGTACGCCGGCGGAGTGGTGTTTTCTCCCCCGAATCATGCCGTCGATTTGAATAATCACTATCAATGGTGGAGTTACGTCAAGGGCGCAAATTGGCGGCACCCAACAGGTCCGAAAAGTTCCATCAAAGGAAAAGAAAACTATCCGGTTGTCCAGGTGGCCTTCCCAGACGCCGAGGCCTATGCAAAGTGGGCCCACAAGCGACTTCCCACGGAAGCGGAATGGGAATTTGCCGCGCGGGGCGGTCTGGCCGGCAAGCCATTTGTTTGGGGCGAGAAGTTCAAGCCAAACGGAAAGTTTATGGCGAATACCTATCAGGGGCACTTTCCCGATAAAGACGCAGGCACTGATGGATTCGTCGGCTTAGCACCCGTGGCTCAGTATGGGCCCAATGGATATGGGCTCTACGATATGGCCGGAAATGTCTGGCAGTGGACAACCGATTGGTATCGTCCTGACTACTACTACCAACTGGCCCAGGCTGGCGGAGTGGCTCACAATCCCAAGGGACCTGACGCCCCATTCGATCCTGCGGAGCCCAACGAGAAAAAAAAGGTTCATCGCGGCGGTTCTTTTCTTTGCACCGATCAGTACTGCTCGCGCTACATGGTGGGAACACGCGGAAAAGGTGAGATTACCACTGGGACGAATCACCTGGGCTTTCGTTGTGTCTCGGATCCGAGCAAATAACACCAAGGAGCACGAGATTCTCAAAGTTCAATTTCGATAAGGAGACAAACTATGCGGCAAGAAATTCGCAATACGAGGACAAATCTCGGAATCGTGCTAATTTTGCTTCTCGCGGCGTGCAACCTGGCGTCCGCGCAGGACGTATCCACCAACGCCATGCCTGGAGTGGACTTCTCTAAATACCACACCTACAAGTGGGTCACGATCGAGGGCGCAACTTATCCCAATCAGATCGTCGACGCACAGATTAAACAGGCCGTTGACAGCCAGCTTGCAACAAAAGGCCTAACCAAAACCGACGGTGACAAAGCCGATCTTCTTATCGGATATCAGGCGTCCGTCAGTTCCGAGAAGCAGTGGAATGCCTACGGCACGGGCGGTTTCCGCTGGGGTGGTGGCATGGCCACCGCTCAACAATCTACAATCGCCACCGGCACATTGGTTCTCGACATGTACGATCCCGCTACCAAACAACTCGTTTGGACTGGCCGCGCGAGCAAGACACTCGACCCCAGCGCGAACCAGGACAAGAAGCAAAAGAATCTGGACAACGCCATGAAGAAGTTGTTGAAGAATTTCCCGCCCAAGAGTTAGGGGCGGGCCAGCTTTGCTGAATTTAACGAAAGGACCCAAATGAGAAATACCCGTACGTTAGGAAGCATACTATTGGTCGCGTTCGTTCTCCTGGTTGCTGTGGCATTCAATCTTCCAGTCTGGGCACAAAACCCGGAATTGCAGCAGCGTCTTGCGGAAGTCAAGCAGGCAATGGCACAGAACAAGCAGGCGCTTGCGCAATATACCTGGGGCGAGCAGGTCACCATCAGTTTGAAAGGCGAACAGAAAAAGCAAGAGCATTTCCAGGTGCGCGTGGGGCCGGATGGCAAACAACAAAAGACTTCGCTCGATCCGCCTGCCAACGCTCAACCGGAGGGTGGCCGCCTGAAAAAGCGCATTGTCGAGAAGAAAAAGGAAGAGTACAAGGACTATGCGGACCAAATGAAAACTCTGGCGCAACAGTACGTTCCGCCAGACAAGGATAAGCTGCAGCAAGCCTATCAACAGGGAAACATCACGATGGGTTCGGTCCCGGAGAATCCCAATGCCGTAAAGCTCGTCATTAAGAACTACTTAAAATAGGGGGTTTCAATGACCCTGATCTTCGACAAGGCCCAGAAGGAACTCCTGCAGGTTCAGATAGCTTCCTACATGGACGATCCCAAAGACGCCATGAACCTCACCGTTCAGTTCAGCAAGCTGCCGAATGGCCCGAACCATGTCGCCAGCATGGTGATCGACGGGGTCAGCAAGCAACTGAACGTTGCCACTCAAAACTCGAACTACCAACACCTCTGAGTGGTGCTCTCCGTTAGCTAAACGGAACTCCGGTCCTGTCCTTTCTTCGCCAAACAGGAGAATCACAGCTTTAAAATCTCTCCGCAATAGCTTTGCCTACCAATGGATCGCACGATTGGCAAAGTTTGCCAATCGTGTGCTTTCGAGAGTCACATCTACAGCAGGGTCAGTCACCATGCCTACCAGGAACGTCAAGTTGACCCACGAACTTGACCGCTTCGTCGCCAAGCAGGCTAAGACCGGACGCTACGAAAACGCCAGTCAGGTAGTGCGCGCCGGATTGCGGACTTTGGAGCGCGAGGAACAGCAGTACGAAGCGAAGCTTGCGGCGCTGCGAGCGGCCATCGACGAAGGCGCCGCCAGCAGTGTCACCGAGGGTAACGTGTTTGGGTAATCATAGGCTCGACTTACGGTCGTCGCGCACGGGAAATCGGCATACATATACACCCGTAAAGGATGACTTTTCGACGACGTTCTGCTAATGGTTCGCTTCGTCACTGTCGCCGATCGGACGGCCCACTAAAGGTCACTGCTTACAGCTTTCACGAGGGGCTCGACATCTGCAGCGAAGTCGACGAGAATCGCCAACGGCCTGTGCTCGCAAGGTCCATTTCTTCGGGTCCCCGGTTACCGCTGTCTCTGCCGGCGAGATCCACCTCGCCCCTCGCCACAAGCCGCGGAATAAGGACGGCCGTATGTACCTGTGTTTCGGCAACTACCAAGGAACTCGAGAAATATCCGAACGCAGAATTAGTGGACGTCACCGACAACACTGATCACGTGTGCGCCGCCATCGTCAACGGCAAACTGCGCATTGACGCACCGAAAATCAGGAAACCGTGGTCCCCATCGCCGTTTCCGTCGAAACCATCCGCGACGGTGTCAATCGCGTGCAAGAAGTCAGCACTGGAATTTGATAGCGCGCGGCTCCGGGCTAGGAACTTCCGGATATCCTGGCTTTCACTTCCTGCATCTAAAGTTATAACGGATCAAGCAGTTCCTTATGCCCGAAACGACTTTGCACTGCCCCCAACGCAGCTTCTTTCTGTCCTGTTGAGCCAACCGTTACCTCCTGACTAAAAATTACATCTAAGCTAATAGAGGGCAGAAAGAAGGTGCGGTATGAGGTTCTCTAGGTTCCTGAAATTTTTGAGTTTGTTTTTGGTGCTTGGTTTAGTACCGGCGTGGGCCAAGGCCGACAACCCAAGTACCGCCAACTCTAGAAGCGCTCGACCGGGAACGGTCAACTACGTCGAAGGACAAGTCTCGCTCGACAGTCAAACCCTGGAGGAGAAATCCGTTGGGTCGACCGAGGTTGGCGCTGGCCAATCGTTGACCACTGAAAACGGCAAAGCCGAGGTGCTGCTTACTCCGGGCGTGTTTCTCCGGCTCGGCAGCGAGAGTTCCGTACGCATGATCTCCTCCAGCCTGATCGATACCCAAATCGAGCTCAGCCACGGTAAAGCCATGGTCGAAGTCGATCAAATTTATCCGCAGAACAACATTCGCGTGCAGCAGGACGGTTTGACCGCCCGACTGCTGAAAGCCGGCCTATACGACTTTGACCTGGACAAGCAACAACTCCGCGTCTTCGACGGGAAAGCCGAAGTCACCAACACCGGAAAGACCACTACGGTGAAAGGCGGCCACGAATTGATGGTGCAAACAGACTTGGCTCTCAAGTCTCAGAAATTCGACCGCAACTCCGCCCAGGACGATGACTTGTACCGCTGGAGCAGTTTGCGCTCCGCTTATCTCGGCGAAGCCAACGTCGACCAAGCAGGCTACTTCGCGAACTATAGCTGGGGCCCTTGGGGCGGGCCAGCGTGGGTCGCAGGTTGGTGGTGGGATTCCTGGTTCAGCGCTTTCACGTTTATCCCTGGCGATGGAATCTTCTACAGTCCTTTTGGCTGGGGCTTCTACTCCCCATTTTATGCCTACGGTGCGCCGGGCTTTGCCTATGGATACGCACGCTACTCTCATCACTTCAGCCCCGACTACCACAATTGGGGCCCTGGCACTCACTATCCGGGCGATCCCCGCTATGCGACTGGGCTGCACAATATGTCAAACTCCACAGCTCATAATTTAGGTTCTCCTTCCGCCGGGCGCGTCGGTAGTCTGGGTTTCCATTCCGGCCCACGCGGCTTCGTAAGTTCGGGCGGCGGTGGATTCCATGGCGGCTCGGCCGGAGGCTTCCACGGTGGTGCGGGCTACGGTGGAGGGTTTCACGGTGGTGGGGGCGGCTTTACTGGAGGCGGCCACGGAGGTGGCGGCGGAGGCCACGGTCGCTGAGTCAACACACAGTATTCAGCTCCATCCTGCTAAATCTAAACGGGCAAGCTGGGCACTACGGTTGGCCCAGCTTCATCTTAGCCTCAGTTCTCCTCGTCTTTCGTTGCTGTCATTTCCGCCGCGCGCCGTTCGTATTTGGGTTCGACGGGAATTTAGGAGCATCGTGCTATGTGTTCTTCTGGTCGCATGGCTCTTGGTGTTCTGCTATTCCCTCACTGGGTGCGCTGCGAGTCCGCCCGGGAAATGCAACCTTGCTCAACACAGCGGGCGTGAAGGCGTTCCTCCTGGTTTTCATTCGCCGGAGAATCGCAAAGACGGAAAGTCCTAACCGCCCGAAGCCATCGGCTTTGCCGCTCTGCGTTGAGTGTTTGCGATTTCACTTAGAAGAAACAGATCCGTGAGCAGAGCGCGGAGATGAATGGAAGCGTTCAGGTTGTCGATCAATTGAGAGCTGATGGTGGGTTGTGCGAGAACCAGCTCAACCGCGGCGAGCGAGTCGTGGGCGTCGCGGTCAAGCACCGCAAAGAATGCCTGGTATCGTTGGGCCGGCTCAAGGCGTTCTTGTTTAACCGCCGTTGCACAGCTCTCTGCCAGACCAGACATCGCTCTCACGGCGCGGCCCAAATATTCGCGGATCTGTCCGCCAGAATGGCTTCCTTCGTCACTGGGAAGTCCTTGTGCCGCGTAGGCCAGCATAAACTCGTAGCATTCTTCGATCGTGTTGCAGCGCTCCGAGATATCAACCAGCATCTGTTAACCCCTCGGTCCTTGCTGCCTGGGATCTCGAAGGTGACGCTGAGGCTTCGACCGGCCATCGCGCCGGATCGTGTTCTTGAAGATAGAAGTCGCGGCTCATCCAACCCAAGATCATCGACTTGGTAATGGCGCGTTTCTCCGGCCGCAGCCCAAAGTAGATATGCACCATGATCAAAGCGATCAGTCCGACGCCTGCCAGTCCGTGTAGCACGTACATCATGCCCCATGTCATGTCGCTGAACAGATACGGATTGCGGGGGAAAAAAATCGTGCGTACCCGAAACATCATAAACACACCAGTCACGATCGAGGACAGACCTGCGGCGATGATGGCGCCGTGGTAGAGCTTGTTCTCCAAAGGATACTTGGCGAATCTGTCCGGCGGTGGCGCGGACTTCCCCACAAACCGGAGTATTCTTCTCGACGCGTCCCGCAGGTCAATCCTGTCTGGCCAGATCGACCAGAAGTCCATAAAGAAGGACGCGTGAATGATGTGAAAGACGATGGAGACGGTCAAGACGGAGCCTGCAATCCAATGATAGGTGACCCAGTCGAACTGGACACCCATCTTCGGGAGAAAGGCGGTAAATAGCAACGTGACCATGGAGGCGGCCATAATCCAGTGGAACAGCCGCGCGGTCAGCGAGTGCCTGGGCACACGCTCAGGTATGCGCGCCGCGACTGCAGGTGAGTCGCTGTTCAAAAACTCCCTGGCTTTGGCGAAATATCGGATATAATTGGCGTGAACAATAAGGAAGAGCAATCCCGCGATCGCTGCTAACCATATTAAGAACCACGCAATGTGGATCGGGACATTCTGCCCCCACGGACTGGTGGCCCACTCTAGGAAGTCCATGTTGCCTCCTGCACTCCTCCGATGGCGCGCTTCACCAGATTCCTCATCAGCGGGATCTTGTAAGCATTAAACTGCAAGGGGACAGCTCCCTGCACCGCCAGTTTCCCGGCCATTTCGCCGGTGGATGCATTCGGTGGTTTGCCGCGGACCGCGTCTTCGACAACCTTCAAGCGCAGAGGGCGAGCAGCCGCGCCATTCACCGCTATGCGCATTCGCTCTATGCTGCCATTCGATACCACCATCGCCGAGGCCACATTCAGCAACGGAAAGTCCCACACATTCCGGTCCCGCACTTTCTCAAAATAAAACTGTGCGCCAGCCCACGTGGACGGAATACGAATGGCCGTCAGCAGGTCCCCGGGCTTCAAGATGTGCAGCCGCGTGATATCGATTTGAGGTCCGATGAAGTAGTCCTCGGCGTCCACCACACGCTCACCCTCGGAAGTGCGAATCACAAATTTGGCATCGAGCGCAATAAGCGCGGGAGCAGAGTCAGAAGGATTCACCGCCACGCAGCGGTCCGCATGCAGAATCGCGTGCTCCCGATTGCGACCCTCCGGCGTATCGGCATAACAGATGTTTCCACCCGCGCGGTAGCAAGGCCAACCGGCGCGGTAATACCAGCATCGAGCATCCTGAGACACGTTGCCGCCAAGCGTGCCCTGGTTCCGGATCTGCGGCGAGGCTACCAATTCCGCGCTCTCCTTCAGCAGCTGGTACTTCTCTCTGATGACGGGATGCTGGACTACTTCCGTCAGCGTAGTCATCGCTCCGATCTCGATGCCGTCGGCGGTGCTGCGAACTCCCTGGAGTTCCCCGATCCCGCTCAAATCGACCACGACCTTTGGTTTCTTGATGCGGTCCTTGAGCCAGTCGAAGCTATCCATACCTCCGGCCAGCACCCAGCCGTTGTCGCCCTGCTGCTCGAGCACCCTTTGCGCATCATTAATAGAATTCGGCTGAACCAGCTCGAAAGCCGGCATTACGTCTCGGATTACAGCCATGGCTTCTCCTTTCGCATCCCCACTAAATGTGCGCCATTAGGGGATGTTGCATGGGACGTCCCGCTTCGAGGGACGTGAGAATGGTGTCCGCGTTGACGGGCGCGCGCTGAAAAATCTCGTCACCCAGGGCATCTGACAGTGCGTTCAAGATCGAGGCGCACCCGCCGCCAACGGGCGGTTCGCCCACGCCGCGGGCGCCGACCGGTGTTTCGGGATCTGGAATATCGAGCGCCGCCCATTGCATGTCGACGGGCACGTCCAAAATCGTTGGCGGCTTGCTCTGGTAGAAGCGCGTCGAAAGCATGGCGCCGTAGTGAGAGTCGTACACCCACTTCTGCCCAATCGCATGCCCAATGCCCAGAACTGACCGGCCCAGCACCTGGCCGCCGAGCGAGCGGGGATGAATTACCGAGCCCACATCGGCGTAGGCGAGGAAATCAACGATGTTGTACTTGCCGGTCTCCACATCCACTTCGACCTCAGCAAAGCTGGCAACGTAGGAAAATGTTGCGCCATCGCGCGGGTAATTGTCCTTTGCGGCCGCCAGAAGGCCCTGGCCCGCAAGCGCCGCTGCCGACGCCTTAGTCCGCTTGTTGAGGTCGGCGGATACTTCGTGGCCATCGTAGATGCCCCCGAGTTGAGTCGCGTACTTCGCGGCCTGCGCCAGAGTCATGCCGGCGCCACCGCCCTTGCTAAATACGCGTTCGTTGGCAACATCGTAATTCTCTGGCTTGCCGCCGAGCTTCTTGGCTGCAATCTCCTTGAGTTTTTGCCGGGCATCCATCGCCGTCGCATAGGCAGCGCGTGTCATCGCGTGAGTGGTCTGGCTGCCGCCGGAAACGCAGGTGAACGGAAGGTTCTTCGACGAGTCACCCCATGTAACGTCACACTTCTCCCACGGTACTCCAAGTACTTCGGCTCCCGCGCGATGTACGTCGATGACCGACTCTGTTCCCAGGTTGCCGATTCCGCACCGGAAGTTCACCCGGCCATCTGGCTTGATAACGAGGAGGCCATCGAAACCGACCGTGCCGCCAACATAACAGCTGAGCGATACGCCGACGCCGCGCACCTTTGTGCCGATCCGCTTCGGTGTGCGCGCGACCCTCTCACTCCATTTGAACTGTTCTGCCCCGCGGTCGAGGGCTTCCTTGAGGAACGCGCTGGTCGCATAAGGCCGCTTGCCTTTCACTTCCGGCCCGAATGGTGCCTTGCCCTCCGGGCAATTGATTCGGCGGATCGCGACTTGGTCGAGCCCCAGCTTGCGCGCCGCTTTCGCGATGGTCGGCTCCATAATAACGATGCCCTGCAAGCCGCCAGGCGCGCTTTGCGCACTTCTGGGCGGTGTATTCGTCAGCACAGTGACCCCGCGCCAGCGCATGGCTTCTGGTTGGTAGAGGAGCGACACGATACGCCCCGACGAGGGGACATCACCGTTTGCGTCATAGGGGCCGTTGTTAGAGATAACGAACATGTCGAGCGCGATGATCCGCCCGTCCTTGGCAAAGCCGACTTTCATCCGCCCTAGCAAACTGGGCCGCGCGCGGCCGATGAAAGTCTCCTCCTCCCGGCTGATGCGCATCATCACCGGCGCATTGGCCTTCCTGGATAGCAGCGCGGGAATAATCAGCGAAACGCCCGCCGTGACCTTGCTGCCGAAGCCGCCTCCGGTATATTCGCTGACGAGGACAACTTTGCTCACATCGATGTTCAGCCATCTCGCGATGGCCGGAACAGTTTGCGCGGTGCTCTGCGTGCCAGTGTGAACGTAGACCTTCCCATTCTGCCAGTAAGCCAGCGCACTGCGCGTCTCAAGAGGCTGATGGCTCGTGTCCGGCGTCACAAACGTTTCATCGAGCACCAGCGCCGCATTCTTGAATCCCGCGTCGATGTCACCGTACGACCATTCATCGGGCGTTTTCCCCATTGGCAGACGCCCGTACTTCGCGTCGCTGAACTCCGCCTCGGTCCACTTGAGCGCTCCGATCGTGGGAGGTGGAGGGGCCGGCGGCGGAGCTCCCGCGACGGCCGGCGGTGTCGGAGACTGCACCCAGATGTTTCCATCCGTTCTTGGATTGGGGCCACCGGGCCGCAAGGTATCGAGTGGGTCGATGGCGAAGGGAAGTGGTTCGAACTCGATTCGAATCTTTTCAATCGCTTCAGCGGCAGTGAGCTCATCGACCGCGGCCACAGCGAGAATCGGTTCGCCTTGGTAGAGCGGTTCCATGGTGAGAGCCCGCTCGCTCTTTGGGTTGGCCCGAATCACCGTACCATTGTCGGTGAGCGTATCGGCCGGAGGTGGAAGTTCGTCGGCCGTGAGAATCGCTTTCACGCCGGGCATTGCCAGCGCTTGGCGTAGCTCGAGACGCCTCACGCGCGCATGCGGCAAGGGACTCAGCAGCAACTTGCAGAACAGCATTCCTTCCGCGTGAAAGTCCTCCGCGTACTTTGCCTGCCCTGTAACCTTCGCGTAAAGGTCAGCCGTTACGTAATCCTTGCCGATCAATTTGTGTCCAGCCCCGTACACACGTGGAGTCGGTGCAACAGATTTGGCATCGTTTTTAGGCACGGCTTGCCCTCCTCATGTTCTCTGCGCCGCGCATCATCGCGGTCAGAATCTTGTCGTAGTCCTGGCACCGGCACAGATTCCCCGAGAGGCCCTGCGCCAGTTCGCCACGCGTGGGGTTGGGATTCGTCTCCAGGAATGCCACCGCCGCCATGATGAATCCCGGCATGCAGAACGCGCACTGGAATCCTTGTTCGTCGATGACGCCTTGCTGGACCGGGTGGAGCGTTCCCTCAGAACTCGCCAGCCCTTCGATCGTCAAGACTTTTTTGTCGCGTACTGTGTGTGTCAGCACCGAGCAGGAATAGTGCGGCACGCCGTCAATCAGCACGGTGCAAGAGCCGCATTCGGCTCGATCGCAGCCCAGTTTCGTGCCGGTCAGCCCCAGTTTGTGGCGAAGTGTCCAGGCCAGCGTTTCTTGTTTCATAACGTCTACCCGCCGCTGCTGCCCGTTGACGTTGATGGTGAGGAGTCTTTCGCTTGTGCCGCGACCAGGCTGGCTTGCCAGACTGGAGGGGCGGAAGAGATAACTTGCTGAGGAAATTGCCACGCCGCCTATGATTACTCCCTTGATTAATTCGCGTCGTGTGAGCGTATTTGCCCGGTACTCAATCGTTTTTGGATCTTCGCTGTCGCTCATCTCCTGGTCCCTCCTCTCGCATCCAACCTCAGCTTCGCGGCGCGTAGCCTATCGACCGGAATTTGCCATTTGGACCTCTAATTCGCTCATCGTACGCTTCCCCTGTGGACCCTGCAAGGTCGCCTCGGCGCGCCGTGGGTCAATGAACTGAAGGCGAGTTGGAAAAGGGCATACCGCACAGCCCACGGGCGAAGGTGCATCGTGAAGCTTCTTCGGATTGTCGGTGGCAGTGAAAAATAGGTCCAGATTGGCGGCGGACTGGTCCCTTTCCGTTTTGAGCCTTTCCCTCTTGGAAAGAGGGGTTTCTTGGAACGGCCCGCAGCAGTCAAGGGCGCGCTGTTGTTGCGCGGCGAAGCGAACCCTTGACGGCGAGGACCGGTCCAAAACCTCGTACAAGAGGGAAAGGCGAGTCGCGAACTGGACCGCCAAAGTGGACCAGTTTCTTTCCGCCTCTGACACTTCGGATCGACCTTCACCAGAGATCATGAGAGGAATCAGCCTGCTTCTGATTGTCTCCCTCAAGCACAAACCTCGTATCGTCAAAAACTCTTCCTGGTCGCTTCCCTGAGCCAGAAATCAATGCTCTGCGCACGTTGATGATAAATCAGGCGCGGGAGGTCTTTCGCTAAAGGAGATTCCTGGCATCCTTAATAGCGTGGCAGCATTCCTGAACATGGCCGCAACCTGCCGTTTCGTCGTGCGCATGGATGCGCGCGTCGGCCCAGCGCTGTTCCCAGCGATCCAGAGATACGCCTGCGTTTCCTCCAGGCTCTCGAAGCGCTGCCCTTTCACCGATTACGGCATTTTGGACGACGGGATGTTAAAGGTTATTGTGAATGCCACACCGTGATATGGAGGCCGACCGATTCCGCAGAGACATACACGCGAACGTCATGTTTGCCCCCTGGCTCGACTGCATACCAGGCCGTCATATCCGCGCCGGTGAAATCATCCATCTCCGTTTCCTGGTGAGTAGACCAATTCGAGGGAACTAGAACCTGGAGGCGGGAGACCAGATCGCGGAATCTTTTCTCCGCGGCAGAGCCGGAAGTTTCTCGCCAATAGCACACGAATTGCGTTCCAATCTGGCTGGGACGGGGCTGAGCAGCTTCGTTGACAATGCACTCCTTTGCCCCTCCGAGCTTTACGGTTGCGCCTGCCGTCCCGCCATCCGATTTGACAGTGCGAATGTCTTCAAAAGCATTCACGCGGGCCTCAAGCGCCTTCTTGAGGCTCTGGCAGAGATCATCGCAACCCTCGACTCTTGGTGCAACAGTCTTCGACGCAGGGGCCGGAGCGTGCTTCAACAGATAAGGCGATGATAGCGAGTTCATCCACAGATATACCTTCGCTGTTCCGTCGCCTTGCTTCTCCACCTGTAGGTGGAGCGGACATTGGCCGACATACGGTCCTTCAGTGGGCGTAGTCTCACAATCTAGTGGGCCTGCATCCACATAGTGGTTTTCGCCTGGGGAGTTGGTCTGGAAGTGCCACGCGGAGTTCAAGCTCTGTAGTGCCTGCAGTGTTCTGGCAAACCATTTTTGGGAGTCTGGAAATTGAACTTGAGCGTAGCAGATATACATTGGCACATTGTTCGCCCAAGTCGACGGTTGACATGGGACCTTCGCTCCCTCGATCGAGACGTCAGGACCCACCTCCTTGTTCAACCGATATCCTCTAAAATCAGTGACAGCCGCATCGAGTATGGTTTGCAGACTTTTGCAAAGTGGATCACTGCACTGCGCCAGGCAAGGAATTGGGAGAAGACCAAAGTATAAGACAGAAATAACTTGGACTATTTTTCTGTTCATGGCACGCCCTGTTGAAAAGCCAGAAAGAACCAAGCGATATTCGGGGGCAGAGGAGGAATTGCCACAACAGTGGAAGTGTGCTCTCCTCCCGTCAATACGGTCAATCCGCTTTCTTCCCTTTCCCCCCGCGAAGCGTTCAGGGCCCCTCTCCGATTGATACGTTAATTAGAGTTTAGGGCATTTATCGCGAAGAACAGTAGCGGCGCTGGTCGATGTGTCTTGAAGATTGGTTTCCAGGCGTTGTTTCAGATTCTGCCAACTCCTATAGCCGTATTCCCGTGCGACTATGTATTGGGCATCGGCAAGTCTTGCGTAGAACCTTCCGGCTTCGCAGTCCAGCGAAGCATGGCGTCTGAGTGCGTTGGCGTCCCATCGTCGCAACTCGTGTAGCAGCTCTCTGGCTTCCTTCTTAATATCTTCAAAACTTCGCTGGGAGGGTAAGCTGCGAGACATCCTGGCACCCCCTTAGTCGCCCCCCGCCCCACCGTGAACCTGAGGGAGGGATCAACTGATTGATTGGGTGGCCAATGATGAAATTCTGTGCGAGCGGATGCTACTGGTCACAAGTTCAGTTTCGGAGCAGGTGAATCAACATGCTCGACTGCTTCCTCCCGAGCCCGCAATCGTCAATCAATCACATTCTGCTCGGATCAGGGAGCCGGCACTGGGCGAATCTCGACAACGGCCAGAGGAGTGCCTTGGTATGTGGCCCGAGAAAGTTCGACAAGACCGCCCGCCGGGAAGCTGTGGCGGTCATTCATGCGAACAGCGGACTGCCCTCCGGTCATATTTCTCTCTCCTCGGTCGCACCTTACATTTCATGACCGCCATTATTGGATGAAGCGGCAGAAGCGAAGTTTGGACATGGCCATGGGAAAGTCGCGAAGTGGTACGGAACACGGCAGGCTGCCTGATCTGGACTTGCATCGAGGACTACTTCAGGCCTGCCAATGAGGGACTGCTCTTGCACACCCATTGTTTAATCCTCTACCAGAAGTGACTAGCTGTGGGCGTTAGGATAGTTCTGAGCAAATCGACTGTCAACCCGAATAGTGAGTAATGTCAAGCCTCTTTAGAAATGTCCCCTTCCTTACCTCATTAGAAGTGTCCCTTTTCGTTTTGATTTGTTGTTGTCGTTGGGGAGTCTGCCGGAGCGAAGCCCTGCGCCGCGGTTTGTGCGGCGCGTTTAGCGCGAAGCGGAGGCGGACTCCCCAACGAGTGCTGACGCCCGCGCCGAGACTTTGAGGAACTCAGCGTTCTGGACGTTCGACGCGATTGGCACGTTTGATCGTTCTCCAATGCCTTGCGCGCGAAATCTTCGTTGTCGGGGAACGCTGTTTTGCAATCCCAACTTCCGAGTAGTCGGCAATTCGTTGAAGTGGCCGTGCAACTGCCCCGCTCGGCACCTGCGAAACACGGACAGTTCCCTGGAAAATCTCCTCTCACTTCCCTGTTCTGCGTCCTTATTCCGCCGCTCCAAAAATCCCAGTGGACAAAATCCCAGTGAACTGTCAACGCAAATTAGAAATGTCCGCTTTTCTGCCATATTGAAATGTCCGCCATGGATGGTCCGGAGGAGCACTTTTGTGAACTCTTGATAGTTGATTTGCGGTAAGTCCTGGAGGCCGTAGGCCGGAAGGACTTACCGCGCGCGGCGGCGGTTCCGGGCAGTGACGCAGGCGCAGATAACGGTTCCGGAAGCGCAACCAGTGAGCGCCGTCCAGTCGCCGTTCGATTTCCACCTGCGCTCCCCGTAAGCCCGCGCAGACCTCTTCCCTGGGCACACCCCAACGGTTTCCATCCCAGCTGACCGTGTGATCGTCGGCCACCTTGCGAACTACGCGCACGCTCAGGATTTCTTCCAAGTGATGTTCGCGCCCCAGCCTTCGATGGGCATTGCGTGGATTGCGCGGTGCCACCGTAAAACGCTCTTCCCACTCCGGGAGAAATCGCGTTTCCAAGAAGTGATTGGCGGCCTCGATGCTGTCGATTCCCGCTAGGCGCATTTCTTTCACCAGGCGGTCCTGCAGGGTCTCGAACAGCCGCTCAATGCGACCCTTGGCCTGCGGACTTTGCGCTGCGATCCATTCGATCCCCAGTTCCTGGAGGGCTCGTCCGAACTGCGAGCGGGCTTCTTCTCCCTGCAGTTGTTCCCCGATCCCTGCCCGGCGAGTCGTACGAAAAATGCTGTTTTTATCGGTGTAATGGGCTAAAGGACGTCCGTAGCGCCGCAGCCACCCGCCCAACGTTCGCAGGTTCTCTTCCGTGCTGTCGTGCTCGGTAAATTGTGCCCAGAACTTGCTGGTTGCGTCATCGATCAGCGCGATCAACTGACAAGCCGGGCCGCGCTCCTCCAGCCATCGGAACGGGGAGCTATCCTGCATCACCAACTCTCCAAAACTGGCTCTTCGCTCTCGCCACACGTGGATCTGCTTCACGCGCTGGCAGCGCGGACGCCAGAAGGCCGCTTTGGTCATCCACTTCCGCAGGGTCTCGTGGCTCACCGGCAGTCCTTCCTTGGCCAAGTGTTCGGCGGCTAACGTGGGCCCGAAGTCTGCATATCGCTGGCCTAGCCGCTTCAGAACTTTCTGCTCGAAGCAAGCAGCGAACTTGCGGTTCGATGGTCGTCCGCGTAATCCGTGGATCACCGCCTGGTCTCCATACTTCTCGATGCGCCGCAGTAGCCGGCGTACCTGACGGTCGGACAGCTGTAATCGCCTGGCCGCTGCGACCTGTGTCAACTGTCCCTGCTTCACTTCATGCAACACTTTCATGCGGTCCCGTTCTTGTTGACTCAAGGTCATTCGCTCCGTTTCCATGGGGTCCTCTGCCATCCATGAAAGCGGACATTTCTACTTTGCACAAACCGGACATTCTCACTTTGCGCCGACACAAAATCCCAGTGAACATGACGAAGAACCGCTTCTGTGTTAGTATGAAACTCGCATGAGCACACTGATTTTTTGCAGGAGGTTTACAGGAGGTTTTGCCAGGAACGTCTGCAGTCAGGGGCGTCCCAGGCAATTAGTGCGCTGTACGCAAACCTTGCAAAGCCCTCATTTGCTCGGTTGTACGCTAAGTCGTTGATTCCACGGTTGGGGACGTAGTTCAGCTGGTTAGAACGCTGCCCTGTCACGGCAGAGGTCGCGAGTTCGAGTCTCGTCGTCCCCGCCATTCTTTTCAAAGAAGTTAAGAATCGGTGGCGTTTTCCCCATAGGTGCAAAAAGGTGCACCCCATCCCTTCTAGCTCCTCACTTTTGCCTATAAGCCCAAGGATTTCAGTGTGTTCAGGCAGGTGCATTCAGGGTGCTTTGATCATCCGTTACCAGAAGTCAAATGACAGCGTCTTGGGCCTCGCGCTTGGCCGTCGTGACAGATTGCGTGTACGTTGTACCTCGCCAAAACCTCGTACACCTGCAAAATGAATGACTTGGGGCAAAGCTAGATTCGGACTTTTCCGATATGATTCCGGCTATGATCGCATCGCTCCGACATTTCCTCGGTTGGATGGTCAGCGCTTTCCGCTCCCGCGAGGACCTCGTCCTAGAAAATCTGGCTCTCCGTCGGCAATTGCTGGCTCTGCACGCGCAACAACCTCGCCGTCGATTAACTGCCCTGCACAAGCTGTTCTGGGTTGCGTTGCGAACGTTCTGGTCCGGGTGGACTAAGCCGCTCATCTTGGTCACTCCTAGAACCGTCGTGAACTGGCATCACGCCGGTTTCCGTTTGTATTGGGCATGGGTCTCAAAAGTTAGAAAAGTAGGTGGACGGAAGCGTGTCGGCAAAGAGGTTCGCGCCTTGATCTTTCGTATGGTTGCTGAGAATCCGACCTGGGGCGCGCCGCGTATTCACGGCGAACTGCTCAAGCTGGGTTTTGAGGTCTCGGAAAGGAGTGTCTCGCGATGGATCCGGCGAGCTCCGAGAGATCCAGATTCCGTGAAGCGATGGCTGACGTTCCTCAGAAACCATCGCGAGGCCATTGCGGCAATGGATTTCTTCACCGTCCCAACGCTCACGTTTGGTGTTCTGTACTGCTTTTTCGTCATCGGCCACGACCGGCGGAAGATCCTGCATTTCAATGTGACGCGAAATCCCAATGCACTTTGGGTTGTACAGCAATTGCGAGAAGCATGGGCCTACAAACAGCCGCACAGATTCTTGCTATTCGACCGCGACGCAAAGTTTGGAGCCGAGGTGTTTTCGGCTGTGAGGGACATGGGAAGCGAGCCAACTCGCACGGCCTTTCGCAGTCCGTGGCAGAACGGCGTTGCGGAGCGCTGGGTGGGAAGTTGCCGACGCGATTTGCTGGACCATGTGATCATCCTGAATGAGCGCCATCTCAAACGGCTGATGTCTTCTTACCTGCTTTACTACCATGATGACCGGACACATCTTGGACTGGCTAAGGACACGCCAGGAGGTCGTGCTGCAGAAATTCGGTCAACCACTGAAAGCAAGATTCAATCCTTTCCTAGACTCGGCGGGCTGCACCATCGTTATGCGGCGGCAGCCTAGCCTCAAGAGCAATTTTTCTGAAGACCAAACTCTTTTTCTTGAAACCCTGCCGAGGAACCGTTGACATTTTCTGCAAGCATCTTTCGCCGGGCGACGAATCAGCCTGCCATCCAAATCCGGAGAGCTTACGTCAAGTAGAAAGAAATCCTTTTAATGCCGGCGCAACGATTTGGCGAACGACAGGGACGTGTCGGAGAGATTTTCGGCACGAAGGGTACTTCGCTGTCGCCGTACGTGGGACCTCTGGGGATCTGGGGCGACGAGCCTTGGCAGGATCCCACGTCGATGAAGAATCCGGGCCAGCCGGCGGCATTTTCGGCGACGGGAAGTTTTACTTCGAATCTCGAGCAGGCGGACCCGGAGAAGAAGAAGGCGTTTGTGGCGAGCATTACGAGCGGGCAATTCCACAATCAGTTGGCAAAGGGCGCGGAGTCGGCGCTTTCGTACGTGATGGCGCGAATGGCGGCCTACACGGGGCACGAGGTGACGTGGGAGGAGTTGCTGAAGTCGAAGGAAGTCTTGGACCCGAAGATCAATCTGGAACATTTGGCGTAGGTTGCACAGTTTGGTTTGCAGCGAGGTGAAATCATGCGCGGATCGTCTGGAATCTCGTCGCGGCGTGAATTCTTGAAGACGTCGGTTGCGGCGACGTGCTCAGTCGGGCTGGCTGGCGGGCGCGCTGGCACAGACTTTGCCGGCAGCATCGCCAGCGGTCTTGAGTTCGGCGAGGGGAGCTTCGCCGCGCCCCGACAAGTTGTCGCTCAAGAAGGGTGTGGTGTTCGACATGCTGCCGGCGAAGATGAGTTTTGCCGATCGCTGCAAATTGGCGAAAGAGGTGGGGCTGGACGTAGTGCAGGCGCCGACAACGCCGGACCCGCGTCAGGCTGAGGAGTTGAAGAAAGCGGCGGACGCCGCGGGGATTCGCATCGACTCGGTGATGAACATGGATCACTGGAAGTATCCACTGTCTTCGAGCGATCCGGCGGTGGTTGAGAAGAGCATGGCGGGAATGCGGACTTCGCTGCGAAACGCGAAGGTATGGGGATCGGATGCCGTGCTGCTGGTGCCGGCGGTGGTGAATCCGCAGACTTCGTATCGCGATGCGTGGACGCGCTCGCAACAGCAGATCCGAACGCTGCTGCCAGCGGCGGAAGAAGAGAAGGTCGTGATCGCGATCGAGGAAGTGTGGAACAAATTTTTACTGAGCCCACTGGAGATGGCGAGCTACATCAGCGAGTTTCAGAGCCCGTGGGTTAAGGCGTGGTTCGACATTCGGAAACGTGGTCTTGTATGGATACCCGCAGGACTGGATTCATGTGCTGGGGCCGAGTATTTTGAAAGTGCACCTGAAAGATTTCAAGCGGCGGGAAGACGGATACGAGTGGGTGAACCTGGGCGACGGCGATGTTGATTGGGCAGCGGTGCGGCAAGCATTTGCCGATGTGGGATATTCAGGAAATGTGATTGCGGAATTGAAGGGTGGAGATGAAACCTACTTGAAGGATATGGTCGCGAGGATTGACCGATTGTTGTTGAGCGCCTGAGGGCGCGAGGTTTTTGCGAGGCCGGATTCGTCCCATGTTGCTCGCTGCGTCATCGGACGACCTTTATGGAGACGTAGCGGATATTTGCGCGATTCTGGGCGTGATTATGAGTCGTGGATCGTGAAAGATGTGCTTGAAAGCGTATTCAGAACGTTTCCGATTTCGCCACCTACGACTGTATTGCGAGGTAGATCGCGAAGCGCGTCGAAGAACATTAATATTGACGGTTGAACGACTTCCGTTTGCGAGAATAGAGGCTGAGCTTGCCGTCCGTTTTGATGGCCAGCGCACGGTATCCATCTA
>CAWBVH010000043.1:0-25983 GCA_963792145.1 Candidatus Acidiferrales bacterium
TAAGGAAATGCGCTCGGCGGTAACCGGTTCGGCAAGTTGGCGCTAGGAGTGATGCAGCTCGTTCCCAGCTTCGCCGAACTACTTAGACGTAGCGCGACTACGTCGTGCGATAAAGCCCACCAAGCCGATGCCTAGCAGAGACAAAGTGGCTGGCTCAGGAGTTGCCACGGACGCGGCCGCGAAACTGACATTGTCCAGAAGTGCCCCAATATTGCCCGGCGTGTTGCTGGTGAAAACGAGGGCCGCCGTGGTAGGTGCGCCAACGAGAATCGCGTCATTCACGATGCCGCTGCTTACGTCGGAACTGTCAAGAATGAAGGTCTGGTTGAACAGAGACCCCAGCATAACCGTCGTCGACGTAGTTAGGCCGCGCTGTGAGCCGATGAGATCAAAACTCAGGGTGTACGTGCCTGGAGCCAGGGTCATCATCGCGGAGCTAATCTGCCCAGCCGCCCCGGTGCTGCCATCCATGTCCAGGCAGTTCCCGGATGTGGGTGCCGCGCAGAGACTGCCGAAGAGTCCGTCGCCAACTATATCTACGGCGCCACCAGTGACTGTGAAGAACGTGCCGATATTGCTGGCGTTCAGAGCCGGAGTAACGGCGTTGAAATTCTCGCTGATGCCATCGGCTTTACAGGCAGCTGGAGCGATCAGCAGTAAAGCCACAGCAGAAATGAGCAGGATACTGGATGCAACACGAAGCATGCACACACCCCTCTAGACAGGAATTTCCAATTTGACCCCTGTCTCGCACATTGTATGCTCCTCCTGCCCTAGATACAACGGATTCCCTGTCCCTACGGCCACTTCGCAAACAGGTGCAATGAAGGGTTAGTGGACTGATTTGGCGGGTAGTCGAGCCGGACCGACGGCAACCGGGCCGATCCCTGATTGCTCCAGGGCAACAACAGACATGCCGCAAGGCAACGACAGAAACCTTCACAGCGGCCATAATCTTCTCAATCAGTTGTGCTGGGAGGACAGCTTGCTCGGAAGGCAGTTACTCCGCCCGGCGTAGGGTCGGCCTTGTTCCCATTTGGCCGGCCCTTCTACATTGAGGGGTTGCGCGTCGCTGGTAGGACAGCTTCCTTCGGCTCGACCGGATGCGAAGCGGGCCCTCGCAACACTCGTCAGCGAGCGGCTTCGAAATAACAGACGGTTTCAGTACCAAAATCCAGACCCAAAATTTACCCGATTTTTCATGGACATCTGGTTTTTAACCAGAGGGTTATAGTCAGTAAGCCATTGTATTTACAGGCATTATAGGAGATCGGTATTGCGCATGTGCTACCAACGTGCTACTCATGAGCTCAGAGGGGGCGGAAATCAGGGATTTAACAGGAGCTGTGACCGTGGCGAAATGGAAACCTGGGCAAAGTGGAAATTATCAAGGCCGTCCCCGCAAACTCGGCTTTGATGACTTCCTCCGCGAGGCATTGCTCACCAAAGACGGCGAGGTCGTCAAGAGGCTTATCGAGCGGCTGATCGGTGAGGGTGCGAAAGGCAATCTCAACGCCCTGAAGTTGATCGCTGAAAGGACCTGTGGGCGACCGGAAAGCACGGTGGATGTGGCTTTGAAGAATGGTGATGAGCTTACGCTGGAGCAGGTCAGGGCGAAGCTTGCCGAGTTCCTCTCGCGGCCAGCCGTCAAAGAGAATATCAAATCACTGCTGGCCAGTAGTGATGACGTGGACCCGGTGGTGCAATGAACCCTCTAACCCGAGCGCAGCGCCATGCCGTCTACAGGATCAAACGGGAGTATCGCGCGGAACGGGATGACCTCAGGAAGATTGCCAACGCCGAAGTGCGCAAGCGTTTTGCGGCAATTCGCAACAAAAAAGAGTTGGCCATCTCATGAGCACAACACGCCTCAGCCGCCGAAGTGCTGCGCCTTCTAGAACTCGAGAACAAGCTTGCCAAGCGCAGCAAGATTGAATCTTACTACCCTGATTCTGGCCCATTGCGGCGTGAACTGTATCCCAAGCATCTGGCATTCTTCGCAGCCGGTCGAACTCGTCGTGAGCGTGCCTTCCTTGCGGCCAATCGTGTCGGCAAATCCGAAGGTGTGGGCGCGTATGAAACGGTATGCCATCTTTTAGGCAAGTATCCTGATTTCTGGAAAGGGAAACGGTTCAACCGTCCCATCGCGGCGTGGGCTTCTGGCGATACGGCGAAGACAACCAGAGACATCATCCAGCGGATTCTGCTTGGTCCGGTTGGCGAATTTGGCACGGGAATCATCCCTGAAAAGGATCTGGTTCCGAACGGCCAAGCCTGGCGTTGCGGATGCCATCGAGGGAATCTTTGTCAAACACGTCAGTGGTGGAACAAGCGAACTGATCCTCAAGTCCTACGATCAACGCCGCGAAGCATTCCAGGGAACCAACCGGGACGTAATCTGGTTGGATGAGGAATGTGAGCGGGACATCTACGTTGAATGCTTGTTGCGCACCATGACCACGAACGGGATTCTGATTCTGACCTTCACGCCTTTGATGGGTGTCACGGACATTGTGCGGGACTTTCTTGAGGAGCAGGACAGCGATACCGGCAAATTCACGATACAAGCCACTTGGGATGATGTGCCGCATCTCACGCCGGAAGCGAAGGCCGAATTGCTTGCGAGCATTCCGCCGTATCAGCGTGAAGCGCGTACCAAAGGCGTTCCGCAGCTCGGCAGTGGGGCGATTTATCAAGTGTCGGAGTCTGACATTGTGGTAACTGACTTCGCGATTCCGGACCATTTTCCAAGAGTTTTCGGGCTTGACGTTGGTTGGAACAAGACGGCGGCGATCTGGGCCGCGCGGAATAATGAAACCGGGGAGATCTTTTTATATTCGGAACATTACATGGGGCAGCAGCAGCCGATTCTTCACGCGCAAGCGATCAAAGGTCGGGGTGCATGGATACCGGGAGTGATTGATCCTGCGGCGCGAGGGCGAAGCCAGGTGGATGGGCAGGCGCTCATAAACATTTACCGGGAATGCGGATTACATCTTGAAGATGCGGACAATAGCGTGGAAGCGGGGCTCTACCAGGTTTGGCAACTGATGAGTGCGGGAAAGTTGAAGGTGTTTCGTTCCTTGGGGAACTGGCTCAGTGAATTTCGTCTGTACCAGCGCGACAAGGACGGAAAAATCGTGAAGCAGAACGACCACCTCATGGACGCGACGAGGTATCTAATCATGTCAGGCCGGGACAGGATGAAGGCGAAGCCACCGACGCCCACGCCGGAACTGGTTTACAGCAATTTCCCAGGGCAGAACAGCACCAATTGGATGATGTAGAGAGGGAAAACATGGCTGACCGTAAAGACACGCTCGCATCGCTCGCAACCCTCAGTTTGGACGGTTACCAAGAGATGCAGGAGAGTCTCTGGAAAAGTTACGGATCAAAAAAGAACTGGGAAGAAGCCAAGGCTATGGCCAAGGAGTTGGCCAGGGCGAAAACGCAGATTGAGGAATTGCGCGAGCAGGTGGCGCAGCTTTCTGAGGAGAATCGAGTTCTCATGCTGGAATTCACGGAGCGCACAGCGGACGAGATCAATTAGGGAGGTAACGCGAATGGACACAACGCCTGATTCGATACCGCGAGAGGAATCGGAGCAGTTATCCCTGCTGAAACCGGAAGAGAACGAACGCCGCCCACTTGATAAAATGCAGCGGCGGATCGACAAGATCACCGCTCGGAATCATGGGTTTGAAGCGAGCAACCTTGCACTCACGAATCGCGTGGCGGAACTCGAGTCTCAAGTGCGCGACTTGTTGCAGGTTTTGGATGAGCGTAGGCGCATCGTAGAGGCGCATGCTGAAATGTTAGAGGATGAATGTCGGAACTTGGAAGCGCAGGTGGCACTAGCCGGGAAGGGGTCACATGACGTTCACGTTGACCAGTAGCACGGAACCCCAGGAATCGCTCAAAAAGGCGGTCTCAGATTCCTGGAAAACTCCGCCGCCAGAACCGGACCGCCCGCCCGACCCTGGCGATGTGCCTGGCGGATCTGCCGCAGAAATTGTTCAACGAGGTCCGGAACGAACAGATTGCCGCCAAGAAGGCATCTCGTCCGGCAGTGCTCGGGCCTGATGAGGAGCGCGCCAGGAAGGATCTTTCGCCAGTAAGGGATTACGAAGCGGCGCGAGCGCGTGATCGGACGGCGGAAGCCAAAAAAAGCGAACTGACGAGCCATTCTCAATCGCGTGACCGGCGAACGCGCTACCGACGAATCGCAGCCTAGCTCCGAATCCCAGCCACGCGCGGAACAAAACGACGAATACGCGCGGCATTTTGCAGCCGCTGCGAAGCAGTATGCAGATTACGATGAGACCATCGCCACGGCAGATCGCGCTGGACACAGGATCACCCCAAAATTAGAAGCCGCGATTCGCGCTGTCGGCAACGCAGCCGAAATCGCGCACGTCGCGTATGCGCTGGCAAAAAATCCGGAACTTATTAAGGAACTGGAAAACGATCCGAGCCAGCTCGCGCGAATCTCACCGACCGCCCGCCACACGCAACTGAGCCAATCTCACAATCAGAGAATGATGGCAGCGCGCAAGGCCGATCCCGACGCCGCTGCCGTAGTGGATCGAGCGGCGAGCCTGCCAATACGGAATTCGGTGACGGCGGCGGTGCTGGAACAAGACAACAGCGAGGCGTTGGTTATTCACTTTGCGAAAAATCCTGAAGTGCTCGAAGAACTCAACGAACTTCCACCGTCGGCTGCCATGTCGCGCGTGGGAGACTTGCGGAGCAACTCGCCGCGAAGGCTGAGGCCAAGCGCCAGCGGAGCAGACTGCCCGAACCCATCCGGCCGGTGGGAGGGAGCAGCACCCGGGGGGGAATTTCGCTCGAGGAAATGTCGCCGCGTGATTACATCCGGGTGAGAAATGCGCAAGAACTCGCCGGGAAAATTGGGCAATAGATGATGGACGAGCGGGAAATGATGGCGGTTTTTGCGGCGGCTGCGCTTGCCGAACTCGACAAGATGGAGAAGCGGCGGATTAAGGTTTCTTCTCCCCGGCAGGTGCTGGAGCAGTTGTTCAAAGGCATGCGTGACCCGCAGCCAGTCGAGGAAGAAGTTACTCAAGTGACGACCGTCCCGCTGCCGGTTACTCCCAGGGATTTTCCCCGGTTGCTCGTCTCGTATGGGCAGGGGAAAAACGAGTATGCCGTGGTGAACTCTTACGCTGAGTGGAGCCCGTTGCACCACTGGTTTGTAATTTGGCCCCCGCAGCAGGCCGCCAGTCGTCCGGTAACAACGACTCTCGAGGCCGAGATCGAGCGGCTCAAGGCCGAAGGGATGACGGAGCGCCCCAGCGAGGAGCACGAGCGGCGCCGGCAAACGAAGGGATACACAGAGTAAAGGAATTAACAAGGAAATAACTTAAAGGAGACTCACTTACATGCAAGAAGCGATCAGGAACAAATCAGGCGATCCTCACCGCGCCCGCGTCGCTTAAAAGAGTTCGCTGGCGCGAGACCGACCGGGCCAGCCGAGCGCGTGGGACGCGGTCCTGGATCTCCTGCCCGTGCCCCGCGCTGTTCGTGAAAGGAAAGTCAAATGTCACTGTTGATCGTGTATCACGACCGCAAGCGCTGTGCTGGTGTGTTAGTCACGACGAGCCAGCCTCTTTCGTAGAGCAAGCGCACCGAATCCAGCGAGTAAAAACGTGAGGGATGCTGGCTCTGGGACAGAGGCCCCGGTAACTACCAGAGAGCCATCGGCATAGGTTCCTGGCACGAAAGCAAAGTCGTTCGCGGAGACTTTTTTGAACAACTGTGGATCTGACACGGAATCCAATATCGGCGAAAAGCAAAGGTCGAACGGCCACTGGTCTATCGGCGCCTTATGCGCGTCGAACACAAAGCCAGGGGGATACTGAATGACGCTGGCTCTACCGCCGCAGCCGCCAGCCACAGATACGAAGCCGGGCACCAAGCTGCCGATAGCACCGGCCAGACTAGCTGGACCGGCAAATACGTTGAACCCGTAACCCATGATCCCACCTTCCAGTGGCAAGCCGAGTTGGAATGTATAAGAGCTGCCGGTACCAATGTCTAAGCTGTCGAACAATTGTAAAGGGCCGATCGTCCCCCCGAAAACTTGGCCCGGGTCGTTATACCCAAGGCCAAGTAAATACACCGAGTTCGGTTGAAAGCCGTCCGCCTTGGCCAGCGGGATCAAGAACAGACATAAAGCAAGGCCCAATAAATATTTCATCCTTGTTCTCCTTTTCAAAGTCGCCATTCGGGTGAATCCCCGAGGATACGTACCTACAGCTACACGGAATATTTTTGAGTAATCGCCTGTTCCGGCTTTAGCGATGAATGTTTGGGAGCAGGATACCGCTGCCAGAAACTACACCTTACGTTATGGCGAAATCAATATGCAAAAGTTGTTATGCCTTGAGTGCATCGATCTTCACGTCCAGGGCGGTGGGTGTCTTCTGCGCCACTCCGCCCGAGCTTCCTCTAACTGCAGCGCGAAAGTTGGCAGCGGCGGTTTGCCCATATTTGCTGTCGGCGAGACCATGTACCGCGCCGCCTTGCCGAACTCCCGTAATTCTTCATCGGACATTTTTCGCAGGCGCGTTCGCAGCGCGTCGCGGTCGAAGTCTGCCAGCTGAATCGACTGCATCGCTGTTAGTCCCTAAGATTTTATTTGCGTAGTGGAGACGCGGAAGGGACATGATAGACTCCGGCGCGATGCCCATCAACAAGAAGAAAGCACCCATTCCGAGCGGGACTACGCTGTCGACGACCGCGCGACGCACACGGACGCGGCCTCTACCGTGAAATCTTGCGAGCGTTCATCGCGGCCACTAGTGAGGGTGCCTTGGTAAACTGGACAGAAAAGCTATAGTGCCAGCTAACCCCATCAGGACAGAGATGAGGAGTACGGCCATTTTAAGAACGTCAGTTACTGTTGTCTCGTTCTGGATGGAATGCCAGGACTTCTCGTTTTGCATGGACTTTTCTTCTCACTGTGTTTACTTCCCGAATCCGTACCATGCTCGATTCTCGCCCTGGCGAGAGAATCGGAGAATAGTTCTATCGATCTAATTTAAGGCTCTAACGAACGTACCGGAGAAGTTAGTACTGGGGACAAATGGCACTCAAACAGGATCGTCGTTCCTGCAGCAATCAAACTGTCAGTTCGTGCGTCGTGGATATTGCGGAGGCGTGGCTGGAAGGAACTGAGTGACCGAAGGCCGGGGATTTCTCCCGGCTCGAACTGCTCTTACTTCACCAAGTGATACTTCTCGGGTTCAGGCTTCTTCCCCGGTGACTCCGGGATGGCAGCGCTCAACAACAGGATCCCGGCGAGGACTAGTCGATCTCTGCCGCGATGGCAATGGTCGTATCCCGAGAGCATCATGGCACCACCGGCAACCCCAAATATAATCGCCAGCAGTGCGATTCTTGTTCGATACGACGTGAACTTCGGATGGAACTCCATTACTTGCCTCCCTTATTCGTCGTTGTAGCCTTCCTTGTAAGCCGGGCTGCACCAGTCGTCAACACACCGCGCGAACCCAATCGTCGCCGCCGCGAAGCAGATCAGAGCGGCCTCGGCGAAACGATAGTGTACAAAGAGCAGATGTCGGCTAGTTGCGCAAATGTACTTGGCACTGGACACACATCTCCGGGTTTGGATGTTGGCCGACCAGGACGAACTTCCCGTCCGTCTTCTCGGCCGCTGTCTTGGCAGGAATAGGACAAGAAGGCGCGACCGGCAGGTTTAGCTTCGCACTGCCCTTCTTGACAGCCCTCTTGGCGGCGGCGTTTTCCATTAACGCGGAATGCGCCCTAGTCAGTATCGCGTTCAGCTTCTGATGGAACTCTTTTCGGTTTGACTCAACTTCCGAGAGTTGTCCGTTTTTATGCTTGTCCTGTGCGTCGGTAAGTAGTGCCAGACCGTCTTCGGCTGCCTGCTGACAGGCTTCGGTGTGGCAGTTCTTCTTGACCTGGATCAGAAAGCCGTTCGTAACGTCGAGCAACTTCTGGTATTGCTCGGCACGGATTTCCGCGGGCGTCAGTTTGGGTGTAGGGGTTTGGCCAAAGGCCAGTTGTGAGTTGAGTAGGCAAACCGAAAGCAGAATAGCCGCAACGAGTTTGTGCCACGGCACTCTGTTGAGTGACCGCTGGAGTGCTCTACGTTAGAACGTCTGAAAATTGCATCACCGACCGTGATGACAGCCAGCGCAAAAACAAACACAACGGACAGCGCTAACGCAATCCACCGCAGGGCCGGACCAACCGCAAGAGTATTTTCGGGAATCATGTTTGGCGCCTCGCTTTTTCGGAAAGATTAAGCGGGACGCCAGGGGCGCGTACTGTAAAATGTGTCCAACCATTCAAGCCTCTAATCCAGGTTTGGTGGCCAGGGCCGCATTCGAGTTACCGCTCGGGTGCGTCCCGCTTTACTACTGGGCCGAATCTACTCCTTCACAATGTAGCCGTCAAGCTAACGGCTAGCTAAAACGCAATACGCGCGTGTAAGACAACAAAAGACAAGAGAATACAAGAATGGGCGTACTCAACTTTGCTCGCCACCATCGCTCGATGGTGGATGCCTGCGCTGGGATTTTTCCCAAGAATCGTCAGGCTCCTTGCCCAGGTCGAACCACTTTGGCCGGGTCTCTCCCTTCCAAGAGACAAATTCTTCGTCGCAGTAGGCCCGCGTGAGCCGGTTCGTTTCATCCAACATATTCTGACCAATTTCTATATATTCGGCGCAAGGAGTATGCGAAATGAAAAGTAAGTGGTGCGGCGTCAGGGGCAAGGTCACTTCAATATGCCTTTCACCTAAACCCGGTGCACGATAAAAGGGAGGCAGTTTGTATGCCTCTGGGTTGAACCATAAGCATGGCCTGTCGGAGGTAATGAAGCCGAACTCATCATCGCTGACAAGAATGGACATCTGCATTTGAAACAGTGCCGGAGCCTCCATTTGCAGACCCCTTGCGATCACATCTGGATGAGCAAATTCCACTAGCCGTGCAGTTTCTAACGACGCCACGGGTTTCAGTTTCCTTGATTGCTCCATATCTACGACCATCTCGTGAAGTTGGCCCCACTGCCTTTTCCAGTGTTTCCCCATGGAAGCGGTCCTTGTGTGCATGGCCGCCGAAAAGACGCAGAGGCGTGCGCGGTCAATGTCGTCCAGCTTTTGTCGTTTGCGCACCTTTGGGAGAACGTCGACGAAATCTGCCTCCACCATGGCCAGCGTATCCTCGATCACAAGGTTTCGATCCCCATTCGGCAACCGGATTGTGTACATGTCTGTAGCAGTGAATGATTTCTTCGGAGACCGTTTCTGTTTTGAATTGCCGTCTTTGCTAATTCGCCAGATAAATGGAAGTTGTCCCGTCGGCGTGTTGGGGTCGCACCAAGCCTGCAAGTAACACTTCGGAATGATGTGCTGCTTTTTCTTTTCGGCCATGGACCAGCTATTTTGCTATCAAGCCGAAGTGGCCACCAGTGATGATTTGAAAGGTATGCACCAGCCCCAGCTAACTGTCCACCCGGAGTCCACCCCAAAAGAAATCAAGGCATACCCTTTTGCGTTAAATCGAAATCCCCTTTGTTTCATTGAACAGCCGCCTCGGGGGTAGCAAACTGGTAGCAAACCGCAAATCGGCAAAACTCGCCAATTATCTAAAACTCGAAATCGCCTGTGTTTTCTGTGAGGAAGGTGGCGCGCCCGGAGAGACTCGAACTCCCGACCCTCTGGTTCGAAGCCAGATGCTCTATCCAGCTGAGCTACGGGCGCGCAATGCCATTATACCTTTCAACGGCTCTCTCTTCCGCTTTTCATTACCTCGTCACCTCACTACCTCGTTGCTTTGCGACCACATAGCTTTTATCCTGAAATTAGGTGTTTCTGTGAACCGCATCTATCTCGACCATAACGCCACCACCCCCGTCGACCCGGCGGTCCTCGACGCCATGCTTCCCTTTTTCTCCGCCGATTTTGGCAACGCCTCCTCCATCCACACCTTCGGTCAGCGCGCCCGCTCCGCCGTCGAAACCGCACGCGAACAGGTCGCCGCTCTCTTGAACGCCCGCCCGCAGGAAATTGTCTTCACCAGCGGAGGCACCGAGTCAGATAATCACGCAATCTTCGGCGTGGTCAACGCCGCCACGGCCAGTACCAAGCACGTCATCACCTCCTCCATCGAACACGAAGCAGTCCTCAACACGTGCCAGGCTCTTGAAAAACAATGTATCGCCGTCACCTACCTTCCCGTGAATCGCGATGGCCTCATCGAGCTCGACGATCTGCGCAATGCCATACGCCCAGACACCGTCCTCATCACCGTCATGCACGCCAACAACGAACTCGGCACCATTCAGCCTCTTTCGGAAATTGGCCGCATCGCTGCGGACGCCGACATCTACTTCCACACCGACGCGGTGCAATCCGTCGGAAAGATACCGGTCGACGTAAAGTCCCTCCAACTCGACTTGCTTTCCCTCTCCGGCCACAAACTCTACGCACCCAAGGGCATTGGCGCCCTCTTCATCAAGGGTGGCGCTCGCGTGCGCCAGTTCCTCTATGGCGGTCACCACCAGCGCGGCTTCCGCCCTGGCACGGAAAACGTCGCCGGTATCGTGGGCCTCGGCAAAGCCGCGGAACTCGCGCGCATTTCTCTGGATTCAGACGCGCAGCGGATTTCCATTCTCCGCGACAAGCTGGAGCGGGGCCTACTCTCTCGCATTCCGGATTCCCGCGCCAACGCCGCCGGCGCCCCGCGCACACCCAACACGTCCAACATCATCTTCCCCGGCATTGAAGGCGAAGCTCTCATCATCGCTCTCGACCTCAAGGGCCTCGCTTGCTCTACCGGTGCAGCCTGCTCTTCCGGCGCTGTCGAGCCTTCGCACGTTCTTACTGCCATCGGCCTGCCCGCCTCCGAAGCGCGTGCCAGCATTCGTTTCAGTCTCGGTCGCCATACCACTGCTGCCGATATCGACGCCGCGCTTGAAATCATTCCTGCCGCCGTCGCGCAACTCCGTCAACTCTCTCCCACCTACAAAAAAGAGGCGGCCGCGCGTTCTTGAGCGATTCCCTGTAAAATAGAAGCTGGATGTCCACGCAACTCCAACTCGATTCCCTCCCTGCCGCAATCGCCGAGGTTCAGCCCGGCCTCGTTGCCGTCGCCATGTCCGGGGGCGTGGACTCTTCCACCGTCGCGGCCGTCCTACTTCAACAGGGCCGCCCCATCGTCGGTCTCACTATGCAGCTTTGGAATCAGCGCCGCCTCTCCGAACTTCAGGGTGAAGGTCCCGCGCAACACCGCTGCTGCTCGCTCGATGACGTCTACGACGCCAAGCGTGTCGCGCAACACTTGAACTTCCCGCACTACGTGGTGAATTTTGAGGATCAGTTCGAGCAGCGCGTCGTGCGTCCCTTCGTCGAACAATATCTCGCTGGGCGCACGCCCATCGCCTGCACCAACTGCAATACCGACGTGAAGTTCGAGCCGCTGCTTCTCATGGCTCGGCAAATCGGTGCCGAACGGCTTGCTACCGGACACTACGCCCGCATCCGTCGCAATGAACAGACCGGCCGTTACGAATTGCTGCGCGCCCGCGATGATTCCAAGGATCAGTCGTACTTCCTTTGGGGACTCACTCAGGAGCAACTCTCTCGCAGCGAGTTTCCTCTCGGCGAACTCACCAAGGACGAAGTTCGCGCCTTGGCTCGCGAAGTAAATCTGCCGGTCGCGGAAAAGCCCGAAAGCATGGAGCTCTGCTTCGTGCCCAACGGCAACTACGTGCAATTCATTCACGCCTACTCACGCGAAGTCGGCAAGCCCATCAGTGACGCGGAAGGCGACATCGTCGCCGAGGACGGCACTGTCCTCGGCCGCCACACCGGCGTGCACAATTACACCATTGGCCAGCGCAAAGGCCTGGGCTTCGCCACTGGCAAGCCTGTCTACGTCCTCGCCATCGATCCCGAAAAGAATCGCATCATCGTCGGCGAAGACGATTCCCTGCGCACAACCTCCTTCGAAATCGAAAACGTGAATTGGATTTCCATCGCAGAACCCGCCGCGCCTATGCGTGCCGAGGTTAAAATCCGCCACAAGCACGACCCGGCTCCCGCCACCGTGGAAGCGCTGCCCGGCAATTCCGCGCGCATCACTTTCGATTCACCGCAGCGCGCCATCACCCCGGGCCAAGCCGCCGCGATTTACTCCGGCGGCGTAGTCCTAGCCGGCGGGTGGATCAAATAGCGAGAAGTGCGAACTCATAACGAAGGATTAAAGGCAGCGAAACTAGTGTGCGCAGACAGGAACGAAGGTCTACGTCGGGCCGAATGTCTTGAATAGGAATGTGCTTCGGGTCTCGCGCAGTAGGGGTTGGCCATTGAACGAGGCGGAACCCTTTCTGTACCCGCCAACAACATATTTCCACCCGAACGTGGGGCCACCACTGAGCTGGAGACTGTAAAGCTGACCGGGCGAGACCTCTACTCCACCTTCCGGAAAGACAAATAGCGCATGCTCAGCGTCGGTGGTCTGCACCATCTTCGACACAATTGCAACGGGACGCCCAGTTGGGTCAATGAGCTTCATCGTGAGCGTATCAGCCGATGGGCCGGGATTGGCCAGCACTAGTTCAACCTCGACCGCCACGAGTTTCGGGCGTGAGGGTATGAATGACTGACGCACGTCATTGAGAAGGTTTGTCCAGGCATTTTGCCACGTCGCGGTGTTGGCCTGATCGAGCTTCATCGCCGGACGTTGCGCCGGAAGTGCAGCCGGAACGGCAGCGCACCAGAGGCCCACCAAAGCCACCAGCCGGGAAAGATTCATGTTTGCGAGATTGTAGTCAGTCCGCCCGCCAGGGGCAACTGCCGGCGACCTTCGTTAGTGAATCAAATAAACAGCTCGTCTTCCTGCTCCACCGACTCCCGCGCTGGCGCACTTCCTCGCCGCGCGCGCAGCACATCCAACCCAACCTTGATTCCCTGCACAATCGCCGACGCCTTATGCACCGGCCCCCAGAAACCGCGCTTCACGTTCACTCCCACATCCTCCACTGCTTCCAGCGCCCCCGTCAGGATGCGGTCCGCCCGCACCAATTGCCCGCGCAAACGGTCCGTCGCATCTGTCATGATTCGGTCGACCTTCTGCGCCTGACCGCGCGCCAGATACACAATATGCGAAGCGTCTTCCACCAGGGTTGCAATTTTCGGTTGCGTATCATCCAGCAACAATTGCGTTCGCGTCAGGATTGGTCCCATCCGCGCGTGCAGGTCGTTCACCACCCGGTTGATTGATTCCGTTGTGCGCTTCAATTGCAGGAACAGCGCGATCAGGATGCCTACCTGCACCACGAGCGCAATTGCGGCTACGATGCTGAAGAACTCCATCCAGAATTGCATACACACCCCGCCTCTCCGCGAACTCCGCGGAAACCGCCTCGGCCCTCCTGCTCAAATTTACGACTTCGATTCGCGCAGAAATGCTTCCCGTCCTGCCTCCACAGCCGCAGTCAACGAATCCCGCTTGCGCGTCGCCACATCTTTGCCGCGCTCAATCAGTTCATCCGCCCGCTCACGCAGCTCGCGTGCTTTCTTTTGTGCAAATTCGCGGCCGTCATCCGCCCGCTTGGCGAGAAAATCGCGCGTTTCTTCCCCGGACTTGGGAGCAAACAAAACGCCCATCAGGGCGCCAACGCCCAATCCCACAAGAAAATACGTGACTTTGGATCCTACGTTGTCTGACATGTTGGTAACCTCCACAGGAACCGTAGCATAGGAGAATGGGAGCCGCAATACGCCTTAACCGCCATTGTTGCTTATAACGGTTAACTCGCCCTTACTTCTTTCCGCAAAATATTGTCGAATTTTCTCCGCACTCTTCTTTGACACCATCCGGCTGAGTTCTTCTTGGCTTGCCCTCTGCAGATTCGCGACGCTCCCAAAGCGCTGCAAAAGCCTTTGCGCGGTTACCGGCCCGATCCCTGGGATATCCAGCAACGCCGTTTTCGTTTGTCGTGCTCCTCGCCTTTGCCGGTGAAAGCTCACCGCAAACCGATGGGTCTCATCGCGTATCTGCTGGATCAGGTGCAGCACCGGAGAATGCCGCTCCAGGATGATCGGTTCGTCCTCTTGCCCCAGCACATACACAATCTCTTCTTTCTTGGCGATGCTGGCCATCGGCTGGTTGATGATCTGCAAAGCTTCCAGCGCCTGCGCCGCTGCATGCAGTTGTCCAAGGCCGCCATCGATCAAAATCAGGCCGGGCATAGGTTTCTTTTCTTCCTGCAAACGCCGGTAGCGCCTCGTTACCGCCTCAAACATGCTCGCAAAGTCGTCGTTCTGCCGGCTGCCCTGCGCCAACCCGCTTCCCTCGTCGCCGCGAATGATCAACTTCCGGTAGTCCGATTTTTTCATCCGCCCGTTTTCCCACACCACCATTGACGCAACCGTGTCCGTCCCCTGGATATGGGAAATGTCGAAGCTCTCGATACGCTTCGGATCCTCGGGCAGGCTCAACGTATTTTGCAGCGCTTCGCTGATCGCCTTCGACGTTGGTTTCAGCACGCGGAAGCGTTGCTCGAACGAATGCTTCGCGTTATTCTCCACCAGATCCAGAAACGCCCGCTTGCTGCCCCGTTGCGGCGTGTAAATCTCCACCTTATGTCCGGCGCGTTCGCTCAACGTTTCTTCCAGCAGTTCCCGCTCTTCAAACTCGATCGGCACATGGATCATCTTCGGCAGATACTCTGCCTCCAGGTACAGCTGCTTTAGCAGCGAGGGCACGAATTCATGCGGGTCGAAAAGTTCCACATCTTCCCAGTAGAACTCGCGTCGATCCACCACGCGTCCACCGCGCAGGTGGAAGAGATTCGCCGCCACCAGCGGTGGTTCCGCGTAATACCCCAGCACGTCTGTATCATCGCCCTGCGCCGCCGCGATCCGCTGCCGCTCTTCAATATCTTCCAGCGTGCGCAACAGGTCGCGATACGCCGCCGCCTGCTCAAATAGTTCCTTCTCCGCCGCAGCCATCATTCGTTCTTCTAAGCTCTTGATCAGGTCGTGCCGGCGCCCTTCCAGAAACAACCGCACATCGTGTGCCGCTTCCGCGTAACGCTCATCGGTTGTCAACCCCGCGACACAAGGCCCGAGACAGCGCTTGATGTAGTACTGCAGGCACGGTCTCGGATGGCTCTTCGTCAAATCCACAAAACACGAAGGCACCAGGAATCGCTTGTGGATGAAGTGCAGGATGCGCCGCGCCAGGCCCGCTGGAAAATACGGCCCGAAGTACAACGACCCGTCTTTCTTCACCCGCCTCGTGAAATACACACGCGGATATTTTTCCGAAGCCGTGAACTTGATATACGGATAGGTCTTGTCATCCCGCAGGATTACGTTGAATTTCGGTTTGTACTGCTTGATGAAACTGTGTTCCAGCGCGAGCGCTTCCCGCTCGTTATCGACCACCACCGTGTCCAGGTCCGCGATCTCGCGTGCCAACGATCCGGTCTTGGCGTCCATCCAGCGCGATTCCAGGAAGTACGAGCGCACACGGCTGCGCAGCGAGCGCGCCTTCCCGACATACACCACCGTTCCGCCGGCGTCCTTGAACAGGTACACCCCTGGCTTTTCGGGTAGCTGCAACGCTTTTTCACGGGGTTCCATGCTTAAGGGTTTCCGGAACGCCGCCTGCGTCCCTGACTACCATTTTAAGGCCACTGGCAATTCAACGCGAATTGGCCATATCCGGGCTCCGTCAAGCGGGTATTCTCGGTGCCGTCTCGCCTTCTTGCCGCTGCGCAACTCTTTCTGCCTCCCTTCCGCGCAAGGGTGTTGAATCCCGGTGCCCGGGAGTTGAAGGATAACGACTCCGGACTTCAGGAGGATTCATGAGCGCACCACAACCTGCTCTTACACCCGATTTTGCTGTTGCTCAGCGAGAATTAATGCTTCAGGGATTGGAGAGAGAACTGGAAGTAACGAAGAAGGTCCTCTCGGCCGTGCCCGATTCGAACCGCGACTTCCGCCTCGACTCCAAATCACGCACTGCTGGGGAACTTGCCTGGCACCTCGCCTCCAGCGACGTGCAGATGCTCGATGAAATCGCCGATCACAAATTTGATATGGCCCCCGCTTCAAACAAGAATCCAGGAACATCGCCGACCTTGTCAATTGGTACGAAACAAATTTCCTGCGCGCCGCCAATCGCGTTCGCGCCATGACTCCCGAGCAGTTGGCAACGCCCGTTGATTTCGCTGGCGTGTTCAAGATGCCTGCGGTCTTCTATCTCGGCTTCGTCAACAACCATTCCGTCCACCATCGCGGGCAACTCGCCGCCTACCTGCGGCCTATGGGCTCAAAGGTTCCTTCGATCTACGGCCGCAGCGCCGACGAGCCTTGGAACGGCTAACTTCACTCAAACCGTAAGCGGCTCCCAAACGGCCGTCGCGAGGCGGCCGTTTTCTTGAGCCGCGTCTGTGAACTACCGCACGCTGCGTTTCTGTTTTACACTCCTGCCAGAGAACAAGAACTAGCATCGCTCCAAATGAGGACACCATGAAACGAATCACGCGTCGCACGATGCTGCGGAACTCTTCTGTCGCCGCCGCGGCCGCCGTCACCTTGGGAACGTGGCCCGAAGTTAGCGAACTTCTCGCAAACTCCACCAGTCCTGTTGCCGCCCCGGACCTGAAGTTCCCGACCGCCGCAAGAGACCGCTTGGCGGTCGCCACCTGGCCTTTCCGCGCCTACATCGACAGCCCCACCAATGAGGATCGTGACAAGAAGCAGCCCGGCATGGACCTCCGCGAGTTCGCGGCAAAAGTGAAAAAGGATTTCGACGTTCCGGGCGTCGAGCCTCTCAGCTTGCACTTCTCTTCCACCGACGCCGCTCATCTCCACAGTTTCCGCGATACCATCGAAAAAGCTGGCGTTCACGTCGTCAACATCCCCGTCGACAATTCCTTCAGCTATTACGACGCCGATCCCGCCGCCCGTCAAAAGGCCGTCGACAATGGCAAAAAATGGGTGGACATCGCCGTCATCATCGGCTCGCCCAGCCTTCGCACTTCCATCGCGCAAGCGAAAAATGCTAAGCCGGATGTCGCCGTTGTCGCCGAACAACTGCAAAAATTAGTGGATTACGCCGCGTCGAAGAATATCCTGCTGAACCTTGAAAACGATAACCTCGCCAGCGAAGATGCCTTCTTCCTCGTTAAGGTCATCAAGAAGGTCAATAGCCCTTACCTTCACGCTCTACCGGATTTCTGCAACTCCATGCAATCCGGCAACGAACAATTCAACTACGACGCGGTCACGGCTCTCTTTCCTCTCGCCTATAACATCTGTCACGTGAAAGATTCCGAGGCCGGCGACAATGGCAAGGTCGTCCGCGTCGACCTGAAGAAGACTTTCGCGATCCTCAAGGCTAGCAACTATCGCGGCTACTGCTCGATGGAATGGGAAGGCGCGGGAAATCCGTACGACGGAACGCGCTTCCTCATCAAATCGTCCCTGGAGAACCTGTAGCTCACCCCTTCAGGGGTGAGGCTTTTCTTGCCGGTGGCAACCAACCTGAACTGTGATTTCGACGCATTGTCAGGGCGCGCTGTTTGCGTTCTGAAGGATCTGAACCATAGCTCTTGCGTGAAACAAACGTCAGTAAGGAATATCCACCGCGCCATTGCGCGCCGCCATCTGCGACCCCTCGGAATCGCGCACCACCTGTCGCACCATATATTTGCCCGGCTTCAGGTCGAAGCTCGATTTCAGGGTCAACCCTGTGCGCAGCACCCTCTCGTAGGTTGGATCCAGCAGGTGCATTTGCAGGATCTTCTCGCCGCCGGTCACGAAGTTCCCATTGTCGTCAAAAATCGCCGTGGCAAACGTTAAGCTATCGTTGTGGCGCCCGTCGGCCGTCCGGAAATGCATGCCTTTCACCTGCAGTCGCGACACCACGCTCAATTGCGCTTCGGCCGCGTCCTTCTTGAAGTACTGCGTCTGCAATTCCAGCGGAAGGTCCATAATCTCGTCCCGCGAGAAGATCGCCTCCTGAATCTCTTGCTTCTCCTGCTCCTTCGGGTCGTTCAGTTTTCGCGGCGCGTAGTATCCCCGGCGCGCCTGGATCGTATATTTCTCTTTACCAGTAAGTTTCACCTTCAGGGTGTGGAACGAACCGTCTATCTTTTCGTTTTGTGGAGAGAAACCGATCACATAAGACACTTCCGGCGCGGATCCGATCATCTTCATGCCACCGGCTATGTCGTTCGAATTCTGAAAAAAAGCTCCCCCGGTGCCGTAAGCAAAATCCGACAGCACGTACGCCTGCTCAGTCTGCGCCGCTATCCGGTAGCTCCCCAATTGCGCTATGCCAGTGCGCCGTTGCGAAACATCCCCCATATCCGGGGTATACAACCCGCGCGCATCCAGCGTGTTGATCACGATATTCGCGTGATTGGCCTGATCGACAACTATCATTAAGTCGCTGGTCTGCAGTCCCATGATGAATCCGGGAGAAACCAGCAGCATCACGCGCTCTCCCGGCATCGCCGCCAACCTTCGTAGCGTGTCTTGAAGTGTTCGGTAGGTGTAATTGTTGTCTGCGTCCGCCTCCATCGCTACTCGCGGAATCGTCGATTGTGCCAGGCTCACCGCCGAGTTGTACATCAAAGGATCGTTGTTATAGGCGCACTGCCACGCGTCCTTCACGACCGCTTGAAACGCCATTTGGTCATTGCGATTCTGCACCAGGTCCGCTACGTAAGGCGAAACATCCGGACAATCGTTCGTCGAGGTGTGCCCCACTTTTGGTCGCGGTATGATGCCCAGCAACTTCTGTTTCAGCAACGCAACATCGCTCGTGAATTCTTGTGTCCACTCTCCGGACGTCGTGAAAATGCCCACGCGATCCGTTGGTGCCAGGCTATCGAGAAACTGCTCCGCGGATTTCCTCGTATACGCCGCGTCTTCTGCCACCAGGTGAATGTCGTCAAATTCCATCGCCACAAACCGGTCCGGCAGCACCGTTTTCGATTCGCCCGGGCCGCTCGCATCTGCTTGCGTCTTTGCTGCCGCCAGCGCCTTTTCTCTCCTTGACTCCCGCGTCTCCACCGCAAACACGGTGATCGGCTGAAGCTTCCCTTGGTCGAAGACCTGGAAATCTTCACGCTTCAGGTTTGGGATCGGGTTTCCCTTCCCATCTCGCACCGTGACGTGTACCTGAACCAGGTTCACCCTTAGTTTGAAGGTCGTCCCAGTGTCCTGCGTGGAAATTTCGGATTTGGTGTCGCTTTGTGCTTTCGCTGAAGCTTCCGATGCCGCGGTTCCCTGAGGGCTCTGCGAACTTGAAGCTGCTGGCGCTCCGCTTCCCGCGCCAGTCCCCGTTTCTTGCGCGCGTACCCCGGGGCTTGCACATAGAAAAAGCAGGGTGCCTAGCAGAACTGCCCAATGCCCCCGGTCCCACAAAACAAGAGAAATCCGGCGGAGTCTATTCATGAATTCCTACCCCGTTTTCCCTGAAGCAAACAATTCTCTTATTCGCGCTGGCTAGAATTGTACAAGAACTCCCCGTTCCGTGCGATTCCACTGGGTCTCTGTCCTCTCTCCCCGAATCGCTTCAGAACTCTCACCGCCGAGCATTTTAGCGCGCTGTCAAATGCCCTGGTGCGCTCGGTTCGTATATACTGGTATGGGTTTCCCCACCGCGTATCGCTCAGGGACCTTACACTCCAATTGAAATGAGGAACACTCCGTGAACATCAGCTTTGTCGTGCGCCAGGTTTCCGCGGCGCTGCTGGCCGCTGCTCTTTTGGCTCCGGCCGGTTTCGCCGATGAGGGTATGTGGACGTTTGATAATCCCCCTGTCAAGCTTCTCCAGGAAAGATATAACTTCACTCCCACCCAGCAATGGCTCGATCATCTGCGCTTAGCCTCCGTCCGCCTCAATGACGGCGGTTCTGGTTCTTTCGTCAGTCCCCATGGCCTGCTGCTCACAAATCACCACGTAGCACTCGGCCAGTTGCAGAAGAATTCCACCGCCGAGCATGACTATGTCCGCGACGGTTTCTATGCCGCCACGCCCGATCAGGAAATGAAATCGCCCGATCTCGAAGTCAACGTCCTCGTTTCCATGGAAAATGTCACCGACAAGGTCAACGCTTCCATCAAGGACGCCAAGACCAGCGAGGAGGAGTTCGCCAAGCGCAAGACCGCCATCGCCGCCATCGAGAACGAAAGCACGCAAAAGACCGGTCTGCGTTCCGACGTCGTCACACTCTATGCCGGCGGCGAATATTGGCTTTACCGCTACAAGAAGTACACCGACGTCCGTCTGGTCTTTGCCGTCGAACAACAGGCAGCGTTTTATGGCGGCGATCCCGACAATTTCACTTACCCGCGTTACGACCTCGACATGGCCATCTTCCGCGTGTACGAGAACGGCAAGCCCATCGATAGCAAGGATTACCTCACATGGAATCCCAGGGGCGCCGGTGATGGCGAACTGGTCTTCGTCTCTGGCCACCCGGGCGCTACGCAGCGCCTCAGCACCTACGCCGAACTGGAATTCGATCGCGATACTTCGACCGCGCTGATCATTCAGAGCCTCAAGCGCCGTATCGCCACCCTGAAAGATTACTCAGCGCGGGGTCCCGAGCAGACGCGCCAGGCCACCACGCTCATCTTTGGTATGGAAAACAGCCGAAAAGTCTTTGAAGGTCGCGAAGAAGGTCTGCAGAGCAAGACCCTGATGGACAAAAAGCGTAAGGAAGAAGAAGACTTCAAGGCCAAAGTTGCCGCCAATCCGGAATGGGAAAAAGACTATGGCGACGCTTGGGACTTGGACGCCAGAGCCATCGAAAAAGAGAAATCTCGCGTTAATCAACTGTTTTTCCGTGCCGTCGACTCCCAGCTCGCGCAACTCGCCATCAACACCGTTACCTATGTCGCCGAAATCAAAAAGCCCGATGGCGAGCGCCTTCCCGGCTACCACGAATCCCAGCTGGAATCCCTGAAGCATCGCTTGTTCTCCCCAGCTCCGATCTATCCGGAAATGGAAATCGTCCGGATGAGCAGTGCCCTGCAAGCAGATGTCGCCGGAATCGGCGCCGATGATCCGTGGGTCAAGGCCGTCCTGAATGGCCGCACGCCGCAACAGGCCGCCACCGAACTCATTACCGGCAGCAAGCTGGCAGATCCTGCCGTTCGCAAAGCCCTCGTCGATGGTGGTCAGGCGGCAATCGATGCATCCACCGACTCCTTGATCGTCATGGCGCGGAAGATTGATCCCATTCGTCGCGAGCAAATTACCTGGTTCGAAAAGAACGTGCAAAGCGAACAGCAGCGCGCCGGCGAAAAACTCGGCAAGGCGCGTTTCGCCGTATTCGGCAAAAACGCTTATCCCGATGCGACCTTTACCCTGCGTCTTTCCTATGGCCAAGTGAAGGGCTATCCGATGAACGGCACCATCGCTCCTTACAAAACCACCCTCTACGGCTTGTACGATCGCGCCGCCAGCTTCGACAATAAGGAGCCATTCGATCTCCCGAAGCGCTACATCGACGGCAAAGACAAACTGGATCTCGCCGCCCCCTTCAATTTCGTCACCACCAACGACATCATCGGCGGAAACTCCGGCTCCCCTGTAGTCAATCGCAATGGGGACATCGTCGGTCTTGTCTTCGATGGCGATATCGAGTCGCTGGTCGGTGATTTCGTTTACGATTCCTATCAAAATCGCACTGTCGCGGTTCATACCGCCGCAATGACCGAATGCCTGAAAAAACTATATGGAGCCCAGGCCCTCGTCGACGAATTGATCGCAAAATAGCTCAGGCAACTTCTCCCGCCTGTGACTGAATCGCAGGGGAAGGAGAAACCCTCTACTTGAAATACCTTTCGCGATCGTGCCTCGCATTGCTTCTTGCCGCCAGCGGGCTGTGCTTCCAAGCTCAGCCCGCTTTCGCGCAGGATCCGGTGCCGCCCGACGCTCCTTCCAAACCGCCGGATACGCCTAAGCCCAAGCCGAAACCAAATACTGACACCGCTACAACATCGGCGCCAGACCAGCCGACCTGGGATCCCTTGCGCGCGGAAAAAGACATCGAGGTCGGCAAATACTATATGCACAAGGGCGATATCGACGCTGCCATCGATCGCTTCGACGATGCCGTGCTGGCGAAACCGGGTTATGCCATACCGTTTCGCTATTTAGGCGAAGCCTACGAAAAAAAGGGAAAGAAAAAACCTGCGGTGAAGGCCTACCAGCGATACCTCGATCTCTATCCTCACGCGGAAGACGGAGACAAGGTCCGCAAGAGAATCGAAAAACTAAATCAAGAAATCGACAAAGAAAAGAAGCAGTAGCATCCCTCGCTGTTCACTTCAGTCTTGAATATCCTGCAGGTCACCCCTTTAGGGGTGAGGGTGTTGCTTTGTCTTTGTAGCGGCCGCTTTCCGAAGCGAGCGCTTTTCTGTTACACAATTACCGCCATAACCACGGGAACCATTGTCATCCTGAGGCGCGCGCAGTTTGCGCACCGAAGGATTCTCAACTTGAATACTGCCCAGGCTCTCAACGCCTTCCACCACCTTCAGCGCGCCAGCCGGTCCAAAAACTTCCTCGCCGGTTCAAACTGCTCAAACCGCTTTTCCTCCGCACGAAACTCCGGCGAGTGCGAAATCAGGCTGCACCCAGAGCGCCGCGTCGGGTGTTTCACGTGCAGCATCTCGTGGTAGAGCACGTACTCCACAACGAATTGCGGAATCCCCGCCCGGTCCATCCGCCGATTCAGCAGAATCTGATTCGGCCCCGGGTCGTAACAACCGAACTGCCGCCGCCAGCTTCGCGTGCTCCACCCGACGTGAGGGCGCTGCAGCACACCCGCGAAGTACCTCTGATTGAGCTGGTCAAACAACGTCACTAGGTCATATTGCTGTCCCTGCGGTGCCGTATGCGCCAGGCGCACCCGCCGGCTGCGCATCTGGCTGATCCGGCTGCGTGTGCGGTCCGATCGCGCATACTCCAGGTACGGACGCACCAGCGCCCTCGGCGTCCTTCTCCGGTACACGCGCGCCAGCAACAAAGCCGCGGCGCCCTCCAGCACGCTCACCGGCGCCCGCCGCAACAAATCTGAAAATCGCACGTACAGCACTTCCTCGCGGCGCCGTATGGTAATCACCAGGCTGCTGTAGGGATAGAACTCCACATGAAAATGCGGTGGGCGTTCCTCACACCCGATCCGCGTGAACATGCGCAGGAACATCGCTTCTCCGCCGGGAACTCTTGTTGCGTTGCGCCGGCGCGGGCTCAATTCTTGCGCCTCACTGGCGGGGGCGCGGCTTTCTTCTTGGCCTTCTCCGCATCGTTCATGGCGTCCTGCGTGCCCTCGATCGCATCTTCGAGATTTTCTTTGTACAACTCCACGTCCGGTCCTGCCGCTTTAATTTTCTCCAGGATCGGCAGAAACTCCTTTGTCCGCGTGGCCATCAGATCCACTCCCTCGCGAATGCTGTCCTGATGCTCCAATCCAACCTGAATGATGTCTGCCGCGTCGTCCACGCAACCAATATACGAGTTCATCAGATAATTGAGCATCTCCGTGTGCTTATTGGGTGAAGGGTGTTCCAGCTCGTACTGAAACTTCTTCAACCGGTCTTGCGCGAACTCTAAAAACAGTTTGATGCGCTCGTTGGGCGTTTCCGCATCGCGAATTTTGTCTGCCTCAACACCGGAAAGATAATCCTTATCTGGCCGTTGCGCGAAAACAGGCCGCGTATACGCGAAAGCCAGCAATAGCATAGCTGCAATCCAGGGCACCGGTTTTCGAATCATCATGGCTTCTTCTCCGGAGGTGGTGGCGTTGGCCCCGTATCTTTGCTGCGGCGTGGGAACAGAAGTTGAATCAGCTTGTCGTCCATGCTCAGCAAATCCTGTTTCACCAACTGTAGCGGCGGTTGCACTTCCAGCGGCACGAGGTTCAGCATTTCGTCAACCTCCCTCAGCGCTCGCCTGGTCTGAAGTTCCAAACGCCGGTAGGCCTCGCTGTGCTTCTCCGCATCAGGCTCCTGTTTCGTAAGAAGGTCAAAACAGCTGCGCACGTTGTCCCGGAATTTCTCAAATGTCAGTCCAACCGTGCTGTAATCCTCCGCCTTCGCCGCGCTCGAAGCCGCTGCGAATTGCGCGGCCCCCAGTTTATCCAGAATTTTCACCTTGTTGCCAGCATGCGTCTCCTTGTCGAAGCGTTCCTGCAAATCCTGCAGCCGCTCCACGGCCATCAGCGGTGCGCACACCATAAACAAAAGGAAGACCGCGCCTGCACTGTGGAATCCCGGCCTCGTTCTTCCCCTACTTCTTTTTTTGCACCGTCTTTTCAAGAACATGAATTCGCTCAGTAGCCTGCCACACTTGGTCGGGATTCCGGTTCTGATCCAGTTCCAGAAATTTTCGGTATGCCTCGAGGGCGGATTGTGCCTGGTTCAGTTTATCGTAACAGAGCGCCCGGATGAACCATGCTCCCGCGCCCGGCGCTTCCTGCTTGTCGATCAAATCCATTGCCGTCAAAGCCGCCGGATAATTCCCTGCCAGATAGTACGTGGAGCTGAGGTCTTTCCAGTAGACGACGTTGTTGCGGTCCAGGTTCAGCGCCGCCTTCAATTCCTTCTCCCCGCTCGCGTAGTCCTTTTTGTCCATGTACAGCCGCCCCAGCCCTCCGTGCAATTGCGCATCGTTGGGAGCCAGTTGAATGGCTTGCTGCAAAACCGCAATCGCCTCGTCTGTCTTTTTCTGTCCAATCAGGATGTCCGCGCGCAGCTTTAGCGTTTCCAGGCTGGGAGGACTTGTCTTGGGCAATTTGTCCAACTCGGCGAGCGCCGCATCGTACTTCTTCTCCTCCAGCAACGAATGAATCACGCGCTGTTCCGCGGCGGCATCGCTGGGCTGCACCGCCAGATAATTTCGATACGCCTCCGCGGCTTCGGGCTTCTTCTGCAACTCCAGGCTCTGTGCCAACCCCTGTAGCGCCGCGGGCGATTTTGGCTCGATCTCCAACGCCTGCCGGAATTTTCCTTCCGCCTCGGCTGGTTTTCCCAAGCGCAGCAGTCAGTCCGCCGAGATGCGTCAGCGCCTCCCCATCTTTTGGATCGAGGTGCGTCACTCCTTCGAATGACTGCGCCGCCCCCGCAAGATCTCCTGCTCGCTCTTGCGCGATTCCCAGCAAATATCGCGGACGGCTCTGCGAAGGCTGCAGCTCCACCGCTTTGCTCAAGGGCGCGATCGCCGCCTTAGGGTCCGCGTTCAGCAGCAGAATCCCCAGGTTCAACTGCGCCTCGGCCATTTTCGGGTCCAGCGCAATGCATCGCTCGTATTCCGCTCGCGCTTCCGCCGGACGCTTCAGCGCTGTATACGCATACGCAAGCTGGAAGTGCGCGTATGCCACATCGGGTTGCTCGGCCAGGAATTTCTGTAGCGGTGGGATCGCGGCGTCGTAGTCATTTTTGTCTATCGCCGCTCGTGCTTCTTCCAGCAAATCGTTCAGCGGATTCTTTAGCTTCTGCGTTTTGCCCTGCGTGCTTTGTGCCTGTTGCCATCGCTGGCGCAGCGACTCTGCACTCACCGCACAATCGACTCGCACCGCCAGCCCTAGCAGACCAACAGCGACCGCACCTGTTGCTATGGTGAGTCTTTGCGATTTAGAACCACGCCCCATCATGGCTCCGTTCTTAAGCCATTTGCTCCGTTTGCTGTTCCCTTCGGGGTTTCCACTGATTTGGATGCGCCATGGCCCGGCCGCTTTGCATAGCCGTTCCCATTCGCCAGCACGCGTGCGAGATATTTCCCTGTATGCGATTGCGTGTTGCGCGCTACTTGTTCCGGCGTTCCGGTAGCAATGATCTTGCCCCCTGATCGCCGCCTTCAGGCCCAGGTCGATCAGCCAGTAAGCCGATTTGATGACGTCCAGGTTGTGCTCGATCACCAGCAGCGAGCC
>CAWBVH010000044.1:0-188393 GCA_963792145.1 Candidatus Acidiferrales bacterium
CGCATCTATGCGTCGCAGACGAGTGGCTGGTTTGGACAAATCATTCAGCGCTCCGATGACGGCGGCAAGACTTGGATACAACCAGGCACGCCGCTGGGCGAACAGACCGGCCCTGGAGGGATGCCCAAAGGCGAGAGCAATAAGTTTGTTTACGACACTTCCGCGGAGAGCGGGAAACGCTTCACCACTCATCAGTTCTACGATGGAAAGCAGCATCCATGGGAGTTCAAGCGCGTCTGGCATATTGAACCGTCGCTCACCGACCAAGCATCTTCGGCTCAGGTTTGGGGGCAGATGCATAACCTCGGTTGATCCAGTTGGAAGCAAAAGTTTCCTTTTAGGTAATCGTAAATTGCTCTATTGGAGGACTGGCCTCGCTCTCACAGCCCCGTCCAGGCCCCCTGACGGCAATGGAATTGGCAAGCGGCCTGGCCCGAAGGGCATGCGTTTGTATCGCAAAAGAATCCCCATCTCAGGAGACATCGATGAATCAAACAAGTCTCAGAACGATTGCATTAAGAAGCTTTGTGCTGGTTGGCGTGCTCGGCGCGGCGTGGCAAACGCACGCACAGGATTCCAAGACGTCGTATCCAAGCATGGCCCCGTTGGACCAATACCTGATAGCGGATGCGAATGCTGAAATGGTACTGGCACGAAGTGCCGCCCCGGACTCCATCTCACGTGATGCCGAGGTCATGGTGCTCGGGCGCCGCGGCTACGAAACCGTCGTCAAAGGAAAAAACGGGTTCGTGTGCATGGTGCAACGATCGTGGGCCGCCGGAATTGACGATCCAGACTTTTGGAATCCCAAGCTGCGCTCTCCAATCTGCCTTAACGCGCCAGCCGCACGGTCCTTCCTTCCACTCATCATCAAGAGAACTGAGTTGATCTTGGCAGGGCGTTCAAAGGATCAGATGTTCGCCGCGATCCAAGCCGCCATCGACAAGAAAAAGTTGCCGGCGCAGGAGTCCGGCGCGATGTGCTACATGATGTCAAAACAAGGGTACTTGAGCGACCGTGACGGACGCTGGCATCCCCACCTGATGTTTTTTGTTCCGTTAACGGAGCCCGCCGTTTGGGGCGCAGGCTTGCCGGGTTCCCCGGTGGTTGCAGCATTCACTGACACTCCAGAGCGACTGACCGTGTTTCTGATTCCCGTCGCCAAGTGGTCGGACGGTACGGCAGATCGCTGAGGATGATCTCTGGAAAGTGGCGAGTGCATAGGAGATGCCATATCTGGTCCTTACCATCGTTCTCGCGGCGATAGCGGCGTTTTCCGGGGTCGGGAAGCTACGCCGCGATCCGCGCATCGTGCAGGTAGTCCGCGAAGTCGTAGGCGTGCCGTTGCAGTATTTTCCGCTTTTGGCAGCTTGTGAGATTGCCGGGGCAGTGGGGCTGGTGCTCGGCATCCGGTGGCCAGTCCTGGGAATGGCTGCGGGCGTGGGCCTGGTCGTTTACTTCGTGGGGGCGGTTGTCTCGCATCTGCGTGTGGGCGATATGAAAGGAATAGGACCTGCAGCCTTCCTTCTGATGGTCTCCGTCGCAGCACTCGTCCTACGGGTTCTGATGCACAAGACGGCGCCGCTGGCTAGAAGCGCCGAGCTCAAACGGTGCGAAGCTAGAACCTCGGGAGCAATCCCATGATCGCAGCACATCCGCTTATATTCAGGAAAACGTGATTGACGCGGACGAATGCCGGGTCGGCCAAGCCACTCCGCGTCGCTGAATTTCTTCGGGGTGCCCGAGTCGTCGTTCATGTAGTTCCCGCGTTTCGCTATCCACCCATTCGATTTGTTGAAACCCAGGATGGTAGTCACAACCTACAACAATCATCGTTGGCTACTTTCTCCCGGGCCTTGGTTGGTCGCAACCACCAAGGTCTACTCGGGCGCGGGATCCGACATTGTTATGGAATCATAACGCTCACGACTCGGACTGGCTGGTTTCGCATTCTGGGCAGATGACGGGCAAGCCGGAAGTTATCGGTTCGTCCGTCGGATTAGTAACGACAAACGCGCTTGCCATCACTGAAGTATCGAGGTGAATAGCAAACACAAGCCGACTTCGCGTTACAAATCTGGTTTCGATGAGTGCATAGGCGATTTCACGCCAACTCATGCCTGACGGGTGACGTTCCACCCTTCACTTCGACTGGCCGCGGACCGCATACCGCAGAAAGATCTCCCCGTTGCGGAACCGCCGCTCGTCGACCAGCTCCAGATCCAGCCGCATACCACTCGGGAAGTACCGCTTTCCGCCGCCGATGACCACTGGGCAGACACGCATTTGGAACTCGTCGACAAGCCCTGCCTGGATCGCCTGCGCGGCGAGTTCAGGACCGGCCACAGCGATGTCGCTCGAGACATTTGCCTTGAGCTTGCGGACCCCATCGGGATCGAAAGACTAGACCGCTCGATTTTTGTCCGTGCGCTGCGCGGCTCGGCGAGGGTCCTCGAGTAAACGATTTTCTCCGCTGCCTGCCACTGCCTCGCAAAGTCGAGCACGAACTGTGGCTGATCGGGAACCGTGTGCGCAGTCTCCCAGTACAGCATCGTCTCGTACACTCTCCGTCCGTAAAGACAGGTGCGGAATGACGACACATGCGCGAAGATCCAGGTGTGCACTTCTTCGTCCTGGGGAGCGGTCCAGCCAAAGCCGCCATGCTCGTCTTCTGTGTAACCATCGAGTGACGTGTTCATCATGGAGATCAACTTCGCCATGCAACTCACCTTTCATGCACATCAGACATTGGTTCAGCGTTTTGGGCAAGCCCAATCGATAGTTCGTGACTGTTTCGTCTAGATGTGCATGTGGAGAATCTGGGCGGGCATAAGCTGCCTACAGCTTATCCTTCACGGCGGGCGTGGCTACATTTTGCGGTGAGGGACGCCCATGGGCGTGTGGTGTTTGAGTCGGGTGCGCTCAATCCGGACGGGTCGATTATGGGCAACGACAACGACGAAGACCCTCTGAAGTTCGAGCCGCATTATCGCGAGATTACGAGTTCACAGGAAGTGGAAATTTACGAACCGATCCTGAAGGATTCGGAGGGGAAGGTTACGACCGGTCTGCTCCATGCTGTCGGGTACTTGAAGGACAATCGGCTGTTGCCGCACGGCTTCGATAAGGCCACCGCAAGCAAGGATATCGCGGTGACAGGCGACGTGGCCAACGATCCGGGATTCACAGACCGCGGAAGCTCGGTGCAGTATGTGGTCTCGACCGGGAATGCAACGGGACCGTTCAAAGTGGACGTGGAACTTTGGTTTCAACCCATTGGGTTTCGGTGGGCGCATAATCTGGCACCTTACAAGGCGGAGGAACCGCAACGAATGGTGCGGTATTACGAGGCGGCGGCCCTGACGTCGGCTGTGATGCTGGCTAAGACAGAGGCTAATCGGTAAGGACCAAGCTGGGAAAGCTCGGATAGTTGGGTGAACTGGGTCTCGAAACAAGCAAAGTTGACCAGGGGCAATCCAATCAGGAGAAAACTGGCGCAGCCTATTTAAGAAGCCGCGCCTTCTTGCGCTCGCGAAGCCCCAACTCCTCACCAGCTTCGCCTCTCACCTTCCGGGATTGGCGTACGTGAGCGCGCGGAACCGTCCCCGCGCGGACAGCCCAGGTCTTTCGAACATTTTTTACGGGCATGACGGAAACATCTCCTCGACGGACGTAGGACCGACCAGCGCAAAGACTAAAATACAAGAGTTACTCTAACATGATAGAAACTCAGGTCAAGACGCCGCAGTGTAAATCTGCCTGCTTTTCGGGCAGATTCGCTCGGCGTCAGTCGATTCCCGCCGCTAAAGACTCCGCCGTATGTTCGATGCGGTCGAACACATTCGGAGAGAGTAGAGAACCCGATTCAAAGCCTATCTGGACAAGGTGTTTGATTTCTCCGCAAAACTGGGCGCTTTGCCCGATAGTCGCCAGTCTCCACGCCACCACGGGAAGAAGATCTTTGACGCGGTGTTTCTGGGTGCCTCTTGTCAGTTTCCCGCTTTGCACCGCATCGAAACGGAATGCCACAGCGGTGCTCTTTCGAAACGTATTGGCTCTCTCAGTGAAGATGCTATGGGGTACGCCCTGGAAAGGCAGGATCCCGGTGCCATTTTCACTCTCGGCTGTGATCTCGCCCGTCAGTTGAAACGCAACGGAATATTCCGCTCCTCCGGGTTCGTCCATCAGTTAGGCCGCAGTCGTTGGGTCATCGACACGGAAGTGCTTCAGACCATCACTACCGACGGCCACCTCAAAAAACCATCCGTGCATCAGGGCCGCGGCCAGGCATTGATCGTGCTCACCATGATTCGTGTTCTGGCGTTCACCTTGACCCTGGTGTTCTTTCATCGCCAGGTTCGCAGCCACCTCCGAAGTTGTTCCTTCGGTTTTTGCGATTTGGCTCACAGGCTGGCGTATCAGTTTCTCGTTACCTCTCGGTCGGATTCCAGTTGAATCCCAGCTACAATTGAAACCTTCCGTGCCCGCTTGCGGGTGCTTCTACTACTTTCTCTTTGGCCATCCAAGACCCTCCCTCGCGGCCTCTTCGACGGCTCCCTCCCTCCTGCAAAACGCTCCGACCTCACCGTACGAGTCCAACACACACTGAATCAACCGATTATCGACTCTCGGCGACTAGCTTTGCGAAATTGATGATTGTCGGGCAGCACTGGTTGTTGGATCGAGAAAGTCCCGCTACAATCAAGACGGTTTCATCTCAACCCCAGACGCAAAACATGGTCGTCGGTTTCTGGAAGCACCGGTTCACACATGTACCCATCTCGTTGGCCGCATCACCGCGAAAGAAGATTGATTCCGGGGGAACGCTCTGCAACAGTGTCCTCGCCTATACCGGCCAACCGTGGCGAATGAGTTGATTAAGGGCGGATCGAGGAAGAGAGCTCAAGGAGCCGCGCAACAGCTCACCCGTCGTTAACTAAGGTTGGGAGGGCTTCTTGGCAGCGTCTTCTTTTGCCCATTGTTGTTTCTTTACTTCGATGTCTTTTGGAGAGGGCGGATAGCTTTTGAAGGCGTTCTTGATGTTGCTGTCAGCTGTCTTCCAAATCTTGTCGGGATCAGAATGAATCAACTTGACGCTGACAAACATGCGCCAGGCGAGTTCGCGCGATTTGGTGTCAATGAGTTCAATACTGAGAGTTCCTTGGTGGCTAGTGTAAGTTTCCATGGAGTAGTAAACGAGTCCCCAGTGATAACCGAAGTAGGGGCCGTAGACACCCCAGTTAGCGTTGGTCGCGACATCCGAGTCCTTCTGACTATTGGCCCAGTAGCGCACCGCTAAGTCCGGGTTTTCTTCTGGGCTCACCTCGCGTAGACCTTTGGCCGTCAATTCACGCGTAACGGCCCGATGAATCCTGTCATTAAGCTGATTGGGGTTCAACTGCAAGCGAACAAGATGTTCGACCCCGCCAATAAATGCAAAGGTTTTGAATTTCGAGAATTCAAGATTGGGATCGAAATCGGTGGCCATTTTGGCTACTGCTGACGACACGAACAAAACCAAAGCGCAGAACACCGAGAGTAGCTGCAATAATCTCTTCCTATTGTTCAGAGTTCCTACCCACAGCGATTTCATACAATCCCTTTCAGGCAAATGACCTGCCCTCTGGCTTGGTTCAGTCGTGATTCGCTCGGGAACACAGGCCTGTCGCGGCGAGATTTGCAGTGCGGACTCAACGGTGCGTATTACCCTTGTCCTCAAGTTCTTCGAGTCCCTGGCCACGGCTCCTCAATATTTCTCTGGAATGAATCTACGTCCTTTGACCGATGCCTGATCGTTATAGCCGTGCTTTTCCGAGCGCTTCGGTAGTTTGATCTTCTCGCGGGAAACTTTTTTGTAAGGAACCATGCTTAACAGATGGGAAATGCAATTTAGACGGGCCTTACGCTTGTCGTCAGACCGGACTAGGTGCCACGGGGCGTGTTTTGAGTCAGTGGCCTCAAGCATTCGATCTCTAGCACGGGAATAATCGTACCAGCGGCGGAAAGACTCCAGATCCATGGGACTAAGCTTCCACTGGCGGAGAGGATCCTTGAGGCGCGCCTCGAACCGGCGTTGTTGCTCCTTCTGGCCGACTTCCAACCAGTATTTGATAAGAATGATTCCGGCGTCAGTAATGTATTTTTCCACGGTGGGGCAAAGTTTCAGGAATTGACGGTATTGCTCGTCCGTGCAAAAGCCCATGACGTGCTCAACGCCAGCGCGGTTGTACCAACTGCGGTCGAAGATCACGATCTCGCCGGCGCCTGGAAAATGTTGCATGTAGCGCTGAATATACATCTGGGTTTTCTCACGGTCTGAAGGGGCTGGCAGCGCTATCAAGCGGAATACGCGCGGGCTTACCCGCTCCGTGATGGCACGGATCGTGCCGCCTTTGCCAGCGGCATCACGGCCTTCGAAGACAACAATCACTCGTAATCCTTTGTATTTGACCCAGTCCTGCAGTTTGCAGAGTTCCGCCTGGAGCCGCCGCAGCTCTTTCTCATATTTCTTCCGCTTCAGAGATTTTTCCTCTTTTGATGTATCCTTTTTGGCCATTAGAGTGACTCCTCCGTCGTGTATTGAAACTTCGCGTCATCCCAAAATGCGTATCATGGGATGTTCCGGATCCCATGAATCCATCCCATGATTTGACTTTGCGTCCGAGCAACGTCTTTCAGCAACTCGTTGATCGGGACTCTCAGGGAGTAGGTGACTGCGCAGGCGCAGATGCCCCACTGGTACTGATCCACTGCGAATCATTTAGGTTCCAGCCGCCTCCTAGCGCTCGATAAAGGTTGACGAGGGCTTCCTTGCGACCGAGATCATAGATAATTGCGGACCGCTCGGCCGGATACATTTGGATCTGAGCATCAATGATCTCGAGATAGCTTGCGAGCCCGCTGTCGTACCGAATGCTCGATAACCGGACAGACTCCCGATAGGCCTCCACCGAGTTAAGCTGTTCCTTGTACGCCTTGGCCAGCTCTTGATGGGCCGAGAGCGACGTTGAAACCTCCCCGAATGCCTGGGTAACCGACTTCTCAAAAACAATTTTCGCCTGGTCGCGTTGCGCCAGTGCCGCCCGATATTCGTTCTTCAAGCGGCCCGCTGTAAAAAGAGGACCGGCCAAATTGCCGGCCAGGCTCCACGCTCTGCCAGCACCTGTGAGTTCTGAAAGTTGCGGGCTTACGCCACCAAGCACGCCCGTTAACGAAATCGTCGGAAAAAAATTGGCTTTCGCGACACCGACGTTGGCATTCGCAGCAATCAGATTCTCCTCAGCCTGCTGGAGATCCGGCCGGCGCTCCAACAACTGTGATGGCAAACCGGTTGGCACCTCCGGTGGGTCAAACTGCTCGGCCAAGGCGCTGCCACGGGCAATGGGGCCCGGGTTGCGCCCTAAGAGCAAATTTAACGCTGCCTCCTGCGCAACCGTCTGTCTCTGAAGGTCTGGGATGACAGCGGCGACATTCGCGAGAGCCGCTTGTGCCCGGGCAACCTCTAGGCCGGAAGCGGCACCACCTTCAAGTCTGTGCTGAAAGATGTCCAGAGTATCTTGGAAACTCTTCACTGTTCGGTGCGCAACCTCCACATCGGCATCGAGTGCTCGCAGTTGAAAGTATCCCTGAGCAACTTCCGAGAGCACTAGAAGACGAATGTCGCGTCTGGCATCCTCGCTGCCGAAATACACAGCACGTTGCGCTTCGTTCAGTTTGCGTATCCGCCCAAACAGGTCGATTTCCCACATAGTGCTGAAGTTATAAGAATAGTAGGTATGGTTCGAAACGAGGGGAAACGGAGCCTGCTGCCCGGAAATGCTGCCGCCGTATCCAACTTGCGGGAAGTATTGGGACCGAGCCACACCGGCGAGGGCACGTTCCTGCTCTACCCGGGCCAGCGCTACTTGCAGGTCATAATTGTTCTTCAGCGCTTCCCGAATGAGGCCTTGTAGTACCGGATCCTTGAACAAGTCCCACCACGCCAGATCTGCCTCGGAGCTCGCGGTTATCTGTCGTTCTGCATAGAAGTCAGTTGGAGGCTGGAGTGCCGGGCGTTTGTATTTGGGACCCACACTGCAGCCCGTGAAGAAAAGTGACAGGAGCGCAACTGTGCCGGTTATTCGCATCAGTCGTGGCCTCCTTCGAGCGCCGGGGATCGGCCCGCTTCAACGTGGGGTTTCTTTTTGGCGAGGCGCTCCACCAAAACGAATAGTACAGGAACGAAGAAGATTCCAAGGGCGCTCGCGGCTGACATTCCGGTGACCACCGAAGTGCCCAGCACCTTTCGACCAATGGCGCCCGCGCCCTTTGCGGTCCAAAGAGGAACGCAGCCGAGAATGAACGCGAACGAGGTCATCAGGATAGGCCGCAACCGCAACTTGGCGCCTTCAAGAGCCGCCGCCACAAGTTCCTTGCCCTTCGAATGCTCCAGGATCGCGAATTCAACAATCAGAATCGCGTTCTTGGCGGTGAGTCCGATGAGCATCACCAACCCGATCTGTGCGAATACGTTATTATCGAACTTGCGCAATATCAGTCCGCCATACGCTCCCAGAACCGCCACGGGGACCGACAAGAGAACACTGAAAGGCATAGACCAGCTCTCATACAGTGCGGCTAGAATCAGGAACACGAACAGGAACGACATGCCGAATACCATGGCTTGTCCGCCCTCGGCCTTCTTTTCTTGATAGGACATATCCATCCAGGCATAACCGAACCCGGAAGGCAGAACTTCCTTTGCAACTTCTTCCATGGCGGCCATAGCCTGTCCGGAGCTGTATCCGGGGGCAGGTGATCCGTTGATCTGTATACTTCGAAACATTTGGAAGCGATTTGTGTACTCAGGCCCCGAAACACGCTTCACCGTGACCAGAGAAGCCAACGGTGTCATCTCACTCTTCGAGTTCCGAACATAAAAGCTGTTGATTTTGTCCACGTTGGTGCGGTACTCCGGCTCCGCCTGGATGTAGACCTTCCACTGGCGTCCGAAACGGTTGAACTGGTTTACATAGGCTCCTCCCAAGAAAGCCTGGAGCGTCTGGTAAACCTCGCTGAACTGGAGTCCTTGCTTCAGTACGCGATCCTGGTCGACATTTACAAACAGCTGCGGTACGGATGAACGGAAGGTGGTCACAAGCGAGGAAATCTCGGGCCGTTTTCGAGCAGCCAGAGTAAATCTCTCCGATATTTCTGAGAGCTGTTCAACACTTCCCCCGCTGCGATCCTGCAGCATGAACGTGAATCCACCGGCCGTGCCCAGTCCAGGAATGGCGGGAGGGCCAAAAGCAAATGCAATTGCTTCTGGAAATTCCTTTCGCATCCTCTGGTTAAGACCCCGCATGAGTCCATTCGCGGAAAGCTCCGCAGTCAGGCGCTCATCCCAGGGTTCAAGTTGAAGGAAGTAGAAACCTGTGTACGAGGCCGACGTGTTGGACAACAGACTGAAGCCGGAGATGCCACTGTAGCTTTTTACGCCGTGGGTGTGCGCCAACATTTCATCAAGCTTGCGCATCACCGCGTCGGTCCGCTGGAGGGAGGCAGCATCAGGCAATTGAATCTGAAGAAAGGCGTACCCCTGATCCTCCTCCGGAATGAAACTCGTGGGAAGACTCTTACCCATGAGACCGCCCACAATGGCGATACCCAGGAGCAGGACCATGGCGAGTACCCACCGGCGAATAAGGACGTGGCTCCAACTGACATAGCCGTCCGTCATTTTCCCAAAGTAGTAGTTGAACTTGTCAAAGAACTTAGCAAGAGGGCCTTTGGACTTCTTGCGCGGACGGAGCAAGAGCGCGGACAGCGCCGGCGAGAGAGTCAAGGCATTGAAGGCCGAGATCAACACGGAGATGGCAATCGTAATTGCGAACTGCTGGTTCAGCAGACCTTTAATGCCGCCTAGCGCGGCCATCGGGATAAATACAGCGGAAAGTACCAGGGCAATTCCAATCACCGGGCCCGATACTTCTTCCATTGCCTTCAGGGTGGCGTCTTTGGGCGACAGCCCATGTTCAATATGATGTTCGACCGCTTCCACCACCACGATGGCGTCATCTACAACGAGGCCAACAGCAAGAATCAGCCCGAAGAGAGAGAGTGTGTTAATGGAAAAACCGAGTATGGGGAAGACGGCAAAGGTGCCAACGAGCGAAACCGGAACTGCTAGTAATGGAATGAGGGTCGCGCGCCAGTTCTGGAGAAACAGAAAGACGACAATAATAACTAGGCCGATGGCCTCAAGTAGCGTCGTAACGATTTCTTTCATCCCTTCCGTGATCGGAAGGGTAGTGTCCATGGCAATACGGTATATCGAGATCCTGAGGGAACCGGGATTGCAACTCCTCCATTTGTGCTTTCACCTGGTTCGCCACCGCCAGCGCGTTGGAGCCGGGGGCCTGGTAAACACAAATGATCACAGCCGGTTTTCCGTTGAACCGCCCGATTTGTTGGTAAACCAAGCTGCCCAACTGAATCCGCGAGACGTCTTTAAGCCTCACCGTCGATCCATCTGGGTTTTGGCGCACAATAACGTTGCCAAATTCTTCCGCATTAGTGAGTCGGCCGGGCGCTCGCACAGAATAGGTAAACTGCTGGCCTTTAGGAGCAGGCTCCCCGCCAATCTGACCTGCAGGGTTGACCTGACTTTGTTGTTGAACTGCATTCGTCAGGTCAGAAACTGTCAGACCGAGCTTCGTCAACTGATCCGGCTTTACCCAGATGCGCATCGCATAATCAGCGGCGCCGAAGTTTGTGACTTGCCCAACCCCCGGAATGCGCAAAATCGCGTCGTTAATATTGATGGTGGCGTAGTTCCCCAGAAATTCCCCACTGTAGGAGCTGTTGGGGGAATAAAGCGAAACGACAAGGAGAGGGAGCCCCATTAGCTTTTTCACGGTCACCCCGTACTGGCTGACGGAGGTCGGAAGATTGGGATTGGCTTGGGCCACTCGGTTCTGCGTGTTCACCTGGTCGATATCCACGTTTGTGCCCACGTCAAAAGTGACCTTAAGATTCATGGTCCCGTCATTCGCGTTTGTGGACATCATGTACAGCATGTTGTCCACACCATTCATTTGCTGCTCAATGGGCGTAGCAACAGACTGTTCGATGGTCAGGGCATCGGCACCTGTGTACGTCGTCGCAACGCTTATTTGCGGCGGCACAATGTCGGGAAGCATGGCGATGGGCAGCTTCGTCATCGCCACAACTCCGGCAAGTACGGTGATGATCGAAATGACTATGGCGACGATGGGACGGCTGATGAAGAATTTCGACATGGCTACTTCTCACCACTCGGTGCACTGGCCTGAGTGTCTTTGTACGGAGTGGGTGCAACCGTCACGCCCGTCTTCACGCGCTGTAATCCGTCGACGATCACGTTCTCCCCCTCCTGAAGTCCGGATTCGACCACCCACCTGTCACCGAACTGTGGGCCAAGTTTCACTGTCTTTATCGTAACCTTGTTGTCTGAACCGACGACCCCAACCTGATAGATCCCTTGCAGTTCGGACACGGCTTGCTGCGGGATCAACAGTGCGTCCTTGCGCAGTTCCGTGACCGCGCGCAGGCGCGCGTACTGGCCGGGGCGAAGCACGTTTCCCGGATTTGGAAATTCTCCGCGTACTTGAATCGTTCCGGTGCGTGAATCCACTTCGCGGTTAACGAAGCGCACGCTACCACGGTGCGGATAGACGGTACCGTCTCCAAGATCAATTCGAGATTCTGCTTTCTTTCTTGGTTGGTTCACCCGTCGGAACCGCATGTAGTCCTGTTCGGCGATGTTGACGTCAACATAGATTGGGTTCACGGTCGAAACGGTCGTCATGACCGTAGTCGGGGTAATCAGGTCGCCGATTCCGACCTTGGCGACCCCGGCAATGCCGGAGATCGGCGAAGTCACTGTCGTCCAGCCAAGATTCAACTTGGCGTTATCCAGAGCAGCTTGATCCGCGTCCACGGTGGCGGCTGCAGCTCTTTCCGAACTCGTGGCTTTGTCCAGTTCAGCTTGACTCACGGCCCTTTGCGCGACAAGGGGCGTGAAGCGCCGCACGTCGATTTGGGCCTGGCTCAACGCAGCACGGGCGCGCTCGAGGTTGCCTGTAGCCTGTTCCACCGCAGCCTGCGCCTGGCGCTTATCCAGCTCAAACATCGGCTGCCCCTTCCCCACATAGGAGCCTTCGGTGTAGAGACGGGTAAGCAAGAATCCTTCGACCTTGGGACGGATCTCAGCGTCCACATTGCCGACCATCGATCCGACCCATTCCTGATGGATCGGCACGTCTTTTTGGAGTACCGGAGTGATCGTGACGCCAGGGGGTGGCGGAGCCGGCTTTTCTTCCTTCGAAGAGCACCCGACGAAGGTGGCGAGCCATAAGCAGTGAGGAGCAAAGAAAAGGCGAAATGCGACGCGGGCGAATGCTCTTTTCCGCATACGGCGGAACGCCGGAAGATTTCTAGTCGACATTTTGTGGCTCGGCCCCAACGGGATTTTGTATTTACATTCTGTAGTCATTCGTTCGGCCTCCGGCCCTCCACTGCTGTCGTGTACCAGCCACGCCAAAATAATATTTCGTTGAACGGTCCCCCGATTCGGGGGTCGGTGATAACCGGACAAGCAGCTGCCGACCAGGGAAAGGCGGCAAGTGAATAGGAGCCCGCGAAAATTTCTCGCTGCCCTCTCTCTTCGCCCTCCCCCGGCTCATAACCTTTAATTGCCGACCACGCCGAAACTGACATCAAGAGGAGGACCCACACCTAGGCAAATCCCTAGGACCAAGCAAATTCAATCTTGGGCTGCTCTAGCCGCGCATCCGACACATCAGCCGGCCAGCTATCGTTCGTGGGCTTCCAGGATTTGTCCGGGTTATACAGTTCCATTTCCTTAAAGATCTTGAGCGTGTCTGGGCCCAAGTCCTTTTGGTAGACAATGCCTTCATAACTGACGATAAAGGTCTTCACGCCAGTGACCGGTAGTCTGCAGGAGCAGCGACGAGAGCAAAGCCGCCGATCATGGCTCCCTCACCACAAAATCCATTTTCCCCAGCGGCGCCGCGGGGCCCTGTCCTTTGAGTATCTTGAAGAAATACCCGTGATAGGGCTTCGCTTGATCCGAATAACCCTGCTGCAATAGCATCCGCGATGCCCTCAGCAATCGGTCCTCCCAGACTTCCATCGGGATTTCGCCACACAAGTCCGTCTTGTTTTCCAGACGTGCTGATAACTCGCTGAGCGTATTGGTTCACTTCGGAATTATCGTGTTTCTCAATGCGTATTCGTGCTGGGCATACACGTAGTTTCGGCAAATCTGAAGGGCATCCAGTTCGTTCGCGCCGATGCGCCGGTAGAGCATCTCCTCGCGGCCAGCTTTGGTATCGAAGAACCATTTTCCATTTCGTTTCACGATCGGGATCGGCATCGGCCAGTTCCTGTTTCCTACGACAAGAATGGCCCGATCCGGTTTTTTCGGGTCGATGGCGATGGAGTTTTTCTGGTGCGCTTCCGCGGCAAATGCGATGGCGATATTCTTGTCTTGAACGGGATCTTCCGAGGCGACCAGATCTTCGCCAGCCGCTCCAAAAATCTGCTTCATCGCGGGCAATCGTAGGTTTCCGCTGCTTTAATAAGTGCGTCAGCAGCTTCCTTCGGACTGTTAAAGGTTTCCTGGTTTTGTGGCGAAGATTCGGGTGGTTTCGCTTGCGCGAATAAAATGAAGAGAAGAGCAGAGCAAGTGTGCAACAGAGGGCAACAATGGACAAGCCCACGAGAGCTCTTTCGTGCTAGCACACTTGATTTTCTTGGGTTCATTTGTATTTCCTCGTTCATGACTTGTCTACCTCCTCCGCCCGCCGCCACCACCGCGAGATCCCATACTGGAACTGCCTCGCGAGCTGCTGGCCCGCGCTGAACTGCCGCTCCTGGCACTGGAACCACCACCGAGAGCGCTGCCTCTGTTACTTGCGCCGGATGAGGTCCGCCTCGATTGCCACCGCGATCTCCACCGCCTCCTGATGAACGACGATTTCGCCGCCCGAGCTACGGTCGTTCGCACGCGGTTGTTGTCCACCCAGTTGACCCTGGTTCGCGCGCCCGCCGGATTGACCTCTGTTCCCAGCGTTCGCTTGATTTTGACGTGCATTGGATTGGCGATCCGACACCGATGCCCCTCGAGTGGTGCCGCCATATTTGTTCGCCGTGGAGCGATCCGAGTAGGGAGCTCCACCACGGTGCTGAGCGTTGTGCTGCCAATTGTTGCCACCAGATCCGCCAGCGCGATTTCCATTCGCATTGACGCGGTTGCCGCCGTTAACGTTGTTGCGGTTTCCACCGTTGACATTGGTGTTGCGATTGAAATTATTATTGTTGTTGATGGTAACGTTGTTGTTGCCGCCCCAACCGCAGCCATAGCCCCAGCCACCTCCCCATGCCGCTCCCATGGCCAGACCCACACCGAAAGAAATCGCCACGCCGGCAGCGTAGTAGCCAGGAGGAGGGTAAGCGATGGGTGGATAGGGATAAACAGGCGGGCCGTAGACGACGGCAGGGTTATAGCTCGGAACGTAAACAACTTCCGGATTGGATTGTTCGATGACAATGACTTGCTTGGATTCCACAACCTTGGTTTCTACTTTTTGCTGCTCGGTCGATTTCAGGTTGCCGGCGTCCTTGGCCTTTTTCCTCATGCGCTGAACGGCATCCATCACGTCGCTTTGCTGGTGCAGAAAGCGTTGCCAAGATCGGTGGTCCACTGAATGTCATCCGCGAGGCGTTTCACTACGTCGGGAAGGGCAGCCAAGCCCTGAATGCTTGGGTCCCAAGGTTGTTTCGAGACCGCATCCACGAGCGCCTTGTCCTTCAGATCCTTATTCTTTGCCAGCCACTGCTGGAGCTGGATAATTTCCAATGGGATAGGTGGATGCGGCCAGAACCTGCGCAAGCATAGGGTCCGGGTAAAGGCGATAGGCGCGACAAGGGAGTCAAGTTGGTCCGGAGGTATTTTGACGGTAGCTTGTTGCTGCTCCGGCGGTGTGTTGACGCGCCCTTTCGGGACCGGGCTGTCAGGCTTCTCTTGCGTTTGAGCAGCACGAGGCGGGTCCCATTTGCAAAAGCAGAAAAGAGCACAGTACGGCGAGAGCGTTTTGACTTATTTTCCTAAGAAGTTTCGATCGTCGAGTTTTCTTTATCATGATTGAACTTCCTTCCTAACTTCTTCCTCTACATTCCGCCGGCCAATCGTCTACAGCATTTCTCTCTTCAGCTGCCCGACGGTGAGGAGAAGCCCGTAATGTTGGATTCCTCTTTCGAGCCACGCTAAACGCCGATATTCGCACGGAGCAACTTCACCTGAGTGAAGCCGACAGGCAAAGCATGCCCGTCGAGTTAATCAGTGGCAGTAAGCTCCCGGTCTTCGGCATGTACCCATGTAGGCTGTTGGCAATAGCGCCGACAACTAGAGACAATAGCAGTCCTATATATAACTAGAAGCTGTTGCACAACCCGCAATTACAGCCTCAATATTGAATCAGCGAGCTAGGTGGGGTTATGCCATACGCTCTAGAGAATCCGTAGCGCTCTTCCGCACCTTTCCTGTATTGTGTCAACTCGCACTACTTCTCATTTAGACTGCCTCAGCCGCGCCGCAACTAGGGAAATCCCTAACTGCAGAGTCCATGGAATAATTAAGGAATTCGTAACAGTCAGAGTGAAGTAAGTGGAGAGATATAAGGTCGGTCTTCGAGAACCGCATAAATCGCCGGGATCAGGTGGGCCTTCATTCGGGATTTCCACACGAAACCTCGTGCACCCTCGGCTAAACATGCGTTAACGAATTCTTCACCAGTGTTAATCGTCAGAAATACGACCTTGACCTTAGATCCGGACTCTTTGAGTTTATGAACAGCGTCAATGCCGTTCATTACTGGCATGGTGATATCAACCACAACCACGTCCGGCTTGAGGCGCTCGTGCCTCTGATACAAGCGAAGCCCCATCGCTTGCTGTTCCGACAAGTTCAAAGTGGGGTTGCAGGAGAGCGATCTCGGCTTTCAGGAATTCAGGATGGTCATCGGCCAAGAATATGCTTGGGCGAATCAAATTCGCCTCCGTCCAGATCAATCATACACTTGCTTTCATGCGCTTCAGCGGTCCACGGTGCGGTATCAAACCTAGGTGGATGTTAGAGGGTGTGAACGTACTTCGCCACTGGGGAAATCCCTAGGCCATTAATCTGCAATTACAGGGATTTTCATCTCCCGTTGTGTGCCGCGCGTGCACGCACTGACGGTTCGGGATCTACGGAGACAAGTCCATGCTTCAAAGCAAACAATACCAATTCCGCATTACTCTTGAGGTTGAAAGCTTCCATGATGTGATGCTTGTGGAATTCCACAGTCTTTTCACTCACGCAGAGCAGTCCCGCGATTTCCTTCATGGGCCGTCCTTCGGCAAACAATTGAACGATATCTCGCTGGCGTTGCGTCAATTCCTTGGCGAACTGCCGTGCCCGAGCTTTTGTGGCCACCCAATCATCCGCCCTCAGCTTGACAGTCACATAGGATTTCCCTTGTAGCACACTATCAATCGCCTTCAGTAATTCCGTCCCCGTCGAGTGCTTCAGGACGAATGCGATCGGTCCGAGTTCGAGCGCCGCAGCAGCCAGATTTGGATCGTCTCGCATCGTAAGAAAGATGAACTTGATGTTGGGAGCATGTTGCTTAATTCTGCGGGCTGCATCCAATCCATTCAGGATGGGCATCCCTACGTCGGCGACAATTACTTCGGGCTTGACCCTGAGGGCCGCCTCGATCAAGGCACGGCCGTCGGAAACCATGCCAACAACCGGATACGTCTGCTCCAGATAGATCTTCAAGGCCTCAGCGAAGATTGCATGGTCATCGGCGATCAGAAAGCGGGGACGACAGTCGTCTTTGCGCGGGATTTCCATAAATGGGCGCCCTCTCTGGGGAACCCGCTCCAATTCGTTCGGAAGAGTTGCTCCGGTATCGATCCGAAGCACGCGCTACCTGCTTAAAGTCAAACGCTAACGTAGGCTGTGATCCCCGCCACATTGCGCGAGAATGATGCCGGAGGCCGAAGAACAGGGATAGAACGCGTGAATAGCTGCGGCCTGTATCATTACTGTGACGATACACTATCATGCTCGGTCAACTCCAGTGGAATCCACGCCTCGACGGTTGTTCCCCTGCCCGGGGCAGATTGAATCTTCAATTCTCCGCCTAGCAAATTGGCGCGCTCTTTCATGCTTCGGATCCCAAGCCCTGCTTTCCGGTACAGCTCTTTCAAATCGAATCCGCAACCTTCATCTCGCACAGAAATGACCAATCTATCGTCAGCCCTGCGCAAACACACTAGAGCCTCCTTCGCACGACTGTGCTTCTTCAGATTCGCAAGACCTTCTTGAACGATACGGAAAACACACAAGGCTGTGTCTGGATGGACCGACCGAGGAATATCATCTGACGTGAAATCTATCTTGATGGCTTGGCGGGCGGCAGATTCCTTGCACAATGCACTGACGGCAGGAACAAGTCCAAGGCTCTCCAATGTGGATGAATGTAATTGGTGGGACAGGGTGTGAAGATCAGCACCAATCTCGCCTATGGAATTTACCAGTCCTCGTAGTTGTTGATGGACCTCTTGGGATGAAGCGGGCGTTGCTTCTTCCACATTCTCCAGACCCAACGCGAGTAGCGCCAGTCTCTGGCCAAAGTCATCGTGAAGTTCCGAGGCTAACCGGAGCCGTTCCTGCTCCGCGGCGTTGATCAGCATGCCGCTAAGCTGTCTTTGCTTCTCTCTGGCAAATTCCAACTGTATTCGGCTGTGTTGCAGATACGCTGCCAGCGTCGAAAGACCTAGTATGATCAGGAATGCAGTGGCCCATGCCCATTTGGTGCGCTCCCAAAGATTGGGTTCGCGAAACAGGATGACGCTTTCCGAAGGCAGGTTGCTTTCTGGGATATGCCAGGTTTGCAGTTCATGCCAGTCGAACATGTACACACTGGGGAGTGTCTCAATTGGAAGTTCCTGCGCTCTTTTCCCATCCAATAGTTGCGAAACAATCTGAGCCGTAATTTTCCCTTGTTTTTCAAAAGTCAGCATGTCCCCGCCAACAATCCCATGTCCCATATAAGTGTCGGACATGCCAAAATCTGGCCCATTAGAGGCTGCAGCGATCATCGGAAGTGCTTTTGTTGCATTGAGAAATTTCTTTCCAGTGGAATCCTGAAGGAAAGAGACATAGAACACGATGGAATGGTCAGGTAGATTCTCCAGTCGTTCCAGTAGCCTGCCCACTTCCATCTCTGCCAGATAGACAATTTCTGCTTTCGTGTTAAAGGAACTGAGCGCTAGTTTCGTCAATGACAGGACTGCCTTGTCAAAGTCGGAACTACCTCCCACAACAAACACGTGACGCGTATCCGGGAAAAGACGCAAGGCCACTTCTAGTGTCTTTTCTGGTTCAAGTTTCACCCACGTTCCTGTGAATCTGGAATCGAGCTTTGGATTGCTCACCTGGCCCAGGGGAGTCCCACAAATAACGATGGGGACCTCCAAGAACCGGGCCTGGGTGTCACTTGAGAGGAAATTGATTGCGCCTTCGCCCACTGCTACGACTACGTCCAACCTATGATCGTATTTCTTAACAAGCCAGTCTCGTGTCTCTTCTCGCGACGGTCTACCTGGAAATGACTCGAGATCGAGACTCTCAGAGTAAATTTCGACGTGGCGATCAGGCCTCTCCTGTACCCCGACGACAATCTGCTCCGTGATTTTGGCGGTAAGGGAATGCGATAAGCCCACATCGCTGAGAATCAGGACATTCTTCTTCTGAGGCGCTTGAGCTGAAGTGCGGGGTCCACTCACCAAGACTAGGAAGACGAGAGCTGAGAGCAGCGAGGTCTGCCGCGACCGAACCCCTATTCCTGAAAGACGTCTTGCTTGACGTGAGAGCGAACTATTTTCGAGGCTCATCTACCTGCACCGGCGGTCGCTCAACCATTAAACCCGAGGCCCTGGCGTGCTCCATAGGAGGTTGACCAACGCCCCCGAAGCCCTGAATGGAACGCGTTCGAACAGAACCAAAAATGAATAAAGATTGGTATTCCTTGTCCAAGACCGATCTGAACGGTATTTCACTACGACACCAGTTGTAGCAGCGGAATTCTAATCCTATTCACAAAAGGTTACCACTCATCGCCTGCAGTGGCTGCATTGGGGGCTCGCGCGAAGAACCAGCAGTACTGTCACGGAGGATTTTACGCTCCCTCACCCTCCTAGGAGGATCGCGACAGCGACTACCGTGGCCCCGAAGATGACCATGGCGAGCCCCGTTCGCCAGGGATTGCTATTCGCAAAGCGGCCGAATGAATAGCCCGCCAGAAACAACAGCAAAATAGCAATCCCATTAGAAATGCGGAGCGCCAGTCGGGCATTGCTGATGAAAATGAATGGGACCACCACAGGAAACAGCGACAGAAATACCAGGAGAAACACTCCCAGAGATCCAAGCCAGTCCTCTTTGGCAAGTCGAGGCCATACGGTTGATTCAGGAATTTGTGTCAATTTCCCTTTCAACGACTCAATCTCTTGAGGCTCCAGGAGGGATGCCACCAAATGGTGGCAACGCCCCGGCAACGAGTCGCCTTGCCTCGCTCGGGTCCGAGGTCCTGCGCAGCCGCCGAAGGAGAGCAATTGCATGCCCCCTCTCACCAAGACAGTTTAAGAGATAGAAGAACGCATCGATGATCCCCAGGCCACATTACAGCCGAGCGCTTCCATCAGCATAGTGCGGACGCTGCCACGGTTGGCCCCACCCGCACGGAATGTGCATGTGAGCGTGAGAACCATGATGAGCCCAAACAAGAACTCCGAAATTCTCTCTACAGGTTCCAAGACTCGCTTGGGCTTTCTCGCTAAGTCAATAGACATTTCAACGGTTCGTTCGCCATTTTCGGCAGGGGACGGCATTTTCAGATGGGGCGGGCTCAACTTCTACCGTCAAGGCCAGTGAAGTGCCACTAGGCAAATCCCTAGGTGCTGCAAAGGAGTTGCGTTGCTAGCATTCGAAGCCGGGCACCGTCATCAAAGTCCAGCCAGCCGCGCACACGTCGTCATTGGTCGAATGTGGGCTCAGACCTTAAGTTGCTGAATTGCTCGGATGGCCGGCGCCCGGAAGCTGTGGTGGGGGAAAACTTGTCGACGGTCCGCCAAAGTCGCGCCTACCTCCCAATTGCAGATTGGTTGTTCAGTTACCAGAAGGACTGGTTGCGGCCGGATCTTATCGCGGGTCTAACCACGGCCGCCGTGGTCATTCCCAAGGCCATGGCCTATGCGACGATCGCGGGACTGCCCGTACAAGTGGGGCTGTACACAGCCTTAGTCCCCATGGCGATTTATGCCGTGATGGGCAGCTCTCGTCCTTTGAGTGTGAGCACCACCACTACCATCGCAGTTCTAACCGCAACCGAACTCGGCCTAGTCGCGCCTGGCGGTGATCCGTCATCCCTCCTCAAGGCTTCAGTAATGTTGACACTAATGGTCGGGGGCTTCCTCGTTCTTGCTTCGTTGCTGCGGCTGGGCTTTATCGCTAATTTCATTTCCGAACCAGTATTGATTGGCTTTAAGGCGGGTATCGGCATTGTCATCGTACTGGACCAGGTCCCAAAAATTCTCGGCATTCATTTTCCCAGGGGTTCTTTTTTCCATAACGTGCTGGCTATTGCCCGCGGTACGCCTAAAGCGTCACTAACGACATTAGCCGTTGGGATAGCCATGATCGTTTTGTTAGTGGGGATCGAACGATTCCTTCCGCGAGCGCCCGCTCCGCTGATCGCCGTGGCTGCAGGAATCATAGGTGCGCGCCTCCTGGGGCTGCAGCTACACGGAGTGGAGTTAGTCGGCCACATTCCTCAGGGTCTACCTTCCATTACTCTTCCGGATTTCTCGCTTGCAGAGGAGCTCTGGCCTGGGGCTTTAGGCATAGCGCTCATGAGTTTTACCGAGACAATTGCTGCCGGCCGAGCGTTCGCCAAGAGTGAGGAGCCGCCGATACGAGCAAATCGGGAGTTGCTGGCTACGGGGATTGCCAATGTAGGAGGCGCGTTCCTGGGAGCGATGCCCGCCGGTGGAGGTACCACACAGACCGCCGTGAACCGGCTCGCTGGGGCGCGCACTCAGTTGGCAGAGATGGTCACAGCCGCGGTTGCGTTGGCCACAATTCTTCTGCTCGCTCCGCTCCTGGCGCTCATGCCGCAAGCCACGCTCGCAGCTGTGGTCATCGTCTACTCGATCGGATTGATTCGACCAGCAGAGTTCCGGGCAATCCTGGAAATCCGGCGAACGGAGTTTACTTGGGCCTTGACCGCCTTGGCAGGGGTGGTTTTGTTGGGAACCTTGAAAGGGATCATCGTCGCTATCGTGCTGTCGCTTGTGGCGCTGGCATCTCAGGTTGCCGACCCACCGGTGTACCTGCTGGGGCGTAAGCCGGGAACCAATGTGTTTCGGCCACGGACGAAGGAGCATCCAGAGGACGAAACCTTTCCCGGGCTATTGCTGCTGCGACTTGAAGGACGCGTTTTCTTTGCCAACGCTGAGCATATCGGACAGAAGATAAGGCTTCTAGTGAACGAAGCGCAGCCCAAGGTAGTTGCACTCGATCTCAGTGCTGTGCCCGATTTCGAATATTCGGCATTGAAGGCACTGACCGAAGGCGAGAAACGGCAACGTGAGCTTGGCGTGTCCACATGGCTGGTGGGGCTAAACCCCGGAGTGCTGCAAATGGTCCAGAGATCGCCTCTAGGTAAGGCACTCGGACGCGAGAAGATGCAATTCAGTCTCGAGGTGGCGGTTGCCAGATATTTGGAATTGTCCACCAAAGTCAGTCGACTTGGTGGAGATCCACCAAGCGTTCTCTAGCCATAACACATTTGCTCCGCACGATCAGGTCGATGACGTCAGAGTCGAATGCTTTCGACCTGCGCTCACCTGCTAGGGAAAATCCCAGGTGACGGTCGCCCGACTTCTTCGAGAGAATTTTCAAGTACCTTTCCAATGGTGCGGAAATCTCTTGCTGGATGGAATATTGTGCAAAAACTGACCGCATATTTGCTGGCTCTCTCTGCCGCTTTGCCCTTCTTTCGCTCAGGAACAGACCGAGGCTCCCACTCCCCCGCTCGATCTGGACTCCGTGCAAACGCGTAGTTTCAATTTTGCTGCCGATTTTCAGCCGCGTCTCCTTCCGTCTAGGCTCATCCAGCCCGCTCCGCGTGCCATCGAAAGATTCTACTGGAAAGCAGCGGCGTGGCAGTCCTTCGGCTTCCTCGTAGTTCATCTCCATGAATTTCCCTCAAAACAGTGAATCCTGCTCCAACTGCAAACAGTTCTTTCTGGGCTACGGTTTTAATTTTAGCTATCGTCTTGCGAAGTACGCCTACTTCGATTCCGGCGCGAAGCTCTTCCCGGGTTCCGGCTCCTGTGGTCAGAACGGCACAGCGCAAGAGGGCCTCGTCGGTCTCAAACTCGGCCCTACTCTAGACAGGTGGGGCTTCTTTTTCAATCTTCGCAACGGTTTCATCCATTACGACAAGACGCTTGTTCCAGGCAGATCGTTCCTACGAAAGCACCTGGCGCTAGGCTCTCGATCTTGGTCGCACCGTCGAATTCTACGACTTCGCGCAATTCCACTTTCCGTCTCAATGGCGGCACCACCCTCATTCACTACCTCCAGGGCTATCCCGATCCCAATCAGCCGCCCACCAGCGTTCTCTCCACATGCCTTCCAGGGCAGTCCCGATCTCACCAGCGGTTACGTCTTCCGCTTCTGTTCAGTTCGAAGAAGACTTGCCTGTGATCGCAGCGAAGAGACTTGCGCGTGTCATTCGCCGCGATGTGAACCAAAACCCACGACGCAACTGTGCGCACCACACCAAGAACAATGGAGCGGAGGGTCAGACAAATCTTTCTCAATCATGCGCGTTGGAAACTAAGAGAAAAATAAGAAAGGTCCGGTCACAGGAGCTGTATTTTCGTGATTCCTCTTGATATAGACCTTACCGGTAGCTAGGCGCGTGGTCGCAACAAGAGTCCTCGGAGGCGACGACTACGTTAAGTTCACCGGAGGCCCGCTGACCCTCTTGCCCTTGAGATCGACTGTCACCTCCACACGGTCGCCTCGACAACGAGCAGTTCAAACTGACACTCGAAGTGCAGCAGCATCTTGGTGATCACTGGGTCCGGTCCATCTCCATGTCCGGCACCGAAGGTCTCAAACGCGGTTACGAAGTCATCGATACCGGCGCGCCCATTTCCGTTCCCGTCGGAGACGGAGTGATGGGGCGGGTGTTGGATGTGTGTGGCAACCCGGTCGACGAACGCGGACCGGTCAAAACAGAAAAGTATTACCCGATCCACCGCCCGGCGCCCAAGCTGGTGGATCAATCGCCCTCACCGCAAGTTCTTCCCACCGGCATCAAGGTCCTCGACCTGATTTGTCCTTTCCTGAAAGGCGGCAAGGTCGGCGCATTCGGCGGTGCCGGTACAGGCAAAACCGTTATCATCATGGAACTGATTAATAACATCGCCAAGCTTCACGGCGGTGTGTCGGTGTTCGCCGGTGTCGGCGAGCGCACTCGCGAGGGCAACGATCTCTATAAGGAAATGTCGGAAGCCGGAGTCATCAAGCAAGACAATCTCGGCGCGTCGAAAATCGCGCTCGTGTACGGCCAGATGAACGAACCGCCCGGCGCACGCCTCCGCGTCGCCCTGTCCGGCCTTGCCATGACCGAATATTTCCGCGATGAAAAGAATCAGGATGTTCTCCTTTTTATCGACAACATCTTCCGGTTTTCTCAGGCTGGATCCGAAGTGTCGGCCTTGCTCGGCCGCACCGCCAGCGCCGTCGGTTACCAGCCGACTCTTGCTGCTGAAATGGGCGTGCTCCAGGAACGTATTACCTCGACCAAGAAGGGTTCGATAACCTCGTTTCAGGCAGTGTACGTGCCGGCCGACGACCTAACCGATCCGGCACCTGCCACCACCTTCGCGCATTTGGACGCGACGATCGTTTTGGAGCGGTCGATTGCGGAGTTGGGCATCTATCCGGCGGTTGATCCGCTCGCCTCTACTTCCCGCGCGCTCGCGCCGGAAATTGTCGGCCAGGAACACTATGATGTCGCGCTCGGCGTGCAGCGCGTTCTCCAGCGCTACAAGGATCTGCAAGACATCATTGCGATTCTCGGCATGGACGAACTGTCACCCGAGGACAAGACTGCAGTGTTGCGCGCCCGCAAGATTCAACGATTCCTGAGTCAGCCATTTACTGTGGCGGCCGTGTTTAGCGGACGCGAAGGCAAACAAGTCCCGGTGGCGGAAACGGTGCGTGGCTTCAAAGAGATACTCGACGGCAAACACGACGCTGTGTCGGAAGGTGACTTTTACATGAAAGGCGGGATTGACGAGGTCAAACCGAGTTGAAACATGGCTGACACCTTAAAACTTGAAATCGTCACCGTGGAAGGCCCGGTGTACTCCGAGGATGTGGAGATGGTCACATTGCCGGGCGTAACCGGCCAATTCGGGGTGTACCCACAACACGTCCCCCTTATTACACAGATGGTGCCGGGCGAAATCATCGTACGTAAAGACGGCCGCGACACCTTCTTCGCGACGGGTGCGGGCCTCATCGAAGTCAGGGGCACCAGCGTCGCGATCCTTACCGATTTGGCAGTTCAAGCCGACAAGATTGACGAAGCCAAGGCCGAAGAAGCCCGGCAACGCGCCGAAGCGCGCCTCAAAGATAAACTCTCCGACGAAGAAGTCGCCCAGATCAACGCGTCGCTGGCTCGCTCCTTGGCCCAGCTGCGCGTCAAGCGGCGACAGCACAAATGAAGTGTGCTTCACGGGTGAGACAGAATTGTCGAGGATGCATGCACAGGGGAAGAAAAATGCCGCACCGGCGCTGATTCGCGAGGGCTGCTGGAGGGAAAATGGCATCTACATCTCCGATATCGAACCCGGCGACGCCTGGGCCGTCGCTACAGAGCGCACCCGATCCGCGTACGCAGGCGTTTCCTGTTCTAACCGAGGCACAAATCGATCGCATCCGTCCGTTTGGCAAGGTGCGCCGCGTCGAAAGAAGTGAGCTTCTCTTTCAGCCTGGTGACACGAATGTGCCTTTTTTTGTTCTGCTTTCCGGACACATGGAAATTGTTCAGCCGAGTCTCTATGGCGAAAGTCCGGTCGCGGAGCACCATGCTGGCGAGTTCACCGGCGAGCTGACCATGATCTCAGGACGCCGTTGTCTAGTCACCGGTCGCGTCACCGAGCCTGCAAACTTTGTCGAAGTTAGCGGCGACGGCCTGCGCGCTCTCATCGGCCGCGACGCCGAGCTGAGCGAAATCTTCATGCGCGCGTTCATCCTCCGGCGGCTGGAGCTTTTGCGGCGCGGTCAGGGAAACGTAGTCTTGATGGGCTCGCGCCACTCAGCCAAGACCCTGGCTCTGCGCGAATTCTTGAGCCGCAACGCGCAACCGTACAGCTACCTGGATCTGGATACGGACCAGAATTCACAAGAGATTCTGGATCGCTTTGCTGTCAAGTTGGAGGAGGTTCCCGTAGTGGTCTGCGCCAACACGGGCAACGTGCTCCGTAATCCTACAATTCAGAAACTGGCGGACTGCATCGGACTGAACGTCAGCATCGACCAGACCCAGGTACGAGACGTCATTATTGTTGGCGGGGGACCGGCGGGCCTTGCCGCCGCTGTCTATGCCGCATCCGAGGGTTTGGATACGCTGGTGGTGGAAGGCAACGTGACCGGCGGTCAAGCGGGGTCCAGCTCGAGAATCGAAAACTATCTAGGTTTTCCCACCGGGGGTTTCCGGGCAAGAGCTGACCAATCGCGCCATCGCCCAGGCGGAGAAGTTCGGCGCGAAGTTGATGCTGGCCCACGGCGTGGCCAAGCTCGATTGCGCCGGCACTCCTTACAAAGTCGTGCTCGATGACGGTGCTGCGCTCGCTGCACGCACCATCGTCATTTCGACAGGTGCACAATATAAAAAGCCACGGATCGCCAACCTCGAAAAGTTCGAAGGGCAGGGAATCTATTATGGCGCAACCTATATGGAGGCGCAGTTGTGCGGCGGGGAAGACGTCATCGTGGTGGGCGGAGGAAATTCCGCGGGCCAGGCTGCTGTCTATCTGTCGGCAACGTCGCGGAAGGTGTACATGCTGGTCCGATCCGGCCGGCTATCGGACACGATGTCGCGCTATTTGATCCAGCGCATCGAGGAAAATCCCGCCATCGAGATTCATTACACGACGGAAATCGTCGGCCTCGAAGGCGATGAACATCTGGAGCGCGTGATTTGGCGTGACTCCGCTACCGGTACTTCAACGCACGACATCCGGCACGTGTTTATCATGGCAGGCGCTTCGCCGCGAACGGAGTGGCTCAAGGGCTGTTTGGCACTCGATGACAAAGGCTTCATTGTGACCGGACGTGACCTCGATACGTTAACGGAAGCGCCGATGTGGCCGTCAACCCGGCCGCCGCAAATGCTGGAGACGAGTCTGCCGGGCGTGTTTGCTGTTGGCGACGTGAGATCGGGGAGTGTGAAGCGCGTCGCCTCGGCGGTGGGTGAGGGCGCGATCGCGATTAGCCTCGTTCACCGCACCATAGCCGAACTGTTGTAGCGGCGAGGCGGCCGCTCGGAGGGCACGGCTTCAGGCCTGCCGTACCAAGACCAAAAGACGAGACGGGGCTTCAGCCCTGAGGCCCAACCCGGCCGCGGTCGCTCGCATCGGCAACGTGACGGCACGCGCTTGGTGCTCGGGAATTCCGTCGGCTTTCTTCTCGGTCTGCGCTTCCCAAGCGATGTGACATTCGGTTGATATGAAAATTTCCGATTACGGAAAGAGGCCCGCTCATTTCTTAGAGTTCTGTTCCTCCGGAGGAATGGTCCGTATCTCCTCAAGCGGCTTTGCCACAGGTACGACCAAAATGGCAGCATTTCCATCCGGCGAGTACGATGTGAAACCTTGACCCATGCCATTTCGTCGGAACGCGGTGATTTCCGTCGATTTTGCTCGACGCCGGCAAGATCTGTCGGAGCCCTCGGCCTCCGATTGGGCCGGGGCAGAGGATCGAAATAGCCACGATCTGGTCGACTCAGCCCTTAGCCTGATCGAGGATGCTTGCAGCGTTGCCGGGATGCTTCACCCGCCCAGGCTTCATGGACGAGAGGATGTTTATCCGCAACGATTCGAAAGCCGTAAGACAGGCAGAGCTGGCTATTCGCCGGCTTGCAGGAATGAGTGGGTCCGGGGAATCTGCGAGAAACCTAGAATCAAGTGCTCCGAATGTCCGCACCAACGCTTTCTTCCCGTTACCGACGAAGTAATTCGTTGGCATCTGTGCGGCCAGGACGACAAGGGTCGGGAATTAGTGATGGGCGTCTATCCGATGCTTCGGGATGAGACCTGTTTCTTTCTGGCCGCCGATTTTGACAAAGCAACGTGGCAGCAAGATGCAGGCGCATTCTTGGAGACATGCCGCCAAGTGAGCGTGCCCGCCGCCCTGGAGCGGTCCCGGTCGGGCAACGGCGGGCACGTTTGGTTCTTTTTCATGGGGAGTACGTCAATGATTTGGTTGGGGAGGAATTCGATAAATGCCCCACTGTCTGCAACGCTCGCAACGTCTGTCTCTCTCCAACTGGTTGCGTCAATGAATGGTTGCCCTATTTGATGAAAGCGAAGGAGTGCTGACGCAACTAGTATCGCTATCAAAAACAGATAGTGGGCTGTGGGGGTGTTTATGATTGAGGTTGTTGAAGGATTTGAATTCAAACGCTTCATCGCTCGTCCTCTTGAGGAACTGTCGCGTAGGCTAACTAACTAAGGTTTCCACTCTAGTGAATACGCAGAAAATCCGGTGGGTCTCATCACATCAAACCGGATGCGAGTGGGTACTTCGGACTGGATGAACTTCACTTCGAGTCTTGCGGAACTCGCTGGTGGCAAATCAGGAATCTCTACTTCCTGGAGCTCAACAGGAATATCACCCTGCCCATAGAACGTGCTGCACAATTTGTAGCCACGTAGCGTATACATCGGGACGTCGCCTCGCGTTCTTAGGATCACTTGTAGAACATTCAGATGGTTCTCCAGAGAAAGCGATTCGATCGGACTGGATTCCCTGCGCAGAAGCTCATACGACTGCTTTTTCGCGCCATAAACGTCGACGACCCCATGCACGCGTTGCTTGAGTACTCCCGTGCCGCGGTCACCCACGTGTGTGCGGTAGTCGTTGTAGCAGAAGAATGTCGCCCCGGCGATGTATTCCCTTGAGCGGATTGCAAGATCGTGCGTGCGAAGGATCTCCATTCGATGTTCGTCCCCTTCGGGCCGATCTGGGGTGCAGGCACAATAGCCGTATTCAGAAATGACAATGGGTTTGGCGGGAAAGGCAGTATGAACCTCGTCAAGATAGCGTGCGGCGTCTGCGGCAGAACCTGGCGCCCAGGTTCCGAAATACTCATTGGCTTCGACAAAGTCCATAAGCCCAGCGACGTCGCGCTCCGGCGTGTTGTCCAAGGAATTCGAAGCATAAGAACATAGCCGGCCGGGGTCCAACTTCTTGGCCTCCTGCAGCATGCGCTTCGCGAACTGGTAGGCAGGCGGGTCCTGACCTCCGATCTCGTTGCAGAGACCCCAAACTACAAGGCAGGGATGGTTGCGGTCCCGTGCAATCATCTCGCGCAATTGTTCGACTCCATTTTCCAAGATTTCGGCGTCCGGTTGCGGCCCCATGCCTTGAAAAGTTGCTGAACCCCAGGCCGGGACTTCACTTTGCATAAGAATCCCGTGACGGTCGCAGTAGTCGAGTACACGTTTGTCCTGGGGCCAATGGACACGCGTGAAGACGCAGTTGAGGTGCTTCATGTCCGCATGGTCGTGCCGGATCCAATCCGCCGGTTCTGCCATTCCGAATTCCGGGTTGCTCCCCGCCATGCGTTCCACGCCCATCAGACGCACGCGTTCGCCGTTTAAATGGAATGCGCCGTCTTTAGCTTCTAATTTGCGAATGCCAAAGATTGTAGGAAAGCAATGGGATCCACGTGCTCCCGCGATCGAGAATTCAAGACGATAGAGATTTGGATGATCGAAATGCCAAAGCTTCGCCTTCGTCAGCACAATCTGCCTGGTTTGCGTCTCGGTTGTGCCCGGTTTGATCGAGAGCTCAGGCCCCGAGCGCACCGTCAAAACCGTCAGACCGGATGCTTCATCCACAATGCGGTAGGAAGTCCTGCCGCTCCAGTCCTTTCGGCTTGTGTTTCGAACGTAGCTGGTGATTGCGATCGTGGCATCTCTGCTGGAGAGATTCGGAGTGGTTTCGACGTCCACTCGTTCCACGAATACTTTCGGAGTGATGAGGAGCTGCACGGGCCGGAAGATACCTCCGTCGTGCGCCCAGTCACTGGAGCGCCCGCGAGGCAGCATGTGTTCATTGAACGCATTGTCCACACGAACGGCAATGGCGTTTGTTTCTCCCCAGTGGAGCAAATGTGTGACTTCGAACGTGAACGCGGTGTAGCCCTTGCCCCGATGTTCCCCGACCATTTGGCCATTAATCCAAACGGTAGCCGTGTGAAAGACCGCCTCGAACTCAACATGCACTGCAAGAGTTCGCCAGTCCCCTGGCACATCAAAGGTTCGACGGTACCACGCAGTGCCGTAATACTCAGCCACCGGGGCCTCGATCTGCCACGTGTGAGGGACATTTACTTGTCGCCAACCAGTGCTTGGCACGTCGGCGTCATACCAATGTTGGCTCGTCCCAGAGTCCGTTGCATCCGTGCGAAATAGCCACTCTCCGCAGAGGCTGGCGAGATTAGAGGGAATCGCTGCTGCTTCCGTGTCAGGCGCCCGGACCTCGGAAGTGGCGAGCGTTGCCGCAATTGCTCCCGCAGAGGCCGTCAGAAATTGTCGTCGCGATGGCATGAGTAAAGCCTAACGGGCGTAGCCGGAACTACACAGGTGTGTAATAACATGCCTGCATCGGTGCGACTTTGGCAAGCTCGTCTGTTCTCCGTCTGTTCTCCGCCGCTGAGCAATTGCACCTACATCGGTGGAGCTGTGCCTTTTGGACCACCTCGCGACGGCGAGACGTATTTTCCAGCCGTCTCCTGCGCGTACTTTGTTATGGTTGGGGGATACAAATGAATAACAACGAGTAACTGAGACGAACTCTCGGGAGTGGGATTCGCGATGCAAATGGGAAATGCATCCCCCATAACGGTATGCGTGCTGCCCGTGCCGGAACCGCGCGTAATTAAGTAACTCTAATATAGTGAACCAAAACGGAAGCTATCCAGAAGCCAACTACCAGTACCTAATGCCCGACTGCCGCGGATAGTCGGGTCGGAGGAGGCGCGCTTGCGCGCTAGCATCCGTCCGCCGCCCAAACTGCACGTGCGATTTTCCGGCACTAAGTGTGCTGGAGCACATTTCGCATGCAGCTTTCACGAAGGCACCACATAACCTGAGAGGTAAGGATAAGGCAACCGCCAAGTGGACCTCTCTTACATCCGTCAGGTTGAAGCCAGCCTCCAGTATCCTCGGACGAGGATGTACGGGTTTTTCGCTAAGCGAACTGATCCACCTTCATCATCCTTACTCTTCTGGCTGCCGCCTCTTCCGTCCTGCCTTCGCCCGCCACCTTCCCTGACCGACTGGCCGCCGATCGCTCGGTCACATGACTTTCATCACGCTTCAGGTACTATTTGGCAGTCCGACTACTGACAGAGCATCACTCGCCACTTTGCTTTTGCTTATAGGTTCGCTTACTCCGGTGTCACCCGGAGACTCTGCCAGTTCTCCTGAGGTCACGCGCTGTTCTTCCGTACCGTGCCGCCCGCAATCACATTGGTGCGGTGGGTGAATGAGATCGCCTTCGTCTCAGAAGTGCAGACTCGACCTTGCCCTATCTTAGGCCGACCGGTTCATCCTGGGAGTTACCCCATCGTGATCGGTTTGGCCACCACTATCGCGTTAGTCCGGATCTTTCTGGACCGATATTCCTGGATGCGATTGTCCAAAAAGAGAGCCTGGGTGCGTTCCAATTCGGTGCCTTCAAACGACCACAACCATCAACTCGGTCAGCGGTATGCGGCGGCCTGGATGCTGTACAACTCCGAGTACTGACCCTTCTTCGCCATCAGTTCCTCGTGTGTGCCGACCTCCACGAGCCGGGCTCCATCGAGCACGATAATGAGATCGGCCATGCGGACCGTCGAGAAACGGTGGGAGACGATGATGGTGATGCGACCGCCGTCGCTCTCGCCGGTGGCGCGCGCGGCTGCGGCATAGCGCTCGAACAGCGCATGTTCCGTCTCTGCGTCCAGCGCAGCGGTCGGTTCGTCGAGGACCAGCAGCAGCGGCTGCTCGCGCATGAAGCCACGCGCCAGCGCGAGCTTCTGCCACTGGCCGAACGATAGCTCGACTCCGCTCGGCCACGTCGGACCGAGCTGCGTGTCGAGTCCAAACGTCAGACGGGTGAGAACATCGCCGGCCCCAGCACGGTCGACAGCCGCGAACACGGCAGGCTCGTCGTCCAGTCGGGGGACATCGCCCAGACCGACCGTGTGCTTCGCGCGGAATTCGAAGCGGAAAAAGTCCTGGAAGGCGCCCGCGAGCCGCGCGCGCCACTCGCTGGCCGGCAGACGTGCAAGCGGCGTGTCATCCACGAGAATCGAACCCGATGACGGTTCGTACATCTTCGCGAGCAGTTTGACCAGCGTCGTCTTGCCGGCGCCGTTCTCGCCTACGATCGCGACGACCGCGCCCATGGGGAGTATCAACGACACATCGTCCAACACAACGCGTGACGTGCCGGGGTACGCGAACGACACGCGGTCGAGCCGGATGCCGCGGTGCAATACGCTGGGAACTGGCAGATCGCCCGACGCCGCGACGGAGGCGGCGTAGTCCTCGAGCCATGCAAGCCGTCGAGAGCCGTCCATCCAAAATCCGCGCAAGAATCCGATCTCGCCGACGGTGGCGCCGACGTACGCCGATAGCCGCGCGCCTGCGGCGAGCACCAGCAGCACCGCGGCGGCTGGGGCGCCAAGGCCCGACGACACGAACACCACCGCGCCGACATATGCGAAGCCGAAGATCGCCCACGCCAACGCGTGCCACAACGCAGAGCCCCAACGCGCGTTCGCCACTGGTCCGTACCAGCGCTCCCACGCCGCTCGGCGCTCTGTAATCAGGAGCTCTCCGATGCCGGTGACCCGCACTTCCTTACCGGGCGGTGCGGTCGTGGCGATGGTGAACAGGTGACGCGCCAGACGACTGGTTTGTGCCCCACGCTCCTGCGCAGATCTCTCGACCTGGGGCCGCCACGTCGACGTCAAGACGGTCGGGACCGCGAACACTACCAGCAGGAGGAGCGCCGGGTGAATCGACGTGAGCAGCGCCATCGTTACGCCCAACCGCAGGATCCATCCGAGCGTGGAAAACACTGACATGTACATATGGTCAAGCACGAACACTTGATTGCGGAGCATGGACAGCCGATCGAGATATTCCGGGCGTTCTTGATGCGCGATGGTCGCGACCGAGGCTTGCAGTTGGGCAACGTGGGACTCGAGGGCAATTGTCACCTTGTCGCGGAAGCGGCGCTGCACGCGCGTGCTGACCGTACGGAGAAACCACGTCGCAGCGGCGGACACGCCGAGGCCAATCGCCGCGCCTTGCAACATGCGGGGGCGGTGCTCAAGGAGGCCTTTGCCGAGGAGCATTAGCCACAGCGCCAGGAGCGCATCGGGGAGCGCAGCGAGTTGCGACAGCACCAATGACGTGACCATCAAGCGCGGCTCGTGGCGATATCCCAGCTTGCACAACCGCCACATCGAGGACAACGCGGGAGGCAGCGGGTCAATCGTCCCGGACGTTCCAGGGGCGCGATCTCGATCAGGAGAGGACATCATATGTCTTGCCCTCCTCCTCTTCTGGGACGTTGAAGCGCTGCGCCTGCAGATCGAACATGGTCCGATAGCGCCCGGCGAGCGCCATCAGCTCGTTGTGCGTGCCGAACTCAATGACCCGGCCGTGCTCGAGCACGCAGATACGATCGGCATGGCGGACCGTGGAGAAGCGATGCGAGATCAGGATGGTCGTGCAGTGCCGCGTCGCCGCGAGCAGACGATCGAAAATCTCCGCTTCCCCGCGCACGTCGAGCTGCGCAGTCGGCTCGTCGAGCAGCACGACGCCGGCGCCGAGCGTGACGGCTGCTAGTGCTCGGGCGAGCGCGATGCGCTGCCATTGGCCGCCCGACAGGTCGGTGCCACCGTCGTAACCACGGGCAAGCACCGTGTCGAGTGCGGCCAAGTTTGTCGCTCCTGCCGACTCGAGCGCGGCGCGAACAACATCGTCCGGCGCGCCTGCTGGCGCCACGTTGTCACGCAGAGGCAGCTCGAGGCGGATGAAGTCCTGGAACACGGCTGCGACGCGCGAGCGCCATGAAGCGAGATCGAACTCTCGAATGTCCATACCGTCGATCTCGATCGCACCTGACTGCGGATCGTACAACCGGCACAGCAGCTTTGCGATCGTTGTCTTGCCCGCGCCGTTCTGTCCAACGATGGCGAGCGACGAGCCGGCGGGAATCGTGAGATCGAAGTGCTTCAACACGGGCGCGCCAGCAGGGTAACCGAATGTGACATCGCGGAGACGAATCTCGCGCGCAGGTGTCGCGTCCGCGGGGCGATTGCCGGAGGGCAGCGCGCCAGCAGGCCGCATCGCCGGCTCGAGTCGCAGCACCGCCGCGACAGGGGCTGCCGCCCCATCGAGGGCCCAACTGAATCCGCCGAACGCGATCATGGACACACCGACGGCACTCTGTACGTAGACGATGACTTCTCCGAGACTGATGCGGCCAGCGGCGGCGGCGCTCGCCAGTAACCAGAACATTAGGACGTTCGCAGAGACGACGAGGAGCATGCTCCAGATGACAGGACGCTCACGCAGACGTGTCGCTGCGTACTGAAGCTCGTGCAAGCGAGTGCGCCTGGCGATAAAACGGTCAATCGTCCAGTCGGCGAGGCCGAACAGCCGCAGCTCCTTGCTCGCGGGTGGGTCCACCGCCAGCCGGTAGGCGTAGTCGGCATCCCTCTGCGCCCCACGCACTTCTTCCGTGTTGCGGTCGCGCCAGATCGCGCTCTCGCGCAGAAGCCAGTGCGTCGCCGCCCATGCGCCTGCGAGCACGATCGGCGCCCACCACGAATATCTGGCGAGGATCACTGCGCACGCGACGCCGCCGATCATCTCGACCATGCCGGACGCAATGAAATCCATGGAGATCGACAGCGGCGGGCCCGTCATCCCGAGGTCAAAGTCGCGCGCGACAGCGAGGTCGCTGGTGAGCTTGGGATCCTCGAGGTGCCCCATGCCCGGCGGGCGCACGCAGGCCTCGGTGAGCCGGTCGTAGAGCCACGCGGCAGTGCGGTCGCCGAGGTTGGCGCTGACGGCTTGATGAATCGGGCTGAGCACCTGAAGCAGCACGAAGATCGCGCCGGTAAACGCGAGTGGGCCGGCGAGACGATCGCCGCGTTGCACCGCGGCGACGAGCACGCCCATCGCGATCGCGAACGCCGCCGGCAGGATTCCCCTGAGAAGGAGGACCGTCCACCAAGCGGCCGCGAGGCCAGGGTCCGTCTTCGGCAGGACGCCGAAGAACTTCCATTCCTTGCGATCGGTCAGTCGTTGGAACACGACCGCATTCTGCCACAGAACCGACGCGCAGAGGATACGTAGTCCACGCGCAAATGAGCGACTGTACATTCACGAACAGGGGGACAGCGGCGGTTGTCGCCATCGCTACCGTCGGCAGAACGACTTGTTCTCACGTCCCAATGGTCACATCCACGCGATCCGATTCGTTGGCCTCGCTAGCGATGAATCGTGCCGCTCAGGTGCTTCGGCTGGAATACAAGCAATCGTCCGCGCGACTTCGAAATCGGTCACGTAAGTCGCAGCAGAACTCTCGAACAGATGTACATAGAGGTGAACGGCCCCCAGGATGATTGGGTTCGAGCGCCATGAGATGTTCAAGCGCGGCGGCGGCGCGCGTGCCGGGGAGCGGCGAACCATCTCGCTGCCAGTAATTCCACGCACCGCGGATCATCAGGGCGTCCACATACATGAAGCCAGCTTCCAGGTCATCGGGGTATCGCTCGGGAACAGATCGCGTTGCCTCAATATATTTCTCATCGCGAACAGCCCGATCCGGATATTTGGCTAGCGCGACACCAGTCGAGCAGGCGCTTATCGCGGATGTCCAACAAGAGTTAGATACTATGCCCATCGAGGTGTCGTTGCAACACGAGGCTAAACGGCAAGTTTGACCGTCGATGATTGAATGTACAATGCGGTTTTTGCGAAATGAAAACTCTTTTCAACACCGCGGATCGCAACGAAGTTCTTGACCGTCTGACCGGGGTCCTTTGCGGTTCTACGAATCTCTTCTAAGAACCATTCTCGAAAGAGACGAAAATCCGAAAAATTACCAAAGGACCTTGAGACCTTTGTACAGGCTGAATTTCTCATCGCAAGTCATCACCGGGATCTCTTCCGACAAAGCCTGGGCGATGATTTGACGGTCGAAGGGATCCGCGTGCAGGAACGGCAGATCGAAAAGAGAGAATGCATGGTTCGCAGTGTACGGCAGTACGCGAAGGTCCAGGTCCTCAAGTGCGCGGCGCGTGTCCGCTGCAGAAAATCTTAACTTGCCGCGGGCTGCTTTGATGGCGATTTCGGAAAGAGAAATTGCGCTCAGTTCAAGGATGTTTTCTGTATTCTGCAAAATGGCGGTCGCGCGCTTGGTGAACCGTTCTGGTGACTCAACAGCGAAAATCAACGCGACCGTGTCCAGGAGCAACCGCACCTAGTCTCGCCCTGCTACAAAGGCGTCGGCTTCGTCGTCCGACATGGGCTTCCACCAGTCGATATCGAGAATCTGAATTTTGCCTTTCAGTGTCCCGAGCTTCCGCTTTTTGCGACTAGGCTTTTTTGTTCGGATGATATCCACGGCAGGCACACCCCGGCGATAGATGGTCACTGTTTCGCCATTCTCGACAGCCTTGATCAGCTCGGGCAGCTTGTTCTTGGCGTCCGCTACGCTAACTTTCATAGCCTCGATGATAGCTATCTAATATGGCTATGTCAACTCCAAAGAACCGGTACCGGCAGGTCCGTGACCAGCGACCTCAATTCTGATAAGGGCGAGGTTGGTGATTCAAGTCCACCCAGGCCCACCATAAATCCCCAGTATTTATGCGGTCATTCTCACTTTTTCCGTTTGCCGGACCCTCGCTCAAAAAGCCATTTGCCAACTATTTGCCAACTTTCCGGGAGGGTCAATGCGAACAGAATCGTGCCGTTCCACGCCCGCTTGCCAACCCCATGGCCATCCGCTGACTGGCACGTGGGTCACAAGGCCAGAACCCCTTCAATTTGAATGACCATTTGCGGAACGGCACTTCTACAGATTGCGCGTTTTCCGGCCAAGTGGGCAACTTCCGGGCTTGCCCGTTATCCTGTAAATCCGGGGTTGAAGATTGCCGTCACCGAATCGCGTTCCACAAGCCGTCTGGCAAGTGACCGGCGCTTTTCCCGAGGAACTATTTGACTCTGAATACGTCTACTACTGTGGAAGAAGTATAGGGTAGAGGTTTGCCCCGTTGACGCGCTGGCGTAGGCTTCAAGTCATGTCCTCTACCAATTGCTCCGCTCGCTGAGGAGGTACCGTGAACATGCGAACCTTTCCTTTCTTCGAGACTCTCGGCGCAGATATACGCTTCGCGACTCGTAGCCTAATGAAAAATCCCGCGTTCCTCGTGGTTGTTGTCCTCTCCCTCGCTTTAGGGATCGCCGCGAACAGCACCATCTTCAGCGTTCTGGACACATTTCTCTATCGTCCGCTGCCCTATCCCCATTCGGAAGACTTAGTCGTGGTTTGGGAGACCGAGTCAGCTCATCCGGATCGAACCATCCCGCCCCCTATAGCAGAATTGGTGGACTGGCAAAAACAAAACCACGTCTTCAAAGATATTGCGCTGATCAGTTTCAACGACACCGCCAGCGTTTCCGGTCTCGGCGAACCGCGCCCCCTGCGTGTGGAATATGTCACTCCGAATCTGTTCAGCTTGCTGGGGGCGAAACCAATTTTGGGGCGAATTTTTCTTCCCACGGAAGCGCAAGATCGTGCCCAGGCTATCGTCATCAGCGCCGAGTTCTGGAAGCGTGAGCTCAACAGTGATCCGCAGGTTCTGGGGAAAACCTTCGCAATCGAGGGCGTGGTCTCGACCATAGTTGGAGTCATGCAGCCACATTTCGCTCCGTTCTACGGCGGGCGCCTCGACGTGTGGATTCCCATCAACGCCGCAAGCAGCCGTTACTCTGCACGGATCGACCACTGGCTCATGCCCGTGGCGCGAGTAAAGCCTGGCGTGACTCTGACGCAAGCGCAAACCGAAATGGACGTGGTGTCGGCCCGGCTCGAGCAGGAGTATCCCGCGACGAATAAGGGTGTGGGCACGAAAGTTCGCCCCTTGCACGAAGACCTTTATCACTTTGCCGGACAGGCACTCTACCCGCTTTTTGGCGCGGTCGCGTTTGTTTTGCTGATTGCCTGCGTGAACGTTGCCAACCTCCTGCAGTTCCGTACCGAGACGCGCCGCAAAGAGTTCGCACTGCGCGCTTCTCTCGGCGCGGGGCGGCGCCGCTTGATCCAGCAATTGCTGACGGAGAGCGGAATCCTGGCCCTTTCCGGAGGCTTGCTGGGCATAGGCCTGACCTTTGCCGGAATAAAGTTACTCGTCGCGTTAGCCGGAGAGTTTCCCAACTCCACCGAAATCACCGTCGATGCCCGCATAGTGCTGTTCACGCTAGGCGTTTCGCTTTTGACAGCGATCTTGTTTGGATTGGCCCCTGCGATGCAGGCTGCGCGTCCCGACTTAAATGTCGTCCTTAGGGAAGGCGAACGCAAGACGACAACCACTTCCAGGCGCCTGGCTCGGCATTCGCTTGCCGTAGCCGAGGTCGCGTTGGCAATGGTGCTTCTGGTTGGCGCCGGTCTGATGATCAATACAATTTTCCATTTGCAGCGAGTCAACCCTGGATTCGACGTCAACCATGTCTTGAGCATGGATCTGCAACTTCCCGAAGGAGGAAAGTATCTGGAACGCGTCCCCGGCGGCGACATGGAAAAAACGCTGCCCTCGGTGACGGCTTTCTATCGGCGCCTGCTGGAAAAAACCAACGTGTTGCCAGGTGTGGAGTCCGCCGCGGTAATCGGTGCATTGCCCACGCGCTGCTGCCCGGAATTCTATTCGTTTGCGATTCTCGGACATCCCGCACCGCCGCCTGAAAATCGCCCGCGAGCCGGCTACAGTGAGGTCAGCTCCGGAATATTCAGCACGCTAAAGATTCCGCTGGTCAAAGGCCGCTACCTCGATGAGCACGATGCGGAAGCCGCGCCGTGGGTCATCGCGATAAACCAGTCTTTTGCGCGCAAGTTTTTCCCGAACGAAGATCCCATCGGCCAGCAAATTCTTCTTCGCTACGATCCCTACCCGGTCGACGAGCTGCGTCCCCGCCAAATCGTCGGCGTTGTCGGTGATGTCAAACATTTTGGCTTGGGAGAAGAAACGCCTCCGTTTGTCTACGCGCCTTTCACACAACAGCCGGCAGTGTTTCCTGGCGGCGCAGCGAGGGCCCACCTGCATAAAGCATTAGTGCTGCGAACACCTTCGGGCGCGATGAGCGGCTTGAAGAATTTGGGGGTCAGTGTCAAGCAAGCTTTGGCGGAGATCGATCCCAATCAGCCCGTCACCAACATCATGACCATGGAAGACGTTTTGTCGGCGTCCCTCGGTGATTACCGGTTCTATATGGAGCTGCTCGGAATCTTTGCGGGCGTTGCGGTCCTGCTTGCCGCCGTGGGCATCTACGGCGTAATGTCCTATTCGGTCAGCGAGCGCACGCACGAGATTGGCATCCGCATGGCGCTCGGCGCGCGTCCGGGCGACGTCCTGGGCTTGGTCAGCAAACTTGGATTCAAGCTCACCTCCATAGGTGTGGCCATTGGAGTCGCCCTGGCCTTCGGCGTCACTCGCTTGATCTCCGCGTTCCTCTTTGGAGTCAAGCCCACCGATCCGCTAACGTACGCCGCGGTCGCGCTAAGTCTGGCCGCCATTGCATTGCTGGCTTGCTACGTTCCGGCGCGCCGCGCGATGCGGGTCGATCCGATGGTCGCTCTGCGCTACGAATAGAACTTAGCTCCTGCTCGTTTGATCGTTTAGGTAGGTCAGCCAACTCTGACCCATTGACTAGTTCCTGATAAATCGCTGGCAAACGCACAGACAGGCCAATTGTAGTTTTGCTTCACTGTCCCGATGTGGGAAGCGAGGTCTCGTCAGGTCGCTTTGCGTTCCCATCTCTTCGAACCGCGTTTGGGGGGTGTCTGACTGTTGTGGGCGCTGCGACCCGCGGCCGACCAAACGGCCTCGCGGACATCAGTTTCCGAGTTAATCGGTCATTCAACATTAGCGCGTTTCACAATACCAATCTGGTGAGACTTCCTGCAACGGGAATTCTGGACCGACAACACGCGGCTCGGCATGCGGCAAGGTCTATTTCACCGCCGCGACTGTAACCTCGCCAGTGGCGTCGTTGACCGCGATTGCGCCACACTCAGTGGGATTATCGTTTGCATCGAACTTGCAGCCGTACGCGCCCGCCTTTTTCGCAGCGCACTGCCCGGCGTTCAGGCCGACGATATAATATCCCGAGCCCACCGGCATACCGGCTTTGTTGCCGGTGGCGTAAACGGCCTCAAGGATGCCGGCCTTCTCGGGATTGCCATTCGCGCAGCTGAAATCATCTTCGCCGTAGGCGTAGACGATGCCGCGCCGAGCGTCATAGAGAAACTCCGTGGTCTCAGCGCTGCCGTCATCATGCACGTCAATCTCTTCCGTCCAGTACGAAGATGGAGCGGAGGCCTTTTAGCGCTGCCTTCTCTCGCAAACTCGCTTTTACGCCGCGCGCTGCACAAAAATTCCCGCCAGATATTGCTTGTAACGCACCGCAAGAATCAGCCACAACACTACCACGACAGCTGCCAGCGGAATCCCCTCGGGAGCCATTAGCAAGTGGAAGAACAAAATGTTTACGATTACCGGTCCAAGCAGCACCAGTGCCAACACCACAAATCGATTCAACAAAAGTAGTAAGCCTCCAAGAACCTGAACGCCGAAGATAACCACCCAGTAGTGCGAGGCGAAGATCGCACCCCCAAACTGGGCCGCTAGCCCCTTAGGAGGTGGCATGGGTATGAAGTGAAGGAAGCCGTTCAAGCCAAACACGAGGAAGATTAGCCCCAGCAAATACCGCGCGATTACCGATGCAATTTTCATCTCACTCTCCTATGCGTGGATTCGTGTTTCTCAGCAACTTGCTTGCACATGCACTTTCCGGGAGATCACCATCCCACCGGATAAATACGCGGCCATTCTCGCTTTCCCCTCACAGGGAATTTGTCATCAAGAAACCATTTTGCCAAAAATTTGCCAAATCTTCGCATAGGCCGAGGTCGGCACCATCCACCCCAACGCTAGGGCAATAATGCCACTATACAGCCAACCCTCTGCCAGCTTGAAGAGTTGACCAGACCAACCAGACGTGTGACAGTCGGCTCGGGAAGGAGTTCTTCACCGTCCCTCCAAGAGACGGGATAAGTTGGGATGACTGGAGAGCTCTCTCGCGAACAAGCGCCCCGCAGTGACCCACTCGCTGCCGTGTCGCGTGCCGGGCACCTAATAGACGGTGCCTACGGGGCAACAACAGGTCCGCAAACTGTGAGATTATTCCTGGACCAGTGACAGATGGCAGACGGCGACGATGGCTCACGTGAACGAATTTGATCCCAAGCTCATGGATCTGCGGGCGGCTCTTGCTGAGGTGCCGCGCTTGCTGGAGCATCAAGCTCCCAAAGAGCCTTCGATCAACGGAGAAATATGACGAGACGGAACAGTCGCCTGGCGGTTCTGCATCTGCGGAAGCTGAAAGGAGGACCTGGGACAAAAGTCCCTTCACTCAGCAGGGCTAAGCTGATGCAACTGATCGAAGAAGCGGTGTTGGATGCTTACACCGAGGAAGAACAAGCAGCCGGGTTCCTCACGATGATTGAGGAGCATCTGGCGTTGCCGTTTTCTGTGAAGATCCTTGGCGTCGACGCTGACGTGGAGAAGGTCGACATGACACTAGATGGCCAAATTGTTGGCATTTGCCGCCGAGGCAAAACGCGGCAGAAGATCCCCATCCTGGACTTGCCTTTGCCAACGCCGACTCCGGCAGGCGCGGAATGGATTGCCGCTTATCGCCATTGGTGCCGAGGTTTTCGGTGAGCGAATATCAGTACTACGATTTCCGTGCCCTCGACCGTCCGCTGACGAGAAACGAGATGGCCACGCTACGTTCCATCTCCACGCGGGCAGCAATTACCGCCACGAGCTTCACGAACCACTACGAATGGGGTGACCTGAAAGCCAACCCGAGCAAACTGCTGGAGAAGTGTTTCGACGCTTTTGTCTACGTCGCGAATGGGGAACGCGTGAGTTTCATATTCGGCTTCCGCAGGGATCGATCGACTACAAGTTGCTCAAGGCCATGGCGCCAGGTGAGATCCGATATCGCGAAGAATAATACTCTGGGAGCAACGACCTCAATACTGATAAGGACGAGGTTGGTGGTTCAAGTCCACCCAGGCCCACCAATCCAATCGCCAGTAAATTCGCGATTGTTCTCACTTTTTTGTTTTCTTCGGAATCTCCCTTCAAAAGCCATTTTGCCAAAAATTTGCCAAAAATCCGGCAATCGGATGCCAACACATCCGCCATCAATGATATAGCTTTGGTTGGTGACGGCTCCGCTGTCGTCAGCAGCCAAGAACAGAATTAGGCTGGCACCTGTTGAGCAACGCAGACCGGAGTAGGAGAGATAGCGTGAGCAAAGTTCGAGATACCGACGCTGGATCGCCGTTCGAGATAGTGCCCGGCTATGCGTGCGAGACCGGCGAAAATCCGCTTTGGCATGAACGCGAACAACGGTTGTACTGGACCGATATTCCACGGGGCCGACGGTTTCGTTATGACCCGAAGGGCGAAAAGCACGAGCAATCGTGGGATGGAGGTTCAACGACGTGATCGCTGACCAAACGGAATGGCTTTCGATCCTGATTGCAAGAGTTTCTACCACACTGATTCGTTCGCGTATGAGATTCATGCCTTTGATTACGATATCGAGACCTTCAAAATCAAAAGTTGTTTGCTCGATTTGCTGAAACTGATGGCATGCCAAATGGATTGACGATGGACGCGGACTGTGGCCTGTGGACGGCGCTCTGGGGCGGAAGCGGAATTGCTCGGCTGCGTCCGAGCGGCGAGGTTGAGCGCAGGATTGGTTTGCCAACTCCCAAGACATCGAGCCTCACGTTTGCTGGTCAGGACGATCGGGATCTCTATGTAACGACGGCAGGCGCCAACACTAGAAATAAAGATGGCCAACTGGCCGGCGCACTGTTTCGCATCCGGAACCAGGCGCAAGGAGTGCCTCAATTCTGTTCAAATGTTCGTATGCCTAATCGATAGGATCAGAGAGGAATTATGAATCAGATTGATTTAAAGGAACGCACAGCAGTCATCACCGGAGGAGCGCAAGGCATTGGCTTCTCTATTGCATCCCGCCTGATCGCTTCGGGTGCGACATTGTCGCTCTGGGATCGGGATGAAGCTCTATTGAACAAAGCTCAAGCAGATCTCAGCCCTAGAGGCGAAGTGTCTATCGAAGTTGTGGACGTCGCCTCGGCTGAAAGTGTGAGAAAGGGCACGACGTCTGCTTTGGAAAAACACGGTCGAATCGACATCCTTGTCGCAAACGCTGGTATCGCAGGCCCGAATCTCAAGTCTTGGGAGTATCCGCTGGACGCCTGGAAACAGGTGATCGACATAAATCTGACGGGTGTCTTTCTGTGTTGTGGCGCCATCATTCCCCACTTCTTGGAGCAGGGCTACGGCCGCATCGTGAATGTGGCGTCTATTGCAGGCAAAGAAGGGAATGCGAACGCCTCGGCCTACAGCGCATCAAAGGCCGGAGTGATAGCGTTCACGAAATCACTGGGAAAAGAAACTGCGAACAAGAACATCGCGGTCAACTGCATTACTCCCGCCGCCGCGCGTACTCGCCTGTTCGAGCAAATGAGTCAGGAGCACATTGATTTCATGCTGTCCCGCATTCCGCGCGGACGCTTTCTGGAACTTGATGAAGTGAGTTCCATGGTCGCATGGCTTGTATCTGAAGAAAATTCCTTCACAACCGGTGCTGTTTTCGATCTCAGCGGTGGACGAGCAACATACTGAAGCGAAGTAAAATAGGATGAAACTGCTTGGCTACGGAAACAATGGCCGATGAATGGAGGAAAGCCGGTGTCGTCAAAATTGGGTTGGGGGGTGGGGGACTAAAAAATCCGTTGGCTATATCGAGCCAGAGGGGTAGGCTGTTCTCCCTGGAGTGGTTCCAGGGATGTGCCGCCTTCACCCCCAGGGGGCGGCGAAGGATTAGTCATGAAATCTCGTCTCCTCCTGTGTTTCTTCTTTGGCGTCGGCCTCTTCGTGGCTTCTGCTGCACCTACGCGCTCAGCGCCAAGAAGCCTTTCTTTACCGGCGGCGGAGAATTCTGAGCAAAGCGGGACTTCGCCGCACCCGGAAAACAGCGTGATCATTCCTGGGCCATTGCGATCTTTCTTGCGCATGGCTGGTCTGCGCCAGAAGGTCTCACTTGAGGAAGTGATGCCGATGCTTGCGCGCAACGTGCTCCTCCATGGGTACCAGATCGGACACCCGACTGAATACCTGATTTTGCTACGCCATTATTTTCGCCAAGCTGAGGAGCTTACCGCACTGGCAGGTACTGATGGAAATATCCGCGTGAACGGTTGCAATGAGGCTGGACCGCTGCTTGGTGCCCTGGGGTATAAAGCCCGCGGAGAGTGTGGGCACGCTGACATGAACTTAGTAGCCGCGGATTCGCAGAGGGCGTTTCTAACGATTGATTCAGGTTTTCCGCTCGTCGATCTTGAAGAAGCATTACAGAAGGGCACCCCGTTCACGTACGCGTACGCCGGGTCTGCCGTGCCGGTACTATTCGGGCCAGCCGACTGGAAAGCGCTTGCGGCGACCAACGGACAAAGCAATCGAAACGTAGCGGAAATTCTTTTGAACGAAGCTGACGTGGCGCGACTTTACTGGGGGTTATCGCAAATCGACCCTGAGACCAGGCTGGCGATGAAGAACGACATTGGACTCGAAAAGCTACGTCTGGTTGCGCCAGCTTTGGATTTATATGGGAGCCAGATCTGTATTCGCGAAGGCGCGGTGATCGTTCCCGGCGGACAAAAGGCTGAGAAGAGCTGGCAAGGCCTGGTCGGAGCTAGTCCGCGAACCCCGGCAGAGTTCGTTCCCCGATTGCTCACAAAGGACCACGGATGGTTGGTGGCGTATTATGACGCGATGGCGCGAGCCAATCACAGGCAGCAAGAACGGTTCACTGAGGGTCAACGATATAAACGTTACTACGAAGCCTTCCGTTCGCCGGGAGCTTCGGGCGACGCCGCAGTAAGGTACGCGTTCAGGCCGGCGGCGGGGCTAATGGTGCTGGTAACGCGTATGCAGTGGGACGCCAAGGGCGAGCCGTACGTGCCGGGAAGCCTGCAGGCGTGGAGCGCGATTCTTCGCCAGAACCCGTACAGGCTGGTGCGCGAATGGGGCAAGAAGTCGACCGGGTGGCAATACCCGGATCAGCTGGCGGAGGCTATGTTCGCGTTCTCGCGGCTGGAGAACGATAAAGGACCGCTGCAAGCCTATCTTTGTTTGAGCGAAATCGATCGGGTGCGCCCGCCGGCGCAACGGATGAGCGATCAAACGGTTGTGTTGCTGGCCGATAAATTCGCGGACTTCAGCGATCAATATTTGATCTTCGCGGAATTCCCGCAGCTAACGGATGCCTCCATCACGCGCTTCCTGACGACGGCCGAGGCGCTCAATAAGATTTCCGATCACGCGCTGCGGGGCAATGCCATGGGGACCTTCCAGGGAGCCGTGGGCTTGTGGCAGATTCTGGCGAGGCAAGGTCAAATCGATCAGAGCAACCTAAACTCCTCGTGGCTGGACGTGATTGGACCATTTTCCCGGTTTACCACGCCAGCGCAGCTGGTTACGGCTGGGCGCAGCTCCATTCAGGCAGTTTTCCGGGCAGCGACGGGGAAACCGAGGATCACGCAGGACGAAATGATCAATGTGCTTGCCGCCGCGCATCCGACAACCGCGGGAAGTCAGCGGATGGGACAGGAGATGGCAAACCGGCTTCGCTCGGTGCTGGACGACCAGCGACTGATTTCACTGGACACGCTGTTTGCTCTGGACGATGGTCTGAGTGGTTCAGGGCAGGGGGCGGCCAAAAATGACAGCATGATCGCGCTGGCCGGCGAACTTCGAGAATTCGAAATGCCGCGGCCTATCTTTACGAGCGGCGAAAGAAGCACGTGGGCGGCGGGAACCTACAACAATCGCCACACCGAAGGCGAGATGAAGACCAATCTAGCAAAAGTGCTTAGTTCTCCGAGTTCGCCCAAGCAAAGGGAGGAAGCGCGAGGGCAACTGGCTACCTTTATGAGGGACACGGTGGTGGGCATGAACTACGCGTACTACGAACCACCCGGCTCACAAGTTTTGCACCACAACCCGCTGTTTGTGCGCTCGCACGATTTTTCGGGAGACACGGTATCAGGGGTGGAACATTTGTGGCAGTCGCCGCAGCTGTTTGGCGCGGGCTCACCGGCAGGCGGCGGTGCGCATCTGATCGGATCACTTGCTGACCTGTCTTACGTATTGGCCGAGGCGGAGCAGGATTTCATTGCGCCGGATCACGTGCAGGCTCTGATCTGGAAACAGTTTGTCCCGGAGCTGATGAGTGGCGCGATCGTGCCTCGCTGGTGGGACGTGAGCCAGACCGAGTTGCACGCCGCGGCGCTCTATCAACGAGCCGGAGAGGAAATACTGACGGCCTCCGCGGGGGATACGGAATTGCGCGCCAAGGTGATGGTTATTATCTCAGACCGAATGTTCCCAGCGAGGCAGGCGTGGCTGGAAGAGATGCTGCGGACCGGAAAAACGAAGGAAATGCTGGAAGGCATAATGCCAGCTGAAACGTTCTTTCTGACGGCCGAGTTTCAACAGAGATTTCCTGGCGAGCTCAGCGCTGTCAGTCCGGCGGGACGAGAACTGCAAGCGCTTTCGCACAAAGATCCAGACGAGGTCAGCAGGGAGCGAATCTCGCGAGACTTCGGAATAATCCATCCCGTGTTTACGCAGAGTTACGGCCGTGAACTGATAAGCGTGAAGCCGTTTCCGGCATTGACGGGCACGTATAGCCGCCTGATGGCGGAGTGCTGGGATTCCGGCAACCTCTATTGGGCACGGCTGGCGGATGAAATGGGTTATTCGCCAGTGCTATTGAACCGCATGGTTCCCGAGCTAACTCGTCGCATGGTGGAGAAGATTTTTGCGAGCGAGCTGGAAGACTGGGCAGCGATACTTGCTGCTTTGCAGGAAACCGGAGAAGAGTTCCGCGAGGGGAAAATCCCCTGGATGGTAGGAAGCATGGCAAAACCCGTGCCCGAGACAAAATAAAGAACAACAAGGAAGCATCCATGAGGAAGAAAGTGTTTGTTTCAGTTTTCTGGTTGTGCGTGGGTCTTGGTTTGTTTGTGGGGCTGGCATTGGATGCACAAGAGCCCGTGAATTCGAATTCGCACATTCGTGTGGTGGTGGATTTGGTGCAACTAAATGTTGCGGTGACGGACAGTCGAGGGAACTATGTTACTGGGCTGCAACCAAGCGATTTCGTGGTAATGGAAGACGGAATCCCGCAGAAGATCTCCACGTTCGCAGAAGGGAATGCGCCGGCGCGCCGACTGGCCGACGCACCACTGAATGCAAAAGATGCGAATGGGGGGCCCGGCGATGGTCAGCAATCTGACCGCGGACAGGATGGCACGCACTTGACCGCTACGGAGCTGAGTTCGATCACAGCTGGGGCAAATGTCTTTGTACTATTCGATACCAGCGACTACATGTATCGAGGATTCGTGTTCGCACAGGACGCCATATCCGATTTTGTTCGCTCGCTGGAATCCGCAGACCGAATCGCTTTCTATTCGTACAGTCGCGATTTGTCGAGAGCAGCGCGGCTGACCGCGGATCGGTCGGCGGTTCTGCGCGGCGTGCGCACGACGGTGGCGGGCGACGATGCCGCTCTCTACAATTGCCTGCTGCTAACGCTGAAGGATGCGGGACAATTCTCAGGCCGCAAAGTCGTGGTGGTTTTCTCAAATGGGCCGGACAACGCCAGCGTGGTTCCGCCGGAAGACGTAGCGGAGTTGGCGCAATCGACAGGGACAGCGATTTACATGATCTGCACCCGCGAGGCTCAATTGGAGCCGATTTCGACCGCGGTGTTCGAGCGCATGACCGCGGCTACGGGCGGGAAAGCGTACTTCGCCAAGAGCTGGAAAGAGGAAAAACGAGCCTTTGCGTCGATCAGAGAAGACTTGGCGCATCTTTATTCGCTGAGCTACTACCCCCAGCAGAACCCCAACCGCGGCTGGCGGAGTATTACGGTGAAATTGACTTCGGACCGTTTGAAGAGATGCCACTTGCGCACGCGTAACGGATATCGTTTGCAACCGACGCGATTCGCAAAAGCCGACACAGGGGCGGAGGCTGATCCGCAGTGAGAGCAAGGGCCGAAGCTACTGAGCCGAGCGTCGCGCACTCTTGAAGCAGCTTGCTGATCTCGCTGGAGGGCTACCCGGCCAAAGCCACGGGTAAGGACGAGGCTCGTGGTTCAGTGCGATCCTGCCAGCTCGACCACAAATCGTTGCGCCAACGATAAGGTGCATCACACGGAAAATCTTGGATCGCCTTCCAGGATTTGCATTTCTAGCTTTGGCGTTTTTCCTTTTTGCCACAACGGGGCGCGGAACCGGGCGCGATAGGCGAGCACACCGCCGTCCTGGCGTTCGCTGCGTTCGAGTGGACGAGGAATGCAAACGAATTCCGTTTCGATAGCGTCGCTGGTGGCGCGAACAACGGCATAGCCGTGTCCGCCCATGTCGACGAAGGAAAGGTGCGGCGCCAGGTCGGGGTTCGACTTTGCGCGAGCCGCAGCGATGTCGCCGCGTCTTGGCGTACTCAAGACAAGAGCGCACTCCATGGTGAAGCAACATGTTCACGGTGGGTTGCGGGGTGCGATCGTTTGGTGCTTGTCCAACGTACAGAGCGCGAAGGGGATGATCTGCAGGCAAGGCATGCTCCAGGGCTTCGACCAATCCTGGCGCCGAAATTGAACCAGTGACAAAGGCGACGCCGACGGGCTCAAACGGTTTCGGTGGGAGCGACTTCGCCGCCAAGCCTGCCCAGAAACTGTGGCGATCTCCCGCCACGGTGGCAAAACCGGTAATGCCGTGAGCCTGGACAAAATCGTAGATCTCGCCGCGCTCGACGAACGCGGTGCTGTGGTCGCCTCCGGGCGATGCGGCATAACCGGCGCCGGGCCACGGATTCGAAAATTCCCGCGGCAGATTTTGCGGATCGGCGCGCATGTCCAGCGTGGCGGTGGTGTTGCCCCAAATTTTCCAGGTGGCTTCGGAATTGCGCAGCCGCTCAAGAAACCACGCCTTTTGTTCGGCGCCGAGAATGGTTTGAGCGGGCCGGTCCTTGCAGAAGTTTTTGATTTCGACGCTCCCGAACTGGATGGAGTCCGGCGGCTGGCCGCCATTGTAGGTGCGTCCCGCATCAAGGATTTCGATGGCTTGTTCGGGAATGAACTCGGGAAAGGCGTCACTGGAAAGAGGCTTGGCTTCGGGGCGCTCTGTGGGCTCTTCGGAACGATAACTGCGCTGGTCGGTGACGATGAGTTCGATGTTGCGGCCCCAGCGCAGAGCTCGATAGCCCTTCAAGCTGTGGATGGCGGCAAGATTGTTCGGTTCCTGGCCGAGACCGTTCTGGTCGAAGTGGGTGATCGGCGTGTCAGCAACCTGCGGGCCATCGAAACGCTCCGAGGAAGGACCACTCGGCTTCGACATGCGTGCCGGCTGGTATTCAAAAAAAGCTTGATTGGCGGCCACTTTGCGAGTCTGCGCGGGCCGCGTCTTTCCTTCAAATTTCTGCAGAGATTGCCAGCCGAGCCAGCTGAATTCGTGATTGTCCCACATATTGACGAAGGGCCAGCGCGCGCGTGCGTCCTGAAGATCCGGGTCGCTGAGATATGCTCGATAAACGGCGCGATAGTCCTCGAGAGTGGTAGGAATGTGAAAGTCGCGGATTTTCTCTCCGTGCGGGTAGCGCACGATATCCCGCAATCGCCGATCGTACATGCCTTGAGGGCGATCTTCCGGATACCAGACGATCTCATAGATGAAGTCGCCCAGATGCAATACGAAAGCGAGGCGTTCGGCTTCTGGAGCGCGCTGGTCTTCGAAAATCATTCTGCGGTAGGCGTTTTGCGCTCCCTGGTTAGCGTTCTGGCAGCTCACGAACGCAAAGCGCGCCGGCTTTGGATCGTCCACGGCTGGCGCCGAGATGGTTCGGCCAATGCGGCTGCCAAAACCTTCGGGAGTGGCAAAGCGATACCAGTAAACGCGGCTGGGCTGCAGACCGCCAACCAGGACGCGACAAGTCCAATCGGAGACTGCAGAGATTGGCGTGACAGTGGTCGCAGCGACATGACTGAACGAATCGTCTTCCGAGACTTCGACGGTAAGGCGCAGGGTGGAATCCTGGCGGGGTTGCGGGCAGCGCGTCCACAACAGCACGCTATGGCTGTCAGGGTCTCCTGAAGCAACGCCCTCCGGAAAAAGATCGCGGCGTTCTTGCCATTGAACCCGGGAGCCGCTTGCGAAGGTGTTAGACCAAACCGCTGTAGCGCCCATGGCCGCAGCCATTTCCAGGAAAGCGCGTCGATTGATGATGGGCATTGGTGGCTATCTCACACAGGGTGACGTTCACCGTTTAGACGGCGCAAACTTGATTCAGAAAGCCGCGCAACACCTGTTCGAAGCGGCCCGGGTCTTCCAGAAAAGCAGCATGTCCGCCCTCAAAGACCTCCAGGCGGTGATTCGGAAATACCTGGAACGATGGTGCGCTGCGTTTTAGGGGAACAACGAAGTCGTCTTTGGCCCAGGCTAGGAGAACCGGGCAGCGAACATGGGGCAGGAGTGACGCCAAATTTTCTTCGGGTCGATTAAAGCTTCGCCAGGCTTGCTCGAGGGTGGGAGCAATTTCGTATGCTGAACGAATGATCCGGTCTCTCTCTTCGTGACGCGGCAGGTTTCAGCAGAACTCTTCGGTAGTAGCGATCGAAGGCCCACGGAAACCAGAAAGCACCGCGCCTGCCTGCCGCGAAGAATTGCACGAACACTCCGATAAAGATATGGCCGACGGGACCGGGAGGACCGAGTCCACCACTATCGCACAGCACAATAGCCTTGACGCGTTCGGGATGCTGGCTGGCGTAACGGATGGAAACGGCTCCGCCAATGGAGTTGCCAAGCAACACAACCCCTGGAAGATGCAACTTGTCGATGAATTGCGCGAGGATCTGAGTGTAGCGGGTAGCGCTGGCGGGCTGGGAATCCGGGCCTGAATTGCCCTGGTTCGGAAAGTCCAGCGCGATGACGCGGTACTGCGGGCTGAGCCTTCGGCTTAAATCCTCAAAATCCCTGGCGCCATGACCGATGGCGTGAAGACAAATGACGACGGGGCCGGAACCGCCCGAATCGGCGTAAGAAATGGAAATGCCATCGAGTACGAGGGTGCTAGGTTCTGTGCGCCAACGGCTGCAGGCATCAAAAGGCCGTGCTCGAAGCGAGGTCGAAAAGTAGCTTCTGCTTTGGCCTAGCGGAGGTAGAGCGTTAGACCTTCAGGCAAAGCCTTCATTTCCCAGCCGAGCTTGACTCTCGATTCGTTTCTCACGCATTGTAGCGGCTAACGACCCGGCGTGGGCCGCGTCCAATGGATGGAATTGTCGAAACTGGGTGATTCGGGAGGGGAGAGATGGCGAGCGAACTGACCCTATCCGTGAATGGCGCGAAGCATCAGGTGTCCGTGGCGCCGGAGACACCGCTGCTATTCGTGCTGCGCAACGAGTTGAAATTGACAGGCCCGCACCTTGGCTGCGGGATGGCGCAGTGCGGGGCGTGCGCGGTGCTGCTGGATGGCGAGGAAGTGCGCACGTGCATTACGCCGGTATCTTTCGCCGTGGGCAAGCAGGTGACGACCATCGAAGGACTGCCTGCAGTTTGGGCAGAGAAAAAGGGATTGAACGCGGCGGACGCCGCAAAGACGCTGCACCCCATCCAGCAAGCGTGGATTGACGAGCAGGTACCGCAGTGCGGTTACTGCCAGAGCGGGATGATGATTGCCGCCGCGCAATTGCTGGCCAAGAATCCCAATCCAACCGTAGCGCAAATCAAAGACGCATTCACGAACACGCCGCCTTCGCCACACCTGTGCCGCTGCGGGACATACGCCGCCATTATCGATGCTGTGCAGCGTGCCGCCAAAGCTATGAAGGCGTGAAGGGAGCGACGACGATGACGGTGAAAACGGAAACCCGCAACGATTCGCTAAACGCAATGACGGTCACGCGGCGCGGCTTCGTGAAAATCGGCGGCGCGCTTTTTGTGTCGCTGTACATCCCGGGAGAGTTTGCAGTCAAGGCGGCTGAAAGCCAGACTTCGCTCGACCCGACGCTGCTGGCTTCCTGGCTGGAAATCCGCAGCGACAATACGATTGTGATGCGCACGGGCCGCACAGAAACGGGCACGGGCATGAGCGCGTACTATGCGCAAGCGATTGCGGAGGAATTGGACGTTCGGCCGGAAACGATCTCGCTGATTCTGGGTGACACGGACAGAACGCCGGACGGCGGATTTTCCGCAGGTTTCCTGACGGGAATGAGCAACGTCCGCAAAGTGGCCGCCTATACGCACCAGGCGCTGCTGGGATTGGCCGCGAAACAGCTGGGCGTTCCCGTCTCCGGGCTCAGTGTGACGGATGGAATCGTGTCGGGCGGCGGAAAGAGCATCAGTTACGGGAAACTCGTTGAGGGGCAACAGCTGGACTTGAAAATTCCGGTCGAAGGCAAACAAGCGAGGCCCGATCCGAACGGGTGGGTCGGGATGACATCGCTCGACGGTTTCACGGTCACCGGAGACCCGCCGATGAAGCCGGTGAGCGAGTTCAAGGTGATCGGCAAGTCGTATCCGGTGCCCAGCATAACCGATAAGGTTACGGGCAAGACGCAGTGGAGTTGCGACGTCACGCTGCCCGGAATGCTGCACGCGCGAATGGTGCGGCCAGCGACGCTTGGGTCGACATTGGTCTCCGCTGGCGACGTGGACAAAAAACAGTTTCCCACCGCGGAAGTGGTGAAGAAGGGCAACCTGGTAGCGGTGGTCTCGCCCAATGAGTGGGAGGCGATCAGCGCGGCGCGTGCCGTCGCGACAGGCACGAAGTGGACGGACTGGGCGGGGCTGCCGGGCAGTGAGAATCTCACAAAAGCGCTTCGCGAGTATAACTGGGGCGCGCCGGCCGAAAGCAAGGGAAAGGCCGACGAAGTGAAAGCGGCGCTGGCCAGCGCGGGCAAAACAATCTCGGCTACCTATGAGCAGCCGTACGTAAGGCACGCTCCGATCGGTCCGTTCGTTGCGGTTGCGGATGTGCGCGGTGACGGCAGCACGACGGTGTGGACGCATTCGGCGCAGTCGCAGGGGCTGCGCGCGCGAATCGCCTTCGTGCTAGGCGTGCCGGTGGAGAAAGTGGTGGTGCGGTGGCTGGAACACTCAGGGCAGTACGGACGCACGACGCTAGGTGGCGATGGCGCCGAAGGCGATGCGGTGATCCTTTCGCAATTGACCGGCAAACCAGTCCGAGTGCAGTGGACAATGCAGGAGGACATGGCGTGGTCGACTGTTTCGCCGGGATGGGTATCCGATATAAAGGCCGGTTTCGACGCGAATGGCCATTTGACGGCCCTACACAGCGCCTTTTACTCGCCGCACCAGTTCGACCCGCGGCCTCTCGGTGCGTTGCTTGCCGGGATGCCTTGCAGCACGTCGAAGCCGGGGAATTGGATTGCTACAGAGTGGCATTACGAGAAGATTCAGAGGCTGGAAGAAGTGTACGGAATGCCGAACCTTGCAGCTGAATCGGCCAGCGGTGGGCTGCGCGGGAACATCATGCGCACGCCGGGGCAACGGCAGCAGAATTTCGCGCTGGAAGGATTGATCAACGAGGCAGCAGCAGCGGCGAAAGCCGATCCAGTACAATTTCGCATTGACCATACGACCGACCAGCGGCTGATGGACATTCTCAGCGCCACGGCCAAGGCCGCAGGATGGGAGACGCGGCCTTCGCCACATCGTGGGGCGCGAAAGTCGGGGAGTAGTGCGGTGACCGGGCGCGGCGTGTGCATCATGGTCCGCTCCAATGCTTACTGGGTGGGCATTGCCGAAGTGGCAGTGACTCCCGCAACTGGAGCCGTGCAAGTGACAAAGTTCACCATTGGCACCGAGTGTGGAAAAGTCATCAACCCGCGGCAACTGGACCGCTGCATGAAGAGCGGCGTTGTGATGGGATTGAGCGAGGCGCTGAAAGAAGAGGTTACGTTTGACAAGGAAAAAGTGACCAGCACGAATTGGAGCCGCTACAAGATCCTGACCATGGAAGAGATGCCCGAGATCAAGGTGGTGCAGATTTCACGCGACGACAAAGGGTTCGGCGGCGGGTCGGAGGCTGCGAACGCCATTGTTCCGCCGGCGGTGGCTGCCGCAATCTTCGATGCAACCGGGGTGCAACCTCGGAGGATTCCCCTGACGCCAGCGTATGTGTCGACACTGCTAAAGGGTTAGCGTTGACCGATCAGAGATTCACGCCGGTGTCAGACTTATCCAACCGGTACTGCAGGTGCTGACGTAAACCTTACCTGATTCAGCACAGCTGGTACCACCCTCATACATAGTATGTTTTGATTACTACATGCATGAAGTAAGACAGAGTGAACGTCGCCGGACTCGCCGGGTGCGTATGGGGCAATCGGTGCGCGTGCGCCCTTCGGATCCTAAAGATGTTCCGTTCGACGAAATCGGCACGACCAAGAACGTCTCACGCGACGGCGTTTATTTCCTGACAAAACGCGAAAGCTACTATCTGGGAATGCGCCTGTTCGTGACGCTTCCTTATCATTCGCCCGTCAATCCACTGAATCACGAATATATCGGGCAGGTGGCGCGCGTGGATGATTTGGGCGATGGCCAACACGGTGTGGCGGTGCGGCTCTTGTCGTCGGCCGATCGCGATCCGCTAGCGGGCAGCGGCCGCATGAAATAAGGATGAGCCGCGAAGAGGAACGGAGACGAGAGGAACTGTTCCGAATTTGCACTCGCCCGACTGAACTGAAACTCACGCCTGCGCTGAACTAGATCCATATCCTGCGAATTACTGGAATTAGCCGCGCTTCGCCCTCCTTCCGTTGGTCTCCAACGTGCCTAACGTGAGTAGGAATAGCTTAGGACGTTCCGATGACATCGCCACCGAACTCCGAGACTTGTCAGCAGGTGTGAAAGAGCAGCTGCGGAAGTCGATTCGCGAAGTCCCCAAGTTCGACAAATTACTGAGCCACATTGACATGACCGTAACGAACGAAGGCTTGCGCATCGAGCTGACGGAATCCGCCACCGGCACATTCTTTGAAAGCGAAGCGCGAGCGGTGATGGCAGGTCGCGAAACTTGGCGCAGGAACTGGGCAAGTTGCCGAATCATGTGGCGATCGAAGGGCACACGGACTCCAAGCCTTATCCTCCTACCGCCGCTTACAGGGGCACGGGAAACAAGAATCCACCGGCGGAGGCGAGCCCGCCGCGCCGAAGAAGGAATAGAGCTGAACCAGGAGCGCCGTCTGGGCGCAAAACGGCGATCGTTTCAGTCTTCAGGATGAGCTCAAAACTTGTGCATGTTGGCCGATCGACGCAGAGTTGTAAAGAGGCGAAACTTTTTTGGCGCTGGGGGGTTTGCTTACTAGGACTAGGAGATATTTCCGGCTGGAGGGTAGGGCCGCGCGAAACGTGTTTTTGCGTCAAGGAGCCTATGGAAACCGCCAACCGTCTCGGGGTGCTGTTAGGCGAGAACTGAAATTCCATTCCAATGACAGATTCGCCCAGGAAAAAAGAGAGGAACGCGAAATGATGAACCGGAGCATGTACATTCTGTGTTTCGCAATGTTGTTTTTTGCGGGGACCTCGACGCCGGCACAACAGAAGTTTGAGGTTTCGCCTTTTGTTGGCTATGAGACCAGCGGATCCTATCCGGTGAACCCCTTCAACCCGCCGGTGGGAAATCTGCCCCCGGTTAGTTCACTGCGCGTGAATGACGCGCTGGCTTTCGGAACATTTTTGAACTACAACCTGACGGAAAATACGCAGTTGGAATTTATGTGGAATCGCAACAACACGTCGTATAGCGGGCAGTCCATCTTGACGGGGCAATATCACAAGGCCTTCGACACGACCGTCGACCAATTCCAGTTCGGGGCATTGTACATGTTTCTGAACAGCGAGCATCGCCTGCGCCCGTACGTTGCCGGTGGCCTGGGATTCACGCACGATTCAAACGGCGGCGGAACGCCAAATCGAACGGAGTTCGGCTTTAACATCGGCGGGGGAGTGAAATATTACGTGAGCCGTCACGTTGGGTTGCGAGGCGACGTGCGGTGGTTGCCCACATACGGCAGCTCCACGAATGGATTGTATTGCGACCCTTTCTATGGCTTCTGCTATAACGCGCAGTTGCCCAACTACCTGAACCGTGGGAGCTTCACCGGCGGTATTATTTTCCGTTTTTAAAAGCTTGGGTTTTGTTAGAGAACGACGACGCGGGAGATCCTTCAGGCGCAGAAGGCGAGCCCTTCAGTTTGACACTTGGCTTCGATCGCGAAGAAATTCCGGCTAGCGCGCCGGTGGTGGTTCCGGCATGACGAACAGTTTTTCGTCGACGGGCACGTTTTGCTGGACGCTCTCTACTTGAATCGTGAAGGCCCCGTTGGGCCGGGCAAGCATCCAACGGTAGGGAATTTTCACGCCGTCCGTTTGGCGATAATCGCTGTAATCAATCTGCGTAGGATTCCGGCCCAATGGAGTTTCGGCGAAGCGAATCAGCCGCAGCAGTAAACCATTTTCCTGATCGAAATAAAGATTGAGCGTGGGCTTGCCGGGCGCCTTCGCGACGACGAGATAGGTCGGGCGTCCACGCACCGGCTCGCCAGGCAGCACTTTGAAGTCCGTGTACAGTTCGCGGAGGCGGGCGGCGAATCGCAATTCGGCGTCAATCCTGGCGGCTTCGCCTTCGGCAGCAGTCATGGGATGGAAGCCGCCTGGAATGCTGAGCCAGCCAACTTCGCCGTTGAAGGCGGTGACGCTGGTGCCGGTAGGAGGGTGGGTCAGCGACACGCGCTTTTCGGGAGCTTCGGAGTAAATCTCGATGGGGTAGGTTTTGCCGAAGGCGTCGATCGTTCCCTTCTGAACGCGGGTTTTGATGTTGTTGAGGGCCGCAGCGCCGCCGACCGCGGCGAGGTATTTATCGAGAATCTGGTCAGCGGATGGCAGCGCGGGGTGAGCCTCGCCAGCTTCGTCGTGAACCTGGGCCGGCGGCCGGGCAGCGTCCGCGGAGAGGACCGGAGTGGAAACGGGGCGGGCGACGCCGCGATGGCAAGTGTAGCAGGTGACCTCGAGGTCGCCGTTAAAGTTAGCCTGATTGATGGCCATCATCATGGTGATCATCTTGCGCGCGGCCAACTTTGTTTTCTTGTCGTCCTTATCGTTGGCGTGCTCCACATGGCAGAACTCGCACTCCACGCCCAGGGACGCCGCGATGAATTGCATCGAAGGAATTAACTGGTCGGCCGGAATATTCTTCAGGACCTGAATATTTTTGAAGTGCTGCTCGGCCGTTTGGAATTGTCCGCTGTGCGGAGCTGGAGATGGCTGCTGGGCATGACTTAACTTTATCGATCCAATGAGCAACACTGACGTCGACAAGACCGAAACTGAAATCCACAAGCGTGCGCTGCTTGTTTTCATGTGCTCCTCAAAGTCACGGAAATAATTCGCGAGACAAGAGGATACCGCCAGCGGAATTTTCGCGCCACTCTTAGCCCGGCAGATTCCCCTGTTTGGCTAGCGCGGTGATACGGTCCGCAGCGCGGTAGGCGAGCGCTTGTATAGTCATGGTGGGCTGCCCGCGGCCGGAAGTTACCAGGCTGCTGCCGTCGCAAAGGAACAGGTTGGGGACGTCGTGGGTGCGGTGATCCGGATTGATGACGGAAGATTTTGCGCTCCGCGCCCATGCGGCAGGTGCCCAAAAGGTGGACCGCGAACTGCTGCGAGCCGATGGGCTGATGCCATTTGTCCTTGGCGCCCGCGGCGTCCAGGATTTCCATGGCGCGATCTTTCATCCAGGTGACGAGTTTCAAGTCGTTCGGGGAATCCTGATAAGTCATGCGAAGAGCGGGGAGGCCCCAGGCATCCTTCACGTCGGGATCAAGGGAAAAGCTGTTCGATTCGACGGGCAGCGAACTGCCGTGACAAAAAATCTGCATCGTGCGCGTGAAATTGTGGTTCAGGGCTTTCTTGAAATCCTTGCCCCAGCGCGGGGTGCCTGGCGGAAGCGCGCCGGTGGCAAATCCGATGGGGGTGAGATCGAATCTCGCGTCGAGACCACCGCCGCCGTAGATGCCTAGTTTCTGCGTGTCCATTTCATAGAAATCATGGAACACGCGGCTAACCGCAAACCCTTTGTAATCGTTGAGTGGTTCGTCAAACACTCCATAGGCAATCGCGGCACAGTTGGGCATGAGATATTTGCCGACAAGGCCGCTGGAGTTCGCGAGGCCGTTGGGAAATAGATTGGACGCGGAAAGCAGGAGCAATCGAGGAGTCTCCGCGCCATTCGCACATACAACAACGGCCTTGGCCCTTTGCAGGTGCTCGTTTTTCTTGGCATCAAAGTAAAGGACGCCGGTGGCTCTCCCGTTCTTGTCTGTGGCAATCTTGTGGACGTAGGAATTGGGGCGAATTTCGCAACGACCGGTTTTCTCTGCCATACGAATCACGCTCGAGAGGGCCGTGGATTTCGCACCTACTTCGCAACCGAAACCGAGGCAGAACCCGCAATTCACGCAAGCGCTGCGGCCCGCGCGTGGTTGAGAGAGAATCGCCATGGGCGCGGGGAATGGATGATAGCCGAGCTTTCGCGCTGCCCTCTCGAAGATGACGCCAGAACCTTTGACGGGCAGTGGCGGCATGGGATAGGGCTTGGAGCGAGGCGGGTCGAAAGGACTGGCGCCGGCAAGCCCGGAAACGCCGATCTCCCACTCAACCTTGGTGTAATACGGCTCGAGGTCCGCGTAACGAATCGGCCAGTCGACCAATCCGGTTCCGGGAATCTCACCCACCTTGCTGCGCTCGACAAAATCAATCTCGTGGAAACGCCAGAAGTTGGCTGTGAAATGGACGCTGCTGCCACCCACGCAACGACCGTACATTACGCTTTGCTGGACTCTGGCCTTCTCTTGCGGCGTTTGCCGGAAAGTCGTGGGCTGAACTTTCGGATTGTTGGTCAATAGATGCTGGCCAAAAACTTTGAGTTCATCGTGAATGAAATCCGCCTCGGTGAGGTACGGCCCTTGCTCGAGGACGACAACGCGGAAACCATTGGTGGAAAGTTCCTTGGCGAGAACGCCGCCGGCCGCGCCGGATCCCACAATGAGGAAATCCACTTCGTCGGACGGTTTGTAGGACACCTTGGTCTGGCTCATTTCTTGTCCGTTTCTGCCGGAAGAGGCTGCCAGCCAGGATAATCCTTGTCGTAGTAGCCAAAGGGCGGCGAAAAACTGTGTGCGGGATCGCGCCCGATGACTTTCCATCCGACAAAGTCACGATTGCCGCCGCCCTCTGGATCAATCAGGAATCCGCAGACTGTGTGGTACCAAATCGTCTGGAGAAATCCGGATGCAGCCGGGGCCTGATTGCGCCGGCGCGAGCCTGTCTGGGGAAGCTGTGTCGCGGACAACTCAGTCAGGACTTTGTCCTGTTGCTCCGGAGTAGCGGCAGAAAACGAATTTACGCCGGGAAACATCTGCGTGGTGGCACGATGCACGTCCACCAAGCCCGATCGATATTGCGGCAGAGCATCGCTGGCGAAGGTCTTCAGCGCACGGTCGATGAAGTAGACCACGCCCGCTTCCGTGGCGCCGGGAAGCTCGTCCGTAGGAATGATGCGAGCGGCAATCGCTGCAACTTCCTTGGCCTGTTCCGGTGTGAGTACTTCAAAAGACTGCTTGGAGGCCGCCGCCTGGTGCGCGTGCTGAGCCGCGGCAACCATCGTGGGCCATTGTGCACTGATCCAGGCTGTTCCTGCTATTCCGCCCAACTGCAGAAGAAAATCTCGTCGGTCTGAATTCATGAATACCCCAAGTGTTCTGAGAAATCTAAGGATAGCGCACGTCGGCGTCAAGTACTTCTTGGATGTTTTTTGTCGATGCACCCAATTTGGCATTTCGCATAGTGCCGCAGTGGGTGAGCAGTTGCTGCTAAACTTTTGCTGCCATGAACACTCCGAATTATTTACTGCAACTGGAAACGGACGAGGCGCGAGCGCTGGGTTATGCAATTGTGGACCGGCTGCTGGCGTATCAAGAGCACCTGAGCGAGATGCCCGTGGTGCGGGTGAAAACACAGGAAGAGCTGCGCGCTGCATTGTGGGAGACGCTGCCAGTGCAGGCGAAGGCTCCGCTGAGCGTGCTCGATCGCGTGGAGAAGGAAATATTTTCCAGCACCAACCACGAAACACATCCGCGTTTTTTTGCTTTTATCCCGGCGCCGAGCAACTTTGTGGGCGCACTCGCTGAGCTTTTGCGTACGGGCTACAACATTTTTTCCGGGAGCTGGCTGGAGGGCTCAGGACCGGCGATCGCAGAACTGGTGACGCTGGACTGGATCCGGCAGCTGGCTGGCTACCCGGAAACGGCGAGGGGAACATTCTTGAGCGGAGGATCGCTGGCGAACCTTTCGGCCGTGGTCACCGCGCGGGATGCGCTACTGCAGCCAGATCAGTTCACGCATGGGGTGGTGTACGGATCTGACCAAACGCATTCTTCGATCGCACGCGCCATGCGCATATTGGGTTTTCAGAAGCATCAATTGCGACGGCTTCCTTCCGACGATGCATGCCGTCTGGTGCCTGATTTGCTGCAGAATGCCGTTCAGGAAGACCGCGCGAAGGGACTTGCGCCCTTCTGCGTGATTGCCAATGCCGGTACGACCAACACCGGCGCGATCGACCCTTTGAATGACATTGCGGATTTGTGCCAACAAGAAAACCTGTGGCTGCATGCGGATGGCGCCTACGGAGCTGCCGCCCTGTTTAGCGCGAAGGGACGCGCGTTGCTTGCGGGGATCGAACGCAGCGATTCGTTCAGCCTCGACCCACATAAATGGCTATTTCAGCCCTTTGATTGTGCGTTGCTGATGGTTCGTGATCGCCGCGCGCTCCGGCGTGCCTTCCACGTACGCGAGGACGAGGCGGAATACCTGCAAGATGCCCGGGGACGGGAGGAAGAGATCAATCTTTGGGACTATTCGCCGGAGCTCACGCGGCCTTTTCGCGCGTTGAAGGTATGGATGTCGCTGCAAGTATTCGGAGCGGAAGCATTCGCGGCGGCGATCGAGCGGACCATGCGTCTGGCGGAATTCGCAGAAGCACAATTGCGCGAAGATCCCTTGTGGGAGATTACTTCCCGCGCGCAGATGGCGGTGGTGACGTTCCGGTGCGCGCCCGAATCGTGGCCTGCGGAACGCGTCGACGCCCTGAACCGTGCGATCGCCGCGCGCATGCAAGAAGAAGGTTTCGCCCTGGTGCTCTCCACGGGGCTTCGCGGGCAGACGGTATTGCGGCTGTGCACCATCAACCCACGCACGTCCGAAGAGGACATCGCGAAAACGGCAGCGGCGCTGGGGCAGAGCGCCCGGAAAGCGATGCAGGATTTGGATAAGCTCTCTGGCTGAAGTATGATTCCACGTGGCCTAAAAACATGGCGACGACCCTCACAGGAGCGATCGGAACGGGCAGCAAGTGGCTGCTCGATCGAATAGTTGGAGCGCTCGCGGCAACGGGCGTGAATCCCAATCTGCTGACGTTTTTCGGGCTGCTGGTCAATTTCGCGGCTGCTGCCTGTTTCGCGGTCGGGAATTTCCGGACCGGCGCGATCATCATTTTTATCGCGGGATTCCTGGACATGCTGGACGGGCAAGTGGCGCGGCGGCAGAATCGCGTGACCGCGTTTGGGGCCTTCTACGATTCCACGCTGGATCGCTATGCGGACATGGCGTTGTACATGGGCCTGTTGGTCTACTACTCGGTGAGCGGGCGCACGCCGTATGTGGTGCTCGCAGCGGTGGCGACGGCTGGATCGGTGATGGTGAGTTACTCGCGTGCCCGCGCCGAATCGCTCATTCCCCTTTGCAAAGTGGGCTTCATGGAACGGCCCGAGCGGCTGGTGCTGCTGATCATCGGAGGTCTGTTCAATCGTATGGGACCGGTGCTTTGGGTGATCGCGGTGATTTCCACGATAACGGTGATTCACCGAATTTACTATACGTGGCAAGAGACACGCGCGGGGCGTGTTCTGCCGGGCGTGCGACTGAGCTTGTAGCGCGCAAATTTCCTATGGATTTAACGCATGACTTCGGCGGCCGGCCGGCTTTCTTGTTCGGATCCTTGCTGTAACCACTCTTCCACTGGACGCGCGATGATTTCTTTTATGCGAGCTTTCAGTTCGGGGACATCTTCTTTTTTCAGATCTTTGGTCTCAATGGTGTCGTGCAGGAAGATGGTGATGGTTGTGGGCCTCAACGTCCAGTCTCCCGTGCGCAAATGGTGAAATGAGCCGACCAGGCTGGCAGGAACGATCGGAACTCCCAGTTGCTGTGCCAGGCGGAACCCGCCCTCTTCGAAGTCGTTCACGTGGCCGTCGCGCGTGCGCTTTCCCTCAGGAAAAATAATCAAGCTGGTGCCGCCATTGATGGCTTCCTGAGTCATGCGCCACAAGCGCTTCAAGTCCCTGGGATTGCGGACATTTGGCACCGGCACATTTCCAAAGCGCTTCATAAGCCAGCCGTAGATGGGGATGCGGAAATGGGATTCGAGTTCCCAGCCGCGAACCAGTTGCGGGATGCCGCAATACAGCATGAAAGGGTCGAACACGTTGACGTGGTTGACCATGAAAATACAAGTGCGTTGCGCATCAAATCCTGGCGACCTCTTCACCACTATTTTCGCGCCGGAAAAATAGGCAATCCTGCGGCAAAGGCCTCGCTGCAGCCAGTCGTGCTTTCGCGGATCGAGCACGATGGCAAGAGCAATCAGAACGGGCACGAAAATCAGGAAGTGGAGCCAGCTAACGAACCATAGAAAGATGCTGCGCAAGAGCTCCCAGAGCCGTGTCATATATAAACGTCCATGGCGCCGGGAAGGATGTCCAGCAATTCGCAGTCTAGCGTGAGGATTTCGCCGTCGATCATCACGTCGACGGGACCTTCTAGGGCGAACTCGACTCGTTTCACGCGGCGGGTTTCTGCGAGAACGTGATCAGTGTGGGTTCCGTCATACAGGCGCGGAAGCATTTTCAGGAGTCCGAGCCTGCCGATGGGGCCCCAGCGGACGTATTCGATGAAGCCGTCGCTGGGATCGGCGTCGGGGGCGATCATCATGGTGCCGCCCGTGTATTTGGAATTGTTGAAGGTGAGAAAGAGGGAGGGACGTTCATCCCAGTCGCGGTCGGAGTCGCAACGCATTTTGAAGCCGCGGCGCTTGAGCTGCACGACGCGGACAAATACGCCGAGGAGGTATCCGAAGTGGCCAAAGGGCTTGAAGACGCGGTTGGTCAGCGCGCCAACATCAGCGGTAAACCCGACGCTGAGAAGATTGAAGGAATAGATCGTCCCGGCGGAATAGCGTAGGCGCAGAAGGTCGACGGAACGTTTCTTGCCGGCAATAAGCGCTTCGATGGAAGCCTCCGCGCCTTTGCCAGTAAAATCGCGCAGAAAGGAATTGCCGGTGCCGAGAGGCAGAAAACCGAGTTCGATGTGGCGGGTTGCGTCGTTCTGGCTGTAGGCGCCGTTGATGATCTCATGTGCGGTGCCGTCTCCGCCGACCGCCAGGAATTTTCGGTAGCCCTGTGCACAAGCTTCGGCAGCAAGTTGCGAAGCGTGTCCCGGACCGGTGGACGCAATGACGTCCACGCGAAGTCCACCGGCTTTCAGACGCGCGAGCGCATCTCCGGCGAACTTCGCCGCTCGCCCGCCACCCGCCGCAGGATTCACGATTGCGAGAAATCTGTCTTTCACGTTTTACCCGGATGGGGCATTCTACCTTGTTCCCGCCTAAATCGGCAGGATTGCCTGTTTCCGATCGAGATTCGCCAAACGCTGGGCCAGGGCCTTGCGAATTACCTTCATCGAGGCCGTCAGCGGAAAGTCTTCTGCAACTAAGACGATGCCATGAACACGCTTGTAGTTGACCAAACGGTTGTTGCGCGACACGATTTCGTTTTTTAGTTCGTGGGTGAAGGACTGGCCGGGCTCCAGATGGAGCACCAGCACGAGTTTTTCGGCGACCATGGAGCGCTGCGGCCAAATGTAGTTGGCGGCGAACACGCAGAATTCCTTCACTTTCAGGCCTTCAAAAGCGCTCTCCACATCTTCAGCGTAAACGTTCTTCCCTTCCTCCGTAACGATCATGTTTTTCTTGCGGCCGAACAGCTGCAAATGGCCCATGGGATCGAAACGCCCCATGTCGCCGGTCATCAGCCAGCCATCGACGATGGTTTCGGCGGTCATTTCGGGATCGTTCAGGTAGCCCGCCATTACGGTTTTGCCGCGCACTGCCACTTCGCCGATTCCCTCAGCGTCGGGATTTGCAATGCGCACTTCGATGCCCGGCAGCGGTTTCCCCACCGTGTCTGCGCGAAAGGGCTTCAGGTCGTTCACCGTCACGCCGGTGCCGCCTTCGGTCAGGCCGTAGGCGTTTACGACCGGAATGCCCAAGTCGTAGAAGAACTGCAGGGTTTGGGGCTCGGAAAATGCGCCACCAACAATAATGGCTTCAAGTTTGCCGCCGAAAGCGGCGTGCACTTGTTTCAAGAGCCTGCGGCTGAGTGGCAGGCGCGGCCGGTCTTTGGTCAAGGCGATGTTGATTTTGCGAAGGACTTCGAAGATGCGCCGCTTTGCCGGAGGCAATTCATCGAAGCGCGCCTGCAATCCTTTTTGCAGATTTTTCAGCACCAGCGGGACCAGTGTGACGTAGGTGATCTGATACTTCGCAAACGCCTCGCGCACAAATTCCGGGCGCAGCGTTCGCAAATGTACCACCGCGGCTCCGCAGACGAACGGACCGAAAAAGCCGACCATGAAGTCGATGGAATGGTTCGTGGGCAGAATGCTCAGGTAGCGGACACCGGGCCAGAAGGGATACCACGCTGTGAGCGAACTACATTGCTCCAGATAATTTCCGTGGGTGAGCATGCAGCCCTTCGGGCTCCCGCCGGTTCCCGAAGAGTAGATGATGCTGGCAAGGTCTTCGCGTTTGCGCGGGACGAATGTTGGCTGCCCCATGCCGGTGACGTTTTCCCAGCGCAAGGCTCCGCTTAATTCGGCATTGGCCGGCGCTTCGGTGACGAGTAGGGTTTTTAGTTTGTCCGCACCAGTGCGATCCGGGGAAGCGCTGAGCTGGCGCCAGATGCCGTACTCCGTGATGAGCACGCTTGCGGAAGAGTGCTTCAGCAATTGCCACTGCTCGTCCGGCTTCAATTTGTAATCGAGCGGCACCATGGTGGCGCCGCAGTAGAAGAGCGCATACGCGGAGATCAGCCACTTGGACTGATTCGTCATGATGATGGAGACGCGGTCTCCCGCGGCGACGCCCAGGTCCTGCAGCCCTTTGGCTAGCGGAAGCGCCCGGTTCTTGAAATCGTGATAGGTGAGGCGGAGTTTTTCTTCGCCACGATCGGACTCAATCAGGCAGACTTCCGGCGCGAAGGATTCCAGCGCGTCGCGCAGCGCTTCACCAATCGATGAATACTTTGGAAGATCGAGCATCAGAGGCGGGCTTGGATGCGTTCGGCGAGCGTCTTGAAATCGCTTACGCCCTGGACTTCGTAGTCGGGCAGCTCGATGCGGAAATGATTCTCGATTCGTGAGAGCAGATCGAGTGCCTGCAAACTGTCGATGGCCAGCTTCTTGTAGAAATCGTCGTCGGCCTTAAGCGAGCCCGCAGGGACTTTGAATTGCTTGGCCGCCAACTCCAGAATCTCCTGGGTGGTCTGTTCCAGTGTGCGCATAAGCCCTAAATTTATCATTCCCGCTGCTGGAATGAAAATGATCGCGGCATAGTGGTGGGCCCGTCAGCGGTAACCGATTCGACAGGATTTGGCCTGTCGCCGGCGCCGATTCCCGGTGATGAAGACCAGAGGCAAGAGTATGGAAGATCGGATATTTAACCGGATATTTAACCGTCTTGACTACCGGTCATGTCTCCTATAGGCTCAGGCGGCATCGGAGTGAAGTTTTCCCTACCAAGTAACCAGGCCCACAAAATTCAGGTTGTAATCGCAGGAAAAAGGAGAGCCGAGACGATGAAGAAATTCAGTAGGTATGTATTGGGGTTGTCACTTGCAGTCAGTTGCGTGTGTTTGTCGGCGGCGCAGGAAAAATCGGCGGGGAGTGCGCCGGTGCCTAAGGTGTTGCAGATCACGCGAGAGTACGTCAAAGCCGGTAAGGCTGGAATGGCGCACGACAAGGCAGAGGGCGTTTTCGTGGATGCGATGAGACGAGCGAAGTGGCCGACGTATTATATCGGCATGACTTCCCTCTCAGGGAAGTCGCGGGCGTTGTTCCTGACGTCGTATGACTCTTTCGAAGCGTGGCAAAAGGACTCGGACGCAGTGCAAAAGAACGCCACGCTATCGGCATCGCTAGACCGTGCCGCCATGGCGGACGGCGAGCTGCTGGAATCGATGGATCAGGGGGTGTTTTATTTCCATGAGGAGATGAGCCTGCATCCGCGGCCCGATCTGTCGCAGATGCGTTACCTGGAAGCTACCCTGTTCCATGTGCGCCCCGGGAAGGATAAGGAATGGACCGAAGTCGTAAAGATGGCCAAGGCGGGCTATGAGAAGGGCGTGCCGGATGCGCACTGGGGCATGTTCGAGCAAGTGTATGGAGGCGATGGCGGGACATATCTGTTGTTGAGCGCCCACAAGTCGCTGGCGGAAATCGATAAGGGCTTTGCGGAGGGAAAGCAGTTCGAGAGCGCCATCGGTGAAGATGGGATGAAGAAACTGAACGAACTGTTCGCGTCCTGCGTGGAGTCTACGCAGCAGCAATTGTTAGCGTTCAATCCACACATGAGCTATGTGAAGGACGAATGGATCAAGGCCGATCCTGATTTCTGGAACCCGAAAACTGCTGCGGCCACCGCAAAAGCGCCGGCAGAGCAAAAAGAAAAGCCCTAGGCACACGGTGAGCTTCACATCGTGTTTCCTGGATGGGGTGCTGGAGGGTGTCTACAAGTGGCTAACTCCGGTACCCCATCCTTCGATAGAGATGTTCTACAGTATCAACAGGACGGAATTGACCGGTATGGTTAAAGGAGGATCAGACCGCGACGGAGGCCGAGGGAGACGGCTTCGGTGCGGGAAGAGGCGCCGAGTTTGCCGAGGATGGAGGCCACGTGGAATTTGGCGGTGTGCTCGGAAATTTTCAGGTGGGCTGCGATTTGCTTGTTGCCCAAGCCGCTGGCCAGCATTTGCAAAACTTCCTTTTCGCGTGGAGTGAGTGGCTCGAATAATTCGGCGGCCTCGCCGTTCCTGGTTCGGGTTGAAGCTGCCGCGAGGGCCAGTTCGCCAGGCTGCAGGACCACCAGGCCCTTAGCCACGGCGACGACCGCGCTGATCAGTTGCACGGCCGCAACATCCGCGGGCAAGACTCCGCGAATGCCGAGCTGGATGGCGCGATTCACTTTGTTTTGCGTTGCTTGTTCGAGGAGCAGTAAGACCGGAGGCTGGCGCACCAAGCCACTGTCTTCCAGCGAGTCGAACAATTCATCGGTGGACTCGCTGGAATCCCGGATCAGCAGCACGTCGAGTTCTTCCCAGTCTTCCTCGGCGCCTTCAAAGCTACTGGCGGTGCCCACGACTTCCACATCGGGTGCGTAGTCGAGAAGGGCGGTGAGTTCCCTTCTCGACCGCAGCGGCGCCGCGACAATGAAGACTCGAGTCACGCCGCCATTGCCCCGGCCTTCTGTCCGCGCGCAGCAAGCTGGACGCTGACGCGGCGAACACGCTCGTAGTCGCCACGCAAAAATTCCAGGCGCAGCAGGCTGGCCGCTTCGCCCTGCAACGCTTCCGCGAGGTCACTCACGGAAGTGAATCGCCTCTGTTCGGTTCCCAGCAAAATGTCGCCGGGCAGCAGCGACGCGCGAGCCGCGGGAGTTCCCGCCTCAACTGCGGCGAGCACGAGACCAAATTTTCTGCCGCTAGATCGCGGCAGCCGCACCGGCATCACCGAAACGCCCAGGCGTAGGGAGTCTGCTCCGCTTTCACCGTTCAAGAAGCGAGTGACTTCGTTGCTGGCAATGGCCAACGCCAGCCGGCCCGCGACCATGGCATTGATTCCGATGATGCGGCCGCGCGCGTCGGCAAGCGGGCCGCCGGAATTGCCGGGAGCCAAGCGCACGTCGGACTGCACCCAACTTTGCCAGCCTAATCCACGAATAGGCCCGACGGCGTGAACTACGCCGGTGGTGAGCGCGCCGACGAAGCCGAGGGGATTGCCGACGGCGATGGCGATTTCTCCCGGCCGCACGCGAGAAGAGTCACCGGCTTCCGCCGCGAATAATTCGCCCGCGGAAATGCGCAACGCGGCAAGATCGCGGCGCGCGTCGCGAGATGTGACCTCAGCGCGAAATTCGCGGCCGTCCCACAGAGAGATTTCCGCGCGCGACCCTTGGGCCACATGAGCATTGGTGACGATCAGGCCGTCGGACGACCACAGCACACCGGACCCGTTGCCTTTGCTGCCGCCCGGCCGCACCAACACGGTCAAGCGGCGCAGGCGGTCCGCGATTTCTCCTAACCCAGGGATGCTCATGTTATTCGCCCTCGTTCTTGCGTTCGCCAACAACAATGGTTACTTCGCGGGGCGCGCCGCCGCGCAGGAATCCCGCGCGCACGTCTTTGCCGATGTTCTCGCCTGCGAGATGAGATTGCACATCTTCAAGACGCAGCACGGGCTTGCCATTCAGGCTCACAAGAATGTCGCCGATCACGACTCCTGCTTTGTGCGCTGGGCCGGAAGGTTCGACTTCCAGCACCATGACCGCGCGATTCGCCTGGCGATTCAGCGCCTGCATGAGATTCTCCGGGAGGCGAATCGGTTGCAGACCAACACCGAGGTAGCCGCGAGGGATGCGTCCTTTTTGCAGCAGAGCGTCGACCACGCGATTCACCGTGGCTATCGGCAGAGCCAACGCGCCGCCGGGCGAGAGCTTCGGTGTGGCGATGCCGACAACGCGTCCGTTGCCATCGACCACCGCGCCACCAACTCCCGTTCGCTGCAACGCCACGTCGAGACGCACATACGGCGCCAATTGCGTGCCGCCCCAGATGCGCCGTTCCTTCACTACCAGGCTGACAAATCCCAGCGCCGCAACGGGTCCGCTGGCGCGCGTGCGGCCAACCACGAGCGTCACGTTCCCCGGCTTCAGTTCTTCCGAGTTTCCGAGCGGCGCCGCGGTGGAGTCGCCTTCGAACTTCAGCACCGCAAGATCGGTGGACGGATCGCGTCCCACCAACTTTGCTGGCACCACGTGGCCGTCGGCTAGCGTCAATTGGATGTCTTCATCGCGCCGCAGGGCATGTTCCGCCGTGACGACCGCGCCGGGCCGCCAGATCACTCCGCTGGACGAACCGCGCGCTTCTGTGTGCACTGCCACGGCGTACGCGCCTATTTTTTCGGTGGCCTCCGCGAGTGCGTTTGAAATTGCAAGCCATTCTGCTGACATGGTTGTTGCCTCCAACGGCAGAATGCACCAAGTTCCGAAGGGCCACATCCGCCATTCGGCTAGGTTGAATTCCTGTCTGGAAGGGCGTCAGCCGACGAACGATTTGCGAGCGAAACGCTTCGATGTTTGTACCCGAACGGTATTTTGGTTGGGATCCTTCGTGGCGCAAACGGCGCGCCGCTCAGGATGACAGCGTGAGCGGAGGAATGGCGCAGTGAACGCAGAGAATGGCTAGCGGACGATTCCTTGCTCGAAAAAAACTAGCGCGCGATTCTTTGGTCGAAGAACTTGGCCATCAACTCGAGGGCTTCGCGCGTTTCGGGAAGCTGGAAGTGATACCAGAAGGCGTGGGGCAGGGATTCGTAAACCACGAGTTGCGCGTCATCGTCGGCGCGCAGCAGGGCGCGATGGAAAATCGTGGTGTTGCTCAGCAGCAAGTCGCGCGTGCTGGTGACCAGCAAGGTTGGCGGCATGCCGTGCAAATCCGCGAAGATCGGAGACAGAACGGGGTCCTTTGGATCCGTGTTGGGCGCATATTCACGGGGATGTGGTTTGCTCGCTTCTTGCGGCGCAAGAATTCCGGGGAGTCCGTTCAGTGTAAAAAAGTTCTGGGAATCCGCGGGTTGACTGAAATCCGCGAGGATGGAGAACATGCCCAGCGCGGCAGGCAGCGGGAGGCCAGACTGCTTCAGTTTGACGGCGACTTCGGCGGTTAAAATTCCTCCCGCGGAAGTGCCAAAGATGCCAATGTTCTGTGGTTTGTGATCTTTCAGCAATTCCTGGTAGACGGCGACCACGTCTTCAACCGCCGCAGGGAAGGGATTCTCCGGGGCCAGGCGATAGTACACGGACACGACTTTCATCTTCGCGAGGTTGGCGATCGGGACGCCTTCGATCAGGGAGCCGGAATCGGAATTGAATCCGCCGCCGTGAAGATTGATGAGCACGCACGCGCGATTCGATTCCGGCGTGTCCAGCGGAGTAATGACGTCGGTGCGGACGCCGCCCATGATTTTTTCTTCCACGTTCACAGGAAACAACTTTCGCGCTTCAGCGGAGGCTTGGGCGCGCCACTGATCCGTTCCGGCACGCCGCTCAGCAAGGGTCTGCGGGGCGTATTTCTGGCGAGCGAGCGAGTCCAGCCATTTTTGCGCTTCGGGACTGACCGTGGAGGGCATGGGAATGACGCGCGTGACGTGGGCAGTTCCATCGGGGTCAAACGTGGCGAAATCGCCTGCGGGGCGCGAGCACGAGGTGAACACAAGCGGTACCAACAGAAGAATGAAATAGATGCAGCGACGCTCCAGAACGGCTTTGCCCTTGCTCACGTGTTCCTCCAACGCTCCGAATATCGCTAATGCTATTTGTTCGTTGCCGCGAGGGGCAGATGTTTCATCGGATCGTCCGTTTCGACAAAGCGGCGCAACGCTTCCATGACTACAGGCCTCGCGAACAGCTTGCAGAAAAGATCGATCTCCTTTTTCAACTCGGCGCGGGGAATAGGTTTGAGGAACTTTTTCGCCGCGGCGCGAGTTTGCGCGTCGAACTTCGTTACTTGCTGCGCCATCGAGCGCGCCACTTGCAGGGCGTAGCCTTCACCGGCAAGGTGCGAGACAAGCCCCGCCTGCTGCGCGCTTTCAGCTTTCACTGTGCGCCCGGTGAAGAGCAAATCACGGATAAAACTGTTTCCGACGTCGCGCCGGAGACGGGGAATGCCGCCAAAGCCGGGAATGAGTCCCAAGCGCAGTTCGGGAAAGCCGAAGCGGGCCATCTTATCGGCAACAATCAGGTCGCAAACCAGCGCGAGTTCCAGACCTCCGCCCATGCACAAACCATGCACCGCGGCGAATGTGACGAACGGCGCGTCGTCAATCGCATTGGCCACGGCGTGGATGCGCTTCAGAAAGGCACGAACGCCCGCAAGCCGCTTCGCCTTTGGTAGATCGACAGCGCCAACGGTACAGTTCCCGCAAGTCCGCTCCGGCACAAAAGCCCCCCGGCCGGGCGCTGGTAATGATGCAGGCACTGGTGATGGGCGCGAGATTTTTGAATGCGGCGACAAATTTTTCCAGGTCGGCGAGCATGACCGTACCGATCTCATTGAGCGGCTCGCGATCAAGGGTCAGTTCGACGACGCCGTCGCGCCATTCCCAGCGTAGCGCTTCGCCGCGAAATTCCTTCACTGGCTCCTTGCTGCTCCGATGGGCCGTCATCCGCTTACGCCCACAGCGGCGGACTGCTTCCGGTACATTTGCTCGATCTCGTCGCGAAACTTCGCATTGATGGCGTCGCGCTTGATTTTGCCCATGGCGGTGAGCAAACCGCTCTCCGGCGTGAGCACCTCTTTCAGAATGGTGAAGTTGCGGATCTGGCGGTAATGCGGCAATTCGGAATTTACGGTGTCGAGCGCGGCTTGCACCGCTTTGCTGTCCACGGAGCCAGTGACCAGCAGAGAAAGATATCCGCGGCCGTTTCCCACCACCACAATTTGCTGCGCTCCCGGCAGGTGCTGGGCAATTTCCTCTTCAATCGGTTCCGGCGCCACATTGTGGCCGGAATTCAGAATGATCAGATTCTTGATGCGGCCGCTGATGCGCCAGTTCCCGCGCGAATTCACTTCGCCCTGATCGCCGGTGTGAAAGGAGCCGTTTTTCAGAACTTTGGCGGTCTGTTCGGGGCGGTTCCAGTAGCCCGGGAAAATATTGGGGCCGCGCACGACAATCTCGTCGTTTTCGCCGGCGATCATTTCGATGCCGGGGATGGCCACGCCAACCCGGCCGGGCTCCGAAGGCACACGAGGGTCATCCATGGTGCAAATGGCGGTGGTTTCGGTGAGCCCGTACACCTGCAGAATTGGGATGCCGAGCATGTGGAAGAATTGTTGCGTTTCCGGCGCCAGTGGCGCGGAGCCGCAGATCAATGCGCGAAGATAAGGACCAAACCGCTCGCGGATTTTACTGAAGATCAGACTGTTCCCCAGCAGCAGCCAAAAAGCATCCAAGCCGCGCGATTGCCCCTTGTCTTTGCGATGCCATGCCGCGCGCGCGTTCCGAAAAATAGCTTGAATCACTTCATTGCGCTTGGAAAGAGCATCTTCCACACCGCGCCGGACGCGCTCCAGCAACGTGGGCACGTTCATGAAGTAGTGCGCGGAGGCAATCTGAATCTCGTCGGCGAGGCGGTTCAAATCCGTCGAGAGAGTCAGCATACTCTCGCGCGACAAACAGTTCAGCAGCAGAATCCAGGAACCCGCAAAATTAAACGGCAGGTAATGAAAGACGCGGTCCGGCTCGCGAGTAGCGCCCATCAGCTGATTCAGACGCTCCGTGGTGCAGGACAACATGTGATTGAGATTCGCGGTGTTCAGGCAAACGCCTTTGGGTTCGCCGGAAGTGCCGGAAGTGTAGATGATGGTGACCAGTTCGTCGTCGCGGCGGGGATTCGGGCCGCCGGCAATTCCCTTGCCCGCGGGAATTTTTCCTAATGCATCGTCAAACAAAACGCGCGGCGCGGCATCCGGCCAAGCCTGTGCCACGGCTTCGCCTAGTGAGGCATCGCTGACAAAGAGCAGGCGAGGAGAACAATCCTTGATCATCGCCGCAAGTTCGGCGGGAGCCTGGCGCGAGTACAGCGGCACGACGATCGCGCCTTCCGCCATCAGTGCCACGTCGAGAGCCGCCCACTGGATCGAGTTTGGCCCCAGGATGGCGCAACGATCGCCGGGCTGCACACCGGATTGCCGAAGATATGCGCGCGCCCTAGAAATCTGCTCGAGCAGCTCGCGGCCGGTAACGCTGGCGAATTCCCGCCCGCGAACTTCGCGCAAGACCACGCGTTCCGCGGCCTGTTGCAATTGCCCGAAAATGTTCTCGAGGAAATTCGGCATAGATTCTCAACGCCCCGCTGCGAGCACAACCGGCGACTGGTCGTATTGCTCCACCAACTTGCGCAAGCGTCTCGCCAATCGAGGGCAGATTATCTTCCCAACTCAAGACACCCTTGCGCAGTGGGAATTCGGGATACACGTGGCGCATTTCGTCTTCCAGAAAAATGGACATGCGCGACATGCCTTTCAGATTGTTGACCACGGTCTTGCCGATGCTTTCGCGAATCGCGTCTGCTTCGCTGACCAGCGATTCCATCACTTGCAAAAGCCTTGGCTCCAGGTCGGGATCCTCGACGGTGAGCAAAAGATGCTGGTGGCCGCGCTCTCGCATCAGATTGCGAATGCGTTCGTCCATGGTAACACCCGCGGAAACCACGCCTGCGGGCATGCAAGTGACAATGCCGTGATAACGCGACGATACCATGTAGGTGCAAGCGCGCAGAATCGAGACGAGCTGGAACATGTCGTAATCGTCGGAAGTAAAAATCGGGATGCCCGGCATTTCCTTGGCGATCTCGCGGCAGGCCACGGCGTCGAGGCGTTCCATAGCCACGAGGATCGGGAACACGCGATGCTTCTGAACAAAGGCCTTCGCGGCATTCTTGTAGCCGTTGATGTAATGCCGAAACTTGCGGTCGACGTCCGCGCCAGACTCGAAGAAATATACGGTGCGATACTGGCTGTCTTTGTAAGCGCCCGTCGTTGCTCGCGCGATGTATTTTCCAATGGACGCGCGCACCGGCCAGACAAAGGGATGAATAGGACACAACACGAGGATGGGAGTCTGCTCGTCCCAACCTGCCTGGCGGAGGACCTGCCGGGCGTATTGCTGCGGATGAGGGTCAAAGGTCCACGCAGTGTCGGCGCCCAGTTCGTTGTGAATCCCCATGCCGCTGAGCAGATGTTGGGATTCCAGGCTGCGCGTGATCACCAGGGATTTCTTGGTGTAGCGCGCGCACATCCATTCGATCAGGTCGTCCATATGGCCGGCGTCGCCGCCATAGGCTACTGACAGTTTGTTTTCCGCGGAAGCCAGGCCGAGCGAACCGATCATCATGGTGGTCAGGGCATTGGCAAATTTGCTTTTGAACATTGAGCCTTCGCAGGAAATCACGCCGTGATTGGCGTGGACTTCGCGGAACAGGAACGGCGGATACACGTCGGGAAGATGAACCTGGCGTGTGCCTTCGAAGTAGCCCTTGGTGCGGTCAAAATTCTGCGTCATCACGCTGAAGTCGACATTTTCCGCGCCCAGCACATGGCGGATTTGCCGCAGCATTTCCTGCACGCGCACGTCGCTGCCGGTATTGCGCGTGCCGTTGTATCCGGCGAAGAGCAGCTTCAGCTTTTCGCCCGGCGTCCAGCGCTTACCCAGTCCAAACATCCAGCCAAGGCGCCGCAGCTCAATCAGCGCGCTCACCCACGCGACGAGTAGAAAATCCGTCATGCCACCGCGCTCCCTGCACTTGTGCTCTCAGCCGCAACGCTGGCGGCATCCGCAGGCCACGGCTTCGCAGGATATTTGAACTGGTTCTTGCGGCTGAATTGCAGCAGCGGATAGGCGTAGGTTGAGAACTTCGCCGGTGCCTCACCCATTTCCTGGACCACGCGGGAATTATCAAACACGGTATTCCAATCCAGGTACGGCCAGAACACTTTCAGCAGCGATGCTCCGTAACCGATGGCGCCGCCCTTGAAAGCCAGCCAGTTTACCGTGCCCGAAAATGGACGGCCAAGCCAAGGCCAATAGCCCGGCTTCCCCCAACCACCCTGGGTCGCCAGCGAATCGGTCAGTTCCCGGTAGGTTTGCGAACCGGTGCCCGAGGAAAGGTGGTAGATACCGTAGTGAGGGTTTTCCATCTGATGAATCTTCACGATCGCGGCGCCCACGTAGTTTGCAGGTACAATGTCGATGCGGTCGTCGGCGCGCAGCGGGAGTATCGGCATCCGCGCGAGCATATCGAAGGCCTGCACCATATCAAACTGCGTGGTTTCCGGGCGGCGGCTGTCTCCCATAACGATTGCGGGGCGAAATATTGTGTGCGGCACATCGGGGAGCAGTTGATGCACCATGTGCTCGGAGAATTTCTTCGTGCGCGCGTAGGGATCGTAGTCGGCACGCTGCCAGTCGATCGAGGCGTCTTCCTGCACCACTTCGTTTTGGCGCTTCCCCGCCACCGCAACCGTGGACACATGCGAGTAGCGGCGCAACCCGTGCTGATTCTGGGCGCGGCGAGCAAGCTGAATCACCTCCAGCGAGCCGCGAAGATTCACGTTCAAGCACTGCTTCTCGGATTTGCGATTCAGCGAAGCAGCGCAATGCAGAATTGAATCGGTGGTGTCCACCAGCGCGCGGTAGTCTTCATCGCTCAGGCCGAAACGTTCACTGGTCAGGTCGCCGCGAAATATGCGCACGCGGGAATTCAGATACTCGAGGAATTCCGGAAACTCGAAATGAAGCTGAAGCGATTGCCACAGCCGCTCGCGGGCTTCCTGCTCGTTTTTCGCGCGCACCAATAAATTGAGTTGATCGCTGTGATCGGTAAAGAGCCCCGCAACCAGGTAGCTGCCGAGATAGCCTGTTGAGCCGGTAAGGAAAATAGCCATAAGTGGATTGCGCCGTGCCTACCGCGAAACCGCAGAAGCTCCCGCGGAAGGCACCGACCAATTGAGCACCCGGGGTTCTCTGGCCTCCAGCGGGCGCCCTTCCATCAAGGGATAGCACCAGCGCCGCAGGGCCGGTATGTGGATGTTAATCCAGTAATCCCACCAGTCAATGGTTTCTGGAGAAAAATCGAACATGGCTCTTTCTTCCGGGGAGAGCGCGGCGGAGAGCAGGCGCGCATTCTCGCACTCAAAGACATGCTCGTTGTGAAGGATGAACGGTTCGTAAAGTTCGATAAGCTTCTCGGCGCGTCCCAGGTCGCGTTCCACCTTTGCCAGAGGAGTTTTGCCAATGTGCATGGTGGTGGCCACTTTGTTGATGCGCGAAACGACGGCCTTCTGCATGGGAATGGACATGCGCTCGTAGCGCAGCTTGGAGACTGGAATGGTTTCCAGCTTCACCTTCAACCAGTGGTCCAGGCCTTGCTGCATTTTGTAGTGCTTGCGATGAGCGAGGCCCGTCAATTCGATCGAGCGTCCCATGTTCACAGGATTGATGGCGGAAGTGGCCAACTGGTAGAGCCGCGCGTTCTTGCGCTGCACCAGAGCGGCGGCGATCAGCGTCATGCCGCGGGTGACCATGTCCACCGGAATCACGTCCAGGCATTTCCGCTCGTTTGACGGAAGCTGGCGGAAATTCGTGCCCAGCAAATAGGAGAGCGGGCCGGAGGTGTTGATGCCTTCGTTCCAGCCGGTGAAGGGCGTACGCTCGGAACTTTCAACAATGGAAGGGCGCACGATGGCGATGGCGAGATCGCCTCCGCGTTGCGCGAGCATGGATTCGCCGAGGCTTTTTGTGAAGGTATAGGTATTGGGCCAGCCCAGATGCGCGGCACGCTTCATGCCCGCGCGCACCAGGCGATTGCGCACCCAGCGAGCACGATTCCGACGCAACACGCCTTCGAGTTCTTCGGTGGAAACCTTCGAAGGGTCGCCAGCGCGGCCCAACGCCTGGCGGCGCAAGGCTTTCGCCAGTTCAGGGCTTTCGGAGCGCTCCTCGACGCGCTGCACCATATCGCGCAGCGAAGCGATTTCTCTTTCAGCGTCGAAATCGGGATGGTTTGCGGGATTGTAATTGCGGCGCAAGTCTTCGGTGACGCGGCCATCGCGCATGCCGACAACGTAGCAGGTGGAGAGATGCATCAGCCCGGCGTGGTCGCACTTGCGCAAGAACTCGAGCAGGTTGATGGCTGAGTCGACATTCGAGGAAAGCGCATCGCGCAGGTCGGGATTGAAATCGGTCAAGCCCGCGCTGTTGGCAATCACGTCCAAGGAGCGCTGCAGTCGCGTTTGCGCTTCCATCGAGAGACCCAATCCCGGCTGGCTGACGTCTCCTTCGACGACTTCCACTTTTTCGTTCAGGAAGTCCGCCAGTTTGGTGCCGTGCAGGTCATGCAAGGTATCGAACGTCGGGGATTCCTCTACAATCTTTTCAAAGCGGCGCTGCGCCGAAGTTGTGCGGTTGCGCCGGATCAGCAGCGTGACCTTGCGGATATCCGGGATCTTCTCCAGCAGGTCCACCAGCCAAACTTTTCCGATGAAGCCGGTCACGCCAATCAAAAGCAGGTGCTTCCCGGACAGCGATTCGCGCACGTTCAAGTGCTCGACGCGAGGCGTGCTGGCAAGCAATTCCACCGGCCGTCCCGCAGGCATCTTTGGCCGCGTGACGGACTGCGCCGCGGTGTCCAAAAACTCCGGATTGCGCTCCCAACCCAATTGAGCGAGCAACTTCTCACGCGAAACGTGGCCGTCCACGGTGCCACTTGCCAGCCAGGCAAACGGTCCGCGCGGCCGGACGATGGGGTCGAGCAGCCGCCCCGTAGCCACGCCATCGCGAAATTCCATGCGATTGGCGATGAGTCCTTCGGTGGCAAAGTATTCGGCCATGGGCCGAAGAATATGATCGAGGAGCTGGCCGGCCAGAACCACGCGCTCGCCACTGCGGACGGCGTCAACCAACTTTTCAACGGCGTCGCGTCGCATGCGAGGCTTCAGTTCATATTGAAAGTATTCCTCACCGAGTAGATCCAGGCGGTCGCGGGTAATGCCGCGCAGCACCGTGTGCATAAGGCGAGTGGCAAACGTGCGGCTGGCCAGGTAGGAAGGTGGTCGAAGCAGGCCATTGGCGAGCATCGCTGCCCGGCGCACCCAGCGCTCCAGGAAGCTCTGGCTGTTCCAGTTGAAAAAGCCCAGGCTTCGCAGCGCGCTGATCTCCAATAGCGAGCCTTCCACGCGCCAGTAAGTTACCTGACGCACACGCCCGGCTTCGCTGCTGGTCAGTTTAGAAGAATGATCTGGCATCTTGGTGTCAGAAAACTCAATCGTTTGGAAAAGGGACTACCCGGAGTTCCTCATTTCCCGCTTGGCATGAGCAAGTCAGGTCCTGGGTTCGCGATGGAGCGGGTTTTGACTGGCCGCGTTCCCATCTGAAGCAACTCTCCTGGCGCGTGCCCGGAATACTTCGGTAACTAAAATTAACATTCCTACAAGCATCTAGCAACCAGCTTGCCAGCGGATTCGTTGCCCAGTCAGCCTACGGTGAAACCGGCCGATCAGCGCCCTGTCAATCACGAAGGGACAAGCTTATAGGCAGGATGGAGTTAGACGCCCCAGCCGTACTTTTCAGCGTGCTCGAAGGTTCGCTGCATCTCCTGATTGAGGATTTCCAGGAACATCGAGGTGCTCACGGTTTTGCCGCCCGGCTCATCGAGATCCGTCGTGCGATATCCGGCACCGAGCACCCGCGCGACGGACTGTTCCACCCAGTCAGCTTCCAGGCTCAGTCCAAACGCGTCGCGAAGCATCATCGTGGCACTGAGGATGGAGCCGATGGGATTTGCTACGTCCTTTCCGGCGAGCGTGGGCGCCGAACCGTGGATGGGTTCAAACAGCGGCGCGCTGGACCCGAAGCTGGCAGAAGGAATCAAGCCGATGGAGCCAACCAGGGCGGCAGCCGCATCACTGAGGATGTCGCCAAACATGTTGGTGCTCAGAATCACGTCGAACTGCGTCGGCCGGAGGGTGAGCTGCATTGCCGCGTTGTCCACGTACATGTGATCGAGCCGCACGTTGGGATAAACCGCGCCCACGGCGGAAACGGTGCGGCGCCAGAGCTGCGAACTGGCCAGCACGTTGGCCTTGTCCACGGAACAAACTTTGCGGGAACGCGCTTCGGCGCGGGTAAAAGCAAACGTAGCGATGCGCTCGATTTCCGGTGTCGAATAGGACTCGGTGTCGAATGCGCGTTCCACTCCGCCGTCTTTCGTATTGCCGCGCTCGCCAAAGTACATGCCGCCGGCAAGTTCACGCACGATTTCGATATCGAGCTCACCAAGGCGCTCGGGACGAAGCGGGGAAATGCCGCGCAATGGCTCAATCAGTTTTACGGGACGCAAATTCACGTACAGACCGAGGGCCTTGCGCAATCCGAGGAGGCCCGTCTCCGGGCGTTTACCGACAGGCAAGCGAGTCCCACTTGGGACCACCGACCGCACCAAGGAAAATGGCGTCGGCTTTGCGGCAGGCGTCGAGGGTCTCGTTGGGGAGAGGGTTTCCGGTCTTATCAATCGCGGAGCCACCAACGGGCATTTCGACCATGGTGAACTGGTGATGAAATTCCCGCGCGCATTCTTGCAACACACTTGCCGCGGCGCGCGTCACTTCCGGGCCAATGCCATCTCCCGGCAGGAGCACAATCGTCTTTTTCAACTTCATTCTGAGTCCCCGTAGTGGAGTGGCCGCGCAAGTCAGGCGAGGGAGGAAGCTCCCGTAGCGACAGGAACGTTCTTCCGGTGGATCACCTGGTGAGCAATGGCCATTATATCGCGCGCGCGAACTTGTTTGGTCTGATCGGCAAAAGTGGTCACCCGGCGGTAGCATTCCGCCAGTTCCGCGTCGCTCGGCGAATAGCCAAGGTCTTCAAGGGTCTGCCGCAAGGCATGGCGGCCGGAGTGTTTGCCCAAAACCAGGGAGCGGGAAGGTACGCCCACCGCTTCAGGAGAGATGATTTCGTAGGTGAGGGGATTCTTGATGATGCCATCCTGGTGAATGCCGGCCTCGTGCGCAAAGGCATTGGCGCCGACGACTGCTTTGTTAGGAGCCACATGCGCGCCGGTGATTTCCGTCAGCAGTCGGCTGGATTTATAGAGTTCGTTGAGCTTCAAGTTGGTGGCGATGCCGAAGCTTTCCTTGCGCACCGCCAGCGCCACCGCCACTTCTTCCAGCGCGGCGTTACCTGCGCGTTCGCCGATGCCGTTCACGGTGCACTCAATCTGGCGCACGCCCGCACGCACGGCGGCGAGCGAATTAGCGACCGCAAGGCCCAGGTCATCGTGACAATGCGCGCTGAGGATCACGTGATCGGGGTCGCCGAGATGTTCGCGCACTCTGCGGAACATGGCGCCGTATTCCTCGGGCACCGCGTAGCCAACAGTGTCGGGCAAATTCAGGACCGTAGCGCCATTGTCGATGGCGATCTGGCAAGCTTCGCAAAGGAATTCCAGTTCGGTGCGCCCGGCGTCTTCGGCGGAGAACTCCACTTCGGCAACAAAATTTTTCGCCAGCTTGATCATCGAGCCGATGGCTTCGAGGGCCTGCTGGTGGGTCATGTGCAGCTTGGCCTGCAGGTGCAGGTCAGAGGTAGCCAAAAAGACGTGCATGCGCGGATATTTCGCGGGCTTTAGCGCCTCGACGGCCGCCATGATGTCGTCTTTGCGGGCGCGAGCCAGCGCGGCGATGGGCACTTCCTTCACTTCCTGAGCAACCGCCAAGACCGCTTCCAGGTCACCCTTTGAGGCAATCGGGAAGCCTGCCTCAATCACGTCCACGCCCAGAGCAGCCAGCTGATGAGCCATACGAATCTTTTCCGCGGTATTCATGGAGAAGCCGGGTGACTGTTCGCCATCCCGCAGGGTGGTGTCGAAGATTTGAACGTGGCTCATGAGACCCCCAATGGTTCACTTACAAGTTACGCATGGCCGGGAGGCCTCTAGTCCAATTTATCTTTGTTCTGCATTTGATAATTCCATCTTATACTAGGGATAGGCGGAAGCGGCTCGCCCGCACAGGGGCGCTCTGGGGGTTGGAATCGAGGGAGTATCGCTATGGATTTAGCCGAACTGCAGGTATTTCTTACCGTTGCCAGGGAGGGCAGTTTTTCGCGCGCCGCGGAACGACTGTACCGGACACAGCCCGCGGTCAGCCTGGCTATCCGAAAACTCGAGGACTCGCTGGGCCAGCCCCTGTTCGTGCGCGGCGCTCGGCCGGTGCGCATGACCGATGCGGGCACGCTGCTGAAGGAGTACGCCGAACGACTGCTGAATCTTCGCGACGAGGTCAAAAAGGGCCTGATGGAGTTGGAGGGGCTGAAGCGCGGCGAGCTTTCCCTCGGGGTGAATGAAAGCTCGATTCATGCGCTTCTGCCGGCGCTCTCCAAGTACCGCGAAGAACATCCGGGGGTGCAAGTGCGGGTGCACCGCATGTTCTCGCGGGATATTCCGCATGAGGTGGTGAACTACCGGCTGGACTTGGGTGCCGTTTCTTTTGTGCCGCGCGACGCGCAGTTGCAGGCTACAGAGATTCTGAAGGACGAATTGACCCTGGTGGTGCCGCCGAAGCATCCTCTGGCGAAGCGCCGGGAAGTGGAGATTGAGGAACTCGGCAAGGAAGCCTTTATTGCGCACATCGTGGAATCCCCATTTCGCCGCAAGGTCATCGAGCTGTTCGCGCGACATCGCACCGCACTGAACATGCCCATGGAAATGCCGACGATCGAAAGCATCAAGCGGTTCGTGCAAATGGGCATGGGCGTGGCCATCGTGCCGCGCATGTGCGTCACGTGGGAAGTGGAACATGGCTGGCTGAAGGAACTGAAAATCAAACAACTGAGTATTCCCCGCCATCTTTACATGATCTCGCGACGCGGCGCGCGTTTACCCCACGCCGCCGCGGAATTTCTGCGCCTCCTGAAGACCGAATAGCCACGCCAAGAACGCCACGCCCGCTTTGGAGCGTGACTCCTGCGAGGAACACGCACTAAATGCCGATCCCGTGCGATGACGCGCTCTGCTTGATCCGTGTTGAAACAGGTATTGGGCGTGCGCAGAAAGCCTTCGAGAATGATCAGCGCTTTTGGTTCGGGAGTTTCTTGTACTGCTCCTGAATTCTGGGGAGACGTGGTCCGTCGGCATTGCAATCGTCGTTGCCACGAGTGAACCGGGCAGGCAATCTGAGCTCCTTCTCGCCGGACCTTCGAGACCCGGGAGAAATGTCAAACGCGATGTCGGCCGGAAGTGAGGTTGGTCAACTGCCGTTCGCCCGAGTCCAGGTCGATGAGCCAAGATTCTTATGTGAAATCTCTTCTCGCAGGCAGCGATGCCCGCTCCAGCAAGAAGACCAGAATCAAGACGATCAGGGTAGCACGCTGCAGGGGTGCATTGCGGCTACGAAAGGCGATTGATCGGCTTTTCGCGGGAATTAAGCTTCAGAGCGAGGATTGCAATTGCGTGGTTGCCACGAAGCTGGATGATGGCCCGGGCAGATCCAGCAGCACCACATCCGAGCGTTCCTGCTCTCGCGTCGAGGACGACTTCGTCGACTGGTACTCGGAAGAGGTGAGGGACGCCGTGATCGTCCGCCGCCGAGGTGATCGACCGGCCATCGGGTGCCCATGCGGGAGCACCCTGCAGGTCGAGCGAATCGGTCACAATCCGTGCGTTGGTGCCATCGGCCAGCATCACGTACAAGAGCGTCTGCCCGTGTTGCCGGACCGAGAACGCGATATACCGGCCATCGGGGGGAGATTGCCGGACGGCCAAAAATTCTCGCTCCTTGACCACTCCACAACTCCGTTCCAACTCCGTTCGCAAGTTTCCAGATACTCTCGCTGGTGCTGGTCGAAGAAACATACAGAAGATAATTTGGACCCAGTCGTGGGGAGAACCCAGTGCCGGTCGTCAGCGAGATTCGAGTGGGCCCCGAGACCTCAGTGGGTGAATCAGTGATGCGCAAGCGCCAAAGTGTTTTCTTCGGACTTGCGAGCGTGACAGCCAGACGGCGACCGTCCGCGCTGGCAGCCAGCGATGTGTACCGGTCAAGGCCAGAGGTGAGCCGGTGGGGCATGCGGCGCTCGACGTCCATGCTATAAAGCCACGGCCCCGAACCATCGGGATCGCCGGCCAGGTACATAGCGTGCGCCGATCCGTGACTGTCTGGAATCGCGCCTCAGAGGATCGGGTTACGCCAGAAGTACTCCGTCCTCTGAACCCAGAGGTATGCGCCAATCGCCAGCGCGACTCCGGCCGCTGCCAGCGGCAGGACAAACTTCCACCTGCGAGAGGTCAATATCGTCGAGTCCGATGGAGCTACCGGTGCATTTGCCGAGGGAGAATTGTTCTCGTTGTTCTGTGCTGCTCGAAGATTCCGACTGCGCGTCCATGTGTCCAGCTCCGCACGGAAAGCATAGACCGAGCCCATCCTGTCATGGAGGTGCCGGTGAACCGGCATCCCCTCGCGCTTCTCCCAGCGCTGCACCGTGGTTACGTCGCGGTTCAGGTATGCCGCGATTTCCTTCCACGAATCCAGCCGCTCTTCGGGTGGTCTCGGCGGAATTGTTCGCCCATCGCTCTCCTGATTGGTTCGCGGTTTATCGCGATCCTAGGTGCCCGGATGGTAACTCTGCCGGCCCAGCCACGGCAAGAGGCAGTATTCGACGGCAAGTCGACCAACAGAGGTAATTCTGCGCGAGAACCCGGAGAGGGCAAGCAATGTCAGCATGCCTCCAAGAAACAGCGCGCCGGGACGCGGCGACTCGTCTTCCAGAACGAATAGTGAAGGCACGCCTTCCACACGGGACCGAGCGGAAGCTGCTACGAGCGTCCGATGAATATGGTGATCCTCGCGCGGAACGGAGATGGCTAAATCGGTGAGCAGGTCAAACCAGAGCCGTACGCGCGAGAAGAATCCTTTTTCGTCGCGGGCGCGGTCGCGGAACAGTTGTAGTGCTGCCTCACCGTAGGCCTCGCGGAAATGGGAAGGGTAAAGGCGCACCAGCAGCGCATATATCTTTTCAGACATAGTCCCCCCTCAGGATTTTTTTGGCCCTAGCCACACGCAACCAGCCGGCAAGTCGATCGGCCTCAGAGCGCGCCAGCTTGCGCCCGGCGGAAGTCAACCGGTAGTAGCGACGGCGCTCGTGGCCGAGTTTTGCGTCTTCATGCGTGTCAACTTCTTCGATAAATTTCTCTTCGAGCAAACTCTGTATGGAACTGTAGAGCGTCCCCGGGCCTAGGCGCATGCGACCGCCGGTCTGCTCCGCGACTTGCCGCATGATTCCGTAGCCGTGCAGCTCTTCCCCGGCCAGGGAGAGCAGGATTTGAAATGCGGCCGAAGGCAATGGATCGAGTTTTCGTTTAGGCATAGGTGATCGATAATCAGTATATCGATGAACGACTGTAACGCAATCCAGCGCCACAGACAATAGCGTTTTGCCAGAATCTGCCGGCGACTTCCCCGTGCCCTGCCGAACAGTGAGAAACGCTCGCTTGCCGAGCCGTTCTCGACTATTCTGTGAGTTACCGGCAGCCGCGGCAACGTGGCTTGTTGCCGGCTGCTCATGATCAGCGGACTTGCTGTCCTCATTTTGGGATTCTTTCTTGGCATGCGCCATGCCACCGATCCGGACCACGTTATTGCCGTCTCGACGATTGTGAGCCGCGAGCGCTCGCTCTCTAAGGCTGCCTTGATCGGAGCGCTGTGGGGCGTCGGCCACACCGTGACCATCGTGCTGGTGGGCGCCGCGATCATCCTCTTCAACATTGTGATTCCCCCGCGCGTGGGGCTGACCATGGAGTTTGCCGTTGGCCTGATGCTGATCCTGCTGGGCATCCTGAATTTAACCGGCGTGTCCCGCTGGATGAGCGAGAAGTTTTCACCTGCCCACCCGCATATCACTGGCGAACACGCGCATATCCACGAGCATGGTTCGCATCTGCACTTTCACCGGCACTCGCACGCTCCGGTACAACAGCACCACGGGGATTCGCTCGCGGAGCCGACATGGTTGCGCGGACCATTCGGTAGCCTGGGAGTGTTTCACTCGCTGCGTCCGTTGCTGATTGGCATCGTGCACGGGTTGGCCGGCTCGGCGGCGGTCGCGCTGCTGGTGTTGAGCACGATTCACGACCCGCGCTGGGGTGTCTTCTACTTGCTGATTTTTGGTGTGGGCACGATTGCGGGCATGATGCTGATTACGGCGGCGATGTCGCTGCCCTTTTCTTACGCGGGCACTCGCTTTGCGTGGCTGAATCGCGGACTAGTTACCGGCTCCGGCCTGCTGAGCCTGGCTTTCGGCCTCTTCGTGGTCTACCAGATTGGCTTCGTCGACGGCCTTTTCACCAGCCACCCGATGTGGTCGCCGAAGTAATCTCGCTCTGCCATCGCAAGATGGCCTACGGCTTCTTCTCCATGGCCTCTTCCACCGTCTTGTAAATGGGCAAGAGATTCTGCAACCCTGCCACGGTAACCACGGCGGCGCTTTGCGGAGCCAAAGCCGCCAAGGCAAAGGTCTTGCTATGGTTGCGACGGTTCACAAACAGCGACACCAGCGCACCAACTCCTGCGGAATCCAGGAACGTGACACCACTCAGGTCCAGAATCAGGTGATGCGCCGGTTCGGGCCGCAATGTTTGGATGAACTCGTTCACCGTTTCCAAACTGAGTTTGCCTTTCAGCTGATAGATTGCCAGGGCATCAGTACTGCCAGGTCGCTTTTCAAGTTCGAGTTTGAATGGAGGCATAAGCGTTACACGTTAGCGAAAGAAACGAGAAAGAACATTAATGAGCGTTAACAAAAGGATTGTAGCGCGAAACAGGGGATTAGTGTTCCATTTTGGAACAGGGTCTTATCTTTCCCTTCGTTTATCTTTAAATAATCTTTTTCCGTTTAGTACTCTTTCTGACAACACGCTAACGTCACTGCTGGGTGTCCCTCTCGGATTCCAAGAAATAGCCGGACGTTCCATTACGCGCCCAGGAAAGTTTGGCATGTATGCACTGTTCCGGAATCGTGAGATTTCCGCAGGTGCAGTAACGCGCCTGACGATTCGCTCTTCGACGATCACGGCTTACCGCCGACGCGTCGCCGATTCAGTCTGCAAGTGGTGGTGCTGGCCAGCCGCGTGCCCACTAACCGTCGCTACTATCGCATTCTTGTGCCAGCCCTGAACGCAGCGGGAGCGATACTCGGCTGGTGGTGGTGGCTGGTCTTTCGCAGGGAACAGCTGCGCCCGCGACAGGAACAACAGCCACAGCCGCAAGCCGCCACACCCAGCTTACTTCCCGCAGGTCGAACGTTCACTGGTTCACAATCCGTAGCCATCTCGGACACTACGGTGGGCGCCACAATTTATTACACGCCGGACGGCACAGCGCCGACCGCTGCATCGTTGGTGTACTCTGGCCCAATTTCTCTGAACTCGGCGACTACGGTGCAGGCGATAGCCACCGCTGAGAGTCAAACCGCAAGCACAGTGGCAAGCGCGAACTACAAGTTCAGAACGCCTCCGGGGACTTACGCGATCACGGTTATTCCCACGGTGACTGCGGCGGGATCAGGCAAGTCATGGCAGTTGAACGCCATCTCGCTGACGCTGGTCGTGAACTAGCACGCGCCTACGTTACTCTGGCTCAACGACCGTAGCTCACGCGGTAGATCACGCCCGCGCCGTCGTCGGCGACAAGTAGCGCACCGTCAGGGGCCACCGCCACTCCCACCGGACGCCCATTCACATTTTTCGCCGCGGGATCCGGCACAAACCCGGTCAGAAATGGCACGGGATCAGCCGAGGCTTTTCCATCCTTGAATCCGACGAACGCCACCTGGTAGCCCGCGCGCGACGCCCGGTTCCACGAGCCGTGTTCGGCAACGAACGCGCCCCCGCGATATTGCTCGGGAAACTGTTTGCCAGTGTAAAAGGCAAATTCCAGCGGGGCGACGTGAGCGCCAAGCAATACATCCGGAATGATGGCTTTGGCTACGAGATCGGGCTTTTGCGGCTGGACGCGCGGATCAACATTGTCGCCGATGTAGCTGTACGGCCAACCGTAGAAGCCTCCATCCTTGATGGAGGTAAAGTAATCGGGCGGCAAATTGTCGCCGAGTTCATCGCGCTCGTTCACGGCGACCCATACCGCACCTGTTACCGGCTCGATGCCCAGGCCGACGGCGTTGCGCAAACCGCTGGCAAAGATGCGCGAATTTTTTCCGTCGGGATCGGCCACCAACACCGCGGCTCGACGCTGATCTTTCTCGACGTCGATGTTGCCCGAGGAGCCGACGCTAACGAAAAGCTGCTTGCCATCCAGGCTAAAGGCTACTGTGCGCGTGACGTGAGAACCGCCTGAGGGAAGATCCAGAATGTGCTCAACTTCGCCGAGTCGCTTGGAAGTCTGCTTGTCGTACCGGAAGCGAACCACCGCGTTCATGTTGCCGACGTAGACGTAGTCGTCGTGGAAGGCAATCCCGAAGGGACGATTCAATTTGTCCGCAAAAATTTCTCGCTGTTGCGCAGAGCCAGTGTGTTGCGGATCGCGGAGCACAATCACCTGGCCGGCGCCCAGGTCCGCAAGAAAAATGTCGCCGTTCGGCGCTACCGCCAAAAACCTCGGGTACTTGAATTCCTTCGCGTAGACGTTGACGCGGAAACCGGCGGGAGCTGTGGGCAGGAATCCCTCGGGCGGCTTGGCGGATGAAGGGCCGTTCCCAGCAGATTTGGTGGTGAAGGGAGCCGGAAGCTGAGGCTTTTTACCGTAGGTGACTTGCTGCGCCGCGGCAGGCTTGGCGGGTATCAGCGCGAGGCACAAAACGATTGCGCCAGCGACTTTCAAGAACATGAGCGTATCCTCCAAAGGAAATAGTTCTTAAAACCACGAATAAGATGCGGCGCGCAAAGGCATCGTTCCAGGCAGCGCGCAGCAAACAAGATATCACTCTAGGGAAAGTTCCGGTTGGAACAACGCCATGCGCATGGAAACACTGCCCAATTCAATTCCTTCGTAGGGATAAGAAACAGTATCGTGCTCGTCGGTGCAGCCCATGGTGTACAGGATGGGAGCGTAATGTTCCAGGGTCGGGTGAGCTGAAGCGAGGAGCGAGGTTCCCCAACGATCGGGTGCCTGAAGCGAAGCAATATCGCGTTGGTCGATCGCTTGTTTGACGTTGGCGTCAAATTCCGTAGCCCAAGGATAAGCGGAGTGTTCCATGCTCCAATTCATCTGGTGAAGATTGTGCACCAGATTTCCGCTGCCGATAATCAGCACGCCGCGGTCACGCAAGCCGCGTAATTCCTGTGCGAGCACGACATGCTCCGCGAAGGTTCGGCCGTGGTCCAGGCTAACCTGAAATACGGGAACGTCCGCGTCTGGGTAGATATGCCGCAGAATGCTCCACGTTCCGTGATCGAATCCCCACTCGTGATCGGCAAGCAGATGCTGTTCGAAGGCCAGGCGCTTCGCTTCTACCGGCGCTCCCGGCGCGGGATACTGCACATCGTAAAGAGCTTTCGGGAATCCATAGAAATCATGGATGGTGCGCGGACGCTCGACAGTCAGGACCTGACTTCCTCGCGTCACCCAATGAGCCGACACAACACAAATCGTCTTCGGCTTGGGCAGGGTCTGGCTTAATTTTCGCAGCGTCTGCGTAAACGCGTTCTCCTCAATGGCGTTCATTGGCGAGCCGTGGCCGACGAACAAAACGGGCATGCGCATATTTGGTCCTCTCGCGTATGACGCCCAGCGTAACTCCCTGCGCCTTAATTGCATCCAACGGCCAGTATACAAACAGGGGCGTCCGAAACGCCCACGGAGTTTTCGGATGCAGGTCTCCGCTTGCAGGTTTATTTGCTTTGTTGTGGTGCTCGGTGCCGCAGCACTGCTTTCTGATTTGGCTAACGCCGCACCGCACTCCAATAGTTCGTCCTTCCCCAAGCCCGAGGTTGACCAGCCCGTCGCCAATGCCAAAGGTCAGGAAGTCGCCGTCCTTTCTGGCGGATGCTTCTGGGGAATCCAGGCGATCTACCAGCACATGCGAGGCGTGGTTTCCGCGACCTCTGGCTATTCCGGCGGCAATGCCCAAACCGCGCACTACGAAATGGTCGGTAATGGAAATACCGGGCACGCCGAGAGCGTGCGCATCGTCTACGATCCCCGGCAGATTACCTACGGGGAAATTTTGATGATCTTTTTTGCCGTGGCGCACAACCCCACGGAGATGGACAAGCAGGGGCCCGACTGGGGCACGCAATATCGCTCCGCGGTTTTCTACGCCAATGAAGACCAAAAGAGAATCGCCACGGCCTACATCGCGCAACTGGACAAGGCCAAGGTCTATCCGCAGAAAATCGTGACGCAAGTGGTTCCGCTAGCCGCGTTCTATCCCGCGGAAAGCTATCATCAAGACTACGTCCGCCACCATCCGGATAATCCGTACATCGTGATCAACGATTTGCCCAAACTGTCTCGCTTCAAAAAGCAGTTCCCGGGGTTTTACAAGGAAAACTAACGACGCTTCTCAATGCCCGGCTCATGGCTTCGCGGGGCGCTCCGTGACGGCTTTTCCCCCTGCTCCTGGCAGAGCTGTTTTCCCGGCTTCTCGCTCCAAGTCTTCCAGAAGGCTATCCAGATCGCGGTACGCGTAGATGGTGGGCGCGTGATTCTGCATCAGCCCACCAGTGTCCGCCGTGGGACCATAATTGCTGTGGAGATCGCGTCCGAGCATGCGCAGCATGGCCATCTGCTGGCCGCGGTGGTGCGCGGTGTGGGCGATGCGCCGCGTCATCACCCAAGCCATTGAACGCTTCACATCGAAAAAGGTCGTCTCGGATTCCCACCAGTCCTCGGCCTTGGCCTCAAGGGCGTCCAGCCGTTTGCCGCTGTCCTGCACGTAGCGCTCAATAAATTCCTTCCGCGTCTCTACAGAGGGCAGCGGCGGGGCTGCCACATCGATCCCCAGCATGGTGCGGAACCATAAGTCTTCGCTAACGCATTGATGGACCATCTGTTCATGGAGACTGCGTCCGCGAGGGTCATTGAGTTTGGGGCGGAATTCCATGTCGTCGTCGCGGAACTCGCTCCACACACTGACAACCTTGATGCGTTCGCTGGCGTAGGTCTCTACCAGAAAGTCATAGCGCATAGCTCACCTCATGGACCGCGTAAAATACGCCCGCGCAGATTACGACAAAGCTTCCCGGATTTCAGCGGATTTTTCTCTCTTGACGTGGCTATAGCACAGAGGTATCAAAGAAGTCCCCGCGCAGCGGTTCTTGTTCCGGTTCCCTGCCCCGTTTCCTTCTGTCACCTGCGCGGCCAACCTAACCCTTATGAAGGAGGAACTACTATGTGTGCAGTCCGTGCTATCCCCGAAGGGTATCATTCCCTCACGCCGGCCCTCGTGTGTAAGAATGCTGCCAAAGCCATTGATTACTATAAGGAGGTTTTTCAAGCCAAGGAGCTCGGGCGCATGACTGGCCCCGGCGGCGCTATCGGTCACGCCGAACTGCAAATTGGCGACTCGCGCTTGATGCTCAGTGATGAATTTCCCGGAATTGCCCAGGCTCCGGGCCCCAATCCCGTCACGAGTTGTTCGCTGGTCATCTACACCGAAAATGTCGACGCGATGTTCGACCGCGCGGTGAAAGCCGGCGCCAAAGTCGAAATGCCACTCGCGAACCAATTCTGGGGCGATCGTTACGGCAAAGTGCGTGATCCCTTTGGTCATCAATGGGGACTCGCGCAACATGTCGAAGACGTTTCCCCGGAAGAAATGAAGAAGCGCTCCGAGGCCTACATGTCGAAGATGAGTAAGGCTGCGGGACAAGACTAGAGGTCAAGAAAACGAAAAAAAGTGGTGCGAAGAGCGGCCGCCCTCCTGCGGAAGGATGCGGCCGCTTTTGTTTGTGTCCGGATTGCGAAGGCGAGGGAGTACTCGGTACTTTCGTTTGGTACCGGCAACGTCTTTCCTTTGAACAATTTAGGAAGAATTTGGGAGGTGAGTGGCAGACGGATTCCCAGGAACCACTCCGTTGTGACACGTAAACATTGTAAGCCCTTTAGTTTCAGCACATTAATCGTTCTTTGGATGGAGGGGAACTTGCCCTATAGATTTCCGCAGGGACTCCCCGCCCTTGCAGTACCTCGTATAGGAGACCCGAATGAAGGTTGCAAGGTTGCTTGGCTTCCTGCTCGCGGCGTTGATTCTGATTCCAATGGCGCATGCGGACGGCGGCCCGGTGACCATGGTTTTTAAAAGCGTAAACGGTGTCAACGACGGTCAGTATTATGTAAGTCCGTACAGCGGCACCATGAAGGGACAGACCGTAACACTCTTCTGCGACGACGTTCTGAATGACGTGAACTTCGGCCAGACATGGCAAGCCAACGTTACGAATCTGGGCACAGCCATCCAGAACAATAACTTTTCACAAACGCGATATGGAGGAGTTCCCTCTTCGCTGGTCTACGGCAATGCTGCTCAGACCTATCAGGAAGCCGCATGGCTCACCACACAATTCGGATCCAATTCCAGCAACTATAAGGATCTGCAATACGCGCTGTGGTTCCTGATGAATCCGAACCTGACCAAGTACGATACCGCCGGAGCACAAGTATGGTTGGACATGGCCGGCAAGGATTACACTTCAATCGACCCGAACGATTTCCTGATCATCACGAACACGTCGTCGGCGAATAATCCGCTGGCGCTCACCGGGGGGGTGCAGGAATTCCTCGTCATTACACCGGAACCCGGAACGTTTGCGATGGTTGCTTGCGCCATGTTCGCTCTAGTAATCACTCTTTTCCGCCGCGGGCTGCTAAGCGCATAGAAATCGACAATCCCCCTTCTGGAGACGCCCTAGGTTTCATTAGCCGAGGGCGTTTTCGTTTGAGGCCGCATATTCCCCGCAAGAACTATTTTGCTTCCAGCGGCCACAGCCACGCCGCGCCGCGCACTCCGCTGGCATCACCGTGCTTGGCAACGAGAATCGGCGTGTCAGCCTCTTTGCCAAAAACATATTCCTTTAACCGGTTGGGAACGTCGCGATACAGCCGGGGAACCTGAGAGACGCCGCCGCCGAGAACGATGACGTCCGGATCGAGAATGTTGATCATGTTGGCTAGGCTGCGGGTCAGGCGGTCTTCGTAACGCTCCAGACAAGCCATCGCGGCTGCTTCTCCTGCTTCGCTGCGCGCGATGATTTCTTTGCCTTTCAGCGGCGTTTTCGTGGCGCGCTCGTAATCGGCTTCCAGGCCCGTGCCGGAAATCCACGTTTCAATGCAGCCTCGAAAGCCGCAATAGCACGGCTCGCCCGGATATTCATCGGGTTTCATCCAGGGAAGCGTGTTGTGGCCCCACTCACCCGCGACACCATTGCGGCCGTTATGCACACGGCCATCGACTGCGATTCCGCCGCCACAACCCGTGCCGAGCACAACCGCGAAGACTACGTGCTTGCCGGCGCCCGCTCCATCGGTCGCTTCGGAAACCGCCAGGCAATTGGCGTCGTTGGCGCAACGGACTTCGCGTTGCAGCGCGGCTCCAAGATCGCGGTCAAACGGTCTGCCATTCATCCACGTGGAATTGGCATTTTTTACGGCGTGCGTGATGCCCGAGATCGTGCCGGGAATGCCGACGCCTACCGTGGCAGCGCGGTGCAGTTCGCGTTCAATCAGTTCCACGCCTTCCTTGATGGCGCGAATTGTACCGTCATAATCGTGCCTCGGAGTGGGCACGCGGTGGCGATGAAGTTCATGGCCGTCGCGTTCCAGAGCGACAAATTCAATCTTGGTGCCGCCGAGATCGACGCCGATTCTGAGTCGATCCGTGGGAGTGCTGGATGGGTTAGACATGGCGACGAGATTCTATCGCAAAATCTCGCGAGACCGGTGGTCACGTGCACAGCGCAATGTGATCTGAATCCATGCAATCGATCAATGCAGTCCGAGAGGATCTTGTGGAAACACGCGAGTGTCCGGGCGAGTGGCTTCGTGGCGAGCAGGCGAGCTTTGCTATTGGGCGAACGCCGCGGGATTTGCGCTTAGCAGCGCCGTGAGGTTGCGTACCATGTCATCGCACACTTTGCGGACATCCTCTTCTGTCGGGTTTTTCGGAACTTCATACTTCACCATCGGGACATAGGCGTTGGGCGTGATGACAGGGCCGTACCGGCTGTCAGCGGATTGCACCGGGGCGAGCACATAGAGCGGCTGGTCGGGCCGGGACAGATTGAAGCTTCCGACATAAAGCAAGAACTTGGCTCCGGGAGCGCGGCTACCCAAAATCGCGCGACGAATGCGGTTCAGGTCATCCGGCTCGGCGAAGACTCCGCGGAGCGCGACTCCTTTTCCCGCTCCGGAGGTGCCTCCGCTGGCAGCCCGGCGCACCGCCCTGTATCCAGCCTTCTGCAGAGACTCAAGCAGCGTATCGCAGAACAAGTCCATCAATTGGCGCGCCTGCTCGGCGGGGGCTTCCGTCTCCTCAAGCACCGGCGGCGGTGCGTCCTTCGTTCCGGATGTTGCTGCCGGCTTCTTTGTTGGCGCAGGTGAACTGGACCGCCGAGGCCGTGCGCACGCCGCCGACGGCAAACAGCTCAAAATCGCTTACGAAGACGGGTACGGAAGTCGGCGAAATAGCCTGGGGTTGCCGGGCAGCGCGATTCGCGCTTGAGAGAACTGTAGGACTATGCTCAGAACGTTCCGGGGCGCCTGCGAGCGCCGGTAACAGCGAAAGGAGAAGAAAAAACATCAAGCGAACCGGCGAGTGAAACACTTTCCGCCCCCTACAGCGAAAAAAGAGTGTTTAAGATAGCACGCGACGGGGAGGGGGCAAATACATGAAATTCCGATGGACAGAAAGCTTGGGGCTTGTGACGGTTGGTCTGTTGGCGGCTGGCGCCGCGGGGCAAAGCAGGGGCGGTGATCCCTATGCACCACTGCAGCTCTATCAGTTTACCGTCAAGGACTAGATCCGTTTTGACCTACAGAGTTCGGAAGATGGCAGCACCTGGAAAACGCAGCTTGCGGGCGGTGAAAACGTGTAAGTGTGCCGTAGCCAAAAAAATGCGTCCGTCCCGCGGAGGTTGCCGGAACGGACGCAACAGCTAATTTCCTGACAGAAAACTATTGGGGATTACTTGTGGTTCTTGTTGGCGGCTTCTGCCGAAAGCTTTAATTCCTGGTTGACCTGGTCCAAAAGTTCCTTGGCCTTTGCCGCGTGGCCCTGCATGTCCCATTCGTTGGCTTGCTGCGCCGCGGCGATCTTTTCCCATGCCTGCTGCGAGAGGCGCTGGGCCGCTGCAAGATTCGGATGCTTCTTGCCGCTGATGTTTTCTACGGGCTTCTGCGCCACGGCAACGCCACCACAGATCAGGGCCGCTGCACCGAGCGCACTGCCGAGGACAAGCTTCGCTTTAGTCATACGGAATATTCTCCTTAAGGGCGATTGGGATCGGGTTCTTTCTATAAAACCCGGAAATGAAAAAAAGTCGCGTTCCCCATAATGGGGGAACACAACTTCGCCAGCAACCGAGCGTGTAAGTTCCGTTGCGCAAAGAACAACAGGTTTGGGAACCTGAACCTTCGGCCAGGCTCAGGTCGTAGATACGGCGCGTCTTTCGAGTTTATGAGGCAGTTCAACGCCCAACTGCCGTAGGAGTCCGAGCGAATCCCAGGCAGCGTGGGAATCCAGAATTTTTCCGCTCGCGATTTGGTGAATTGTGATTCCCGCTACTGAAACCTTTTTGTTCGTGGGCGCAATCCCGAGGTATTCACCTCGGTGAGTTCCCGTAAAAGTCCAGGCCGCCACGATCTTTTCGTTCTCGGAAATAATTTCCTCGACGACAAACCGCAAATCGGGAAAACCCGCGACCAGCGACGTGATCTGTCGCTTGTACGCCGCAGGTCCCACGGCCGCTCCCGAGACGTTCGGAGCGACGAGCCCGTGGCTTTGGGAAACCAGTTGATCGATGAGATCGAAGTTCCGTTCGTTCCACGCTTCCTTGTAGAGGCGCCGAATGACTTCCTTGGGAGAGACGGACATGAACGAACCCTCCTCCGGAACAGGTGCCAATCCGGTGTCCGCGTAGCGGCAGGAACAACGAGGATTCGGGAAGCGTACTCCGAAAGATAAGAAGGTGCAATAGGTTAACTCGCAATAGTTGGCCGGGCCATGGCGCAGCGTGAACGGCGCGTCGAAGCACCAAACAACGCGAGAATTCCGTCCGTTGAGCGGTTAGCTACAGACTCCTCCCTGGTACAAAAGGTCTAGCGAACCATCCCGTTCTTGAAGACCACGTAGAACGACCTCTAGGCCATTTCGAGATTGCATATAATTGTAGTCATCCTGCGGGACGCGCGATGGGAGGTGGCTCGACATGAAGGAAACAGTTCAGGAGTATGTGCAGCGGATCCGATCGAAGATCGCTGGTCAGAATCCGTTGAAGGTTCAGTCCGCAACCGCGAGAAAGCTTGAGCGACTGATCAAAGGCGCAGCCCCGGCGAAGTTGCGGAAGCGTCCGGCGCCGGAAAAATGGTCAGCTACAGAAATTCTGGCGCATCTTGCCGACGCGGAAATCGTAGTGAGCTGGAGGCTCCGCTCAATTCTTGGCGCGCCGGGAACGCCGATTCAGGCCTTCGACCAGGACGCCTGGGTGGCCGCGGGACACTACGCAAAGCGCGACGCACGCAAGTCCCTCGAGCAGTTCCGTGTATTGCGTGACGCCAATCTAGCTCTGTACAAGAACCTCACGTCGCAGCAGTGGAAACACCACGGCGTTCATGCCGAGCGCGGCGTGGAATCCGTCGAGCGCATCGCGCAAATGATGGCTGGCCACGACATCAACCACCTGGAGCAACTCGCCGCAATCCTCAGCTCCAAAAAAGCAAGATCGAATTCTTAACAGAGCAGATGATGGATGGACCGTGAACCCGCCAAAAACAAAAAGGGCCGCTGAATGATCAGCGGCCCTTCGTCCGTTGAAACTTTGATCTCTTTGATCAGCCGATAACGATCTACCAGAATCTGTTCGCCCTTCAGGCGTTAGCCGTCAGGGTTTTAAGTTAACTGAGTCTAGCAAACCACAGCCCGTGAGAGCTGCAGGATGCGTGGAAACCATCCTCCGCACACCATAGCGGAGTAGATTTCTCTTATTTAGAAAGGAGGTGATCCAGCCGCAGGTTCTCCTACGGCTACCTTGTTACGACTTCACCCCAATCATGAGTCATACCTTGGGCGCTTGCCTCCTTGCGGTTAGCGCAGCGACTTCTAGTACAACTCACTTTCGTGATGTGACGGGCGGTGTGTACAAGGCCCGGGAACGTATTCACGGCGTCGATCTGATACGCCATTACTAGCGATTCCGGCTTCATGCAGTCGAGTTGCAGACTGCAATCCGAACTGAGCAGAGTTTTTTCCGATTAGCTCCCCCTCGCGGGTTGGCAACGGTTTGTGCCCTGCATTGTAACACGTGTGTAGCCCTGGACATAAAGGCCATGCGGACTTGACGTCATCCCCACCTTCCTCTCCGTTATCCGGAGCAGTCCACACAGAGTCCTCTCTTGCGAGTAGTAACTGTGTGCAGGGGTTGCGCTCGTTGCGGGACTTAACCCAACACCTCACGGCACGAGCTGACGACAGCCATGCAGCGCCTATACTAGTGTCCCTTGCGGGAAGGCAATATTTCTAAAGCTGGTCACTAGCATTTCGAGCCCAGGTAAGGTTCCTCGCGTAGCGTCGAATTGAACCACATGTTCCACCGCTTGTGCGGGCCCCCGTCAATTCCTTTGAGTTTCAGTCTTGCGACCGTACTCCCCAGGTGCAGGACTTAACGCGTTAGCTCCGGGACGACGCCCGAACGGGCGGCACCCCAAGTCCTGATCGTTTAGGGCTAGGACTACCAGGGTATCTAATCCTGTTTGCTCCCCTAGCTTTCGTTCCTCAGCGTCAGTAGTGATCCAGCTCGCCGCTTTCGCCACGGGTGTTCCTGCAGATATCTACGCATTTCACCGCTACACCTGCAATTCCACGAGCCTCTCTCACACTCAAGCACAGCAGTTTCGGAAGCAGTCTCTGGGTTGAGCCCAGAGATTTCACTCCCGACTTGCCACACCGCCTACGAACCCTTTACACCCAGTAATTCCGAACAACGCTGGCCCCCTACGTCTTACCGCGGCTGCTGGCACGTAGTTAGCCGGGGCTTCTTATACTGGTACCGTCACTCCTCTTGCGAGGCATTCGTCCCAGTCGAAAGGGGTTTACACTCCGAAAAGCTTCATCCCCCACGCGGCGTCGCTGCATCAGGCTTTCGCCCATTGTGCAAGATTCCCCACTGCTGCCTCCCGTAGGAGTCTGGACCGTGTCTCAGTTCCAGTGTGGCTGGCCATCCTCTCAGACCAGCTACCGATCATTGCCTTGGTGAGCCGTTACCTCACCAACTAGCTAATCGGGCGCGGGCTCCTCCTCCGACGCATTGCTGCTTTGAATCCTCGAAAGTTAATCCAAGGAATGTTATGCGGAATTAGTCCCGCTTTCGCGGGGGTATTCCCCATCGGAGGGCAGATTGCCCACGTGTTACGCACCCGTGCGCCGTGCGCCCATCCCCGTATTGCTACGGAAACTGCGCACGCGACTTGCATGTGTTAAGCACGCCGCCAGCGTTCGTTCTGAGCCAGGATCAAACTCTCGTTTGAAGCCTGTCGCTTGGCGATAAAAAAACCCGGGTTGCCCCGGGCCAGCCTACCAAGCAAAATTATGAGTCGCTCAAATTAACTCAAAAACCCATTCGTGCTCGAAAACCCGAATGGGGTCGAACAGATTCTGGCACATCGTATCGGTTGTCAAAGAGCGTTTGTTCTGCCTCCCTGTCCCGCAGAGTGGCTACCAGCGAACTCACTAAGATTAGCAGACCAGGCGAAAATGTCAACACGCGATTACACGATTTCCTTTATTTTCCACAGCCGTCTACGGCGCAGCTTGTAAGTCCTTACAACATGCTAGGATGCGCGGAGCAGAGAGGTTGTTGAAAACGTGACTCGCCGCCTGATCTCTTCGCGCCGCAAGCCCGCAAAACCGCCAAATCTCGCAGAAAACCTGAATAGGGCTTTGCGACAGAAATGAATCTCTGGCGCCCGGAGAGCGCGTGGGTGTCGCCGTTTCCGGAGGCGCAGATTCCGTTGCGCTCCTGCATTTGCTGCTGGAAACTCGAGAGCAGAGCGGGATCGTTCTGAGCGTGGCGCACTTCAATCACAAGCTGCGTGGAAAAGCCTCTGATGCCGATGAGAAATTCGTAGAGCAAATTGGCCGCGGAGCATGGGCTGGAATTTTTCGTGGCGCATGAAGACATCGCGGCACGGGCGAAATGCGAGCGCGGCAATCTGGAAGAGGTGGCGCGGAAGGCGCGCTATGCGTTTTTCGAAAAGCTAGTGCGCGAGGAACGCGTCGCGAAAATTGCGGTGGCGCACACAGCCGATGATCAGGCGGAGACCGTCATGGCGCACATCCTGCGCGGCACCGGACTCGCGGGACTTGGCGGAATTCATCCGCAAGCGGGAGCGGTGTTTCGCCCGTTGCTCAATGTGCGCCGCGAAGATTTGCGCAAGTATCTGCGAGCGAAGCGTCAGTGCTGGCGAGAGGACGCAACCAATCTCGACACCAAACGAATGAGGGCCCGGATTCGTCAAAAGCTCATGCCACTGCTGCAGAAAAACTTTCAGCCCGCGGTAGTCGAACATCTCTGCCAGTTGGCAGAGCTGGCGCGCGAGGATGAAGCTTATCTGGACGCCCAGGTCGACAAGTGGCGGAAAGCTTTAGCCCAGGAGTCTCCCCACGAAGTTCGCATCGCGCTCGCTGATCTGCTTGCAGGCCCTAAGGCGCTGAAGGCCCGGTTGCTGCGGCAAATCGTGCAGAGCGTTAAGCCTCGCGGCGGACAGTTGGGCGCAATTCATGTGGCCGCTGTACTCGAATTGGCCGCGCAGAAAGATAGCGGCAAGGCCTTGCATTTGCCGGGCGGAGTGGAAGTGCGTCGCGACCGCGATTCCGTCAGATTTCGAGCCACCGAAATGGCTATTGAACAAAAGCGGGAGTCGACACCGCGCCAATACTCCTACGAAGTGGATTTGCGCTCCGGTTTGGCACAGTTGCCCCTTGTGTCACCATCGTACCGGTTGTCCTTCAGGGTCATTGACTGGCCCGCCGAAGGGCGAGAAACTAGTGAGACAGGGGCGGTCTTGGACCGCGAAAGGTTACGTTTACCCCTTGTGGTGCGAAACTGGCGGTCGGGCGATGCGATGCGTCCGTTGGGCCATCAGAAGCGCCACAAACTGGCGCGGCTTCTGAACGAGAAGTCCGTCAGCCGCTGGGAAAAAGAAAGTTGGCCGGTGCTAACCAGCGGTGGGGAGTTGGCGTGGGTCCGTGGCTTACCTGTTTCCGCTGAGTTGGCGGCCGGGGCAAAAACCCGGAAAGCAGTCCTGATCACTGAGGAACCAGCATCGTGACCAAGACGAGTGGCGCCACCTTTTCAGCGGCGCGAATTGGAAACCGAGTTCGCGCACTGGGGCGGGAGATTTCGCGCGAGTACCACGGCCGGAGGTTGGACGTGGTTGTAACCATGGACCGGGGCTTTGTATTCGCCGCGGACCTGATTCGCGCGATTGATGTACCCGTGGCCCTGCATTTTCTGCGCGAGGATGTTCGCGACGTTGATCTGGCTGGCAAGGCACGCCGTGAAGTCTTTTTTGCGAACCGCGCGGCGATGAACTCGGACGGCAAAGAGCGGCCTGCATGGAAGGGCCGGGACGTGTTGCTGGTCGATGCGGTCATCGACAGCGGTATCACGCAGGATTTTCTGCTGCGGCGGATTGGCGAAGGCAAGCCTAGGTCGCTGCGGTTGGCGGTGCTCCTGGACAAGACTTCCAAGCGCCGCGTGGCTCTGGAGCCCGATTACTTCGGCTTCAGAACTGCATCTAATGTATTGTGGTCCGGCTACGGGCTAGCTCGCACGGATGGCACAGGCGGAAACGGGAAGCAGTTGGCAGCTGGGAAGACGGTGAATCGGCCGGTGAAGAGCAAGCAGCGGCGAAAGAAATAACCGGGCCCGCGAATTTCAGGGTTCGGCGGTTTTAGAAAATAGCGAGGCTAATGTGAATTCTAGTTCCACGGCAAAAACAATTCTTTTCTGGATCTCGATTGTCTTTTTGGGCGTAATGCTCTGGCGGCTGGTCTCCGCCAACACCCAGACGCCCCGCGAAGACACTCCCAGCTACAGCGAGTTCATGGCAAGGGTGGATGAGGGTGACGTCAAAGAAGTCACCATGTACCTCTCGCCCAATAGCTATGAAATGCAGGGAGAATACGCCAAGCAGAACAAGAAGTTTCGCGTCACCGTGCCGAAGGAAAATGCACCGGAAATCACCAAGGCCTTGCGTGATAAATCGGTGCAGCTGAATGTGAAAGAAGTCCGCAGCAGCGACTGGGTGTTGATTCTGTTGAATGCCCTGCCCTTGCTCCTGCTCGCCGGGTTCGTTTTCTTCCTGATGCGTCAGATGCAGGCGGGCGGCAACAAAGCCCTCAGCTTCGGAAAGTCGCGTGCGCGTTTGCTTTCGGCTCAGCAGAAAAAAGCCACCTTCAAGGATGTGGCGGGCAGCGACGAAGCCAAAGAAGAGCTGCAGGAAATCATCGAGTTCTTGAAGGACCCGCAAAAGTTTCAGAAGCTAGGCGGACGCATCCCCAAGGGCGTACTGCTCGTCGGGCCTCCAGGAACGGGCAAAACACTTTTGGCGCGCGCGATCGCCGGCGAAGCTAACGTTCCCTTCTTCTCCATCTCCGGTTCAGACTTCGTGGAAATGTTCGTGGGCGTGGGCGCAAGCCGCGTGCGCGATCTTTTTGAACAAGGCAAAAAGAACGCGCCTTGCATCATCTTCATCGACGAAATTGACGCGGTTGGACGTCACCGCGGCGCCGGCCTTGGCGGCGGACACGATGAGCGCGAGCAGACCTTGAACGCCTTGCTCGTGGAAATGGACGGGTTCGAGTCAAACGAAGGTGTGATCCTGATTGCGGCAACGAACCGGCCCGACGTTCTCGATCCGGCCTTGCTGCGCCCGGGCCGATTCGATCGCCGGGTAGTGGTGGCGCGCCCCGACGTGAAGGGCCGCGAAGAAATTCTTCGCGTACACACACGCAAGGTGCCTCTCTCCGATGACGTTGAGATGTCCATCATCGCGCGCGGCACGCCGGGCTTCTCTGGCGCCGATTTGGCGAACTTGGTGAACGAGGCGGCGTTGTGGGCCGCGCGGCAGAACCGCAAATTCGTCACCATGGCTGATTTCGAGATGTCCAAAGACAAAGTGCTGATGGGCGTCGAGCGCAAGTCCATGATTCTCTCCGACGAAGAGAAGAAGAACACGGCGTATCACGAGGCCGGGCACGCACTGGTCGCCGCGATGACGCCGGGCGCCGATCCGGTACACAAAGTCACGATCATTCCCCGAGGCATGGCGCTGGGCTTGACCATGCAACTTCCCGAAGCCGACAAGCATACCTACACCAAGGAATTCCTTGAGGGCACACTCGCGGTTCTGATGGGTGGACGTACCGCTGAAGAAATCTTCCTCGGACACATCACTACCGGCGCAGGCAACGATATCGAGCGCGCCACCGACATCGCTCGCAACATGGTCTGCGAATGGGGCATGAGCAACATGGGGCCTCTGGCCTACGGTAAGAAGGAAGAAGCCATTTTCCTGGGCCGTGAAATTGCCCAACACCGCGATTTCAGCGAAGACACCGCGTTGCACATCGATAAGGAAGTGAAGCGCATCGTCAGCGAGGCTTATGACAAGGCGCACAGCCTGCTTTCGAACAATCGTGATCTATTGGACCGTATCGCGACGGCATTGCTGGAACGCGAAGTCCTCGACGCCAACGAAGTGAAAATGCTTATGGAAGGCAAACCGCTCCCGGAGAAAGTCCGAACGCCACCTACGACGCCTCCACAGGCGGCGCCGGGCACCGATCCGAAGGTGGTGCGGCCAGAGTTGCGGCCGGCGCCGGGCTTCACGCGAGGAGATTCTCCCGCGAAGGCGTAAAGCAAGGCATTTTGTGGTCTAAGTTCTAAGAATTGAGTCACCTCGGGGGCACGCAACATTCGTGCCCCCGACTTTTTGGGCGAGTGGGAGTAGAATACGGCCATGGGACTGAAAGACGGCGAAAACCTGAATGTGACTTGCCCGTGCTGCCAGGCAAAGCTGGTGATCGATCCGGTCTTCGGAGCGGTGTTATCGCACACCGCTCCGGTAAAGCCCGGACCGGACGTGGACCTCACCAAGGCTTCCAGCATTCTGGAAGAGCAGAAAAAACAGCGCGAGGATAAGTTTGCCGACTCCTGGTTTCAAGAAGCCAACAAGGAAGACATCCTGAAGAAAAAGTTCGAAGAAGCCATGAAAAAGGCCAAGGATGCTCCCGCTGGCAAGCCCATTCGCGATTTCGATTTGGATTAGCCTTCGGCCGCCTGCAGCCAGTTGTTGCCGTTTACAGCCATTACCTCCGTTTGTCATCCTGAGCGCAGCGCAGCATCTCAACCTCGTCCCGCTCATGCGCACGTCGCCCTCCACAGGCTTTCCGACCCAGCAGTACATCTACTCACTCCGGAGTTTTCCGCAAAGTGAATGAATTTGTCCGCGGAAACGTAATGCCAGGGTTGTCGCCTGCATTCGCTAACCCCACGAAGAGTTGCGCTACACTGTTCTCCGCGAATGACCAAACGGAAACTCTACCGTCTGAAACTCAAGCGGACCAGCCTCGTGATGGGCAAACGCACGCTCGTGATGGGAGTGTTGAACGTCACGCCAGACAGCTTCTCTGACGGCGGCAAATTCTTCACCGTTGAATCGCGCCGTCGAAGCTGCCTTGGACATGGAGCGCGCCGGAGCCGACCTCCTCGACATCGGCGCGGAATCGACGCGCCCGGGCTCCACAGGCATTCCCGCGAGCGAGGAGATTGCGCGGCTGCTGCCAGTGTTGCAAGCGCTGCGTGGTCGGCTGAAGATTCCCATTTCCGTCGACACCCAGAAAGCCAGCGTGGCGGAAATCGCGCTGGGCGCCGGCGCACAAATCCTGAACGACATTTCCGGGCTGACAACATGATCCGCGCCTGGCGGATGTGGCGGCGAAATTTCGCGTTCCGCTCGTCCTGATGCACATACGCGGGACGCCCCGCACCATGCAAAAGGGGCCTTTCGCGAAGGACGTGCTGAAGGATGTGACTCGCGGTTTGCGCGAATCGATTGCCACAGCGCGGCGAGCGGGCGTGGCCAAGTCGCAAATCATTCTCGACCCCGGCATCGGCTTCGGCAAGAGTTTCGCGCAAAATTACGAACTTCTCGGCAAACTCCCGCAACTGGCGCAACTCGGCTATCCCTTGCTCGTCGGCACATCGCGAAAAGGTTTTCTCGGTGCCACACTTGCGCTCGATGGCAAGTCCGCTGCGCCCGAAGAGCGCATCTGGGCCACCGCCGCTACCGTCACCGCAAGCATTCTGAATGGCGCGCATATCGTGCGCGCTGCACGACGTCCCCGAAATGGTTCAGGTCGCCCGTGTCACGGATTGCCTGCTGCATTCCGGCCGCGGCTTCGCACACCGGTCCACGAAGACCTGACAATTTCTATATAATTCACGCGCAGACAGTTGGCCTAAATCTGGGCCTCACGAAAAGGAATCTTGATGCGCCACTTTCATCGACGCTGCATGCTCCTCGCCGTTGCACAACTGTTCTTCGTCCTTGGCGCTTTCGCGCAATTGCCACCGGCAAATACAGACGTCTTGCGCCCTCCGCAGGGCACGCCCGGCACGGCGGCGTGCTCCGCAACGGAAAGCTCCGCATGCGCACAGGCAGCGGCGAAAATCATGCCGATCGTGATGGGCGACTCGCCGCTGCAGGAAAACCTTCGCAAACTCACTGACGAAGTTGGCGGACGTGTCAGCGGCTCCGCAGAAATGGCGAAAGCCGTGGAGTGGGGCGTGGCCGCATTTCGCGCCGCCGGCGTGGACGTGCACACCGAAAAATACACGTTGCCGGTAGCATGGAGTGAAGGCGCAACGCGGCTGGAGGTGCTGGGCCCGGTGCAGTTTCCGGTCTCGCTCGTTTCCGAAGGGCTTTCGCCGGCGACGCCCGCGGGCGGACTGGAAACGAAACTCGTCGATGTTGGCGACGGTTCCGAGCAGGAATTTGCCAAAGCTGGCGCAGCGGTTAAAGGCGCGATTCTGCTGGTGCACAGCGAAATCGGCTCAACCTGGGCCGCCTTGTTCGAGGAATATTCACGGCCACCCGCCATCATCAACCGCGCAGTGCACGGCGGAGCGATCGCGATCCTCTGGATGGGCGCGCGCGAACGCAAATTGCTTTACCGCCACACCAACGCGCTCAACGGGCAGGTCGACCGCATTCCGCAGGCCGTGGTCGCCCGCGAAGACGCAATGCGCCTGGCACGCACGGTGGCGGCGCATCCCGGAAAGATCGAGCGTACGGCTAACCATGCCAAACAAGATCGTCGGGCCGGTGGAACAAGAAAATGTCGTTGGAGAAATTCGCGGTTACGAGAAACCCGACGAAATCGTGGTTCTCGGCGCGCATCTGGATTCCTGGGAGCTGGGCACCGGCGCGCTGGACAATGGCTGCAACGCCGCACTGGTGATCGAAGCCGCGCGAGCGATCAAGGGCAGCGGCCTACTTCCGCGACGCACCATTCGTTTCATCCTGTTCAGCGGTGAGGAACAGGGCATGATCGGCTCGTTCGGTTACGTGCAGACGCATCGCGCAGAGATGGATAAATACCGCGGGATGGTGGTCTTCGACACAGGCATTGGCCGCGTGACGGGTTACTCGCTGGGCGGTCGGCGCGATACGGAAGCGGGCATCCGCGAAGTGCTGAAGCCATTTGCCGGCTGGGACGTTGACAATTTCACGTATGCCGCGCCGATTGGCACCGACAATTTCGATTTCCTGTTGGAGGGCGTGCCGACCTTCATGGCCAATCAGGAAATCGCCAACTATTTGTTGAACTATCACGCGGCTTCCGACACCCTGGACAAGGTGGACATCCGCGAATTGAAGCTGAACACCGTACTCGGCGCAGTCACGGCATGGGGCATTGCCGATCGCGTGGAACCCATCGGCAAGCGCCTGTCTCGCGCAGAAATGGAATCGCTGATGAAGGAATCCGGCTTGGATCAGGACATGAAAACCCAGGGCTATTGGGACGCCTGGCAGTCCGGCGCGCGTGGCCGCAAACCCTGAGCGCGCGAGCGGAGTGCTAACGCCTCGCATTTCCTGCTCTGTGCAAGATGTGGCATCCCACCGGCCATGTAAGCCGTAAAATGCGGTTCACGCTATACTGATAAAGTGGCGGAAAACCCCAAGAAATCAAAGCGCGACGCTGGACCGACCGCGAACGCATCAGCGCAAAATCTTAGCGCTGGATTATGGCCGCACGAAGATCGGAATCGCCATGGCCGACGTCCAGGCGCGCATCGCTGCACCCTTCGCTACCCTGGCGCGCATCAATCGTAATGAGGATATGCGGCGGCTGCGCGAAATGGCCCGCCAGGAAAAAGTGCAGCAGATCGTCGTGGGCCTGCCGCTGCGATTGGACGGCACGCAAGGCGACATGGCAGAGGAAGTGACGCGCTTCGCGGAACGCGTCCGCAAACAGGTTGGCGTACCGGTGGAACTGGTGGACGAACGCCTGACCAGTTGGGAAGCCGAGCGCATCCTGGAAGAGGAACTAGGCCGCAAACTCATGCATCAAGAAACACATCTGGGGCGAAAAAAGACCAGCCGCGCAGCCGACACGAAATATACTGTCGATGCGGTGGCCGCGATGGTGATCCTGCGGGAATATCTGTCGCGGCAGCCCGATGGCGAAGGAGCGCGAATAGCTTGCGATTTCTGGTGGTGCTATTGCTGATTTTGATGTTCGCCGCTGGCGTTGCGGCGGTATACCTGTGGTATTCGATGGAGAAACCCTATGGCGCCATTCCACCCGATGGCGTCTTTGTTGAGATTCCCCACGGCACATCGCAGCGAGGCGTGGCCCACATCCTGAAAAAAGAAGGCCTGATTCGCAGCCCACTGGCATTTGAACTCTACTCCCGCCGCCAGAAGAAGCGCACCCTGGTAGCAGGCGAATATTTTTTCGACCATCCGCTCAGCGGCAAGGAAATCTTCTGGAAAATTGCCAATGGCCAGGTGTACCAGCGGCCTTTTACCGTGCGCGAAGGCGAAACCATCTTTGAGATTGCCAGCGAACTCGAACAGTCCAAGTACATGAGTGCTTCTGACTTTCTCCAGGCGGCGCAGAACCCTTCGCTGGTTCAGGACATTGCCCCGGGAGCAAAAACTCTGGAAGGTTTTCTCTTCCCCGCCACTTACAATCTGGCGCGCCACACCACCGCGGCGGAGTTAACCGGCATGATGGTGCGGAAATTCCGTGAGGCCATGCAGCGGGTGTCTGCTGCGCGAACGAATGGCGCGGAGTCCGGCAGCGCGTTTTTGCCCACCGTCACTCTGGCTTCGCTGGTGGAGCGCGAAACGCCAAACCCGGATGAACGCCCGGTGGTTGCCGGCGTATATACCAATCGTCTGAAAAAGGGGATGCTTCTGCAGTGCGATCCTACGGTCATTTACGCTCTTGAACAAGTCGACGGATACAAGGGCAGCCTCACGTTCAAGAGATCTGCGTTACGATTCGCCGTACAATACCTATATTCATCCCGGCCTGCCGCCTGGTCCCATCGGTAATCCCGGCGAAGCCTCGCTGCGCGCAGCGCTGGAACCCGCGCAGACCGATTATCTTTATTTTGTGGCTAACACGCAGGGAGGACACTTCTTCGCTGCCACGCTGGCGGAACACAACCAAAATGTGGCCAAGTATCACCGCCTGCTGAATGGCCAACCCGCGGATCCGCCCGCAAGCGAAGCCCAAGACGCGCACGCCGCGGGGCCGAACCACAAAGGCAAAAGATGACGGATGAATTGAAAACCAAGAAAGAGATGATCCTCGAGCACCGCGCGCTCCATGGGGATCCAGCGATGGACCACCGCGGAAATCGACCAGTTGCGCCGAAAACTTCTGGCCGAACATGGTGAACACGGAAAAACCGGCAACGACTACATCGCTGACGTGCTGAAAGAGACGGGTTGGAAAGTGCAGCTCACAGAACGGGAAGAGGCCGAGGAGCGCTTCGAGGAAGAATTTGAAGACATCCTGCACTTCAAGACGCTCAAGGATGCCGAAGTCAGCCTGACGCGACTGGATGAACTGCTGCGACGCTTCAAGGCCCACGGCGAGGCCGCCGCCATGGAGCGCGTGCTGGAGATTGCGCGATTGGGCAAACGGCGCGCGGAGATGATTTCGCACAACCGCAAAGTGGAAGCGCCCAAACGCGAAGAAAAGAAAGAGATTGCTGAGTGGTTTCGCATCTGGCTGGAAACGCCGGATGCTTTCTTCGATTGGCTGGAAGTGCGCAAAGCCTCGCCGGAGTTCAGCGAAAAATTCGGAGACATCGAGGAGGAATGACGTTGTCTTCGGAAATGATCGCGCCAGACCTGCCTCCCTATTCCCTGGATGTTCAGTCGATGGACCTCGGCGACGATACCAAGGCCGTCGGACTGGAACTGTTGGAGACCGAGAGTCGCGAGCCTCTGCGCGGCCCAGTCGCGGCGCAAATCTGGAGCGCGGCCTTCCCGCCATTGGCGGCGAAGGAAAGCCTGGTGGTCGATTTCTTCAGCCACCTGGAGCGAGTTCGCGAATTCTGCAAACTGCACGGCGTGGTGTTCCGGGAAACAGCCAGCCGGTGCCTGGTGCTCACGCAGCCCTCGCAGGAACAATTGCGTTTGGTGTTCGAGCGTTTTGAAAAAGAGACTTTCGGGATGCGCGTCAGGAGCCCAAGGCAGAGCAGGAGGATGCGGTCCTGGAGAATGAACTGTCGCATCGCGGGCTCGACGCATACCAGGCGGCTTACTCTCGCTATACATTTTGCGCGGTCTGCGAACCGGAGGACGGCTGGGTGACGCTGCTTAGCGACAAGCTGTGGCCCAGCGAAGTCATTCGCCGCGTCCGGCCTGCGCTGCAACCGTTTGACGTCTATCTTGGCGCGGCCCCAATAGACGGCGGATGGAAGCAAGCTTGAAATTTACGCGATTGTGCGTTGCGGTTTGACGCCCTTCGCTCTGGTTGCTAAATTGCTTAGTTTGACCTTTAGAATGCAAATTTGCCCCATGAAATCTGTTCGGAACTGGACGGTTCTGCTGACACTGTCGGCGCTGGCCTGCGCTTGCGGTGGCAAGAACGCCGGCGTCAAATCCACCAAGGTGATTGCACCAGCGACGCGTCCTGTCGCGAGAGAGGCGACCGAGGAAGATCTGGTGGATCGCTATAACGCCCTCGCGAAAAACGTCAAAACGTTGGACGCCACCGTGGAATTGAAGACCACCACCGGGTCTGCGTATAACGGCGTGATCAACGAATATCACGAAGTAAAGGCCTTTGTGCTGGCGGCGCGTCCTTCCTACATCCGCATGATCGGCCAGGTACCCGTGGTGGGGAAAACGATTTTCGATATGGCCAGTGACAGCCGTACCTTCGAAGTGTCGATTCCTTCAAAAAACAAATTCCTGGAGGGGCCGGTTGCGCTGACGCGGCAAAGTGACAACCCGATCGAGAATCTGCGCCCGCAACATCTCCTGGAAGCATTGTTGTGGCCGGAAATCCTGAAGGAAGAAGCGGTGTTGATTGAAGAATCGAACGACGAGTCCGGGCGATATTACGTGCTGACGGTGCTGCGCGGCGGTTACAAGACGGAAATCTTGCGCAAGGTCTGGTTCGATCGCGCGGATCTGAACATGGTTCGTTTGGAGAGTTACGGGCCGAAAGGCGTACTTCTCTCCGACGTGCGGTACTCGGACTGGCAGCCTGTGGACGCCTCGGCACCGGGAACAAGTTCCGCGGCAGGAGGGAATACCGTACAGGAATACCCGAGGAATATTCACATTGATCGCACCCGCGACGAATACCAACTGAATATGGGCATCAAGAAAATCGTCTTGAACGAGCGCCTGGAGGCGGATCGCTTTACGCTGACGCCGCCCGCGGGAGCGGAAGTCGTCCATGTGGGCGATGCCAGCAAGGGAAACACTCCATGATGGGTCAGATGGTGGTGCAAAATCTGTTTCACCGGCCGATGCGCACCCTGATTGGAGTCATGGCGATCGCCGTGGAAGTCGCGCTGGTGGTCCTGATCGTGGGGCTGACCTCCGGCATGTTGACAGAAACCGCGAAACGCATTGAAGGCATTGGTGCCGACGTGATGCTCCAGTCGCCCTCAGCGCAAATTTTTCTGGCGTTCAGCGGCTCGCCGATGCCCATCAAAATTGCCGACAAGCTGCGCGAATTGAAGTATGTCAGGGCGGTCGCTCCCGCGCTGTTGCAATTCAATCTAGGCGGCGGTGTCGACGTTGTGTATGGCATCGACCGTGAATCTTTCCGCGATGTTTCAGGCGGCTTTGTTTTCCTTGCGGGTCACGATATGCAAGGCCCCGATGACTTGCTCGTCGACGACTGGGCGGCCAAGGCCAAGCACTTAAAGGTCGGTGATACCTATAATCTCCTGAATCATGATTGGCATGTGGTGGGAATCGTGGAACACGGAAAGGGCGCGCGGCTGTTTGTACCCATTACCACGTTGCAGGATCTTGTGGGTGCGCGTGACAAGGCTTCCATCTTCCTCGTGAAGTGTACCCGCCCAGAACACACCGATGACGTGATCGAGGAGATGAAGGCCACCTTTCCCGGCTATCCGGTGCGCCCCCTCAGAGACTTCGTGACGCTGATGACCTCCACCAACATTCCGGGGCTGCAAACTTTCATCAACGCGATGATCGCCCTGGCAGTCGCCATTGGATTGTTGGTGATCTTCCTGACCATGTACACCACCGTCCTCGAGCGTACCCGCGACATCGGTGTGCTGAAATCCCTGGGCGCCAGCAACTTTATGATTGTTCGGGCGCTGCTCTCAGAGACCGCGCTTTTGTGCGCCCTCGGCGTCTTGGCCGGTGTAGGACTAAGTTACCTGGTACGCGCCGGGTTTCTTGCCATATTCCCAACGCTTTCGGTTCTGATTACGCCTGGATGGATTATCCGCGCCGCTTGCATTGCGCTGGCGGGCGCGGTTTTTGGGGCCAGCTATCCTGCCTGGGTGGCCAGCCGTAAAGACGCGGTCGAATCACTGTCTTACGACTAGAAAGATTGGAAACTAGCGACAGATGACAATCACAGTTACAATACGTTCACTCACAGACGCAAACGCCAGCACTGAGCTGAGGGCCGTGGAGCCGATACTTAAGACCGAAAACCTCTGGAAGCTCTACCACGCGGGCAAAGTGGAAGTGCCCGCGCTGCGCGGCGTTAATTTCGACGTTTTACCGGGAGAATCCGTGGCCGTGATGGGACCGTCCGGTTGCGGCAAATCTTCGCTGCTCTACGTCATCGGCGGCCTCGCAAAAGCCTCCCGTGGGAAAGTGCTGGTCGACGGCAACGACCTTTCCGACATGTCGGACGCTGAGCGCACCAAACTGCGCCGCAGCAAAATCGGCTTCGTGTTCCAGCGCTTTAATCTTTTGCCCACGCTCACCGCCAGGGGCAACATCGCCATCGCGCAATACATCCACGGCGACGGTTACGACCCGCACCGCTTCGATGTCGTCACCAAAATGCTGGGACTCGACGGCAGGCTGGAGCACAAGCCCTCGGAAATGTCCGGCGGCGAGCAGCAGCGCGTGGCCATCGCCCGCGCCATCATCAACGAACCGAAGATCCTGCTGGCCGACGAGCCTACCGGCAACCTGGACACCAAGAATTCCGAAATTGTGTTGGAAATGTTGCGGCGTTTGAACAAGGATCTGGGGCAGACCGTTGTGATGATCACGCACAACCCGGAAGCAACCACTTATTTCGATCGCGTGGTGCACATGCGCGACGGCATTATTGTTGACGGAATTCCGGCAGACTGAAATGTCGAGCCTCGGCCAAATCCTGTACCGCACGTTTTTCTGGTCCTACGAGCGGGGATCATGGCAATACGATGCGGCCGTAGTTCTGATCCTTATTTTCTCATTGGCCACGCCTCGCCGTTGGTTCCACGATCAGCCGGAAGTGGGCCTGCCGGCAAATGCCAGCCAGGTGGAACTGCTCTCAAAGAATGGCGAAAACGAAGTCTACCGTGTCGACGCCCGGGTATTGGCTCCCCCGGAACGCACCCCAGCGCTGCAAAACGATCTGCACAGCGCCCTGCAAAAGGCGCAGCCCGAACTGAACGATGGCCGGTTCTCCATTGGAAATATTGAGCCGATCCGCGATGAAAAAGGCAATGTAGTCGCCTATCGCGTCGCCATCCGCCACTGACTTTCGTACTACGTTACCCCGCCGGTTCACTGACCATCTCGTTTGACTTGAGCTTTTGCCTGCACAACAGCACTTTCCTGCGCTCTTTATGGGAACCGCGGCGACTGGGGAAGATGCGGGGCTTGTGCTACGATTTATCGATACGTTTTGAATCGAGTTTTGCTATAGGGGCTGCTTTGAGACGAACAAATTCCGCCTTTTTGATCGCCATGCTCGTCATTGGCCTGTGTTCCGCCATTTCCAGGGCAAAAACAGGCCAGGGACCAGGAAAACTCACTCTAGATACTGTTCTGCAATTCATGGATCATGCCGGGCAGGGCTTCAAGTCGCTGACCGCGGATATCGAACACATCAAGTACACCGCCGTGGTGAAGGATACTGCCACAGAAACAGGAAAAATTTGGGTGCGAAAAGATTCCAAGATGCGCATCGATTTTCTGAACCCCGATCCGCGCACCATTATCCGCGACGGCGATCATCTTTACATCTACACACCCAAGATCGGTCGCGCCGAAGAATACAACATCGGCAAACATCTTGACATGGCCGACCAGTATCTGGCGCTCGGCTTCGGCAGCCAAAGCGAGCGGCTGAAGAAGAATTTCACGATATCCCTCGCTCCGGAGGAAACCCTCGACGGCCGCAAAATGGCGGTATTGGAGCTAGTTCCCCTGAACGAAGAGGCCAAAAAGCAGATCGACAAAATCCAAATCTGGGTCGATGAGGCGTCCTGGCTGCCGGTCCAGCAGAAGTTCTTCGAAACCGGCTCCGGCGACTATTTCATTTCCAAATATACGAATGTCCTGGAAAACCTGAAGATCAGCGACAGCAAATTCAAGCCCGACTGGCCCAAAGGCACAAAGGTAGAGAAACACAGCGGCTGAGACGCATTCCTTTGGAGCTCGGGAGCTTGCTCCCGCTTTGCACCGTAACACGTCTCGCCAACTGGTCCATGAAGAGGCGACTGTCGCAATCGCAAAAGCGGCGGAGAGCCGCCGCACTCTATAGGATCTCTCAGTCGAAATTCAGACGGGCCGCTTCCCTTTCCAGCAGTTTTTCTTTGCGCTGCAGACCCCAGCGATACCCGGCCAGTTGACCATCCGTGCGAATCACCCGGTGGCATGGCACCACAATCGACACCGGATTCGTCGCGCAAGCCCTCGCCACCGCTCGCACCGACTGCGGCTTGCCCAGCGCCTGCGCCACCTGCGTGTATGTGCGCGTCGCTCCCAGCGGGATCTTCTGCAGTTCCTGCCAGACGCGGCGTTGAAAGGCCGTAGCCTGAATGTCCAGCGGGAGTTCCACGCTCGGCGCATCGCCTTCCGCACGCTTCACGATTTCGCGAATCCACTTTTCATGTTCGCCGGGCGAGAGCCGAATTTCCGCCCGCGGATATTCCTGGCGCAGCTCCGCGACAAGCGCCTTTTCGTTCTCACCCAGATACACCGCTGAAATGCCGCGCTCGGTGGCCGCGACCAGCACGTTCCCGAGCGATGATTTTGCGATAGCGTAGCCGATCTCCATACCCAATCCTCCCTTTTGATAAGACGCGGGCGTCATGCCCAAATGTGCGTTTGTTTTTTCGTAGATGCGGCTCGGCGAGCCGTAACCACATTCGTACAGCGCTTCGGTGATTTCTTTTCCTTCGCGGAGTAATTTCTTGAACTGCTTCACGCGGAACGCTTCGGCAAATTGCCGTGGCGATAATCCGGTTGTGCGTCGAAACGCTCGGCGAAGCTTGGCGCTGGAGGCGCCCAGTTGCACGGCCAGCGTCTCCAGGCGCGGACTTTCCTCATCCGCTCTCGCGAGCAAATTGGCGGCTCGGCGCACCAGGTTCGCGCCTTCCTGCTGTTCCTGCGGACGGCAGCGCTGGCAAGGGCGGTAGCCACTCTGTTCGGCTTCTTTGGGCGAACGAAAGAACAGCGCATTTTTGCGCAGCGGCCTGCGCGCAGGGCACGAGGGGCGGCAATAAATTTGCGTCGAGCGAACAGCGAACACGAACGAGCCGTCCGCGCGACGGTCGCGAGCCAGCATCGCTTGCCAGAATTTCGTCTGGGCTCCTGGCGAGAGAGGGCTGGAGGATTTGGCGATCGAGTGTGTTTTCATGGTGCCTAGATTACGCGCACGCTAAAAAGGAATCTATCCGATTTCGCGCGCCGAACTTTCACTGCTATTGGATTATGCTTCGCCGGGAGTGGGTATACTTTCGTCGGCCTGCAGCGCATCCCTGTGCGGCGCAGTGATCACCAGAAGGACCGCCGCCAAAATGATGGCGCTCGCCAGCATGGTGCGCAACGTCAATGGCTCGCCACCCAGCGACCATCCCAGGAAAAGCGCAACCACCGGGTTCACGAACGCGTAGGTTGCCACGCGCGTGGCCGCACTGTGCTTCAGCACGTAGACGTACGCACTGAATCCCACTCCCGATCCCAAGACCGCCAGGTACAGCAATGCCATCCAGGATCGATGCGTCACTTGTGCCCAGTGGAAGCCACGAAGCTCGCCACTAAGCGTTGCCGCAAGGAGCAGAGCCGTTCCCCCAGCGAGGCATTGCATCGCCACTCCCAAAAGCGGCGAGTTCGGCTGCGGATGGTGCTTGGAATAAACCGAGCCGGCGGCCCAGGCAAACGACGCAATCACCAGAATCAGAGTCCCAAAAGGGTTGATGCGATCCGAGCCACCAAGATCCTTCGGGCCGACCAGAAGCGCCAGTCCCGCGAAGCCCAACACCAATCCCGCGAGCACGCGCGCCACCGGCCGGCTTCCGCCGGGGCGCAGCCAATCGATCAGCACCATCCACAGCGAAACCGTGGCTACCAAAAGCGCCGCAATGCCCGAAGGAACAATCTTCTCCGCCCAAGAAACCGTGCCATTGCCAATGGACAGTAACAAGCATCCAGTCACGATCGCTGTTCGCCATTGGAGCAGGGTCGGCTTGTCCTCACTCAGGTACCGAAAAATGGGGTAGAAAATTAGCCCGATCGAAAGATGCCGAAGGGCCGGAAGCACAAGAGGCGGCAGGGATTCAATGCCAATGCGAATCGCGAAAAACGTGGAGCCCCAGATGAGGTAGACCGCCGCATAGGCGAGATACAGCAGTGTACGGTTGGCTGGCGTGGCTTGGGAGACCGTTCTCGCGGCAACTGGCTCAGCTGGGACGGATGTGGTTCCTGGAGTCATGCCGGGCCTGTAGAGAGACGATAACAGGGATTCTCAACGGCCCCGAGTGCCATTTTGGAGGCTTGGTGCTGACCGAAAGGCCTTCGCGATCAACTGTCGGCCGAATTCCCAAATCGAAACAGGACGGAGGCTAAACCTGCCCTAAAGTTAGCCACAGGGCAGTGGCACCTTCAAAGTACCATTACCATCTGTTTGATCTTAGGACACTTCTACCCATTTCCACAGGTTGACAGGCACCCTCTGACTGTGGCATTTTGGCACTCCAAACCTTCATCGGTGCGCTGTTTCGTTTCGGTGCTTTGGTTCAGGGTTCGGGGATCTCGTTTCAGCACGACAAGCAAGACCAGCAAGACCGTTGTACGGGAAATAGAATTACCGCCTAGTTCTATAATTCTGTAGGTTCATCTCACTGAGGGGCGAGATGAGTGCCAGCAACGCGCTAGCCTGGGATGGATTGCTTTCACTGCCGGAACCGACCGCCAAGTTGGGCGCGGCTCCCGCACTCCCGGAAAAACCAATTGCTCCACGCGTGCCCGCCTTGCGGGTCATGCCGCTGCTCCGCTCGCCGCAGCCACGGCGATTTGTGCGCGTGCCCACGTACGCCGTGGGTGTACACCTGGAAAAGCGCGAGCGGCCGCGCGCCCTGCTGCAGCTGCCTCTGAAATTGCGCAGCGTTTCCGGCGTTATGGAAAACTTCCCGGTTTCGCTGGTGACCCGCGACATCAGTTCTTCTGGGGTGTACTTCCTGTGCCCGAAGTCGCTGGCGATGGATACCCCGATCGAGCTGGATATTGTCCTGGTCAGCCGGCCGCTGGGCTACGGGAACGTCGTTGTCTCTTCGAAAGCACGCGTTCGCCGGGTTGAGCCAGCAAATATGCCCGGATGGTTCGGAATCGGCGCAAGCTTCGAGGATTTCGCATTCGATCGCGACGACAACATTCCGATGCGCTTCTCCCCGGACTAAACGCCAGCAACTCCGCACTCTCGGCTACGTTCCCACCTCAACTCATCGTAGAGTTTCTGCTACTCTGGAGTCGTGTCCACTGGCCGACCACTCGCAGGCGTGCTTTTCGATTGGGATGGCACGCTGATTGATTCCTATCACGCCGATTCGCAAGCGTATCTGGCGATGTTCCGGGAACTGGGCATTCCGTGGGGATTGCCGGAACTGGACCTGCACTACTCTCCGGACTGGTATGCGGTCTACCGCGCGGCCGGCATTCCCAATGCGCGTTGGGACGAAGCCGACACGCTCTGGCGAGCGAATTACGCGCGCCACCGCCCCAAACTGGTGCGTGGCACGCGAAGAGTGTTGGCGCAACTGGCGCGTCGCCACAGGCTGGGATTGGTTACCAGCGGCGACCGCAATCGCGTCACGCGCCAGCTTCGCGAGTACCGGCTGACACAAATATTCCGCGCGCGCGTCTGTGGTGGCGACACCGCGAACAAGAAGCCCCACCCGGAGCCGCTGCTGAAGGCGCTGAGCAAGATGAAGGTCGATCCGCTGGAATGCGTGTATGTGGGCGACACACCGGAAGATCTGCAGATGGCGCGTGCCGCAGGAGTTTGCGCCATCGCTGTGCTGGGGCCATTCCCCACGGAAAAGAAGCTTCGCGCCGAGAAGCCGGACTATCTGCTGGAAAAATTGGAGCAGCTACCGGAGCTGTTGCGAAAGTTGTTTGCAGCTCAGGTGAAAGAAAAACCGGGCCCATAACATTCACGCCTGATTTTCCAGTCAGGGCTTGGCTGGCGCTGGAGGATTTGCAGCCGGTGGTGGTGTGGGCGCGGTCGTAGCTGGAGTTGTGCTCTCGCTTGCCGGAAACTGCTTGAAGTTTGACCATTTGATGGTCACGCGTACCGGCACACTCCGATTTTTCAGTTTCACGACATCTTCGGACCGCGAATAGTTCGGGAACCAGTATTTTCCGTCCACATTTTCCCGGTACGTTTCGAAGATGCTGAAGGGCAGGCTGGACGGACGATATTCGCCCAGGTCCGTTATCCATTTCCCGTATGTCTTCACCACTTCCAGATACTTCTGGTCGACCCAGATGACGCCATCGAAGTAGGGATGCTGGCGATCCAGCGTTTTTGGGTGCACCTGAAAGATGTAGCACTCCACCTCGTCCACCGTTTCCGTTCCCAGATACTGCAGCACATATTTTGGCAACTGGCTTGTCGTCAGTGGAAACGCGGGTGCACGGAACAATCCCTGCACATCGTCCGGCTCGAATTGCAGGTACTCCAGCGACGATTGCGGGGAAGAGAGCGCCCGCTCATAAGTCTTGCCGTCGCTGGTGCGCCCGGCTTCATACGTTGCCTGATACTCGCCCGATGGCTGTCCATCGGGGCCGAATTCCTGGATGCGGATGGTCTTGCGGTAGGAGTATTGCGGTCGCGCGGTAAAATAGATGTCTTCCTTCTGCGAGAATCCTTTGATGATCTGCGCGGGCGGCAACGAAGGAGGCGCTTCTGCCTCCGGCACGCCGACGACGCGCTTCACATTGTGTTCGGGAGGCGGCTCCGTGAGCGGGCCTGCGCTCGTTTCTTGCCCGGGCAGGCGCGCAGCCGCGAACAGCATCAGCAGCGCCGCGGCTAACACCTCCGGCCGGCAACGAAAATAACAGATCGTTCGAGAGATGGTGTTCATTCTGAACCGTTAGATGCGGGCAAAGCCGTGAAACGCCGCTTCAAGTCCCTGGCCAGTTTAGCGCAACCGTCCGCCCTGCGTTGCGATGTTTTGCGGGATTCGCAAAACTCTCTCTGCTACAATTTATTCTTTCGCAAATGAACAGGAACGAGAATCAGGCCAGGCGTTTTTTCGTTGCGGGACGCGTGCAGGGAGTCGGGTACCGCTATTTCGTACAGGAATTAGCGCAAGAATTGGGGCTGCGCGGCTACGTGCGCAATCTCCGCGACGGCCGCGTGGAAGTGCTGGCAATTGGCTCCCCGGAAACTTTGCGCCTGGTACGCCAGGCGCTGCAAAAGGGCCCGATGATGTCACGCGTTGCCGAAGTGATTGAGGAACCCGCAACTCTGGAACCCCGCTACGACAAAGATTTCACGGTTGAAATGACGGCCTGACGAGGAGCGCACCGAATGGACGATCTGAAGAAGTTGATTCGCGAGGTGCCGGATTATCCCAAGCCGGGAATTCTCTTTTACGACCTCACGACGCTGCTCAAGGATAAACAAGGATTTCACACGCTGATCGACCGCCTGTGCGCTCACTACGAAGGCCACCAGATTGATTTGGTAGCCGGCATCGAGGCGCGCGGATTTATTTTTGCGCCGGCTCTCGCCTACCGTCTGGGAGCAGGCTTTGTCCCGATTCGCAAGCCGAAAAAGCTGCCCGCCAAGACCGCAAAGATTTCCTACGCGCTGGAATACGGCAGCGATTCTCTGGAGATGCATGAAGACGCCATTAGCCGCGGCCAACGCGTGTTGCTCTGCGATGATTTGCTGGCCACCGGAGGCACCGCTGCCGCTGCCATCCAGTTGATTCGCTCGCTGGGCGGCGTGGTGGAAGGTGCCGCGTTTGCGGTGGAACTGACTTTCCTGAAGGGCCGCGCCAAACTGCAGGGCCTGGACGTGTTCTCGTTAATGCAGTACGACAAGTAATCGGGCTCGGCGAACAGTCCTCTTGCTACTTTTTTGGATGCTGCCGCTGGCGAATTGCTTCGAATAGCACAACACCCGTAGCCACGGAAACATTCAGCGATTTCACCGGGCCGGTAGTGGGTAGCGAAACCACAAAGTCGCAGCGCTTGCGCGTGAGTTCGTGCAGACCTTTGCCTTCGCTTCCCATCACGATTCCGGTAGGCGAAGTGTAGTCCACTTCGGTGTAGGATTTCTGACCTGCTTCGTCGAGACCAACCAGCCAGTAACCTGCTTCCTTTAATTCTTCCATCGAACGCGCGAGGTTCGTTACCTTCGCAACAGGAAGATGCGCCAGAGCTCCCGCGGACGCGCGCGCAACCGTATCCGTCAAGCCAGCCGCGCGGCGCTCGGGAATGATCACGCCATGAGCCCCCGCAGCAAGCGCGGTGCGAATCACAGCGCCCAGATTGTGGGGATCTTCCACGCCATCGAGCAGCACGATTAGCCCCGCCTGTCCTTTGGACTGATTCGCGCGCTGCAAAATATCTTCCAAAGTGGTGGCAGCGCGTGCGGCAGCGATGGCCACCACTCCCTGGTGATCGCGGGTATTCGCTACGCGATCCAGTTGGCCGCGATCTTCAAAGCGCACGGAGACGCCACGCTCGCGTGCCAGCTGCACGATCTGTTCCACGCGGGAATCCTGCCGCCCTTTGGCAATGAGGATGCGGTCAAACGTGCTGCCTGCCTCAAGCGCCTCGCGAACGGCATGAATGCCGGTAAATCGATCCATGGGAATGAGAGTTTACAGTTTACAGTTGAAAGTTAAAAGTTAATGCCACAGCAAACACTCCGGAATACCTTTTCTTAGTCTAGAGCAGCGCAAAATTCCAGGATGCGTGTGCGCGTGGACTTCACAAACGCCGCGAATGGTAAACCGGCGGCATCGTCGAGCAACAGAATGACGCGGTCGAGTTCGCCCTCACCCGCGCGTCCGGCCAGCGCCAGGCGAATCGGGTGAAACAGGTCACGGCCACGCAGATCGAGATTTTCCTTTAGCGAGGTAACCACTTCTTTGAAGCGGTCGGACGTAAGTGGCATGGGATCGAGTAATAACAACGCGAGGTGACGAATCACATCGCGAGCAGCGTAACGCGCCAACACCGCGTGAGCATCTACGCGCTTCATGATCTCCGTGGCATCATATTCAAATACCAGAAGCAGCAACTCAGCCAATCCCTCGGTGTCAACCGCGAACTGGCCCAGTAGCGACGCGGCACGCTCGCACCAGGCGGTAAGGTCCGGCGTGGGCTCTGTGCTGAGCCAACCTCGCTGGCGAAGGATTGAAAGCACATCGTTAGAGACGTAGGAGTGAAGGGCAACCGGATGCGACTGGATGTGTTCTGACGACGCCATGAAGGTCAGTTCGCGGAAAGTGTCGCGACCACGTGACAGGCAATCGCTTCTCCGCGCCCCACCGCGTCCACGCCTTCGTTGGTCTTGGCCTTCAGATGCACCTTTTCCGCGGTCACATTGAGCGACTTGGCAAGCGCTTCCCGCATCTTGGGAAAATGCGGGCCAAGCTTTGGGCGCTCAAGAATGACGACAACATCGATGTGCTCGATTGCAAATCTGTTTTCGTTCAGCAGTTTCTGCGCGTACTCCAGAAACAACAGGCTGTTCGCGCCCTTCCACTTGGGATCCGTATCGGGAAAATGCTTGCCGATGTCGCCAAGCCCGGCCGCACCCAGTAGCGCGTCGCACACCGCATGGGCGACCACATCGCCGTCAGAATGCCCCGCAGGCCCCTTCTCGAACGGCACTTCGATTCCGCCGATGATCAGCTTGCGGCCCTCCACCAGCCGGTGCAGGTCATACCCGATGCCGCAACGGGTGCTCATGCTGTTTTTTGTTCGGAGTGCAAATAGAAGCGCGCGAGGTCCATGTCCGAGGGCTTCGTGATTTTGATATTCCGCTCCGACCCCTGCACGACAAACACATTTAGCCCAAGACGCTCCACGAGCCCGGCTTCGTCGGAGGCATTCAGCCCATCGCCTTCCGCCTCCGCAAACGCTTGCTTCAATAGCTGCGTTTCGAATACCTGCGGCGTCTGCGCCAGCACCACACGCTCGCGCGGAACGGTAGCCGTGATGACCGCCACATCTTCCGGCAAGCTGGCGCGCTTCACTTCCTTCACCGTGTCCATCGCCGGGATGCCGAGTATGGCGGCTTTGTGGCGGCGCGCCTGTTCAATCACGCGCGTCACCTGATCCACGGTCACAAACGGCCGCACCGCATCGTGCACCACAACCAGTTCCGTGTCGTCGCTGACAAGCTTCAACGCCGCCGCAACCGACCCTTGGCGTGAGTCGGCGCCCTTCACCACACGCACTGGCTGCTTGAACTTTTCCTGGCTGATGCGGGCATTCAGCGGCTCCACGTTCTCCGCCCGCGTGGCCACGATGATCTCAGAGATCAGCGGGCACGCCGCGATCCGGCGAAGGCTCAGAATCACAATCGGCACGCCGTCGAGCTCCAGAAACTGCTTGGGGGTTTCGGCGCCCATGCGCGTTCCGAGTCCTGCGGCAGGAAGAATGGCAACTATCTGGCTCATGGTTTGAAAGCAGTCCGGCTGAAGCGGAGTCTGAGCGGCTTGGCGCCGGGTTGCAGAAAATTGAGTGTACCTCAACCGGGGGCTGGAAGAGAAATCCAGGGGGCGCGCGTTGACGTGGCAGGCACTACGAGAAAAGGGTAGCCAGGCTAAGGCCGTTCCGTATCCGGGAATCCCGTCCGCGAACCAGCCTCCGTCCGCTGCGGAGATTCCGGTCGTCCATGGCCGTTGCCATTGCCGTTGTCAGCGGGAAGAACCTCGGTCGAAGTGGCCGCAGTCCAATTGGCCTTCGCGGCGGACGGGTCGTGGCGTTCTTCCAGCCGTCCAAAAATCATTTTGCCCGCGGGCGTCTGGTGAACCGAAGTGACAAGGATATCCACGGTGCGATTGATCAGCCGCCGCGCTCCATCTACAACAACCATCGTGCCATCATCCAGGTACGCTACGCCCTGGCTCGATTCTTTCCCTTCACGCAGGATCAGCACGCGCATCGATTCGCCCGGCAAAACCGCGGGCTTCATGGCATTGGCAAGTTCGTTGACATTCAGTACCGCAATCCCCTGCACGCGCGCCACTTTATTCAGATTGAAATCGTTGGTGACGATCTTGCACGAATTACGCCGCGCCAACTCCATCAGCTTCTGGTCCACGCCCGTTCCCACCGCAATGTCTTCTTCCAGTATGCGAACTTCCAGCCCCGGCATTTTCTGCATTCGTTGCAACACTTCCAGTCCGCGCCGCCCGCGTTGGCGCTTCAGCGAATCCCCGGAATCCGCCACCAGTTGCAGTTCATGCAGCACGAAGCGCGGCACTCCCAGCGTGCCATCCAGAAAATGCGTCTCGCAGATATCGGCAATGCGCCCATCGATCAGAACACTGGTGTCCAGAAGCTTCAGGCAGGGTGAACTCGCAGCAACGGGCACAGCGACGGACTGCGGCAAAGGGTAGTGAAAATCGCGCGCTTTGCGCGAGCCAACCGCCAGCCCTAAGTATCCGAAACCAAACAGCGAGGTAAATTCGAAGAACGACTTGGTGGGTTCAGGCTCAGCAGTTCGGGAAATAACCAGGGTAATGAGGAGGGCCGCGAGGAGACCGAGGACCGCGCCGATCATTCCCCCCATAAGCCCGCTGATCTCCGCGCGACGCATGCGCAATTCCGCCAGCAGAATCACCATGGCCATCAGGAAGCCGAGACCCGCTGCGGGCAGTCCGTGAGCACCGAATGGGCTGAGCGAGTAACACAAGACAACCGCCGCGCTGATCAACGCCATGCGCGCCACCCAAAAGTCCCAGCTCTGGTTCAAAAAATGACCTGCACGAAACCCCTGGTGCGAAGCTTCGCCGACCGGGAGCGCACTCGACACATCAGAAGTTGCATGGATCTGCGGGTAAACGTGATTGTGGCCCATGAATCCTCACCTTACGGCAAGAATCGCCCTGCTTCCGCGAAGCGCTGCAGCAGGGCAACTGACTGCAGTTTCGCGAAACTAGTTACGAGGCTGTTTATATACTCTCCCATTAGGCTTCAAGTCAAGGGCAAGCTGGGCCCGGTGGTGATTCGTTTTGCGTTACTCGGACATTGCACCCGAGGCACCACATGCTTTGCACATGCCATCGCACACCTTCACGCGCACGGGTTACTGGCAAGAATCCATCGACAGCAACACAGCAGCGGCGGGCCGCGGCGCGAGGGGCAGACCGCAGAAGAGCTGCACGCCAACGACTATCCGAAATTTACGCCTACCTGCAAGCGGAGGACGCAGCGGCGGGGCAGATCGTCAATTCCTTGCCGGAGATCGCATCACGTCCGATCCGAACGGCGGTAATCAGCGGTGCTGGCGGCCCCCGGTTGGGTACTTTGCGCTGGCAGCGATTCCGGCAAGGCTATGCGCTGGAACGCCAGGACTGGAAGCAGGCTATAGGACTCGCGGTGCGGGAAACACCGTTTCCCTATACGGATGCAATGACGTGGTTTGCGCGAGGATTCGCCGCGGCGCGACTGGGACAAGCGGCGACAGCGAACGATTCGGGGACAGCGTTGCGACGGATCCGAGAGCGGCTCTTGAAGGCCAACGAGAACTACTGGGCGCGGCAGGTGGAAATCCAGGAAGTTGCGGTGGGAGCGTGGGCTGCGCTGGCTGGCAGGTAAAAAAGAGCAAGCCCTGCGGCAGATGAAATTGGCAGCGGAACTGGAAGATGGGACAGAAAAAAGCGCAGTGACGCCTGGGCCGCTGGCCCCAGCACGTGAATTGCTGGGCGAGATGATGCTGGAGATGAATGAGCCTGCGCAGGCTTTGGAGCAGTTCGAAGCAACGCTCGAAGAAGGAACCCGGACGCTTCCGCGCACTCTCCGGAGCGGCCCACGCGGCGCAGCTCAGCGGGAATCGCGATGCCAGTCAAAAATATTTTCTCGAACTGCTAACGGTTTGCCGTCGCGCCGACAAGCCGGGAAGATCCGAGTTGATTGAGGCGCAGCGCTCGATTCTGCGGAACTAATTTGGCGTTTTGTCGTGTGTTCGCGCTCGTTCAGAAAATACCGGTCAAAAAGCAATCGCTCTCATCACCAGGCAATCCACTCAAGGGAGGTAGAAGCGCGGCACGCGCTGGCTTACCGCGCACAACAGGTCTGAGGTGACTGTGCCGATGCTGCGGGCGATTACATTCGCCGGATAAACGTTATCTCCGTCCGTCCCGTAAACCGTCGCCACATCTCCCATAGCCACATCGGGAACGTCGGTCACGTCCAGCAGCGTCACATCCATGGAAATAATCCCAATCATCGGTGCGCGGTGCCCTCGGATATACACGCTGCCGCGATTGCCCAGCGAGCGATGAATGCCGTCGCCGTATCCCGCCGACATCACCGCCGTTTTCGATGGCCGCTGCGCCACCCAGCTGGCGTTGTAGCCCACACTGTCTCCGGGGGCTACCGTGCGCAGGCCGATCAGCCGCGCGCGCAGGCTCATGACCGGCCGCAGCGGAAGTTTCGATTCGATTTCGATGCGGCGCTCAACGGGATCGAGTCCGGGATGATAACCGTACAGAATCGCGCCGGGCCTCACCATATCGGCCCAGGTTTCCGGACGCGCTGCAATCGCCGCGCTATTAGCCAGGTGCAATAGGCCGGTGTCCACTTTCAGCGCTCGCAACCGGTCCACGGCGGTATAAAAGCGTTCCGTTTGCAGCCGCGTCTGAATCCCGGTGGGCGAATCGTTCAGAACCTCTGAGGAAGCGAAGTGCGTAAACACGCCACCGAGTTCCAAGTGCGGGCACCTGGCCAACTGCCGTGCGAAGCAATCCGCGTCGCTCGGCGCAATTCCCAGCCGATTCATCCCGGTGTCGACTTTCACGTGGATCGGCACGTGTTTCTTGCGCAGCCTAGCAGCGGCGGCTTCGAACGTGGCCAGTTGTTCGCAGCGATGAACCGCCGGAGTCAAATCGTATTCCAGAAAATTCTTTTCTTCGCCGGGCCAGAATCCCCCAAGAACGAGAATCGGCGTGGACACACCATTGTTGCGGATCTCGATTCCCTCTCCCGCGGAAGCAACACCGAGCCAGTCGGAACCAACCTTCTCGAGAGCTTTCGCCACCTGTGCGCCGCCGTGACCATAGCCGTTGCCCTTCACAATGGAGAGCACCTTGCGCGCCGTTTTCCTTTTTTCGGATGTGGGATTGATGTAATCGCGAATGGTACGGTAGTTGTCGGCGAGCGCCGAGACCGACACCTCCGCCCACACCGGACGGCCAATAAATTTGTTTGGATCGTTTTTCTTGCCGCGCATGAATCTTCCTGAAAATCTAGTTTACGACATTCCCGCGATGCCGCCTAAAGCCTGTGACGGAAAGCTGCGGCGGCTAGCGCGTGATTGACAACAGAGAAGAGAGCACGAATCTAGCCAACGCAATCACCGGCGAACAAGACTCAGCGGGATCAGGCACGAACGCGAGTCCTACCTCTAAACGACTGATTTATTGTGACTTATTGACTCGATCGAAGGTGCCGTCGTCGTCACTTACAAAGTAGGCGCAATGGCTTCTTGGTCCCTGCTGTGTGCCTGCGGACGCGGTGTGTCCGCGGTTACATCTCGTCGCCGCCCGCGAATTGCGAGAACGCGTCCGGCGCCGCTTCTTCGAACCGCGTCAACCGGCTACGAAATACAAATTTAACTTTATCGGTCGGGCCGTTACGCTGCTTCGCGATCAGTATGTCCGCCATGTCGCGTTCTTCCGGCGTGGCATTCAGGTTGAAAAAGTCGGGGCGGTAAATGAACATCACCACGTCGGCGTCTTGTTCGATGGCGCCCGATTCGCGCAAGTCCGAAAGCTGCGGCCCGCGTTCCTCGCGTTCCGGCGCGCGCGTCAACTGGCTCAGCACCAGCACGGGAATCTGCAACTCTTTAGCGAGCCCCTTCAGACCGCGCGAAATGCTGGCCACTTCTTCCTGACGCGAATTGAACCGCCCGCGCGCCGTAATCAACTGGAGATAGTCGACGATCAGCAGCGAAAGGCCTTTGTCGCGCTTCAACCGCCGGGCTTTCGCGCCAATTTCCAGCACGCTGTTGGACCCAGCATCGTCAATCCACAAAGGCGCGGCGGAAATCGTGCCCAGCGCTTCCGTCATGCGGCGCCAGTCCTCCCGGCTCAGATGCCCGGAGCGGAATTTGTGCGCGTCGATCTGCGCGACCGAGGCCACCAGGCGTTGCAGCAGCGACTCCTTGGACATTTCCAGGCTGAACACCGCCACCGGCATCCCCGCGCGGATCGAAATATTCTCCGCCAGATTCAGCGCCAGCGCCGTTTTCCCTTGCGACGGGCGCGCGGCAAGAATAATCAGTTCCGAAGGCTGCAACCCGGAAAGCAACTTGTCCAGCTCGCCGTAACCCGTCGAAATCCCGGTGACGCTCTTCCCTTCGCGGAAGATCTTTTCCAGGCGCTCGAAATTGTCGCGAACCAGGTCCTTGATAGGAACCAGCCCGGCTTTCACGCGGTCCTCGGCAAGCGCAAAAATGCTGGACTCAGCGCTGTCCAGTATGACGTCCGCTCCGTCTTCGCCTTCCAGCGCGCTCTGCTGAATCTTGTGTGTCGCGTGAATCAGGTTGCGCAGCAGCGCCTTCTCGCGCACGATCCGCGCGTAGTGGTCGACGTTCGATACCCGCGGCATCCCGTCCACCAGCGACGCCAGATACGGCGCCCCGCCCGACGCTTCCAGCTCCCCGTGCCGGTGCAATTCTTCCGTCAGCGTTACCAGGTCGATGGCCTGCTGCGCTTCCGCCAGCGCCACCATCTGCGTGAATACGTTGCGATGCTGCGGCAAGAAAAAGTCTTCGGCCTTCAGGGACTCAATGGCGGCGTTCAGCGCGTTGTTGTCCAGGATGATGGCGCCGAGGATGGAGCGCTCCGCGTCAATATTGCTCGGCAGCGGTTTCTCGATGGTGGTATCAGCAGGCATGATGAGACGGAAAAAGCCCGTTCTACTTTCGCTTTCTCTTCGCTATTGGAACATTTTCCCCGCTGGAAGGCAAGTGCGGATTTGTTCTTCCGTTGTTTGCGTTCCCCTGCGTCGAAGTGATGCGCTGATTGTGCGCGTCTGTTCTGCGCGCGTCAATTGGAGTGCTTGTGAATCGCGAAGGAAAACCGGTGAAAAACTTTTTGCCGAATATGGCAAGATGCTCTTGCAAAAAAACGGGAGGGAGCAACGCGCGATGCAAAGCACACGCAGGACGAATCGTTGGCAGAACACCAAGGGCGTGGCACTACAATTGTTGGTCGCGGGATTTCTGCTCGCGAGTGCTGGCCCAATGCAAGGCCAAACGCCGGCAGCCTCTGTTGCGAAGCTCGCACCTTACGCGGAAGCAAAAGAAAACGCCGACCGCCAGGCCAAGGAATGGATCGCGCGGGGCACGCCCGGTCTGGCGCTGGCGGTCGCAGTCGACGGAAAAATCGTCTACTCCGAAGGATTCGGCTTCGCGGACCTGGAAGAGCGCGCGCCCGTTTGGCCAACCACCAAATTCCGCATCGGCAGCATTTCCAAGCCGCTCACGGCTGTCGGACTCATGGAGTTGGTGCAGTCCGGAAAGCTGGATTTGGACGCACCCATCCAGAAATACGTTCCGTCTTTCCCAGAAAAAGGCTCGGTGATTACGGTGAGAATGGTCGCCGGTCATCTCGGCGGGATACGGCACTATCAGGGCGACGAATTCGTGATCCAAAAACACTACGCCAATGTCACCGAGGGCCTTGCCATCTTTAAAGACGATCCCCTCGTCTCGCCGCCGGGAACGAAGTTTAACTATTCCAGCTACGGCTTTAACCTCCTGAGTGCCGCAATAGAATCGGCGTCGGGACAAGATTTCCTTTCTTATATGCAGGCAAACGTGTTCGCGCCGATTGGCCTGGTCCACACCACGCCGGACCTGAACGCGCAGATCGTGGAGCAGCGCTCGCGCTTCTACGAATTGCCCAAAAATGGGCCGGTAGAAAACGCTCCCTATGTCGACAATAGCTATAAATGGGCCGGCGGTGGCTTTCTCTCAACTGCCGAAGACCTCGTTCGCTTCGGCTCCGCGCTTCTGCAGCCCGGTATCCTGAACGCGCAGTCCCTGAAAACCATGTTCACTTCTCAAAAAACCAGTGCTGGCGAAGAAACCGGCTACGGCATTGGCTGGGACATCGTTAAGACTCCCTCAGGAAAGCAGATTTACGCACATGCCGGCGGCTCAGTCGGTGGAACGTCGCAATTGATCGTGTATCCCGACAGTCACGTCGTCGTGGCGCTGGTCACAAATCTCTCTGGGGGCACATGGAAGACGGAAGAAGTGCAAGCCGTTGCGGAAGCTTTTGCAGCCATCAAAAAATAGTCTTTGGCCGGTACTCAGTTCCCAACAAAAAAAGAGGCACGATTGCTCGTGCCCCTTGGTTGTATTTCAATAATCCGTCGAAAGCCTAGGCTTCCTTGTCGACGTGGATCTTGATCTCGGCGGTGATGTCACGGAACACCTTCACCGTGACCGGATATTCGCCGAGCGCCTTCACCGGATCCTTCAACTGAATTTGCCGCTTGTCCACTTCGAAACCCTGCGCCTTCAGTCCATCGGCAATGTCAGCCGTGGTCACCGAACCGAACATCTGGTCGTTCTCGCCGGTCTTGCGCGTGAATTTCAGCGACACTCCCGTCAGCAACTCGGCCTGCTTTTTCGCGGCGTCGAGTTCCGTCGCCGTTTTCTTCGCCAAAGACCCGCGAATGCGTTCCAGCGCCTTCATGTTACCGGCCGTGGCTTCAATCGCCAGCTTGTGCGGCAAAAGAAAATTCCGCGCGTACCCGGGCTTCACGGTCACAACGTCCCCGCGGTTCCCTAACTTTTCGACATCTTCTTGAAGAATAATCTGCATATGAAATCCCTAGCTCCCTTTCCTGACCTTTAGGCCTTCGGGGCCTCAACCACGGGAACCACCACGCGAGGTGCCTGGGTTCCCGCCGCGCTGCCGGCAAACGGCAGCAAAGCAATATTCCGCGCGCGCTTGATGGCCACGCCCAACCAGCGCTGGTGCCGCGCGCAAACTCCCGTCATGCGGCGCGGCAAAATCTTTCCGCGTTCCTGCACGAACTGCGCCAGAATGTCCGCGCGCTTGTAGTCGATGAAGTCCATCTTCTCGACGCAAAACTTGCAGACTTTCTTCTTGCGGAAATACTGGCGCTTGCCGCGAGGCCGCCCGCCCGGTCCACCAGGACCGCCTGGTCCGCCTTCACGGCGCCCTCCGCCACCACCGCCGCTATGCCCGCCTTCGCGACGGCCTCCGCCGCCACCTTGTCCACCACCGCCTTCGCGCGCTTCCCGCGGTGCCGGTGCCGACGGAGCGGCGGCTGGCACTGATTTCTGTTCCTCTGACATACGTTCCTACCTTTCCCATGTGCTCCGGGCTTTCCTGAGCGGAGCTTCCCAATCAAATCTTTTCCACACGCAGCAGGCATCAACAAAACCTCTCGCGCGCCTGCCATCATTCCAGAACCGCGGCTCAGCTGGCCGGAGAGGCCTGCTCGGCCTGTGGCGCTGCCGGAGCCGGCGCCGGGGCGGGCGTGCGGCGCGGACGTCGCGCGGCGCGCACTTCACGCTTGTGCGAGAGCTTCTTCTGTCGCTTCAAGTCTTCGTCGAGCCGCACGGTCTGATACTTGATGATGGAGTCCGCGACGCCCAGGCGGCGCTCCAGTTCGTGCACCAGTTCACCATGGTTGGTGCGCACCTGCTGGTAAACGTAGATGCCCTCGCGGTGTTTCATCACCTTGTACGCAAGCTTCCGCGTTCCCCAGTGCTCGGTCTTCTCGATCTTCCCGCCTTTCTCTTCGCAGGCGTGTTCGAGAGTGGCGATAACTTTCTTGATTTCCTCTTCCGGCGTCGCCGGGCGGGCAATAAAGATCAAATCGTACAAACGCTCTTCCATAATGACCTCGTTTCTTCCTGTTCCGGGCGCAAATCCCGGGAAACTCGTTCTTACCTGGCGCAAACTCCGCCGCTACTTCGCTTCTTCCGGCGGCACTCGCCGGTTGTACTTGTTCATCGCGGCCGCGATCCCTTGCGTCAGCAGCAACTCCACCGCATCCGCTGCGCCCGCCACCATTTCTGCGGCCACTTCCAGCTCGGCCTTTTTCATCGGCCGCAGAACATAGGCCGCAAGGTCGCCAACCGGATGATCCGGACCGCATCCCAGCCGAAGTCTTGCAAACTCTTGCGTTCCCACGGCGCTCGTCACGGACTTTGCGCCGTTGTGCGTTCCCGGGCGTCCACGTTCCCCGATGCGAATCATTCCCCACGGCAAATCCCGCTCGTCAAAGATCACCAGCAGGTCCTTGGGTTCCAATTCGTACTTCCCAAGCAACTCCCGCACCGAGATGCCGCTCAGGTTCATGTACGTCTGCGGCTTGGCCAGCGCGACTTCTTCTCCTGCCACCTTGCCGCGACCCACCAGCGCCTTGCCCTCCGGCCGTTCCACGCGGATGGACGCACGATTCGCGATTTCGTCCACCGCCAGGAATCCGAGGTTATGCGGCGTCCACTGATACTCCGGGCCAGGATTGCCAAGGCCAACAATGAGCCGCATAGCGCTTCGCACCAGACCGGCGAAAAAGAATTACTTCTTCTTTTCCGGCTTCTCCGCTTTCTCTGCTGCCTTGGGCTTGCCTTCTTCCTCGGCGCCTTCTTCGCCTTCCACTTCCTTCTTGCCCTTCTTGATGACTTCCGGCTCCGCAGGGGTTGTTCCAACCACCGCCGCTTCCACCGGCTTTTCTTCCTCAACGCGCAGAGTCACGACGTGCGCGACAACGCTGTTCGGGTCCGTCAACAACTTCACTTTGGCCGTATCCAGTGGCAGATCGGCGGCTCGCAAGCTCTGGTTCAGCGCCAGCCCGCTTACGTCCACCTTGAACTCCGTCGGAATGTCGGCTGGCAAGCACTCCACTTCCACTTCGCGCATCACCATTTCGAATACGCCGCCTTGCACCTTTACGCCAGAGGGTTCCCCGAACGTGTGCACCGGCACCTTGACCTTCATGCGCACGTCCATCGCGATGCGCAGAAGATCCACGTGCAGCAAATGCCCGCTCACCGGATCCACTTGCCAATCCTTCACGATCGCGGGTTCCTGCTTGCCTCCCAGATTCACCTGGAACAGCGTGTTGTGCCCTGTTTCCGACCGCAGAATCGCCGTCACTTGCTTCGTGTTCACCGAGAGTGGCAGGGCCTCGCCTTTTCCGCCGTAAAGCACCGCCGGTACGTTGCCGGACTTGCGCATGCGGCGCGCTTCGTTTTTGCCCCGTTGGGAGCGGGGCGCCCCTTCAACAATAATTTGAGCCATAGCTTCTTTCCTTCCGTGGAATCTCTTCCGGCCCGATCGCGCCGGACAAAATCAAATAAATAGCTCGCTGATGGAAGTCTCTTCGTGAATCGAACGAATGCCACGAGCGAGCAAATCCGCAACACTTAAGATCGTGACCTTCTTCAAATTCCTGGCCGCTTCCGAGACAGGCACCGAATCCGTCGCTACCACTTCCGTGATCCGCGAATTCTCAATGCGCTCCACGGCCGGCCCGGAAAACACCGCGTGCGTGCAAGCCGCAAAAACCTGCGTAGCCCCTTCTCGCATCAGCGCGTCCGCGGTTTTTACCAGCGTGCCCGCCGTATCGATGATGTCGTCCACGATCAGCGTGCTTCGTCCCTTCACGTCGCCGATCAGATTCATCACTTCGGTCACGTCGAGGTCCACGCGGCGCTTATCCACGATGGCCAGCGGTGCGCCCAGCTTCTTCGCAAACGCACGGGCGCGTTCCACTCCGCCCGCATCCGGCGAAACCACGGTCAGATTGGGCAGCTTCTTGTTCCGGAAGTAATCCACCAGCACCGGGGAACCATACAAGTGATCCACCGGCACGTCGAAATACCCCTGAATCTGCGGCGCGTGCAAATCCAACGTCAGCGCGCGGCTGGCGCCCGCGGTTTCCAGCAAGTCCGCCACCAGCTTCGCGGATATCGGAACGCGCGGCTTGTCTTTGCGGTCTTGCCGCGCATAACAGTAGTACGGCAGCACCGCGGTAATCCGCCAGGCCGACGCCCGTTTGAACGCATCAATCATCAACAGCAGTTCCAGCAGGTGGTTGTCCACCGGATAGCTGCAGGGCTGCACCACAAAAACGTCCGCACCGCGCACGTTCTCCAAAATCTGGAAGTAAATCTCACCGTCGCTGAACCGGCCGAGCAGCGCTTTGCCCAGCGGCACATTCAGATGACGGCAAATCGCTTCCGCCAAAATCGGATTGGCGGTCCCGCTAAAAATCTTGAATCGCTCGTCGTGCACGCCACGCCACCCTGGTCACCGCTTTGCGGCGACACTTGACCTGGATCTGCAACCTGAGACAGTTCAATAAGGAGTCAGAAACACGGAGAGACGTTGCGGTCTAACCCACAATCGCGCTTTTCACCAAACGCGCATACCTCGCACGCGAGATGCTCTCGCAAACAAAGGTCTGATCTTGCGGGAACCCGACAACGGCTCGGCGCGCCTTCGCTGGGCTCGGGAAAACTCCAAACACCGCCGAACCGCTACCAGCCAGCAAGGCTTCTGACGCCCCCACCCGGAGCAACGCCCGCTTGATCTTCCCAAGACGGGGATGACGCCGGAAGACAGCCACTTCAAAATCGTTCGAAAGGCTCTCTTCCTGCGCGCTCCAGCACAGAGCACAGAACCCATATAGCTTATGGGCTGCCGCGGATTTTGTCAACGAAGCCAACTCCGGCGCGTGCAGCCAGCGGTAGGCATCCGGCGTCGGCACGTGAATGTCCTTCGGCGAAACAATCAGCAGGCTCACCTTCGGGATATCTGGCAGCGGATAGATCTCATCGCCCTTGCTGACTCCTAAAGCTCGTCCGCCAAACAGGAAAAACGGTACATCGGCTCCCAATCCTGCGGCAATGGACAGCAACTGGGCCGAGTCCATTTTCTTTTCTGTGAATCGTAGGTATCCGAGCAGGGCCGCTGCCGCATCGCTGGACCCACCACCCAGGCCTCTCCCGGCGGGAATCCGTTTTTCCAGCAGAATCTCTACACCCGCGCGCACCTTCAGTTCACGCCGCAGCGCATCCACGGCGCGGTACACCAGATTTTTTTCCAGGGGTTCCTGCGAAAGCTTTTCGTTGCCCGTAACCGAGAGCGTAATTCCCGGTCTGCGCGAACTCCGCAGCCGCAAACGGTCGCGCAGCGACACGGTTTGCAAGATGGTCCGCAGCTCGTGGTAGCCATCCGCACGCTTGCCTAAAACTTCAAGACGCAGGTTTACTTTTGCGTGCGCCGGGATCCGGACTTCTTTCATTTTAGCTCAGGGTTTTGCGTCGGGTGCCGCGGCTTTCTGCGCCACGCGGTGCTTCATTTGGCCTAGTTTCTTTTCCAACTCCGCGACTTTATCGCTTTCCACGTCAGAGGGCAACGACTTGTGCCAGTCCGCCAGCGCCTTTTCCCACTCCGCCGCGGCTTGTTCCGAACGGCCCTGCTTCGCGTAAATATCGCCGAGGTGCGTACGGATGGTCGGATCGCCCGGATCGCGCTGCACCGCCTTGTGCAGGCTGGTTTCCGCTTCGTCCAGTTTGTTCTCTTTGTAGTACACCCAGCCGAGGCTGTCCAGGTACGCCCCGTTGTACGGGTCTTGATCCAGCGCGCGCTGGATCATCTCCTGCGCTTCGTCCAGGCGAATCCCGCGGTCTGCCAGCATGTAGCCGTAATAATTCAGCGCCGGCGCGTTCTTCGGGTTCAGGTCCAAAGCCTTCTTGAACTGCTCCTCAGCCCTATCGAACTGTTTCTGCCGTTCGTAAATCGCGCCAAGCAGGAAAAAGGCCATTTCATTTTCTTGCGGGTCTTTCGCCAGCGTTTGTGCCTTTCGAACGTTGCTTTCGGCTTCCGCGTACTGGTGCCCACGTTCATAAATTTGCGCGATATTCAGATACACATCGCGGTCCGATGCCCCACCCTTGAGCGCGGTTTGCATCAGCTTTACGGCTTCGTCGGTTTGCTGGTTCTCGCCCAACAACATGGCGTAACTCGCGCTGATCGCCGCATCATTGGGATATTTGGCAATCGCTTCTTTCCCGATCTGCAGCGCCTTCGTCAGCTCCTTTGCCTGGTGGTATGCCTCCATCAGTAGAAGCCGCGACCGGCGATCCTCTTCGTCCCCCAGCCGTCCCAGCTCTTGATAAGAAGTAATTGCCGCCGGAATATTTTGCGTGTCGCGGTACAGTTGCCCCAGTTGCTGGTACAGAATCGCCAACGTACGCCGCCGCGACGGCAGCACCGTCGATTGCGATTTCACCCGTGTCAGCGCATCGCTCAGCACGCGAATCGCATCCTCAAATCGCCCCTGCGACTCGTAAACAATCGCCTCGTTGTACAACACGTCCAGGCTGCCCGGCGCATACTGCTTGGCCTTCATCAGGCTGTCTTCCGCCTTATCCAGTTGGTGCAGTTCGCGGTAGATTTGCGAGAGCCGGAGATAGTTGTCCGAGTCTTCCGGCATCACCTCCACCAGCTTCTGGTACACCGACAGCGCTTCCGGATATTTTTCTTCCGAGAGCAGCGTCTGCCCCAACCCGCGCAGGTGGCTCAGCTCCGAAGGATCCAGCTCCACAGCCTGACGGTACGCTTTCTCCGCCTTCGCATAATCTTTTGTCTGCGTGTAGGCATCGCCCAATAGATCGTAGAGCGTCGGTGACGGGTTGCGTGCAGTCGTCGATTCCAACAGTTGAATCGCTTCTTCTGCCTTGTTTTCGTCCAGCAGCAACTGCGTCAACTGCTCCATTGCCGCATCGTTCTCCGGGTCTTCCTTCAACATCGCGCGCAGTACATCTTCGGCCTTCTCCGGCTCGTTGTGCAGCCGGTAAAGCCGCGCCAGCCATAACGCCGACTCCTGATCCGACGGGTCCAGTCGGTGCACTGCGCTGTATTCCGCGATGGCCTTGCTCACCATTTCCGTTTGCACGCCCGACCCGTTGATGTCCCCCAGGCTCTTCAAGTAGATCCGCCCCAGCAGCCTGTGTGTGGCCAGGTCATTGGGGTCGCGCTTCAGAATTTCATTAGCTTCCACTACTGCGTCATGTACGCGCTGCGCTTTCCAGTACATTTCCGCTAGCCGTTCGCCGATGATCGGCGACTTCGGATCCAGCGCATAAGCGCGTTTGTACGCTTCAATGGCCCTGTTGGCGTATTCGCTTTGGCTGGTCTGTTCGTACTGCAGCTCGTAAAGATGGCCGACGGTGAAGTTGTAGTAGGCCTCCGCACGGGGAGACATTTTGTCGGACGCGCTCGTCGAAGCGCTACTCAGAGTCTGCCCAAGGATTGGCAGAGCGGCCAGTGCAACGACGGCGATGGTGAAAGCGAAGCGAGTTGTCTTCATAAGTTGTCCAGGATTTTAGAGTATCCCATGCAGGAGGAACGCGGTCAAAAGCGAAAAAGGAGGCGTTTCAAAGATCATGGGCCCACAAAACTAGGATGCGGAGAACGGGAGGAAAGGGTGGGAAAGAAAATGCTTGCCTTTCTACTGTATTTCTGCAATTATCGAAATATGTCCAAGCCCGATCCACTCCTCGTTACCCGCTCTGCCGATCGCTTCTCCGCTCTCGGCGCCGAGCCCCGCCTGCAGATTGTGCGTCTGCTTCTGTCCGCGCACCCCACCGGAATGGTCGCTGGTGAAATTCAGGATGAACTCAACATCCCTGCGTCCACCCTTTCTCACCATCTCGAAAAGCTCCGCCAGGTCGGCCTCGTTTGCGTCCGCCGCGCCGGCACATTTCTCTGGTATACGGCCAGCACCGACGCTCTCCGCGAAGTGCTTGGTTTTCTCTACGACGAATGCTGCACGCGAAATCGCGCCGTCCCCGAAGAAGCCATTGTCCACATCTCGAAAGGATAGGAACAAACCATGAGCGATACCAACATCCAGGAAGCAGTGAAAGAAAAGTACGGCGCAGCGGCGAAGCGAGTTACCGCCGGCAAAACCTCTTGCTGCGGCGGAGGCACTGAACTCAGCGGCTGCGACCCCATCACCCGCAATCTCTACAATGAATCGGAGAAATCCGCGTTGCCCGCGGATGCCGTGGCCGCTTCTCTCGGCTGCGGAAACCCTACCGCCTTAGCGGAACTGAAGCCCGGCGAAATCGTGCTCGACCTCGGCTCCGGCGGCGGCATTGACGTCCTGCTTTCCGCGAAGCGCGTCGGTCCCACCGGCAAGGCTTACGGCGTCGATATGACCGACGAGATGCTCGCCCTGGCCCGCGAGAACCAGAAGAAGGCCGGCGTACAAAATGTCGAATTTCTGAAAGGCACGATCGAGAATATTCCCCTCCCGGAAAACTCCGTCGACGTCGATCATCTCCAATTGCGTCATCAATCTCTCGGGAGACAAAGACCGCGTCATGCGTGAAGCTTTTCGCGTGCTGAAGCCCGGCGGCCGCTTTGCCGTTTCCGACGTGGTTGTTCGCGGCGAAGTCCCCGCTGACGTTCGCAAAAGTATGGAACTCTGGGTAGGCTGCATGGCTGGGGCTCTGCAGGAATCCGAATACCTGCAGAAGCTGCAGGCGGCGGGTTTTACTTCCATGGAAGTCCAGCCAACTCGCGTTTACCACGCCGAAGAATCGCGCGAGTTCCTCGCGGCTGCGGGTCTTGACCCTGATCGCGTCGCTCCGCTCATTGACGGCAAATTCATCAGCGCCTTCATCCGCGCCACGAAACCGGCGGCTGCAGCCTGCTGCGGACCCACTTGCTGCGGATAGGACGTTGTCTTGATGCCATCGCAATATAACGTGCTGTTTCTCTGTACCGGCAACTCCGCGCGCTCCATCCTTGCCGAAGCCATCCTGAACCATCGTGGCGCGCCAACGTTCCGCGGATTCAGCGCCGGCAGTCGTCCCACCGGCCGCGTCAATCCGTACGCTTTACAGCAACTCGAAGCGGCCGGCTTGCCGGCAGCCGGAGCCCGCAGCAAGAGTTGGGAGGAATTCGCCAAGCCCGGCGCCGCAAAAATGCACTTTGTTTTTACCGTGTGCGACAATGCCGCGAAGGAAACCTGTCCGATCTGGCCGGGACAACCCATGACCGCTCACTGGGGAGTCCCGGATCCCGCCGCGGTCGATGGTCCGCCTGATCAGATCGCTCGCGCCTTTCGCGAAGCCTTTGTCACCCTAGACCGGAGAATCGCTCTGTTTCTCAGCTTACCGCTTCCCAGCCTCGATCAACTGGCCATCAAAAAGGAAATTGATCGGATTGGCGGCCAATGATGAAGGAATCTGATCCGAGTTCGGCACGCGGTTCTCCTCAAACCGCCAAACGATTGAATCTTTTCGAGCGCTATTTGAGTTTGTGGGTTGCTCTCTGCATGCTCACCGGAATTGCCCTCGGAAAATTCGCGCCCGCTTTCGTTGGCGTCCTCCGCGCTCTCGAATTCGGGACCGGCAGCCAGATCAATCTGCCCATCGCCGTATTCATCTGGCTGATGATCATTCCCATGATGATGAAAGTGGATTTCACCGCGATTCAGGCAGTGGGCAAGAAACCCAAAGGAGTGCTGGTCACACTGTTCGTGAACTGGATGGTCAAACCATTTTCCATGGCTTTGATTTCTTGGCTCTTCTTCCGCCACGTCTTTTCCCAGTGGATTTCTCCCGCCGAAGCCAGCCAGTACATCGCCGGCACGATTATTCTCGCTGCCGCTCCCTGCACCGCCATGGTTTTTGTCTGGAGCTATCTGACGGACGGAGACCCCGCGTACACGCTGGTTCAGGTTTCTCTCAATGATTTGATCATGTTGTTTCTCTTCGCGCCGATTGTGCGCTTCCTCGTCAGCGGCGCGGCATCGCTTTCCGTGCCTTTCCGTGTTTTGTTTTTGTCCGTTGTCGCCTTCATCGTGATTCCCCTGGCCGTGGGCGCAACCTTGCGCGCCCTATTCCTCCGCCGCCGCGGAAAAGACTGGTTCGAAAACGTTTTGCTCCCAAAATTTTCACCTGTCACCATTCTCGCGCTGCTGGCAACCCTGGTCCTCATCTTCGCGTTCCAGGCGGAGAACCTCACTGGTAAGTCTCTGCATGTTCTATTGATTGCCGTCCCGATTCTTCTGCAGGTCTACTTTAATTCTGCTTTGGCCTATGGACTGATGCGGCTGTTGCGGGTGGAATACCAGGTCGCTGCTCCGGGTGCGCTGATCGGTGCAAGCAATTTCTTTGAGCTTGCCGTCGCCACCTCTATCGCTTTGTTTGGAGCCGGCTCTGGCGCAGCCTTGGCCACTGTTGTCGGCGTGTTGATTGAAGTGCCTGTGATGCTTTCAGTTTGCCGGGTGTGCAATCGCACCCGTCACTGGTTCCCGGTGACACCGGCGCAAAGCCCCATGCAAACGCACTAGCGCGTTTTAGTGCAGGAAATGCCGCATGCTGGTGAACACCATCGCCAGCCCCAACCGATCGGCCGTTGCGATGACCTCGGGATCCTTGACCGACCCGCCCGGCTGAATCACCGCCGTGGCTCCGGCCTTTGCGGCTTCTTCCACGCCATCGGGAAATGGAAAGAACGCGTCCGAAGCCACCACAGTTCCCTGAAGCGACCTCTGCGCCTTCATCACCGCGAGCTTCACCGAATCCACCCGGCTCATTTGCCCGGCGCCTACGCCGATCGTAGCTCCGTCCTTGGCAAATACGATGGCGTTGGACTTCACGTGCTTGCACACTTTCCAAGCAAACCTCAGGTCCACCAGTTCCGCCTCGCTCGGCTCGCGCTTCGTCACCACGCGCAATTCCTTTCCCTGCAAACTGCCCAAGTCCGGCTGCTGCACCAGCACACCGCCAAGCATGCGCTTCAACTGCAATTCCTTGTCGTGATCCAGCCCGCCCTGCGGCAGCACCAGCAGACGCAAATTCTTTTTCGCCGCGAAAATATCCCGCGCCTCATCCGCAAATCCCGGCGCCACAATGCACTCCACAAACAGCCGCGACACTGCCGCCGCCGTCACCGCATCCACAATGTGGTTGAAGGCTAGCACCCCGCCGAACGCCGAGATCGGATCGCACGCGTAAGCCTTCAGGTACGCATCCAACAAACTGGACTGCTGCGCCGCGCCGCACGGGTTGTTGTGCTTGATGATCACCGCTGCGGGCCGCTCGAATTCCCCCACCAGGCTGCGCGCGGCTTCCAGATCCACGTAATTGTTGTAGGAAAGCTCTTTGCCCTGAAGCTGCTTTGCCGCCGCCAGCCCTTCCGGAGCGCGCCCCGCCGGAACGTACAGCGCAGCCGCCTGGTGCGGATTTTCTCCGTAACGCAATTCCTGTTGCTTGCGCAGCGAAACGTGCACTCCGTTCCGGCAAAATCGCACGCGCGTTCACTTCCATGCCTTGGCCCGCAACCGCCAGGCGTTCCAGTTCCGTGGCAATCAATCCGTCGTAGCGCGACGTTGTGGCAAACACTTTCCGCGCCAGCTCCACCCGCAGAGGCAAGGTGGTTTCGCCTTTCTCCTCCAATTCCTTGGCTACTCGGCCGTAGTCCGCCGGGTCCGTCACCACCGTCACGCTCTCGAAATTCTTTGCCGCGGACCGCAGCATTGTCGGTCCGCCAATATCGATGTTTTCGATCAGTTCTTCCGCCGTCAGATACCCTTTCGCAGCCGTCGCTTCGAATGGATATAGATTCACCACCACCAGATCAATAGCCGCAATTCCGTGTTCCTTCGCTTGCTTCTGGTCTTCCGCATGATTGCGGCGATACAGCAGCCCACCGTGCACTTTCGGGTGCAGCGTCTTCACGCGCCCGCCCAGCATTTCGGGCCAACCAGTAAATTCGGAGACATCCTTCACCGTTACGCCTTCGTCGCGCAGCAGTTTTGCCGTGCCGCCGGTCGAGAGAATCTCGATCTTCAACGCCGCGAGCCTCCTGGCCAACTCCACGATCCCGGTCTTGTCGAATACGCTCAGCAGCGCCCGTTCCACTCCCATGTCTTCCTCCGGTGCTCTTAAGAACCCTTTAGTGTACGCGGAGGAGCGGAGTTTCGGAAAGTCTGCGTCTGTGGGAAAAATTTGCAGGGAGACTGAACTACGATTTTACCAGCGCTTTCAGCTTCACTTGGCCGTCGACCACTTCCACCACATATTCCACGTCGCGGCAGCTCTTCTTTTCTTGCAGGTCTTTGGTCTTCTTTCTTACAAATTCGCTGAACCCGGCCTTGGTTACCTTGCCCGTGTCTTCGCCTGCCGCTTGTTTCGCCTGCAAAAATGCGTCATAAAGCTGATCGACTTTTTCGGTTTCCTTCTCCGGCTCGGAGCACACCATGCGAAATGCCTTGGCATCGTCGGCATTGCTCTCAGCCGTCGGGGCCGTCTGCGTGGTCACCTGGATTTTCGCGCGCTCCGCTTCAATCGCTTTCGCCGCGGCCCCAAAATGCCGCTGGATTTTTCCTTCTTCGCGCTGCTGTAGCCGCTTGCGGAACATGTCCTTATACTTCGCGTAAGTCTGCGTAAGGTTGTTGTAGCGGAACCGTTGCCCGTATTTCAGCTCGCCGCTGCGCTCGGCGTAGCGTTTCACCATTAATTCCACGCGCCACTCAATTTCCGTGGGCGGGCGTTTCCGGCCTCCGCCGAAGTACATTTCGTACTCGATCTTCAATTGCCGGATGTCGCGTTCGAGTTGCCCCAATTCCTCATCAATGGTGGCCATGAAGGCAGACTCTCCTGTCCCTTCATGCTAGGAGCGCCCGGGGCAAGCGTCAACCTTCATCCCCGCTTTCGCTGCGGATGAAACAACGGACTCCCGCACACCCCTGCCCTTCCGGCCAGCCCCGCATTTCAAGCATCCGTTGCGACGGTTTCGCGGCTGTGCTCAAATGTCGCCATGACCGTTCCCGCCAAACGCGCGCCCTCCGGCGACCAGACCGCACTGCTGCGTCAAATGCCGTCCGTGGACGAACTACTGCAGTTGCCCACGGTCGCCAAGCTCTGCTCGGAAATCGACCGGGGATTCGTCGTCGACATCACTCGCCAGGTTCTTTCGCAATTGCGCCGCGAAATTGCCGCTGGAGAAGTGTCAGCTGAGCAGACGATATCGCCCGCAGCCCTCGAAGCGCGCATTGTCCAAGCCGTGCAACAGGAACTCGCTCCCTCTCTACAGCCTGTCATCAATGCGTCTGGCGTCATTCTTCACACCAACCTGGGCCGCGCGCCGCTGCCTGCGCAACTGATCGACGAACTGCGCCGCACCGCCACGCAATACACGAATCTCGAGTACGACCTGGTTGCCGGGGCGCGTGGCAAGCGCGACGTTCACACAGCTCGATTGCTTCAGCGCCTCACCGGTGCCGAATCCGCCATCGTCGTGAACAATTGCGCCGCCGCTGTGCTGCTCACCCTCGCGGCCTTGGCTCGTGGCGGCGAGGTGATTGTTTCGCGCGGTGAACTGATCGAAATTGGCGACGGCTTTCGGATCCCGGAAATCATGGAACAAAGTGGCGCCGTCTTGCGCGAGGTCGGCACAACCAATCGCACGCGCCTGGCCGACTACGAGCACGCCATCAATGAAAAAACGCGCGTGCTGCTGCGCGTCCATCCCTCCAATTTTCAAGTGACCGGCTTTACGGAAAAGCCCGACGTCGCCGAACTCGTCGCACTCGGCCAACGCGCCAATCTTCCTGTGGTGGAGGATCTTGGCTCCGGCTGCCTCGTCGATCTATCCGCGCGCGGCATCAGCGAACCCACCGCGCGCGAAAGCATCTCCGCCGGCTTCTCTCTCGTCCTGTTCAGCGGCGATAAACTCCTTGGCGGCCCACAAGCCGGGATCATCGCCGGTCAGAAAGAACTGGTCGCGCAAAGTCCGCCGCCATCCACTTTTCCGCGCGCTCCGCGTGGACAAGCTCACGATCACCGCCTTGGAATGCACCCTGCGCGCTTATCTCCGCGCCGACTGGAACGCTCTGCCTTCCCAGCGCATGATCCGCCTCACACCTGCGGAAATTGCCCAGCGCGCCACCAACTTTTTGCACTCGCTTCAGGCTATTGTCGCGAATGCCGACGTGGAATTGGAAATCGCCGATGGCGCGTCACTGGTTGGCGGCGGCTCGACCCCCGCGCAATCTTTGCCCACCAAAGTTATTCGCATCAGCAGCGCTCGTCATTCCGCCACGCAACTCGAAGAGCGCCTTCGCCGTCCCTCCACAGGCGTTTCTGTCATCGCACGCATTGAAGAAGACCGGCTCGTTCTCGACCTGCGCACCGTTTTCCCCGAACAAGACGCCGCGTTGCGCGAATCTCTAGTTGCCGCCCTGCGTTGAACTTCTTCATACTCTCTTCATGTTGGCTTTTATTGCGTCGCGTGGGCGTCTGAAACCCGTCGATCTCGCTGCTCCCCGATTACTTCCCGGCTGGGCGCTCATTCGCGTTCGCATGGCCGGCATCTGCAACACCGATGTGGAAATTTTGCGCGGCTATCACGATTTTCGAGGCGTCGTTGGCCACGAATTTGTTGGTGAAGTGGTTGCCGTTCACGGCGTTTCTGCTGCGGCGAAAAGGAAATGGCTCAACAAGCGCGTTGCCGGCGAGATTAACGTGTCCTGCTCGGCTTATGGCTACAAGCCCGTCTGCGAATTCTGCCGCCGCGGCTTGAAGACGCATTGCGCGCGTCGCACCGTTCTGGGCATCGTTGCGCACGACGGCACTTTCGCCGAGTACCTGACGCTGCCGCTTGAAAATTTGCATCTCATCCCGGCGAACGTCAGCGATGAGAAGGCGGTTTTCGTCGAGCCACTCGCGGCGGCCTGCCAGATCCTCGACCAAATGAATATTCGCCAATTCCCTTCTGCCGCCGTTCTCGGCGATGGCAAACTAGCCCAGTTGATCGCAAGAGTTCTGCACGCCTCCGGCAGCGCCGTCACGCTATACGGCAAGCACGACTCCAAATTGAAATTGGCTCACCACGCAGGAATCAAGACGAAGAACGTGCGTGGCGATGCGCGCGACCTGAAAAAGCTGAAGGAAAGTTATCGTCTGGTCGTCGAAGCCACCGGCTCTCCCACCGGGCTAACCCTCGCGCAACAAATGACCGAGCCGCGCGGCACTTTGCTGCTTAAATCCACGTTCCACGGCGCTGCGCCGGTCGAGACTTGGCCCATCGTGGTCAAGGAAATCACGGTAGTCGGTTCGCGCTGCGGCCCCTTTGTCAAAGCCATCGCGTTGCTGCGCTCCGGCAAAGTAAATCCCACGCCGCTGATCTCCCGCGTCGTTCCGCTGAAAGACGCGCCCAAGGCCATCATCTACGCCCAAAAGCCCGGCGTCATGAAAGTTCTGCTCAAAAGTTAAGATTTGACTTACAGCCGGTTGATGCACGACGCCACGCACGCCGCCCCAAATCCATTGTCGATGTTCACCACGGTCACATTCGACGCGCACGAATTCAGCATTCCCAGCAACGCCGCCACCCCGCCAAAACTGGCTCCGTATCCCGTGCTCGTGGGCACCGCAATCACCGGCACGCCCACCAATCCGCCCACCACGCTCGGCAGCGCGCCTTCCATCCCCGCCACGCAAACGATCACCCGCGCCTCATTCAGCTTGCCGCGATGATCGAGCAAGCGGTGAATCCCCGCGACTCCCACGTCATACACCTGGTCGACACGATTTCCCATCATGCGCGCCGTCAACACCGCCTCTTCCGCCACTGGAATATCGCTCGTTCCCGCGGACACCACCACAATCGTGCCTTTCCCGGTGATCTCCGCGCTTCTCTCGATCGTAATCACTTTCGAGAGCGCGTGAAATTTCGCGGCGCGGCTCACTCGCTTCACTGCGGCAAACATTTTCTCGTCCGCCCGCGTCACCAGCACATTCTGCCGCGACGCCTTCTTCTCCACCATTGCTCTGACAATTTCGGCCACCTGTTTCGGCGTCTTGCCTTTCCCGAACACCACTTCCGCGAATCCCTGTCGCAACGCCCGGTGGTGGTCCACCTTTGCGAAACCGATATCTTCGAACGGCATATGCTTCAGCCGCTCCATCGCCGTTCCGGGCGAGAGCTTTCCCGTGCCCACAGCCTCAAGCAATTCGCGGATATCGAGTTCGTTCATGGAATCCCTATCTGCCTACGAATGCAATGGATTTTGCACACCCATAATTTTTCTCGCGCTCTGATTGTCCGCATACACCTGCCATTCCGCGATCAAGCCATCGCGCACGACAGCGCGCCAGGCCGCCGACGCGCTCCAATGGTTTTCCTTTGGAAGTTCTCCCTTGACGGCGAGCGTTCCTTCGGCGGAGCCAAATGCCGCCACTACATCGCCCAGCGAAAAAACGTCCGTGTGCGACACTCGATAGTCAGGAAACATGCGAAAGTATCCGGCCCAACCCTGGCGCATCGATTCCCGGCCTTGTATGCGGTTCCCAAGCCCATCCAAGAACAAAGTGGTCGTCCGTCATCAAGGCGCACAGCCCATCCACATTGCGGGCATTAATTTGTTCCAGGAAAGCAAGCACGGTTTCCACAGGCGACTTCCCGCTCATGATCGCTCCTCGCTCAATCGCGAAGTCTAGCATACGCCGCGAACCCTCCGCTGCCGCGCTTCCGCGCACCTCAACTGTCAAGCCTCAGCTTGACTTGCCGCGACGCCGCTGCGAGACTGAGCATACCCGCGAAAAATCATGCCTTCGACCAAAGCATCCATCATTACCGTTGGCGTAACCGGCGCAAGCGGCGCCATCTTCGCCCAGAAGACTCTCTCTCTTCTCGAAAACGATTCGCGCGTCTCCCGCATTCATCTGGTCACGACCGAAACCGGCCAGCGGCTCTTCTCCGAAGAACTCGGTATCACTTCCGGCGATCTCAAGAAGCTTCCCGCGCGCATTCTCGGCCGCGCCCCAAAGAAAATCGAGACCATCTCCAACAAAAATGTTGGCGCGTCCATCGCCTCTGGCAGCTACCACGTCGACGCCATGATCGTGATTCCGTGCACCATGGGCGCGCTCGCGGCAGTCGCCAACGGCATGAGCGACGACCTCCTCTCCCGGTCCGCTGACGTCATGCTCAAGGAGCAACGCAAACTGATTCTCTGTGTTCGCGACACGCCCTTCAATCGTGTTCATCTGGAAAATATGTTGCGCGCGCAACAGGCTGGCGCCGTCATCATGCCGATCGTTCCTTCCTTCTACCACAACCCCAAGAGCATCGACGACGTCGTCACGCAATTCGTGTGTCGAGTGCTCGCTCAGGCCGGCCTTCCGCAGGACCACATGTTCCGCTGGACCGGCAGCGCCGCCGGAAAACGGCTGGAGTCCTAGACGCCAATGGCCAGCCGCATCCGCACCGTCCTGGAAATGATCAAGTTCGAGCACTCCGTGTTTGCCTTGCCCTTTGCGCTCACCGGCGCTCTGCTGGCCGCGCGCGCCACGCAACACGGCTGGCCCACGCTGCGCCAAATTCTCTGGATCGTTGTTGCGATGGTCGCGGCTCGCTCCGCCGCAATGACCATCAACCGCATTGCCGACCTGCGTTACGACAAGGAAAATCCCCGCACAAAAATGCGCGCCCTGGCCACAGGCGCTCTTTCGGTTTCCTTCGCGTGGATCTTCACTCTCGTCGCCGTCGTTGTCTTTTTCCTGGCCGCCTGGCAGCTCAATCCGCTGGCGCTGAAACTCGCTCCGCTGGCCATCGCCATCCTCTTTTTCTATTCGTTCACCAAGCGCTTCACTTCCTGGTCCCATCTTTTCCTTGGCTTCGCGCTCGGCATCTCTCCCGCCGCCGCCTGGATCGCCATTACCGGCAGCCTCGATTGGCGCATGCTGATTCTCTGCGCCGCGGTTACCCTTTGGGTTGGCGGCTTCGACGTGCTGTACGCCTGTCAGGACATCGAATTCGATCGACAGTCCGGCCTCTACTCCATTCCCAAACGCTTTGGCATTGCCAACGCCCTGTGGATTGCTCGCGTCATGCACGTCGGTGTGGTGCTCTTGCTGGCCTGGCTTGCCGCCAGCTTTGGCTTACCCTGGCCCGCGTGGGCCGGCATCGTGGTCGTCGCAGCACTGCTCGCCTATGAACACTCGCTCGTGAAGGCCAACGATCTCAGCAAGCTCAACGCTGCGTTTTTTACCGTGAACGGCTATATTAGTATGCTGTTCCTGCTGTTTTGGGGCGCCGCTGCAGCCGTTTGGCGTGTTTGAACGTTTCGCCGTTTTCGAAAAGCGAATTCATTTTGCGACTCCGGCCCGGCCGGAGCATCCTATACGTAGAGAAAACCGTGGCAGAACTGACCATCACTGACGCTTCCCTGAAACCCATCGCGGACAAGGTGCTCGCCGGCGAGCGCCTCAGCTTCGACGATGGCGTGGCGCTGTATCGCTCGCCCGACCTTCTGGCCGTCGGCTGGCTGGCGAATTATGTTCGTGAAAAGCGGCATGGCAACGTCACGTATTACAACGTCAATCGCCACATCAATCCCACCAACGTTTGCGTCGCCCACTGCAAGCTTTGCGCCTTTGGCCGCGATCCCGGCGCGCCCGGTGCCTACACCTTCGCGCTGGAGGAAATTTACGAGCGTGCCGCGCAGGGCGTCCGTGAAGGCGCCACCGAATTCCACATCGTCGGTGGCCTCCATCCCGACTTGCCATTCGATTATTTCCTGGAACTCATCCGCGGGCTGAAGCAACGCCATCCCCACGTTCACCTCAAGGCCTTCACCATGGTCGAGGTCCACTACTTCGCCCGCATCGCCAAACTCACCGTCGATGAAACCCTGCGCAAAATGAAAGAAGCCGGTGTGGACTCCTGCCCCGGCGGCGGCGCCGAAATCTTCCATCCTCGCGTGCGCAAAATCATCTGCGACCACAAGGTCAGCGGGCGCATGTGGCTTGCTATGGCCATGAAGGCGCACCGCATCGGCCTGCGCTCCAACGCCACCATGTTGTATGGCCACGTCGAAACCATCGAGGAGCGCGTCGATCATCTCGTGAAATTGCGCGAAGCTCAGGACGAAACGCACGGCTTCGTTGCCTTCATTCCCCTCGCGTTTCACCCGGACAATACCCCGTTGTCGCACATTCCCAAGCCCACAGGCTACGACGATCTCCGCAACATCGCCGTCTCTCGCCTGTTGCTCGATAATTTCGATCACATCAAGGCTTACTGGATCATGCTCACGCCCAGCATCGCGCAGATTGCGCTTCGTTTCGGCGCTAACGATCTCGATGGCACCGTCGTCGAAGAAAAGATCTACCACGACGCGGGCGCCAATACCGCCGAGTTCACACCGCGCAGCGAACTCGAGCGCCTGATCCGCGCCGCCGGCCGTGTTCCGGTCGAACGCGACACGCTCTACAATCCCATCGACCGCTCCAAGCTTCCTCCCATCGTCCCGGCCACTCCCCCAGGCCTCGTCTCCCTGACCCTCAATGCCTAAGACGGCACTACACGCGCCGCGGCGGCCACACCTCCACATCTTGCCGGCGCGAAAAATGCAACAATTCCGGCGTTCCCAAATCAAGCCCCAACCCTTTGGTCATGGAATTCTCGGAAATCTCGGCCTGTGCGACCTGCAAATTCCATGGCAGGTGATGGATTTCTCCTCGCTTCAGGGTTCCGTCCGCATCCGCGCTATACAGGCAGTACCGCTCCGTCAAAAAATGCTCCAGTGCCTTGCTCGCCGCGTGAAAAGTGTTTCCCTCTCCGCGATATTTCCCGCGCAACACAGCGGCCGGTGAGCCTCGATCTTTTCTTTCGCTCGCATACTCAATCCATCCGCTTCGCGCCTCGCAGCTCATCTGCGCGAAAAAATAAGGCAGGTGAAACCACGCTCGCGCAACGGTTACAGCCAGCCGGCTAGCAGCATCCAGGCTGAAGAACCATACGCCGGCCTTTTCGCCGTGCTTCACATACGTCCGAACATTCAATTCCGGAAAACACGAGGTTCCAGGAATCGCCGGCGCATATCTCAGCCGCACTCCCTCCATGCGAAACGGAACCACGCCCAACCACGCCTCGCCTTGATACGTGTCTATCTCCAGCTCGCTCGGCACGTGTTGCCGCAACCATTCCTTCTCAACGCGCCAGTGCGCAAACAACAAGTCATGCCACCGTTGTTCCATCACCCAGGGACCACTGGGCAACGGCCACGGGCGGTGTGAAACTTTGTCGAAGATGTGTTCCACGATTTCTTCGCTCTTTACTGCAACTCACTTCTCGAATATACCTTTACCGAGGCCCAGCGAATCGAATCCATTGCGTTCGAACCCGTCAAAAACTTTGAAGGAGGACTCTTTCATGCAACGTAAAGCTTCTGCAGTTTGGCAAGGCGACCTGAAATCCGGAAAAGGCGCGATCTCAACCGATAGCGGCACACTAAAGGACACCCAGTATTCGTTCAGCACGCGTTTTGAAAATGGCGTCGGCACCAACCCCGAAGAATTGTTGGCCGCCGCTCACGCTGGCTGTTTCACCATGGCACTTTCCGCGCAGCTTGGCGGCGCCGGCATGACCGCTTCGAAGCTCGAAACCACTTGTACCATTTCCCTCGAAAAGGTCGGCGAAGGTTTCTCCATCACCAAGAGCCATCTGGACCTCGTTGCCACCATTCCGAATGCCGACAAGGCCAAGTTTGACGCCGCCGTCAAAGCCGCGGAAACCGGCTGCCCCGTCTCCAAGCTCTTCAAAGCCGAAATTTCCGTGAACGCGAGGCTGGTCTCTTCCATCTCAGCCTAAGCTCGCTCACAGCCTGAATGCGAGTACAATGCTCCGCATGATTCCTGCTCCAGGTGTGTTCATCGCCGGTGTGGTGATATTTCTGGTCGTGGCGTGGGATGCCTTCGAGGCCATCATCCTTCCCCGCCGTGTGACCAGAAAGTTCCGGCTTACGCGCTTCTACTTCCGCTCCACCTGGGGCGTCTGGAAGGCTGTAGCTCGCACTTTTTCTTCACGCAAGCGCCGCGAGTCCTTTCTAGGTTTCTACGGCCCCATCTCGCTGCTTTTCCTCATCGGCGTCTGGGCCATTGGATTGATCCTGTCGTTCGGCATGATGCAATACGGCGCAGGCTCGGCCGTCAATCTCACCGGCCAGACCCCCAGCCTGTACACGGATATTTATCTCAGCGGAACCACGTTCTTCACTCTTGGACTCGGCGACGTGGTTCCGCATTCCGGCATCGCTCGTTTTCTGGTCGTCGCGGAAGCTGGTTTTGGTTTCGGCTTTCTCGCCGCGGTGATCGGCTATCTCCCATTTATCTACGGTGCCTTCGCCGAGCGCGAGGTCGATATCTCGCTGCTCGACTCCCGCGCCGGCACGCCTCCCACTGCCGGTGAACTTTTTCGCCGCCACAGTTTCCCGAATGGCCACGAAGCCCTGCGCTCTTTGCTGAAAGATTGGGAGCTCTGGAGCGCGCAACTCATGGAAAGCCATCTCTCCTATCCCGTGCTCGCGTACTTCCGCTCCCAGCACGACAACCAATCCTGGATCGCCTCCCTCACCGCGATTCTCGACACTTGTGCTCTGGCAATCGCCAGCATTGACGAAGCCTGCGCCAAACAAGCTGAGCTTACGTTTGCCATCTCGCGCCACGCGGTCGTCGATCTTTCCCAGGTCTTCTCCGCAACTCCTCGCGCTTTGCCGCAGGATCGCCTTCCCCCGGAGGAATTGCTTCGCCTGCGCACCAAGCTCACGCAACTTGGCTTGAAGTTGCGCGACACGCCCGAAGCGGATCACAAGCTCACCGAACTGCGAGCCATGTACGAACCTTACGTCTACGCCCTGGCGAACCACTTGAGTCAATCCCTGCCCCCCTGGATTCCCGTCAAAAAGGGAAAAGACAATTGGCAGACCACCGCCTGGGGCCGCACCGCCGGCATGCTAGCCAGCGAAGGCGAAACAGTCTTCCGCGACGACCATTTCTAACCGATCAAGGGAGAACGCTCATGAAAGCCATTCAAGTCCACCAATTCGGCGGTCCCGAAGTTCTTGTCCTCGAAGAAGTCCCCACTCCAAAACCCGGACCCGGAGAAGTCCTTGTTCATGTCCGCGCAGCGGGCGTCAATCCCTACGACACCTACATGCGCGCCGGCACTTACGCCGTGAAGCCGTCTCTTCCCTACACGCCGGGCTCCGATGCCGCTGGCACCGTTGAAGCCGTCGGCTCGAGCGTCGCCAAGGTGAAACCCGGAGATCGTGTCTATACCGCGAAGACCATCACCGGCGCGTACGCCGAATATGCCCTTGCGCTGGAATCGCAGGTGTACCTGCTGCCCGAAAAAATTTCTTTCGCGCAAGGCGCAGGCCTGTGGGTTCCTTATGGCACCGCGTATACCGCGCTTCATCACCACGCACATGCTCGTGCCGGCGAAGCGCTTCTTATCCACGGCGCCAGCGGAGGCGTCGGCACTGCCGCGGTGCAATTCGCGCGCGCCCAAGGTCTCACGGTGATCGGCACCGCTGGAACACAACGCGGCCTCGAATTAGTCAAGAAGGAAGGCGCGCATCACGTTTTTGATCACACAAAAGCCGGATACGCCGAGGAAATTCAGAAGGTGACCGGAGGCAAGGGCGTTGATGTCATCCTGGAAATGCTAGCGAATGTGAACCTGGCCACGGATCTGAAGCTTCTCGCTCTCCACGGACGCGTGATCGTCATTGGCAATCGCGGCGAAATCACCATCAATCCCCGTGAACTGATGGCGCGCCGCGCCATGGTTCGCGGCTTCACGCTGTGGGCCGCTACCGAGGCGGAGTCCGTCGAGATTCACGCTGCGATTGCCGCGGGCCTCGAAAATGTCACCCTCCGGCCAATCGTGGGCAAGGAACTTCCGCTGAAAGAGGCCCCGAAAGCACACCAAGAGGTCATGGCCCCCGGCGCCTTCGGCAAAATTGTTCTCATCCCCTAGGGGCTCGGACCTTTACGCAAAATTCTTATTCTGTCATTCCGAAAGGAGTCTGTGGAGTGAGGAATCCCTCGTTTCTTGGGTTTGCCCGGACTTAATCAGCTATCCACAACCACTATCAGAACGACAACCTCGCGCTCAGCTGGATTTGTCGTCCCGGCGTCATCGCCATCGTGATCGTCCCGAACTGTGGCTCGTTCACATACCGGTTCGGGGTCCCCAGATTCGTGTGGTTCAGCGCGTTGAACGCTTCCGCCCGCACCTGCAAATTCAGTTTCTCGGTGATTCGCATCGCGCGCACCAACGCGATGTCCATCGTCTGCAATGGCGGCCCATACACCGAGTTTCTCCCCACATTTCCAAATGTGTAGGCTGGCGGCGCCACCACAAACCCCAGCCGCAGAAATTCCTTCGCGATCTCGCGAAGCGTTCCTGGTCCTTCACCGTTTTTCGTCGTCTCTTCCATCGGGAGCTTCTTAGCCTTTGTACCGACGGCCTTCTGAGGCCGTCCGCCACCCTGAGAACTTGGCAAACCGTCGTTCCGTCAACTTTACGTTTCTCCGGTCTTTACCCTCATCCCGCAACCATCACATGACACCTTCTCACTTTTTCTTTACTCTATTGTTTCGAGTCCAGCCGCCATGAACACCGCTTACCACACGCAGCGCGTCAACCGCCCTTCCTTTCCGTGGGTGAAAACATTTCTGTTTGGATTTCTCTTGGCTCTCTTCGCTGTCGGCCTCATCATCTGGCTTGCTACCGGCACCGGCCTGCTTTCTCTTTTGCGCGCTTATCGTGGCGGCACTCTGATCCACATTGACCAGCCCACCGTGGTCCGCCAGATCCAGCAGCTTCAGCGCCTCGAAACCGTCAGCTTTACCATGGACAAAATCATTTCCGGTGAACACGACAGCCCTTACTTGCCGAAATTCCTGGTGAGCGATCGACTCCTTCTCGTCGTACATGGCGAAGTCATCGGGGGCGTCGACCTTAGCAAGCTGCAGCCCGCCGACGTCGTCGTTCAGGGTCAGTCCATCTCGCTTCGCCTTCCCCAGGCTCAGATTCTCGTCACTCGCCTCGACAACGCGCAAACTCGCGTCTATTCCCGCGACACCGGCCTCTTCTCCTCGCCCGATCCAAATCTGGAAAGTGAAGTTCGTCAGGAAGCCGAGCGCCAACTTCAGGAAGCCGCGATGCAAGGAGATATCCTGAAGACCGCCGATGGCAACGCGCGTTCCACGATTTCCAGTCTTCTCCAGGGTCTCGGTTTCAAAAAGGTGGATTTTCGTTAGCGTCCGGCTTCCGAGCCTTTGTAGGGACGGCCTTCTGAGGCCGTCCGCAAACGCTGCGCGCTCGTGGTCAATCGATTCTTCTTGCGTCCGAACCACCAATCGCCCACCAGGACCGCATAGAACGGCGCGTACACCAGCCACTGCATCAGCGGATCAAACTTGAACTCCCCCAGAACCCCGTAACCAATCAGCACGTTGTACGACAGAAACTGCAGCGCCGTCACCATCAGCCACGCCGGATTCGGAAAGAAACACAGTAGCGGCACGATCCACGTGAAGTACCACGAATATCCATTCGGCCCAAACGCCAGTATCGTTCCAATCAGAAGATACGCCGCGCGCGCCGGTTCCTCTTTTTTCCACGCCAGCCACAGCGCCAGTCCCCAACTGGCCAGCACGCCCGTCAGCGCCGGAATTCTCGTCTTTCCGCCGGTCGCCCAATCGATCAGTGTGTACAGACTCGCGTTGTAGTTCTTCCAGGTCGCCTCGTAATACGTCATCGTTGTGCGCAGCATTCCCAGCGCATTCCAGTATGGCGCCACCAGCAGCAGTGCCGTCACGCCAGCCAATCCCACAGCCCACCAACCCGCGCGTTTTTCCGGCCAGCCCGCTTTCCGAATCCATACCGGCAGCAGTACCGCCGGAAACACTTTCGCCATCGTCGCCAACATCACCGGCACGGTTGCCCACACCGGCCGCTTCTGTACCAGCGCCAGCCCGCACACAATTCCCAGCAGCGCCAACACATCGTTGTGCCCGCTCCCGGCAAACTCCACGATCACCAGGGGATTCCACGCATAGATCGCCACGCGAAACAGCGCATCCTGTTCTTTTCTGAACATCCACGCCAGAATCAGCAGTACCAAAACATCCGCCGCAGCAAACGGCACCTTGAACGCCGTGGGTCCGGGAAAGAATCTCCACGTTGCGCGAAACACCAGTTGCGTCGCCGGCGGATATATCGCCGGGATTTCCTTGCCCGGCATTACCTCGTAATACTTGTCGCGCAAATCCGCCAATCGCGGGTCATTCGGCGCAATCGCATACGGATTCCATCCATGCGCCTGCACCTTCGCTTCCCATCGGTATCGCTGCAAATCATCGGAAAGTGTGGGCTCCATCGGCCACAGCGTGGCCCTGAATACAATCCCCGAAAAAATGAGTAAAATAAACGCTGCTCGTGTTGTGCGCGTCTGTCCGAATCCGTACAGCGCTATCAGGTATACAATGCCTAGGGCGAGCCCCAGTTCTATGAACGCGATGGCGTGGTTCTTGAGATAATACAGGTGGTGCATCCCCAGATAGCAGGCTTCCAGCAGCGCGCCTGCTCCCAGCACCAGCCCCACTTGCAGCGTTTTGGATCGATTTTCAGAAGCCATTCGGAGATTTCTTAGTCTTGTTCAATCTGCTCCCAACTCTATTCGCCGCCCACCAGACCTCCATAGGTCATTACTGGCACAAAATCACCGACCGCACCTTCAGCGGCGTCTATCATGCCAACGCCTTCGATCTTGCGATGATGATTCCCTACTTCATCGTTCTCTTCATCCTCGCAACGTATGGCCTGCACCGCTACGTCCTGCTCTACGAATACTACGCTTACCGTAAAAATGTTCCTGGACCACCGCCGGCTGTCACCAACTGGCCAAAGGTTACTATACAACTCCCCATCTTCAACGAACGCTACGTCATCGAGCGCCTCGTCGACGCCGTCTCTCTGTTCGACTATCCTCGCGAACTGATGGACATCCAGGTCCTCGATGATTCCACCGACGAAACGCGCGACGTCGCCCGTGCCTGCGTCGAACGCCACGCTGCGACCGGTCTCCCCATTGTTTACATCCATCGCACCAATCGCGAAGGTTACAAAGCCGGCGCGCTCGAAAATGGTCTTCACACCGCCCAGGGCGAATTCGTTGCCATCTTTGACGCCGACTTCGTCCCGCAATCCGATTTCCTCCGCCGCACCATTCCTTATTTCGTGAATCCCGACGGCGGCGAAAAAATCGGCATGGTGCAGACCCGCTGGACGTATCTGAACTCCGACTATTCCCTGCTCACTCGCGTCGAAACCATTCTTCTCGACGGCCATTTCGTCATCGAACATGGCGGCCGCTCTCGCCGCGGCTCATTCTTCAATTTCAATGGCACCGCGGGCGTCTGGCGCCGCGCGGCCATCGACGCCGCCGGCGGCTGGCAGCACGACACCCTCACCGAAGACACCGATCTCTCCTACCGCGCGCAACTCAAGGGCTGGAAGTTCCTGTACCTCCCGGAAATTGAGTGCGCTTCGGAACTTCCCGTGGACATGAACGGCTTCAAAGCGCAACAAGCGCGCTGGGCCAAGGGATTGATGCAGACGGCCAAAAAAATCCTTCCCCAGGTCTTCCGTTCCAATGTTCCTCTTCACGTGAAATCCGAAGCCTTCTTCCATCTGACTGCGAACATTTCCTATCCGCTCATGGTGCTGCTCTCCACCATGCTTCTCCCCGCCATGATCGTGCGTTTTTATCAGGGCTGGTTCCAGATGCTGGTCATCGATCTTCCGCTCTTCCTCGCATCCACCTGCTCCATCTCCAGCTTCTATCTGGCCGCGCAAAAAGAGCTTCGCCCCAAAACCTGGGTGAAGACGTTCCTTTATATGCCGTTCGTCATGGCCACCGGCATCGGCCTTTCGGTTCGCAACGCGCAAGCCGTCCTCGAAGCTATCGCCGGAAAGAAATCTGAGTTTGCCCGCACCCCAAAATTCAAAATTGAAGGCAAGTCCGGCACCTTCGCCGCAAAAAAATATCGCAACAAATCCGGTTGGATGCCCTACTTCGAAATCGCCCTCGGCCTGTACTTCTCCCTGGCCATTCTTTACGCCATCACCAACGAGAATTACGCTACGGTACCCTTCCTTCTGCTTTTCGTTTGGGGCTATCTTTACACCGGCTTCATGTCGCTCAGTCAATCCTGGTTCGCTCATCTCCGCTTTGGAGTCAACGCTCCCGAGATGCGCCCCGCCTCCTCTGGCGCCCCCGGCTTCTGATTTTGTTGCGTCCGCTAATTCCAGGTCTTGGTAGCGGCGGGTTTATCCCGCCGTCTTGCATCTTGCTGTTGTATTGCCTGTCGAGGCTCGAAGGGTCGCCTCTCCGAATGCGGACTTTCGCTTCTTCTGCGGCCTCTGTGGTGAAATTTCTTCTCTCTCCTCGAAATTTCCGCGAAATCCCTTGTGCTGACCGCCACGCCACGAAACAATAGTTCGTAACACCGCTCTCATGACCAAGCCTCGCCATTCCCTCGAAGAAATCGCCAACGCCATCACTCACGGCATTGGGTTGCTGCTCAGCATCGCTGGCTTCGTGGTGCTTCTCGTTTTGGCCGCATTGCGCGGCACCGCGTGGCACATCGTAGCCTGTTCCATCTATGGCGCCACTCTTATCTGCTTGTACGCCGCCTCCACGCTCTATCACGCGGTCATTTCCCCGCGAGTGAAGCGCGCCTTGCGCATCTTCGATCACTCCGCAATCTACCTGCTGATTTCGGGCACCTACACGCCCTTCCTCCTGGTGAGTTTGCGCGGACCTTGGGGCTGGTCGCTCTTCGGCGTCATCTGGGGACTCGCCCTCGCCGGCGTTTTGTTCAAATTTTGGTTCGTGGAACGCTTTGCAATCTTGTCCACCGCCGTGTACATCGCCATGGGGTGGCTCGTGGTCATCGCGGCCAAGCCGGTGATCACCCACCTTTCGTTGACCGCGATTATCTGGTTGCTCGCTGGTGGACTGGCCTATACCGGTGGCGTCATCTTCTTCGCCGCCAAACGCATCCCCTACAGCCACGCCATCTGGCACCTGTTCGTTCTCGCGGGCAGCATCTGCCACTACTTCGCCGTTCTCTCGACGGTGATCCCGCCTCGCGTCTGACTTCCGGTGCGTTCATCTGTCGTTTAGGTTCGCTCTGTCTTACGGACAGGGGCCGTCGCTCTCACAAGCCCGTTCTACTTCCCCTGCGCTGCTTCATCCAGCCAGTGCTCCAAAATCGGTTTGTATTGTGGTTCTACTTCTAAAAACAAGACGCCTGCGCCCATGTTCGGCTGCGAATAGATAATTTTCGATTTCGCGATAAACAGCTTCTCTTCCGCCCAGATCTTCAGCAACACCATCGTGTCCACCGGGAACGGATTCATCATGTCCAGATAACACCCGTTCAAGCTGAGTTCGCTGACCCTCGAGGCCACGCGCACTTCCGATTTCAACTCCAGCAATTCGGCGCTGGCAAAGAAGACATACCTGGGTGTGCGGCGTCTTTCTCGTTCCACGGTGCCTCCTTGGCTGGGGCCCCCTCTATCCTATCCCTCTCCGGCCATCTTTTTTCTTCCGCGCACGCGCCCTGTTCTACAATTCATAACCTCTTCGTCCACCGCGCCCGTCAATGCTCCCCGCTCATGGAATGAACTTCTGGACAACGCAGCGGATTTCCCCTCACTATTTTGTTTGTCGCAGTTCCGGCAGCTGCAGAACGTAATAGTCCGTATCTCCCGCTCTTCGCCAGCCCATAGGCAAAGCGGTTAGGAACGTACAGGACTCCGCCAGCCATTGATCAACCCGTGCCACATTCCGCGCAGATATGAGCCGGCCATGTTCAGGTAGGAGACGGCATCGGCATTCAAGGGTTCTCTTGCCACAAGCGACTCAGCAACCCAAGTCAAGCCACCAAAGAACTCCTGTTTGGAGTGCGGCGGTTCGCCGCCGCTTTTCCAAGGCACGGGTAGTCCCCACAGAAAAATAAGTGATACTTTGCGTTTCGAGACAGATCAGGCGGGATTGCTTCCGTTTTCCGGCATTTTTGCGACGAACAGCCCATACACGAAATTGCCGGACGCGAAGCCGGCACGCATGGCATGGAATGCTTTCAGGGAGGAGACGAATTCGGCGCCATGTTTTGCGGCCATGGACCAAAACGCCTTGTCCATGATGATGTCCAGGCCGATGTCCCAGCTTTTCGCGCAATTGACCGTGAGATCCTGGCGATGGATGACGTGCAGGCCACTAGAAACCAGGAAGTCGTGGTAATCATCCATTCCGCGGAGTTCCACCATCATGCCTTCCTCGATTGGCTCAATGAATTTCTTTTTGTCGGCGGGCGAAATATCTCCTTTTCGGAACCAGTCCGTGAGGGCGAAGCAGCCGCCGGGCTTCAGGAACTTCACCGCCGAGGCGAAGAATGTTCGCGGATCATGGTAGTGAGAAATGGATTCCACGGACCAAAGCAGGTCAAACGGCTGCGCAAACTGCATGTCCTCCGCGTCCATCAGCAAGAAACTGGCGTCCAGGTTCGTCTTGGCCGCCGCTTCCGTGGCCATTTGCACTTGCACCGGAGAAATGGTGATGCCTGTGGTGCTGGCGCCGTACTTTTTCGTGAGATACAGACTGCTGCCGCCAAAGCCACAACCAATGTCCAGAATGCGCAAACCGGTTTTTATGTTAGCGAGCTGCGCCAGATGCTCGATGAGCTGGATCTGCGCGGTCTCTTTCGATTCATCGCCCCGTATCCAGTAGCCATGGTGTATGTGATCGCCCCACATCGAGCGATAGTAGGGGCTAGCGAGATCGTAGTATTCAACAATTTTGCGCTTCTCGTTGACGCGAGGGGCGGCCGTCGAGGGTTGCACAAGGGCTTCCGGATTTGGGTTCTGAGACAGACGCCTATTTTACCTTGTCAATGAGCGTTGTCCAGTACGCGAACATCCTGGACATCCTGGCCGGGGAAGCACAACGGTTCCACGCTGGAACTTCGCTCTCCTTCGGTGTAAAGTCCTTGTGCTTGTAGCATCGGACGACGCGGCACAACGACAAACATGCAACTCGCAGGCAAGTTATCGGCAGCGGATTTGAACGACGTGGGGACAGACACTCGTTCAAAGACACAGTGGCGTGCGATCGGCCCTGCTGCAGCCATACCCAAACTCCTAATTCGCTCCTGTGCAGTACTCCTGGGTTTGGCAAGCATTGTTGCCGTATCGCTCGTGGGTATACTTTCCTTCGGATTCTACTCAGCAGCCATGCTTCTCGGGAAGATTCGTCCCTTACGTGACGCTTATCAATTCCTCTCCCAGACCTACGACCGGTTCCTCGACCGGCTCGCACAAACGGTTCTGCGCGACCCCCGAGACACGCCCGCTTTGCGAATCATGGTCTCTCTCACCCTCACCGCCCTCCCAATTTTCGTGATCCAGCTCTTTTTAGGGAAACCTCGGCTTCTGCTCGCGATCGCTTTCTATCTCTCGCTGTGCGGTCCCAAGTTTCAGCGGTCTGTCAGGATGTTCAGCGCCAAACACCTGGAGGCGCACCACCCCCAAGGTTACTTCTCGCAGAAATACGATAAGGTCTTCGGCCGCTACGTCGAATTCTTTCTCGGATATTTGTACGGGGATCTTCCGGAACTGGGTCGCACCGTTCATGTCCGTCTCCACCATAAAGAGAACGGCGGACCCGACGATAATGCCTCTACCATCGGTTACGATCGAACCAATCCACTGCATTTCTTTTGGTATCTTTCGGACAACATTTGGACCACCCTGGGGCTCGCACCATACGCCTATTTCCGAGCCAAAGGGGATGTAAAGAACCAGAGACGAATGCTGTGGGGAATAACGCGGTACCTCATCTATTTCGCCGCTGTCTTTATTTATGATTGGAGAATTGGAATCGTATACGTCTTGGTTCCTCTTTTCTCCATGAACTTCATCATGGCGATCACCTCATGGGTTCAACACGCCTTCTGTGATCCGGAACATCCCGAAGATTATTTTGTAAATACTGTGACCGTCTTTGATGACGTGAACTTCATGAACGAGGGGTACCACCTCTGCCATCACCATCGATCCGGCCTGCACTGGACCGAGATGCCAGCCCATTTGGATCGCATTCGCGACAAGATGCGAGAGTCCGGCTCGTTGGTCTTCCGCGACATGGATTTCATGGAGCTTTTCATCGAGTTGACTCTCCTCCGCAGAATGGATGTCCTTGCCGAGAAACTTGTCCCATGGGAGCCCATGACTCACGAGCAGCGGCTAGCTTTGCTAGTGAACAGAACCAAGCCTGCCAGAGCCGTTACAGCGTGAGCCGTCGCCCTTCGCATTTGTAGTGGCCGACCTTCAGGTCGGTTCCACCGCGCTTTGCTGTGCGTCGCCTCGCCGCCGCTTTTGCCCAACTCTCATAGCCATCATTGGATCGCAGCCCTGAGGATTCTTCTTTACTTTTTAACTTTCAACTTTTCATGTTGATCCACCGCCCGCACAACGCGACACGAACATTCCGAACAATGTTCTGCTTGACGCGCTTGTTGCAGAAGACTAGGCTTGCGCCACTTCGTCGAGGGTGGTCATGCGCTGTTCCCACCGATTTGCTTCGGCCTCCGGCCGCATACGCACCAACAGGTCCGTCGGAGGATTTCTTGCCCCATTCCTTCTCGCTATGTCTATATTGCCGGCCGTGGCGCTCGCCTCTTCGCTATCCGCCCAGGACGTGGGCAGCCAGGAAAAGGAGTTCATGGGCAATGGCTCGGTTATCACTGTAACCGTCCACGACGCTTCGGGAACGCCTCTTTCCTCGCCGGCAACTGTGAAGCTCTTCCGCGGAGTAGTTCCCAGCGGCCAACGAGACGCCTCGCGTGGTGTGGCCGAGTTTGTCGTGATCGGCCTCGGCGAGTTCACCGTCGTGGTAGCGGCGCCGGGATACGCCGAGGCGCAAAAGGACGTCTCCGTCGACATCACCGGCAGAGCGCGGGTGGACGTCTACCTTCGGCCAGTTTCGGGCACGCAAAGTCTCGCAACAGTTCCCGGTAAACCGCTCCTCGCCCCGAAAGCGAAGGAAGCCCTCGATAAAGGACTGCGCGCTTTAAAAGAGGACAAACTTGCAGACGCGGACAAGTTCTTGGGCGAAGCCATGCGCCTCGCCCCCGGGAATCCCGAAGTTCTATACGCTCAAGGCATACTCAGCCTGAAGCAGAGAGATTGGCGCCGCGCGCAAACCGTCCTTGAAAAGGCCACACAGATCGATCCCAATTCTGCGCCGGCCTTTGCCGCACTGGGGTTGGCCCTTTGCGACCAGGGAAATTATGACGCGGCCATCGCACCGCTCAGCAAGTCACTGCAATTGGATCCAGCCGGCGCGTGGGAAACGCGCTGGGCACTCGCAAAATCGTACTACCAGCGCGAGCAGTATCCTGAGGCGCTCAACATGTCGCAGGAAGCGTTCGCGCGATCGAATGGAAAGGCTCCTGCAGTTGCACTACTGGTAGCGCAATCGCTGACCGCAGTTGGGCGATTTGAAGATGCGGCGCAAGTGCTTCGCGAATTTCTCAGGGATCACGCAAGTACACAGGAAGCAGCCACGGCGCGTCGCTGGCTCGAGCAACTCGCAGCCAACGGAAAAATCCGCTCAAACTGATCAGGCATCGATTGCAACATCCCCAAGTGCCAAGCCAGCTGTCTAGCTGTACTTTGCGATATAGAGTACTTGACATGAAGAAGCTTCGGTGTACCCTGCCATTATCGGCAGCGAATCGAGTGACGACAGTGGGAAGGAAGTGCCGCCGCCATGCGTGAGCAGCAAATCAACCGCATTAGCTTCAGAATTATAGTCGTCCTGTCTTTCCTGGCTTTGTTTGCCGTGTTTAGCGGCTACGCTCAGCCGCCCCAACCCGACGAAGGCGCGGCGGCACATATCTTTCAGCTCTCCATTGTCGCGCTGGTGCCGATGACCTTGCTTTTCTTCGGAACGGCGGACTGGAAACACCCTTCGCGAAGCGTGCGTCCATTGGCATTTCCAGCCGCAGCTCTAGTTCTCGCGTTTGGAGCGTTGTATTGCCTGGAACACTATCGATAAAGAGCGACAGCGCGGATCAAGCTGGAAATCTGCAAAGAACCTCCCAGCTGCTCGTAAACCCGTTTGCCTTCAAGTTATTCGGACAAAGCTCAGCTACCGTCCTCACCATGCCCACGCGTACGCCTCGACTCGCGGGTCGGCCCCTGCGCTCAGCACTCCGGTCTTTGCATCGATGATAATGCCGGCGCTAGACGCAAGCGACCAAGGTGGCGCCACCTGCAACTTGTGACCGCGCGCGATGAGTTCCTTTCGCGTCGCTTCCGGAATGCGCTCCTCCACCGCCATCTCGCCCGGAACCATGGTGTGCGGAAACACGGAAGACGGGAAGCTGTGAGTGGACCATCGTGGAGCTTCAATGGCTTGCTGGACGTTCATACCGAAGTCGACTACGTTGACCAACGTCTGGATGGTGATCATCACCTGATCGTCGCCGCCAGGACTTCCGGTAATCATGAACGGCTGGCCGTCCTTCATCACTAGCGTGCTCTGTAACGTGCTCCGGGGCCGCTTTCCGGGCTCGAGCGCGTTGGCCTCACCGCGGACTAACGAGTAATAGTCGCCACGGCAGTTGAAGATGATTCCCGTGTTTCCCATCACGACTCCCGTTCCGAAGAGGCTGTGAAGGCTCGGCTCGAAGCTAACCATGTTGCGGTCCTTGTCGACCACGCCGATGTAGCTCGTGTCACCATTGAAGTCCGCGTCACCGTCGAGAACAACTTGCCAGGGACGCTCCGCCGCGTCAGCGACAAATTTTTCGGGTGAACCAGGGCGCAATTCCAACGAAGCTTTGGCCGGATCGACCAACTTTCTGCGTTCCCGTGCATAGTCCTTCGACAGCAATCCGTCGTAAGGAATTTTGATGTAGTCCATGTCGCCGAGAAATTTCTCGCGATCCGCCATGGCCAGTTTCATGACCTCGACATTGGTGGAGATGAAATCGGCGCTATTGTGGCCGAGCGCTTTCAGATCGTACCCCTCAAGCAGGTTCAGAGCGATCAACTCGGTCGGTCCCTGGCTGGCGGAAGGATTCTTGTAGATCTGATAGCCCCGGTAGTCGACGGAGACCGGCGTTTCCACTTTCGCGGTATACTCAACAAAGTCCTCGTAGCGGAACAAGCCGCCATTGGCTTCTGAGAAGTCCGCCATCTCGCGCGCAATGTCGCCTTTGTAGAAGCGATCGCGGGCCGCTTTCAGCGCCTCGTGCCGCCCCTTTGCCTTATTCTCCTTTTCCGCTTCGACCAACTTTTTCAAGGTGCGGGCGAGATCGGGATTCCTGAAGATTTCACCGGCTTTCGGCGCCTCACCATTCGGCTTATAGATTTTCATGGTGGAAGGGTACTTGAGAATTTTCTGGGAGCCGGCAATCATGCGCGCGCGACCTTCACTCAAGGGAAATCCGTTTTCCGCAAGGTCGATGGCCGGCTGGAGCACCTGCTCGAAGCTCATTGTGCCCCAGCGGTCTAGCAGGATGTACCACGCGTCCACCACTCCCGGAAGTCCGCCCGACAGCAGTCCATCGCTATTCGGAATCTTGCTGTCGCTGTTCTTCTCGTACCATTCGATGGTCGCCAGCTTGGGAGCGCGCGGCTCCGCGTTGATGGAAAGCACTTTTTTCTCACGCGCATCGTAAACGAGCACAACGGCGTCACTGCCGACGCCATTCAGGGCAAAGTCGGTCACCGCAAGTGCTGCTTGGCCGCCAACGATTGCATCGAAGGCGTTGCCGCCCCTCTGTAAAATGCGGCTGGCCACCTCGGTCGCTTCCGCTTTCATCGATGACACTGCTGCCTGTCGGCCGCGAATCACCGGGCGCATAGTGCGGGGTAAAGCAGCGTCTGGGCCTTGGGCGATTGCATTGGCGGCAAAATCCAAACAGGCGATCAGCATGCATGTAACCAGCGTTCTATGCGAAACTGTCATCAGTGCCTCCCTGAATTGAAAGCGCTGGGCATACGAAGCTTTTGATTTCGTCTTCATTCGTTCATCGCGCATTCTACACCGTCCAAGAATGTCTTTTTACGAGATGCAATATTGGTCGGGCCACGCCGCCGACCGCGCTAATCCTGCGAAGGGAAGTCGGAAGCCAATTAGCGCTTGCCGCTAATCTAATCGCATGCGAATAACGGACAACTCGCAAGTAATTCCACTCGCCCGGCAAGATTGCCGAACATGTGGCGACCAGACCCATTTGTCGCGCTGCGGTTATCGGAGTTGACCCGCCAGCTGCCATTGGTTGACTTGGCCACGGCTGCAGCCTAACGTGACCGCAAAATAGCCAATTCCTGAAAAAGTGATCTCGCGGTATGGTGCAACCATAATTTTGGAGACAAACTGACAAATCAACGTCCACGAATTTATTATGGGTGGTGGGTAGTGGCCACCGCGGCGCTGGGTCTTTGCCTCGGCGCTGCCCCGATCATTGTGCTTGCGTTTGGAGTATTTTTCAAACCGCTGAGCCAGGAATATCATGCCGGGCGGGGCGCCATTTCATTCGCGTTCACGTTGCAAAACCTCGCGGCGGCGCTCTTTGCGCCGTTAACAGGGCGACTGATTGACCGCTTCGGCGCGCGAAAAGTCATCCTGCCAGGCACGGCAATTTTCGGACTGATGCTGCTTTCGAGCAAACTACTCGGCTCGAAGCTGTTGTACTTCTACATTTTCCTTGCCGCCTTGGGAATCATTCAAGGGTGTACATCGCCGGTGTCTTACAGTGTTGTGGTATCGCACTGGTTCAACCGGCGACGAGGGTTGGGCCTTGGGCTGATGATGCTGGGCATCGGCGTGGGAGCGATTGTCGTGCCGTTTGCGGCCCAGCGCCTCATCGCGATGTTCGGGTGGCGCGCGGCCTATGCAACCTGCGGCGGCGCGGTTCTGGTGATTGTTCTGCCGATCGCGGCGGCTTTTTTGAGCAACGATCCGCGGGACAAGGGCTTGTTGCCAGACGGGATCGTCGATGCGAATGAGAAGGCGCAACCGGTGACAGGAGAGCATACATGCGTTGAGGGATTGACCTGGCAGCAGACCTGGCACAGTTCGACGTTCTGGCTGCTGGTCTCTTCGTTCTTTCTTGCGGGCGCAAGCGTACACGCATGCGTCCTGCACATGCCAGCGTTGCTGACGGACCGCGGGGTCAGCGCTCAGGCAGCGGCCGCCGCAAGTTCCGTGGTGGGACTTGCGCTGATGATCGCGCGGGTCGGTACCGGCTATCTGCTGGACCATTTTTTGCGCCGCGGCTGGCAGCGCTCTTTTTTTGCGTAGCGGCGGCGGGAATTGCTGTGCTGATGTTCGGAGCAGCGGCGCGAATCGCGCTGGGCGCGGCGTTTCTGATCGGCATGGGAATGGGAGCTGAGGGAGACATCATCGCGTATTCGCTGAGCCGATACTTTGGATTGAAAGCGTTTGGCACGGCATACGGATACGCGTTTGGCGCGTATGTGCTAGCGGGCGCGCTTGGTACTCTGCTGATGGGAGTGGGATTCGATTTCACGCGGTCCTATACCGGGCCGCTAGCGGGATTTTTACTCACCATACTGTTGGCCGCGGGGCTGATGACGCGGCTGGGACCCTATCGCTACGCCACGGCGCAATCTCACGAAAAGCTTCCTGCGGCTCCAGTTCAGGCAGAAAACCTCGGGTAGTCGCGTTGCCCGCATCCTCCCAAAACTCATTCTCCGATTACCTTGCCACTCTGTAACTTCCTCGAATTCACTGACTCTAAACATTAGGTGCAATGTGTTCACTCTGAGCGAAAACGATAACATCCCTACTGCACTTCTCGGTCGCCGTTCTTTTGTAGCAGGCTCCGTCGCATTAGGTGTCGTCCTCGCCTGGCGTTTCACGGAGAGAAATCGACCGCTCCACGCGGACGTCGAGTCCGCAGGGCTCCCTGATTCAGTAACCATTGTCGAATTTTCCGATATCGGCCAGAGAATCTCCACCGTAACTGTGAATAGAATCGTGAAAACTGAAGCCGAATGGAAAAAGCAGCTCTCTCCGGATTCCTTCGAAGTTACTCGTCACGCCGCCACCGAGCTTCCTTACACCAATGACGATCCGAACGACCACCAAAAAGGCGTCTTCCGCTGCATCTGTTGCGATACCGCTTTGTTCGACTCCGACACCAAGTTCCACTCCGGCACTGGATGGCCCAGTTTCTGGGCGCCAATCGCCAAGGAAAATATTCGGGAAACTATCGACAGCAGCCTCGGAATGGTGCGCACCGAAGTTTCCTGTCGGCGCTGTGACGCCCACCTAGGCCATGTCTTCGACGATGGCCCTCGTCCCACGGGCCTCCGCTATTGCATGAACTCCGTCGCGCTGCACTTCGCCAAGGCAAACTAAACTATACATCGGCATCCAGCATTTTCGCCGGCAACCGCGTTTCTTAGTCGAAACGAATATGGCAAATGCGAAAGAAGCAAGCCTACGGCTAGGCAGACACAGAAGTCGACTATGGCTTGCTCCAAGCACCGGGCAATCCGCACTATGAATCGACAGCGCGCCGATTTCTCGGAGCGGATTTGCGACGGGGCTTCGGCGTGCGGTCAGATCCCTCCAGAGATGCGCCGTTAAGCGGCTACAAGGGCGGATGGTCCGTGGCAACGATATGATGGCGCGGGACATCGTCAATTACGGAGGGCTCCGGAAACTTGGTTTTCTCGGACTCTCACGCGTACCCGATGGAAAGACATGCCACTACGCGGTCAGGTACAATCGATCTTCAACATGGATGCACGTGGAGTCGTCAATTCGCTATTTGGCGTGCCGCGGGCGCTTATTGGCGTCATACACGTCGGTGCCCTTCCTGGCACTCCTTCTAACCGCAAAACCGTTGCGGTGATCGCAGACGAGGCGGTTCGTGAAGCTCGAGTTTATGAAGCGGCGGGTTTTCACAGTCTGGCAATTGAAAATACTCATGACCGCCCATATTTGAAGAGTTCCGTTGGACCGGAGATCGGTGCGGCGATGGCCGTCGTCGGGTCCGAGATACGACGGAGCGTTTCCCTCCCTTTGGGAATTCAGGTTCTTGCAGGAGCCAATTTGTGGGCTGTCGCCATCGCGCACGCGTGTAGTGCGAGCTTTGTTCGAGTGGAGGGGTTTGTTTTCGCCCACGTCGCCGACGAAGGTCTGATTGAGTCCACCGCCGGATCGCTGTTGCGATACCGCCGGACGATTGGTGCCGAGAGCGTTCACATCTTCGCCGATATCAAGAAGAAGCACTCTTCGCATGCCATCACCGCAGACGTGGACATCGTCGAGACCGCAAAGGCCGCTGAGTTTTTCCACGCTGATGGCGTGATTGTCTCGGGCGTGGCAACCGGTCAGCCTGCGGACGTCGGCGAAGTTGAGGCCGTTAGTCGCGCCGTGTCCATTCCGACGCTGATTGGTTCAGGTGTCACCCCAGAGAACATGGGGAGTTATCCGTCTGCAGCCGCCTTTATCGTTGGTTCGTCAGTCAAACAGGATGGCCTGTGGGAAAATACTCTGGATGAAAGACGAGTTCTGGAGGCAGCGCGAGCGTTTCAAAGAACCGCTCGCCCCCAGTTCCTCGCTAGCAACGCGTGAAATCGCCAATCTCCTGCGCACTCTTCCGTTTCTTGTACACAGCCTACTCCCTTCTCCCTTCGTGGCTTACGCACTATTCGCCAAAGACACTGAGGGGATCCCCCTTCGAGTCGCACTTCTCAAGCTGCAACTGCTCTCCCGCCTTTTTGTCCGGAACTTTCAACCGCATGGTGAACTGTTACTTGCGCCTTCCTGCAACTCCCTTGTTTCCGCCACTTACAAACTCCCTCCCCGTAAGTCCTTTGCTTGCGGCTCTTACAAAAATGAGAGGGGAGGTGCCATCCCTCGCAGCAACCCATCTCGACATCAGCTACAATCTTCGGTTTGCCCTACTTGCCCTCGGGCCAACAGCGAGGTGAGCGGATGAGTGGTCTGCAGCGTGCGAATTGGTGTGATGAAAGGCGCAGGGTAAACGGCGCGGGTGTTTTTGGCCTGCTGGTAATTCTTCTCGTTGGTCTCGCAGCCGCTTTCCCCGCGGCCGGGCAACAGCGGCGGGAGCGCGAACCCAATTCGGTTTATGCGCAACGCCGCGCCAAGCTTGCCGCACAGGTAGATGGGCCCATTCTCCTGGTGGGCTATACCGGGCGCGAAGAAGAATCGCAGTCCTACGTGTTCGCGCAGGAAGAAAATTTCTATTACTTCACTGGCCACAATGAAGAGGGAGCGGCTTTGCTGCTCTTGCCCGGCGGGAAAACCTGGGTACCCAAGCCGGAGACTCGGGAAAAGATGAAGTCATCCACAGTCGACGGCGGCCTCGCTCCCGAGATCCTATTCTTGCCCACGAAAGACCGGCGCAAAGAAGTCTGGAACGGCGTGCGCATGTCGCCGGAAGATCCCGACATCAAGCCAAAAACGGGATTCGGCACAGTTCTTCCCTACTCTGAACTTCGCGCCATTATGGAAGTCCTCGCCCTTGAGTTCCCCACGGTTTACACCATTCTTCCGTACCAGCGCGAACTGGGCGGCTATCCGCACGAGAAAGAAGTTGTGGACTGGCTGAAACAGGCCGTCCCGCAGGAGACCGCCAAGGACATCCGCGGTAACATCACCGATCTTCGCGTGATCAAATCTCCCACGGAAATTGCGTTGCTTCGCCAGGCCATCGATCTTTCCATCGACGCGCAATTGGAAGCCATGAAGATGATGCGTCCCGGCCTGTGGGAATATCAGGTTGCCGCGAAAATGGTGGAAGTCCACGCGATGGGAGACTCAGAGACGGAGGCTTACGCGCCCATTGTCGGCGCAGGACCCAATTCGACGGCGTTGCACTACGACAAGCTTTCGCGGAAGATCCAGGACGGCGATATCGTGGTCATGGATGTGGGCGCGCAATACTCCGGTTACGCCGCCGACATCACGCGCACCATTCCGGCCAACGGAAAATACACGCCACGCCAGCGCGAGATTTACGACATTGTTCTCGGCGCGCAAAATGCCGCTCTCGCGGCGCTGAAGCCCGGCGCCATCATGGGCTGCCGCGATAAGAAAAACTCGCTCTTCAACTTCGCGTACAACTACATCAATTCCCACGGCCAGGACCAGCACGGCAAACCGCTGGGGCAATATTTCATCCATGGACTGGGCCACAACATCGGCCTGAACGTTCACGATCCCGGCGATTCCTGCAGACCTTTGCAACCAGGGATGGTCGTGACCGTCGAACCCGGAATTTACATTCCAGAGGAAAACCTGGGTGTGCGCGTCGAAGACGACGTACTCGTCACGGACACCGGCTACGAACTGCTTAGCCGCAAACTACCCCGCGACCCCGACGAAATCGAAAAGATAATGGCGGCAGCCGCGAAACAGCGCACCGCCGCGGAGACAAAACAATGAGATCCGAGAATACGCATCCTGTAGCTCACCCCTTCAGGGGTGAGGCCTTTCCGCTCCTCGCTCTTCCGTTTTCCTGAGTCGCGATGGCGGCTCACAGTGACGGGGAAGTATGCTACGGGAAAAAATAAGATACCCCTCCAACACAATGAACCTCCACCTTGGAGCCGATTTAGTAGATTTGGGCGGAATCGTCAGAAACTCTCGATCTGCCATACATTTTTGGTGCCGCTGGCTTCCGCTATGGCCAGGAATCGTCCGTCCGGTGACGGGACCACACCCCAGATGTCATTGCTCGAGTGGAGCAGCACAGAGGCTCTGCCATCGAGCGTGACATGCAGCAATGCACTATCCCATTCATGATTATGCCAGGTCGCCAAGAGGCTGTGGCCATTTGCGGACCAGGAGGCGCTTATCAATCCGTTCCAACCTTCCACGATCAGATCACGCGTTTTGCCCGTGGATGTGGAGCGGAGTTGGATCGTTCCTTGGTTAGAACCATAAGCGACGATAGCTCGCTGCGTACCATCAGGGCTCAAGCTCCAATTGCAGTCCGGATCAATCTGCGGGGGATCTGCACTTTTCCCGCTTTTCAAATCAAATCGGAACGTTTCCGAAGTTTTGCCCTTGCTGATGCTGTACAGGCAGATCGTCGATGGCAAGCGCGCACACTGCACGTTCCAAATGCGAACGTCTTTGAGGACCAGGCGGGGAGTGCCACCGTCTACGGGAATTGCGAAAATGGAAGAGAGAGTTTCGGAGCTGATGGATTGAGGAGTCGAAATATATAAGACCTCCGAGCCGTCGGGCGTTACTCTGGGTTGTGTCAGCTGCTCGGCACTCGTTACCAGGCTTTCCGACAAAGGCTGACCGATAGCCTGTTTGAATATCTCTGGAGTACCGTTTCGGTCAGAATTAAACAGAACTACCTTGCTATCCGGTGTCCAAGAAGACGGGATGCTTACATTCTCATCGAGCGTGAGCCGTTTTTTCGTGAGCAAACTTGTCCCGTCTGCTGTCAGCGTACCCATGTAAACACTGGGCGACCAATTGTCGCTCCGGAAAATCAATATTTTCCCATCGGCGCTCCTTGAAATTTGTGAAATCCGGCCATGTCCTGGTGCGATGCGTTTCGGGGGCCCGGAAATCTTCCCGGATTGTTGTAGCGGCACCATCCAGAGGCTTGAGTCTTGCCGGCTTGAGGCTTGCGCGTTGCCAAGAGCGTAGACGAGACGGCCATCCGGCAGCCAACGCAGCGCAGGTGTCAAGCGGCCGTCGAAAAAAAGGGTCTCAGCAGTTGCGCTCCGCCATTCATTCACTTCAACGTAACTCGTGCGCGCGTTGTAGGCCCAGCTTGTTCTGATGTAGGCGATTCGGTTGCCGTCGGGGGACCACGTCGGCGTTCCCACCTGCGAGCCATCAACCTTAGAGGCTGCAAGCATGACCTGAGCTGTTCCGTCGGAACGCATGACCCACTCTTCTCGACCAAGCAGACCGTCGTAAGTCATGTCAACACGGAGGAATGCGATGTGAGTTCCATCCGGGGACACCGATCCTCTTGAGGCATCATCCGAGAGATGGCGGGGCAAGCCTCCGAATGTCGAAACACTCCACAAGCTCGACTTTCCCGGTTGTTCCTCGCGAGAAACCAATAGGTGAGATCCGTCCGGAAACCAATCATCCACACGGGCAAAGAAGTTTGGCGGCAAGGGCAAAGGGTGGATTTCACCCGTCCGAATCAGCTTCAGGAACATACCCGTGTTATCCGCGTAGGCGAGATACTTGCCGTCGGGAGAAATTGCCGCGCTGGTTACGCTATTTTCGGCTGAATTCGCAGTCAGCTTGCGTTCAATGACTTCCCTATGCCGGGATGGAGAACGCCAGAGCGCCCACGATAGAACGCATGTTCACCCCGAAAGAATGAGGGTCTCCGAAGGGGAATCCCCTGAGTTTTAGCGGGGTTTGCGGCGCTCTTGCAGTTTTTTGCGCGTGTCTACACGCACCTTCACGTTGGGCAGGACGTCTGGTAAGCGGATATCCAAGGCGTGCAGCAAATCACGACAGGCCGGATTCGGTGTGGGGATGCGCAGGCAACTGCCACCGTCTTTGGTTTTCATTTCCGTCGAACTCAGTGCCTTCAACTGTTGTAGTCCCTCTTCGACGGTCACGTCCAAGGCCACCCAAGCCCGGCTCAAGACCCGCCGGATGAGATAGGCCAGCATCACCACCAGAACATGAGCGCGCGTGTGTGCTTCGGTGCGTACATGGATCGGGCGAGTTTCCAGATGGATGGTCTTGCAGGTGCGAAAGGCCTGTTCGACCTGCGTCAGATCCTTGTAGCGGTCATGCACTTCTTGCGTGGAAACCGCGCTCACCGGGAGATCTGTCTTTATCACATAACAGCCATCGAGTTGGGCGGCCTCTTCGCGAACGGCAGAGTCCACACGCAACACCAAGGTTCGCCCTTGTACTTCGACTTGCAGCCAAGCATCGATTTTCAGTTGCTGGATCCTGGCGCGCACGGCCTTCTCTGCCGTGGCCACGGCCGCGCGCGGATGCTCACGGAGATAGCCGTTTCGCTTGACCATCAACTGTTCCACGCGGGCTTGTTTGTCGGTTCGCGAAACCGCTATTTCCTCGGCACGAACAGGATTGCGCCGCAGCACATAACGCACCCCGTCCTGCGCGACCTCGCACACCGCGCTGTCAAACAACTCCATCTGCAGGATGCCCGCTTTCAAAAGTGTTTCGATCTGTGGCTTGGTGATGGCGGTGATGTAGTGAAATCCAACCTTGGCGAGCTCGGCAATCTGTCCGCTCTTGATCATGCCGCGGTCACCGACAAAGGTCACCCGCTCACAACCGAAGCGTTCGCTGGCTTTGTTTACCTGGGCCGCAAAGGTCTGGGTATCTTGGGTGTTGCCGCGGAAGACTTCAACGGAAACGGGTTCTCCTTGTGCGTCGCACAATAAGCCGATGACGATCTGTTTTTTGTTCTTCTTGCCATCCCGGCCGTAGCCGTAGGCACCGAAGGCGTTGTGATCCCCCTCGAGGTAGCTACTGGTGACGTCGTAGAGAAACAGCTGCGGTTTTTCCGCTCCTCGCCGAGCAAACAAACGATTCTCGATGTCCTTTTGTTGCTCGCTCAACCAGGTGAGATTGTCGTAGAGATCGTTTTCGTCAAAACCGCGTTGCCAGCCCAGCACGGCGCTGGCCGCATGCACCGCCACCAAGCGCACCGCGGATAAGCGCGAGCCTTGCTCCAGCACGCGGGCCAGGACTTGCCACAACGCCAGTTGCCCGGAAAACTTCTCTCCGAGGATATGCTGCAAGTCCCATCGTTTGGCCACTTGATAGACAGTCCATAGCGCGCCGACGGAAGGACCTTGGTGTAGTTCGATCTGTTCGAGAGAAGCCAGAACGGTGAGATCGTTTTTGTGGCGAAGAGCGAGTTCGATGGCGGCAATTTCTTGGGGATCGCAATGGGTGAGGTTGGCGATATTCCGTTTGCGGACGTGCGTGCCATCGCGATAGGACTCGCGGAGGTAGATGGATTCATAGGACTTGCCGTTGGAGGAGGGCCAGGTAGCACGGGCAATATACATGTCCACAAAATACACCACACAATCTACCAAAGCAAGACAAAACATCCACTAAAATCAATATATGCATGTCTACATAATCGAAGACAAAATACCTTTAACTGCATGACCGATCGGGGCTTACTCTAAAAACTAGAGGTGAACATCCGATAGAACTGCAATGACGATCGATGAGAGCAAGGCCATAGCGACCCAAGGACGCAAAAAAGATGATTTGCCCCGCTCCGGGGCGGCCGCGATTCCAGTTCCGCTTGGAGCGGCACGGCCGTCCGCGACTGGAATAGAACTTTTGTCACCATTGCTGATCACCCATTCCACTGGAACAGTGAGACGGTATCCATATCTTGGAGACGGTATCCATATCTTGGAAGAGTCTCAATGAACCTGGGGTGCTCGGCCGAGTCTGCGAGCGCCTGTCGTAGCTTCTTGACGGCAGTGCGCACGCCGAGTTCGAAGTCAACAAAGGTATCGTCCCACAGCCGCCCATTCCCAGAGCCGTAGCCTGAAGGTCCGCTTCAACATCCCGTTTTCGTTCACCGTCCGAAACACCGCGTTTCCGGCTGGTGAATATGAGATCACCGAGCCTTCGCACTGGTTTCTCGAGTTGCGTAACCTGAAGAATAAGGTCGCTGCGTTCGAGCACGTGCAGTCTGCCCATTCTCGAGACGAGGCGGATGGGCGGGTAAGGCTCATCTTCCACCAATACGACAACGAATATTTCCTTGCCGTTGTATCCGATGGGTCCTGGCAATCAACCTATGACATTCAAACTTCGAAGGAAGAAAAGAGGCTTGCGGATGCAAGTCCGAGCAAGCAGCTGAAAGTCGTCAGTGTTCTCGTAAATGGCACCGTTCAGACTGCCGCCGTTGTCCAGAAGTAGAGGATTTCGGGCCTCAACAGCCGGAGCATTCTCGATAGCATTTGCGATCATCAAATAAAAGGGCGAACCATGGGGTTCGCTTTTTTTCTGCCCCGGTGGTCGGCAACTCAGAAACTATGCCAACATCTTGCGGTCCCTCCTACGAACGCAGCGGTCAAGGAACTAAGACTGCTCGTGCCAGCGTCGTCGAAGCTCCTCCGTTCCTCGACTGGACAACCGATAATGCGGCAGAGTTTCGTGCGTGATCACGAATTCCAAACATATGCCGAACCCCGATTGAGGCTCTTGCAGCGTATCCATCTCCGGAGTTACAGAATTCCGGCCGGATTCACGCGGCACTCGGAAGTAACTACCAGGAGTTAGTGCGGAAAATCCGCATAGATTCATAGTGTTGAGCTACGCGTAAGTGCGTGAATGGATTCTGCGTCATTGGGGAAACCCTCGGCGGCCTGACCGTGAATTGCGAGACTCTTAGCCGCTGCCCGTGACGCGCTACTGCCGGTACGGGACAAGGGGAACAGATGAGAGTTCCCAGCGGGTCTCAGAGGCCCTATACTTCATGCAAGTGTAACCTAGTGAGAATCAGGCTCGAGACACGCCCGACCCCGGAAGAGTGGCGTTCAAGCCTCAATTCTTTCACTACGTCGAGGGGATCGTCTTCCCCGAACCGCCCACAGAGTAAGGAGTCAGCCCATTTCTACTGAGGGAGACCCACCTATGCCTGCGTCGCGGATTGCTACTATATCACTGGACCTGAGAGCACAATTCCTCGATGGACTGAATCCGGCTGATCGCAAGACAATCTTGGCAGCTGCAACGCAACGCCGATTCTTCGCCAATTCTGTGATCACAAACCAGGGTCACCCCGCCGATCGTCTTTTCCTGCTGACCAAAGGCCTTGTCAGATATTTCTTCGTTACAGAAGAGGGCAAGAAGCTTCTCTTTCAATGGCTTGGACCAGGAGATCTATTCGGTGGTCTAACGGTTTTGTCGACTCCTTCTTCTTATCTCGTTAGCACAGAAACAGTGATGGACAGCTCAATGTTGGTATGGGATCGCCCTGCAATCCGAGGCCTCATCGCACGGTATCCCAGATTGCTCGAGAACGCCTTGTCAACTGCGTCAGAGTACATCGCTTGGCATCTAATGTCCCATGTAAGTTTAGCTTGCCACACAGGTCGGCAGCGAATTGCTGACGTACTCGTTACTCTTGCCCGCACGATCGGCCAGGAAACCAAGGCTGGCGTTGTACTCCATCTCACAAACGAGGAGTTGGCGAACGCCGCGAACGTCACGCCGTTCGCCGTAAGCCGCCAGATTAGCCAATGGCAGCGTGAGCGTGCCTTAGTGAAGCGTCGCCGGAAGATTCTGCTACTGTCGCCTGAACGGCTATTCTTACGTGTGCTGTGACGACGGTTAAATCTCTATCCTCTTTTCCCTCTGCTGTCTCCATTCCGTGATTGCGTTTGAGCAAGCTCAATGCTGCCTATAGGCAACGACAGAGTGAATCTCGTATGGGACGCTTTCCCTGTCGCAATTCGTTCAAGACCCTGAGCCCGTCAGGCAGGTCTTGAACTCCAACCAGGAGAAGGCCATCAGCAATCAGTCCATTGTCCGTATCTTGGTAGTGGACGATTTTGCACCCTGGCGTCGTTTCGTTTCTACGATTGCGCAGATAGAGCCCGGATGGCATGTCATCTGTGAGGCCTCCGATGGCCTGGAAGCAGTGCAGAAAGCAGAAGAACTCACGCCGGACCTGATTCTCTTAGACATCAGACTTCCAAAGCTCAGTGGTATCGAAGCTGCTAAACAAATCCGCAAGGTTGCTCCGAACTCCAAAATTCTTTTCGTGAGCACGTATGCCTCTTGGGAGATTGCAGAAGGGGCTTTGGACACTGGTGCGAATGGTTACGTCGTCAAGTCAGATGCTGGGCAGGAATTGGCGAAGGCCGTGGAAGCCGTCTTTCAGAGCAAGCGGTATATCAGTAGCACGCTAAAGGGATGCACTAATGCTGATACGCGAGCCCCTGGCGGCCTCGGCCGCAGTGAGGATCTCGCATGGCCTGCGGCACCGGCCCTACTAAAAAGAATGGAGATCGTTCGCTGCCACCAGGTTCAGTTCTATTCTCATGATGCCGTTTTTCTAGAGAGCGTTACTCACTTTATCGGGGCCGCTCTGAAGGCCGGGAATGCGGCTATTGTATTCGCTACGAAACCACACCGGGATAGCCTTGTTCAGGGTTTGAAGGCGCAAGGCCTGGATGTTGATGCCGCTATTCAAGAGGGAGCCTACGTTTCGTTGGATGCCGCTGACACACTTTCCACATTCATGGTAAATGGCTTGCCTGACGCGGATCGGTTTCTTGAGGGCTTCAGGAATCTCATACAGTCAGCCTCGAGTGCGGTGAAGTCAGGACATCCTCGGACTGCGATTTGCGGCGAAGGTGTTGCTATCTTGTGGGCGGAGGGTAAAAGGGATGCAGCGATTCGCCTCGAACAGCTCGGCAACATTCTTGCGTCAACCTACAAAGTGGACATCCTTTGTGCGTATCCGTTCAGCCTTCTCATCCAAGAAGATGAACAGGCGTTCAGAACCATCTGTGCAGAACACTCAGCCGTTTATTCGGCGTGAACGGGGACGGACGGCACCAAAATAGTGCAAATAGGGCAGTTTCGCTCCCTCACGTGGCAAGAGACAGACTCAACAATCCATCTGTCGCGGACAGCATCGCCAAGTACCGAAGTGCACTTAAATCAATCCAGCGTCTCGAATCTGTACTTTCGATTGAGGCGAACGCGGCTTTGGCTTACTGGTCCGCATGGTCGAATCTGCCGATTCAGTATCCGCGAACGGACCTTCGCCGGGTACCGAACCACTGGCACGTTTTCGGTGCCCGTGTTTCACCGTTAACGGGTTCCCCGCGTCTCGCTGTAAACCCACCGAATGCCGTCTTGAATTATCTCTACGCAATTCTCGAATCGGAGGCGCGTCTTGCGGCTGCCGAGCTTGGTCTCGATCCAGGATTAGGAGTTCTGCACCGCGACACTCCCAACAGAGACAGCCTGGCCCACGATCTCCTCGAACCCGTCCGGCCACTTGTGGACTCCTATGTGTTTGATTGGTTGAATCGCGGCCCCCTGCGAAAAGAATGGTTTTTCGAACGAGCCAATGGGAATTGTCGGTTGATGGGGCCATTTGCAGCGCAGCTTTCCGAGACGGCAGGGGCATGGCGCAGAGCAGTTTCGCCTTACGCGGAACGAGCAGCCAAGATTTTCTGGCAGGGCAGGACCAAGAGGTCCACGCTCCTGCCGACTAGGCTCACGCAAGAAAGGCGAAGTCAAGCGAAGGCTGGTAATTTGGTTGCAACGGTTCCAGTGATCCCCGAGGCACAACGACGTTGCCCAATCTGTGGTGCAGCGCTAACAACGGGTTCAAAGTATTGCGTAAATTGCGTTCCTTTAGTGAATCGGGAAAACCTTCTGGAGCAAGCGAAGTTAGGACGCATCGCTACCCACAGTGCGACTGCCGAAGCTCGTAGGTCCGCTACCCAGTCAAAACAGGCCCAGGCTTTGCGAAAGTGGAAGGCTTCTGATCTGCCAACGTGGCTCGATGAGGATACTTACCGGCGAGACATTTTGCCTCTACTGTCCAAATCCACGGTCAAATCAATACGCTTGACGCTTGGCGTATCTCATCCGTATGCAACCCTCATTCGGCGAGGAATGACTATTCCTCATCCTAGACACTGGCTGCCTCTAGCGGAACTCACGGGTATTGTGAAGCGAATCATCTGAATATAGACACTGGGGCGCATTTAGTGCATTTAGTAGTCAACTGTTCATAAGCCCGTTTTCATGTTGGGAGGGCACAGACACCTCGATCCTGGTCCCCTTCCCGGGTTCCGACTGAATCTCGAATTGCCCACCCACTAGTCGTACACGTTCTCCCATGCTTGGGATGCCCAAACCCACTTTACTGCTCATCTCCTCGGTATCGAAACCACGGCCTTCGTCGCATACGGAGAGAAGCAATCTGTCCCCGTCCTTGCGCAGACTCACTCGGGCCTGTGAAGCCCCGCTATGCTTCCTTAAATTCTGAAGGCCTTCCTGGACAATACGGAATAAACATAGAGCCACGTTGGGAGACACGACACGTGGAATATTCTCGGAAGAAAAATCAACTTCAATGCCCTGCCGGGCAGTAAACTCCTTACATAGAGCATCTACCCCTGGGGCAAGTCCCAGGCTCTCAAGCGCGGATGGATGCAGACGATGGGATACTATGTGTAGATCGGCACCAAGCTCGCTGGCTGAATCAAAAAGCTCGTGCAGTTGTCGCTTGGCAGCTTCTGATGAGTCAGGTAACGCCTCCGAAGCATTTTCCAATCCTAATGCGAGTAGGGCCAGGCGCTGGCTAAAATCATCATGGAGTTCCGACGCCAATCGTCTCCGTTCCGTTTCCTGAGCATTGATCAAAAGGCCGCTTAGCTGTAACTGAGACTCTCTCGCCTGCTTGAGTTGCCTTCGGCTGAACTGAAGATAGACGGTAAGGGTGGATAGACTGAGGATGATAAGTAGACCACTGATCCAGATCCATTTGGTGCGTTCCCATACGGAGAATTCGCGAAAAATCACCATGCTTCCGGGTGGAAGGTCGCTTTCCTTGAATCCCCACCGACGCAGAGCCCGCCAATCGAACAGATAGACGTTGTCGTTCCTAACGATGGGGAGTTCCTGCGGTTTCGCGCCGTCGAGGATCCTCAAAGCCATCCCAGCAGCAATCTTACCGTCCGCAGCCCAGCTCACCACAGCGCCGCCCACCGTTCCGTTACCGACATCTACGTCATCCATTACAAAGACAGGTGCGTTCGCGGCATTCGCAACCATAGGAACGGCTTGGGTTGCGTCAATAAAGTGTGCTCCCGCAGCATCCTCCATAAGGGAGGTATGATAGACAATCGTTTTGCTCGGCAACCGCCTTAGTCGTTCAAGGAGCGCAGGCATCTCAAGGTTCGTGAGGTATGTGAACTCGAACTGTGACTCGTACTTGCGCAAACTTTCCTTGGTGACGGCCTCGAGACTCCGGTCAAACGCTGCAACACCACCCACGACAACCACGTGCTTGGTGTCGGGTTGCAAATGCAGCGCCGCGATCAGTGTCTTTTCTGGCTGTGGCACCCCCCAAACACCGGTAAAGTAAGAGTCCGGCTTCAGCTGGTCTAGCATTTCCCGCGTGCTGCCGCAGAAGACGATCGGGATGTTCGGAAATGACTTTTGATGCCACTCGACCATGAACTTGAGAGATGCAGGTCCGACGGTAATGATCACATCCGGTTTGCGGTCTGCGTATTTGCGAATGTACCATTCACGGAACCTGTGCTGGGAAGGCTCATCTGGAAACAAGCTTGCCTCAAGATTCTCGTTGTAGAGTTCGATCTGGTATGGAGAACTCGCTAGGCCAGCGGCGATGGCCTGATCTAGAATCGCGACCCCGGGCGACGAAATAGAACCAAAATCGTTGAAAATGAGGACTCGCCGGAGTGCCTTCGTTTGCTGCGCCACAATCGATTGCGGAATGAGAAAAGCCGCGACGACGACTAGAACCAGGGCGAACCTTGCCTCTCCTGATCTCCCTCTATGACAATGGCCAGAATCGTGCCAACGCTGGCGGCAAAGTTTGCCCGCCAAGCAGTGCTCGACTGGAGCCGTCATAAGAAACCTCCAGGGCGATTCTGACAAAGCGGTCCGATGACCATGAATATAGCACTGGCGAGAAGCCCGAGCCTAGGTTAGCATCTCCGAGAGTCCAAAAAAGATTAGTCCCTCGTGTAAGTGGCAGGAGTGGGTAGTCGTTCTCCTTGTGGCCGTCATCTGTGGACCCCGATGAGTCACAATTCACAAGTCGCCCGTCATCCGCAGCGTGGCATTTTGTCGGCAGGGATAATAGCAATCGCAACGCTGCTTTCCACCAGTCTGCATGGTCAAACAACCTCCACCGGTGCGCTGGCCGGCGTATCGCTGGACCCATCCGGTGCCGAGTTGCCTAGTGTGTTCTTACGCCTTAGCAATCGCGAAACAGGCCGCACCAAATCGGCAATGTCCGACGCGCACGGAAGGTTCAGTTTTCTTCTTCTACCCCCTGGCACGTATCAACTACAAGCAACCAAAACCGATTTCGATTCTCTGAATCTTATGGAACTGCACATATCTCTTACCGAAACGCTCAGACTCGAACTGCGCCTGCAACTTGCAGCACATGTCGAGCGTGCAATGGTTTCCTCCCAGCCGGTGATGGTTCAAACCGACAGCGCTGCCTTGGGACGCGTGGTCAATGAAAGCTCAGTCAGCGACCTACCGCTGGTGACGAGAAACTTCGCTCAAATAATCGGGCTTTCTCCTGGCGTAGCTGTCGGGGTGTACAACGCCGGAGAACTTGGGCTCGGCGGCACCGCGCTGTCTCAGATCGCCAAATCCAATGATGGGATCTTCGTGCACGGAGCTCGCTCCTACGATAACAACTTTCAGATAGACGGGGTAAGTGTTAGTGACGTACAGGGGAGTGCGGCAGGGAGCGGAGGAATTCCTATACCTAACCCTGACAGCATACAAGAGTTCAAGGTGCAGACCGGGCTCTACGATGCAGTTTATGGGCGTTATGCTGGTGCCAATGTAAGCTTGATCACAAAAGCGGGTGGCAACGATTTCCATGGCACCGTCTTTGAGTTTTTTCGGAACGAGGCTCTCAACGCAAACGATTTCTTCCTCAATCGAACAGAGCAACCACGCCCTGCCCTCAAGGAGAACCAGTTTGGGTTTGCGCTTGGTGGGCCGATTAAGAAGGAGAAATTGCTGTTCTTCGGTTCGTATCAAGGAACGCGCCAAGTTAACGGCGTAGCTGCTGGTCAGTCGAGGATTGCCTGTACCGCCAGCTTAAGCCAGCCGCCGCTAACCAACAACAGATCTCCAGAGGCGCTCGGGAAGTTGTTTGGCGGCATGGCAGGTGCCTTAGGTGGAGTTGCCGTTAAAGCGGACGGCTCCAATATCAATCCCGTGGCTCTGACCCTGCTAAATCTCAAGCTCCCCGACGGATCTTTTTTGATTCCAACTCCACAAACTGTGGATACAACCAAGCCCTTCGCCCAGCAGGGTTTTTCAGTCTTTACGGAACCCTGTCGTTTCTACGAAAATCAGTTTTCGACTAACGTTGATTACCTGACAAGTGCTAACAGCAAAATCTCCGCTCGCTTCTTTCTTGCCGATGATAATGAGACGATCACGTTTCCCGGGAATGGGCTCAACCCGGAGGGTAACATACCTGGATTTCCGAGTCCGAGCGATTCTGGCTTTAGCGTCCTCTCCATCGCCCATACCTATGCTTTCCGCAACGGCTGGCTCAACGAAGCAAAGTTTGGCTACGTCCGCACGAGGACCAGCACGGAAGCTCAAACCCCGTTCAACTGGTCAGGCGTTGGAGTTGCCGAAGGAGAGATGAACTATAACAATGAGCTTCCAAGCTTGAAAATAGCCGGTTCCGTCAGCTTCGCCTCCGGATTCCCGCGGACGATAACTCAAAACAGTTTTGTCTTTAGCGACGGTTTGAGCTTTGTCCATGGAGCCCACACCCTCCGACTGGGTGGATCGATAACCAGATTTCAAGACAATATCGACATAGTAGGACTGGGGTCATTCGTGCAATTTCTCTCTTGGCCGGATTTTCTGCTTGGCCTGAATGCGGAGAGCAACGGTACGGAATTCAGCAATGTTTTTGCATCGTTTGATGACTTCGGGCTGACATATCGAGCTTACCGGGCGTGGGAGGGTACAGGATTCGCTCAGGACGACTACAGAATTGGCAAGTCGCTTACTCTCAATATTGGTTTGCGATATGAGCGCATCGGTCAGTTCGGAGACAAACTGGGCAGGAACTCGAGCTTCGATCTCAGCAGGGCCGATGCCAACCCGCCGCCGGCTGGAAGCCTTGCGGGTTACATTGTAGCTTCCAACTTCTCCGGTGCGCTCCCCCCTGGCGTCACTCGGGTGAACAATCCGTTTGGGAACTATGGGGACGGACAAAATACGCTAGCTCCACGAATCGGGTTTGCCTGGCAGTTCTTACCCAGGTCAAGTGCGTTGATACTCAGGGGAGGTTACGGTATTTATTACTCGCAACCAACCGGTCAAGCGTTTTACCAAAGCGTATTCGGCGCTCCGTATTCTGAGTTCCGATTGAACAGTGGTCAGTCAAATGCAGGTGCGACTTTCCAATCGCCTTTCGCGCAGCCGTTTCCTACTCCGGAGTCCTTCCCTATGTTCCCCGCTTACTCACCAACTACCGCTACGACCATTTACGGTGTCGCTCCCGGCTTTCGACCCACGATGGTTCAGCAATGTTCATTAAACGTTCAGACTGAGTTCCATGAAGGTTGGTTGCTGGAAGTCGGGTACGTAGGGACCCGTGGAATACACTTGGTACGCCAACGTTCCCTCAATCAAGCTCTATCAGCCTCTGTTAGCAATCCAATAAGGGGGGTGACGACAGATACTGTCGCAAATATCTCTCTGCGAGTTCCGGTGCTCGGAGTGCCTCCGAACTCTCTTGTTGAAATGGAATCCGAGGGCAATTCCTGGTACAACGGGCTTGAAGTCAGTCTGACGAAGCAGTTAAGCCACGGCCTGCAATTCCTCGCTTCCTACACTTTCTCAAAGACCCTGGACACGGATGGCGCCGACATTAACTCAACGGCGTCAGGAAATGGGCTGACATTAGGAAACCAAGACTCGCCTAGCCAGCGGTGGGGGAGAGCGAGTTTTGATCGCACACATCGATTCGTTCTGAGCGAGACGTGGACACTCCCTAGCCCACGCGACGGCCTCTGGCGTGCGGTTCTTGGAGGATGGGAGCTAGCTGCGGTGATCACCGTTCAGTCTGGGAGTGCTCTTACCATTGCGGCCACCAATCCCAACAACATCTTTGGAATAAGCGAAGATCGGGCGGAACTGACCGGTAACTGTACGAAGAGCCAATTGTCGGTGACGGCGGGGGCGATTGGATCAAAACTGAACAGCTATTTTAACACCTCGTGTTTTACAAACCCGCCGGTGATCGGCACAGACGGCATTGGAACTGGCTTTGGGAACAGCGGAACGGGGATTGTATCCGGTCCTGGACAAGCGAACGCGGATCTCGCATTCTCAAAGACGATACCTGTCAAATGGCCCAGCGAAGGAAGCAGCCTTCAACTTCGCGCTGAACTGTACAACGCACTGAACCATCCGCAGTTTGCTAACCCGGACAGCACCTTCACCTCTCCCACGTTCGGCGTCATTAATAGCACGGCTGTAAATCCTCGTGTCATTCAGCTAGCGTTAAGGCTTGCGTTCTGACTTTCTGAACGTCAGCATGGGAATGAAGGCGGTGTAGCCGAAGTTGTCGCGAAGGATACTCCTACTTGTAAGAATGATTTGTAATACACGGCGATTCCTTAACTACGATGCAGCAGAGACTATTCGCCGTGAAGCAGCATCGCGGAATTTATTGGCGATGTCCTTGGCCCTTGATCGGGAGTAAATTGCACCAGGATTGTGCAAAAGCAGCAGTTTCGCTCCCTCCTACCAATACCCCCATACCCCGGCTCACATTGACCATCGGGAAGAGCCCCGTCTATACTGATGATTCGCGTTTGGCCCGCCGTACCGGCCTGCGCGCCTCGTGTCATTCCACGCGCTGCTCCTCTGGGCTGCCGTCTGGAATTTCCGAATTTTCTATCACCTTAATAGGGAGCTTGCGGCCCTTTTTGCGGCCGTGCGAATTTATGAGCAGCACTAAAGCAACGCAACTTCGCCCCGGGATGGTTATCCAGCACGAGGGCCAACTGTACACAGTATTCAGCACCGATCACCGCACACCTGGAAACAAGCGAGGCTCCATGCAGACGCGCCTGAAGAATCTTAGAAACGGCGTGATGATCGACTACCGCTTCCGCGCCGAAGAATTTGTGGAGCGCGCCATCCTAGATGAAATCGAATTCGAGTACCTGTATAACGAGGGCGACGACTTCCACTTCATGAATACGCAAACCTACGAGCAAATGCAGATGAGCCGCAATGAACTCGGGGAAACCGTCTACTATCTGATTCCCAACACTATCGTCAAAATCGAATTCTTCGAGGACAAAGCCATCGGCGTGGATTTGCCGGACACCATGGACATGAAAGTAGTCCAGACCGAGCCGACGCTCCAGAAAGCCACGGCCAGCGCGGTGATGAAGCCGGCGACCTTGGAAACTGGGCTGGTGGTGAACGTGCCGCCGTTTGTTAACGAAGGCGATCGCATTCGCGTGGACACGTCCGAAGCGCGCTACGTGCAACGCGTGGACTAGTTTCTGATCGCGCCGTTTACGCCATGTTGGCGATGCCGCGTTCTCCGGCAGGATGCGCGCCAAACACGCGATCGAAAATTTTGTCCACGTTCCGCAACTGACGATTCAGATCGAAAGTAAATTCCAGGTCCTTTGGCGTCATGTATTTCGTGATGCGTCCGTCCTTCGTCACACGCTCGCGAAAACTTGTTTCCGTTTCCCACGCTACCATGGCATTCGATTGCACCGCCTTGTAAGCGTCGTCGCGCGGCATTCCCTTCCCCACAAGATCCTGCAGCAACTGGCCTGAGAACACGAGTCCGTGCGTGCTTTCCAGGTTGCGCAACATGCGAGCGGGAAACACGCGCATCTCGCTGATGATCTGGGTCATCTTCGCGAGCATGTAATCCACCAGGATCGTGGAATCGGGAAGGATGACGCGCTCAACGCTGCTGTGCGAGATGTCGCGCTCGTGCCACAGCGCGATGTTGTCGTACCCTGCCTGCATGTTGCTGCGTACCAAACGTGCGAGGCCGCAGATCTGCTCGCAGTTCACGGGATTGCGCTTGTGCGGCATCGCGGAACTGCCGCGCTGCTCGTGCGCGAAGTGTTCCTCCGCTTCACGCACTTCGGTGCGCTGCAAATGGCGGATTTCCAGAGCGAACTTCTCCAGCATGGTAGCAATCAAGGCAAGCGCGCCGAGGTAATGCGCGTGACGATCGCGCTGGATCACTTGCGACGCCACGGGTGTGACTTGCAGGCCCAGCCGCTTGCAGATCTTCTCCTCGATGTCTGTGCCGAGATGCGAAGCGTTGCCGACTGCGCCGGAGATCTTACCGAAAGCCATGCCGTGGGCGGCTTCGCGGAAGCGAGCGATGTTGCGCTGATTCTCGGCGAACCAGTTGGCGATCTTGAGGCCAAAGGTGATGGGTTCGGCGTGAACGCCGTGAGTGCGGCCAATCTGCGGCGTGTGCTGGAATTCGTGCGCGCGCACATCCAGAACTTCGCCAAGGATCACGAGGTCGCGTTCGATGATGTGGGAAGCGTCGCGCACAAGAAGGGCTTGCGCGGTATCGACGACATCGTTGGAGGTCATGCCATAGTGCAGCCAGCGCGCGGCTTCCGGATCGCCAACGGATTCACCGACGGCCATGGTGAAGGCGATGACGTCGTGCTTCACTTTGGCTTCGAGCTCGTTGATGCGGGCGACGTCGACCTTGGCGCGGGAACGCAACGCAGCGGCGGCTTCCTTGGGCACCTCACCGGCTTCCGCCAGTGTGTCGGCGGCGGCGAGTTCAACGTCGAGCCATTTCTGGAAGCGATTGGCGTCGCTCCAGACACGTCCCATTGCTTCGCGGGTATAGCGAGGTATCACGTGGGTGTCTCCAGGGAATCTACTGCAATGATACGGCATTTATGAGCGGGGTTAAACCTACGAGGGTTTTTGCTGGCGAAGAGATTGGTCGCGGCATTCTTGCATGCGGCGCGTGAGGAATCGGCGCTCAGGTTCAGAGCAGGGACGGCGCAGAGCTGCTTCAAAGTAATCTGCTGCTTGGGAAAATTCTTTTGTTTCGGCGAGCAAACTTGCGCGAGTGGACGGCAAGAGATAGTAGTCACGCAACGCGGGGTCATCCTGGATTGCCGTTAGTTCATCCAGAGCGTACTCAGGGCCATGGATTTTTCCGAGCGCAACGATGCGATTGAGGGCTACGACGGCAGACGGGTTCAGAGCCATCAGGTCGTCATAAAGATCGAGAATTGCTTCCCAATCGGTGGTGGAAGGATCCTTCGCCTGCGCGTGAATCGAGGCGATGGCGGCTTGCACGTGGAACTGAGAAAGCTCGTCGCCTTCTGCGCTCATGGCCAAGCGGCGTGAGCCGAGGGCGATCAGCCGCGAATCCCATTTGGAGCGATCCTGATCCTGGAGAAGGACGAGTTCGCCATTGTCGTCGACACGCGCGGCGAGCCGTGCGCCCTGAAAGGCTAAGAGTGAAACCAGGGCATGCGCTTTGGGCTGAGACACTGGCGAATCAGCTACAAGAAGTGCCAAGCGCAAAGCCTCAGAGCACAGATCGTGGCGAACCAGATCGTCTCCCGCGTGGGCGGCGTAACCTTCATTAAACAAGAGATAGATGACTTCGAGAACGGAATCGAGAGATTTGCCCAACTCGTGCGCGGGGGGCAGCTCGAAGGCGAGTCCCTGTTCGCGTATCTGGCGCTTCGCACGCACCAGGCGCTGCGCAATTGTGGCGGGATCGCAGAGATAGGCACGGGCAATTTCCTTAACGGAAAAACCGCTGACTGCCTTCAGGCTGAGGGCAACGCGCGAATCGCGAGGGAGCGCGGGGTTGCAAGCTAGAAAGATCATGCACAGTTCGTCATCGCGCAAGGCCGTCGGTAATTCCAAACGAGGCTCGGCTTGAGGCTGCGAGAGTTCAACAACAATTTCAGAAGTCTTCTGCAGTACCACGCCGCGGTGGCGCACCAGGTCGAGCGCACGGTTGCGCGCTACGTGCAGAAGCCAGCCGGGCGGATTATCGGGAATGCCGGAGAATGGCCACGTCTGCAGCGCTTTGATGAGAGCGTCCTGGACGGCTTCTTCGGCCAAGTCCAAATGCGCGGGGCCAAGGACACGCGTGAGATAGGAGACCATCTGTCCCGCAGAGCTGCGAAACAGATGGTCAACCACGGAGGCGATTCTCGTGTCCGACTCAGGCATTCTGGCTGGGCGGGGTCAGCACCTGAATTTCGCGGACTTCGACGGTGCCCCCGTATTCGAGTTGCGGATGATCGCGAGTCAAGTCAATGGCGTGTTCGTAGCTGTCAGCGTTAAACATGTAGTAGCCGCCAAGAACTTCCTTGCCTTCGGTAAAGGGACCGTCGGTGACGCGCATGGGCGATTTGCCGCGAAGCACGCGGCCTGCGGCGTCCGTCAACTTGTTGCTGCCGGTAAGGCGGCCCTGCTCGCGCATTTTCTGTCCCCATCCATAGTACTTCTTGAAGGCTTCTTGCATTTCCTGAGGGCTGAGTTCGGCAAACTTCTTGGGATCATCGTAAAGCAGAATGATGTATTGAGGCATGTTCGGCTCCTAGAGAACGCGAGTATAGTCCGAAATTCCCGCGTAAATGATCGTGCAGAGACATGACGATTCAGACGGGCGGAAATCGACAACGGATGCGGGGAGCTCCACGCAAAATTGAGGAGCTGTGGGGCGGGGCAATAAACCATTTATACTCAGCGTGTTGCGGAAACAAGACCGCACAGGATGGATCGAAGACGCGGGACTAGGCAGCCGGCGGAGGGCAGCGGGAGCGGTCCGGACGGCCTAACCGGGGAAGGGTAAACCTGTCTAATCGTGAGGATGAACGAAAGCATCGAGAGGCCTGCGGATGGGATCAGCGACGCGATGGCCATCGAGCGGACGCTCGAGGGCCATCGGGATGCTTATCGTGTCCTTGTGGAGAGGCACAGCAGGAATGTGTACCAGATGGCCTACCGGATGACGGGCAACAAGCAGGACGCAGAAGAAGTGGTGCAGGAGGCATTTTTACGCGGCTACAAAAAGCTCAGGCAGTTCGCGGGAAATGCGAATTTCGGGACATGGGTCTACCGTATCGGTGCGAACTACGCAATCGACCTGCTGCGACAACGGAAATCAGAAGATTCGCGGCGAGAACGACGACCGGGCAGAGCAACGAAAGATGGATTGGAAGTCGATCCGCTGATGCAAGTGCAGGATGGAGGGCCATCGCCGGAACGCTTGGCGAGGAGCGGAGAGCTGGCGTTGAAGATGAAGGAAGCGTTGGATGCGCTGACACCGGCAGAGCGGACAGCGATTGTAATGCGGCATTGGGAAGGCTGCCCGATTGAGGAAATTGCGGAAGTGCTGAAATCGAACGCCAACGCGACGAAGAACACGGTATTTCGCGCGGTAGGAAAACTACGACGCGCATTGGAGCCATTTGCGGAGGGCCGAACCGCAAGGGCGATGGGAACGGAATCATGAAACACAAGACAGAAGAAGAATTGATTGGATATCGAGATGGTGAACAAAAGGATCGCGAGGAAATCGCGATGCACTTGAAGGAATGCGGCGAGTGCCGGAGCGAGATGGACCGGATCCAGGCGGTGTTTGCGGCACTGGATGCAATGCCGGTGCCGGATCCCGGTGAAGACTACGGGCAGCGAGTGTGGCGGCAGATAGCAGATCGTCTGCCTGAAAAGCGAGCAAATTTCTGGCAAGGATGGATTTCGTGGAAGCCGCTAGCAGTTGCCGGAGCGATGGCGGCGCTGATCGTGCTGGCGTTCGTGATTGGAGTGCGCAAGGGGCGGCATGAAGTCGGTGGGGAGGTTGCAGATGCCGGTAACGTACGCGAGCGCGTTTTGGTGGTGGCCGTGGGAGATCACCTGGGACGCTCTGAAATGATGTTGATGGAACTGGAAAATGCGCAGCCGGCGGAGAGCGGTCAGAAAGTAATCAACATCTCGACGACGCAGCGGCGCGCGGAAGACCTAGTGGAAGAAAACCGGTTGTACCGCCAGACAGCATTGAAGGAAGGCGATCGGGCGATGGCCAGCACACTGGATGAACTGGAGCGTGTGCTGTTGGATATCGCGAACAGTCCAGATGAGGTAACGCCAGCGCAGTTTGAGGCGCTGAGGAAGCACGTCGAGGCGAGGGGAATTCTTTTCAAGGTGCGAGTGGTGAACCAGGATCTGCGCGAGAGAGGGAAAGCGGCACAGCCCTCGCCAACGCAGGAAAAATCAGGAGTGAAGGAAAGGAACAAGGTATGAAAGGGCGGATGATGACGGAGAACTTCGAGAGAATTGCGCAGCGGATGGGAATCATCGCGGCAGTGGCGGGGCTGCTGGCGGCGGGTCCTGGTGTGTTGGCTGCCAGGTCGCAGCAGAAACCACAAACACCAGGCGAAGTGAAGCGTTTTGCGACGAGCGAGGAGCTGAAAGAGGCGCAGCGAGAGAAAGAGGCAGAGGAGCGGGATCGGGAAGAGGAAATTCGCGACCGCGAGCAGGAGAAGAAAGACCGGGAACAGGAGCGCGCCGATCGCTTGCAAGAGCTGTATGACGATGGACGCGAAGCGCTGGACGACGGGCAGTACGGAGTGGCGGGGAAGAAATTCGCGGAACTGTATCAACTGAAGGGACCGCAGGCAGACGCGGCACTGTACTGGCTGGCGTACGCAGAAAACAAGGAAGGCAAGAGAGAAGCAGCATTGGCGAGGATTGTCGACCTCAAGAAGAACTACCCGCAAAGCCGATGGACAAAAGACGCGGCCGCCCTGGAAATGGAAGTGCGCCAAAACTCTGGGCAAAAAGCAAATCCCGATGCGGTCGGCGACGAAGATCTGAAGCTGCTGGCATTGCAGGGGATCATGAACAACAACCCGGAGCAAGGGGTGGCTTCGGTCGAGAAGGTACTGAACGGTTCGGCGTCGCCGACGGTGAAGTCCAAAGCACTGTTCGTGCTGGCGCAGAGTGGATCGCCGCAGGCGCTCGAAGTGTTGGGGAAGGTCGCGCAGGGACAAGGCAATCCGGAATTGCAACGGAAAGCAGTGGAGTACCTGGGAATCTTCGGAGGAAAGCGCGCGGCACAAACGCTGGCGGGAGTGTACACGAGTACGAATGACCCGAGCATCAGGCGGGCCGTCATCCGGAGCTACATGATTTCAGGAGACCGGGAACAACTGCTGGTGCTTGCGAAGAATGAGAAGAATGAGGAGTTGAAACGGGAAGCAATTCGCAACCTGGGATTGACCGGGGGCAAGAGCGAA
>CAWBVH010000045.1:0-31690 GCA_963792145.1 Candidatus Acidiferrales bacterium
CACACAACGGCACATCGCGACAGGAAGATTGCCGACTTTCGCTCGACGCATAGCCTACTTACGGGCACGTATGCGGCTGCAGCAGCAGCGGAGCTTGCGGCGCTTGCGCAAAATCAAAGCTGTCCAACATGTTGCTGGCCGCTGCGTCGCGCGACGTCAACGGTTGCAAGCCGTAACGCGTTTCGATGAACTTCAAAACCGATGTGTGATCGTACACAGTGTGAGAGACATACCCTGCCTTAGCGTACGGAGAAATGATCAACAGCGGCACGCGCGGGCCTAAACCAAATTGATCGACTTGCGGCGGCGCCACGTGGTCGTAAAAACCTCCGAAATCGTCCCAGGTCACAAAGACTACCGTAGAATTCCAATCCGGCCCTTGCATTACGGCGTTCAACACGCTCACGGTCCAATTTTCTCCCTCGCACATGCTGCCGGGCGGGTGTTCACTGTATTCCCCAGGCGGCAAAAGCCAACTTACCGCGGGCAACTGACCGCTCTTTGCGTCCGCGAAGAATTGCGTGGGAGATGCGATGCCTTCATTCCACAAGTTGGTGTTGCGAATGCTCGCGATAAGGGAAAGAAAGCCTCCGTTCTCGCCGTAATATTTCCAGCTAATACCGGCCTCCTGGAGGGCATCGGGCAGCGTCTTGAAATGAAAGCAGCGAGATTGCTGAGAACGATTACCGTGCTGGTCAATCACGGCGACTGTGCCCCACGAGGAGCCATCACAATCGGTACCTGGACCAGGATCTCCTCCATTATCGATGGCTCCGCCCGATTGGGCGCCAAGCGCGAAAAGATGGTTAGGAAGGCTGGGGCCGTGTACCGAAGTGAAGTAGCGATCCGCGAGAGTGAATCGCCGAGCATAGGCCCAGTAGTTGGGAATCTCCTCTGGCGTCGCTCGCGTGTAGGCGCTCGAGGTGCCACCACTGATCACATCGAATTTGTCCATCTCGCCGCCGTCCATCGCCTGCAAGCTGCAGTCCCAGCCGTTGCAGAGATTGCCGGCCGGGTAGCTATCCGGCATGGGGCCCAGCGGAATCCACTGCCCAGTCGATAGCCGCCCGGTGGTTGTGCCGTCGGCGCCAGGAAAGGTGCCGAAATAGTTGTCGAAAGTGTGATTCTCATTGATGAGGAACACTGTGTGTCGAATGGCAGTGAAATTTTCGGGTACGGCTCTGTTACCACTTCCTGCGCATGCGCTGAGAAAGGAAACCACGCACGCGAGGACGAGCACGAGGGTGGATCTTTTGTGCTGTGCCGTGTCGTGACGCCGATGTGGATAGACGGATTGCGAAAAACCAGGCTGGATGGTTTGCACGCTATCCGTTCTGCAACCAAATTGCGTGCAGTTCTACGTATCTCTTCAAACGACACAATTCTTCGCAGACTTCGAGCGGAGCGGTCGCCCGTAGCATAGATACTCCCGTTACAGAATGTAGGTACTAAATTTGAAACTGTTTCGAGATTACATGCGAGCTTCTAAATTCGCAAACATCGGGTGGACTTTCGAGCGAGCTAACGGCTTACAAGTAAATAGGCCTCGAACGAGTTACGGCAACCTGATCGACGCAAGGTTAGATGCTGGTTTCTGGACCGAACCATTCGAGCAAATCTTCCCTGATTGCCCTGCAAGACGCACCGGCTACTTCTTTATCCGAATCACACCAAGCCCAATCGTTTGCGCAGACGCTCAGGGTATTTCTCGCGCGCCTTCTCCGCCTGTTCCCTCGTTTTGAATGGCTTGGATAACGGCGTGAACTCAAGGCCGACGTTATTTGTCAAATACGATTGCCTTCTGAGTTATTGGTATGGTTGCGGTTTTTGTCGTGTTATTGAGCTGCAAGAGAGTGAAACTGAACGTGAGAGAGACGCTAGGGTTCAATCAGAGTTCACGGCGCGACCTCTGATTCATCGTAACGCCTTGTTTAAACAGCGAGATGAATATCTCCAGAACGTCTGCCTTGACGGGAAGGATGCTTGCGACAAAGCCAAAGCGGAAATCCGGCAAGAGAACTGCCAACTTTTCGGGGAAGACTGCCCTCGAAACCTGAAATAGAAGTTAGCCCCAACATCGCACGAACTAAGCCAGAAGAATCGAAACCAACGGAGTCTAAACCATAGCTTATTTCTTCGGCTTCCACATGTCCCAAAATAACTTGACCGTATCAGGCCCATGCCCCGCGTAGTGATTGTTGGCGTAAGCATAGACCTTGAGATTCCTCGAAACGAATTGCCGGAATAACCCGGCCCAGTTCTGAAGGTCATCAGTTCTGTTGATAATCGTTTTGTCCCATGTCGTCGTCAACGTTTCCATGCCTTTGCGGTCGCCCAGCCAACGCACATAGACGAAATCAGTCGTTACGAAATCAAACTGCTTCTTCTCCCACGGACGCGGCATCCGAGAGATGTCTGTCAGTGCCAGCGCAACATTGTATTCGCGAAGCAAATCGGTCAGCCGCTTATCGAGCCAGGCCTTGTTCCGAATTTCCACGACAAACCGATTGGTGGGTAAATCTTTCAGCCGCTGGAGAAAGAATCGCAGGCGAGGGAAGAACTCATCTGCTTGAATCTCGTACTTGTTAAACCACCGAAATTGGAGAAGCAGTGGCCCTAGCTTCTCGCCCAACAGGCCCATCCGGTCAATGAATTCATCGAACTCCGCTTCACAGTCTTTCAACACCTTTTCGTGCGTCACAACCTGCGGCACCTTAGCGGCAAAGACGAAGTCTGGCGGCGTCTTTTCGTACCAGCTGGTGACTGTCGATTCGCTAGGCGTTCCGTAATATGTGCTGTCAATTTCAACGGTCTTGAATTGTTTCGCATAGTAGGAGAGGAAGTCGTGTGGCTTCATTCCGGGGGGGTAGAACGCCCCAGCCCACCCGTTTGCGGTAAACGCGCTTGTGCCTAGCAGAAGGCCGGGTTCGCTGTAGGGTCGTTCCAAATTAAGGGAATTGACGGGCTTACCTGCCTGCTCAATTTTGTCCATTTCGAACAAAGTCGGGTTGCGAATTGGTTCGCCTTTTGGACGTTTACCGGCCATGACGCGCTATATTGCCGCAACCATGCCCAAATACAAAGTCGGTGACAACGTGCTCGTGAAACGGTCAGGCGGCAGATCAATGGAAGCGGAGGTCAAAGCAGTCCGTGAAACGACGGAAGGCGTCCGCTTGCCGGTGTCTTGGGGAGAAGAGACCGCGCTGATCTATGAATGGCAGATTGTTGAAGAGCGTCGTTGACGCCGAGCAGCTAGCTATTTGTTTCTTTGTGCTTCGTTGAAGGCTTTCATCGAGGCCTCCAGTTCGAATACAGAGGCGTACAAGGCGTTCAGAGGTTAATCGTGATTGCCGGATGTGGATCAGGGTGACCCCATGTATTGGGCAGAACTGGCGGTCTGACCCACTTACTCTAGGCGGCATTCGAAGCAACTTCCTTCCATGCCACCGCGCAGTTGCCACTCATTCATCATCCTGCGTTGTACTGCTCGTAGCACACGGCTGGTAATTGCCTCTCAGGTTCCGAGGAAAGACCAGATATCTAGGTCCTCTGCGGCGCTTAGGTTGGCCCGGGCTTCGTTTAGGCGTTCAGTGCAGCCTTTTAGCCACTCTTCTTTACGTTGATACAGAGCCTTTGATTTCTCTTCGGTCCAGTTGGGATCAAGTTTGCGATCTATTTCGATCCACTTCTCAACAGACTGATGTTCTATTGCAGCCTTTTCCAGTTCACAGATTCTTACCCATTCTCTTGGGGTCGGCACCTTTCCACCTCCGAAGGGCATTCATCGTAAGGGAATGGGGAGCAGGTGTCCAGCCTTCACTTCCCTCGGTCCCCTCGGACCGTCACTCCCGGGCTTACTCCCGGGCAGGGGCCCGCTGCGGAAGCTCCAAAACCAACCATCCAGGTCGCTAGCGCATCCGCTCAGCCAGCTATCGGAATCGCGTCATTCCAGCCAGTCGCGAAAAGCCACTAACCAGTCAGCCTGGTACGTGCAGTACGCCAAAAGTTCACGGTCGAAGAAATTCTTCCTACAGTATCCAGGGCAAAGCCATCCGTAACATCTTAAAGATAAGATGGATAGAAATAGCCTCCTTGGTAATTCTCCTGCCTCAACCTATTCCGGAGGTTTCTATGCTATCGAAGAGACGCCAATACCTCTTACTGGGTGGAAGTTCACTGCTAATCGTGGCGCTGATCGCCAGCGCGGCTGCGATCTCCCGGCATGCTGATCCAGTGACGGTGCCAGAGCAAACGGCGATTCATGTGACCTTGGATCAGGCCCTGGCAAGTAATCAGAGCCGACCGGGTGATCATTTCCAGGCCACGGTTGCAGAGCCGATCGTGATTGACGAAAAGACGATCATCCCGGAAGGGGCACACGCGGAGGGGTTGGTGGTAGACGCGCGGCCGTCAGGGAGACTGAGGGGCCGAGCACGTTTGCAGTTGGCACTGGAAACTGTGGAGATCAATGGCAAGACCTACGAATTGCGCACGAACACAGCACAGAGAGCTGGCGGAAATCACAAGAACCGCAACTGGGGGTGGATTGCGGGCGGAGCCGGCGGCGGCGCACTGATCGGGGCGTTGGCGGCTGGAGGCAAGGGAGCGCTGATTGGCGGACCTGTGGGAGCAGGGGCAGGAACCGCTGTCGCGTTTATGACCGGAAAGAAAGACATCCATCTGAGCGCAGAGGCACCGCTGACGTTTCGATTAGTCAGACCTGTAACCATTAATGTAAAGAGCTGATGGATCAGTTGCGTTAAGAGAGGGAAACCATAGAAAGTGCGACAGCATTTCTAAGTTCGCATGAAGAAGGCTGCCCCGCCGCATGTAGCTAAGGTTTCGACGAAGACCAGATGCAGAGCAGGACGTTTTGTACCGGGTGTGAATGAAAGTCGGTAAGGTTTCCAGTTCAGATCAGGGTAGTAGTTTGGAGGAAAGACCCGCTTCTTCCGATTCGAGGAGCGACAAATGGACTGTTCCAGGGTGTTCCCAATGGGGGAGAACGCAAGAGTGGTGGTGTGGGCATTGTTGATCCTGATGATTGCAAGCATGACGGTGAGTTGCGGAGGAGGAGGAAACATGACCTCCATGCCGAGCAACGCCACCGGCACGGTTACGGTGTCGATCAGCGATCCGCCTAGCTGCAAGAAGCCGAATGGGAACTTTGCCCACGTGTATATCACGGTGCGGTCGGTGCAGGCGCATATTGATCCGCACGCGGATGACAATAGTTCCGGGTGGCAAGAACTTGCGCCGCAACTTGCGAACCAGCCGATGCAGATTGATCTTTTCTCCGAGACGCAGATGAATTGCGTGTTAGCGCAGCTCGGTTCGGCGAGTTTGCCAGTGGGCAGTTACCAGCAGATCCGACTCTTACTAGTGTCAAACAATCCTTCGGCAGGATCAGCAACTCCCGCGTCCAATGCATGCGCGGGTAATGGCTACAATTGCGCCGTCATGGCCGACGGAACTATGAATGAGTTGGAACTAAGCAGCCAGGACAACACGGGATTGAAGATACCGCCAGGACAGATAGTCGGCGGACCAATTCAAGTCATGGCGGGGCAGAGTGTGGACCTGAACATCGATTTCAATGCGTGCGCGTCCATTGTGCAGGAAGGCAACGGAAAGATGCGGCTAAAGCCGACGCTGACGGCGGGCCAGGTGAGCCCGAATAATTCGGGGATCGGTGGACAGATTCTGGATTCCGTTAGGAAAGCCCCAATCGCGGGAACAGTACTAGTGGCGGTGGAACAGCCGGACAGCACGGGAGTGGATCGAATCGTGATGGAAGCGAGTGCCGATGGGAACGGCAATTTTCGGTTTTGCCCACTGCCGCCAGGCCCCTTTGACGTGGTAGTGGTCGCGGTAGGGGCGAACAATTTGCCCTACAACGCGACAGCCGTAGTCAACGTGCCGAACGGGACAAACCTGAATGCAATTCCTTTAGTTGCCGAGACGGGCGCCAGCGGTCCGGCAATACTGCAGGGATTTGTGACGGCAAGTGGGGCTTCGGGTGGGGCACAGGCGGATGTAAGCGTCTCCGCGTTGCAGAGCGTGTCGTTTGGAACGAGTCTGATGACCACGCGGCAACTGACAATTCCGCTGCAAACGATTCAGATGACGGCAACAACACCAGCTGTGAGCTCGACCGGATTGGTTTCGGTTGGATCGAACACCAATTGCCCCAGTGGAAGTCCTGCAAACGCGAATTGCGCGCAGTATACGCTGGTGGTTCCGGGGAGCAATCCCAGCGTTGGCGTGTTCAGTAGTTCGGGGTTCAGCTATTCGGCGCCGGTGAGCGGGGAAGTACCGTTCATGGTGGACGCAATTGCGGCAGTTCCTGCCAGTGGCGGCGTACTGGACTGCTCACCGTCAGAAGTGATGACGTCGACGGATGCAAACAATCAGGCCTTGAGAGTGACGGCGAGAGCAACAACCAACGTTGCGCGCATTGATTTCATGGGCTGCTCGTAAGCGTGTGACGATTCGCAGAAATCCAACCACTTGGTAAGTGCAGAACAAAGGCAGGGTGCGACTGTACCAAGGGCCAAGTGACGCTCGCGACAAACGTTAGCGAGGCTAAAAGGAGCGGGGCGTTTAAAAAGCTAGACTGGAGATGCCCACCCTCGGAGGGAAATAAGTGATGAGAGCAAAAAGATGGATGACCGCCAGCGTACTGGGAATATTCCTGCTGACGGCGAGTTCGGCGATGGCGCAGGGCAACGGTAATGGAAATGGCAAGGGCCATGGCAAGGGTCATGACAAGCATGGAGATGACGGACGCTATTATAACCAGCATGACCAGGAAGAATTCCACGGATGGTACGTGCATAACGAAAACCATCTTCCACCGGGACTAGCGAAGAAAGATCATTTGCCTCCGGGATTGGAAAAACAACTGGTGCGGCGCGGAGCGCTTCCCCCTGGACTGCAAAAGAAAATCGAGCCCTGCCCTCGGGAGATCGAACGGATGTTGCCACCGCCACCGCCGGATTGCGCCAACGTGGTGATCGGCGGGCACATCGTGCTACTGAACCAGAGAACCCACATTGTGGTGGACATTTTCCACTTCGAGATGTGATCGGGCCCCTACAAAAGCAAAAATCTGAAGAAAAAGAAAAGAGGGAACGTTTGGAGACGTTCCCTCTTTCTTTCGGTGTAAACACCGCGGCGGAGTGCACAACACGGTTGGGTCGCCCACAGCATCAGAGCCAATCCATTCTGAGCCGGACCGCCTCGTCTGGGTTTCCTTTCGCACTCGATCCCAATTCATCTTTGCGCTCATCGAGCCTCCTAATCTTGAAACCCTGTGGTGAGCATGCTTGGGATTACGAGCAGGTGCCCCACACACAACCTCGTACGGAGCCGCGCTGGTACGATTCCGATGTTGGACCTCCCGGCCCAGAGGGTGGCAGACGTGTCTCTCCTGCACCGGAAGGAAGTTCGTGTCCCTCTGAAGACGTTTGTGAATCTTAGTAGTTCAGATGATCCCTCGTTCGAAATTGCCCACACCATCGACATCAGCTGTCACGGCGCCCGAGTTGTGACCAGGAGGAGTTGGGAGCCAAATCAACAGCTGTCGATTCGATCGATCCGTGGAAGTCTCAAATCTCTTGGCCGCGTTGCCCATTGCCAACCATTCACGGACAAACGCTTTGTGATCGGTATTGAGATCTATTCTCCAGGCGACTGGACAGCACGCGACATGACGAAGACGACCTAGTCGCGTAACCGAATAGCTCGTCTCTCTTCACTGCACGCTTGAGATGATCACGTCTTCTTGCAATCTCTTCAGTTCTTTCTCCACAAGTCGGTATGCCACCGGGGCCACCGTTGACCTATCTTCTCAAGAATTGCTGCCTCTTCTTCACCGGTCTTTTCGATAAAAGCCATTTTCTCGATGATCGTCAGGTCCGCCCCAATTGTTGAAGAACGGCGCGTTTGACGGCAGGCGGGAGATTTACCCAGATCACGGCACTTGATTTCACGATTCGTCACTAGCAGCCCGAAGGCTTCCCAAACCCGCTAGGCTGTATCGGATCTGCTGAAGCCTCGCGTACTCCGCCTTGGCAGCGATAAGAATGGGGATATCCGGGTCGGCGTCCTTCCGGAGCGTAAGGAAATCCTGATAAGCGGTTCTTGCCTTGCTGGTTTCCCTCTGCTGGACACAGGGCCGGGCGAGCTCGAGGTGAGCGAGCACTCCGATAGCTGAGTTCAGCAGCATTCCGCGGTGGTCGAGGATTTTCTGGAACTCGGCGGCGGCTTCGCCGTCCCTGATGCGCGGCCAGATAGGCTTCTCCAAGCAGAAAAGCTGGATGCAACGCGGTCCAATTGTAAGCAGTGGCCGTCGACTGCCCAAGTTCGTATTGCGCCGTCCCGCTTGACGTAAACATGCTGGCGAAACGAGTGATCCTTCCAGCACTCCGCAACCCAAAAAACTACCGAGACCTCGAAGCCAAGCCGCTAGAGTGGCGGGGCTTCTACTCATTGAGGTGCGGCATCGCAACACAGCTCACCGCGATAACCCGAGATCCGATGGTAGCCAAGGGGCTGTTGCGGCATTCCGGCCTCAATACAACTCTTCTGCACTACATAAAGGACGTGCCGGAAGTCACAGCGAACGGAATGGCACGCATTGAACAGCTGTTCAGCAAGCTAGATGAGAAGGCAATCCAATGAAAGAAGTGTGATAAGACTGGGATAAAGGGCCGCGCAATCACTTGCCTCAATCGAAAGGATATTCTCTCTAACTCCAAAGCTAGGCGACGTTTGGTGGCGGAGGAGGAGGGATTCGAACCCCCGAGACCCTTTCGAGTCTAACGGTTTTCAAGACCGTAGCATTCAGCCACTCTGCCACTCCTCCGGTGAGTGTTTCCAACAGCTTAGCACAGCATCCTAATTTGCCAAGCCCCCTTTGCTGCACTTCCTCGAGAAAAAAGCGGCACTACCGAAGATCTGAATTGCCTAACTCCAACGAACTGAACACGATTTCTCCGCTCGAATGTGGTCGGGCCGAGCGGTTTTGAATCACCGACCTCCTGGATTCCAACAAGAAACTCAAAAAATCCAAGTGCTTCATCCAGTGTCGCTTAGGAACCAGAAAGCCATTCTTTCTCTCCCTCAATTGTACCGAATTTGTACCGAACTCCCAGAGCATACCGTGCTGAGCTATTTCCCACTTTTTTTTTGATGTCATTTGCCGGAAATCAGAAATGTTCAGGATAGTACGAACTTCGGCGATTACTTTGTTGAACGTTCGTGTGGCACGGGTCCATTCACCAGGAATCGCCGTGCGTGGGCTACCTGGGCTACTCCACGTCGTTCCGAGAATAGCGTAAATGTGCTGTAGGTTATTGAAAGCAAAAAAGTAGTTTGGTGGACGAGAGGGGATTCGAAGCCCCGGCCTCCTCGTTGCGAACGAGGTAAATCAAAACCTAAGACGTGGCATTGCAATCACTTAGGTTTTTTGCAAGCTCGTGAATTGGCAAACTTGGCAAACATGGTGATATGGGGTAGGTAACGGCGTGACTGGGGAAATACGGGACGCGCTTGGCGTAATGTGGCGCGGAGTTACCCAGTCACAAGCGTCTTCGTAACCAACCGAGGTATTCTTGCGCGATCATCGCGGTTTGTGCGTCGATTTTAGCTGCTCGGGGTCGACAATCGATGTACGTACAAATGTATTGACATTAGCGATTCGGATCAATACGCTGTCTTTGTAGTGGCCAGCTATGCGATTTGAATGGGATGAGCACAAAAACCGACAAAACCTTCGCAAGCATGATGTTCGCTTTGAAACTGCCGTTCTGGTTTTCGACGACCCCTACGCGATTACGCAGCGTGACGTTACTCTTGCGGATGAGGAACGTTGGATCACCGTTGGGGCCATAGGACCGGGATCAATTCTATTGGTTGTTCATACGTTTTATGAAAAATACAACGAAGAAGTTATTCGCATCATCTCGGCTCGCGCGGCTGCGTCCCATGAAAGGAAAGCCTATGAGGAAGCTCACAAAGGAACAGAAGCGGGACATCCAAGCCATCGCCGCAAAAAGAGACGAGGACATTGATTTCTCGGATGCCCGGCCGGTTCTCGACTGGAATAGCGCCGAAATCGGCAAGTTCTATCGGCCAACGAAAGAGCCCGTCACGATTCGTTTGGATTCCGACGTAATCGCATGGCTCAAAGCCGATGGCCGCGGTTACCAGACCAAAGCGAATTGGCTGCTGCGACACGCCATGCTTCACTACACGAGAGAAAAGGGTCTTAGCAAGCGTGAGGGCTTCCGTCGGAAGCCTAGGCAACAAAAAGGAAAGACCTGATAAGCTTTGTTTCCCGGCATGTCCCGGCGGAGAGACCGCGCATCGGGCCCTTTGACCAAGCCGGCCCAAGATGAAGGAGAAGCTTGCCAAGTATGAAGCCTGCTCAAAAACCCCATCTTTTCTGACTCAACAAGCAGCTGATTCCACGCATTCAATTTTCGTCCGTTTCACTTGCCCAAAATCAGATGTTTTTGGGCGAGTATCCGCTGATCCAAATACACTGCCAGTGGAGATCCTTTGGGAACAGCGAAGAAAATCACGGGTTCGTATATCGCGGCGGCGGTTCTGTTTATCCCTCTCGGAATGTTTGCCATTGTCGAATCTGGCTTGGCTTCGTACAAGTTCGGTCCAGTACCCACTTCGACGGTTGATACGGCGTTGATCAGGACTTGGCGCGATCCTCCCAGTCGACCCAGTCTACAGGATGCCTCGCAAGGTAGGCATTCACCGCTTCGCCGAGAGTCGCAAAGAAGGTTTGTTCGCCAAAGCGCGTGAAGAGTCCGAAGCGCCTCAGCTTGTCCTTGACCGGATCCTTCATCTCAGCAAAGCACAATTCGATGCTGGCGGCGTGCAAGGTGTCATCTAGCTCGGAGACGGCATCGGCCGCAGTGACATCGACACTCGTGACTGGTTCCGCCGCGATTACCACCCAGTGCACGGGCGTGGGTGATTTAGCAACAGCATCGAGGACGCGTTCGTGAAACAGCTCGGCGTTCGCGAAAAAGAGGGGCGCATCCCACCGGAACAGCACGAGGCCAGGGATCTGCCGTGCCTCGGGATAACGGGTTATGTCGTGATAGCCCTTCACACGTTCGACGCGGCCAAGCACTGCCGAATGCGGACGCCAGCCATCCCAAAGGAACTCAATCACTGCAATCACGATCGCGATGGTAATACCCGGAATGGCACCGAACACGGCCACACCTGCGAAGCAGGTCATCGAAAGCCAGAACTCCCAGCGCTGGATACGATAGATGCGGCGCAAGTCGGACACTTCGAATAGACCGATGGCCGCAGCGATGACGACGGCTGCGAGGGCGGGGTGCGGCAGATCCTGTAGAATCTCAGGCGCGAAGACCAGCAGAAGTGCGATGGCAAGTGCGCCCACGACTCCAGTCAACTGTGTCTTAGCACCTGCTGCCTCGGCCACTGGTGTCCGCGATGAGCTGCTACTGATCGGGAAGCCCTGAAAGAAAGCCGAGGCAAGGTTGGCGACGCCGAGACCCACCATCTCTTGGTTCGGGTCAACCTGCGTTCGCAGACGCGCAGCGTAGGTTCGAGAAAGCACGCTCGTGTCGGCAAATGAAACGAGCGCGACGGCAATGCCGCCCATGAGGATCGATACCCAGTCTTCGACGTGGACAAAGGGAAGCGTTAGCGAGGGCAATCCGCGCGGCAGGGGACCAAGCACGGACACGCCGGCACGAGTAGCGAGGTCGAAGCTCGCGACTGCGACCGTGGCCGCGACGACCGCGATCAGAATACCCGGAACGCGCGGTTTGCCCTTCAGCAACAGTATCAGAACGAGCGCGCTGGCTCCTATCGCGAGTGCCGCAATGTTTGTGTTCCCTTTGAGGACCTTGTCGACGATTCCCCATACTTGGCGCAACGGTCCCTTTGCAGTTACAGAGAAGCCGAACAGCTTTGGGACTTGGCTCAGCAGTACTGTCAGTGCGATGCCGTTCATATAGCCGTAGCGGATAGGCTTTGAAAGCAGCTCTGTGACGAAACCCAAACGCCCCAGCCCCGCAGCAATACACACGACGCCAGAGACGATTGCCAACATTCCCGCTAGTGCCACCGCACGTTGTGGCTCTCCAGCCGAAAGGGGCAGCACGACAGCCAGGATCACTGGCGCAAGCGCAGAGTCGGGGCCCAGGACAAGAATGCGGCTTGGACCAAACAGAGCGTACGCGAGCAACGGGACGATGGTCGCGTAAAGGCCGTTGATACCTGGCACACCGGATGCCTGAGCATACGCGATGCCGACAGGAACGAGCATCGTGGTCATTACCAGGCCCGCGCCAAGATCGTGCCGCAGCCAAGACGACTTGTAATGACGCAGAGTGTCCAACCCTGGAAACCAGCGTATCCAGCCGGTTCGATTTACTGGGGTAATGATGCGTCCAGGCTCTGTAGCTTCGGAGGAGGGCGATTCACTCATGGCGGCTCTAATCACTTTTCTGCATAATGCTCAGTCCAGCAATTCGAGTACCCGTGCCACTTTCCACGAGGAGTCCGGCTGCCGGGCGAACGCGATCACATTTCTCGAGTGAGCACGAACTTGTATTCCCCCGCGAACTGCCGTCAGCGTACTTTCCACTTCGCAGATTTCAAACGCCCATTTATCTCGAACAACTATTTCGGCAGGTGAAAATTTCCGGTCGAAGTCAAATCGTTCGAAAGCTTTTCAGGAAGTCCGCCTTAAGCTCTTCTTTGCCACACACGCATCGACCGTTACCATGAACAAACACAACGTCGTCGGTCACAAAAGCCGCAAGGAGGCTTGCATCATTGGCTTTCAGAGCTGCATTCCAAACTTCCCATACCGCAGCAATCTTGGAATTATCGGAACCGGTATCTGAGTTTGAAGTGTTGTCCAAATCTGCCTCCTTGGTTAACTCGTTTGCCATCAGGTAAGAACCCCAGCCCAGCTCGCTGATACGAAGAATATCGCAGGGCGATCTGTGGTTGTGTTGCGAAGCAATTTCGACAATTCCGTTTCACTGGTGATGCGCCATTCCGTGCGGAAGGTGACTGGTAATTCGTACAACCAGCCGATTTGACATAATGCTGAGCATATTGAGCATCCTATTCGGCCGCTTTGTAAATCGGCGACGTGCAGGAGGCCCCAGCGCAATGGTCGCCTGAGGTTCGCAAGAAATTGCCTGGCCGCCCGAATGCACGGATTGCTCGACAGACGTGACGGCGGCCGAAGGCTCGTCAGGTAGTTTCTACCAGCTTGACTCGTCAACCAGCACAGCAGGGCTGGCGCGCCGGCCAAGTCTCGCTCAGAATGTCGAGATTTCTTTGGGTTCTTCATTTGTGCTGCCGCCGCTTGACGCGCAGCTGGGCCAAAGATCGAGCCAGCGACGCGTTGATGTGGGCAACTTCTTCGTCGGAGAGTTTATCTTTGAGGCGCGCTTCGGCGCGTTGCCGGGCTTCTTCGGCCTTAGCTTCGTCAATTTTATCGGCTTGAACGGCCAGATCGGTCAGAATCGCGACAGTACTGCCTGTGACCTCAATGAGTCCCGCACCGGCCGCGAAGAAGGTGTCACGGCCGTCTTTGCGCACCGTGATTTCGCCCGGAACCATCTGTGTAATGAGGGGGACGTGTTGTGGGTACACTCCGAATTGGCCGGTTACGCCCGGCAGTGTCACCATCTCCACGTCCTGGGAGTACACCGGGCCTTCCGCGGTGACGATTTCAAGTTTTAACGTGTTAGCCATGTTTCAACTCGGTTTGACTTCGTCAATTCCGCCTTTCATATAAAAGTCACCTTCCGACACAGCGTCGTGTTTTCCGTCGAGAATCTCTTTGAAGCCACGCACCGTTTCGGCCACCGGGACTTGTTTGCCTTCGCGTCCGCTAAAAACGGCCGCCACGGTAAAGGGCTGGCTCAGGAATCGTTGAATCTTGCGGGCGCGCAATACCGCAGTCTTGTCCTCGGGTGACAGTTCGTCCATGCCGAGAATCGCGATGATGTCTTGCAGATCCTTGTAGCGCTGGAGCACGCGCTGCACGCCGAGCGCGACATCATAGTGTTCCTGGCCGACAATTTCCGGCGCGAGCGCCCGGGAAGTCGAGGCGAGCGGATCAACCGCCGGATAGATGCCCAACTCTGCAATCGACCGCTCCAAAACGATGGTCGCGTCCAAATGCGCGAACGTGGTGGCCGGCGCCGGATCGGTCAGGTCGTCGGCCGGTACGTACACCGCCTGAAACGAGGTAATCGAGCCCTTCTTGGTCGAGGTAATACGTTCCTGGAGCACGCCCATTTCAGCAGCAAGAGTCGGCTGGTAACCGACGGCGCTGGCGGTGCGGCCGAGCAAGGCCGACACTTCGGATCCAGCCTGAGAAAACCGGAAGATGTTGTCGATAAAAAGGAGCACATCCTGATTCTTCTCGTCGCGGAAATATTCGGTCATGGCGAGGCCGGACAGGGCGACGCGGAGGCGCGCGCCGGGCGGTTCGTTCATCTGGCCGTACACGAGCGCGATTTTCGACGCGCCGAGGTTGTCTTGCTTGATGACTCCGGCTTCCGACATTTCTTTATAGAGATCGTTGCCTTCGCGAGTGCGCTCGCCGACGCCGGCGAACACCGACACGCCGCCGTGGAGCTTGGCGATGTTGTTGATCAGCTCCATGATGATAACGGTCTTGCCTGTGCCGGCACCGCCGAATGCGCCGACCTTGCCACCTTTCAGGAAAGGACAAATCAAGTCGAGGACCTTGATGCCGGTGGGAAGAACTTGCGGTGAGGGCGATTGGTCCACGAGCTTGGGCGCCGGGCGGTGGATCGGGTAATACTTTTCTGCTTTGACCGGTCCGCGTTCGTCGACCGGGTTGCCGCACACATCGAACACCCGCCCCATCACGCCTTCTCCGACGGGCACGGAAATGGGCGCGCCGGTATCGATGACTTCGTAGCCGCGTTTGAGACCTTCGGTGCCGGACATGGAGACGGACCGGACCCAGTGATCACCGAGATGCTGCTGCACTTCGAGTGTCAGTTTGAACTGCTCGTTGTCGACTTTAAATTCGACGGTCAACGCGTTGTAGATGGCCGGCAAATTTTCCGTGAATTCAACATCCACGACCGGACCGACGACTTGAACGATTTTGCCTTTATTCATGTGGCACTCTTTCGCTACTCATTTCCGAGCTGGCCGCCGGCAATTTCGAGCAGTTCCTTAGTGATATTGCCCTGCCGCAGCTTGTTGTATTCGAGGGTTAAATCATTGGCCAGTCCTGTGGCACTGTCCGTGGCGTTCTTCATGCCCACCATGCGGGCGCTTTGTTCACTGGCTTTGGCTTCCAACAAAGCCCTGTAGATGAAAATGTTGAGGTAATGCCCCAAGAGATAGGAGAGAACCTCCTCCGGGCTGGGCTCAAAGAGGACATCGGTTGTGTCGGAGGTCAGGGCCGCTTCAGATTCCGCACCAGGGATCTTCAGTCCTTTGATTTCACCAATCGGCAGAAACTCCACCACACTGGCCTTCTGTGACAGGGTGTTGATGAATAGCGTCGCGACGACCTTCACTTCATCCACCTCGCCCTTCAAAAATAGATCGCGAGCAAAGTTGGCAATCGGCCGGGCTTCGTCGAATCGCGGCGAGTCCCCAAACGCAAACTCGGCCGCCAACTGCCGGTGGGTCCGCGCGACAAACTGCGCCGCGCGCTTGCCGGCCGCGATGAACACAGTCGTCGCCGGATCAAACTGCGCTGCCACTCGAAACAGGTTGGTGTTGAGCGCCCCGCACAACCCTTTGTCCGTGCCGATGAGGATCACCGCGCGCTTACGAACTGCACGCACTTCCAGCAGCGGATGCGTGAACTCACTGGCGTGGGTCGTGGCGTACCGCTGGATGCGGTACAGCAGTCGCGCGAACGGCCGCGTCTTCAGCGTGGTCTGTTGGGCCTTGCGCATCTTCGACGCCGCCACCATTTGCATCGCGCGGGTGATCTGGGCGGTGCTGGTGATCGACCTAATGCGTCGGCGAAGTTCACGTGGACTGAGCATATCTCACCATTTCGTGGTCATTTCCAGGTCTGCTTGAATTCTTCGGCGGCCGCCTTCAACTCGGCCTTCAACGCGTCGCTGAGCTCCTTTTCCCTTCCGATCTTGGCCAGCAACTGGCCTTTGCGCGTGGTGAAGTATTCCGTCAACTTGTTCTGAAACTCCTTCACCCGCGCCACGGGCACTTGATCCAGGTAACCGTTTTGCGCGGCCCAGATCACGACCACCTGGATCTCCACAGGAATCGGGTTGTACTGCCCCTGCTTGAAAATCTCCATGATGCGTTTGCCACGATCGATCTGCGCTTGCGTTTTTTCGTCGAGGTCGGAGCCGAACTGAGCGAATGCCGCCAACTCCCGGAACTGGGCAAGATCGCCCTTGAGTTGTCCGGCCACTTGCTTTATGGCCTTGAGTTGCGCCGCCGAGCCAACGCGCGAGACCGAGATGCCGACGTTGATCGCCGGCCGCACACCTTGATGGAACAAATCGGTTTCCAGAAAGATCTGTCCGTCGGTAATCGAGATAACGTTAGTCGGGATGTACGCGGAAACGTCGCCGGACTGCGTTTCGATGATGGGCAAAGCCGTGAGCGAGCCGTTGCCATACTTCTCGCCGACCCGCGCCGCGCGTTCGAGCAAGCGACTGTGCAGGTAAAACACATCGCCGGGATACGCCTCGCGACCCGACGGGCGCTTCAACAGGAGCGACACTTGCCGGTAGGCCACGGCCTGCTTGGACAGGTCGTCGTAAACAATCAACGCGTCCATGCCGTTATCCATGAACCACTCGCCCATCGCTGCGCCAGCAAACGGCACGAGATACTGGTTGGCGGCGGAGTCCGAGGCCGGGGACGCCACAACGATCGTGTACGGCATCGCGCCGGCTTGTTCGAGGACCGAGATAACCCGCGCGATGGTAGATTGCTTCTGGCCGATCGCGACGTAGATGCAGTAGAGCGGTCGGTAGTCCTTGTCGCCAGCCAATTCGGCGGCTTTATTCAGCCGAGCTTGACTGATAATCGTGTCGATGCAGATCGTCGTCTTACCGGTACCACGATCACCGATGATCAATTCGCGTTGGCCGCGGCCAATCGGAATCATCGCATCAATCGGCATGATCCCGGTCTGTACCGGTTGGTTGACGGAGCGGCGGCGAATAATACCGGGCGCAGTCTTTTCCACCGGATAGGTCTTGTCGCTCTTGATCGGTCCTTTACCATCGATAGGCTCGCCCAACAGGTTCACGACGCGGCCCAGCAGGCCCTTGCCCACGGGCACTTGCAGAAGCTTGCCGGTGGTGCGTGCTTCGCCGCCCTCTTTGAGTTGCGTGTAGTCTCCAAGAATCACGACGCCGACTTCGGTCTCGTCGAGATTCAATGCCAGGCCGGTAACGCCGTTGCCGAGGTCGATCATCTCGTTGAGCATGGCGTCGCTCAAGCCTTCGATCTTGGCAACGCCGTCGCCAACCTCTCGGATGACACCCACGTTTTGCTTCGCAGCCGTCACCTTCGCGCCCGCGATTTGCGCCTTAATTTCATTCAGTAGGTCTGCCATAGTCACCTTGATTCAGAAACTTTTCTTCAACGCTTCCAGTCCGGCACGCACACTGCCGTCATAAACATCGCATCCCACTTGAATTCGCATCCCGCCAATCAACTCCGGGCGCTGTGCGAACGCCGTAGTCAACCCGAGCCCGTAACGGTGCGCCAACTCGGTTTGTACGATCGTCTGTAAATCGGCCGGTAACAGGGTGGCGCTCTCGATGGTGGCGGTGTGTTGGGCACAGTCGAGTTTCACCAACCGCAGAAAATGGGTGAGGATGGGAAGGCAATCCCGCTCACCCGTCGCGACGACGCGTTGCACGACTTGCCGGGCACGGTTCTCGTCGAGCAATCCATTCAGCAAACAAAAGCGATAGAGTTGCTTGGCTTCGCGTTTCGCTTTTTTGGTGATCTTCATCGTTAGACCGCAATCTGTTTGGAGGTTTCTTCAGCCAAGCGTCGCTGGTCTTCCGCGGTAAGAATCTTGCCGGTGACCGTTGTCGTGGCCTGGACCACTAGATTGCCGACCTCGCGCTTGAGTTCGGCAAGCATTCGATCGTGGTCCTGAGCGGCGGCTTCGTGCGCCTTGTTCATGATCTGTTCGGCAGCGGCGACAGCTTTATTGGTTTCCTCTTGCTGCACGCGGGCCGCTGCAGCCCGGGCTTCTTCGATGAATTTAGACCCTTGGGTGTGGGCCTGCGCTATCACTTCTAGGCGCTGGCTTTCGGTCTTGTCTAACTCCGCTTTGATTTTCTCGGCGTTAGCGATCCCAAGCGCGATTTGTTGACGCCGCTGTTCCAGCATCTCGAGAATGCGCCGATAGGCGAACTTGTAGAGGACGGCGCACACGATCGAGAAACTGATGATTTGCGCCCCCAAATGCGGCCAGTCTACGCCGAAGGTACGGGCGATCTGCGCGATCTGGCTATCGCTCTGGGCGGCGATCAAAAAAATAAAAGCATTCATGGCTCTGCCCCCTCCCAGTCGTTACTGTTTCACTAGGAACAAGGCGTAGAACACGATTGCTTCGGCGAAGGCGATGGCCAGGATTGCCTGGACCATAATCTTCGTGGATGCGCCGGGATTGCGTCCCACCGCTTCAGAGGCTTTCATGCCGATCAACCCCACGGCCAACGCCGCGCCCAACGCGGCCAAACCAACGTGGAGACTCCCGCTTAACTCCGCTGCCAACATGAATGCAAACATAGGCCGTACCTTCCTTTGCTATCTCGCCGGCTCCCGCGATTGAACACGGTCAAGCTGGCGGAATTCATTATCTAGGTCTTGGGTTCCGCCACCGGTGTCGCTTCCTCGTGTTGACAAATCAGCAGCGTGAACACAGCGCACAACAACATGAAAACCAGCGCTTGCACCAAGCCCACCAACAATTCCATGAAATAAAACGGAATGGGCAGCAACCAGCCAAAGCCAGGCTTCAAACCGAGCCATGGTCTCCAGCATGGTCTCCCCGGCAAAGACGTTGCCGTAGAGACGAAAACCAAGGGAGATCGGCCGAAAGAGAATGGAAATAATTTCCAAACACCCAGACGCGAAAAACACAACGATCATCAGCACTTTCAAAAACCCTGTTGTCTCGCCTTTCGGCGCAAATAGTTCTTTGACGAATCCGATCGGACCGAGTTCCTGCAGCGCCCAGAAGATCCAGCAGGCGAAAAATATAATCGCCATGGCGAACGTCAGATTAAGATCGGCATTCGCGCCGCGGAACAGCGGTTGTTCAACCTCGAAACCGTTCGGAGTCTGGTGTCCCCAACCGATGGTGCCAACCCCAGGAATGAGACCAACCCAATTTGCAGAGAGAATAAAGATGAAGATAGTCGCCAGAAACCAGAAGGTACGTTTGACCAAGTGCGGGCCAACAATGCTCTCCAAAAAGCCGTACAGACCTTCGACCAGCCATTCCAGGAAGTTCTGAGCGCCGCCGGGAACACCCTTCATGTCGCGCGTCGCGACTCTGACGAAAATGATCAACGCGATGGCGACGACCCAACTGACGACCATGGAGTTAGTGATGAAGCTGCCCCAATGTTCGATTTTGACGGCAGACTGCGGCAGACCGTGCTCTGCCTCCGCGGCAAAGACGGTGGCGGCAGGCAACATCATCGCCAACCACAAGCAACGTTTGAGTGTGCCTTTCATCACTAGCTACTTCTCCACTACGAACTCCGACCTTTGGGAAAAACTGTAGCGGCCGTGTGAGTATTTCGTAGCTGATCAATTAGGCTGGGTTATAACTTTTGGAAAGAACTCTCTCAACTAGGGGAATCCCTAGTTGCTTGCGAATCGGGCACGTCTAGAAAATAGAGCGTTTGGCCGGGTCTTGGCCTCCAACGGCAAAATTTGGCGGGGGCTGTTTTCAGATTGGAGTGTCAACGCAATGTTGTGGCGCAGTTTGTGCTTAAGGAGGAATAGCATGAGATTGACTAGCCTTTGCTCGCAGCGGCCGCCGTATCCCCGTCAGTAAGCCGAGCGCAGCCTCCAGTACTCAGACATGAAAAACAGGTAAATTATGACTCAGACCAAGATACTTGACGGAGTCAAACTTGAATCCATTTTTCATCCATCAGATTTTTCCGAGGCCAGCGAAGTCGCCTTCGTGCACGCTCTGAAGATCGCACTGGTGGCTGGAGCCAACCTTACAATGCTCCATGTCGAGGCGAGTCCCGGTGCCGAATGGCAGGACTTCCCCGGCGTCCGCGATACGCTCGAGCGATGGGGGCTCATCCCGAAAGCCAGCCGCAAGAGCGCGGTTGGGCAGCTCGGCATAAAGATTGCGAAAGTTCTCAGGTTGAGCAATGACCCAGTGAAAGCCTGTCTTGGTTTTCTGGAAGAAAATCCTACAGATCTGATCGTGTTGGCAGTTCGCCAGCACGAGGGGCGCATGCGGTGGTTGGGGAAATCGGTGGGCGGCCCGATCGCGCGTAGGGCTGAACAAATGACGCTATTCATCCCCCACGGCGTGGAGGGCTTCGTCTCGCGACAGGACGGCTCGATCTCTCTCCGGAATATCCTCATCCCGGTTGTGATCAAACCCCGCCCGCAGCCGAGCGTGGAAGCCGCCGCCCGTTTGATCCGCAACCTCCAGTTGCCAGCTGGCATGGTCACGTTGCTCCACGTCGGACCTACTGCCGAAATGCCGTCGCTAAAGGTCCCCAAGGACACCGACTGGACCTGGACCAAGGTGGTCAAGGTCGGTGAACCGGCTGACATCATCTTGCAAACTGCCACGGAGCTTCGCACGGATCTGATCATCATGACAACCGAAGGTCCTGACGGATTTCTCGATGCCCTACGCGGGACCACATCCGAGCGAGTGCTACGCAAGGCGCGTTGTCCTGTGGCCAACCTGCCAGTGGGATCCATGTTGGGCTGAAGTAAGAACGCGACCAATCCTACACCGGAGCCGCAGGGCAAGCGCATTAATTTGGACTTTAGTTCGGCGCGACTGGGCTCGACCTTAAGATCTAGCCTCAGTTTACGAAATAGCACCGACAATTTCTGCAGTGGTCTAATCCACTAACCGGGCCCGCCGACCTTGCAACACAGAAAACGCCCGTCCAATGCGGGTATTTCGATAGCCTGCTGCGTCTGGCGGCGCGTTGGCGAGGCAAAGTTCTGAGTCAAAAAAATGTATACACTAAAATGAGATCGCTACTCCCCCGGAGGCCTGCCACCTGGATGTTCAGTGGCATTGGCATTACGGCCATTGTATATGATAGCGCTGCAATACATACACTACCGATAGTAGTTTGCCCTTGACAGCAACAATGTGTTGTATACACTAAATATCGTGGCCAGCCTCCAGCGCAAGATCATCCATGGACGCCCCTACTACTACCTCGTCGAGTCTCGGCGGGTGAACGGACGACCTCGTCCTGTCGTCGTGCAGTACTTGGGCTCGGCCGATACCTTGCTCCAACGCCTTCAGCAGCCCCAGGCGGAGCCCACCCGTGCTCGTCTCTCTCAGTTTGGCGGTGTCGCGGCCCTCTATGACCTCGCCCAGCAACTCCGTTTGGTCGAACTCATCGATGCGCACGCCTCCAAACGTCACCAGGGCCCTTCGCTTGGTCAATACATGCTGGTGGCCGCCATCAACCGCTGCCTGGCGCCTACCAGCAAACTGCAGATGCCCGCGTGGCTCCGCAGCACCCCCCTGCTGCGTTGGTTGGGTCTTTCCGCCGCACAGTTTTCTGCTCCGCGCTTCTGGGACAACATGGAACTCTTGGGAAAAAAACAGATCGCCGCCATTAGCGAGGCGCTGGCTCAGCGTTTGATAGCGACCTGCCAACTGGATGTGAACAGTTTGGTTTTCGATTGCACCAACTTCGATACCTTCATCGATACGGAAAACCACAGCCGACTGCCTCAGCGAGGTCATGCCAAAAGCAAACGGACCGATCTTCGCATCGTGGGACTGGCTCTGCTAGTGAGCGTCGACTTTCACGTTCCTTTACTGTGGAAGGTCTATCCGGGCAATCAGCATGACAGCATCACCTTTGCCCAGGCCTTGCAAGAACTCACCAAGCGGTACCAGGTTTTGGCCCGCCATTGCCGGTCCATCACCTTGATCTTTGATAAGGGCAACAACTCCGCCACCAATCAGGAGATTCTTGACGCTAGCCATTTCCATTTCGTTGGTTCGCTGGTACCGACCCACTTCGCCGACCTGCTGGCTCTCCCGGTCGAGAAATTTCAGGAGCTCGAAGATGCGCGCCTCAAACCAACTCGGGCCTGGCGCGTCACGCGTCAGGTCTGGGGGCAGGAACGCACCCTGGTGATCACCTTCAGTCCGGAACTGCAACGCAAGCAGATTCGTGGTATCGAGCAGCACCTATCGAAAAAGCGGCGGGCCTTAGAAGAACTCCAAGCCAAGCTGCGGCGCTCGCAGAAGCCGGGCGCTAAAGGTAAAGGCTATAGCCGCGAAAGCCTCACCAAGCGAGTGCGACAGATATGTTCGGGCCAGCACATCTCTAAAATTCTGCGCGTTTCGGTGATCGAAAAACGCCGCAAACTGAAGCTCTTCTACCGGACCGATGCCTCCGCCTTCGCCCAAATCAAGGAACATCAATTAGGGAAACGCATCTTGTTCACCGACCAGAAGAGCTGGAGCAATGAGCAGATTATCCTCGCCTATCGCAGTCAATCGCAGGTCGAGAGTGCGTTTGCGGATATGAAAGATCCCCCACTTCCTGAGCTGGCAGCCCATGTTCCACTGGACCGATTCCAAGATCCGGGTCCATGCCTTCTACTGTGTGTTGGCATTAATTTTGGGAAGTCTGCTCCAGCGCCGGGCGGCGCAGAACGGTTTATCCCTAAGCCTGCAGGCGCTATTCAAGGCTCTCAACGGAATCCAAGAAGTGACCAATGTGTTCCCGCCCGCGGGCAAGCCCGGCTCGCCTGGGCGACCCCACGTGAAGACGACCCTCACGGAAATGGATGACACGCAGCAGGCGCTTTTTCGCCTCCTCGCCCTGGATCGCCACCGGCACACCTGATTACGTCAATTTAGGCTATACAAGCCGAGACCTCGCAAAACAAGCTCTGATGCGGCTTTCGCGCAAATCCCTCGCTATATTTCGTAAACTGGGGCTAGGTACCTATTGCGGTGCGGGCATTTCCAGCCGGCAACGTCCGGCTTATCGGTGCCGTGCTCGTAGGCGTAGTTCCGGCACGCGATCTGCTTATTGCGGAATCTTTCCATGGCGTGAGCACCGATTCTCTGAATTTTTGTAACACGCTTGATGACGTCCATCGCGAGACTGAAACGATCGATTTCGTCCTCAATCGCTAATTCCAGAGGAGTATTGCCGAGACGTTCCCCGGTCCATGGGAATGGGACGTCAAGCGGCTGGGCGCCAGCTTAGTCCTTGCGGCGAGGGATCAGAGCTTTTCCAAGCAGATCGCGAAGGACGCAGTTCGAGCTGCCGTTGCGACGTATCGGGAACGGATGTCTGAATTCGCCGAAATGAACGTGCTTGAAACGTGGCACGCACAAGTGAACGCCGACGCCATACTCGAGTATTTCCGGAAAGATCCAGACTTCTTAGCCAGATTGTTAAAGAAGCAGAAGCAGGCCCGCTCGCAAACCTCAGAGGCTGTAGTTCCGAAGCTCACTGCGCTTGTGGACGGACGCCGTCAAATTAAGGACAATCCCCCGGTCCTCTTCCATTTCCAAGAAAACATCCGGGATTACGAGAAGGTCGTCCGGAACCACCTTGAGCAATATCGGAAATCGTTGCAGGCCGATCGGCTCCAGTTGTTCGACCGCTATCGATTTCAGGATTCTGCGATAAAAGTTGTTGGTGTTGGCAGCGTCGGGACGCGCTGTTATGTCCAGCTGTTTCTCGCCGGTGAAGATGATCTACTCTTTCTTCAAACTAAGGAAGCACGCAGGTCGGTGCTGGAGTCGCCAAAGGGCAAGAGTCGCTTTGCGCATCAGGGTTTCCGCGTTGTGGCAGGGCAGCGTCTTATGCAGGCGGCAAGCGACATCTTGCTGGGTTGGTTTCGCTCAGCGCACGGGCACGATTATTACGTCCGGCAGTTCCGGGACATGAAGGTCTCCGCCGAAGTAGAGACCTTTAGACCGAGCACGCTAATTGACTATGCCACCATGTGCGGCTGGGCCCTCGCGCGAGCACATGCAAAAGCGGGCGATGCGGCGATGATCGCCGGATACCTGGGCTCCAAAGACACCTTTGATGAGGCCCTGGTGCAATACGCAGAGGCATACGCAGACCAGGCGGAACGGGATTTTGGAGCCTTTAAGTCGGCCATTCGTTCCGGGCGCTTGCAGACGGAACCAGCACAAGCGGCCGGTCTGGCGTTCCTGCAATAGCCGACGTGGATTAGCGGATCGAGGGCCGAAGGGCGTTGTTGGTATTCCTCTCGGGGCCGGTGCAGTGTTGCAGAACCCGATCTGCTAGAGGAACCTGCAAGAATGCTGCAGAAGAGCGATGGTCATGGTTAAGAAGCGGCACTCAGCAGGACTGCTCTTCGGCATCTGTCTCGCTGCGGCTCTGTGCCACGGTCAGGATTTGACTCCACGCGCCTACGTCATCACTCCTGTCCATTCAAACGCCATCATCTTGACCTATAACTTTTCTGATGGCGGAGTTCTATTCGATAATTCAGTACCAATTACGGATGCAACGGCCACACTCGACGTTCCGATCTTCAGTTACTATCACTCGCTGAGTTTCTTCGGGCGCTCCGCTAACATCACCGCCTCGTTCCCCTACGGTGTTGGACACTTCCAAGGCAAATTTCTGGATAACGAAACCAAGCTTTACCGTTCCGGCCTACTCGATTCGATTTTTCGGTTCTCGGTGAATATCAAGGGCGGCACGGCTATGGACGCGAGAGAGTACGAAGCCTGGCATCAGAAGACAATCCTGGGCATGAGCCTGAAGGTCGTGGCGCCAACGGGGCAATATGATCCGACGAAACTAATAAATAATGGCTCGAACCGTTGGGCCTTCAAACCTGAGTTTGGCTACTCGGAACGCTGGGGCCATTGGTTGTTGGATGCCTACGGGGGAGCGTGGTTTTTTACGACGAATCCTGAGTTTTGGTCGCACAATGCGTTCTTTCCCGGAACGCGAACTCAATCGGAAGCGCCTATCGGCTCCTTCGAGGGCCACGTGAGCTACAATTTCAAGCCTCGGCTGTGGGTCTCACTCGACGGGAATTTTTGGTTTGGCGGCCGGGTGACCATCAATGGCGTACAAAATACCAATACCTATCAGAAGAACTCCCGCGTCGGTGTAACCGCATCAATCCCTTTGAACAAACACCAGAGCCTGAAGTTTGGCTACAGCAATGGTGACTATGTCCTTTATGGCGGGAACTACCAGAGCGTCACGGTTGCCTGGCAATATGGCTGGTTGGGCAGGCCAAACTAAAAAAGACGCACTTTTGTAATCGTTCGCTTGACGCAGGGGTGGGGTAGAAACAGGGGCTTCTCTCCTCTTACCCCGTCAACCATTTGACGGGATGGATGTGGCTACGGGAAAAACGGCTCCACCCCATGCAGCGAGAATCCGGTATAAACGGCCCCTCGCTTACTGGTCAATCAAACTGGGGGTATAGGTATAGCGTGGGGAAAAGTGATACACCCGTGCGAATTAGAGTGCAATCACGCCTTTGCAATGTGTTTCAGAAATGAATTCGAGAAATTGATTCCCGAGTTTCGACACCGTCCAGCTAAAAAGTGAGCAATGATTCACCAGTATCGCGTCCTCGCGCCGCGAATGGACGAGCGTCGTGGGGCTGGCCGGCAGAAACACAATTCTTGTAAAAATTTCCGTAAAAATTGTTGTGTGCTCCACCAAACATAGCCCCAACAAATGGTTCGAAATGCAGTCCTCACATTTTACATTGTGGTAAGGATACATCCTGCAGCAGTTCTGAGGTAACTGTCAGAAGTAACAGTGCCATTAAGTAACTTTAAGTTATATATGGCAGAACCGGACAAATCGGGTCCCAGCTCACACGTACGGTTTCCGCATTATCCAGTCATCCGCCTGCTCGTTTGCGAAAGCGCTCATTTGACAACTAAACGGGTCAGAGTCAAACTTCCAGACATGAGATTAACTATACTTTTCCTCTTAGCGTCCGCTGTGCTCGTATCAGCGAACCCTGTGGAAGCTCCTGTTTTCGTGGTTACGCCGATAGAAAGCACAATAAATTTTGACGTAGAGGCGTCGGTGGCTATTGTCGGCAAGTTCGACAAGTGGGACGCGACGCTCACATTTACGTCGCCAGAACTTTCGACAGCCGTTTTGGACATCAAGATTCAAGCTGCCACGGTGGATACCGGAAGTGGAATGAAGAACGGCAAGCTGAAAAGCAAAGATTTCTTCGATGTCGAGAACAATCCTTTGATCACGTTTCACTCAACGAAGGTTGAACAAACTGGTCCCAATACGCTCGTATTCGACGGCGACTTTACCATACGCGGAGTAACGAAACAGGAGAAGTTGGCGTTTGCGCTCGAAGGTAGGGGGACAGGCGCAGGGACCATCAAAGGGAAAATGGCCTTCGACCGTAAGGACTACGGGATGAACAAAGGAATTCCGCTTGTCAAAATCGCCGACCGCGTCGAGGTCACCGTCGACCTCAAAGGGAAACGAGTCAGCGGGCTTCCTGTGATCTTTAAGCAATAGCCCACCGCGATAGCTTGTCACTTTTGACAATACTATCCGGCGTCGGCCTTCCAATAATTGGTAGCTTACCTTCGTTGACCGCCCAGAAAGGACACTCATGCAGAGTGTGTCTACGCACGGGACAGGCCCGCGCTTCTTAATCGCTGATGACCACGCCATGTTCGCTGAAGCATTGTGGGTTTATTTGGAGAAGATTTACACCGTTGTAGGGGTGGTCATGAACGGTCGCGCTATGGTGGCGGAAGCCGTGCGACTCAGGCCGGACGTGATTGTTGTGGACGTCGGTATGCCGCTCTTGAATGGGCTAGATGCGGCCCGGAGAATCAAAGTACAAGCTCCCAACATCAAGTTCATCTTCCTGACGATGCAGGATGATCCAAATCTTGCCGCCGCGACTCTCGAACTCGGCCCAATCGGGTTTGTGCTGAAACACTCGACCGGACAGGAACTCCTAAAGGCGATCGATCATGTGTTGCATGGCAAGTCCTATTTGACTCCCAAGTTGAGAGCTGAAGACTGGGTTGCAACGAAGGCTAGGGCGCGGCAATTCTCGAAGGAAATGACCCCGCGACAAAGGGAGATTGTTCAGTTGCACGCTGAGGGGCGAACCATCAAGGAGATGGCCGGTGTCTTGGACATAAGCGAGAAAACTGTGGAGTTCCACAAGCACCACATCCAACAATCGTTCAACCTTCGTAGCAACGCCGAACTGGTCTTATTTGCCGTGAAGCAAGGATTGATCTCGTTGGAGCCCTGACCGTCTTGAGTGAATTCCGACTCCACAGGTGGCTGCACGGTGAGTACCACGTTAGGTTATTTTGCCCAGAAATGAGAGGTCTCGAAATGGACTCTACTCCCGACGTTGAAATGCGAAAAGTCTCGGGCCTAGCTCAGGACCTTTTTGAGCATGTCCTGTATGACGAAAAACCTCTCGTTGTTTGGGACGAAGCTACTATGTGGGATGTCTCGATGTTGGCACCAGCAGACTTGCTTACGAGACTCTCCCAGTATTACCAGAAACCCGTATCGATGAATGACCTAAGGCTGCCTATATGGAAACTCCTTCGACAGTTGAAGGGCCTCTGACTAACTCCTGTGTTGATTTAATGAATAAGCCGATGGACGGGCGGGGATTAACCACCCTCAGCGGTGTCGCTCTTAGCGAGTAGGACTAATTCGTCTTTGGGAACGGTAAATTCCGCCTCGCCGCAATTGAGGTACACCAACAATTCAGGATATAAAAGGACGGGACTCTTGCTCACATTCCGCAGTCCTGGAAAATGAGTGTCGACCTCCGCTAAAAACTTTCCCTGATTTGGTGCTCCGCAGGAGATACAGGCCATGCTCCTCCCCTCCCCGCTACGCTACTGGTTTACCAGAGTATATTCTAATTCCGTCATCTAGCCGATTGCTCGCCTTCTCGAGAGTCGAGAAACCGGAAACTTGAAATTCAAATGAACGGGTAGCGCTTACCAGGAGTTCGTGCCTATGAGGCTGCCGATGCAGATTTACTACCAGGACTAACGGGGACGCGAACGCGGATTGTTGTTCCTCGATGAAGTTGCGTGCTGAGGGAAAGTTCCCCACTGACCAGTCTCAAGCGCTCCTTCATGCTTGTGAGGCCGAGCCCGGTCCCCTTCACCGCCTCTTCGGGATCAAAACCAAGCCCCGGATCAGAGACGGTCAGATAGATCTCATTCACAGAACCCACAAGCGACACCTGGAAGTGTTTTGCACGGCTATGCTTCGTGGCATTCTGAAGGGCTTCCTGCAAAACGCGAAAGAGACAAAGTGCGATCTCTTGGGGGATTTGCCTGGGGATTCCTTCCGCGTGAAAGTCGATTCCCACATTGTGCCGTTTCGAGAGCTCCTTGCAGAAACCAGCGGCTGCTGCTTTAAGGCCGAGGGAATCCAGCTTGGAGGAGTGCAGGCGATGCGACAGCTCGTGGATACCGCTTACAAGCTCCGAGACCTGTGGTTACCGAAAACTCCGTCCGATCTGAAAACACAGGGGTTCCGATCATTCGTGAGATCATGGTGGCTACCACGATGAGCTCTCTTTTTGTCGCCTTTTTCGCTTTGATAGCCTCCACTTTTCGAACCCGTGCTGCGCTACAGACGGAGATCCTCGCGCTTCGTCACCAACTTGCAGTTTTCCAAAAGAACGCGCCGCGTCGCTTGCGTTTCCACCGCTGCGACCGGCTCTTATGGGTTGTGTTGTACCGATGCTGGTCCGGTTGGCGACGATGTCTCGAGATGGTTCAGCCCGACACCGTTCTCCGTTGGCACCGCCGAGCTTTCGCCTGGCATTGGACCAGAAAATCGCGCCGCCATCCCGGCAGGCCAGAAGTTGCGGGGAACATTCGTGATCTAATTCGACGCATGAGCCAAGCCAACCCCTTGTGGGGTGCACCCCGAATCCACGGAGAACTGCTCAAATTGGGGATTGCGGTGGCGCAATCCACGGTGGCCAGATATTTGCCTCGGCACCGCAAACCGCCTTCCCAAACTTGGCGAACCTTCCTGACGAATCATCTGGCGCAGACCGCGGCCATCGATTTTTTCACCGTGCCGACCGCGACCTTCCGGGTCCTGTTCGTCTTCGTCGTGCTAGCGCATGAGCGACGCCGGGTGCTGCACTTCGGGGTGACGGAAAACCCCACGCAGGAGTGGACCAGGCAGCAGATGCGGGAAGCGTTTCCCTGGGACGAGGCGCCGCGGTATGTACTGCGCGATCGAGATGCCATCTACGGAACAGACTTCGCCGCCATGACCCGAGATATGAGAATGGAGGAAGTGCTTACAGCACCGCGATCCCCTTGGCAAAATCCATTTGTGGAACGACTGGTGGGCTCTATCCGTCGCGAGTGTCTGGACCACGTGATCGTGTGGAACGAGAGATCGTTGCGACGAACACTGCACAACTATTTTGTCTACTATCAGCGGTCACGAACGCATTTAGCCTTGGGCAAAGACGCCCCGGAGCCCCGGGCAGTGGAACCGCCGGAACAGGGGCGCGTGGTAGCGATTCCACAGGTCGGGGGATTACACCACCGATACCAGCGCTTCGCTGCTTAGCCGGAGCAAGCCAGTTGCATCGACGTTTGCTTTCCTGGAACGGAAATGCCGCTTCTCCTTGATCTACGCGACCAAACTTTTGCAAATCAAAACCGGATTCTTTCGCGACACGAACTCCCTGCATTGGATGCACTCGACGACGAGGCAGAGACTGCCAGTCTTTAGACTCCGATGTGCTTGGAAAGTGCATCGACTAGATCTGCGATTAGTGTGCCACAAGAATGCGGATTGATACGGACGGAGTTCTCGGTAGGCACAGGGGCCCTTTCGTGTCGCTTAGGGCGGCTACTGCGGTGCGGACAGTTCGTTTACCCCAAATGCAATCGCAAAAGGGCCAGCAGCATTGCGACGAGCCGACGCCCAGACCTGTGGTGTTTACGAGCCGGACTCAGGCTTTCTTGCCGCGCGACGCGCGTGCGAGGCTGTTTTCGATGCATTCCTCAAATCAGGCGGCCAATGCCAACAAGCCCAAGCCACTCCCGGCCGCATCACCGCGCGCAGAATGGACGGCGTCCTAGCGGGGAGCGATGTCCTCAAGGCCGACACTTATATATTTGCGCCTGGCCCATGGCTTGGAAGGACTTTTCCATTCCTGGCATCCAGCATCACTCCGACTCGCCAGGAGGTTTTCTTCTTCGGTACTCCCGCAGGCGATGTGCGATTCACGGAAGAACATCTGCCCACATGGATAGACGGAGGCAAACTTCCGTTCTTCGGTGTTCCTGGAAATTACTGGCGAGGTTTTAATTAAGATCGCCGACGACACGCGCGGACCGGTGATTGATCCCTCCACGATGGAGCGCGAGATTTCGCAAGAGAAACTGCCCGCCGCGCGTGAGTATTTGCGCTTCCGCTTTCCGTCGATGGTAAATGCGCCCTTAGTCGAAACTCGCGTTTGCCAGTACGAGAATTCGAGAGATCACAACTTCATTTTGCATCGCCACCCCGAAGCGGAGAACGTCTGGATCGTTGGCGGGGGGCTCAGGCCATGGTTTCAAACATGGGCAAGTAATCCACTTGGCCGGAAAACGCGCTTTCCGCTCAATGAGAGACGCACGAGCGTAGTTTCATAAGCGGCTCTAAGGAGGGCCTTTTATGAAGAGCAGAAATCTGACGGCGACACCTCACTTTCTAGAAGCTGTTGCACAACCCCAGTTCGCCTCAATAGAATCAATGAGTTAGCTGGGTTATGCAATACGCTTTAGATCTCGATCAAGCCGAGACGGCAGTACCCGCCACGTTGCGATTGCGCGGTTCTCGACGTTGCTATGAGCATGCGATAACCGAGTTGATCGATTGGTATTGTTCCGAACCTCGCCCGTCGTTCAGTAAGGGAGTGGTCATAAGATACCGCACGCAACTCGAGGCACGCGGGCTTGCGTCGGGAACCATCAACCTCAGACTGGCTGCTTTTCGCCGACTGGCCTATGAAGCTGCCGATTTAGGGCTGTTAAGTCCAGAGCAGGCGGCAGGGATACGGCATGTCAAGGGTGCCAACAAGCTCGGGGTTCGAGTAGGGAATTGGTTGTTGGCCAAAGAGACGCGGGTGTTGTGGCAATCGCCGGACAACAACAGATTATAGGGAAAGCGTGATCAGGCGATTCTGTCAGTCCTGTTAGCCTGCGGGTTACGACGCCGCGAACTCGCTGAGCTCGAGGTGAATGACATTCAGCGTCGTGACGACCATTGGACCCCGTTCCCACCTCCCTTCTAGATAGGGCACGCGGAAGTTAATCTGGAGGCCACGGGTCCAGAAACGGCCTTCGAGGAGAGAAAACGCAGGCGGTTCTCGCCGAGATCCCGCTTCCCGCATCGGG
>CAWBVH010000046.1:0-197710 GCA_963792145.1 Candidatus Acidiferrales bacterium
GCTGTAGCTAAGGAGCGTTACTGATGGCTAAGACAAACAGAGACCAGGAAAAAGTAAATAAACGGATGAAGCGCAAGGAATATGAAGCAGAGATGCGCGACCTGCAGGCAGAGCTTTGTGAACTTCAGGATTGGGCCAAGTACAAAGGACTTCGAGTCATCATCGTTTTTGAAGGTCGTGACGCCGCAGGCAAGGGCGGGACCATTCGCGCGATAACCGAGCGCGTCAGCCCTCGAGTTTTCCGACTCGTGGCTCTTCCGGCTCCTTCCGACCGCGAAAAGAGTCAGATGTACATTCAGCGCTATATGCAACATTTCCCAGCGGCCGGCGAAATCGTAATTTTCGATCGCAGTTGGTACAACCGGGCCGGTGTGGAACATGTGATGGGTTTCTGCTCTGACAAACAGTACGAAGCATTCCTGGAGCTATGCCCAACGGTCGAGAAATATATCGTTGATGCTGGTATTATCCTCATCAAGTATTGGTTGGAAGTCGGCAAAAAGGAGCAACAGCGACGTTTCGAGGCGCGGATTAACGATCCTGTACGGCAGTGGAAACTCAGCCCCATGGATCTGGAATCGTTTCGCCGCTGGTATGAATATTCGCGCGCACGCGACCGCATGTTGGAAGCGACCGATACAAAACATGCTCCCTGGTACGTCATCCGCTCCGACGACAAAAAGAGAGCGCGGCTCAACTGCATCCGGCATCTCTTGAGCCTTATTCCTTACCGCAAGGCCCCACGAGAAAAAGTGAAATTGCCCGCGCGCAAGAACAAGGGCAGCTACGACGATCAGGCTTCACTCAAGGGAAGACACTTTATTCCCGAGAAGTACTGAATAGCTTTTTGCGATTGTGTACTTTTGAGGCGCAGTACTGCGGCTCGATCAGGATTCAGTGATTGACGCGCAAACCAGCCTCAAACCTTCAAGAGGACACTCGATCTTTATTGGCAAGCGTTGCTAAATATTTTGTGACGGCGGCTTCGAGGTTGAAATGCATCGCTTCTCGATCCAAAACGTCACTTAATGCCGATTTCTGAACCACCTGCAGGACTCCCGGATTCAGCCCTGAAAACCACAAGAATACTCCCTGGTCACGCAGTCTTTTCTCGCCTTCGGTCAGAGCTTTAAGCGCAGTGTATTCGAGATCGGGTACAGCACTAAGGTCAATGGTCACGACTTTTGGTTGCGCCTCATCCACCAAGTCCCGGATCTTCCCTGCAATGTGTCCAGCGTTGGCGAAGAAAAGCCGCCCTTCGATTCGCAACAGCAAGAGACCTGGAAAAGTCTCGTCGTCTGGATGTTCCTTCGAATGTGGCCGGAACACGTTGGTGCCCGGCTTGCGCCTCAACACGTAGACCGGCGGGTCCGAGACTTGATGGGCAAGCCCTACGAGCGAAATTGCAATGGCAACGATAATACCTTTAAGTGTCCCAAGAGCTACAACGCCAGCAAGGGCCGCCAATGCCCAAGTGAATTCGGTTCGCCTGATTTTGAGGATTGCCCGAAACTCTCTGGGCTTAATTAAGCTGATGGCATAGACGATCACAACAGCTGCGAGCGTGGCTTGAGGCATGAAGGCAAGTAGCGGTGCAAGCAGAAGCATCGTGGCCAAGGCGGCCAGCGCAGTAACCAATTCCGCCACCTGGGTCCGTGCTCCCGCAAGGCGGTTCACCGCGGTCTGGCTGGTGCCACCACCGACGGGCATGACTCTCAGGAAAGCCCCGCCTGCATTGGCGAGTCCTGTGGCCAGCAATTCCCGGTTTGCTTTAGGAGGTGGCTCCCCAGCCGTGATAAATGCTCGGCCAGCCGCGATTGTCTCTGTAAAACTCATCAGAGCTATGCCCAAAGCCCCCGGCCATAGTTCTCGTGCAAGGGAGAATTCGGGAAATGTTAGAGAGGGCAGGCCCTGCGGAATCCGGCCGACTAGCTCCACACCATGTGACTGTAACCCCAAGAGACGCGCGCCTATTATCCCCGCAGCGATGGCAATCAAAGGAGCCGGTGCTCGGGGTAGAAATCGCTTAAACCCGATCAGCACGAAAATCATGGTTATCCCGACGACCACAGTTGGCAGTGATGATTCGGGGACCCCTTTGGCAATGGCAAGGAGGTTGTGGAGGAATGAACCCTTGGCAAAATGGATGCCAAATATCTTGGGAACTTGGCCCAGGACGATGACGAGTCCTATCCCTGCCTTGAAGCCCACCAATACGGGCTCGGATATGTAGTTGGCGACAAATCCAAGCCTGAGGACCGAAGCCAAAATAAGAATTGCGCCCACCAAAAGTGTAAGCATCGCCGTAGATCGAACAAGTGCCGCCGAATCAGAATTAGGAACAACTTCACTGAGTCCCGTTGCGGTCAATATGGCAATGGTTGAGGTGCTGCTCACGCTGAGCGGACGCGAAGTCCCCAATACTGCGTAAATGATCATGGGGACAAATGCAGTGTAAAGCCCGACCTGGATGGGTAATCCCGCAATCGTGGCGTATGCCATCGCCATTGGAATGACTACCGCAGCTGTCGTTAGGCCAGCGATTAGATCTGGACGGAGCCACTCCATCTGGTAGTCAAACAGCCAATCGGCGATCGGCAGACTGCGGTGGTTTTTACGATCCATTGACGAGTCACTTCTCCACCCGATGGGTTTCAGAGCGCTGAAAACAGGCAGGCGTTCAAGCTCCAAGGCTTCAATTAACGCGACATATTCGCCAATGAGCAGGTGTGCCAAGTGCCGCACTTTTGCCAGCACATACAGACGCCTGGCTACCGGTGATTGAATATCCCCCCAGTTCCTTACGAAAGTCCACTACAAACGTGTCATGGACGTGAGTGGATGTATTCACCGGCTTCTCGCCGATCAGCCGGAAGTACTCGCCGATCTCGTCAGCGCGGACCTTCCCCAATGGGCAGTAGTCGGCAATACCTGTACATGCTTATAGTGCTTATCGAATCCCAATGAGCAGCATAACAACCAACTACGTCGCCATCGTTGATGACGACGAAAGCATTTGCCGGTCATTCGGTCGGCTACTGCGGTCAGCGGGTATTCAGCCGATCACCTATGCCTCAGCGGAAGCGTTTCTCGCCGACACGAAGCATCCTCAGTTCGGCTGCCTTGTTCTCGACATCCAGCTCGGTGGCATATCTGGTATCGAACTCGCTCAGCGGCTCGCGGCTGTTGGCAACAACACTCCCGTCATCTTCATCACCGCTTACGAAGATCCCAAAGCCCGGGTGGCGGCCGAAGCTGTGGGATGCGCAGCTTACTTCCGGAAGACAGATTCCGGTGCAGAAGTGCTCGAAGTCATTCAAAGAGCTTTAACTCACACGAGATGAAAACACTGCTTGGAATCCCTTTGCGTGGCAACTGGATGAAGACCATGCCTAGCATCTGAGAGTGAGATACGCATTCGGAGAGTGTTGAATGGGAACCGATGATCACAGCGCGATCCAAACCCTAAAGATAGCTGCCTGCGTGGTTATCGTAGCTTGGGGTATACGAGCGTCTTCCCACGTCCTCTCCATTGTGCTCTTGTCTCTCCTGCTTGCTTACGCAATCCTTCCATTCCCGCTGTGGCTCGTGCGCCGATTCCATGTTCCCAAGAGTGCTGCGCTCAGCTTCACGGTGCTCCTGGTTGTCGCGTTTTATTGCGTACTTACATTCGCCTTAGTCAAGACGGGCTTGCAAATGAGCGCAAGGCTTCCAGTCTACCAACTGCGGATTCAAGACCTTCACGAGCAGATCGCCGGCTTTCTGACACGGCACGGAATTGAATCGACCGACCTTTCTGTGAAGAGTGTTCTCAGCTCAGGGCGGCTTATGCAGTTCATGAGCGACATACTGCCCACCACCATTGAACTCCTTTCTGACCGGTTACTGATTTGGTTCCTAACACTGCTATTCCTGGTGGAGCTGTTGGATCCTGAACGGGGCAATAGTCCTATCGCCAAGAGACTAGCGAACTTTGGCAAAGACATTCAGCGCTTTATTGCTACAACCGCAGAGACAGGAGCCATCATTGCTCTTGCGAATCTGCTTCTCTTAAGTCTGCTAGGTGTGGACTTCGCGGTAATCTGGTGCCTACTGTACTTCTTCCTCCACTTCATCCCGAGCATTGGATTCATGATCGCACTCGTGCCACCGACCTTGCTTGCACTCCTCATGTTGGGCTGGAAGAGAGCGCTGCTCGTGCTTGGTGGCCTGTTTCTCACGGAGATGCTAGGTGAGAATGTCCTGAAACCGGCGCTATTAAAGAAAGGGCTCGATGTTGGGTTGATCGAGGTCACGCTCTCGCTCGTGGGGTGGGGCTTTCTCCTCGGTCCAGCGGGAGCGGTCCTCTCGGTTCCGCTGACTTTGGGCCTGCGCAGGTTTATCGACAGAGCAAAAACAAGCCCAACTGTACCGAGTTAGTTCGTCCCGCCGGTCGCTAATGATTCTGTTACGCGGGACGAGGTTACCGGAGAGGGCGCTCAACAAACGGGACGGGGCTTTCAGCTGTCCCGAGAATATTTGAGGTAATTCGCCATGCGCCATGTCTTCACTTTAATTCTCTCTTGCATAATGCCGCTTTGCTGCTTCGCGCAGGAAAAACCGAGTGTCACTCCGAGTGAGGGACAATCAGTTCGAACCACCCAGGTCGCGCCCAAGGGCCGTCCCAAGATCGGCGTGGCCCTGGAAGGCGGAGGAGCGCTCGGCGAGGCACATATCGGCGTATTGAAATGGTTCGAAGGTCACCACATCCCCGTGGACTACATCGCGGGGACGAGCATGGGCGGCTTGATGGGCGGCCTATATGCGACAGGAAGATCGGCCGACCAGATGCATGAGGTGGTGAAAAATGCAGATTGGCCGCTGGTGCTGGGTGGCCAAACTCCATTTGACGACCTATCCTTCCGGCGCAAGGAAGATGCACGGGAGTTTCCGAACTCGATCACAATCGGATTGAAGCACGGCCCCGCTCTGCCACCCGGATTGAACTCTGGCCATCAAGTGAGCCTGCTTATCGACCGGGAAACACTTCCCTATTCTGACCTTCGCTCGTTCGATGATCTACCGATTCCATTCCGCTGCGTTTCGACCGAACTCATTTCCGGCAAGCCTTACGTCTTTCAGAATGGCTCGCTGTCTGAAGCCATGCGGGCAACCATGTCGATTCCCGGTGTGTTTGCGCCAGTGCGCCGCGGTAACCAGATCTTTGTCGATGGCGGTCTGGTAGACAACTTGCCCACGGATGTCGTCCGCAATATGGGTGCGGACATTGTCGTCGCTGTGCATCTGCAAATCTCTCCGGCATCGGCAAAGGACATCCAGTCGGCCTTCAGTGTTCTAGGCCGGTCAGTGGAATTGGTGATCGCAGAGACGGAAATCCGAGGGATGGAGGGTGCAGATTTGATCGTCAAGGCCGACGTCCAGAAATACACGACGATGGACTACGCGAAGTCGGACGAACTAGTCAAAATTGGATACGACGCTGCCGAGCAGAAGGCCGCGCTTCTACGGGTGTACTCGCTGGATGATGTGGCCTGGGCGGAATATCTCCATGACAAGAATTCCCGGTTGCGGACGACTATCGGCGTACCGCAATTCGTAAAAGTTGTAGGTATCGAGGGCGAGTCCCTAACCAATGTGCAGAAGTTCCTTTCTCATTTAGCAGGGAAACCGATTGATCAGGCTGTGCTTGAACAAGACCTGACGCGCCTGGCAGGTGTGGGACGCCTTGACAGCGTCACCTACGAGATCATTCAAGAGAATGGTCAGACCGGACTACTTATCACGGCCCACGAAAAGAACTATGCCCCGCCCACGCTCCGACCGTCGTTCGAGGTTAACGGAACGCAAACGCAGGATGTGACCTTCACGATCGGCGCACGGCTGACGTTTATGGACATAGCCGGTTTCCGCTCGGAGTGGCGCACTGACTTTGAGTTCGGTGAAACGTACGGCATCGCCTCTGATCTTTATCGTCCCTTCCAGCCGCTCGGAAAGTGGTTCTTCGACCCGTTCGTAAATGCGAACCAGACAACTTTTCAGATTTACCACAAGCAAGATCCCGAGGCGATTTACCGCCTAGACCGGACATCGGGTGGTATCGACGTCGGATATGCCATTAGCCGATTCAGTGAAGTACGCGTTGGATATGGACTGGGCTACGGCAACGCAGACCTGCGACTCGGAACGCCAGACTTTCCCTCTTACAGTGGGCGGATTGGTAGCACGCACGCGCGATACGTCGTGGACCACGCCAATGATCCAATTCTCCCTACCGCGGGTTACATCGTCCTGACGAACTTCAACTTTTATGACAGCTTCCCAAATGCCCCGCAGGGCTTCCCAACTCTGGAAGCGTCCTTGCAATATTTCCAGCCGGTTCGGCATCACGATTCCGTATTCATAATCGCGACAGGTGGTTCGACTCTCGGTTATCAGAAAACCGGAACGCCGCAGTTCTTCCTGGGAGGCGTAGGCAGACTCAGTGCCTATGGGCTCAATGAATTGATGGGGAACCAATACTTTGTTGGCCGCATCGGCTACAGGCGAAAGATCTTCACGTTACCCACATTTGTTGGAAGCAATGTGTATTTTACGGGTTTTGGTGAAGTCGGAAAAATGTATGGCGACCCACTCGGTGCTCCAAAACTATCAGGTGACGGAGCGGTCGGCGTGGTCGCGTTGACCGCCATTGGTCCGGTTTTCATTGGTGGCAGCGCAGGCGATACCGGCCACTACAAGTGGTTCTTCCAATTGGGCCGGGTTTTTTAGGCGTTGCACATGACAGTGGCCAGGTGACAGGGGTGTTTCAATGACGTGGTCTCATTCCCGATCTTTTTGTTCTTAATTGCCCTGGAGGCTGTCCGAATCGAGGGCGGCGCAGCGAGTTCGATGCGGTTCATCGCTGAGCAGCTTAGCACTGTAATGCTGTTGGGAGCGGCAAGGCTTCAATTCAAATTAGGGATCTGGTCAATCCGTCCTTACCGTCGCTCTGGACGTTCCTAGGGAGTTCGCCAGTGGTGTCCACGTCGAGACAAACCTGAACTCGCTTGAGGGAAGAGAGGAATCTAATATGAGTTCCTTTGCAATAAGTTCGATTGTGTGCGGGGTTGTGTTTGGAGGCGCGATGGTTGGGATGTTTCTACGCGCTGTTTTGCCTCAGCACAGTCTGAATGATGACACGAAAGATCTTGTGAAGATGGGAATGGGATTGGTGGCCACGATGTCTGCGCTTGTTCTCGGCCTGCTTATCTCATCGGCAAAAAATTCGTATGACGCGTTGAACAGCGAATGGACCAGAGTTGCTGCTAAGGTCATCTTGCTGGACCGAACGTTGGCGCTCTATGGCCCTGAAGCGAAGGAAGTGCGCGATCAGCTCCGCGGTGGCGTTGAGGGTATGGTCGAGCGCATGGAGATGAAAAAATCTGCAAAACCGTCGCAAGTGAGCGCGTCAAACCGAGAGATAGACGAAGTATACAAAACGATTCAGGGGCTCTCACCGAACGACGACAAGCAGCGTTCAATTCAACACCGCGCATTGGACATTCTGGGTTCGATCCAAGAAGCTAAATGGGTGATTTTTGAGCACGAGGCTACATCGATTTCCATGCCAATGCTGATTATCCTGGTTTCCTGGCTCGTCACTCTGTTTATCAGTTTTGGGCTCTTTGCCCCTGCCAATAGGATCGCATTCACTGCTCTGTTAGTTTCCGCGCTGTCCGTATCTGGTGCCGTTCTCTTGATCCTGGAGCTTTATGCGCCGTACGGAGGGATAATTAGGGTATTGAGCACACCCTTCCGCGTCGCACTTACGCAAATGGGTAATTAACCACGCCTAGCCGGAGCCTTTCAAGATAGGAGAGCTTATGTCTCATAAGACTTACACTGGTCCGCTGAGTACTTGGGGAATACCCGCAATTTATGCAGTAGTCGGAGTTGTGGCTGCACTGACATTTCCCCGAATGGAGACTCGCCTCTTTCCTGGTCTTGCCTCTCCACTTAGCGTCTCCACTGCGACGGCGATCTACTCAGCAATCGCCTCGGGCATGATAGCCCTTACAGGAATCGTATTTGCTTTGACATTTGTAATGGTACAGTTCAGTGCCACTGCCTACTCGCCGCGGCTTGTGTCGTGGATTGCTCGTGATCCCGTAATGTCGCATTCGCTTGGAATGTTTACCGCCACTTTTCTCTATGCTATTGCAGCGCTCGGAGGAGTCGACCGGAACGCTTCGGGGAAAGTTCCATTTGTTAGTACTTGGGTGGTGGTTGCTCTTCTCATTGGAAGCGTGGGCATGTTCATCGCGTTGATCCAGCGGATCGGCATGCTTCAGGTCAACAGAATGCTAGTTTTCACAGGCGAGCAGGGTCGAACGGTGATCACGAAACTTTATGCGAAGTCGAAACCCACGGTTTCAGCCGTTGGATCGGATGGTTTTCGTTCATTGCCGTCTACCCAGACTCTCCTCCACCAGGGGCGACCTCGCTCGATACAGGCGCTCGACATCGCGGCTTTGGTGAATCTGGCGAGAGCGTCCGGGGGAGTAATCGAAATGGTTGCGGCGGTTGGCGACACGCTTGTGGAACAGATGCCTTTGTTGCGAGTGTATGGCGCAAAGGAACGAATTGAAGAACGAAAGTTGTACGATGCGATGGTTGTTGGGGAAGGTCGTACATTTGAGCAAGATCCGAAATACGCAATCCGCCTGTTGGTTGACATAGCCATCAAGGCGTTATCGCCGGCGATTAACGATCCCACAACTGCGGTACAGGCGCTTGACCAGATCGAGGACCTCCTGCTGCGTTTGGGTCAACGGCACCTGGAAATAGGAACGTATCTCGACAGTGACGGACAATTGCGACTAGTGGTTCCGTTTCCCACATGGGACGATCTTATTCGGCTGGCATTTGATGAGATCTGCGCCTACGGTGCTACCAGCGTGCAAGTCATGCGGCGCATGAACGCACTCGTTACGGATCTGACTCAGGCTATTCCGGAAGAACGCCGTACGACACTCAAATACTGGAATGCGAGACTGAGAGACACAATTGGTCGTTCGTTCGCAGGGAGTGAAGAAAGATCGGAAGCTTCAAAGGAAGATCGGCAAGGGCTTGGCGTGCCCCGCCACAATAGCCAAGGAGGAATCTAGCAATGAGCCTCAAACAAAAAGCAGCTAGTAGAGTGGCTCGACAAATTTGTGAGCCGCGGTCACGCTATCTTAGTGTTTCTTATGCTTCCTCGTAAGTTCTTGAAATCGCGTTACTCGGTATTTTCGATCCCCACCGCCCTACGGTGTTTCTAAGGGACTGCAACGCCTTCGAATACGAATGCTCCGCCTGCTCCAATTGGAATCCATTTGAGAAAACCAAAAAACGTCAAAATGCCGCCAATTCGAACGTTTTTGTGTCTTCTGCTAAGCTCCCCAAGCTTCGGACGTGGGTTCGATTCCCATCGCCCGCTCCAAAAACCTCGATGATTCAACTGGCCTTGCACGGCTAACCTAACTGTATTCACCCAGTAATTGGCCTGTTTTGGACCCTAGTTGGCCCCCAGGGGATGGGGTGAACCCCTTGGATGGCACAAATTATTTGGACACAGTTTCCGCCTTCATAAAAGGATTCTTGCATGTCCTAGCAGGAGAAGGGGTCTGGGGAAGGGGACGGCATTTGAGTCCCTTTCCCCAGTAGTCCTTTCGAAATCTTCCCGCTGTTCTCTTTGTTCTCAAAAAACACCATCGTTGCGCTTCGCGATTCGGCCGGAACTGACGCCTCGATCTGTTGCTCGAACTCTTCGGGAGATCGATAGCCCAGCGCCGAGTGCAAGCGCAGCCGATTGTAATACTGCTCGATGAACTCTTCGATGTTCGCTCGTAGATTTTCTAGATCATCGTACTTGTTGGCGTAGATTTCCTCCCGCTTTAGCGTCTTCATGAAGCTTTCACAGCTTGCGTTGTCATACGGGTTCGCCGGACGGCTCATGCTCGGAATCACGTGGTTGTTCTCGAGGACTTTCACGTATTCTTCGGAAGCGTATTGCAATCCTCGATCCGAGTGATGCACTAGGCCAGGTTCTGGCTGTCGTCTCGCGATGGCTTGCTCCAGTGCCCCGATCGTCAATCGCGTTGCCAAAGTTCGATCCAGTGCCCAGCCCACCACTTTGCGAGAGAAGCCATCGAGGATCACCGCTAAATAGACAAACTCAGCTTTCAGCCGGATGTAGGTGATGTCGGCCACCCACAGCTGATTGATGCCCGTCAGTTTCATACGACCGGCTAAGTTGAGATATATCTCCAGCTTGTGATTCGAATTGGTGGTGACCACGAACTGCTTCGGCTGCATCCCCAGCAGGTTATCTTCTCGCATGATCCGCGCCACCCTCTTGTGGTTCACTGGCATGCCCCGGCGGTGCAGCTCCGCCGTAATTCGTCGATAGCCGTAACGGCGGCGATGCTCCAAAGCAATTTGTTGGATCGCAGATCGCACTTCCATCTCTTCCTCAACGGGTTGCTGTTCCTTCAGCGACCGGTAAAAGCCCCGGCGGCTGACCGGCACCATCTGACACATGCGCTCGATACTTAGGCTGCCTTGCAATGACATCACTTCTCGGATCTGGTCGTAGATGCCATCTCGCCAGAGCCGCTGCTGCGCTGGCGTCGAGCCTCGATTTTTTGCAAGGCACCTCTGAAAAAATCCACCTCCAGGGTCTTCTCTGCCAAAAGCTGCTTCAAGCGATGGATTTCCTTGCGGTGAGCTGATGCGTGCGTGCTGGGCCGCGACGATTCTTGTCCTGGCTCAACCATCTCCAGTTTTCTGCGCCACTTATAGAGGCACCTCGGTCGTACACCGAGTTCTCGTGCCAACTCACCGACATCTTCACAAGTCTCCATGCGTTCGACAGCCCTTCGTTGAAACTTCCGGGAGTATCGCTTTCTCTTCACTGTGGTTCCTTTCCCGGAAACTGTGCCCTATTTTTGTGTGTCAGTTCAAGGGTTCACTCCAGGGATGGACCCTAACGATTTGACAGCGTATGCCTCCATTCAAAAACATTAATGCGAGTGTTGCGCGCGAGCGAGAATGGTCCCAGGCAAAGCTGGCGGCCCAGGTATGGTGACGCGTCAGAGCGACCGGAAGCGAATGACATTAAGTGCAGAAGCCTCGATGGAGTAATTCGAGTCCAGCACCGCACGCCAAGCAATCCTTCGTGATGTACATCTAAAATCGTCTTCCTTCTAGTTTGCTTACACCTGACCAGGAGGACTGTTCATCACATTCATCGAGAGCTGGGTCGGCGAACGGCAAACCAGAGGTATACCTGGCGCGGAATCCGGACACACCCGATTTCCCCTGAAATCGAATCCGCCGGTGTTTTATTGGGGATTGTCGTGGACGAGAAGGGTTCGAACCCTCGGCCCCCTCATTGCGAATAAACCAAGCGAACCTGACAGCAAGGGACTCGAGCCGTCTCAACCTACACGAAGCCCTTGGAATACCCCGATCTCGTATTTGTCGGAGCAGACAATAGTTGACTGCCCCAGACCGCTGCAGGCCGGGTGCCCAAGCCTAGTTACGGCACAAACCACGCCGTCAACTTAGATGGATACCGTGCGCTGGCCATCAAAACGAACGGCAAGCTCAGCCTCTATTCCCGCAAACGGAAGTCGTTCAACCGTCAATGTTAGTATGTCTTCGACGCGCTTCGCGATCTACCTCGCAATACAGTCGTAGGTGGCGAAATCGGAAACGTTCTGAATACGCTTTCAAGCACATCTTTCACGATCCACGACTCATAATCACGCCCAGAATCGCGCAAATATCCGCTACGTCTCCATAAAGGTCGTCCGATGACGTAGCGAGCAACATGGGACGAATCCGGCCTCGCAAAAACCTCGCGCCCTCAGGCGCTCAACAACAATCGGTCAATCCTCGCGACCATATCCTTCAAGTAGGTTTCATCTCCACCCTTCAATTCCGCAATCACATTTCCTGAATATCCCACATCGGCAAATGCTTGCCGCACCGCTGCCCAATCAACATCGCCGTCGCCCAGGTTCACCCACTCGTATCCGTCTTCCCGCCGCTTGAAATCTTTCAGGTGCACTTTCAAAATACTCGGCCCCAGCACATGAATCCAGTCCTGCGGGTATCCATACAAGACCACGTTTCCGACGTCGAACCACGCCTTAACCCACGGGCTCTGAAACTCGCCGATGTAGCTCGCCATCTCCAGTGGGCTCAGTAAAAATTTGTTCCACACTTCCTCGATCGCGATCACGACCTTCTCTTCTTCCGCCACTGGCAGCAGCGTTCGGATCTGCTGTTGCGAGCGCGTCCACGCATCGCGATACGAAGTCTGCGGATTCACCACCGCCGGCACCAGCAGCACGGCATCCGATCCCCATACCTTCGCGTTTCGCAGCGAAGTCCGCATTCCCGCCATGCTCTTCTCAACCACCGCCGGATCGCTCGAAGACAGTGGATACTTCCAGTGATCCATGTTCATCACCGAGTCGATGCGAATCCCCGCGGCGTCCGCCGCTTTCTTCAACTCCTCAGCCTGACGCGGGTCCGGCGTTGTCGGCGCCTGCACTACGTCCAGCCCCACCTCTTTCGCCAATTTGCAGCGATCGGCAAAACTCATCTTCGCCGGCAGCATGTCGAACACCACACCCTTCTTGAGCGACAACTTGTCGGGGCGCGGCGAAGCTCCCCTCGCCGAACTCACAACCGCTGGCGATGCTGCCGGCAAAGTCTGTGCCAGCGCGCCGCCAGCCAGCCCGACTGAGCACGTCGCCGCAACCGACGTCTTCAAGAATTCACGCCGCGACGAGATTCCAGACGATCCGCGCATGATTTCACCTCGCTGCAAACCAAACTGTGCAACCTACGCCAAATGTTCCAGATTGATCTTCGGGTCCAAGACTTCCTTCGACTTCAGCAACTCCTCCCACGTCACCTCGTGCCCCGTGTAGGCCGCCAATCGCGCCATCATGCACGAAAGCGCCGACTCCGCGCCCTTTGCCGACTGATTGTGGAATTGCCCGCTCGTAATGCTCGCCACAAACGCCTTCTTCTTCTCCGGGTCCGCCTGCTCGAGATTCGAAGTAAAACTTCCCGTCGCCGAAAATGCCGCCGGCTGGCCCGGATTCTTCATCGACGTGGGATCCTGCCAAGGCTCGTCGCCCCAGATCCCCAGAGGTCCCACGTACGGCGACAGCGAAGTACCCTTCGTGCCGAAAAATCTCTCCGACACGTCCCACCAACCCTTCGCAAACTGTGTCGAGCTGAAAGTCACATCCACATTGGTCGGATAATGAAACACCACATTGTAATTCCCGAACACGTCGCCGTCCGCCGCCGGACGCCCCGCGCGCCCGCCCGTCGCCGTGGCCTTCTGCGGATGCGCCCGCAGAATCCAGTTGCAAATGTCTACGACGTGAATGTTCTGCTCCACGATGATGTCGCCGGATAGCGCGCGATCATACACCCAGTTCCGCAGCCGACGTTCCACCGGCGAAGCATTCGGCCACACCGGCCGGTTCAGATATCCCGTCAGGTAGTAGGCTTCGCCGCACACGATGTTCCCCAGCGCGCCGCCATGAATGCGCCGCACCAGTTCCACGAACGGGGGACAATCGCGAATCTGAAACCCCACATCCAGGCTCAGCTTTCCTTCCGCGCGTTTACCGACGTCGATCACCTTCATTGCGCCGGGCACGTCCACCGCCACCGGCTTCTCGAGGTACACGTGCTTTCCTGCGGCCACCGCCCCCTCCAAATGGTGTGGATGGAAGTAAGGCGGCGTCGCGATCACCACCGCGTCCACTTCCTGCGACGCCACAATTTTTTCGTACGCCTTCGGCCCCACGAAAAGCTGCGACGGATCCAGCGCCGTGTAGCCCATCGCCGTTTGTTTCTTGTCGAACGCCGCGCGGGCCACATCCAGCTGATCTTGGAACATATCCGCCAGCGCCACTACGCGCGCGCCACCCGTATCAACAAGGTTCGTCGCGTCCTCGGTTCCGCGTCCGCCACAGCCCAGCACTCCCACGCGCACCGCGGAGTTCGCCGCCGTCCCGCGCACCAGGCTCGGTTTGATCAGCATTGCTCCTGCCGTTCCCGCCGCTACGCCAATGAATTGCCTCCGGTCCATCCGGTCCGTGTCTTCCGAAGGATTCATGTCCCGCCTCGCTCCGTCTTCCATCTCCGCCTCCCGCAACTCTACCCGATCAACTTCTCCAGATATTCTTTCGCCGCGCGCACGTCTTCCATCTGCTGCGGACCCGAAATCTCTCGCTCGATGGTCACGGCACCACGATAATTCATTTCTTTCAGCCTCGCGATGATCCGCGGAAAATCCACTTTGCCCTTTCCGATCGGCACTTCCTCGCCCAAGTCCTTCGGATTCGTCGGCCACAAACCGTCCTTCGCGTGAATCCCCTGCACATACGGCCCAAGAATCTCGATCGCGTCCACCGGATTCGCCTTACCGTACAAAATCAAATTCGCGAGATCGAAATTCACGCCCTGGTTGTCCATCCCAACGTCGCGAATCGCGCGCAGCAGCGTGATCGGCGTCTCTTGTCCGGTCTCGTAGCGGAAGTTCTGCCCGTTCTTCCGGCAGTAGCCCGCCACGTCCCGCATCGCCTCCACCGTCTCCTTATATAAAAGTTCGTTCGGGTTCTCCGGAATGAATCCGCAGTGCGTCTGCACCGACACGATTCCGCACACCTTGGCCAAGTTTGACGCCTTCTTGATGTGCGCGATGCGCGCCCCGCGCGTCTCTCTCGGCACGATGCCCACCGTCAGGGGCCCACCATAAAAATCCCACACCTCGCGCCCCGGCCCGCCCACCACCAGCGACGTCGCCTCGATCCCTCGCGCGTCCAGCACCGCTCGAAGCCGCGCCGCGATCCCCAAGTCCACGTCGCTGGTGAACACCTGGCACGTCGGCAGCCCCAGGTCGCGCACCTTCGCCATCGCCGCGTCGGGATCTTTGCCGATGTCGACGATCAGCCCGAGCCGCAGCGGCTTTTTTCCAGCGTTGACGTCGCTCGCTTGCGGCGTGCTCGAGCCCGCCGCGACTCTTTCTGTGTTCGCGCTTACCGTCGCTGCTGTCGGCGCCGGAGTCATGCCCATCGCAAGCGCCCCCGCCGCCGTCTGCAAAAACTCCCGCCTGTTCCGTCTGTTCATCTTTCCACGCTCCGTTACTTTGCCTTCCGCATAAGAATACCCTTCCACGGTATCCGCACTTCGCCGTCCGTGTGAATCTGAATCTGCAACGCTACACAAAACTGCTCCAACAGCGCGAATATCGGCTTGAGTGGGCCGAGAAAATCGGTATGGGTTTCGAGCTTCCGAAGCGCTCGACTGGACAACTTCTTCAATTCAGAAACACGGGTTAAGTCTTTTAGAATCTGGTGGCCGAGAACGGATTCGAACCCTCGGCCTCCTCGTTGCGAACGAGGGAAACGCTAAGCTAAGACGTGGCAGTGCAATCACTTAGCGTTTTTGGTGAGGGCCAAGTTGGCATACTTGGCATACCAGCTATAAGTTCAGGATACATCCGCGAAACGGGAGAATGTGAAGGCTGCCGGACTCTTCCCAAGACGAAGAAATGACCGTACGGAAATAAGTGGCCGATAACATTGTGACAAGTTGGCACAGCTTTCAGATCTTCGTTTGCGTGAAGCATCAAGTCGGTAGGGCTCAGTTTCCGATAGCCTGACATGACAATCAGGTAAGTGAAAGTGAATCGGTAACGCGTTACTCGCGATCTATCCCAGCCAGTGCCATGCCACCACAAACTTCCTCGAACGGGCCTGTCTGGCAGCACAGCCAAATCCCGAGCGCGCTCAACTGGAAGAATAACTTCCGGGTGGCTCGTCAGTCGCTCATTCGCCCAGAATTGGGTCGGAATCAAAAGCAATTTCCCCCAACGGGGCTTCGGGGGAGTCTGCACGCTTTCACTTGATCGATTTCGCTGTTAATCAGGCCAAAGTCCTATTCGGGGGTGGGAAAGCACTTTGTTCACATGAAACCGGTGAAAATTGCTCTCTCACCAGCTTGTTGGGAAAATAGAGGAAACTGTCGTCTTATAATGAAAACGATTCTCAAATCCGGTCTCGGGGAGAAGATACCGTGAGCGAAATCAAGCGAACTCTGAAACAGAGATTCTTTCGCGGGATGAGAGAGTACCTCATTATCTTTCTTTACTTATTTATTGTGTTCTCGTTGTTTGCCATCTATAAGGCTGTGGTTCTCGCCGAGCGTGAAATTGAATTCGTGCCACAGGGGTTGGCCTTGATCAACGCGTTAGCGCTTGCCAAGGTCATACTGGTCGGCCAGGAGCTACATTTGGCCGACCAGTTCCGGGACGTGCCACTCATCTATCCAACGTTACTGAAGTCGTTTGTGTACACCCTTCTGCTTGCTTGTTTCAAGATTTTGGAAGAAGCCGCTGTGGACATGTATCATGGCGAGCCGTTTGGCAAAAGCATCGCTGTTTTCGCTGGAGGATCTTGGAAGGGAGTTTTGTCACTAACGGTGTTGTTGTTCGTGGTTCTGATCCCCTTTTTTGGTTTCACAGAACTGCGACGAGTCCTCGGTGAAGAGAGGTTACTGGGAGGCTTTTTCCGTGCGCGGCATCTGCTGAATCTGCCACCCACGGGTTCTTAACCCCAAAGGCGACTACTCGTCTCGACGAGCTCGGATTCAAGCTGCGTGGTAGAGTCTCGGCGCGGAGGAAGATCATGCTTACGGCGGAACAGCAACGGTTAGATGATGCGCGACAGGAAAAACTCCCTTGGAAGAAGTGGGGCCCCTACCTCAGTGAACGGCAGTGGGGCACGGTCCGCGAGGATTACAGCGAGAATGGTGACGCCTGGAATTTCTTCACCCACGATCATGCCCGCTCGCGCGCCTACCGCTGGGGCGAGGACGGCATCGCCGGCATCTCCGATGATAAACAGCATCTCTGCTTCGCGCTGGCCTTGTGGAACGGTAAGGATCCGATTCTTAAGGAGCGGCTCTTCGGATTGACCAACAGCGAAGGTAACCACGGCGAAGATGTGAAGGAGTACTACTTCTACCTTGACAGCACTCCAACGCACTCGTACATGAAGTATCTCTACAAGTACCCGCAGGCGGCTTACCCTTACGCCGATCTGGTCGAGACGAACCGCCGTCGTTCCAAGGACGAAATGGAATATGAGCTCCTCGACACCGGAGCCTTCAAGGACAACCGATATTTCGACGTCTTCGTGGAATATGCCAAAGACGGTCCGGAAGACATCCTGGTACGAATCACCGCAGCCAACCGCGGACCGGAGGCGGCAGAGCTTCATATATTGCCGACCCTCTGGTTCCGGAACAACTGGGCATCGTGGATCGCCGAATCAAATAGGGCCCCTAGGAAACCAAACCTCAAACAGACTCTGGCGACGGCGGGAACGAGTGTGGTTGCGGCGACGCATCCGCTTCTGGGTGAATTGATCCTTTCCTGCGAAGGTGAAGTGCCGTTGCTCTTCACCGAGAACGACACGAACCACGAGCGGCTTTTCCCCGGGCAAAAGAACGAGAGCCCCTACGTCAAGGACGGCATCAATGACTGCGTGGTGCAGGGCAACCAGGGAGCGGTGAACCCCGCCAAGCAAGGCACCAAAGTCGCGGCAAACTACCGGGTCAAGATCGATGCTGGTCAATCGGAAGTGATTCGCCTGCGGCTCTCAAAGAGTTCTCCAAACCATCAGCGCGAAACCTTCGGAAAGCAATTTGATGAAATCTTCGCAAACCGGCTTCGTGAGGCTGAGGAGTTCTATAAGTCCGTTACACCTCCAACCCTGAGTGAAGACCAGGCAAGAGTGATGCGCCAAGCTCTTGCTGGAATGCTCTGGAGCAAGCAGTTCTTCTTCTTTGACGGTGACAACTGGCTGGACGAGCACCACTCCAACCCGCTCCATACCGGATTTCGAAATTCCCGGAACTCGGAGTGGTTCCACATGCTGAACCACGACATCATCTCCATGCCCGACAAGTGGGAATACCCTTGGTACGCAGCCTGGGACCTCGCCTTCCACACTCTCCCGCTCGCCATCGTGGACCCAGATTTCGCCAAGGAGCAAATGGAGTTGATGCTTAACGCCCTCTACCTGCACCCCAACGGCCAGATGCCTGCGTACGAGTGGAACTTCAGCGACGTGAATCCCCCGGTCCACGCTTGGGCGACATACTTTCTGCACAGGACTGAGCAGGCCCTGCACGGCAAGGCGGACATCGATTTCCTTAGGACGACGTTCCGAAAGCTCTTGCTGAACTACACCTGGTGGGTGAACCGCAAGGACCGTTTCGGCAAGAACGTGTTCGAGGGTGGCTTTCTCGGCCTCGACAACATCGGGGTGTTCGACCGCAGCGCGCCACTTCCCACCGGCGGCCACCTGGAGCAAGCGGACGGCACGGCGTGGATGGCTCTTTTCAGTCAGAACATGCTTGAGATCGCGTTCGAGCTCGCCCTCCACGACCCTACCTACGAGGACATGATCGTAAAGTTCGCCGAGCACTTCTACTACATCGCCTCTGCCATGAATAAACCGGGTTCGGACGGGATGTGGGACGAGGAGGATGGTTTCTACTACGACCTGCTACGGCTCCCGGATGGCAGCGCGACACGGCTCAAGGTGCGCTCGATGGTGGGACTCCTTCCCTTGTGCGCGACAATTGACGTCGAGTCTAGTATGCGGGAGCGCATGCCGAGGGTAATGGCGCAGATCGGCGAACGCCTACGCCGGATACCCGAACTCAGCAAGACCATGCACCCCACGGGCCCGGGACACTTCGGCGTGGCCGAGCGGGGGATCATGGCTCTGGTCAACCCGGATCGGCTCCGCCGGATCCTGACGAAAATGCTCGACGAAGACGAGTTCCTTGGCCCGTATGGCATCCGCTCGCTTTCCAAGTTCCACGAGCAGCACCCGTACATCCTCCATGTCGGTGGCCAGGAGTATCGAGTGGACTACCTGCCCGCGGAGTCGAACACCGGCATGTTCGGCGGGAATTCCAACTGGCGGGGACCGGTCTGGATGCCCGTCAACGCGCTCATTATCCGGGCGCTGCTGAACTTCTATTTGTACTACGGCGACAACTTCAAAATCGAATGTCCCACTGGATCGGGCAAGCTCATGAACCTCTTCGAGGTGAGTAAGGAGATCTCGAGCCGGCTCACGCGCATATTCTTGCGCGACGAACATGGCCGGCGGCCGGTCTACGGCGGCACGGAAAAATTCCAGAGTGATCCATTCTGGCGCGACAACATTCTCTTCTATGAATACTTCCATGGCGACAATGGTGCCGGGCTGGGCGCCAGTCACCAAACTGGCTGGACCGGACTCGTTGCCAAACTCATCGAGCTCTACGGCTTCCTCGATGCCAAGCGGATCCTGGAAGTGGGCAGAGCGTCCGCGTTCACGGATAAAGCCCGCGCCGGTGGGTAAAGAGATCGGTAGGTTGAAGCCGAACGGCGAAAGCACGATGCGTGTCCTGAGGCTGAGAACTTGACGCTGCGACACGAGGCTATCGCCGCCAAGCAGAATTGCACGCGAATGATGGTCCACTCGGGTAGAAGCCTTCACAGCAGGCCACCGCTGGCAGAACTGTTCCTGCAAACTGCTCTGAGTGTGATAATCCAATTTCACTTGCCTGATAAGCGGGCCCGCCGTAGTTAGTTCGAGGAGACTTTTTTCGGTAGCAGCCCGTCTTTCTCCATCTCCTTTGGAACTTCTTTGACAAGGCCATCGGCGATTTTCTTCGCTGACTTCGGATTGAACGACTTGCTGATGCCGTTCCACACCAGGTCACCGTCTGGCTTGCTTGTGGCGTAAACGTTGGTCTCGACGCTGACGGTCGTATCTTCCCGCGTATATCCCGGATCGTAAACCCTGGGATACACAGCTCCCAGGTAACCGTAGAAAGAGTAGTAGTAGGGGTACGGGGCAATATAGGTCGAACTCGGGACGACGGTCACCTGTGACTGCACTAGCGATTCTTGTGATCGCCATTACACTACCGTTTGCGATTGTGTAGACACGATCGAAACGGGTCGCGTGCACTTGTTCTCGAGGCAGTTCCTCGAGGAATTGCCTCAGTGGTTCACCGGGCCTGGACGCTTGCGCTTCATCCTGCAACCGATGTTCGCCATCGTCCTTGGGATTCGCGGAGGCCTTGCCGACGTCAAGGAGGGAAATCTGGACTACCTGTTCGGGCTGCTCTTCGGCGGTCGACGTCGTAGGGAATTGCTGCGAAGCGGCCTGGCGGCCATCCGCAACCTGGTCGCTATGGCGATCATCATGGAGATTGTATTTCAACTAATCCTCTACCGCTCGGTGCATCCGGGTGCCGCCGTCGTAATTGGGCCGATTCTCATTTGTTTCCCGTACGCACTCTCCCGAGCATTAACGACACGCTTGTCCGGGTGGCGGCGTGCCGCTCCGCATGGCCTCGGCTAACTCGCGGTAGGTAGGCTAACCGACCATCTGCGTACTACTGTGCTGTCCCGTAAATAACCGACTTGGGTAACAGATGCGATCGCACTGATGTTGCACAACTTGAGGCGTGCAATTTATCGAACCTAGTAGCCGCGTTAATTAGAGCTGACCTGTCAATTGACAATGGAGTTGGAAAGACCCACTCCATGGCATGAGATTATCTATTCTTTTCCTCTTAGCATCCGTCGTGTTCCCGTCAGTAAGCCATGCGCAGGCTCCTGTTTTCGAGTTCACGAAGGGAGAAAGCACGATAAAGTTTGACGTGAAGGCGTCCGTGGCTATCGTCGGCAAGTTCGACAAGTGGGACGCGAGTGTAACGATGACCTCGCCTGAACTCTCGACAGCAGTTTTGGACATCAAGATTCAGGCTGCCACGGTGAACACCGGGAGTGGTATGAAGGCCGGTAAGCTGAAAAGCAAAGACTTTTTCGATGTCGAGAACGATCCTTTGATCACGTTTCACTCAACTAAGGTTGAACAGACTGGTCCCGATACGGTCGTATTCGACGGCGACTTTACCATACGCGGCGTAACGAAACAGGAGAAGCTAACGTTTGCGGTCGAAGGTAAGGGGACGGGTGCAGGAACGGTCAAAGGGACAATGGCCTTCGACCGTAAGGACTACGGGATGAACAAAGGAATTCCGCTTGTCAAAATTGCCGACCGCGTCGAGGTGACTGTCGACCTCAAAGGGAAACGAGTCAGCGGACCTCCTATAGTCTTCCAGCAATAGCCATCTCGCAGAACTCTAGGCAATAAGTAGGTCGACTAACGGGCGCGGATCGTCGGTCGTTCGTGAAGGACTGCATGAAAAAAGCCGACCCCGAATTAGTTCGTGCGGTAACTCTTCAAAGAAGATTCCGAGAACGAGAGCAACGCTTTCATCTCAGCTTTGCGGACCGTGAAAGTTGATGGAGTTAAGACCAGGGAGAGCACAAATGAATCGCAGCCTTGTAATTACTAACGGGAACCAATCTATCACTGGCACTGTTGTTGAAATCAGTAAGCGTTTCTTGATGGTTGGTGCTGTAGCGCTCGCAATCACTGTCCCGGCTATTTCCCAGAATAGTGAAGTTCAGCAAAAGCTTGCCGCCGTCAAGCAGGCTGCGGCGGAAAACAAAGAGAAGATCCGCCAGTATCAGTGGATCGAAACAACGCAGCTCACTTTGAAGGGCGAAGCGAAGCCCCCGACCAAGAACAATTGCCAGTATGGTCCAGACGGAAAGGTCCAAAAGACTCCGATCGGTCCTCCACCGCAACAACCGAGTGGTGGTAGGGCCAAGGAAAGGCTGATTGAAAAGAAAAAAGCGGAAATGAAAGATTACATGCAAGACGTGAAGGCAGTCCTCGGCCTATACGTGCCGCCCGACCCTCAGAAAATGCAGGCAGCCTTCCAGGCGAACAAAGTCTCCTTGAACCCTGCAGGCGATTCAGTGAACTTAGTCTTCACTGATTATGCTCTGCCTGGCGACAAGATGACCCTCACGTTTGACACTGCCGCTAAGAAAATTACCGCCTTGAACATCAATACCTACATGGGGCAGGAGAAAGATGCCGTGACGTTGAAGGTGCAGATGGGCAGCTTGCCCAATGGCACGAACTATGAACAGCAAACAGTTCTCAACGCAACTGCTAAGCAACTAGTGGTAACAACAACAAATTCCAATTACCAAAAGCTGGGCGCGTCTTAAGACTTCGAGAGGGCAGAGCGAGTTGCTGACGGATTTTTAGATTCATAGGTCATTCAAGGAGAATGTCTCATGAAACGACAAGGTCGCAGCCAGGAAGTGAAATGAAACGCGCTTTTCTTCTTGATTCTGTTCAGCACGCTTGTGCCCAGCGTGTTCGCACACGAAGTGTGTCTCGCCTATCTCGAATTGCGCCAGACCGGGCCGGAAATTTATGAGGTGCTGTGGAAAGTCCCAGGCCACGGAGACTTGCGCCTCGGACTCTACGTGGAACTTCCCGCGAGTTGCACCAGCGTCAATGAGCCGAACCGTTCGATGGCCAACAATGCTTATATACTGAACGCAGGACCGTCAGGTGCTCGGGTAGTCTCAGCGGCGGCAAAATTCAAATCGCGGGTCTCAGCGCGACCGGGACCGATGTACTCGTTCGTTTGGAACGTGTAGACGGCAGCACGGAAGTGGCGCGGCTCACGCCGTCCTCTCCGTCGTTTGTGGTCGCGCCTGCGGCGAGCGCAGTAGGCGTCGCCCGCACGTACACCTTGCTCGGCATCGAGCATATCCTTTCGGGCGTTGACCAACTCTTATTCGTCCTCGCACTCAGGCGTTTTTGGCTGTAGTCGCCAAATCGTCGTGCACCACATTTAAAGGATTTCTTTCTCCTTGGAGGAGGTTCTTCGGTTTGGGATTGCATGCGGATTCGTCGATCCGCGAAAATGCTCGCAGAGAACCTGGACAGTGCCTGGCCGGGTTTCAAGAATTTGGCTCTCAGAAAAACAGCTCTTGAATCTACGCTGCCACCACATAACGATGGTGCAGGCCACCGAGTCTCGGAAAGGATTGAATCTTCCTTTCACGCGCAGAGCGAATTTCTGTAGGCCGACCTGTTGGCGTGTCCTTCGCGAGTCCGAGATGCGTCCGGTCCTCGTGATAATAGAGCAGGTAGGAAGACATCAGCCGTTTGAGATGCCGCTCATTCAGGATGATCACGTGGTCCAGCAAGTCGCGTCGGCAACTTCCCACCCAGCGCTCCGCAACACCGTTCTGCCACGGACTGCGAAAGGCCGTGCGAGTTCGCTCGCTTCCCATGTCCCGCACCGCCGAAAGCACCTCGGCTCCAAACGTTGCGTCGCGGTCGAATAGCAAGAATCTGTACGGCTGTTTGTAGGCCCATGCTTCTCGCAATTGCTGTACAACCCAAAGTGCATTGGGATTTCGCGTCACATTGAAATGCAGGATCTTCCGCCGGTCGTGGCCGATGACGAAAAAGCAGTACAGAACACCAAACGTGAGCGTTGGGACGGTGAAGAAATCCATTGCCGCAATGGCCTCGCGATGGTTTCTGAGGAACGTCAGCCATCGCTTGACAGGATCTGGATCTCTCGGAGCCCGCCGGATCCATCGTGAGACACTCCTTTCCGAGAGCTCGAAACCCAGCTTGAGCAGTTCGCCGTGAATGCGCGGTGCTCCCCAGGTCGGATTCTCGGAAACCATACGAAAGATCAAGGCGCGAACCTCTTTGCCGACACGCTTCCGTCCACCTACTTTTCTAACTTTTGAGACCCACGCCCAATACAAACGGAAACCGGCGTGATGCCAGTTCACGACGGTTCTAGGAGTGACCAAGATGAGCGGCTTAGTCCACCCGGACCAGAACGTTCGCAACGCCACCCAGAACAGCTTGTGCAGGGCAGTTAATCGACGGCGAGGTTGTTGCGCGTGCAGCGCCAGCAATTGCCGACGGAGAGCCAGGTTCTCGAGGACGAGGTCCTCGCGGGAACGGAAAACGCTGACCAACCAACCGAGGAAATGTCGGAGCGATGCGATCATAGTCGGAATCATATCGGAAAAGTCCGAATCTAGCCTTGCCCCAAGTCATTCATTTTGCAGGTGTACGAGGTTTTGGCGAGGTACAGCCGGGAAACGCAGTTACGAGGAGCCCGAGCGAGTGCTTGGCCTCCCCCAAAGATTTTTTCTCACTTTTTCCCTTCTCGATGTTCCCTAGTAAGTGAGGGGAGTTCTCGCCGAATGTTCCCCTGGGAGCTTGGTGGACCGGATTCAGCCGGGTGACCCGCCAAGCGTCGTGGACGGCCGAGGGACGACGCGCCGGACGCGAAGGTAGAAACCCACTGCATGGAGCTAATGCTCCAAGTGTGCCTTGGCACCGACCAAGCAGCAGCAGAGACTCGCTTCTGCCTTCTGCGTCGAGGTCTCCCAGCGACAACAATCCCGGCGGGAACTCTCCTAAGGGATTGATCTGCAAGAAACGCACAAAGGAGATACCCAAAATGAAACCACTCTGGAGCAAGGCTCTTCGATTTAGGAAGGCATTCCGACAATTGACCACAGCCGCAGCGGGGCTACTGCTGGCGGCACCCGCCTTCGCGCAGGGTAACTCCCCTTGGGAAAACGCAGTCAACGTCCTCCAACAGGCGTTCACAAGCACCATCGCCCGTGGCCTCTCGCTGGTCGCAATCGTGGTATCCGGCCTGACTTTTGCCTTTGGAGAAGGCGGCTCCAAGAGAGTGCTCGCAGGCGTCCTCTTCGGGGTTGGCATGGCCATCGCCGCCGTCAACTTCCTCGCATGGCTCTTTCCGTGAGGCGAGTGGCAAGCAAAACCCTCTGACAGGAGCGCGGCATGGCAAATGGCAGGCGAGTGAATCCAGTTTATAGGTCGATTTCGCGGCCTCTGACGATTCTCGGAGCGGAGAGGAAGCTCTTCTTCTTCGCCATGTGCATTGGCGCGGGAACGTTCAACCTCCTGGGTAGCTTGCTTGGTGGGGTCCTGATGTTTTTGTTGCTCTATTTCGTGGCGCGCTGGGCCACAGAAACAGACCCTCAGATTCTCCGTATTCTGCTTACGTCGCCCAAATTGAAGACTCAATACGACCCATCGAAATTCAGCCCCATTTCTATTCGCAGGATCACCAATGTTTAGACTTCAGCGAATTTTCAAGAACTACGCAGAGACGGGTTCGTTCAACGAGCTGGTGAACCTCTACGGGTTTGTGGATTCCTGTGTCTTCCTCACCAAGACCGGAGACCTCGGTGTCGTCCTTGAAGTTCGGGGCGTCGACTACGAGTGCCTGGACGGGAACACGCTCGACGGCCTGACAAAGCGCCTCGAATCGGCACTCAAGCTGTTCGACGAAAACTACCGCATCTACCAGTACCTCTTCAAGCGGAACAACGAGACGTATCCCCTACAAGCTCTATGACAGACCTGTCGTAGATACCGCCATCAAGAATCGCCTGACGTATTTTGCGGGCAAAGCTGACTCGCTTTTCTCGCTTTCGATTTACTACGTCATTCTGTTTGAGGGCTTCCGCTACACACGCACGCTCGGAAGAGCCCTCCTCGAATTTCCGAAACACCCCACCAAAGCCCTCAGCGAACTCCAGGCGCATTTCTCAGTCAGAAAACAGGTCTTCCTCCTCGACCGCGAGATCACCAAGGGGCAAGCTACCCTGCTCCAGAAGGTCGAGAGCTTCATTCTCCAGGTCAGCGATTTTCTACCTGTCCGTCTGCTCGATAAACAAGAAGCCTTCCGCATTCTCAAGAAGACCCTTAACTTTGCCACGGAGAAGATCGAATCTGCCCGGCTCAAACACGACACCTTTCTCGATTACTACCTCTGCGAATCCCATCTCGAATGCCACAGAAGGCACCTCCGCGTCGACGACTATTACGTGAGGGTATTGACGCTCAAAGAACCGTCTGCACAGAGCTTTCCTCTGATCTTCAAGGGCCTGCTCGAAGTCCAGACCAACTACTACGTTGTGACCGAATGGACGAAAGAAGATTCGGGCAAAATCAGAAGGGTGATTCAGGCCAAGCGCCGGCACTTTCACAATACGAAGCACTCTTTCATCAGCCAGGTGAACCTTAACGACGCTCCTTCGCATGACGTTTTAACCGACGATTCGAAAGAGTCCCAGGTTCGGGAACTCGGGGAATGCATCAAGGAACTCGAGCTCAAGGGGAACTATTTCGGCCAGTTTTCCCTCACCGTCGTTATCTATGATCTGGACCCGACGAAGGTGGACCGGGCATGCGCCGAGTTCTATAAGGTCTTCAGTGTTCACGATGCCCAGCTCTACGAAGAGAAATCCAATCTCCTTAATGCATTTCTCGCGACAGTTCCCGGCAATTACGCTTTTAACCTCCGCTCCCTGTATCTTCTCAATTCCAATTATGCGGATTATTCCTTTCTCTTCACTCTCCACTGTGGCGAGCTTCAGAACCGGCATCTCCGTCAGGAATATCTCGCGGTTCTTGAAACGAACCACCACACGCCTTACTTCTTGAACCTGCATCACCGCGACGTCGCCCATACCATGATTCTCGGGCGCACCGGCGCAGGGAAATCATTCCTTCTGAACTTTCTCATCACCAACCTGCAAAAATATGACCCGTGGACCTTCATTTTCGACTTGGGCGGAAGCTTCGAGAGCGTCACGCAGCTCTTCGGCGGTTCTTACGTGAGGGTTGGAATCAATTCGCCGGACGTTAGAATCAATCCTTTCTCGCTCCCACCCACGAAGGAGAACCTCGATTTCCTGGCTTTGTTCGTTAAGGTCCTGCTTCAAGGCGCAGCGCCGATCGAACTGGACCCCACCGAAGAGCGAGACCTCTACCAACAGATTGAAAATCTTTACTCCGTTGACCCGGCCCTGCGAACTCTGGGAGTCCTCGCCAACACCCTCGGGCATCGCCTCTCCGACCGCCTCGCGAAGTGGACGCAAGGAGGCCAGTTCGGGTTCCTCTTCGACAACCCAGAAGACACGATCTCGTTCTCCCGATTCCAGTGTTTCGACTTCCAGCGGATGAGTCAGTATCCCGGAACTTCTCGAACCCTTGCTCTTCTACATCTTGCATCGCGCAAATTCAGTCATCGCCGACCGGCAGATCAGCACAACCTTCAAAGCTTTCTTCATCGATGAGGCTTGGGTCTTCCTCAAGAACCCAAGCATTCAGAGATACGTCGTGGAGGCGCTCAAGACGTGGCGGAAAGCAAATGCCGCCATGATTCTGTCCACCCAGTCGCTCGACGAGCTGCGCCGCTCGGACGTCCTCGACGTAATTATCGAAAGCTGCCCAACGAAGCTCTTCCTTGCCAACCCCGACATGGACCGTGAGCTGTACCGCCGGCAGTTCCATCTCAACGAAAACGAAGTGGAACTCATCTCCGCGCTGATTCCAAAGCAACAATTCCTCATCAAGACGCCCGAACTCGCCAAAGTCGCCAACCTCAAAGTAGACCCCAAAAGCTACTGGCTGTACACAAACGACCCATTCGACAACCGCAAGCGAAAGGAAGCATTCGAGGCTCACGGGTTCGAGAAGGGGCTTGAAGTCCTGGCGGAGATGCCGCGATGAAAACTCTTATCGTTTCTTTCGTGATTTGGATTTTTGTCGTGCCTGTTGCGGTTGCTGTGTTTCTCATCTTCATGTTTCTTGCGGCGCACAGTCCAGACCTCTATTTCACTTTCGCCCCGCTCGCTCTGGCCTTTTCCATTTTGACCATGGTCTGGGGACCTTTTTGGCTTGAACCATTCTCGAGTATCAGTTTCTGGTTGTTCCCAAAGTCTCAGCAACGCACAAATTCAATTCAGGAGAAAAAGTATGAAAAGTATCTCGAACGCCAAGTTCGTTCTTAGATTCAGTCTTGTTCTGGCTACCCTCTGCTTCATGTGGCTGAAGGCCACACCCGCCGCAGCGGACTCAGGGGGCGCCAGGACAGTGAAGTATTCCCAGCAAGACATCATTTCTGTGCATGCGAAACTCCGCTTTTCCACCCTGATTGTTTTGCCACAAAACGAAGAGATTCTGGATTATGCAACCGGCGACAAAGAATTCTGGATCATTAACGGGGCGCACAATCTGTGCTATGTGCATCCCGCGCAGGCAGGGATTCGCAGCGACCTTCATCTCATCACCTCCACTGGACGGGTCTACTCCTTTCTGCTAACGGAGATCAGCAACGATCCGTCCGCTGAACCCGACCTCAAGCTTTTCGTCGAGCCGAAGGAAGAGTCGACAATCGGCGGCGCGACCGCCTTGCAAGGCTACGTCCGAACAGGTGAGGCGGAAGCCTACAAGAAAGAATTGGAGGCTCTTCACGCTCAGGCAGACGGGCAGATCCATGCTGCCGAGGCACGCGTAGCCGAGCAGGTGAACCAGTACAAAGCTGATTACCAGAAGAAGCTCCAGTTCGATTATGAGCTGGAGAAGAAAGCCGCCCGCGAGCCATTCCTTGTCTCGATGATCTATCACGACGACGCGTTTACTTACATCAAGTGTGCTGCCCCAGAGAAACCCGCTCTCTACGAAATCAAAGACGGAAAGCCGAATCTCATCAACTTCCAGGTTGAAAACGGCGTCTACATCGCACCCAAGGTCATCGACGACGGATACCTTGTCGTCGGAAAGAAGAAGCTGACGTTCAAGCGGCACAGCTGAAAACTACGAACGAAACGATAGGACGAGAGGAAAAACATGAACGAGCCGATTCAAGAAAAAGCGCCGAAACCGCCTGGCCTTCTCCCGAAGCACGTCCAGTCCTGGCTGATCCTGGGAGTCGCCGTGCTGATGATCGTGATTATGTGGCTGACGGGTGGCAAGAAGCAGCAGACCCCTGCCAAAGCAAGTGCGCCCGTGGTGCAGCAGCCATTACCAGTTGAAGTAAACGAAACGAAGATTGCCGAACTCCAGAATCGAATCCAAGAACTCCAGCGCGAGCAACTCGCTGCGCAGAGTGCCCTCGCGCAGCAGAACCGGCTCCTGGGCGCCGCAGCTCCCGACCAGCAACAGGCGCAATCGAGCTATGCGTCCAGCAATCCGGCCGGCGAACACCCTGAAGATCCCATCAAGGCTGAGCGTAAGAAGCGCGAGTATCTGTCGCTATTCGCCTCCAACATCGCCTTGAGCTACCGCAAAAGCCCTTCTGCAATGCAGGCGGGACCGCCCGAACCGTCCTCTCCGACACTGGAACCACCAGCGGCAACTCCTCCGAGCACCTCCACGGAGGCCGCTTTACTGTCGCAAATGCTGAAGGACGCACAGCTCGGCATTGCCCCGCAAGCGTTCTCGGCCACTCAACCCAACGTTGTGACCTCGACCCAAACTCACAACCCTTCGGTGAACGCAGCCGAAGCCAGCCGTCAACCAAAGGAGGTAAACAACCCTGCCGCCGCGCAGATAAACACGTCTCCCGCGGCGGCAGGGAAGACCTACATCCTGTTCGAAGGAACTGTTCTCGAGTCCGTTCTCATCAATCGGCTCGACGGGCAATTTTCCGGCCCTGTCGAATGCCTCTTAGCGAACGACGTCTACTCACACGACCGCCAGCACCTTCTGATTCCTGCCGGGTCGAAAGTCCTCGGCGAAGCCAAAAAGGTGGACGCATTTGGTCAGACCCGTCTGGCCGTGGTCTTCCACCGCCTCGTCATGCCGGATGGCTATTCCGTCAGCCTCGACCAATTCAAGGGCCTTAACCAGACCGGCGATGTTGGCCTTCGCGATCAGGTCAACAATCACTACCTCCGTATATTCGGAGTGTCGCTGGCCATCGGCGCATTAGGAGCTGTTGCACAAGGCGGAACAACAGGGCCACTGACCGCATCCGGCACTGACCTGATGCGCCAAGGGTTCGCTCAAAGCACAGCGCAGTCCTCGGCACAGATCCTCGACAAGTTTCTGAACATCATGCCCACGGTAACGATCCGCGAGGGCCACCGCGTCAAAGTCTACCTCTCCGGCGATCTCGCTCTGCCCGACTACAACAACCACAAATTGCCCTCAGACCTCTGAGGCGTCAGGAGGAGAACAAATGAAAACAAAGGTTCTCGTCTTTATGCTCGTGATGGCCCTCGCAGTTAGCACCGCGTCGGCCCAATTTGGAAGTGGAATCGTCTACGATCCCACGAATTATCACAACGCGCTGTTGCGCTATTTTCAGTTGCAGCAGCACCTCATCCAGCTACAGAAGAGCTACACACAGCTTGTCGCCCAGTACAATTTCGCTCTTCGAATGGCTCAGTACGTCCAGAATATGCCCGCCAGGTATCGCGCCCAGTTCTCCACATGGCGAAATGCCCTGGCACCAAACACCTATGGCAACACAGGGACATGGATCAGCGGCATCAATTCCGGGCAACTTCCCATCGTAAATTCCGGATACCAGCGCGCAACAACCCAACTCCTTCAGTACGACCCCAATCAACTCTCCGCCATGAACGCAGCCGAGCTATCGCGAGTGCAGTCTCAATACGCCTCCGTCGAACTCTCGGATGGCGCAAACACGACCGCAATGGCGACAATCGGCGCAATCCGTGGGGATGCTCAGAACATCCAAACCCAGATTGCAAACCTCGAACAGGATTCGTTCTCCGCCGATCCGAATCTGAATACGGAAGTGTCGGTACTCAACAAGATCAACGCAGCCAGTGTCTTGACGCTTCGTACGGTTCAGGATTCCAATAAGCTCCTTGCCTCACTCCTCGAACAACAAACCATCCTTGCCAAGCAACAGCGTGAGGCCACCACCAACGCCATCAACGCCGACATTTCCCGGCGGGCAAATCTCTCCGGGAACATCTCGCAAGTTACAAGCACCTTAACTGATTCACTCCAGAACTTCCGGATGCCGTAGTACGCGCACCGCAAACTACCCGTCGCGTCGAAGGAGCTATCACCATGGACTACCTGCAGTTCATCTTTCAGGCCATCAACAACCTGCTCACACAGAATCTCGGCTTCTTCGACGCAATGGGGCAAAACCTTTTCCGTTCCTTCGCCACAATCCTCGTGGTTTGGTACGGAGTTAAATCGGCTCTCTCCTCAGCTGGCGGCAGACACATGCTCCACTTCGACAACTTCGCAAGCCTTCTCCTGACTGTCAGCTTTGGCTTCGCAATGGTGAATTACTACAGCGCGCCCATTCCGGGTGTCGGGACCAGTTTCCACAACCTCATTACCGACGAGTCGCAATTTCTCGCCAACAAAATCAATCAGACCGAACTCCAAACCGTGGAGGAGAGAATTGCGGACTTTGAGACCCGCATGGACTCACCCGGTATCGCGGACGTCCTGGGAACGGCCATGTACGTGGTCATCATCATCCTGCTTGCTGCAGCTCAAGCCATCGCCATCGTCGTCATAGCCTTCGGATTTATCGCTACCGCCGTTTGTGTTCTTGTGGGGCCGGTTTTCATACCCTTCTTTATCGTCCCGAAAATGGAGTGGCTGTTCTGGGGTTGGTTTCGCTGTTTCATCCAATACGCGTTCTATCAGGTCATCGCCGCTGCTGTTGTTTATGTCATTGCAAATCTGATCCTCGGAATCATGGACCTTCAGCCGAAGGGCACGATCTCCACGGTCCAGCTCATTGAAGCCTTCCCCGTCCTCTTTATTACCTTCCTTGCCTCCATCTACACGCTCCTGAAAATACCTGCCCTCACTAACCACATCTTCAGCGGTACCGCTGGTGCGTCCTCCGCCGGTATCGTCGGCAGCATCGTTGGAGGCCTCCTGCCATGAGCGATGACCGTACCTTTCAGGATGCAAAGCGACTCTACCTCGAACAATACGGTGATCCCATGGTCACAAACACATATTTGAAAATTGCACTGACTCTCGTCTCTCTCGTCGCTGTGGGCCTCTTGGTTCTTGATTTGAAGACGATCAGAACCTTTGAGAACTTCCGGCCGCTTGTGATCCGCATTGACGATCTCGGCCGCGCCGAAGCCATCAACTACCACAACCTTGAGTACAAACCGCAAGACGCCGAGGCGAAGTACTTTTTGAGCCAGTTTTGCGCCCTCTACTATCGACGCAACCGCTACACGATTCAAGACGATTTCTCAAAGGCTCTCTATTTCCTTGACGGAAAGTTAGCCGACGGCATCCTCGACGCCTACCGCAAGGACGACATCATCAAGAAATTCCTCATGAATACTTCCGCTGCTGAGATCGACATTGAGGTGAAAAAAGTCGCACTGGAAGACATGCAGACTCCACCGTTTAAGGCCCGCGTCGGATTTCTACATGGTTTATTACTCCCCCGCCGACCACAGCGAGATCAAACGCGACCTTTACACCGCGAATTTCGTTTTCGTTTTTAAGAGCAAAGTTCCGAACGAGCTTATCCCCATCAATCCTTTGGGAGTTGCAATCACCTATTTCCGAGAGGACCAGGCATTCAAATGAAAAACCGACTGACAACACTGCGCGAGAAAACGGGCTGGACTGCTGATGAATTGGCCGACTCCGTTGGTGTTTCCACAGCCTGCATCAAGGCAATCGAAAACGGGAGCTACGACCCAAGCCTCTTTTTGGCCTATGACATTGCAGAAGCCCTGGACGCCCGGGTGACCGAGCTCTTTCCGCCAGTGCCAAGAAGAGTGCGACTCGAAGAGCTAGCAGCAAGACCGTGGTATGTCAGGCTGTTTTTCGACTGAGGTGAGTGATTCCGATGAGGACACAAGAAAGAACCATCGCGGCAGCGACGCCTCGCCCTCGGCCCAACCTCACCGCGCCACGCCTTCTTTTCCTTTTCGATTGTGCCTCTGGTTCACGCCACAGCCCACACCGACAGGTCTCTGCCACTAACGACAAACGGCACGGTTCGGGAGAGCCTTCGGGCTTCACTGGCTTTCCGCTCCGCGCCGGCAGGACCAGAGGCTGTTTCTTGGAAGACCAGAGCGCAAACACCGCCTAGGGAGGGCCACCAATGGTCGCAAATTCACTTTTCCTGACAATCGCCATTCTTCTGGCGCTCGGATTTTGGCTCCTCGGCGAACTGAAGTTCTTCATTCCCTATAAGGCCGTTCTTTTCCATGAGTACGGGACCGTGATCCTGGTTTACCTCGCCACCCTATTCCTCAATCTCTTCGCCGCAGCGTTCGCTCTCAATCGCAAGTTCTTTCTTAAAGACACAGGCCGAAAACTCTCCCATCTCGACAAGCAGTTGCACGTGGGGCAGACCGAAGTGCGCGCCCCATCTCTCGAAGAGGAGGTGGACTAACGTGTCCCGCAGCCACGGCCCCGACGAATTCCTCGATCCGCGTGATACCTCTGCCGAAGCTGTTCGAGATCCTCGGCAGAGTGCCCCTCCCGAGCCTTCTCGGGAACAGGGCCAAGGGAGTGACCCGCAAGAGGATGGTCGGCTGACGCCGAACCGGGCCCCTGAGCCAACACAGGCTCGATCTGCCGAGCCGCGAGAGATCTTCGAAGTTCGCGGGAAAACCTACCGGCTTCGGTCTTCAGAAATTCAGACCCTCTCCGAGCTTGGGAAGTTTCGCGCCGTTGCGACCAAGGACTTACAAGAATTTGCTTACCAGGGGGACAAAGACCGCGCGAGAGCGGATGTGCAGAACCTCATCCGCCATGGTCTTATCGCCGAAAAGAAAATCCCGCATCCGGAAACCAGTCCACGCCGGCTCCTAACTTTGAGTAAGCAAGGTCATCAGTTTCTGACGGTCACGAAGAGGGTTCCGAAGAATCAGGCCATCCATTACGGCTTCACCAAGCCCCGCGAAGCCCACCACGATGCCGACCTGTATCGGATGTATTACACGGCAGCCGATAAGATCGAGCGCCAGGGCGGCCGGAATCTCCGCGTGATTCTTGACTACGAACTGAAGAAGCGCGTTTACCACGATCTCGCGAAGCTCGGACCACACCGGGAATCCACTGCAAAGAAAAAGGAGATCGCGGAAAGGCATGGACTGCAGGTCGTTCGCGGAAAGATTCCGCTGCCCGACCTCCGCATTGAGTACGAAACCCGTGAAGGTGAAATGGCTCGCGTCGACCTTGAGCTTGCGACCGAGCACTACCGCGGACGCAACTTAGCTGAAAAAGTCCGTGCCGGATTCTCGATCTATGCCCACGCGCAGGATGCCGCAGGCCTCCGCCGTGTCTTGGACCAGAGGGAATTAACCGCGGAGATTTTGTCCCTATGAATCTTCCTACTGCTCACATCGAACGGATCAAGGACCTCGGCTACACCGATTCTGAGGCCCGCTTTCTCTACATCGTGGCGGTGTTCTCGGGCTACTTCACTCTGGGACACTTCCGGGTTTTCACGGGAAGCGCGTACGGAAAGCGTCCCACCTCTTTTGCTCAGAAACTTCTCAAGCAAGGTCACGCCACCGTTCGCGACTACATGCGGAGAGGCTCCATCTTTCATCTCTTTTCCAGGACCGTTTATGGCCAGATCGAAAAAGACAACCTCCGCAACCGAAAAAAGCACTCGTTTGATTTCATGCGCACCCGGTTGGTCCTCCTGGACTTCATTTTGGCCAACCAGGAACTGGCCTATTTTGAGACCGAACAAGACAAGGTCAGTTTCTTCTGTGAACAACTGGGGGTCTCCAAGGACTTCCTTCCCGCCAAGGTTTACGAGGGCTCTTCACCCAGCCAGCCAACCATTCGTTATTTTGTCGACAAGTTTCCGCTCTTTCTTGCTCCTCCGGTCTCAGGGGCTCCCCCTGTGGTCACTTTGAGTTACGTGGATTCGGGGTTTGGAACACCATCCAATTTTGTCTCTCACCTTGCGGCCTATCAGGGACTCTTCCGGCAACTCAAGTGTTTCCGGTTTCTCTACATCGCGGCGAAGGAGGCCTATTTTCACAAAGCGGAAGAGCACTTCCGCTCCCTGGTGAAACGGCCCTTGGAATCCGATGTGTCGAGCGAGATCCTCCGTTACTTCGAGATCCGCAAGAAGTGGGACAACCACGAGTATGTGATCCCCGTGACCGCCGATCTCGAATTCCTGAATGAGGCGCGGCGGCGTTTTCACGGGGACAGATTCGAGACCCTCTACGGCGCCTGGCGTTTGGGTGAACTTGGCGACCGGGACTTGCGAGCGGAGTTTTCTCAACTCAGGCCGGACCGTGCGGTGTTTTTCGACACCTTTCTGGTGAATCCGCACGGTTCTCCGCTCGCTGTGGGTTCTGGACGCGGTGACGGGTGCGTGAAAGACACAGATCACCTTAGCCGTCACGGTTCGCGTCACCCCGAGGGTGACGCGAAGTTGTTGGGAGCGTAGAGGTTGCGCATGGCGCGACATTCGGATTGGACGCGGGCAAAACCCTCGGATGGGCTGGAGCGACCCCACTTTTGGGAGCCTTTGGCTGCCCAAAAGAATCGTGGGGTCGCTCCAGCCCCGCAAACAGGGAAACGCTCTGTTTGCGAAGTGTTTTGCCCGCGTCCAGTGAAGAGAAAGAGGAGAAGAGGAGGAAACACATGTCGATCATCAACAAGCCCCCGCAACACGTGAAGCGCGAGTACGAGTTGGAAGAACCTGTCGCTCTCGTGGTCGAGAAGTACGCCACGTTTATCGACAGCACCCCGGACCACGTCGTCAATTCAGCCCTGAAGATTGTGCTGTGGAGGGACAGGCACTTCATGAACTGGAGAAAGCAGCAACAACAGGCCGCGCGGAAAGATGCCCCCACCACCGCCACACAAAAATCACAGGCAAGAGCATGATGCAGAGAATCCTCAACTCCAAGAACCTTGTCGCGTTCGTCTTGGCGGCGGCCACGGGTATGACCCTCTATTTTCGGGTGCCTTTTCCTGAGGGCAATACCTTCCTACTAATCATGGCTCTGCGGTCGCCGTCTGCCTTTGAGGTCCTGAAGTACTCGTACACTTTGTTCCTGTTCTCGACCCCGTACATTGGCTATTCCGTTGTGCTCTCCGGCTTGTACATTTTTGCGCTCAAGGCGAAGCAACGAATTCGAGCCGGACGATTGCCCCTCTTTCCCGACCCCCGGAAAAGGGACGATCTTTTCCTGGTCGTCGGAGAGGTTCACAATCCCCGCAAGCAGGTCCCCGCAGAAAGCCCCCAGTGGCTCGTGATCCCTGAGAGGGGCTTGTTCACCGGCGTTGCCATCCTCGGCGCAATCGGGTCAGGAAAAACGAGCTGCTGCATGTATCCGTTCGCGGAGCAGATTCTGGCTTACCGCTCGGACGACACGGAAAAGAGGATTGGTGGCCTCGTCCTTGAAGTAAAAGGGGACTTCTGCCACAGGGTAAAGGAAATCCTCGCACGCCACGGCAGGGCCGAAGACTACATCGAAATCAGCCTCGATTCCCAGTATCGCTACAACCCCCTGCACAACGACCTCGACGCCTATGCTCTGGCCTACAACATCGCCTCGCTATTGAATAACCTCTTCGGGCGAGGCAAGGAACCTTTCTGGCAGCAGGCCTACACGAATCTGGTGAAGTTCATCATCCTTCTTCATAAGGTTGCGTTTGATTATGTGACCCTGTTCGATGTCTACGAGTGTGCGATCGACAACGCCACACTCGAAAGAAAAATCAATGAAGCGGAACGCAGGCTCACCGAGACCGATTCCGTCCTGCTTGTGGGAGGAGGAGTATCTCAAGCATCCTCGCGACCTGGAACCGTTCAAGTTTCGACTCGACGAAGAATCGAAACGCTACTCCGCCCCTCTCACACCAGGCCTCGCTGCGGTATTGAAGGACAAGGCCATCCAGTGGGAAGCGGAAAATGTGAAGGGCAAGAAGCCCGTTCCACAAGATAAAAAGGAACAGCTCGAAGCAGTCAAGCGCTGGTTCAATCACGACTGGCGAGCGCATCGAGCCCAAGCTACGCACCTCCATCGTTGAGGGAATTTCCGTCTTTCTATCTCTTTTCGATGACAACCCATCGGTAAAGCGGACCTTCTGCCCTCCACCGGAGTGCTATGACCCCCAGGCCAACGCCGACTTCAAATACGGCAAGCCGCTGCCTTCGTTCTCCTGGCTCATAGAGCAGGGAAGGGTCTGCTCACTCAATTTCCCGATAGCCATGAACGCGGGGCTGGCAAAGGCCCTCGGTGTAATGATGAAGCTGGACTTCGAGCGAGCGGTCCTAAACCGCGTGCCCCAGATGGAAGCTCATCCAGAACAGTATTTTCGGCAGGTCATGTTCATCTGTGACGAATATCAGCATTTCGCCACCGTGGGCGAAAGTGAGCCCACAGGCGACGAAAAGTTTTTCAGCCTTTCCCGCCAGCCGAAATGCATCCCGATCATCGCCACCCAAAGCATCAGTTCTCTGAAGTCCGCACTCCCCGGTGACACCTGGCGCACGCTGCTCCAGACATTCCGTACGAAGATTTTCCTGGCGCTGTCAGATGACTTTTCCGCCAGGACCGCCAGCGAACTCTGCGGGCGCGAGGACAAGCTCAAGGTCAGCTACAACCTCTCCGAGAGTGGCCACGATGCACGGGTTAGCTTGCTCACGGGAAAGGCCCTGTCCCACAAGGCCAACATCACAGCCTCCAAGAGCTACAACACCCACACTGATTTTCGCTTCGACATGAAGACCTTCACGGAACTGCGCAACGCCCAGTCCGTAACCATTGCCTACGACGGCACCAACCCGATGCCGCCGATGTTTTGCTACCTGAAGCCTTACTACAACGACCCTAACAAATCCTACTTCCGGCAACTCGCCGATGGAGAACTCTGATGAACGGATTCGAAACGATCCTGCCATTTCTCAAGCCTATCGAGCACCTGATCCTTGACGACTCGATCAGCGAGGTCATGGTGAATGGATCTCATCGTGTGTTTGTGGAGAAGGCTGGTTTTGTCGAAGAGGTCCGCGGTCTCTCGATAGGCGAGAAATCCCTGATGGTCGCGGTCAAAAACATCGCTCGCCGCCTGGGCGACGATATTTCCGAGTCCAAACCGATCCTCGACTCACGCTTGCCTGATGGAAGCCGGGTTGCCGCCGTCATTCCACCCTGCAGCTTGAATGGCGTCACGCTGACCATTCGCAAGTTCAACGCCCGGCACTTCGGTATCGAGGATCTCATCAAGGCCGGAACCCTGGAGAGATGGCTGGCGAACCAGCTTGAGACCTATGTTCTCGCTCGCAAGAACATCCTGATCGCCGGGGGCACAGGAACGGGGAAAACAACACTCCTGAATATCCTTGGGAAATTCATTCCCCCGGATGAACGAATTCTCCTCATCGAAGACACCTCCGAAATTCAGATGGACCAGGACAACCTTGTCCGCTTTGAAGCCCGGCAGCCACAAAACGGCCTGCCGGCTGTGAGCATCCGTGACCTCTTGAAAGCAGCCCTCCGCCATCGCCCCGACCGGATCATCCTCGGTGAGATACGCGGCGGTGAGGCATTCGATCTCTTGCAACTCCTCAACACGGGCCATTCAGGAAGTCTCTCGACCGTCCACGCGACATCGGCCAAGCAGGGCCTCGCACGATTCACCAGTTGCGTCCTCCAAAGCGGAGTTGACCTGCCCTATCGCGCGATCAAGACCAACATCGGGGATTCGCTGAACGTGGTCGTGCAACTCGAACGGCGACCAGGCAGGCGCTTTGTTTCTGAGGTGGTCGAAATCATTCGGTATGACCCCGACCTGGACGAGTACGACTTCGGCGCTATCTATCAGAGCCGTCAGGAGCAGCCATGAACGATCTTGAGAAACCCACGCCCCCGGTGCCATCGGCGTCGGAATACATCCTCGACAACTTCAAACCGACAGACCGCATTGCTGTGCTGGTTCTCAATCGGCAGCTACGGTGAAACCACGCAGAGGATCACGACAGCACAGAAGGCCTCAAGCCCTGAATTCCAAGCATGGCTCCGGTACAAGAACGCAAATGGAGCCGACATCTATGTGGGAATGAACGCCCTGCAACACCACGCTTCGACCCGCACCAAAGATGACATCGAAAAGATCAGCCATGTTTACCTTGACCTCGATCACGGCGGGACCGCCTCTCTTGAGGCGCTTGAGAACAGCGACCTCGTTCCGCGCCCGAACTACGTCCTGAATACATCGCCGGAAAAATTCCAAGTAGTTTGGAAAGTGGAAGGAATGACCATCGAGGAGGCGGAGGCCCTGAATCAGGCGATGGTCAGAGAATTCGATGGTGACCCGGCAGCAACGGATTCAACACGCGTATTGCGCCTTCCCGGATTTGCCAACAAGAAGTACGAAGCAGATTTCTATGTGCAGGCCCGCGCCGAATCAACGCAGACTTATCACCTCCGCGATTTCAAGCTCCAGATCGACTCGCAGGATGCTCCCCGGCATCACCACGAGGAAGTTGCCCGCAAGCCATTAGCCCAGAGCAGCGCCTTGAGCCAATCCGAGCACGACTGGGCCTACGCAAAGCGTGCCTTGGCCCGCGGTGACGACCCCGAAGAAGTCATCCGCCGAATCACCGACTACCGCGCCACTGACAAGCATGACCCTGCGTATTACGCGCGCCACACTGTTGAGAAGGCCCAAGCTGAGCTCGTGCGACAGAACGCCCTCGAAAGGCCCACGGAAGGTGATCGAACACAAGCAAAGGAAATCGGATTTGACCACTGAGGGTCGGCCAAACCTTTCGCGAAGAGACTTGAACGCTGGTAGTGCGGACGCGGCGGTAATGCCGAAACTGTTGACGACCGATGACGTGGCGGAGATGACAGGACTCTCTCCAGAGACCCTCGCGCAATGGCGCTGGCTTAAGAAGGAAATTCCGTTCGTCCGGCTGGGCAAAAAATGTGTTCGTTACAGACAAAGCGATATTGACGCGTGGCTCGCGAAGAGGCTAGTGTCAGTTACCTCGGGGGAAAACCCCTGAAAAAAGGAGGTAACTTTTGGCAGTCTTCAAGTGCGGTAGATATTTCTACTATGACTTTGAATTCGGCGGTCGCCGATATCACAAGTCAACCCGCATGACCAACCAGAGGGCAGCAGAACAAGTTGAATCAGTTTTGAAAGGAGAACTGGTTCAAGGAAGGAATGGCCTGCGGCCCTACAAACAACCACCGCTGTTTGGGGAATATGTACAAACGTTCCTCAAACGAATCGAGAAACCCCTGGCTCAAAACACGGTCGATCTGCATAACAACAGCCTCAAGACCCTTTTGAAGCTGTTCAAGAACAGATTCCTCGATCAAATCACGAAGAGCATGGTCGAGGACTTCAAGGCCGTTCGAGCCAAGGAATTGAAGCAGGGAAGCAAAACGCAGCTCGTGTCGCCGGCTACGGTGAATCGGGAACTTGGCACGCTCAAGAAGATCCTGAACATGGCCGTCGATGACGAGCTCATCACAATCAATCCTGCCAGGAAAGTGCAACCCTTCCCGGAGGAAATTCCAGATGTCCACATCCTGTCGTTCGAAGAGGAGCTCAAGTACTTGGCGCTTGCCTCCGAGCCCCTCAAGAGCGTCGCCATCGTCATGCTTGGGCAGGGAATGCGCCCGGATGAAGTCTTTCGGATGACCTATTCGAACCTCGACTTCTTCAACCGGACGATCCTGATCGTGCGTGGGAAAACAAAGAACGCGAAACGTACTCTGTCGATAAGTCCGGAAGTGTTCGAACTCCTGAAGAAGCGCAGACAGAGCCATCCAGACGACTACTGGGTCTTTCCTAGCCCCAGAAAACCAGGTACCCATCTCGGGTCAGTCCGAAAAGCCCATGACAACGTTTGCGAGAAAATGGGTTTACGGGGCGCCATCGATCTCTACAATCTCCGCCATACGTTCGCTACCCGGTCCATCTTGTCCGGGACCGATGTGACGATTTTGCAGAAGATCCTGGGGCACTCGGAGATCGGAATGACCATGCGGTACGTAAAAATCGCGGAGCATTACAAAGTGGAAGCGGTAGTGAAGCTCGAGAAGTATCGTGCGGTGAAGATGCAGGAAGCAGTGGTGAAGATGCAGCAAGAAGAGGAAAAGCTGGGGATGTTGCAATAGGGTCCCCTGAATTTCCCCCATAGTAAGGGGAAGGACTTTTTAGAGATGCCTGCAAGTCGCAGAAAAGATTGGTCGGGGCGCCGAGATTTGAACTCGGGACCTCCTGCGCCCAAGGCAGGCGCGCTACCAGGCTGCGCTACGCCCCGACATCGACTGCTTTATTCATTCTAAAGCACTTTCCAACCCTACTCCTAATCCGAACCATCGTTTTTGCCCCTGACTGTGCACGAATGGGCCTATTGAATAATGGTTGTGCATAATGCGGGTGCGCCCAACACCTGCATCTCGTTGGCTTGACGATTGATCTTCTCCAGAGCTTCGCGCTTCATCTGGAGTTTCATTTGGGAATACTTCTTGAAAACTTGCGCATCTCCCTGACGAAGCAACTGTGTGACCCATTCGTCGGCTACTCCTCCCGCGCTCAACCTCGTCGCGTAGGTCGAACGGAGATCGTAGATGCGAAAGTACGCTACTTTGGCTCGAGACAGCGTTATCATCCAGGCCTTCCGTAGGTTCTTGTGGTGCCCCGACGGATTGAGGTCACTGGGAAAGAGGAACGGACCATCGCCAGAAATGGCAAGCTGGCGTTGAAAAGCCTGAACGGCCAAAGGAGTTAGTGGAACCTCAGCGATTTCGTTTGGGGTTCTAGAATCTGGTATCCAAACAACAGCGTTGGCCAAATCCACATTGTCTTTTCTCATGGGCGTGAGTTCTTTGTAGATTCGCAGTCCAGTCTCCGTAATGATTCGCACAATATTCGGCAAGATATTCCGGAGCATGGGATTCGATACGCTGCTGTTCAGACCATGTAACGTAGTGAGGACGAAACAAGCCCCTCACGGCAACTGGGAACTCCACTCCCGAACACGGATTGGCCGCCAAGAGTTTTTCCGAGCGGCGATATTCAGCATACGCCGCAGGACTCGGAACTCCTGATGGACCGTTGTAGGCTTTAGGAGGTTCATTTTCCGGTAACCGCGCTGGCTCTTGATTCGGACACGTTGGCGGAGACGGTCACGCAAATAGAGTTCAATCGCATCCGCTGTGAGGTCCACAAGTCTACAATTTGCGAATGCCAACTTGAGGTGCTTCACACAGCGGCCGTTCGTTGCGTGAGTCTTCTCCGCGCGCACGGGTGGTCTGGAATAGTTCTCCAAGTAACAATCCGCCCATTGTCCGTATGCCAAGGTTTCGCCTTTGCGTGTGATTTCTAGGACGTTGTTGTCTCTGGCTTGAAGCCTGTCGCGTAACTTTTTCTGTGCCTCATGCCAATCAGCGGACTGGCTCGATCTTCGGGCATTCCCGTTTCTGTCCCGATAGCGAATCCACCAAATAGCGGTTCCATTCCGCCGGTAGACAACCCCGTCGTATTTTAGTGCTCTAGGCATTCTCCATCTCCTGTTTGAACGACGCGCGGAATGTTTCGAGATCCGATTTGAGAAACCGGATATTGCGACCCATTACGCGGAGATGGGGAATCTGCTTACGCTCAACCCAAAGATACACAGATTGAGGACTAACGCCAAGATACTTTGTCGCTTCTCTCACTGTCAGTGGATATTCTTCTGGGTGAAGAACGACGCTTTCGTTTGGATCGAGGAGAAGGCGTTGATTCATGGTAGACCTCCCCGCTCTCGATTCGGTTCATGCGTCGACGTAATACAAATGCCCCAGTCCCGAGCCTCGGCGGTACTGTTGAGGTCGAATTGGCCCATTGAGACAACGATGAACTGGGTTCGCAAGCCAGGAGCGAAGTGATTATGGGATTGCAGGTATCTCTCCTTTCTTCGCCTGTGGCTCGTTTTCTCGTTTCGGAGAGGGGCGATCTGAATGGTTCTCTAGATGACGACATTCGTTGCACTGATATCTTGTCTTTTGGCTTACGCAGTAAGGTTGCTCTGGATGCGTATAGCGACGGGCTATCTGATTGGCGCGGGGCATGCTGTCGTGAGGACGCCGTATTCTCGCGCACACCGAATTGGGTTAAACGGGACTTCGCTGAGCACGTGCGCACCGCGCGAAGTCTGTTGTTGGGCTGGAGCGACCCACGATTCACTTTGGCCACGGAACCGTGTGCGAAAGTGGGGTCGCTCCAGCCCAACACAGTGTTTTGCCCACGTCCAAATTGATCGTCGCGCCATGCGCAACCTCTTGTTCCTTGAGCATTTGCCTGATTGCCAAGGTGACTGCGAGGGTGACGCATGTGGTGATTTGTGTCTTTCATGCACCCGTCACCTTCCCGCGGTGTAAGTAGCGATCGAGGCTCTTTGAAATAGTCATGCCCCACACCAGTAAGAGGCCTCGAAAATGAAAAAGCGCAATAACAATTTCAGCCGCCTAACCTACGAGAAACCGTAGCGAGCCGCTTCATCGTAAGAGTTCGCCAGCGCCCTCTACTTACTAGGGAACATCCAGTCGGAAAAAAGTGAGAAGAAACTTTAATCCCTCGAGGGGTCCCGGGTTGCCGGCGAAAATCCCGGCCACAGCCCCCTACTTATATAAGGAACATCGAAACGGGAAAAAGTAAGAAAAAATCTTGATCTCCTGGAAAAGCCCCAGGCTGGCAGAGAAATATCCATCACAGCCCCATACATACTTAAGGAACATCCGGAAGGGAAAAAAGGAGAAAAAATCTTGGTACTAGAACATTTTTCTGAAAGTCGCTCGGAGGAGCGTGCCCACAGAGGGGAGAAGAGAACAGGGGACTAAATCAGGTAGTTCGCATCGTTCCGAGTCTTGAGAACTCCTTGAACGAAGTGCATTGATAACCGTTTCAACGCCAGGGTCCGCCGGGCTTCCGCGTCTTTGTGAACGAATGTCCCGCTTGGACGGTGCGGACCGGGAGACCGAGAAAGTTTCGGATGTCTTCCATCACCGCCTTGAATTCAGTCTTCTCGATGTAGGACTTGTTCTTCGCGCAAAACGCGGTCCATTGCCGTTTCTTGTTTAGGTCGTCATAAAACTCGGACGTGAAGGCGACGGGCAGACCTCCCATCGGAAGGTCAGTTCCACGTTTTTGAAAGGTGTTTTGAATCGCCTGGGCGAGAGTTTTTCCTTCGAACGCGAACGTGCGAGACAGAATCTCCAGATCGTAGAAATCCTTCATGCGGGTATTGGCGATTCCGAGTTTCACAAGTGCTTGGAGTTTTTCGGCAACGACCGTTTCTTTCGGATAGGCCAGCAAACGCGGGCCAGGAAATTCCAGGAGCGTAGGATAGCCGGTCTCGGAAGGTGGGGGTGTGACGATGTCGCCGAAGCCGATGTCAATCTGAATGGGAATCTTTGCGCGTTCGAGATACGCAACCAAGGTGACCCGGACGCCTTCGTAGTCGGCATCCTCGGATATGCGTTCCGCTTTGACGGTCTCGGCGTCGAAGCGCAGGCCGTCCTCGTCGACTTCCAAAACGCAGAGTTCCCGAAAAATATGGGCGAACCGCTCCGGGGCGTTGTCACCGCGAGCGAGGAAATCAGCATCTCTTGTCGGACGATAACGTTGTTCCGTCCACAGCTCAAAGAGCAGCGCGCCTTTCAAAATGAAAACGTCGCGGTGAGGGGAGCGGCTCAGCCGGAAGAGAATACGTTCGAGCCCGTACTTGACGAGGATCAGTCCGAAATCCACGTTGCGCTCGCGCGCTAGGTTCGCGAGCTTCTGGCCGACGGAAGCGGGGAGGTTCTTTGGGGCCGGTTTTGTCAACTAGAGTGACTCCAGATACGGGCGCATGACGTTGGCGACGCGGCAGACTTTGGCGGCGGCAGCGAGTTCGTCAATCGAGGCTTTCTTCTGCTGGCGACATCTTGAGGGCTCTATGGCGACATCGAGGCCAACCTTGCTGCGAAACTTGAAGCAGTCGGCCACCGTCTTTGCCGGGGAAAACACTCGAAGAGTTGCGCCGGAAATAGAATATTCTTTCATTCCAAAGTGAAGGGCAGGCCCGGACATGCGCACGATGCGAACGGGGGGAGAGGAAACTTTGGGAGCCCAGGCTTTGTGACCGATCGCCATCCAGGCCTCGTGGGGAGACTGGGTGGTGAAATTGTGAAACCGGAGCGCGGAGAGCAGGCAGACGATTCCCTTGGGGATTTGGTAAGCCGCCTCGATGAAGGAGGTGTTCTCGGTTCCGGAGAAATCCCGAGAGGAATAGAGACCGCGGCCGACCTTTGCCAGGTCCCCCCAGGCGAGCCAGCCGAGGGAGATACGTTCGGGGAATGCCGAGTTCCCTCGCATCTTTGGCCCTTACGATCTGGCGTTTCGACGCCAGCGTGCGGAGCTTTTCGGCTTTTGACTTTTGCATGATGCCCTCGAGAACAGTGTACCAAATCCTCGGCAGATGTAAATAAGTGCCTAGGGTATGTAACATAGGGCTCTCTCGTGAGCGGCAAGAGGGATCGGCAGGGCGTCTGCGTCATTCATCTCAACACAAAAGAGGGTCAGCGCACCTGGCTGCCAAGCAGACGAGCCCTTGTTACCCAAGCTATCACCGTGTTCGACCGAGCCTGCGAGTACATAGGTTATCGTCTCGATGCCACCGTGCGGGTGCCGGGGAATCCTGCGACATAGTCGGCCGGGTTGTCGTTGCGGAAATCGTCCAGCAAAAGAAACGGATCGAAATCCTTGGTCTTGCCGAAACCGAAGGCGCGTTGGAGTCTGACTCCCGCGCCTTCGATGGTCGGCTTCGGTTGAATGATTTGTTTAAGCCTTTATGAACTCAACGTCAAGCGTGATAGTCACCTCGTCGCCGACGAGGATGCCGCCGGTCTCGAGTACCGCGTTCCAGATCAAGCCGAAGTCTTTGCGGTTGATCTTCGTGGTTGCCGAGATTCCAATCCGGGTATTGCCCCAGGGATCCTTCGTTGCTGGCGTTGGCCCTTCAGCTGCAAACGTGACCTTGCGGGTGACGCCGCGAATGGTCAGGTCGCCTTGGACCTCTAGTTCTCCGTCGCCGGCAACTTTGATGCCGGTGGACTTGAACGATAAGGTTGGGAACTTCTCCACATGGAGGAAGTCTGCGCTCTTGAGGTGCGTGTCACGCTGCAGTTCGCGTGTTTCAATTGAGGCGGCTTCGATGGTGGCCTCGACGTGAGACTTTGTCGGGTCGGATTCATCACGGACCAGCACTCCTGTGACTTTGGAGAACTGACCCTTCACGTGAGCAATCATCATGTGTTTGACCTTGAATTCAGCCGTGGAGTGAACCGGATCGATGTTCCAGGTGCTGATACTTACTTCGGGCCTAACTTCGGTGCTAACTGCGGCGTTCATTTTCTCTCTTCTCCTGTTCTTTGAATGGCTGTGCTAATAGATATCCTGTTTGTATTTCAGGCTACCTAAACTTGATGGGCCGGTACTGAGCCAAAGGTTTTAAGAATCAGTTTTTTTGCTTCCTCGATTTCCTGCTGGCTGATTGTGTGGGGCATTCCAGGGTAGCGTCTCAAAAGGACTTCTGCCGCCATCGCCGACAAGACGGAAGCCGACTCCCGCACTCGCTGCCAGGGGACATGCACGTCGGGATCAGCCCCGCCAAAAAAGGCACGTGTGCCGCCAACGTTTCCGGCATAACGAAACTCGGTTCCAGGAGGGCCGATCAATCCACCGCTAAATGCGATCAGCCCTCCAAAGGTCACAGCGTTTCTGGCGACGAACTCCGAAGCCAGACATGCCCCTTGTGAAAAGCCTGCGATCACGATCTTCTTTCGGGGGATTCCCGCGCGAGAGATATCCTCAACGGTCTCCTTCAGCTTACTGAGCGCCGATGTCAGCCATGGTTCGTTCTGCTCGATTGGCGCAAGGAATGAATACGGATACCAACTATTTCCCGCAGCTTGTGGAGCAAGATAGGCAAGCTCCGGATGATCAAATTCCTGTCTGAGACCGAGAATATTTTCAGCAGAAGCTCCCCGGCCGTGAACGAATATCACGGCTCCAGCAGCTTCAGAAAGTTTGCGACCCGCCGCCAGCACAGGCTGGTCGCGATGCGGATGCGAAGTCATATACCTGCCTCCAGGGGAGCGGCCAATTGCAGCTGTGGAAGAACGGTTTGCAATTTTGCGCGCTCTGGCTCCAACCAAGCGGGAAGCACAAGTTTTGAGCCAAGGTCTTCTGGCGCTTCATCCACGGTGAATCCCGGAGCATCTGTGGCAATTTCGAAGAGGATGGCGCCTGGTTCCCTGTAATAGATCGAGTTGAAATACTTTCTGTCTCTTACCGCAGAGACGTGGTGCCCCAAGCGCGTAAGCTCGCGTCGCCACCTCAGTAGCTGTTCGTCATCGGCGGTTCTCCAGGCGATGTGGTGAACCGTCCCGGTCAAAACCCGGCCGGAGTGCTCATTGGGTGCGCGGAGCACGTCCACCAGAGCCCCCGGTTCACCAGAATCGACCGCATATCGAAAGCGGTCGCCGTCTCGCGCAAACAACCTGAAGCCCATCGTATCTGTCAGAAGTGCGTCGGTTTCACGAGGATCTACCTGAGTAAGCGTGGCACTGTGCAACCCTCGGATCGCAAATTCAAGTGGAATAGGTCCAGCCTGGTAAGCTCTATTGTCGCGCGTCGCCTTCGTGCCGATCAGTTCGATTCCCAAGCCGTCGGGATCAGAGAACGAAAGAACTGGCTCACCAAACCGGTCGAAGGAACCTTGCACGACGACGTTACGCTCGGCCAATCGCGCAGCCCAGAAATCGACGGCGCTTTCAGGGATCGCGAATGCTGTTTCGGTCACTTGTCCCGTTCCGCGACGGCCCTGCGGCGCGTTCGGCCAGGGGAAGAACGTCAGAATCGTCCCCGGGTGTCCCACGCCATCGCCGTAATAAAGGTGGTATGTGCCGGGGTCTTCAAAGTTCACCGTGAGCTTTACCAGACGTAGCCCCAGCACGCCCGTGTAAAAATCGAGGTTGGTTTGCGGATCACCGGCGATAGCGGTGATGTGGTGAATCCCCAGGATCTGTTTGTTAGTCTGTTTCGTCTCCGTCTGCTTGGTCACGGGCGTTATCCTTTCTCTCCATACTTAGATGCGTTATGACGATTATCGTTACAACAAATATCATGCAAAAAAATTACGGTGTCTTCGCCCGGGCGGCACCCAGCAGTTCCGTGAGTGCCCAAAGCCGGTCTATTCCTAGGTGCCCCAATTGCTTGTGGTGTACCGCCTGTACCGGTTCGTCCAGGCGGGCCAGGATCTTGAGTCCCTTCGGGGTCATCCGCGCCATCACCATTCGCCTGTCCCTGGTTTCGCGGGAGCGCAAGATCAAGCCGCGTTTTTCGAGCCGATCGAGGAGACGTGTGACATCGGGATCCCGGGTAATCATTCGGCTGGCGATGTCCCCACAAAGAAGCCCTTCCGGCGCTCCGCGCAGGATGCGGAGGACATTGTATTGTGTTGCGGAAAGCTCCTCTGTCTTAAGCACTTCGGCAAGTCCGCGGGACAGCAAATCACAAGTGCGAAGCAGATCCAGAAAAACATATTCCTCGGCAGAAGCGGCCCGCCGTTTATTTGCGTTTTGGGGATGCTTTTGCCAAACGGTTCGCAGGTCCATCGCTAACGTGCTCACGGCGTTTGTCCTTTCCTGAAGACTTAGATGCGTTAGAACGATAATCGTTGCAACAAATAATGAAGGAGCAGAGCGCTGATAGGCAGACGGCACGGCACCAGAATGATTAAGTTTTTGTGGCATGGACCGAACTCCAGAGTGCACCTCGATTGATCCAATCAGGGTAGAGCTTAAGCATTTGGTCATATAGTTCCCGCACGGTCGTGGATCACGGCGCGTGGCTTAAGCGACTCCGTTTTATCGAGAGCAGCAATCCATTCTTGGCGCTTCTGCTGATCGGGCGACTCTGACAGATGTAGGTGCTCGCTGTTGTAGGCGGCATCACCCGCCACGATCAGACCGATGGGCGGAACGTGAAGGCAGGTTGTGCTATCAGTGTCGGTAAATCCGAGTGGCACACTGACTAAATCGTGGCCTTCCAGATTAATGACATTTCCGGTCAGCTCTTCGCGATCCTAGGACAGCTTTGTGCGCCAGCAGGCATCGCCAGAGTCTCTCGCTACGTTTTGGAATCCCCGTTTTTCCGGTCAGATTTCCGGCCAGCTGGCGATAGAACAGTTGTTGCGTCCGACATTAGCAGAAAGATGTTTGCTGGCCTCTTCAACCTCTTTAATCACCCCAATCTTAACGTGCCTGTAAACGCTGCTGCCGTTGGGACCAGTGGTGGAAATGGTGATCAGATTTTCCTCGGCCGTCATGCGAGCGGGAACGCCATTCCAGGTCCGAACGCAGGACGCATCTTCCAGTCGCGACAGATTCAGTTCGGGCTCAAGATGACATTTTGAGCCCCGCGATGCTCTTGCCATGCCGCCCCAAAGCATTTTTGGATTACACAGCATTTTGACACCATCAACCGCACCGGTATGTAGAAGGCGCACGGATTGTCGAGCTGGTGAATTCTACATCGGGGTTATGAGCCAGCGGTTGGCCCAATGGGAACAGACCCGGAGCTTGCCTGAGGAGACCTCGCTTCCGTTTTGAGGTTGGCCTTGCGAGAGATCGCGGTAGACTGGACTCTTACAAATATCGGGGTTGGTCCGCGTGGAAGCGAGACTGTCGACCGACGAAGCGTCCTGAAGTTGGAGGACAACCATCGTGGAACTCTCACAGTATGTCCTCGAAGTTCTCCGCAGGGATGAGGAGTTCGTCCTCTACCGGGGCGAGCACTCGAACCATCCCGGTTCACCATCAGTTCTCCTGCTAGCTCCTGCTTCGATGCAGCCAGCGCAGGCAACGCTAAAAAAGATAGAGCACGAATATTCGCTGAGGGATGGCCTGGACTCGGCCTGGGCGGTTCGGTCCCTTGCCGTATCCGAGCAACGCGGGCAGAGGACGCTCGTGCTCGAAGACCCTGGCGGCGAAACTCTCGATCGATTCCTCTCCGGGCCGATGGAGATGACGCAGTTCTTACGCCTCGCTTTCGGTCTCGCAACGGCACTCGGCGGGTTGCACAAAAGGGAGCTGATTCATAAGGACGTGAAGCCGACCAATGTTCTGGTGAATCCCGCGACGGGTCAGGTCCGGCTCATGGGCTTCGGTATCGCTTCGCGTCTTCCGCGCGAGCGCCAGACGCCCGAACCTCCCGAGTTCATTGCTGGGACACTCGCTTACATGGCCCCGGAACAAACCGGGCGAATGAATCGCTCGATCGATTCGCGGAGCGACCTCTATGCTCTTGGCGTCACGCTTTACGAGATGCTGACCGGGACACTTCCATTCATGGCATCCGATCCGATGGAACTGGTGCACTGCCATATCGCAAGGCAGCCGACACCACCGGGCGAGAGGTTGAAGGATATACCGGACCCGGTTTCGGCAATCATTATGAAGTTGCTCGCCAAAGACGGCTGAGGAGCGATATCAGACAGCGGCGGGCGTCGAGAGTGATCTTCGGCGCTGTCTTGCTGAATGGGAAACGCAGAATCGGATCGACGAGTTCCCGCTTGGCGAACACGACACGCCAGACCGGCTGCTGATTCCCGAAAAATTGTACGGGCGAGTATCCGAAATTGAGACCCTCCTCGCTGCTTTCGACCGCATCGTCGCCGGCGGTCGACCGGAGTTGGTGCTCGTTTCTGGATACTCCGGCATCGGCAAGTCATCCGTTGTCAATGAACTCCACAAGCCGCTTGTTCCGCCGCGGGGCTTGTTTGCGTCAGGCAAGTTCGACCAGTACAAGCGCGACATCCCTTATGCCACTTTGGCGCAGGCTTTTCAGAGCCTCATCCGCCTACTGCTAAGCAAGAGCGAAAGGGAGCTGAGTAAATGGAGCGATGCCCTTCGTGAAGCGTTAGATCCGAACGGACAGCTCATTGTGGATCTGGTTCCCGAATTGAAGCTCATCATAGGAGAACAACCACCGGTTCCTGAGCTTCCGCCACAGGACGCGCAGGGCCGCTTCCAACTGGTGTTCCGTCGATTTATCAGCGTATTCACACGAGAACATCCGCTGGCCCTGTTCCTCGACGATTTGCAATGGCTCGATGCGGCAACGCTCGATTTGATGGAGGATCTGTTGACCCGGCCGGACGTGCAACATTTGATGTTGATCGGCGCCTACCGGGACAACGAGGTTGATCCTACCCATCCGCTCATGCGCAGGCTCGAAGCGATCCGCCAAGCTGGTGCGATAGTGCAGGATATCGTACTTGCGCCCCTAGCTCGTGAAGAACTGCGACAATTAGTTGCCGATTCTCTGCACTGCGAACCGGAGCGCGCCAAACCGCTGGCGCAACTGATCCACGACAAGACTGCTGGCAATCCATTTTTCGCCATTCAGTTCTTTTCTGCGCTTGCCGAAGAGAACCTACTCACCTTCGATCACGGCGAACGCCGATGGTCCTGGGACCTGAATCGCATTCACGCCAAGGGTTATGCCGACAATGTGGTGGACCTCATGGTTGGGAAGTTGAACCGGCTACCCGTCGAAACCGTGAATGCATTAAAGCAGCTCGCCTGCCTCGGCAACAGCGCCGAGTTCGCCCTAATGGCATTGGTGTACGAGGAGTCCAGGGAGGAACTGCATAGCGATCTACAGGAAGCGCTGCGAACCGGACTCGTTCTCCATTCAGAAGGCGCTTATAGGTTCCTCCATGACCGCGTTCAGGAAGCAGCCTATTCCTTGATCCCGGAACATCTGCGCGCCGAGGCGCATCTCCGAATCGGCAGGCTGCTGGCAGAGCACACTCCTCGCGAGAAGCGGGAGGAGGCGATCTTCGAGATCGTCAATCAACTCAACCGCGGCGCGGCCTTGATCACCTCACAAGACGAGCGCGAGCAACTGGCGGAGCTCAACCTGATTGCGGGCAAGCGCGCCAAGGCTTCTACGGCCTATGCCTCAGCCCTCAACTATCTCATCGCCGGTGCGGCACTGTTGCCAGACGACTGTTGGGAGCGCCAGCCGGAGCTCATTCTCGCGCTGGAACTGCACCGGGCCGAATGCGAGTTGCTGACTGCCGATCTGGTTGCTGCGGAAGAGCGCCTCACGATGCTTTCACGCCGCGCCGGGAATCTTATCGATATTGCCGCCGTGGCGTGCTTGCGCCTGACGCTGTACACGACCCTGGATCGGAGCGACCGTGGTGTCGAAGTGTGCCTCGAATACCAGCGGTTCCGAGGCGTGCACTGGTCGCCGCATCCCACCAAAAACGAGGTCCGGCAGGAATACGAGCGGATTTGGCAGCAGCTCGGAAGCCGTTCGATCGAAGACCTTGTTGAGTTGCCGTTGATGAACGACTCGGAGTGCCTCGCAACCCTCAACGTTCTCACCGAGGTCGTCACGCCGGCATTGTTTACTGACGAAAACCTGCTCGCACTCGTGATTTGCCGGATGGTCAATCTCAGCCTGGAGCATGGCAACAGCGACGGATCGTGCTTCGCTTACGTCTGGCTCGGTATGCTTCTCGGACCGCTCTTCGGCGACTACCGGGCCGGATTCCGATTCGGCCGGCTCGGCTACGAACTGGTTGAGAAGCGCGTACTACATCGCTACCAGGCACGTGCCTACATGTCCTTCGGGAATCTTGTCATGCCCTGGACGAAGCATATCCAAGACCGGCCGGGATTTGGTGCGTCGCGCCTTCGACGCCGCAAACAAGATCGGCGACCTTACCTTTGCGGCATATAGCTGCAACAACCTGAATACGAATCTTCTCGGAGCCGGGGATCCGCTCGGTGATACGCAGCGCGAAGCCGAGAATGGGCTCGAATTCGCGCGGAAAGCCCGATTTGGTCTCGTCATTGCGATCATTACTGCGCAGCTCCAACTGATCCGGACGCTTCGTGGTCTGACGCCGGCATTCGGATGTTTTGACGAGGAGCAGTTCGATGAACGCCGCTTCGAACACGACTTGGCGAGCCAGGCGGATCTGGCACTGGCGGAGTGCTGGTACTGGATTCGTAAGCTGCAGGCTCGCGTGCTGGCGGGCGATTATCGTTCCGCAATCGACGCATCCGCAAAGGCTCGACCGTTGCTTTGGACATCACCTTCCTTTTTTGAGACGGCGGAATATGAATTCTACAGCGGCCTCTGTCGGGCAGCATTGTGTGATTGCACATTGCCGGACGAGCGCTGTAATCATTTCGAGGCTCTGGCCGCCCACTATCGCCAGCTCGAGGTCTGGGCAACGAACTGTCCGGAAAATTTCGAGAACCGCGCCGCACTGGTGGGCGCAGAGATCGCTCGGCTCGAAGGGCGAGAACTGGATGCCGAACATCTCTACGAAAAGGCCATCCGGTCAGCGCATGCAAACGGCTTTGTCCACAATGCGGCACTCGCAAATGAACTCGCCGCACGATTCTACGCGGCGCGTGGTTTCGAAAAGATTGCAAATGCCTATTTGCAGGACGCTCGGTACGGCTATCTCCGTTGGGGAGCCAATGGCAAGGTAAAGCAGCTAGACCATTTGTATCCACACCTCGGGGAAGAAGCGCGCGCTCCCGGCCCCACGAGCACAACTGTGGCGCCGGTCGAACTCCTGGTGTATCCACACCTCAAGAAGGAGCCCGCTCCCGGCCCCACGAGCACCATTGTGACACCGGTCGAACTCCTGGATCTGGCGACGGTGATTAAAGTCTCGCAAGCAGTCTCGGGCGAGATGGTTCTGGAGAAATTGATCGAAAGGCTCATGCGCGCGGCCATCGAGCACGCAGGCGCCGAGCGAGGTCTCCTGATAGTTCCGCAAGGTGATGAGCTGCAGATGGAAGCGGAAGCATCCATCGGTGGAGAGAATGTAACAGTGCATCTGCGAGATGGCACCTATACTCCTGCCGCGTTGCCGGAATCTCTCGTTCGGTATGTAATGCGCACTCGAGAGACGGTGATGCTTGAGGATGCATCATCCCAGAATCCATTTTCTGCCGATCCCTACATCGTTCAGCGTCGCGCCCGTTCAATTCTCTCTTTGCCATTGATTAACCAGGGGAAACTCATCGGCATTCTCTATCTTGAAAACAATCTGACGCCGCGCGTTTTCACTCCTGACCGCGTAACGGTGTTGAAGGTGCTTGCGTGGCAAGCAGGAATCTCGCTTCAGAATACGCGGCTTTATCGCGATCTTGCAGATCGCGAAGGGAAGATTGGGCGTCTGGTCGACGCCAACATTCTGGGGGTCTTCATTTGGAGCCTCGAAGGTGCGATCGTCGGAGCCAACGAAGCGTTTCTACGCATGGTGCAATACGGCCGTGAAGATCTCCTTTCGGGTCGAGTGCGCTGGACCGATCTGACGCCGGCCGAATGGCGCGAGCGTGACGAACGCGCCGTGACAGAACTGAAGGGAACCGGGACGGTTCGACCATACGAGAAAGAGTATTTCCGGAAAGATGGCAGCCGCGTGCCCGTGCTTATTGGAGGCGCGCTGTTTCAAGAAGGTGGGAACGAGGGTGTCGCTTTCGTGCTCGATTTGAGTGAACAAAAGCGGGCCGAGGAGGCCCTCCGGAGCAGTGAAGCGTACCTGGCGGAGGCGCAGAGACTCAGCCAGACAGGCAGCTTCGGCTGGTACGTTTCCAGCGGGGAGATATTCTGGTCAGACGAAACCTATCGCATCTTCGAGTACGACCGCTCGGTTAAGCCAACAATAGATTCAGTGGTGCAGCGCGTCCATCCGCAGGACCGGGCCGACTTTCAGAAGGTCATCGATGGTGCCTCTCGGGGGGCGACAGATTTCGAGCATACCTATCGTTTACTGCTGCCTGATGGGAGAACCAAGCACATCCACGCCCTGGCTCACGCATTGGCGGATGCATCCGGCAACCGCGAGTTTGTCGGTGCGGCGATTGACGTTACGTCGATCAAACGAGCAGAAGAAGAACTGCACAAAAGCGAGTTCTATCTCGCAGAAGGGCAGCGTCTCGGTCATACGGGTAGCTGGGCGTTCAACGCAGCTGGATTCGAGTACTGGTCTTCTGAGTTATTTCGGATCTATGGTCTGGATCCGAGTGGCAAGCCCCCTACAGTAGAGGAATATCTGGACCTCGTGCACCCGGAAGATCGGGAATTTATGGAACAAGGAATTCAGAAGATGTTGGCCGACCATCGCCAATTCGACTTCACGAAGCGAATTGTGCGGCCAGATGGAAAGACTCGTTTCGTACGATGTGTGGGCGTTCCGAGGACTCACGGGGAGACTTTCCTAGGGTTCGTTGGAACAGCGATGGATGTGACCGAGCAAGAGCAATTGACTCAGGAGTTGCAGCGCCGCGAAGCGTACCTGGCGGAGGCGCAGAGACTCAGCCAGACAGGCAGTTGGGCATGGGGTCCAGACCAGGATATCAGGTACTGGTCGGAGGAATGCTACCGCGTTCTAAGTTTCGATCCACAGAATGGTTTGCCCCGATTCGAAGAATTCTTTCAGCGGATTCATCCCGACGACCAACCCGGTTTCCGGGAACTAATCCAGACGGCTATCCGCGAGAAGGCAGAATGGCAGGCGGACTACCGTATCGTGCATCCGGATGGCCCCGTCAGGGACATTCACGTCGTAGGTCATCCTGTTCTGAGCACGTCCGGCCATCTCGTTGAATTTGTGGGCACTGTGATCGACGTCACTGAACGTAAACAAGCAGAGGAGGAACTGCGCAGAAGTGAAATGGAGCTCCGGCAGATGCTGGACCTCGCGCCTCAACAAGTTGCGGTATTCGGACCGAACCGCGAACGCCTTTATGCCAACCGCGTCGCGCTCGATTACCTCGGCCTTAACCTTGAAGAGTGGCGGAAGAGATCTGATCCCGGTGAGTTCTTTCATCCTGATGACCGTGAACGGGTGCAGGACCATTTTGACCGTACTCTCTTTAGTGGGGCTGGTGGTGAGATGGAGTTTCGGCTGCGCAAGGGCAACGGAAGTTATCGTTGGTTTCTGGCTCGTTACAATCCCGTGCGCGACGACAAAGAACAGATCAGGCGTTGGTATGCTGCATTTACGGATATTGAGGACCGCAAGAGAGCTGAGGAGAGACTGCAGCATGAAAACGTCGTCCTACGCGAAGAACTCGATAAAGCCTCCATGTTTGAAGAGATCGTTGGAACATCTCCGGCTTTGAAAAGCGTACTCTCGCGCATCTCCAAAGTCGCGCCGAGTGGTTCTACGGTCCTTATCACGGGCGAAACGGGAACGGGGAAAGAGCTTGTTGCACGCGCCATACACCGACGATCGGATCGTGCTTCGCGCGCGTTCGTTAGTGTGAACTGTGCGGCAATCCCCCGTGATCTTATCGCTTCTGAGTTGTTCGGCCATGAGAAGGGCGCCTTTACGGGCGCGACTCAGCAGCGCCTGGGCCGGTTTGAGCTGGCAAATGGAGGCACTATCTTCCTCGACGAAGTCGGAGAACTTCCAGTTGAGACTCAGATTGCACTCCTGCGTGTTTTGCAGGAGCATGAGTTTGAGCGTGTCGGCGGCAGTCGTCGAATCCGCGCTGACGTCCGAGTGATCGCGGCCACCAACCGTGACTTGCAGGCCGCCATCAGCGCTGGGTCCTTTCGTAGCGATTTGTTTTACCGCCTGAATGTTTTCCCGATTGAGATCCCTCCTCTTCGAGAACGAAAAGAGGACATCCGTCTGCTGGTTGAATACTTTATCGATCGATATGCGCGAAAAGCGGGCAAGCACATAACGACTGTCGAGAAGAGGACCCTTCAAGTACTTCAGTCGTACCCCTGGCCCGGAAACATACGTGAATTACAGAACGTCATCGAACGATCTGTCATCGTGTGTGAAACAGCGAGTTTTTCGGTGGATGAGAGCTGGCTGTCTCACCAGCCGCCGGAGAGGAAAGCGGAGCGCCAGCTTTATCTCTCCGAGAAGGTGGCAGCTCAAGAAAAGGAAATCATCGAAGCAGCTCTGCGAGAATGCCAAGGACGGGTCTTCGGACCGTCGGGCGCAGCCGCTAAACTAGGAATTGCGCGCTCCACGCTGGAATCGAAGATTCAGTCATTCAAGATTAACAAGAATCGCTTCAGGGCTTAGCCGAGAACATGAGAACTCTCGGCTGATATTCGGTCATGTCGTGACGCCACGGCAACCGTCAAGCACATGAGTGCCCCGCATTAAATCATTTTATCAAGCAAGCTGTTGACGACTGTTCTGCCCGGACTCTCGTCAATTGTCGAACACTCGGGCACCGCAGCGCTGACTAACCCTCTTCCTTTCAAGAGATTGTGTTTGGATGCGGGATTGCCTCTCTCCTACATGAATTCCACTGAAACCAAGCCCAGTGGCACTGAGACTCAACCCCAAGGCCTTGTAGTTATGTGAGTAATGGAGAAGTTTATGACAGCAGCAAAACTGGTCCAAAAAGAGGAGCTCGACCCGCAGAAGCGGAGTTCCACGTCTTGTCATTTCGAGGAAGAATTGCGGCAACGAGTAGTTGGGCAGGATGAGGCCGTCGAAGCGCTCGTCGATCTGTATCAGGTTTTCTGCGCGGGCCTGCATTCTGCCGGCCGCCCGGTGGGAAACCTGCTATTTCTAGGACCGACCGGTTCAGGAAAAACGCGCACGGTCGAGGCCGCCGCCGAGGTCTTGTTCGGAGACAGCCGGGCTGTGATCAAGGTGGATTGCGCCGAATTTCAGCACTCGCACGAAATCGCCAAGTTGATTGGCTCGCCGCCAGGGTATCTGGGACACCGCGAAACACACCCACTCATCACCCAGGAAGCGTTGGCCGCAAGCCATCGCGATGACCTCAAACTGAGTTTTCTGTTGTTTGACGAGATTGAGAAGGCCAGCGACGCCCTGTGGCAGCTGCTATTGGGGATGCTGGATAAAGCGACGCTGACGCTGGGCGATAACCGGAGAGTGGATTTGTCGCAGACAGTAATCTTCCTCACCTCGAATTTAGGAGGCAGCCAGATCGCCGATCTGATGCAGGGGGGTATGGGATTTATCCAGCCAAAGGACCAGGCGACAACGGGATTGCAGGCGAAGGTGCAGAGGACCGCTGTAGAGGCGGCAAGACGGAAGTTCTCGCCGGAGTTCATGAACAGATTGGACAAAGTGGTCGTGTTTCATCCGCTCAAGCGCGCGGAGCTTGAGGAAGTGCTTGAGATCGAACTCCGGCAAGTACAGAAGCGCGTGCTGGACTCCACCACACGGCCCTTCTTCTTTCGAGTCACGAACGAAGGCCGAGAGTTCCTCCTGGAGGAGGGAACCGACCAGAGATATGGAGCTCGCCACTTAAAGCGCGCGATTGAGCGGAATGTAGTCTGCCCGCTTTCCAGGCTGCTGGCCACAGGGCAGTTGCACCAGGGCGATTTGTTGCTCATCGATCGGCAGCATGGCGACGAAGGGCTAGTTTTCCTTAGAGACACAGAAAAGCGATCTTTAGGTTCAAGGATTGATTTTCCTATCCAGAGCTCGGGAGAGCTAATGACTGTGGAAGCCCGAATCTAGCCGGCGTCCATACGCGTGTTGGAGATGACCGGGAGTCGTAAGCGATCAAGAACAGGAGCAGAACATGAGCACAGCACCAGATGCGGTCATGGAGCTTACTCGATATTCGGAAAGCTCGCCGATAAATGGCACTCTCCATCGTGCCGATGAACGGTCGTCGGGCAGGCCAGAACGCGCGGATTCCTCGTTCCTGGACACGATCGTAGGGCGCCGCGGCAGCCTGCGCTCAATTCTCAACCAGGTGGAGGCCGTGGCGGGCACGAACACAACCGTCTTGATTAGCGGAGAGACCGGCACCGGCAAGGAAGTCATTGCGCGGGCGATACACGAGCTCAGCCCCCGCCGAAAGCGAAATCTGGTCAAGGTGAACTGCGCGGCGATGCCCGCCGGGCTGCTCGAAAGCGAGCTCTTCGGACACGAACGTGGCGCCTTTACCGGCGCCATCAATGCTCATGTCGGCCGCTTTGCGCTGGCGGATCGTGGCACGCTGTTCCTCGACGAAATTGGAGACCTGCCATTGGAGCTTCAACCCAAGCTGCTCCGCGTGCTCCAGGAGCGTGAGTTTGAGGCCGTGGGCAGCACGCGTACAACGCGAGTCGATGTTCGCGTGGTTGCTGCAACCAACCAGGACCTGAAGCAAATGGTTCGCGACCGCGAATTCCGCGAAGATTTGTACTATCGCCTGAATGTTTTTCCGATTTATCTTCCGCCCCTGCGCGAAAGGGAAGCCGATATCCCCGAGCTCGTGGAACACTTCGTTCAACAGTTCGCAGACTCCATGGACAAAACAATCGAAATCATCCCTGATGAAACCATGCGCGCCCTGGTTCGCCACTGCTGGCCCGGTAACATTCGAGAGCTGCAAAACTACATCGCGCGCGGCGTCATCCTTTCCAATGACGGCATCTTTGAACCAGGGCCGCTCGAAGCCTGTGAGCCGCTGGAGCCAGAGAACGTCAATCCGACACTTGAAGAAAAGATACGTAGAGAAATTCTCGCAGCCTGCCACAGCGCGAAGTGGAGGCTCGGTGGTCCGGAAGGAGCAGCCGCCAGACTCGGCTTGAAGCGCACCACGCTGTTTCACAAGATGAAGCGCCTCGGTATTGCGCGACCTACGGACCAGTAGACGAGTCGGACGGCCGGCGCTGCTCTCAGGTGAGTCGGGCCGAGGTTGCTGCAGAGTTATCAAATTCGCTTCAAACATTGGGAGTTTGCATGCTCAAAATTCAAAGGTCAGCCAATGGCCGGGTCGTGTTCACGCTCAGTGGTCGAATCGAAGCAGAAGATGTCAAGGGGCTCGGACAACTGCTCGCCTTGGAGACAGCGGGGCAGCCGCTGGTTTTGGATTTGAGGGACGTGACCCTCGTCAACCAGGATGCGATTAAATTTCTGTCCAGTTGCGAGGCGGATAGCGTCAAGCTCGAAAACTGTCCTGCCTATATCCGAGAGTGGATCAAGCGGGTAAAAGGTCGAACCAGGCGCCGACGAACTCGATGAATGGATTTGAAGTTTCAGGACGACTCGAAACCTGTCGACTGGAATGGCTGAGGCCGCAAATGGGGCATACCGTCGTCTCCGGGTGACGGCAGCGTAGGGGAGAGGCAGGTGCGTTTTGCAGGCCAATCTCGCCTATCTTCTGGCGTGGGCGAACCATTGGACGTACCCCGGGGGCACAAGTCCCGTAAAGGCGTTGTTGGGCACACGGCTCCATGGGCGCTGAACATAGGAAGGATAAAAATGGCAGCGATCCTTACCTCGATTTCGCCGGACAAGCCAAGTGATGCGATTACGACGCTCTTGACCGTGATGGTGCAGCATGCCGGGGGAGACTTTGTCGGCGTGCAAGACGCCTGGCCGGAGTACGGTTTGCCGCCATACGTTCTGTTTAATCACCCCAAACACCGCGCGACACTGGCTATCCGACTCGATGAGAATTTCGGTACGAGTGCGATTCTCAGGCGCCTCGAAGAGTGCGAAAAAAAATATGGTGACCACACATGACTGTGACGAATGGACTGCGGTGTATCGTGGCGCGGACCACCCGAATCATGAGAAAGCCGCGTGCGCGCTTAAGCTTGATGGCTGTGGTCGCGGCAATATTCTTTGGCCAAGCCTATCTGGTGCGCGAATTATTCGCCGCGGAAGTGTTTTTCGTGCTTACGTTTTTAGGCGTAACTGTGGTCGTTGGCGCCGTATATCTGATCGGCTCGGTCACAATGTCGTGGTGGGCGCAGGGCAAATGCAAACCGGATACTGGAAGAAGTTCACGCTGACTTAAGCGAAGGGAGTATCGATTCATGAATTACAATCAACAATACATTAATCAACACCCGCTCTCGCACGATTCCCAACCAATTCCGCTACGCAGGCCTTTCCTATCCGGGACTCATTTGGGGTCAGGAGGAATCGCGAATGCACGGACCGCACAGCAAACTGGACACTTTAATTCGCAAGCTCTCCAACGCTTGTACCGGGCGATCGTCAATCGGGCGATCCTTGACGCCCTTGAGAATGGCGAACACTCTCCAGCAGCACAGCAGTGGCTGCTGAGCAGAGATTTTGACAGACTGGAAGAACTGCTCGGTTAAGCCAGGCTGTCAAGGGATCGAAGAAAAGTCCACGCAGACGTTGCTGTGGATGCTTTCCGATTGAATATCCGAGATTCTCGCTGCGGTTAGCTCTCATCCTCCCTGAGAAATTGTCTGGTGGACGAGTGTCGGTTGCGCGCCGATATTCCTCTGACGTGGTCTGCGCACACGCTGGCTGGGCAAAATTGTCAACGACTCATCCAAACAGTCGAAGGGTTGTCATCGATTGTCATCGATTTAACCTCCTCCGCGACCCGCACTCCTCAATGCCTTGCCCAATCATCACTCAACTGACTGAAAGCAAATCGCATCCGGCGTGGACCAATAGGCGCGCACTTGTGGAATTGCGCATGCACTAAAAAGAACAGGGAAGACATGGACCTCGAACGTTGCATTCGAACACAGAAAGGCCGCGCCGCTCTTCTTTGGGGCGAGCGGACTCGTCGCATTACATCGAAGAACATGGTTACAGGTAAGCCAAAAAATCGCTGTCGCGCTATTGCTAGTCTGCTGCTTTGGTTCAGTGGCACGAAGCCAGCAGGCAAATCCGGAAAGCGCGACGGTGCATGGAACGGTCTTCGTCCGAGACTCGGCGGGAAAACAATCCGTGGTTCCCGGCGCAAACGTCAGACTCGCAGGTTCAACATCATCCGAAACACAAACGGATCAGAACGGCGAATATGAACTTAGGGCGGTGCCATACGGGACTTACACCGTGGAGGCAGCATCAACGGGGTTCAACGCTGTCCAAACCATTCGCGTCGAGGCTCACTGAACTTCGACTAGACCTCGAACTGAAACCTGCGGAGGTTCGCACTTCCGTCGTGGTCACAGCCGATCAACCTGAAAGTAAGGGCCCATCTCCCGGTGAAACCATTTCTGACAAGACATTGCGCGACGCTCCCAGTGCCAACGAACGTTTTGAGAGTTCACTCCCACTCGTTCCTGGTGTTGTTCGCGGGCCGGATGGGCACGTCAATCTCAAGGGCACGCGCAATACGCAGAGCGGCGCGTTGGTCAACAGTGCGAACGTTACTGACCCCGTTACTGGCAGTCCCGCTATCAATCTTCCTGTGGACGTGGTCTCTTCGGTACAGGTCATTTCCAACCCTTACGATCCCAAGTACGGCAGGTTCACAGGGGCTGTTTCCGAAGTCGAAACGAAGATTAGCAACTATGAAACTTTCCACTTCTCTTTCCAGAACTTCCTACCCCGTTTGCGCGATCGCGACGGCAGCATCCGAGGAATCGGATCCGCAACGCCCCGAATAACGTTGACCGGCCCGCTCCTGAAGGACAGGATCGCCATCACTCAATCGTTTGAATATCGCTTCGTGCAAACGCCAGTGAATAGTCTGCCGCCGTTTCAGCGTGACACGAAACTCGAGAGTTTTGATTCGTATACGCAACTCGACTTTACCGTCAGTTCGAAACAGACCGCCAACGTATCTCTGTCCTTCTATCCTCAACGACTCAGCTACCTCGGCTTGAACACCTTTAACACGCAATCGTCGACGCCGGACTTCCACCAGCGCGGATATCAACTTAATGTGCAGGACAGTTATCTGATCGGCTCCGGTTTGCTGAGTTCGCAGCTCAGCTACAAGCGGTTTAACGCTGACATCACTGCACAAAGCGACGATCCATACCGTATTCTGCTTGAAACTACGGAAGGTGGTTTCTTCAATCGCCAAGAGCGTCGCACATCGCGCACCGGTTGGCAGGAAAACTATTCTTTTGCTCCCTGGAAATTCGCTGGTTCCCATCGGTTCAACGTCGGGCTGAGTTACGAGCACTCTTCGTACGACGGCCGGCAGACATTCTTGCCTGTCGAACTCGACGGAATCTCCAATTTGCCTGTGGAGCGAATCACTTTCACAGCCCCAACATCTTTCCGAGCTTCAGAAAACGAGACTGCCTGGTTTGCGGGCGACCAATGGACTGATCAATCGTCGATTGACACTGGATCTTGGTGTCCGATTCGACTATGACACGATCACGCATTCCACCCATCCTGCGCCTCGCGCCGGATTTCTTCTGGCACTCACAAACGATGGAAAGACGCTGCTGAAGGGCGGTGTCGGCCTTTTCTACGACCGCGTTTCGCTCATGGCGGCCACCTTTGTCGATCTTCCCGATCGCACGGTCACCTTGCTCAGCGAGAACGGAGAGCCAACCAGCTCCCTGGCATACCGAAATCAGACCGACGGTGGATTGCGAAATCCACGCAGCATTTCATGGAGCTTGGAACTGGATCGTCAGGTTTTCTCGACTCTCACTCTGCGCGTCGCGTATGAACAGCGCAATACCAGCAACGACTTCGTTGTCTCGCCAGTTGTGAAGGGCCCAACCGGAGCGCTCGAACTCGCGAACAGTGGCTTCGATTCGTACCGGGAGTTCCAAGTGACCGCACGTTATAAGGCGGGGCAGCACTTGTTGAACGCCTCTTACGTCCGCTCCCGGGCATACGGAGATCTCAACGATCTGAATCAGTTCTTTGGGAATCTGGCGCAGCCAGTGATTCAGCCAGACGCTCGCGGGCGATTGCCTTTCGACGCGCCGAACCGTTTCCTTTTCTGGGGTTCAATCGCCGCGCCTTGGAAACTCACCGTTGTCCCGGTTTACGACCTGCATACTGGCTTTCCCTATTCGGTTGAAGACGAATATCGTGCTTTCGTGGGGCCGCGGAACGTCAATCGCTTCCCAACCTTTTCCTCCTTCGATCTCCAGGTTTCACGCCGGATTTTGCTGCCCTTTCACGGGAAACGCATCCCTGCCCGAGTGGGAGTGGGGGTCTTCAACCTGTTCAACCACTTCGATCCACGAGACGTGCAGAACAATCTTGCGAGTGCGAGATTCGGCGAGTTCTTCAATTCATCGTGGCGGGAATACCGCGGCAAATTCGTTTTGGAGTTCTAGAGATGAAAAACTGTTTCTTACTGACTGCTCTGTTCCTGCTCCAAGCTTGTTCTCTTTTCGCAGCAGACGATTCCGGGAAGGTTCCAGCGGCTGAGGAAATCATCAGCCGGATGGCCACTCTGGATCTCCAACGGCAGTCGACCATCGAGGGATACGCCGGAATGCGACGGTATGTACTCGAAAACCGTAGCATGCAAAAGCGCGCCGAAATCCTCGTGCGGGTGGAAGGTGATCCGGACGGGACCAAGCACTTCGAAGTCCTTTCGGAAGACGGATGGAAAGCGGCAAACACTCACGTGTTGCGGAAAATGCTCGAGTCCGAGAGTGAGACTTCTCGTCCCGATCAACGGGCCATGTCCAGACTCAACTTCACAAACTACGATTTTGAAACTGTCAGCGCAGAAATGGTGGCCGGCCGCCTCGCGTACGTTTTGGAGGTCAAACCGAAGCGCAAGGAAAAATACTTGTTCCAAGGCCGCATTTGGGTGGATGCCGAAGATTATGCCCTGGTACGAGCGGAAGGTAGCCCGGCAAAGAATCCTTCATTCTGGACTAAAAGCACCCATTTCGTGCACGTGTATCAGAAAAGTGGGCCGCTGTGGTTTCCACTCTCCACGCAAAGCGTTACCGACGCTCGTTTCTTCGGCACCACCGACGTGAACATCGAGTATTTCGACTACGCACCCAAGACTCAGCCCCCGTCCCAGGTCACTCTGCTGTCTGCCAAGGAACAAGCCATGAGCGTTAAGCACACCAGCTCACCGAGGTAACCAATGGCAAAAGTAAATGAATGCCTGATTCTCGCCGCGGGCCACGGGAGCCGCATTGCCGCTCTGTCGGGCAGCGCTCCTAAACCACTCGTTCCGCTTCTCGGCGCGCCCCTCCTGGAACACATCATTCTGTCGTCCAATGCGGCGGGAATTGAGAAGTTTGTAATTGTTGTTGGCTATCGCGCCGACGCTATCCGCCGCTGGTTCGCTGATCAGCGGCTCGAAAACATTTCCGTCATCTTCGTCGAAAACGTCGACTATCACAAAGCGAACGGCGTCTCGGCCCTGGCTGCAAAGGACCTGCTTCGGAAACCTTTTCTATTGCTCATGGCAGACCACATCTTCGAACCCAAAACGGCCAGAGCGCTATTGCGACAACCACTGGAAGAGGATGAGGTCATCCTCGGTGTGGACTACAACATCAATCGCATCTTCGACCTGGACGACGCAACCAAGGTCAAGCTCGAAGGGAATAACATCGTTGACATCCGCAAAGATCTCCTCCACTACGACGCGCTGGATACCGGGATGTTTCTGTGTACCCCGTCTTTGTTTGAGAGACTCGAATCCGCAAAAAAAGACGGCAATTGCTCTCTTTCTGATGGCATGCGCCAACTCGGTCGTGAGCGGAAACTGAAAGGCTTTGACATCGGCAATGGGCACTGGCAAGACGTCGACACGCCCGAAGCCTTCGCCTACACCGAATCCATCTTCGAACGGGACTTTTCTGACAGCCCAACCCTGCAAAGGCTCGTTCATGTTTAAAGTCCCATCAAGCGCGCATCCAGCGCTTCGCATTCTCGCGATTGCGGTGAGCGTCGGATTGCTTGCGTACCTGGTCTGGCACGCTGGGCCCGCTAATCTCTGGCAGGAACTCGTGAAGCTAAGTTGGGGTTTCGCGTTGGTTATAGTCCTGGCGGGGATTTCGCATCTTGCGAAGACCTGGGCTTGGCAAATGACGCTAGGCAATGATCAGCACAAAATTTCGTTCTCCCGCTTGGTGGGACTGCGCCTAGGCGCAGAAGCTGCCGGGCAACTTGGAATTCTTGGGCAAACCTTCGGAGATTCTATCCGCGTATCGCACCTGAGCCGCGAAATACAAACGGCCAATAGCCTCGCGTCGGTGACTCTTGATCGTGGATTCTACCTAGTCACCGGAATCGTCGTGGCAATCGCCGGCATTCTGGCCGCCCTGCCGATGCTCTCCGATCTCCCACGCCTTGCGTATCTATGCGGAGCTGTTTGTCTTGGGATCGGCAGCATTTCTGTTGTTGATGCTGATGGCAGTAAGAAAGCGCTGGCCATTGCTCTCCGGAAGCGCGCGTTCTATCCGGGGCATTCCATTCCTGAAAAGCTGGATCGAGCAGCGCTTTGAGCTGATACAGGGTACGGAGAGTGCGCTTTTTGATTTTCACCACAAGACTCCCAAGCTGTTTTGGGGCAGTTTTTCACTGAATCTGGCGGGACAATGCTTGGCGATACTGGAAGTGAGTATTGTTCTTTGGTTGCTGGGCGCGCACGTTGGCTTCTCCGGGGCGCTGATCACGGAGGCATTAACCAAACTCGTAAACGCTATTGGCAACTTCAACCCGGGAAATATTGGAACGTATGAGGGCGGAAACATGCTTATCGGCAAGATTTTCAGCCTGAGCGGCTCCACCGCGATGGCGTTGGCGTTAGCAAGGCGTTTGCGGGCGTTCTTCTGGACCGTCGTTGGCGGCCTCTGTCTCGTTTTCCTCACGCGGGCGAGAAAAAAAGTCGACTTTGGCGGTCCGGCGAAGCTGGAAACCACGACGAAAGATACAGCCACGCCAGCGGATATTCCCCACGCTCTCCCCTCATCCAGCGGGGCCACATTCGCCATTTTTCTGACAGGCGCGTACTCCCCTCTGGCTCGGGTAGGCACTTTGCCCATTGTGTGCCGGACGATCCTTGCCGCGCAAAAGCTGCATCCCGCGCGCATCATCGTCGTGGCTGATCCCGCCACAAGAGAAAGCGTTCAACCTGAACTCATCGCCACCGGGCGCCTTCCCAACTCAGTACAATGGATCGACGAAATCGCTGACAGTTCTCTTACGCAACGATTGCATTTCGCCGCCAGTCAGGCAGCCAGCCATCGTTTAGTCTTGATCGACGGAAACACAAACTACAACCCAGCATTAATACGGCAAGCCAACGAATGGAACGATGAACATGCGGCGCAGGCGCTCACGAGCGGCCAGCAGTTTGCCGGAATTTACGCGCTACCCGTCGATATGCTTCACGATTTTGGGGCGCGTGGTTCCGCAATAACCAGCCTTTTCGAGGAACTGCACGTATCGCTCGCTGTGAAAAATTCTATCGTTTCCAAGGACGTGAGCGAAGGATCTATGGCAGCGAGTGAGTTCAGAGCAAGACCGCCGGATGGCAGAAGAAAAGTTGGACCGTTGGCTGGTCAAACCTACGGATGGCATGTACGCGCAGCTGAATCGGCGCATTTCCATTCCGATTAGTCGACAACTCATCAAGCTTCCAATCACTGCAAACATGGTGAGCATCTTCACACTCGGAGTTGGCTTTTGTTCCGCCGTATTCTTCGCTCTAGGCGGATACTGGAACACCCTGCTCGGTGCATTCCTCTGCCTGTTTGCGAGCATCCTGGATGGATGTGATGGGGAAGTTGCTCGTTTGAAATTGCTGGAGTCTGATTTCGGATGCTGGCTCGAAACCGTCTGCGACTATGTATTTTATTTTTTCCTTTTGACTGGAATGACCATAGGACAGTGGAGAACTTCAGGTACGAAGGCTTACTTGCTATGGGGTGGCCTTCTACTGCTTGGCGCCGTGGCGAGCTTCCTTGCAGTTGGGTGGCAGCGACATCGCATCGCCGCCAGCCGTCCCGACCAGCTCTTGAGCATCTGGCAGAGCCGCGCGGAGGGCCGACGATCAAATCCTCTTCTGTACTTTGCGCGGCATACCGAGTTCATTCTCCGGCGATGTTTTTTCCCGTACGCGTTGGTCGTCTTTGCGCTCTTTAACATTATGAACGTCGCATTTATTTTCAGCGTAATAGGAGCGAATTTAGTTTGGCCAATCGCTCTCTACTCCTCCCGCACTTTTGCTGGAAACCGCATTTCAGGCACTGCGAGGCGGCCGACTCCTGAGAACGCGCCACAAGAATCGATGGCCTGAGGACGCGGCGAATTGCCAGAACTGATCCGTGTCACCGGCCCGACTCTACTGTCAATGTGTTGCCGAGATCGATAGAGAAACTACGTGCGCGCGCTTCCGTTCCACGCAGTATGAGTCCTCGACATTGAAAACAAGACGGATGCTCATTCACAATGAATCTGGTTCATTGCCGCCTGAGATGCTTCTTCGAGGGGCGTTTTGCAGGAGATTAACTGTGCACCATGCATTCGCATCGCATCTACAACGGCTCTAGCACGCACCCAGGCTTCTGTGAACCAATCACAAAGAACGAGAAGATCGAAAAAGAGTCTGCGCTCAACGGCATCCGGCCGGGTCGCGTCTCCCGCTTGCACGGCGGTCCCGACCGCGCTGGAAAGCCACGATTGGGGAGTGTTACAGGAAATCTTCCTGGCGTCGCGTCGAGCAATTCCTGAGAATGGCTTACGTTGTCCTTCGAAATCGAGAAGACGCTGAAGACGCGCTTCCAGATGCCCTGATATCCGCCTACAAATACTTGCGAAGCTTCGAAGGGAGATCTGCCCTAAAGACCTGGTTCACGAGAGTCGTGCTGAACGCCGCATTGATGATTCGCCGACGACGCAAGTCTACTCACATCGAGTTCGTCACGGAATCGTCGAGCGGTGATGGGTTTTCCAAGATCGCCAGAATTGCAGACAAGCGACCGAATCCGAAAAAGCAATATGCCGCAACAGAGACGTTTGAATTTGCCAAAGCGCTGATTGACTGGCTAAGCCCCGGACTTCGCGAGGCCTTCACAATGACTTACTTGGGTGAAAATCGTGCCAAAGAGGCAGGCGCCAAGTTGGGTGTGAACATGACCACTTTCAAATCACGGCTCTTCCGAGCAAGAAAAGAGCTTGTGGATCAGGCGCGGACCGCTGTTGATGTCCGGTCCGTGAGTCGATAACCGTTCCATTTCTCGGCGTAAAGGCTGCTTTTTAGGACGTCGCGGCAAACGCCTGCATAAGATTTCGCCCCGAGTACTCGTGTTTTGATGATGAAAAACAACGCCTTAAGCTAAGAATGGCTTCGTCGATACGAATCCACCCGGATTGCCCACGAAACCGGAGCTGTGCCAGAAGTGCCCAATCTGATCCTAAGGCCTTATCGGGTTCGGGATATCTTCTACTATTGCGAGCTGCTTACCCTTCGCTGCGAGCGCAGGAAGCTTCTCCAAACGCCAAGCTCTGCAATCCAACTGATCTCGTACACCAGTTCGCGTTCTTCCCTCACGCGTTCGTGTTCATTCCACATCGTGCGATTTATTGTTTCCCAGTGCGTATCGACCCCGCTGGGGAAGTTTGCCTCTGGCAAGGCTTCAGCGTGAGTAATGGTCGCGGACATAGGTACCACCAACTGGCTGCAAATGTTTCGAGCTTCGTGACGTGCGGCCAGCTTACCCGGTTATAAGGCACGCTAGATGCCATTCAAATGCTTTTGCATATTCAGTCGACTCTGACAGAAGATATTGGGCTTACGCAGCTTTTGGCCGTTCGGAAGTAAGGCAAAGACCTTAGTCCCGGGGGCAGCCGTATGGCCGGGAATTGACAGCACTGTCGAAAGCTTGCCGGTCCTGCGCATTCACCGCGACTGTGCCAGTCACTTCGAATCCGGTCTGTCCGAGTCCAATTACAGCCGAATGAGCAAGCTATCGCGACGCTTTACCCACAAAATTAGACAGGAATTGCGACTCTTCAGATTGGAACATGAAATGCACAATTCTCTACGATCCCTCAGACCACCTTCCCCCAACTGGCGGGGGCAGAGCACAGACACACTCTGCCCCCGCTGGTCCTCCCATTCGGCGGCCGGTGCTTGTTCGAGATGGAAATCAGCATGCTCGAGCTCCAAGAGGGAATCAATTTGCTGCCTCATGCGTGAGCTATGATTCCCGTCTCCCGCGACCGGGGTAGCAGACTGTGACCTCAATACAAGAGACCGAAACAGGTAATTTTGCAAGCCCACGTTGGCTTCTCTGTGCGCCCAGTTCCGTCACGGTCGTCAGCTGGAATATTAATCGCGGCTTAAAACTTCAAGGAGTGATGGAGTTCCTGTCGCGCGCGAGGGCGGATATCATCCTGTTGCAAGAAGCCGATCTCAATGCCCGGCGCACCCACCACTTAAATGTCGCGCGGGAAATATCGCAAAAGCTGAAGTTGAACTATGTGTTTGGGCGCGAGTTTCAGGAGTTAACCCAGGGCACCCGCGCATCGCCTGCATTCCACGGTCAAGCCACACTTTCTCCTTGGCCTTTATCCAATCCCCGGGTTATTCGATTTCAGAAGCAATCCAATTTCTGGCGCCCACATTGGTTCCTTCCCGAAATCGATCCTTTCCAAGAAAGACTCGGCGGCCGCTTGGCGCTGGTCAGCGATGCCAGCATCGCGGGGAAAACAATCATCACTTACAACCTGCATCTCGAGAGCCGAGGCGATGACCGGCTACGCGGGTCGCAGCTAGAGGAAACCTTAAAAGATGCCCGGCAATACAGCGCGGATACACCGATTCTGCTCGCAGGGGATTTAAATCTGGACGCCTCGGGTGGGAACATTGCTGCAGCGATCAGTCAAGCGCAGTTTAAAAATGCCTTTGCAAATCAGCACTTGGCAACGACACCAAATACTTTTCTCGAAGACGGACGGACCATTGATTGGATTTTCTCGCGGGGGCCCATTCGCCCCGACCAACCACAGGTTCACCGCTCGGTCTCGGCGTCCGATCACTACCCCCTATCGATCAATTTGCATTTCGTCTAGCAGACGGCCAAGACTGGTGCGAACGACAAAGCTCGCCACGCTTACGAAATTGCTATCGGGTTGGAGCGCGACCCCGCCGTGCGCCTCTTTCTGCAGTAGCGACAAGCCGTGTTGGCTCCATAAAGTCTCACCTAATGCGTTGCGCGCGTGGGAGGCTGTCGGTGCGGATTGTTCAGATGATCTGACTTACGCGCTAGCGGCTTTGCGGGATTTAGGACGAGCGGGATCTCCCGTTGCTGCTTCCTCCACATCGCCGCCGTTTTCCTTCGCTATGTCGGCAAGCAATCGTCCGCTCAGTGCCGACTTTGGCTTCGCCTGATTGATATCGGCATCGGATGCATACTTGTCGCGATGTTTGATGAGCAGCCACGTCGGCTTGCTGCTTCCTCCAAAACCACGCGTCCGCACGAGCACCCACGACCCGCGCAGTTTTTTGCCGTGCAGCGTAAATTTCAGATCACCTTTCTTGAGCGCAGCCTCGACGTCGTTCTGCTCCGGCGTCCACGTTCCGATGTCCCACACCATCACCGTGCCGCCTCCGTATTCCCCCTTGGGGATGACGCCTTCGAATTTCGCATAGTCGATGGGATGATCTTCCACCTGCATCGCCAGGCGTTTCACGGAAGGGTCGAGCGACGGACCCTTTGGCACTGCCCAGGAGAGCAGTGTGCCGTCATATTCCAGCCGAAAATCGTAGTGCAGTTGGGAAGCACGATGTTTCTGCACTACAAAAATCAAATCAGACTTGGCCTTCTCCTTCTTGGGACTGCCCTGAGGTTCGGGAGAAATTTTGAAGTTGCGCTTTTCGTGGTATTTCTTCAGTGACATGGTGACCTCTCGCTCCCATTTTGATCACAAATGGGCTAATTGTTTCAATGCCGGCTGCAGCGATTGCCTGCGTGAAAAGAAATCTGCCCAGGGATCTTTTTTTTTCAAACGATTTGGAACTGTTTTGATATTGAATTTCGCCGGGTCCTTAATGCGGCCTACTTCTGCCCAATCCAGCGGAGTCGACACTGGAGCATGAGGTTTGCGCCGGACTGAATAGGGAGTGACGACCGTCTGTACCGCGCCATTGCGAAACGGGTCCAGATAGACGCGATCGCCGCGATCCGCAATTCTGTGCTCCACGGTAAGTTCTTGGGGATGCGATTTCGCCGCCAGTGCCACCAGCCTTTGCGCGAAGGCAAGAACTTCGTCCGCCGTCGGGCCCAATTTGATGGGAATAAAAACATGTACACCGCGGCTTCCCGATGTTTTTGGGAACGATGCAAGCCGCAGTTCATCCAGGAACTTCTTCACCAACAACGACGCGCGCGCCGCGTCCTGGAACGACCCGCTCATCGGGTCAATGTCCAAACAGACCCAGTCAGGTTTCGGAAACGTCTCGGCGCGCGATCCCGTCACATGAATTGGAATGCACCCGAAATTGACGAGCGCCATCTGCGTCTCCAGTGACCCTCCTACGACGTAGTTCGTGAAGGCGCGCGATCCGCCTTTGTTCGCCAGACGTTTCGTTGGCGTGCCGGGAGGCATGCCCTTGGGCATTTCCTTTTGATAGAAACACTCTCCCTTCATTCCGTCAGGGCAGCGCTCCATCGTTAGAATTCTTCCGCGGACGTAAGGTTGAAGCCAGGGAAAGACTTCGCGATAGAAATTTGCCAGATCGCCCTTCGTGTATCCTTCTACCGGCCAGAAAACCTTTTCGGGATGCGAAATTTGAACCGCGGAGTTCTTTTTTGACGGTTTCATCTACGCCTCCTCCTTCCGTACTTCATGCGGAGCCTTATCATCGCGCAGTCCCAAGAACGCCGGGTGACGGAGCCTGCCGTCCTTGGTCCATTCCGTGTACGCGATCTGGGCCACCAGCTTTGGACGCACAAACGTTGCGTTCTTTTCCCGCACTTCGTCGGCAAAAGGGGATTTCCCTTGTTTGAGTTTCTTCAATTTTTCTGAAAGGGTCCGCAGCGTCTCACTGTCAAATCCCGTTCCAACTTTTCCTGCATAGCGCAATTTGTTCCCTTCATACACGCCCAGCAGCAGAGCTCCCAGATATTGTCTTGAACCACTCGGCTTGGTATACCCAGCAATCACGAATTCGCTCTCGCGGTTCACTTTCACTTTTAACCATTCTCGAGAACGCTTTTCCACGTACTTCGATTCCAGATTCTTCGCTACCAACCCTTCCAGCTTTTGTTTCTTTGCCACTTCGAAGGCCTTCAGCCCGTTGGCGGCGAGCTCTTCGGAAAGCACGATCGTTCCGGTGCCGCCCCCGCGCAGCAATTCGGTCAGCGTCTCCCGCCGCTCGCGCAGAGGGGCGTTCCTGAGATCTTTGCCGTTCCGGTAGAGACAATCGAAGACGGCATACTTCACGGGGCCCTTTCCCTGTTGCAGCAGCTGAAAATGCGAGACGTTGTGCTTGTCGAACACCACAACTTCGCCGTCCAGCAACAAAGTTCGCGGCTTCAGCTTGCCCACAGCCGCGGCAACCTCCGGATATCGCTCCGTCCGCTCAATCTTGTTTCGGGTGATCAGCGAGACATGGGTACGTTCTTTGTAAGCGAGGATGCGGATGCCGTCATATTTTTCCTCGTAAATCCAGCCGGGTAAGTGAAAAGGCTTGTCGACGAGTGTGGCCAGCATCGGCGAGATTCGAAATGGAATCTTATCGCTCAAGAAAATGCGCTCCCGGCGCAGCGAACTCGGCAGAAACAGGCGGCCTAACTTGGCGTATTCTGATGTTTGTACCAAAGCAAGCCAATGTCAGAGAAGCGAATTTCATTTCACGGCCACGCGCCCGGCAAAGCCGCATTCCAGCAACTGCAATCCGGCGACCCGCATACTATTTTTTTACTCTCTCCCGCAAACTTGGCAGGAGTGCGCGGCAAACGCTTGCTGCAAGGATGCTCCCGCTTCGAACTGAGCCTGCGGCTGCAATCTTCACGCGCCACACTCGGTGAAATCTTCAGTTTCGTCAGCGGCCTCTACTTTCGCGGCAAACTGGCTTACGCTTCGCAGTTCGCGCGTCCACCCTTTGGCATCTCCGGCATCCGCATCATCACTTCGTCAAGCGGTCTGCTCCCGCCAGAATATCTCGCCACTCTGGATTGGCTGCGCGCCACGACTGATTCCTCGATTGATCCAGAGAATCCGCAATATCGCAATCCTCTGATTCGCGACGCTCAATTGATTTGCGGCGCGCTTCCACAGGGAGCCCGCGTCGTTCTTCTGGGGAGCATTGCCACTCCCAAATATGTTGTTCCATTGCTGGAAGTTTTTGGTTCGCGCCTGTTTTATCCTTTGGATTTCGCCGGCCGCGGCGACATGAGCCGGGGCAGCTTGCTTCTCCGCTGCACGCGCGAAAATCGGGAGTTGCGTTACGGCGTACTTGGCCCGGTCCGAACTTGAGGGAGCGACCAATCATTCGAACCCTAGAGATGTACAACGTGGGCTCAGTTCGCGCTATCAAGCTTTCCCTGTAATTCTTTGCGCGGCAATGCCCGTGGAAAGCAGGCGGGATAGGACGAGCTCGACTGAGGTAGCCGCAATGGCATCATATGCGGTATCCTAGAATTTCTCTCGTAGGCTTTCAAGCCTTCCTCTACCCTCCTGTGACTGAGGTGAATTGTCTTCCTTGAAACCGCTGGATTCACAATTCGGTATTTCTCCTGCGCTTGCGTGGGCACACCCGATTGTTCAGGAGTGGTTTCGGACACGCCTGGGGCAACCTACAGAGCCTCAGGAACAGGGCTGGCCACACATCCTCGCAGGACGCACGACCTTGATCTCCGCGCCGACCGGGTCGGGAAAGACGCTGGCCGCGTTCCTGGCTTGCATTGACCGCCTGGTGCGCAAAGCACTTGCCGGAGAGTTGCTCGATCGCGTGGAAGTTTTGTACGTTTCGCCGCTGAAGGCGCTCGGCAACGACATCCAAAAAAACCTTGAGATTCCGTTGCGCGAAATTCTGCAACTGGCGGTTGACCGCGGAATGTTGATGCCTGAGATTCGCGCCGCTGTGCGTACCGGCGATACGTTGATGCACGAACGCCGCGCCATGTTGAAGCGTCCGCCGCATATTCTGGTGACTACGCCGGAGTCCCTCTATATTCTGCTGACGGCCGCGAAGAGCCGCGAAATCCTGACCTCCGTCGAAACCGTGATCGTGGATGAAATCCACGCGGTTGCCGACGACAAACGAGGTTCGCACCTGGCGCTCTCGCTCGAGCGACTTGAAGCGCTCACCACTCGCTCGCCGTTGCGCATCGGCCTTTCCGCTACGCAACGGCCCATTGAGCTAATCGCGCAATTCCTGGCGGGAAGCGATCGGTCGTATCCCTCCGTCGTGCAAATCGGCCACCAACGCGCCGCCGACATCGCGGTGCAGGTTCCTTCGAGCGAGCTCTCGCCTGTAACGTCGCACGAAGTGTGGGACGAAATCTATGACAGCCTTGCGCTGCTGGTGCGACAGCATCGCTCGACACTTGTGTTTGTGAACACTCGGCGTTTGGCTGAACGACTGGCCCACCATCTTGCGGAACGTTTGGGCGCCGACGCCGTAGCCACGCACCACGGCAGCCTTTCGCGCAAACTGCGGCTCGCTGCCGAACGAAAATTGAAAGCGGGAGAAGTGCGCGTGCTCGTGGCGACCGCCTCCCTGGAATTGGGGATCGACATCGGCTCCGTGGAATTGGCTTGTGTGATCGGCTCGCCGCGTGCCATTTCCGTAGCGTGGCAACGCATCGGGCGCGCGGGCCATTGGCATGGCGCCATCCCGAAAGGACGCATCTTCGCCACTACCCGCGACGAATTGTTGGAATGCGCCGCGCTTGTTCGAGCCATGCGCCACGGCGATCTGGACCGCATCGCGATTCCTGAGGCTCCGCTGGACATTCTTGCGCAGCAGTTGGTCGCGATGTGTGCCGTGGAGGATTGGGACGAAAGCCTTCTGTTCACGCTGGTACGCCGCGCGTATCCGTTTCGCAATTTGCAGCGCAGCGAATTCGAGGAAGTTATCTCCATGCTTTTCGAAGGGATCAACGCACGGCGAGGGCGTTACGGAACGCACCTTCACCGCGACCGCGTGAATGGACGTGTGCGGGGCCGACGCGGCAGCCGTCTCGCGGCGATCACCAGCGGCGGAGCGATTCCGGATAGTGCGCTGTACACCGTGGTGGCGGAACCCGAAGGCGTCGTAGTAGGCACGGTGGATGAAGATTTTGCTGTGGAGAGCTTGCGCGGCGACATCATGCTGCTTGGCAATAGTTCTTGGCGCATTCGGCGCGTGCAGGCGGGCCGCGTGATCGTCGAGGATGCCCACGGGGCCGCGCCGAACATCCCGTTCTGGCGAGGGGAAGCGCCATCCAGAACAGCGGAACTCTCCCAACAGGTTTCAGATCTGCGCCAAGAGGTGAATGCGAGAACGTTGGACGTCAAGCCGGGGCCAGAACTGCGCGGTTCAGCAGGATTTCGCGATGCCGTGGCCTGGTTACAAGGCGAATGCGGTCTCGATGTCGCTGGCGCCGAGCAAATCGTCGAATACATCATTGCGGGGCGCGGGGGCTTGGGCGCGGTCCCAACACAGAAGACCATCATCGCGGAACGCTTCTTCGATGAAAGTGGCGGGATGCAGCTTGTCATCCACGCACCATTCGGCGGGCGGATCAACAAAGCCTGGGGACTGGCCCTCCGCAAACGTTTTTGCCGTTCCTTCAATCTTGAGTTGCAGGCGGCGGCCACCGACGACGGCATCAATATTTCTCTGACCGACCAGCACAGCTTTCCGCTGGCCGACGTTTTCCGATTTCTTCACCCAGCCTCCGCGGCGCAGGTCTTGCAGCAAGCCGTATTGACCTCGCCAATTTTCACCGCACGGTGGCGCTGGAACGCTTCGCGTGCGCTGATGCTGCTGCGCTGGCAGGGCGGCAAGAAAGTTCCTCCGCAAATTCAACGAATGCGCGCTGATGATCTGCTGGCGTCCGTGTTCCCCGACGCGGCGGCTTGCCAGGAGAATATCGCCGGAGAGATGCGCATCCCGGAGCATCCCCTGGTTCGCGAGGTGATGAAGGACGCGTTGACGGAAGCGATGGATATCGAAGGGCTCAAGGTGGTCCTGAACGGATATTTTGCGTGGGGAAATTCAGTGTGTGGCCATCGATACTCCCATGGCCTCGCAGTTCTCGCATGAAATCATCAACGCGAATCCTTACGCCTACCTTGATGATGCGCCACTGGAAGAGCGCCGGGCTCGTGCCGTGGAGATGCGCCGCGTCTTGCCCGACGCGGTTATTTCGGAGATCGGGCGACTCGATCCTGCCGCCGTCGCTGAAGTGCGCGAACAGGCTTGGCCCGACGTGCGCAATGCCGACGAGCTTCATGACGTGCTGCAGACCTTGGTGGCGCTGCCAGAGAATTTCTCGCCCGTCTCGCAGCAAGGTGCTCCCGAAGCGATACAGACGGCAGTTCAAGATTCGCTTCCAGCCTGGCAAGAATTCTTTGAGCAGTTGGTCGCGCAGGGCCGTTCGACACGCGCCTGGGTCTCCGGTCGCGGGTATTGGGTTACAGCGGAAAATGTCAAAACGTTCAAGCAACTGTTCCCCGCGGCACGCTTCGCAACAGACCTGGTGGAGGTTGCAACCTCGATTCCATCACGAGAGGACGCGCTGCTGACATGCGTTGCAGGATGGATGCAGCACGCCGGCCCGGTAACGGTCCCTGCGCTCGCGCAATTGCTTGAGCTGCCGCTGCCTGAGATTGAAGCCGCGATGCTGCGTCTGGAAGGAAGCGGCGCAGTACTGCGCGGACGATTTACTGACCAGGCCACCGAGGCAGTGGAGTGGTGCGATCGCCGCTTGCTGGCGCGCATTCACCGTTTTACGCTGGGAAAACTCCGCAAAGAAATCGAGCCGGTTACCGCGGCGCAATTCATGCGTTGGCTGCTCCGCTGGCAGCATCTGGCACCAGGAACGCAACTTGCCGGCGAGCGTGGGACGCTGGAGGTGCTGCAACAGCTGCAGGGCTACGAAGCGCCAGCAAGCGCGTGGGAGCGCGAAATCCTTGCGCGGCGCATTAAGAACTATGACGGCTCCGTGCTCGACCAGTTGTGTCTGAACGGCACAGTTGGCTGGGGACGGCTGTCCCCGCATCCCACGTTTCTCCACGAAGCTGCCGACCGAAATTACCGAGTGATCCCAACGAAGGTCGCGCCGGTAACATTTTTTCTGCGCGACAATGTGGAGTGGATCTTTGCGGAGCATCGTGCCGCCGTTACCGCCGAGATGCGTGGGCTTAGTTCGGATGCGAGTCAGGTCGCTGAGTTCCTGAAAACACACGGAGCATCGTTTTTCGCGGATATTGTGCGCGGGGTAGGCAAACTGAAAGCGGAAGTGGAGTCCGCCCTGTGGGAGTTGGTCGCGGCTGGTGTTGTGACCGCCGACGGTTTCGACAATTTGCGCGCACTGATCGACCCAAAACGCCGCGCGGGGCAGGGAAGTGGGCGTTCCGCGCGCCCTCGTCACAGCGGTGGGCGCTGGGCGTTGCTGTTTCCGCATGAAACGGGCGAGCCCGGCGACAAGAATCCCGCGATTGAATCCATTTGCTGGATGCTCCTGAACCGCTACGGAGTTCTGTTTCGCGAGCTGCTGACTCGCGAGTCGATTTTGCCCCGCTGGCGTGAGTTGCTGATTGCTCTGCGACGCCTGGAAGACCGCGGCGAAATTCGTGGCGGCAGATTCGTTAGCGGCCTGCTGGGCGAGCAATTTGCGCTGCCAATCGCGGTCGAGTCGCTTCGCGCGATGCGATCGGAGCCCGCCACCGGCCAGGTTGTCACGGCCTCAGCGGCTGATCCACTGAATCTGGCTGGCATCGTGGTTCCCGGGGGAAAAAATCCAGCCATCTCCGGCCGATTTGTGGCGTTCCGTGATGGCGTCGCTGTCGAGCCCAGTCTCTCAAACATCCGCACGAGCGCGCTGCCGGGTTTCCAGGATCCGACGGACACGATTTCCGACTACGCGGATTTGCCCAAAAACTAAATTGACTACAGTCCAGCAGATAGCTTGGCGTCTCCGCGCGACACCGGAAGCGTCGCATTAGATTTCTCGCGGCAATGCGCCCGCCGCGGATTGCATTCCCCGCGTGATTCGCTACTATGGAAGAAACCAGCTAGGGCCCAGCATTTTTCTTCTTCGGGAAAGGAACTCTGCATGAATCGCGCATTTCTTGCTGCTCTGCTCGGCGCGCTGCTGCTTGGTACCGTCGCGTGCAAATCGCAGAAGGCGGACGATAAGGAAGCCATCCGCCAGGGAGTGGTGACCTATCTGACGTCACTGAAGGGCCTGAACATTCCCAACATGGATATCGCCGTCACGCAGTATTCCGTAAACGGCAACCAGGCCCAGGCTCAGGTGGAAATTCGCGCTAAGAATGGCGATGCGTCCGGCGGCATGATGCAACTGGCCTACAATCTGGAAAAGCGCGGGGATCAGTGGGTGGTGGTGAAGAGCCAGCCGGCGGGCGGCACGTTGCAGCATCCCGGGCCCGGCGAAATTCCTCCTGGGGCCACAATGCCTCCGGGCCATCCCGGCGTCAGCGGCAGCGGCGCGGGCCAGCCGGTGCATTCCGATCTGAACGAAATCATAAAGTCGGCTCAGCCACCGGCGCAAAAGCTCCCAAAACAGCAGCCCGCGCCTGCCAATCCACCATCGAAGCCATGATCGGCGATCGCCTGGGATATTTTTTCGGTGTTTGGGCAGCCGCGCTGAACGGTTAGCTCCTTTTTACGAGCTTCCACTTGTGTTCTCTGAGCAGCATCTTCCAATCCAACCGCGTGAAGAGATACACGGTTCCAAGTAGCGCTGATTGCGTCAAGACGAAGTAGACGCTGAAATAGCTGAGTGTCTTGCCGTCATCAAAGTCAAACCTGCGCGATACCGCGGCTGCGCTCAGAGTCCAGAAGGCATAGCTGACAAATCGTCCCAGAAAAAATGGAATCGCCAGTCTCGCCAGGTGCATGGTCGTTAGGCCGTAGGCGATGAACACGAAATTGGAAGGCAGAGGCGTAAACGCATAGAAAAGAAACAGACCGAAAGTGAGCTTCGGGCGCTTTTCCATCGAGCCCTTCAGGGAATTGTCAGAGGCGGAAAGAAACTGGTCCACTTTGGCGGTCCAGTTCGCACTCGCCTTTCCCTCTTGTACGAGGTTTGACCGGTCCTCGCCGTCAAGGGTTCGCTTCGCCGCGCAACAACAGCGCGCCCTTGACTGCTGCGGGCCGTTCCAGAACCCCTCTTCCAGGGAAAGCTCAAAACGGAAAGGGACCAGTCCGCCGCCAATCTGGACCTATTTTTCACTGCCACCGACAAGGGAATCGACATTTTCGCGTGAGACGTCGCTCATCCACCGGTTCCGCACCACCCCGTGCGCCATCTTGGCCAACGCACTGCGGCCTAGCGTCGCCGCCAGAGCACCCACCAATGCAAACGTCCATCCCACGTGGTCAGGGAATCGAAATCCAACGGTGGAGAACACCATCCACGTCGGCGGCGCAAATGCCGGAACCAAGTTCAGCACCAGGACCACGAGAAATAGAATCAGTAGCGCGTCCATGCCTGTCTTTCTTCTTCTTGTGCAGCCGTCAGGCGATACAACAGTGAATCGCCGCGGAGCTGTGTCTCGGGTGTTTCCTAATCGCTGATCTCTGACGACTGACTGCTATTTTTCAGGCAATCAGAAATCCTGCAGATCGTCCCTTGGCACCGCGACGCGCACCGCGTTCAGCACCGCCAATAAGTCGATCAACTCCTGCCCCACCGCTCCCCAGATCGGTGGCAAGAATCCAAACGCGGCCGCCACCATCCCAACCATGCTGGCCGCCATTCCCCCCAACGCGCTCTGCAACGCGATTCGCCTCATGCGTTGCCCGATGTGCATCAATTCGTCGATTTTTCCCAGCGCCGCTTCCAACACTACGGCATCCGCCGCTTCCGTGGTGATGTCATTCTGCGAACCGAAGGCCACGCCGACGGTCGCCGCCAGCAGCGCGGGTGCATCATTGATCCCGTCGCCGACAAACAGCGTCTCGGCCTTCGCGGTTTCTTCCTTCACGATGGCCACTTTTTCTTCCGGACCCTTCCCGGCGTGCACCTCGGTAATTCCCACGCTCTCCGCCAGATATTTCACTTCGGATTCGCGGTCGCCCGAGACCAGCATAACCTTGCGCACTCCGTGCTTCGGTTTCAGGTGTGCGATGAACGATGCGCTGTCTTTGCGCGGGGCATCGTGGAAGCGGAACGCCGCGGCGTATCTGCCCTCCACGAACATCAGGCATTCCAGCCCGCTCGCCAATTCCGGCAGTGGCAGTGTGGGATCGGTAACTTTTTTGCGACCGGTTATCTCGATTAGCTTGCCGGCGATTCTTCCTTTCAATCCTTCGCCGGGCTTTTCGCGGATCTTCTCGACCGAGAGCGTTTCGATCCTCTCCTGCTTTGCCGCCGTGACCACTGCGCTGGCCAATGGGTGCTTCGAATACAGTTCCACGCTGGCGGCAAAACGCAGCACTTCCGCTCTCTCGAAACCCTTCGCGCAGATAATTTCGGTAAGGTTTGGCCGACCATAGGTAAGCGTGCCGGTCTTGTCGAAGATCAACGTTTGGCACTTCGCAATCCGTTCCAGCACCGCGGGATTTTTGATGATGATCGCTCGGCGCGCCGCCAGCGAAATCGCGCCGATAATCGCGGTGGGAATCGCAAGCAGCAGTGGGCACGGCGTCGCAATCACCACCACCGCCAGGAATCGTTCCGCTTGGCCACTCAGCAACGCTGCTGCTGCCGCTACACCCAAGGCGATCGGCGTGTACCACGCGCCCAGTTGGTCTCCCAGCCGGCGCAATTCCGGTTTCTTCTGCTCCGTCTCGTGCATCACTTTCATGATTCGGGCGTACCGCGAATCTTCCGCCAACTTCTCCGCGCGGATCACCAGTGCCTTCTCTCCGTTGATTGCGCCGGAAATCACCAGCGAACCCGGCGTCTTCGAAATTTCGTATGGTTCGCCCGTGAGGTAGGCTTCATCCATGATGCCGTGGCCGTCGAGCACCACGCCGTCCACCGGGCAAATCTCGTGCGGCAAAACGGTTAACTCATCGCCGATGCGGATGTCTGTTAGCTTCACGTCGGCTAATTCGTTCGCTTCTTTGCGATGTGCCACGTTGGGCATGCGCCGCGCCAGCGCATCCAATATCGAGGACGCCTTTGCCGTTGCGTACTCCTCGAGCGCCTCGCCGCCCGACAGCATCAGCACCACGATGGTTGCCACCAGATATTCGCGCAGCGCGATTGCTGTCAGGATGGAGACTCCGGCCAGGAGATCAGAGCCGAATTGCCCCTTGAACAATTTCTTCAGGAGTTCCCAAACCATGGGCAAGCCGCCGACCAGCAGTGCCGCAAACAGAGGGATGTCGTTGGCCGGGGCAGGGAAGTGCAGCGCGTACTCCAGAAGGATGTGCAAAAGTATTGCAAGTAGGGTGAACCCGGCGATGTAGGTTTCTTTGGTGGGAACAAAACCCGGCTTCACTGAAGCCGTCATTACCTCAACTTATCTCACTTCCTTGCGTATGAGTCAAAGATGCAACATGCTTGCGACTGGGTGCTTCAGCCCCAAATGATCTATGGTTTTCGTCCCAAACCATTGCCAAACATTCGGAAGGAGTTCCTCAGCGTTTCGGCAGCCTCGTGTTTTGGCAAAGCAGGGCCGTACGTGATCCAAAGGCTTTCTGGCGTACTGCATCGGGTACCGCCGAAGTGCAGTCGACTGCGGCGGACCGCGGTCTGTCCCTTTCGCTAACATGCATGTGGGAGGACTACGCGGGACGAAACCACTCCTGAATCCAAACGTGAGCAGAAGGGGCGAAGCCTCTTTGACCTGAGGCCATCGTCACAACGACATAGTGCAACTGGCCATTGCGGATTGCTACTCCCCTGTTGAGCACCGTGGGCGCGACAATCAGAAAACGAGCAATCGAGAGGTTGTGAACTTGAGCATCATAGTTGTGATTCCCTCCCAGGTGGTCGCTCTCCTCCCAAAATGAATTTCCGAAACGTTTCCGCATATCTTCGATTTCATCTTTCGCATCTGCCGTGGAGCGGATGCGAAGCGCGGACTTCACAAGTTCTTAGTCTCTGGCCCGTACACGATACGCGTATATCTCCGCGCCTATCGCCGATAGCAATGTCGCACCGGCCAAGCAAATCACAATTGTTCTCAATCGAGATGACTTGCGCATGCGACTGTGATCACACTGTTTTGTCTTTGGAGTAGCACAGTTTTTCCAGGTTGCACTCGACGCACTTGGGTTTGCGCGCGAAGCAGACGCGGCGGCCGTGCCAGATCAACTGGTGGGAAAACTGGATCCACTGGTCTTTCGGGATGATTGCCACTAAATCCTGCTCAATGTTCTTGGGGTCTTCGTGGCGCGTCAGGTCCAGACGGCGTGACAGCCGGATTACGTGCGTATCCACGACGACGCCACTGGCGATTCCGTACGCCGTGCCCAGCACCACGTTGGCAGTCTTCCGCGCTACGCCTGGCAGCGTCAGCATCTCTTCCATCGTTCGTGGAACTTCGCCGCCAAACTTTTCCACGATTTCCTTACTCGCACCCATCACCGATTTTGTTTTGTTGCGAAAGAATCCGGTCGGGCGGATTTCCTGCTCCAACTCTGCCGGCGTGGCATAGGCAAACGCTTGGGGCGTCGTGTACTTCTTGAACAGTTCCGGCGTGACCTGATTCACACGCACGTCAGTGCATTGCGCTGACAGAATCGTCGAGACAAGCAGTTGAAACGCATTCTCATGCTGCAATTCGCAGCTGGCTTCAGGATACGCTTCATCCAACTTCGCCAGGATCGCGGCCACGCGCTTCGGATCCGTCCCGGCCGCCTTTCCTGCCGCGGCACCGGGCGCCCGCCCGGCGGTCGCTCTCGCCGTTTTATTCTTAAGTGTAGCGCTGGCTTTTATGCCAGCCTTTACCCTGCGCTTAGCCTTCTTCTCGGCCTTCTTCTTGCTTGCCTTCAGCTTTTTCTTCGCCGCCATCTTGTCCTCTTCTTCTTCTTTTATTCCAGCACTTCCATCAATCTGCGGAACGCTTTCCCGCGGTGACTCTGCTGGTTCTTCCCCTCGGCGCTCAATTGTGCGAACGCTTTGCCCAGCGCCGGAAAGTAGAACACCGGATCGTACCCAAATCCTCCGCTCCCTCGCGGCTCTTCCAGAATCTCTCCATCGACTTTCGCGGAAACTACCACGTTCGCCCGGCCACGCAGCGCAGTCGCAATCACACACACAAAGTAAGCGGCCCGCTCCTGGCCTTTCTTTCCGCGCAGTTCGCCCAGCAATTTCGTGTTTCTTTGCTCGCTGGAAGCGCCGATGCCGGCGTAGCGTGCCGAAAGCACTCCGGGTGCGCCACCGAGCGCCGGAACCACCAGGCCCGAATCATCCGCAAACACCATCCCATCGCAGTGCTTCGAATAGTAGAGCGCCTTGCCCGCCGCGTTTTCCGCAAACGTGGGCGCTGCCTCCTCGAATTCCGGCAGCGCGGCATGTCCCGGCAAAAGCTCCAGTTCCAGCGCGTGACCCGCCGCGAGAATCTGGAACTCCCGCAGCTTTCCTGGGTTTCCCGAAGCCAAATACAGTTTTTTTCGCGCGCCCGATTCAGTCATGTCTGGAAAATGTTCTCTGTGAGCTCGGTGTCCTCTGCGGTGAGATTCTATTTTCCGCGGGCCAAAAACTTTGCAGGCAGCACGGTCCGTTGCTCTTCTCCCAACACACGAATCCCCACCGCCGCCAGCGCCAGCAATTCTTGTAATTCGCCGCCGGTATACGGCCGTCCTTCCGCTGTTGCTTGTATCTCCACATAGTCGCCGCTGCCGGTCATGACCACATTCATGTCCACGTCCGCGCGCGCATCTTCTTCGTAGCACAGGTCGAGCAGTGCCACGTCGTCGACGATCCCCACGCTGGTTGCCGCAACTGTGTCAATGAGTGGTGACCTCCGCAGGATTCCCCCGGCCACGAGCCGCTCCATGGCCAACGCCATGGCCAGAAACGCCCCGGTAATCGACGCCGTACGCGTCCCGCCATCGGCTTCAATCACGTCGCAATCGAGCCACACGGTGCGATCGCCCAGCGCCTCTTGATCCGTCACCGCGCGCAGCGATCGGCCAATCAATCGCTGGATCTCCAGCGTGCGTCCTGTCTGCTTGCCTCGCGTGGCTTCGCGCGGAGTGCGTTCCTCGGTGGCGCGCGGCAGCATTCCGTATTCGCTTGTCACCCAACCTTTGCCGCTGCCCTTCAAGAAAGTCGGCACGCCATCATTCACCGTGGCCGTGCAGATCACTCGGGTCTTTCCCAGTTCAATCAACACGCTGCCTTCCGCCTGCGAAATAAAATCCGGCGTGATCTTCACATCTCGAATTTGATCCGCGCTCCGTCCGTCGCCTCTCACGCTCTCCCCCCTTTGGGCAGGTAATACGGTTTGCACATCCGCTTGCTTCTGACGGCCTACTTTACCTTCCCTCGAACAAACTCATCGCCGTGCAGGGGTGGTTCCTCAGTGGCCAGCCAAATTCTCGCAGAACTCTGGCAGCCAGGTATCGAATGTTGCACTATTCTGAAGAGTTCACTACAGCCCCGTTACTCCATGCTTCTTCGTTCAATTCTGACAAGCTTCGGTCAAGTGAGTCGAGACACAAGGCTTGTTCGGCGGTCAATCCGGCTCGAAAATTGCCCGTAAGTGTGTCCCGGAAGTTCTCAAAGTCCAAAGCCAACTCGTCCGCGACAAAGTTGGGGAAGTTATTCAGCTGGATCTCCGCCCGACAAGCCAAGAGCTGCAAAGAATGCTTCAGCCGCTCAAAAATCCAGGTGCGATCCGCTTCGTACATGGGATGAGCCTATCACGATCGAATCGGATTTCAGCCTGTGTCCTCCACGATGCTCACCGCTTCGTGGCGGCTTTCATCTTTTCGTAGGCCTTTTGAATCGGCCGCGTGATGACGGACGTGCCGGATGGCGCCGGCTGCGCAGCGAGGCCGCTGCCATTCACCTGAAAGGTTTGCGTCAAATCCAGGTGTCCCGCCAGTGAATCCACTTCCTGTCCATGGATCAGAATCTTTAGTCGCTGCACTTGCGGCACGTTCGCGTCCAGCGTTCGCGTAATCGACTCCACCGCCGTCTGCTCGCTCTGAATGCCCGACGGAATCGACGTCCCCAACGCCTCGGAAAAATCCGCGATTCCCGTGCCATCCGGCAAAATGTAGAACGCCAGCAGCGCTGCGTCCGGCGGCAAGGTTCGTGCTTCCGGATCCACCGGCCCGGCCAGCAGGGTATTCAATACCTGCTTGGCGCGCAGAGCCGGATCGTCCGAAAGCGGCAAATCCACGATTACGGCTCGCAGCGTCCCATCGTGCGCGCGCGTGCCCCAGTACAACTTGGCCTTGACCATGGGACCGCCGGTTCGCACGGGCGCTGGAGGAATCAGCTCGCGCCGCGCCTGCTCCGCCGTTTTTTCTGTTAACTGCGCGACCTTGTCCACCTGGTGCCGCAGCGAAGGGAAGTACAATGCTGCCGCGATCACCGCAGCAAGCAGTATCCCCGCCAACCATATCACCCATCTCGGAGTCATGGCTGCGTTCCTCCGCCCGGGCTCGCAATCGTCGGCACCACGTATGACAGTTTGAACTCCGAGACGCCGCGCGCGATAGCGTCGGCGATGCCCGGCACCATGCGATCCAGTTCCGCGCGATCCGCCACCGACACGCTGGAAATCTCCACCGCAATGGCGGGGGCCGCCGTTGTGCGGAGCTGCCGCACCGGTGCGACGAGCGCTGTCGTTGGTGATCCCTTGAACCGCTTCGCCAACTCTGCCTGTACCAAATCTCCCAGTTTTTTGCTCAACCCCACAAAGGGCGCTTGCGCCTTGTCCCACGGGATCAACCCATTCGGGTGCTCGGTTGGTGGAATTTCGGGCATAACGTAAACGCGTGCCGTGCCTGCCAGGCCAGTCGAAGCCACATGCAGTGTGATGAAGACCGCGCCACGCTGTGCGTTCACCCGGGCCGAGCGGTCATCGAACGACGGATTGTCGTTCGCATCGCGGGTTTGAATCACCTGGAAGCCTTGGAACTCCAGAGACTTCTTCACCTGCGCGGCAAACAGCAGCACCACATCGCTCTCGCGGATGCCTTCGGTTCCACGTGCGCCCAGGTCCGTGCCTCCGTGCGCTGGGTCCAGAACCACCATGCTCAGCCCAACGCGCGGTGGAGGTGGCGCAGCAGTCGCCTGTGGCGGACTCGTCCCCGGCGCCGGTGCGCTCGCCGCGGTGCCTTGAGTCGCTGGATTAGATTGCGCCGTGCCCCCAGGCGAAGCTTGCGCCAGGGCTGTCGTCGCCAGGGTTAATCCCAGCAACCCAGTGCATAGCGCTCTCGAAATCGTTCCGCGTCGTCTCACGTCGAGCAGCATACCAAATCTCCCGGCGACTCCGCCGGACCTCCGCGTTCCCCGCGACGAAAAAGGGACCTCCGCCACCCTGACCCGAACAAAAGCGCCCGGCTCTCGCGAACCGGGCGCTTTTCACTTCTATTTGCAGTCGCCAGTCTTAAACTGTTGCCTCGTTCACGGCTGTGCCGTTGGTTTCGCCGCCTTGGCCGCTTCCATCTTGGCCTTCAACTGCGCCTGTTGGTCGGGTGTCAGCACTTCGTTCAACTTGGCCATGGTGCCGGCGTGAAGCTCCTTCATCTTCGCTTTCTTCTGGTCATCGGTCAGCGAGGAGTCGCTCCACACAGTCTGACGTTTGGCCTTGGCGTCCGCGAAGATGTCCTTCACCTTGGACTTCTGGTCATCCGTCAAGTTCAGACTCTCCACCGCGGACTGGAGTTTGTCCCGCATTCCCATTTCGCCCTGCTGCGCAGGAGCAGCCTGGCTCTTCGCCAAGACCGCGGGCACGGACAGCGCAGCGACCATGCCCAACGACACCAAGCCTCCCAATACTCTCTCGATCTTCATGTGAATCTCCTCAGATTAGATTCTGGGCTGAGTGGAGGGCAGGGGCTCCTTGTTTCCTACCACATTGATTTGTGCCCGGCGACAAGAAAATGCCCGGCTCCCTGAAGCCGGGCATTCGAACTTCCTACAATCATCGCGGTGCGGTCGGCCTCAGTAGGACAGAACGAGCTTGGCTTAGTCGGCTGGCAGCGGTTCCACGGTCGCTTGGGTTTCGTAGCGTGCGCGCACCTTGCGGGTGGCAAAGTAAACCCCGAAACCCGCCAAAATGATGACCACGCCAAACGCCAGAGCATTGATCCCCAGGATGGTCTCGTGATCGCTTTCGACCATCGAGAGCAACAACAGTCCCAGAGGGAAAATGCCGCAACTGATGGCCCCGGCCATGCCTCCCGGCACGCGGAACCCTCGGCGAAGCTTTGGCTCGCGAATTCGCAGCGCTACCAACGTCACGAACTCCAGCATCAGCGCCGCTCCATAGAGCATGATGTCCAGCGTGATGAGCCGCTTGAAACCCAGCAGCAGGCAGGGTACCCAGCAGATCGCGCAGACCACAATCGCGACCCACGGCGTTTCGTTTTTCTTTGTCACCTTGCCGAATATCTTCGGCAGCATGCCATCGCGCGCCATGGCCAGCGGTAGCCGCGAGTAGCTCAGGACGAGGGCGTTGAACATTCCGAACGCGCTCATCATTCCACCCAGCGTCACAAAAAATCGCAGCCACTGGATGCCCATCACGGTCCCGCCAAGTTGCCCCGCGATGGTGGCCCAAGATCCTTCCTCGTTAAACGCCGAAGCCGGGATGCCGGTCAGGTAGACGGCCACAAAGGGCAGGATGTACGTCAGCGAAACCAGGATGACAGCCGCGATCATGGCCTTCGGATAGGTCTGGCGCGGGCGCTCCACCTCTTGCGCGATCGTCGAGGCGTTGTCCCAACCCATATAGTTCCACATCGCCACCAGCACGGCGCCAAGAAGTCCAACACTTGCCCCAGCCGTCGCGGCGTGCGGCTGGCCGAAGGCCGCCAATTTCACCGGCGACAACGCCACGATGATGGCAAACGGCAGCGACAGCAGGAAAAACAGCCACAGCGAGGTGATCCCAACGACACGAATCCCAGCCAGGTTCAGCGCCGCGCAGGTCACCACCACAAACAGCCCCGCGTACAGGGCGTGGTAGCCTTCGCCAAACCACGGCACCATCTGCTTCAGGTAGATCGCGAACAGCGTCGGGTAGATCGCCATATCAAAGATGCTCGCTGCCAGCGACAGCCACGCTTCCTGGAATCCCCAGAAATTGCCCAGGCCTCGGCGCACCCACGCATAGTAGCCACCTTCGGCCGGGAGCGCGCTGGAGAGTTCGCCGATCATGAATGCCGTTGGTAGGCACCACAGCACTGGCAAGAACAGCAATACAAGGATTCCACGTCCGTAGCCCGCTCCGGAAACAATCTCTTCCGTCCCATAGGTGCCCCCGGACACCATGAAGAAGGTTGCGGCCACAAGCGGCCAGAGTGTCAGTTTTGCGACTCTCTTTTTCGCTGAAGAAATTGCCTGGGAAGGAATCTGTGCGGGGAGCGATAAGGTGCTCAATTTTTTTCTCTCGTCCTCCTAGTATGACTCTCGCTCGCTCTCGACTCACTGGAGCAACGTCATCTTTTGAAGAATACAGTCTCTGCACTCGCATGCAAGAAGAAAATGCATCTTGGTGAATTTTTTTTGTGTCGCCAACCGTACTTCCGAACTACTCGCTTGTCGGTATCTCGCGCGGAAGTACCCGGTCGTGGTCTCGCTCCAGCGTGCCTCTCACACCCGTTCCCGCTAACTTTTCCGGGTTTTGCTCCCTGTGCTAAACTCCGCGCATCATCTGATTTTCATTTTTCTTTCATGGAGTCATCCACATGAAGAAGCTTCGCTCGGCCTTTTTTCTCATCGTTCTCGCCGTAGCCAGTTCCATTACCCTCGCGCAGCAGTCTCCCGCTCCTCGACTCATCGGCGTTGACGACCTCTTCGACTTCCGCGAGGCTCACGACCCGCAAATCTCTCCCGACGGCCAGTTCGTTGCCTATACCCTCAGCGCTAACTCTCTAAAGGACGACAAGTCTGAAACTCGGATCTACATGGTGCCTGCCGCTGGCGGCGACGCCGTCGCCCTCACCGCCGAAGGCAATTCGTCGGAGCATCCGCGCTGGTCCCCCGACGGCAAATTCCTCGCGTTCCTGTCTGAGCGCAACGAAGGCAAGACCCAGGTCTACGTTCTGAACCGCCTCGGTGGCGAAGCTCAGAAGCTTACCGACACGATTCAGGACGTCGACGACTTCGTTTGGGCTCCCGACAGCAAGCGCCTCGTCCTCATCCTCCGTGATCCTTCTCCTGAAGAGCTCGAAGCCGCTGCCAACAAGGGAAAAGAGGACGCCGACGACAAGCCTGCGGCACCGAAAAAGCCCAAAGCCAAGTCTCCCTGGGTGATCGACCGCTTGCAATTCAAGGAAGACACCGTTGGCTATCTTGACCGCCGCCGCACGCACCTCTACGTCTTCGACATTGCCGCCAAGACGATGACGCAAGTCACTTCCGGCGATTACGACGACGACGATCCAGCGTGGTCTCCTGACGGCAAGCTTCTGGCTTTCTCCAGCAATCGCTCCAAGCCCGATCCCGACGCTACCTACAACTGGGACATATGGGTGGTTGCAGCCGATAACACCGACAAGGGCGCGCACCTCACCCAAGTCACCACCGCTCCGGGCGAAGATCGCTGCGCCGACGTGGTCGCCCGATGGCAAGTGGATCGCCTATTCGACGCAGCTCGATCCGAAGCTGTTCCAATACTCCACCAGGCACATCGCCATCGCGCCCTCCACCGGTGGCGAAGCTAAGGTCCTGACGAAGTCGCTCGATCGCATGGCCACCACTCCGCGGTTCAGCCCCGACGGCAAGGGCGTCTACTTCATTGCCGACGACGACGGCACCCTGCAACTCTGCCTCGTGAACCTTGCCGATGGCAAGATTACGCGCCCCGTCAGCGGCCGCGTCATGTTGGATGGCTATTCGGTGGCGAAAGACGGCATGGTGGCTGCGAGCCTCTCCACCATGGACCGACCTTTCGAGATTTTCTCTGCCTCTGGCGGCAAGCTCACACAGCTCTCCCACGCCAACGACGCGTGGCTCGCCAAGTTCAAGCTGTCCGCGGGCGAATACGTGTCCTTCAAGTCGAAAGACGGCACCTTTGTCCACGGTTACATGTACAAGCCCGCCGATTACGTTCCCGGCAAGAAATATCCCACCTTGCTGCGCCCGCACGGTGGACCGGTGTGGGCCTACTACGCGGAGTTTCAGGATCTGGGCCAACTGCTCGCGGCCAACGGTTATGTCGTGCTGCTGCCGAATCCCCGTGGTTCGACTGGATACGGCGAGGGATTCTCGAAAGCCATCTTTGCCGATTGGGGCAATAAAGACTTCCAGGATGACATGGCGTTCGTCGACTACGCCATCGCTGAAGGAATCGCCGATCCTGACAAACTGGGCGTTGGTGGCTGGTCGTACGGCGGAATCTCCACCGACTTCATCATTACCCAGACTAAACGTTTCAAGGCGGCCATCTCTGGAGCCGGCGCCGCCGACTATTCCAGTATGTGGGGACACGATCAGTACCAACGGGACTACGTGACGGAGTTGGGCTATCCATGGGAGCACCGCGCCACCTGGGAACACGTTGCCTACTCCTCGAAAATCAAGGACGTGACTACGCCCACGATGTTTGTCGGCGGGAATATTGACTGGAACGTTCCCATCCTAGGCGGCGAGCAGATGTACCAGTCGCTGAAGGCACTGGGTCGCGAGACGCTGCTGGTCGTCTATCCCGACGAATACCACGGCTTTAAGACACCTTCGCACATCAAGGACCTGCACGAGCGTTACCTTGCCTGGTACGCCCACTACGTCAAAGCCGATGGGACTCCAGCCCGACCGCCAGAAAAGCCTGTGGAAGTGAAGCCAGTGAAAGCGGGGAACTAAGCACTTCGCGCGACCGAGGTCGCCGCGCTGTTCGTGAAGAGACTGGCGTTGGAAGGGCAGGCAGGTTTTGGTTGACCGCTGGTGGCTGGTTTCCTAAACTCGTGCAGATTTCTGCAACGACCATGGCTGAAGCTGCTCCGCACTTAAAAGAACAACTCAAGAGCGTCTCGCCCTGCCTTCTGGTCGACGACGTCGTCAAATCCGCCGAGTACTACCGCGACGTGCTGGGGTTTCATTTCGATCGTTATTGGGGTGAGCCGGCGTGTTTTGTAATCTTGCTAAGGGACTCCATTGAAATTTCGTTGAGCAAACCAGGTGACTCCGGGTTTGTCCGTCCCAACCGCAAGGTGCACGCCGAGGCGCCCTGGGACGCTTATATCTGGGTGAGTGACTTCTCCGCTCTGCACAAAGAGCTTCAATCCAAGGGAGCCAAGGTCATCCGCGGCCCGGAAGAAACCTTTTACCACACCCGCGAGATCGAGATCGAAGACTGCAACGGTTACGTGCTGTGCTTCGGCCAAAACATCGAAAACTGAAGTTACGGTGAAAAAAGAAGGCCGGCCTCGCGCAGAGACCGGCCCTTCTCTTTTGCGATTGTCTCTACTTGCCGAGGCTTACCCCGATCACTTTGCCACTCACGATGATTTCCACGCGCCGGTTCAGCTTCCGCCCCGCCGCCGTGCTGTTGTCGGCGATGGGGTCGGCCTCGCCCAGTCCCTTGGACGTGATGGTATCAGCAGACAATCCCTGCGCAATCAAGAATTGCCGCACGGTATCCGCGCGCTGTTGAGACAGTTTCATGTTGAAGTCGGCCGCTCCCGTAGTGTCGGTGTAGCCCTCGACCGCCAGGTTCAGTCCCGGGTGCGCCTGAATAATACCCGAAAGCTTGGCCAGCTTTAGTTGGGCATCGGTGCTCAACGCGTATTTGCCCGTTTCAAAAAGCACGTCGGCCATGTTCACCACCAGACCGCGTGGCGTGTCCGTCGTTTGCAACACGTCATTCAACTGTTTCAGCAATTGCGCTCGCAAAGCTGCTGTTGCGGCCTGCGCACGTTCCGCCTCTTCGGCCGCCGCTCGTGCTTTGGCCTGGGTGGCGGCTTGTTCCGCCCGCCGCCTGCGACGCCTGGGCCTGCGCCTCCGCCTTCATTTGCGCTTCTTTTGCCGCCGTCAACTCAGCTTGGCGCTGCGCCTCTGCCGCCGCTTGAGCGTCCGCGGCTGCCTTTGCTTTGGCCGCCGCCTCTGCCGCAGCCGCTTCCTTTTCCTTCTGGATGCGCTCTGCTAATTCTCTCTGCACCGCCAGCGCTCGAGCATCCTCGGCAAACTGGATCGTCTGCCGCGCCGCCGAGATCACCTGGTTCTTCCCGGAGTCCTGGGACAGCGCGTTCTCCGCCATCTGCAAGCTGGCCTGTGCTTTGGAATAAACCTGCGGGGCGTACTGTTCCGCGCCTCGCGCCTTGGCGATTTCCACCGCATTACGCGCTTCGTACATATCCAGCGGCACCTTCTTCAAATCCAAGGTCATGCCCAGCGGGTTTCCCAGCTTGGCGTATTCAGCACGCTTCATCAGTTTGTAGCTGTTGTCAGGGTAGATCTTGCCCTTGGTTTTCTTGCGCGTCTCGTTCACCAGGACCACCACTTCGCTGGGCATGCGCACCGCATAATACGGTTCCGCAGTCACGATCAACGCAAACGTCTGCGTCTGTGCTCGTACGTCCAGTTTGCCCTCGCCGTTCTGGTTCAGCGGGATTTGCCCGAGATTGGTGGTCGTGCCGTCGGGTGTCACAGTCCACAATACGTAAGTCAGGAACTCAGCTCCGATCGAGGTGGGTTGCGGCATGCCGGTTACCTTGAGTTCGATCGAGGTTCCGCCCGTCTTTGCTTCCGCTTTTGCTTCACCGCTCGCTTGCGGGGCGGCCGACGTTCCCACCATGTCGACCTTGATGCTGCCTCCCCCAACGGGGTAGCCAATCGCGGCCACCGTTCCACTGATCACGTTCGCAGCCGGCTCCGGCTGCTGCGTCTGCGCGGCCGCTATGGCTGCAATCATCGTGAAACACCACACCAATGTCACGCACATCCAATTCCGTCTCATGTTTTTCTCCAATTGTCCGTTTGCCAGAGGGAGGTTCAGGCGGCTGGCAATGCGGTGAGTTTACACCAAATTCACCCTAAGCGAGGGTGACGTGCGTCACCCGGAGTCAGCCCGTCGGTCCCAGTTCGAAGGCAGCGGCATGTTGTGTGCCTGTGGCCATCAGCCGCTCAATGCTCTTGACCGGTTCGATTCCGCCGCGTGCGCCTACTCCCAGGCAATTCAGTGCCGCCGCCGCGCAGGCAAACTCCAACTGTTTTTGCATCGGCCAGCCCTGCAGCAGCCCGTAGATAAACCCCGCATGGAAGACATCGCCGGCTCCCGTGGTATCGACCGGCTCAATCACATAGGCCCGCGCATAGTGAAACGTTTCCCCGTCCCACACCAATACACCTTCTTCGCCCAGCGTCGCGCCCGTCAGCCGGCAGCCAAATCGCTTGCGCACTTCTGGCAGCGACCTCCTCAAGTCCTCCGCTCCCGTCAAACGCCCCGGCACATCGCGACTGGTGATCAGGTAGTCGATGTTTGCGAGCAGCGCTTCTACGCCGGGATACAGCGCGTCCAGGTCTGCGATCACGGGGATTTCCGCGGCCCGCGCCCATTTGGCCGCGGCGTTCGCCGCTTCCGTGTCGTGCCCATCCACATGCATGGCTCGCGCGTTCACGATCCACTCGCGCTGCAACTCTTCGGGCCGCAGCGCCAATCGCTCGTCTCGTTTCCACAGCACGGTGCGCTCGCCGAAGTCATCCACCATGATGAAGGCCTGCTGGCTGGCGCAACCCGGTGTCGTGAACAAGTGCGCCTCCACGCCGGCGTTCTCGAATTCTGCGCGGTGCAAGGCTCCGGCTCCGTCATCGCCAATTTTCCCGACGTATCGCGTGCGCAGTCCCCATCTTTGGCAAGCCACCATCGCCGTGGCGGTTTGCCCGCCCGGCAGCACTTTGGCGGAGCGAAATTCCACCTTCGACCCACGTGCCGGATAATGTTCCACCGGAATGAGCGTGTCCGTTGCGTTTAGCCCCACACCTACGACGTCAACCTGAGGAATCTGCGCCATCCGCCTCTTTTCTCTGCCTTGCTAGAAACGCCTCAATTGAACTTTGTCGTCTTCCAAATCGCCAGGCCGCATGCCACCAGCAAAATCAGCATCGCCGCGCCCAGCGCCAACGCCGGCCCCCAGTGAATCGACAACTCCGGCACGCGCGCGATTCTGGCGAATCCCACAAACACGGCAGTCGCACCTGCGATCAAGATCCAATCCACCGCTCTTCGTTTTGGCGGAGCTTCGCCCGTGGCTTGCCGCCCATCCATTCGGGCTTGCACATATTCCGGCGCGACACCGTATCTGTCGCTCTCCTGCTGCGCCGCATCTTTCCAGCGCGACTGTTCTTTACTGGTGGCCGAGGAAAGCGCAATGGCTCCCACGCCCAGCATCATCAGCAGCGATCCGCCAATTACCTGTACGTACGTCGCGTGCCCCCTGCCGTGCAATTCGCCAAATACCAGAATCCCCCACAGCATGCCCCACAACTGGTTCGTGTTGGACAGCGGAATCCCTCGGCTGATCCCCACATACTTCGCCGCGTACTGCTGAAAGAGGTCGCCGATCACCCAGATGAAGCCGCCCAGCATCAGCCAGAACATCACACCGCGCGCGCTTGATAGCTCCTGCCACAGCGGCCGCACGCCGAGGGTGCTGATCGCCAGCGCCGTCATCATCCCCAGTTCGCCAAATGTAAAGAACGTTACGAACGACAGCGGATTCATCCCGGTGAGGTACGCCTTGCGGTACGGGATGTACATCGTGCCCCACAAAATTCCCGCGCCCAACGCTGCCCACACCCCGCTCAACGAATGAGCTGCCGGTCCTTGCCCCGAGGACGCAATCGCCAGCACCCCCGCACCCACGCACATTACCAACGCTCCACCAACCACGCCAGCCCAGCGGCGCCAGCCAGCCTGCTGCAATTCGTTGAAAAAAAGAAATCCCCACAAGATGCCGAGTAGGCTGTTCGAATTCCACAACGGAAACGCGATGCTCAGCCCGATATCGCGGATCGCGTAAATCGTCAGTGTGTTGGCCACCGCCCACAGGCAGCCCGCTAGCAACGCCCACAGAACCAAATGCGGCGCACGCCCGACGTCCGCGCGAATCGAAGACGTGCCCAAAATAAGTGCAGGCAGGCTCCAGCGCGCCAGGAAAACTCCAATCACCATGATCAGCGAAATCACTACCGGAGAGACGCCGACGCTCACCAGTTTGGTGGGCGCCTCCGCGGCTCCCAGCCACGCTCCGGCCGCAAATCCGGAAAGTATCCCCAACAGTTGCAGCTTGCGCGCCCGCGTTGCGTCCTTCGCTGCACTTGGAGAGATGACCGCCTCCGGATTTTCCATGCGCCCCCGAATCAACCGCTATCGCACAAACCGCAACAACAATAAACCGCCCACCAGGACGAGCACCGGCACCCAGAAGTGCACATCGGTCAGCACGCTCTTCAGCCAACTGCGCGGTTCTTTGTTTGTCGGATTCCCACTGCTCGGTGTGACCGTCATAGCCGGCGCGATTATATCTCACGCCCCGTTTTGCAACACCCCTCAGGTCATCGCGCGTGCCGCAACCTCCGGGATTTGCCCTCGCTGCTTGCTCGCGATATCCTCCCTAGTTCGCCGGAGGAACTGAATGAATTGCCCATTGCGTGTCCGTGTGTTCGCATCGTTAACGCTTGCCGCACTGTCTGTCTTCTTTGCCGCGCAGCTAGCCAGTGCGCAGCAATACGATCCTAAGCTCTACTCCGAAATGCGCTGGCGCTGCATTGGTCCCTTCCGCGGTGGCCGCACCGTCGCCATCAGCGGCGTTCCGCACCAGCCCAACGTGTTTTACATGGCTGCGGTGAATGGCGGCGTTTGGAAGACCACCGACTTCGGCAATACGTGGACGCCGATCTTCGATGATCAGCCTTCCGGCTCTGTCGGCGCCCTTGCCGTCGCTCCTTCCGATCCCAACATACTTTATGTCGGCAGCGGTGAAGGCTTGCAGCGCCCCGATCTCGCGGTCGGCGATGGTGTGTACAAATCCACCGACGCCGGGAAAACTTGGACGCACCTTGGGCTGCGCGACGCCCAGCAAATTACCGCCATCGTCGTCGATCCAAAAAATCCTGATCGCGTTTTCGTGGCCGCCGAAGGCCATCCCTACGGGCCCAATGCTGAACGTGGCGTTCTCCGTTCACTCGATGGCGGCAAGAATTTCGAGAAGGTGCTTTATAAGGACGAAAATACCGGCGCTGCTGATCTCGTCATGGACCCCAGCAATCCGCAGATTCTTTTCGCTGCGCTCTGGGCCGCGCGCGTCGCTCCTTGGGAAGTTCGCAGCGGCGAATCCTTTGTGATTCCGGGCAGCGGACTCTACAAGTCCACTGACGGCGGCACCACTTGGCGCCCTATCGCCAGAGGCCTGCCGACTTCCGCCGAACTCGCTCGCATCGGCATTGCCATCTCGCCAAGCCATCCCCAGCGCATGTATCTCACCGCGGAATCGACAAAAGATGCCGGCATCTACCGCTCCGATGATGCTGGCGAATCCTGGCAATTCGTGAACGGCGACCATCGCATCGGCGGTCGTGGTCCGGGCGCCATGGGCATCGCCGTTTCGCCAGACAATCCGGATTTGATCTACGTCGCGAACACCACTACGTGGAAATCCACCGATGCGGGAAAAACATTTGTTGGCTTCAAGGGCGCTCCCGGCGGCGACGACTACCAGCGCATCTGGATCAATCCCGAAAATTCGCAGATCATCGCCCTCACCGCAGACCAGGGTGCGGTGATTAGCGTGAACGCCGGCGTAACCTGGAGCAGTTGGTACAACCAGCCAACCGCGCAGTTCTATCACGTCACTACCGACACGCGGTTCCCTTACTGGGTCTATGGTGCGCAACAGGAAAGCGGCAGCGCTGCCACCATGAGCCGCTCCGACTACGGTGAGATCACTTTCCGCGAGTGGAGCCTACCCGGCGTGTTCGAGTACGGCGACATTGCGGTAGATCCCAACGACCCTAATATTGTCTACGGTGCAAAACTCACGCGCACTCGCCAGGACATCGGTGAAGTGGCCGACATCGCGCCCGAGCCCATTCGCCGAGGCGAGTATCGTTACAACCGCACCCTTCCCGTGGTCTTCTCACACCTCGATCCCAAAACTTTGTACTTCGCGGCGAACGTGCTCTTTAAAACCAGTGACCAGGGCCGCAGTTGGACCGTCATCAGCCCCGACCTCACTCGCGCGTCCTACGAGCTCCCGCCGAATCTCGGAGCTTTCGAAGCGGGCGACCCCGAAAAGGGCAAGCATCGCGGCACGATATACGCGGTCGCACCTTCTTTCCAGGAAGCCGACACCATCTGGGCCGGCACTGACGACGGCAAAATTCACATCACACGCGATGGCGGCAAGAATTGGAAAGACATCACGCCGCCGCAACTCAAGCCCTGGAGCAAAGTCTCCATCATCGAAGCGTCGCACTTCGATCCCGGCACTGCCTATGCAGCTATCAATAGTTTTCGCCTCGACGATCTTCGCCCGCACATCTATCGCACCCGCGATTTTGGCGTCACGTGGGCGGAGATCACCAGCGGTATCGCCGACAACGCGCCGTCCAACGTGGTGCGCGAAGATCCCTCGCGCAAAGGACTGCTCTATGCCGGCACGGAAACTTCCGTGTACGTTTCGTTCAATGACGGCGATTCCTGGCAATCGCTGCAGTTGAATCTGCCGCACACCTCCATGCGCGACCTTACCATTCATGGCGACGATCTGATCGTTGGCACTCATGGCCGTTCGTTCTGGATTCTTGACGACGTAAGCCCCTTGCGCCAGATGAGCGACGAACTCGCCCAATCCGCGGTCTACCTCTTTGCGCCGCAGCAAGCCGTCCGCTTCCGCTGGAACCGCAATCCCGATACGCCGCTGCCTCCCGAAGTCCCTGCGGGAAAGAATCCTCCTGACGGCGCCATCATCGACTACTACCTGGCAACGTCCACGACTACTCCGGTGACTCTGGACATTCTCGATCCCACAGGCGCGCTCGTTCGCCGCTACTCCAGCACCGACAAGCCTCTTTCGATGGATGAGCTTGCTGCCCACCATCCCATCCCCATGTACTGGGTTCGTCCGCAAGCAAATTCTTTCCGCCGAGGCCGGCATGCATCGTTTCGTTTGGGATGTCCACTACCCTCCGCCGCACGCGTTGAACATGGAGTTTCCCATCTCTGCCATCGTGCACAACACGCCGCTTCATCCTTTGGGCGCTTGGGCGCTTCCCGGTAATTACACGGTGAAGCTCACTGTCGATGGCAAGAGCTGCTCGCGGCAACTGACTCTGATCATGGACCCCCGCATCAAAACCCCCGCCGAAGATCTGGGCAAGCAGCATGAAATGGAAATGGGAGCCGTCGAAGGCATGGACGCGAGCCTGGAAGAATTGCAGCAAGTTCAATCCGTGCGTGCCCAGTTAAAAGACATCGCCTCTAAGGCGAAAGGGAAGCTGGCCGAGCAAATCGACGTACTCGACAAGCAATGCGCGGAACTGCAAGGCGCCACGCAGAGCGGCTTCTTCGGGATGCCTCCCAGCGGAAAGCGGCCCGAGACGCTCTCGACTCTCAATCAACACTTCGCTGCGATTCTGGCAACCGCAGATAGCGCCGACGCCGCTCCTACTACGCAGGCCACAGCCGTTTATCATGAACTCGATGAAGCTTCCACGGCTCTCCGCAAGCGCTGGAACGCCTTGAACGAAACGGCGTTGCTGGACCTGAATCAGTCCTTGAAGCAGTCCGGGCTTCCGACAGTCGATCCCAAAAAGCCGCTGGCCGAGAAACCAACCGATGACTCCGACGGCGACGACGAGCCGTAGCATTTCAGAAACCCAGTCTTAGGCGTCATTACCGATCGCATTGAACCAGCGTCATTACGACCATGGTCAGACCATGGTTTGACTATGGTCAATATCAATGCTATCCTGTTTTCGTGCAAGGAGTTAGGTCATGGAACAAATAGCCATCTCCAAGTTCAAAGCTACCTGCCTTGCCGTCTTGGAAAGGGTCAATAAAACGGGCGAGCCGATCCTTGTCACTCGTTTCGGCAAGCCCGTTGCGACGATCATGCCGCCAGGAATCGCGCATCATGTACCACGTTTCGGGACCGGAATCGGATCGGCAGAGATCCTTGGCGATATCGTTGGTTCCATCAGCGATGAATCCGATTGGGAAGCCGCGCAAGATCCGGAGTCTGATAAGTGAGCCGGCTTCTTTTAGATACCCACATTTGGCTTTGGGCGTTTCTGGAACCTCACAAACTCTCTTCTGCCGTTCATCAATCCCTCAGTGACTCGAAAAATGTGCGCTTTCTTTCCGCCGTGAGTATCTGGGAGGCCATCCTCCTGTTGGAGAAGAAGAGGCTTAAAGTTCCGCAGGACTTCGGTCAATGGTTCGACAAATCAAAGCGAGAACTCAGTTTGACAGCGGTGGGAATGAGCTGGAAGGTTGCCCACGAGCTTCGCTTCACATTGATTGGCTATAGTGATCCCGCAGATCGCTTTCTTGTCGCGACCGCGCGGGCTTATGACATGACGCTGGTCACCGCCGATGCGAGAATCCTGCGGCTTCCCAATCTAAAACTCTTGCCCAACGTCTAGGCGGTATTTGCTGTTCGTGCGCTTTTGTAGGGAGCGCGTCCATTCGGGCTACCGCCTCGATCCTTCGTTTCCGAGTTGTTCCTCAATGCAGGTATTTCTGGAAGAAGGCAGTGGCCCGCTGCGAAGCATCCGCGGTGGCTTCTGGGCGGTAGCCATCCTTGTTATCCGGGTTTTCGAATGCGTGTCCTGCGCCCGCATAAATCTTGATGTCGGTCATCTTGCCGTCCGCCTTCATGGCGGACTCAAAGGCATGCACTTTCTCCGGCGGGATCCCCTGATCGTCGGCGCCGAAATTCCCGAGCACCGGCGCTTTGATCTTTGCGATGTTGGCGGGATCAGTGGGCAGCGGGCCGTAATTCACCACACACGCCGCCAGTTTCGGCTGATCCACCGCCAGTTTGATTGACCACCCTCCGCCCATGCACCAGCCGATCGAGCCAATCTTGCTGGCATCGACATCCGGCCGCGATCCCAGATACGCGTACGCCGCCTCCAGGTCGCGCAGCCCCTGATCCTCTGCCAAGCCGCGCATCAAGATGTGCGCTTCGTCCGGGGTTTTCGCCGCTTTTCCGCGATACAGGTCCACAGCCAGCGCCACATATCCTTGCCCCGCAAACTTCTGCGCTTGGTCTTTCACCCAGTCGTTCAGTCCCCACCATTCATGGATCACGACGATCGCCGGATGCTTCCCGCCGCCCTCCGGTAGCGCCAGATATCCGCTAACCGTGTCGTTGCCGCTCTTGTACGTTACTGTCTCGGTCTTCGGCCCGCCGGCGCGCAACGCCATCCCGAAACCGAGCACGCACAACGCAAGAACTGCCAGAAATTGTTTTCTGTTCACAGTGCATTCCCCCCAGAAAAGAAATGGCTCCGGAACTGTAACGCATTCCGGAGCCAGAAGTCACTCCCCGCTTCTCCCTAAGGCCTGGGCAGTCCTTAGCTTAGCTAGCAGGATTCTTCTGCAACTCGTCGATGGCTGCCAGCACCTCGTCGCTGTGCTTTTTTACGTCTACTTCCGTCCAGACTTTCCGCACCTTTCCATCAGGTCCAATCAGGTAGGTGTGCCGCGCCGACAATTTCGCGACTCCCAGGTTCATGATCGAGTCATATTCCTGTGAAACCTTCTTGTCAGTGTCGGCCAGCAATTTGAACGTCAGGCTCTCTTTGGTGCAGAACTGCTGGTGGCTCTTTTCATCCTGTACGCTGACTCCGAGGATCACCGCATCCTTGGCTTCGTACTTCGCCAGGTCGCGCTGAAAATTGTGCGCCTCAATTGTGCATCCCGTGGTCATATCTTTTGGATAGAAGTACAGAACCACCCACTTGCCTTTGAAATCGTGCAGGCTTACGGGTTTTCCTTCCTGGGAATTCAGCGTGAAATCCGGAGCCGCGGAGCCCACTGCCGGCGCGTTGTCCCCCGCCCGCGACCTGGAGGCCATCAAAACCACAACCAGAAACACCACCGCGATCGCCCGCTCCAAAAAACACAGTCATCATTCGTCCCATCCTCATAGTTCACCCCTTCTCTCGTAGCCAGGATTGGCGCGGTATCTGCTGTGTAGATGCAAACCCGGGCAAATCGGCTACACACTCTCGCGGCCCATTGGGCGAGCAGGCCGGGCTGGGGCGGCGCCAGGAATTCTACTTCTTATTTGCTGGTTTCGGGTGGATTTGCGTATTGGGTATTGAATCTTTTGGCTTCCGGAATGTGCGAACTCCAATCGGATAGTGGGAAGTGGCTTTGTGGCCGTCAGGATTACCACCTATGCTGGGGCTTTGCTCGTTCGCCCAAGATAGAAATGGATGGCCGGCGTCAGAATCAGCGACAACGCGATCGAACTCAGCAATCCTCCAATCACCGTAACCGCCAAAGGCTGAAGCATCTGCGATCCGGAACCGATCGCCATTGCCAGCGGCAACATGCCTGCAATCGTCGCTAACGCGGTCATGGCAATCGGCCGTAGCCGCCGGCGCCCCGCCTGAATCATCGATTCTTCCTCGCTGAATCCCAGTTGCCGGAATCGTTGGTCGGCATCCAGTAGCAGAATGCCGTTCTTCGCCACGATTCCTACCACCATGATCATCCCCATGAACGACGCCACGTTGAATGTAATCCGCATGACCAACAGCGCCAAAAATCCTCCAAATGTCGAGAGAAGCGCCGACGCCAGAATCGCTACCGGTGCGGAAAACGTCCGAAATTCGAACAGCAGCACGACGAACAGGAGCACCAGTGCCAGCAAAAACACCATCAGCAGATCGTGAAACGATTTCTGCTGTTCTTCATACAGCCCGCCGTATTCCACGCGAATGGACGAGGGCAATTTCAAGTCCTCGACGGCCTTCTGCACTGCCTGCATTCCTTGACCCAGGCTCACTCCCTCAAATCGCCCCGTGACTTCTACCAGTCGCTGCAGATTCTCCCGCCGAATCTCTGTCTGTCCCGGATCCGTGGAAATCGTCGCCAGTGATCCCAGCGTCGCCGTGCGGCCACTCGCACTGGTTAGCAACGTATTGCTCATGCGGTCCAGCGACGCCCTGCTCTGTTCCGGAAAGCGCACACGAATTGTGTACGCTCGATCATTCAGCACCACCGGAGTTGCTGCCGGCTCTCCTTCCAACACCGCCGCGGCATTCGTGGCTACTTCTTCCGGCGTGAATCCCGCTCGCGCCGCGACTGCCGGGTCTACTTTATAGGTGACGGCCGGCCCGCTGATGGTGTTCTCAATTCCGTCCAGCACGTCGACCACGTGCGGGACTTTTTGAATTGCCTCGGCCACGCGCGGCGCTGTCGCCGACAACAGCTTGGCGTCGGGCGAAAATAGTTTGATCACGATCGGCTCGGGCTGGCTCGTGAGATCGCCAATCATGTCCTGCAGCACCTGCACGAACTCCACATCGGCTCCCGGCTCGGTCCGTTTAATCTCGGCGCGAATGTCGGACATAATCTCTTCAATGTCGCGCTTGCGGTCCTTCTTCAACTTGACTGTGAAATCGCCGCGATTTGCTTCTGTCACTGCCGCGAGCCCCAACTGCAAACCCGTGCGCCGTGAAGTATTTTCCACTTCGGGCATCGATCGAATGATCTCCTCGACGTGCTGCAGGATGCGGTCGGATTCCGCCAGTGAGCTTCCAGGAGGGGTGTAGTAATCCAGGATGAAGCCGCCTTCGTCCATTTCTGGCAGCAAGTCCGACCCAAGGAATTTGTAGCAGACGAGCGTCATCACCACGATCGCCACACAGGAAACGCCCACCATCACGGGCCTGTGCAGAATCTTAAGCATCATGCGCCCATAAAAATCGACGATGCGCCCGAAGAATCCGGAAAGATGTGCTTCCTCTGCCGCAAGCAACGATGCCGCGGTCTGTTCACTCGCCGGAGTTTCTCCCGCACCCGCCGTGTCTTTGCGCCGAACGAAATACTGGCTGAGCGTTGGCGTCCACGTCAGCGCCAGCAGCAGGGAACTGAGCAGCGCCACGGTCATGGTGATTGCCAGCGCGCGGAAAAAGCTTCCAGTAACGCCAGTTGTAGAAATCAACGGCAGGAACACCACAATCGGAGTGATCGTCGAGCCCACCAGCGGCACAGTAATTTCTTTCAGCGCGCTTTGGATGGCTTGCAACCTGGATTCACCGGCGTCGCGATGGAGCACGATGTTTTCCAGTACCACGATGGCGTCGTCAATCACCAGACCCACTGCGGCGGCCAAGCCCCCCAGGGTCATCAGGTTGAAGCTCTGTCCCGTCAGCTTCAGCACGATCAGCGTCAGCAACAAGGTAACCGGTATCACGAGGCCAGCAACAAACGAGGTTCCCCAATCGCGCAGGAACAGCACCAGAATGACCGACGAGAGAATGATCCCCAGCAGCACCGCGTCGCGCACGCTGGCAATCGAGTCCTTCACAATCGTCGACTGATCGTAGAAAGGTTCCAGGTGGACGCCGGGCGGCAGCGTCGGCCTCAGCTCGGCAATTTTCTGATGCACCTCGTTCGCAACGTCCAGCGTATTGCTTTCCGGTTGCCGGTGCACACTGAGCAGTACCGCTGGTTTCCCGTTCGCCGTCACCATCGTGTACACGGGAGCTTCCGACGGCGCCACTTTCGCAATGTCACCCAAACGAACCGGCACTCCGTCCTTCGACGTCTTCACGACAATCTGCCCGATTTCTTCCGGAGTGTGCACTTGTCCGCTGATCAGTCCCAGCACCAGTTGATGTTCGTGCTCCAGCAGTCCCGGCGAATCGATCAGGTTTGTCCGCCGAATTGCTTCCAAAATGTCTGGTCACCGTGATTCCCGCCGCCAGCAGTCGCGCCGGATCCGGAGTGACCTGGAACTCCGGTACGCGGCCACCTTGCACCAGCACGCTCGCAACCCCATCCAGGCGATTGATTCGCGGCTTCAAGTCGTACGTAGCAATTTCCCAAAGCTTGCTTTGCGGGATGGTGTCCGACGTTAAGCTGTATCCAAGAATGGGAAACGACGCAAACGTCATCCGGTGCGTTTCGATTTTTGCGGTTGTCGGCAACTCCGGCTGCAGCCGCGCCACTACAGCGTCCACTCGCTGCAGTGTCAAAATCATGTCCGATCCCCAGTCAAAGAACAGATCCACTTCGGCCGAGCCGCGGCTGGTAATCGACACCACTTTATTCAGGCCCGGTACGCTGTTCACGGCTTCTTCGATCGGGCGCGTAACGGTCACCAGCATCTGGTCGATCGGCATCACGCCGTTATCGACGCCGACGATGATCCGCGGAAAATCTGTATTGGGAAATACCGCAACAGGAATAGTGAACGCCAGGTACGCTCCCACCAGCGCCAGGCTTACGATCAGGAACAGAATCGGTCGCGACAATCGCCGGAACCACGGCACCGCCGCGCCTTCTGGACCTTTCTTTGCTGAGTTCGCCGTTTCTTCCGGCCGCGAATCCATGCGCCGCTACTCCTTGCCCTTCGCAGGAGCCGCAGGCGCATTGGCTTTTTTGTCCGCAGCCGTATCCGCCTTGTCGCCCGCATCGCCGGCACCTTTATCTTTTTCTGCTTCCGCCGGCGGCGCTGCTTCCACCTTGATCTTCGTGCCGTCCGGCAATGCGTATCCGCCTGCCGTGATCACCGGATCATTTTCTTTGATGCCAGACTGAATCTCCGCCAGCTCTTTGTTGCGTATGCCAATTTTCACTTTCGCGAGATGCGCTTTCTCATCCTTCCCCGCGATCATCACGTAGTCCCCAGCTTCGGGTGACTTAAATACGGCTCCCGCGGGCACGGTCAACGCATCTTTCACACTTTTGGCCGTCGCTTCGATTTGCACGTTCATCCCTGGCTTTAGCGCCGGATTCGTCTTCAACGCCTCCACCCAGATTTCAATCGTGGTGCTTCCCGGATCCAGCGCCGGGCTCACCAGCATTACTCGCCCCGGGATTGGCTCTTCCACTCCCTGCACATTCAGTTCTGCGTGGTCTCCCACCTTCAACAGCACTGCTTCACTTTGTGGCACGTGCGCCTTAGCGATCAGTTTCGATGTATTCATTACCGTCAGGATCGGCTGGTTTGCCGTTGCCAACTCTCCCTGATACAGAGGCCGGTCCGTCACCACGCCGTCGATGGGGCTGTGAATCACCGAATAACTCAGTTGCGCCTGTGCATTTTCATACGTGCCTTTCGCTGCGGACAGTTGGCCACTTGCAGCCTTAAGCGCCTGCTCTTTGCCCAGCCGCTGCAAATCCGCGAGCTGCTTTTGCGCTTGTTCGTTCTGGCTGCGCGCCTGGATCATGGCCACTTCTGCTGAATCCAGGTCGCGCCGCGGGATCGCACCCTTGATCGAACAACTCTTTTCGCGAGTCGTAGACTTTCTGTTGCGCGTCGAAAGCCGCTTTTGCCGCCGCCGCATCCAGTTCCGCCTTTTGAATCTGCTGCGGCACGCTCGCTCCCGTAGTCGTTTTGTAGTTGGCTTCCGCTTGTTCGAAATTGCCCTTACTCTGCTCCGCAGCTCCTGCCAAGTCTGCGTTTTCCAGTTGCGCTAGCGGTTGCCCCTTTTTCACGCGAGTTCCACGTTGCACATAAAACTTGCTGATCGTCGAAGTGATCTTCGGCGTAATGACCGCTTGCTCCAGCGGAAAAACGACCGCCTCGGACGACACCGTCAATTCAATCGGCCCGCGCTTCGCCGGCGTAGTCTGGACCGCGACCAAGGGTTCAGGCTCTTTCTCTGCGCTGCTGCATCCTGCCAGCAGCGCCGCGGCGCAAACCGGCAATAGCAGCGCCGCCCGCCACTGGCCCATTGCGTATGTTTTTCTTTTCATTCGAACGTTCATGGAATCGTCATTACCCCTGTCAGTGTCTGCAGATTGGCCAGCGCCACGCGATAGCGCACTGCCCCGTTCTGGTAAGCCGCATTGGCCTGCGCAAATGTGCTCTGCGCGTCCACCACTTCAAGCACCGTCGCCTCTCCGCCCTTGTAGCGAAGCGTCGTCAGCCGCAAGCTCTCCGCCGACAACTCTGCGGATCTTTGCAGCCCGCTCAATTCATTCAAGGCTGTCTCTGCTTCCGAATACAGCGAGCGCATCTCCGCCAGCAATTTTCGTTGCGCGAATGACAACTCTTTCTTGGCTAGTTCGCGCTTCAACTCCGCTTGGCGCACACGGCTCTGCGTCGCGCCCCAATTCCACACTGGCAAAGTCAGCGCTGCCATCGCCGAGGAACCCAGGTTGGAGAGCTTCTGGCCGTCCACGATCGAATTCGTCGCATAGTTCGGCGCATCGATTCCGTACCAATAATCCAAGCTGATGGATGGTAGATATCCCGCGCGCGCCGCCGTTACGTCGTGTCCCGCTGCCTGTGCATTCGCCAGTGCCTCGCGAATCTCCGGATTCTCATGCGCAGCCTGCGCCTCAAATTCTTCGCGTACGGGTAGCGGCACATTTAAGTGAAGATCATCCGCGGTTTCAAAGTTGTCGTTGAAGTCCGGGAAGATCAGGACTGCCAGGTCCAGCCGCGCATTCAGCAACGTGAGTTGCGCCTCCTGCAGTTGCCGCCGCCGGTCCTGCGCTTGCAACTCCGCCTTGATCACATCCGAGTGCGCCACTTCGCCGCCGTGTTCCAGTTCTTGCGTCAATTTCAGAAATGCCTCGCCCTCTTGTGCGGTGCGTCGCGACGTTTCCAGGACCAGTTCCGCGGCGCCCACGGCGAAGTAGCTTTGCACCACGGTCACCACCAGCCCGCGGGTAGCTATTTCTGCGCGCGCCTTGGCCGCCGCTGCCAGTGCTGCCGTCCGCCGGTAGGCCGCCACTGATGCCATGTCGAGCAGTTCGTGCACATTTCCCTGGCTAATATATTCGTGCGCCGCATTGTTGGCGATGAACTTGACATTCCCCAGGGCGTTCGGTTGTGTGTACAAGGCCGAAGTATTGAAGTCCACGCCAGGCAACAACCCGGCACGGGCTTGCACCTTATCTTCCCGCGCCACTCCCGCATCGGTGGCCGCCGACTGAAATTGCGTACTGTTTTTTCGCGCCAGTTCGAGCGCGTCTTTCAGGGTGATTCGCTGTACGGAAGCACTTGCCTGCCCTGCTTGTCGTCGCCGGTGCAGGCGCCACCTTAGGCACGGGCGCGGACGGCACTTCCTGCGCTTGCAGCGGCAGCACAATGGCCATTGCCGTAAATGCTGTGCGCAATACTCTGGTTGTTATTCTTCGCATAGAGAGCATCCGGCGGCGCCTACAGTGCCCTGGAGCGCCAGCCTGCAACTCTCTAAACGTATCGAAGGCAACCTAAATGTACGATTAATCGCCCATAAGCAGCGCGACGGGCGAAGTCCTCAACTAAGTTGGAAGGGAATCATTTGTGGCGGGCGCCTTTCGTGTGTGCCGACGAAGCAATTCCACGCGGATCTCGCGCTTCCTGATCGCTGGTCGCTTCTGATATCGCGTTGTATCGCTCAACCTATTTACGAACATCTCCCACCGGCAACCACGCCGTAAACGTCGTTCCCGTCGCATCTGACTTGCTCAATTCGAGCCGCCCGTGATGTGCCTCCGCGATCCACCGCGCAATGGATAATCCCAGCCCTGCTCCCCCAGAGTCCCCTTCGGCCCGCGAGCGCGCCTTGTCTGCGCGGAAGAATCGTTCAAATATTCGCGTCTGCAACTCCACAGGAATTCCGGTTCCCGTGTCGCTCACACTCAATGTGTAGTCATCACGCTGCCGGCGGCATTGCAGCGATATTTGTCCGCCCTCCGGCGTGTACTTGATGGCGTTGTCCAACAAATTCAGCAGCATCCTCCGCAACAGCGCTTCGTCCGCCTCGATCGGCAATTCCGGCTCGATCGCGGCAGACAAGGCAATCTTCTTCGCCATCGCCAGTGTCCTGGCCCTGCGCATCACATCCGCGGCCAGTTCATCCAGGTAAACACTTTGCAGTTGCAGCGGATACTGCCCTGCATCTGCCCGCGTCAGCGTGAACAAGTCCTCCACAATCCGCGCCAGCCTTTGCGATTCATCCTTTAGTATTCCCAGCGTCTCGCGGTATTCCTCCGGCGAACGGTCAGCCCGCGAAAGCGTCACTTCCGTCTCCCCGTGCAGGATGGCCACCGGCGTGCGCAACTCATGCGACGCGTCTGCCATGAAGCGTTTCTGGCGTTCAAAGGATTCCTCCAGCCGCTCCAGCAATTGATTGAAGGTCACCGCCAGTTGTCCCAGTTCGTCACGCGGATTTAGCACCGCCAGTCGGTCGTGCAGGTTCGCGGCCCCCATTCCGCGTGCTTGCGTTGCCATCGCTGCCACAGGTTCCAGGCTTTTTCTCGCCAGGAAATATCCGCCCACACTTGCCAACAACAACGCAACGGGAATGGCCCACAAAAACGTATCGCGAATGTCTTCCAACATTTCGTGTTGCGGATGCAGCGATTGCAGAACTACAAGCGTGTAATTTTCGTCGACTACCTCAACACGCCTCGCATAGCCGCGAAAAACATCCCGTCCTGCGCGCAAAGTGCGCATCGCTCGGCGCGAGGAATTGGGATTAGCCGCAAGCTCTCGAAACGATTCCGAAGCAAAAATGGCTGGCGTGGCCCGTTCGCGCGAAGAACCCGCTGCCGGCAGATCCAGCGTGCTTAACACTACGTTTCCGTTGGAATCGAGAACCACGAAGACCGTGTCGCGAAACCGGTGTTCCAGCATCGCTTCGCGCGCCGCCTCTTTCGCCGGATCCGGGCCATCCTGATCTTTCAGTTCCGCGCGGAATGTGGTTGCGAACGCATCCGCAAGCTCCACCAGGTTGCTGTCCGTGCGTTGCGAACTATTTCGCTCGTACAGCACATAGGTGAGTACCGCCAGTAGAATTAGCACCAACGCAAGCGCGAGCGTGTACCACACCGTCAGCCGCACCCGCACCGAATCAAGCATGAAGTTTTCTCGTGCCGCCCGATGTTGGTGGCTTTCCGCTCTTGCCGTTGCCAGCTCCAGCGTTTTCCTCGCCCGCGTACAGCAGATAGCCGCTGCCGCGCCTGGTCTGGAGCATCGGCTTGGCTGCTCCCTCATCAATTTTCCGCCGCAGCCGGTTGACGTACACTTCGATCAAATTCGAAAAAGGATCGAACGATTCGTCCCAGACGTGCTCCGCGATTTCCGCTCGTCCGATCACGCGGCCAGCGTTGCGCGCCAGAAATTCCAATAGCGCATATTCTTTCGTCGTCAGTGAAATCGTGCGGGTCCCGCGCTTCACGGTCTGTGCAGCGGTGTTCAACACCAAATCGCCTACTACGATCTTCGGGGAACGCACTTCCTTCGGCCTGCGCAGCAACGCCCGCAGTCGGGCCAGCAGCTCCCCAAACTCAAACGGTTTTGTCAGGTAATCATCAGCACCGGAATCCAGGCCGGTAATGCGGTCCTCTACTCCATCGCGCGCTGTCAGCATCAGAATCGGCGTGCGTTTTCCCTTTGCGCGAATCGCCCGGCAGGTTGCGAATCCATCCATGCCAGGAATCATCACGTCCAGGATCACCACGTCGTAGTCGTTGATTTCCGCCTGGTACACCGCGTCGTTGCCATTCGCCACCACGTCTACGGCGTAGGACTCTTCGCGCAATCCTTTCGCCACGAATCGCGCAATCCTCGCGTCGTCCTCCACTAGGAGCAGTCTCATGCCCGTATCATACGGCAAATGATTCAGCGCGATAGCAGAGAACTATCGGCTGCTGTTTGGGCCTCGTCGACACGGACCTGAATGACAAATTTCACTAGCGCGAAAGCCTCTCCTCCATCTCCTCCAGCGACCTAGGCCAATCCTCCCGCAATAACTTGCTAAGCGCCCGATCAGCCAGCAATTTCCCTTCGGTCTGACAGTGCGGGCAATAGTTCGTCTCATTCGACGCATAGCGTATCCGCTGGATCTTCGTGCCGCACACCGGGCAAGGTTGCCCATACCGTCCATGCGCCGCCATTCCCTCGCGAAACGCCGTCACTTTCTCCGGAAACTTGTTGCCTGTCTGCTCTCGCAATCGTTGCGTCCACTCCTGAAGCGAATGTCGCACAGCTTGCGTACAACCGTTGAATCTCGTCGTCCTTCATCCGTTGCGTTAGTTTCACCGGCGAAAGCCGCGCCGCGTGCAGTATTTCGTCCGAATACGCGTTGCCGATTCCGCTAAACATGTGCGGATCCGTCAGCGCTCGCTTCAGCGTGTGGTTCGAAGCCGTCAGCGCCGTCCTGAACTCATCGAGCGTCGCATCCAACACTTCCAGTCCGCCGGGATCGAGCTTCGCCAGTTCCTCATCTCCATCCACAACATGCAGCGACGCGCGCTTCTTCGTGCCCGCCTCGGTCAGCGTTAGCGTGCCTGAATCGAAGTCCAGCGCCGCCAGTGTTCTCCGCCCGTCGGGAGTCACCCGCTTCTCGACCCAATGCAACCGCCCGGCAATCATCAGGTGAAACACCAGCCACAGCTCGTTATCGAACTTCAGCGCGATTCGTTTCCCCACGCGCCTCAATTCCTTCACGGTGTGGCCTTGGATCGCTTCAATGGGAGGCTTCGCGGTTCGCAGAAGGAATGGCCCGCGGATTTGGATGCGTTCCAGGACGTGCCCCAGAATCCGGCGCTCCAACGCTTCGATATACACAACTATGTCGGGAAGCTCTGGCATCTCTTTCCATCCAACTGAAGCTGCTGGTCTGCGAGCGAGGAGACCGATGCAGCGTGTTCAGTTTGCTTTGTTGGCTTCAACGCCAAAGTCGTAGACGCCGATCATAGGAGGCCCGCCTAAAACATATTGGCCAGACGGCAAAGGTTCCTTGGGAATGATCTCGACGACGGTTTCGGAGATGCGCTTAACGTCAACCGCTTGCAGTCGCTTTGGGGGCATCCAGGTTTTGTCGGCATGCGTAAGCTCCAGTTCGCGATGATCTTTTTTCACGTCCACGGTGCCGATTTCAAGGACCTCTGGATTCACATGGGTCGGAATCGCGATACAGAATTTCGGGCTTGCTCCCAGCGCGATAGCCGCGGCCGGATCTTTGTACATGGCAATCCGCGTGCGTCCCGCGTTTGGATTCAACGGATTCTTGAGACCTTCCTTCATCGACACTCCGGCTTCTCTGCCCGCGGACACGACCACCGTCATTGGTTTCCACGCACCGCCATCCAAATAGTGCGGCACATAGTCGGCAGGGCATGGCGGTTCGACGGAACCTCCTGCAGGGCTGCCGCCGGAGTGACTGCGAGCGCTAAACGCTTTCCAATCTTCGAAGGATTTCTTGAGCTTTTCCCCATCGGCGTCCGGAAGCGGTATCACCTGCAGGCTCCCGTTCATCATGAGGATTGAGCCGACCACCTTGTCTCCCTGCAGTACCTGGGCCATCTGGGCGGACGGCCCGAACTTGAAGATATAGTCGTCCCACTTGACGACTTCGTTGGGCTTTACAGTTTGCCCGTAGCAACTAAGCACCAGCGCCAGTGTGATTGCGCCTGCCCATGCAAAGGATCGCAGAAAACGAGGAGTGACCATGATTGAGCCTTTCTTTCGGGCGGCGAATCTCGCAAAACTTCTTGGCGAGGGAGCCTAGTCTAATCCCACACCGAACGTAAACCCTATGAATGATTTGTGATTGGACTCGCACGCCTCCACTGCATCTTTTCGGACGAAAGACGGCTCGGTGGAGTAGAATCGCCCCACGCCCACGGACAGGTCGCAGGTGAGGGTTTACGGAGCACCCATCATGAATCAAACGCAAAAAACCAGAAACCATTGGCAAATTCGCAGTGCAGCCCCAAGCATCTCTCTCTTTCTATTTACTTTGATCCTGGCGTCGCCAGCCCTGGCGAAAATGAGTGTCGACTTTGACCCCAATCTGGATTTCTCGAAATACAAGACTTTTGCCTATATCGGCGGCGCGAATATGCTGGAGTTCCGCCAGCTAAATCCGAATTACATCACCGACCGGGTCCATTCGGGAGTATCGCAGGCGTTGACCCAGCGCGGCCTGAAGGAAGTAAAGCCCGAGGAGCAACCAGACTTGGTGGTCCGGTATTGGGCCAATAGCCAATCCCAGATTGTCTCGCCGTCGGCCGGAACCTGGGGACAGTTCGGACAATATGTCAGCGACTACTGGGCCTACACTTACGATCTGATGAGATCGGAAAGCGCCCTGGACGCATCGCTGGTAATCGATCTGATTGATGCAAAACGAAAAGACCTGGCGTGGCGTTTGTACATGGAGCAGAAAATCGTTGATGATGACAGCATTTGGAACAAAGTGCTGAATGAGATTTCCAAAGGCTTCGAGAGTTACCCGCCCTCGAAAAAACAAATCCAGGAAAAGCGCAAAGAACGCGCCGAGCACCCGCCCAAGCCGGCGGCCCAGTGACGCGAAGGTACCAACGAACAGAGCCTAAGTGAACGGCCGAATCGCCGTACGGTCAGTTGGCTTTTCCCAGGAGCTGGCGGGCATACGCCGGCGCTTTGCCGGCATCTTCGTGTTTGCAGTAAGCGTAGACGTCCACGCCTTGACCAAGCCACGTGTCGAAGCGTTTTTTCCAGGCGCCGAGCTGCTTCGGCGTGTAGTTTTCTAGGCGCAGTCGGGCGTAGGTGAATCCCGCGGTGAGCACGTCGGGTGGCGTTTGCTTTTCGGTTTCTGATAGGCACAGAGCGGTATCGTGCTGCCGAAGCACAGCGTAGGTTTCATCTGTGTACCATGATGGGTGGCGCACCTCAAAGGCGAAAGCGAAAGCGGGTGGACGAAGGGCAAGAAAATCTTCCAGCAGCGGGCGATCGAATTTAAACGTAGGCGGCAATTGCACCAGTATCGGGCCGAGGTGGTCGCCTTCGTTCAGCACACTGGCCACTTCCAGAAAACGCTTCAGCGTGCTTTCGCAACCGCGCAACCTTTGAATATGAGTGATTTGCTGGTTGGCTTTCAGGGCGAAGCGAAATCCTTCCGGCACAGTCTTGGCCCACTGCAACAGCACGTTTTCCGTCGGCATGCGATAGAAACTGTGATTGATCTCGACGGTCGAGAACTGCTGGGCATAGAAGCTAAGCATCTCGCGATCCGCCAGCTTCTGCGGATAAAAACTCCCCTTCCATTCCTTGTAAGAGTATCCAGAAGTCCCAACATGAAGCTGGCCCGAGCCAGGCATGATGCACCTCCGTGCCTTGTCATTTAATCACGGCCCGTGCGCCCACAAAAAATAAAGGGCCGCGAATGCCGCGCAATCAACTCCGCTTCGTGGTTCGCGCCGGCATAAGTTGGCCGAGAAGCTCGATGGCTTCTTCCAACCTTTGCTGTCGCTTCCAAAAATCGCCCCACAGATCGCCCTTTTCTTTCAGCCGGGCAAACACGGTCTTGATATTCAGCGTCTCGGGCCGCAGGTTTTTTCGCAGTTCTTGCGGCAAAATGGGCGCGGAAACGGGAGCCTTCGGAAACGCGCGCACGGAATAAGGCGCCGCCAGCGGGCGGCCATGAGCATTCTGTTGGACGTCGATCAATATGCGTCCTGCAGGACGTTTCGCCACGGACCTTTCATTGGTTACCAGATTGGGATGCTCGCTGGTCACCGTGCGCGCCACAATCTCGGCAAATGTCCGCAACTGCTCGTAGGTATAGACGGGCTCAACGGGAATGTATATGTGGATTCCCGTTGCGCCGGAAGTTTTCAGGAAACTCGCCAACCGTAATTCCTGCAACTTCTCATGCAACGCCCCTGCAATCGTGACTGCAACAGAAAATTCCGTGCCCTCGGAAGGATCGAGGTCAAAGAAGAAATAGTCTGGATGGTCCAAATCTTCATAGCGGCTGGACCACGGATTGTGATCAATGCAGCCGAGGCTGGTCAAAAACAAAAGCGAAGCGCGGTCATCAGCAGTGGCGTAGTGAATTTGCTTCCCGCGTTCTTCGGAATCAACGGGCACAGTCTTGAACCAGTCCGGCAGGCCTTCGCGCATATCTTTTTGAAAGAAAGCCTGTCCCTTGATTCCGTCCGGATAGCGGCGCAAGACCAGCGGCCGGTCGCGGAGAAACGGCAAAATGAAGTCGGCCATACGGTAGTAGTAGGCCAGCAGCTCCCGTTTCGTGTAGCCGGATTCGGGAAAATAGACTTTATTCAGGTGGCTGAGCCGCACGCGTTTGCCGTCCAGTTCGATGGTGACCGTTTCCGCGTGGCCCTTGAACAACTCCGCCTCGATCTGCGCTTTTGTGTCGAGCACCTTGCCCGTAACCTGTGGCGCGCGAACGATCGCTGGGGAGGCGGTAACAGGTTCGGCTTCGCTCTCCCACCGACAATCGGTAGGACGCGCGTCCTCGCGAAGCGCCAGGAAAACAGGATGGCGCAGAACATGTTCCTGCGTCCATCCGCTGAACTTGACGCGTGCGACCAGCGCTGGCTCTACCCACGATGGCTTTTCATTGGTTTCGGGCACAACGTCGAATGGACAATCGGCCGTCGCCAGTTCTTTTAACTTGCCGCTGATTTCTTCCAGCTTTTTTCCATCAAATCCGCTGCCCACGTGCCCGATGAAGCGCAGTTTCTTGCCTTGATACAAGCCCAGCAGCAGCGAGCCAAAGGGAAGAGCAGGGGTGCGCGATTCGGTCCAGCCGCCAACAGCTGCATCGAGGGTGTTCGTTACCTTCAGCTTCATCCAATACGCGCTGCGGTCGGAAACATACGGGCTGTCGGCGCGCTTGGCGACGATTCCTTCCAGGCCGGTCTGCTTCGCCAGCTCAAAAAGTTCTTTCCCATGTTCCATCTGGTGATCGGCGTAGCGGAACCGTTCAGACGCGTGCACCAGGCGCTGCAGGAGTTGCTTGCGTTCCAGCAGAGGCGCTTTGCGAAGATCATAGCCATCGCAGTAGAGAAGATCGAACGCGAAGTAAACGACAGGTATCTGCGAAACCAGGTGCTCGCTCGGCGCGCGTACGTGCATGCGTTCCTGCAAGCGTTCGAAGCTGCTGAGGCCGCGCTCATCCAGTGCCACGATTTCTCCATCAACAATTGCCTGCGAGGCCGCAAAAGCCTGCGGAAGAAAGGCCAACTCGGGATAGCGTTTGGTGATGTCCGCGCCGTTACGGGAGCGCAACGTCAAAGCGCCATCCTCGATTCTGGCCAGCGCGCGCACTCCGTCCCACTTGATTTCAAACAGCCAGTTCGGATCGGAGAACGCATGCTCGCCAAGCGTGGCCAACATGGGTTCGACGTGAGACGGCATGGCACTTTTTCGCGCGCCGTCCAGTTCGCCGGGCTGGATAGGATTCGCTTCGCGTTTGGGCGGCAACTCCTCAGCTATTTCCTTAATGGTGCGGCCCGTCAGCACCGAGCCATCGTGCTCGTCGATGTTCCAGGCGGGATCTTCGTTGGCATCCTTATGCTTGATGAACAGCCATTCGTTGCCCTTCTCGCTGTGTTTCAGCTTGACGAGCACAAAACTTCCGCGCAGCTTCTCGCCGTTCAGATTGAACTTAATCTCACCTCGCTCGATTTGTTTGCTCGCGTTGGCGTCGCCAATCACGCTGAAGGTTCCGCGATCCCACACCATCACGGTTCCCGCGCCGTAATTGCCCTCCGGGATTTTTCCCTCGAAGTTCGCGTAGTCCAGCGGGTGATCTTCGGTTTGCACCGCCAGCCTCTTATCGGCAGAGTTCAGCGAAGGTCCCTTGGGCACCGCCCAGGACTTCAGCGTTCCATCGATCGCCAGTCGGAAATCGTAGTGCAGCCGTGTTGCGCGGTGCTTTTGAACCACGAAGGTGTCGCCATGCTCAGCCCCGGGACGCACTTCCAACTGCGGCAGTTTCGGTTTTGGCAGGCGCGTGCGTTTGGCAGCCGGCGCGGGCTTGTCCTGGATCGGACCCGTGGCTGGTTCGGGTTCGCCGGACGGCTCCGGCGTCCGGTCGAAGTGGCGTTTTCGCTTGTATTCTTCGAGCTTGCCCATGGGTGGATTCTATATCACGCTATTGTGAAGCTCACAGTCGTATGTTCACAATTGAAGGCTGTGTGTACATGGCTACGGTATACTCGGAAAGGAGGACATTGGCATGACGACTAACAGAACGCGCGCCCACAAGCACTTCCGTTTGGATCCTGTGAAAATTAAGCGCGCCCAGCGGGTCTTGCGCGCCGGCACCGAAACCGAGGCCATCGAGCGCGCTTTGGATTTGGTTATTTCCGAGCACGAGAGGAACCGCTTGGCGGCGCAAGCCAATGAGCGCTTTGTGACCAGCGGCATTGTCATCAAAGACGTGTATGGCACTTTGGAAGACTAATGCAGCCGGTCCTCTTCGATTCATCGATCTACATCCCCTCCCTGCGCATGCGAGATGATGCCGCATTGAATCTAAGACGGATGGCGGGCGGTGGGCCCATTTGGTTGAGTTCTGTTGTCCTCGAAGAATTGTTCGCGGGTGTGACCGCTCAACATCGCCGCGTTGTTGCGCGCTTAGAACGTGGTTTTGAGAGGATTGGCCGGATACTGGTTCCCAATCTCAGTGACTGGACTCAAACTGGGAAAATCCTTACTCGCCTAGCGGAAAAATACGGTTACGAGCAAGTTGGACGAGGGCGCTTGGCCAACGACGCGCTGCTTGCGATGAGCGCAGGCCGCTTGGGCATCACTGTCATCACTGCCAATGCCCGGGATTTTGGCAAGCTGGCGGAATTCCGTCGCTTCCAGTGGCGAGTGAACGATCCACGAACCAGCTAGACCAGCGTCCTGCCCCAGGGGGGCGATTTCCAAAATGAGCAATACCGCATGGGTTCATCTTGATTCTGGCCTGCCGGAAGGCTAACCTTAAAAGCTCGTGCGCGGATCCCTAGGCTGCTCACCGAAGGAGTATCCACATGGCCACCACTGTCTGGAAAGGTCACATCACCTTTGGCTTGATTTCCATACCCGTGCGGATGTTTGCCGCAGCTCGCGGTGAACGCATCAGTTTCAACCAACTCCACAAGGAATGCCATTCGCGGCTGAAACAGCCGTTGTTTTGCCCCGTTTGCAACCGCAACGTCGAGCGGTCTGAAATTGTGAAGGGCTACGAGTACGAAAAAGATCAGTACGTCCTGTTCAGCGAGGAAGAGCTGGACAAGATTGAGCCTCCTTCGGCCCACGTTATGGAAATCCTGGAGTTCGTCAAGCTCAATGAGATGGATCCCCTGTACTTCGACTCCTCCTACTACATCTCGCCGGAGGAAGCCGGAGTGAAAGCCTATAAACTCCTCATGAAGGCTATGGAAGAGTCTGGCTACGGTGCGATCGCCAAGCTCACCATGCACCAGCGGGAGCACATCGTGATTATTCGCCCTGGCAGCCGAGGCATGACGTTGCACACCATGTTCTATTCCAACGAGATTCGTGCTGCCGAGTCTATTCCTACCGACAACGTCGAAGTGAAGGAACAGGAAAAGAAACTCGCCGAGCAACTCATTGCCAGTCTCGCGGCTCCTTTTGAGCCACAGAAATATCGCGACGAGTATCAAGAGAATGTGCGCGCGCTGATTGCCGCCAAGCTTAAGGGGCAGGAAGTTACGGAAGTCGCGCAGCCGCATCTGGCTCCGGTAATCGACTTGATGGAAGCGCTGAAAAAGAGTATTGCGGAGAAGAAAGCACCTGCTGCCGCCACCGCGGAGGTTGCTGCAGGGCCTGTTCCGGTGGGGAAGAAGCCACCCGCGCGAGCTGTGCCGCCAGCCGCAACTACGCAGCAGAAGAGGGCCGGGAAGAAGCTGGCCGGATAATTCTGAATGGGTACGACCGACAGATTTAGTCCCGAAGACGTCCAGCGCATTTTGGGGCTCACCGGGAAGCAGTTGGACACCTGGGACCGTTTGCGCCTGGTTTCTCCTCGAACGGATATGGGAAGTCCTTCCTACGATTTCCGGGATCTGATCGGCCTGCGCACCGTAAAACAACTAGTCGAAAAGGGAGTTTCCGCAAACCGCCTGCAACGTACGGTGGCTGCGCTTCGCGACAAGCTTTCTCAGGTCCACGTGCCGCTCGCGGAGCTTCGTGTTCTTTCCGACGGCAAGGACGTCATTGTTGAACGCGAGGGAGCGCGCCTGGAGCCGCTATCGGGCCAGTTCGTATTGAATTTCGAGACTCGCGAACTTCACGAGCGAGTACGCGTCATGGCCGAGCCCACGGCCGACGAATGGTTTGCCAGGGCGTTGCAATATGAAGCCGACAGAGCCACCCGGGCGCAAGCGCTCGATGCTTACGATCGCGCTCTGCGCCTCGATTCGCAAAGGCTCGATGCTCTCATCAATTGCGGAACCCTTTATTACGAGGACCGCAGCCTGGAAAAAGCCGCGGAATGTTTTCGCCGCTCTCTTGCTCTGGATTCAGAGAACGCCTTGGCGCATTTCAACCTGGGAAGTGTGCTCGAAGATCTCGGCGATCTGGAAGCTTCCAGGCAGCATCTCCGGCAAGCCGTGCGGTTGCGTCCGGACTATTGTGATGCGCACTACAATTTGGCTTTCGTTTGCGAGAAACTGGGCGCGTTTGCCGAAGCGCAGCAGCATTGGCAAGCCTATGTCAGCTTGGATCCCGTGGGGCCCTGGTGCAACTACGCTCGCCAGCGCCTCGCTTCTTTCAAGTCCGTAAGATCGGCTGTCACCACCTAGGAGCTCGCCGCGTTCGCCTGAATCAAAAGAAAGCCTGGACTCATCTATTCCCTAGAGGTGCAAAGCCAATGTGTAGAAACATCAGACCGCTTTTCAATTTTGATCCGCCGGTCACTCCCGCAGAAATTCGCGCGGCTTCGCTCCAGTTCGTCCGAAAAATCAGCGGCTTCACAAAACCGTCGATCGCAAATGAAGCCGCATTCCTTGCAGCTGTCGGCGATATCGCCGCCATTTCTGCCCGCCTGATCCATGCGCTCGAAACTAGTGCGCCTCCTAAGAACAGAGAACAAGAAGCCGTAAAAGCGAAAGCCCGCGCCGTAGCCAGATTCGGCGATTGAACCCGGCAGGCCCCGCGAAGTTGCTCCTGGCTTGACGGTGTTTCCCTGGACGCGTCTTAGGCCTTATTACTTGTAACTTACTGAAAATAAGTTGTTTCCATGTGACGGCGGGCGTCCATGAATGAGACCTGGGCCCCTAGGGCTTTACAACTTTTTACAATCCTTTGCGACGTCTTGACACACTCCCTTTGGCGGGTCTTTATAGTTTTGTCTTCGTAAGGTGAATGAACGACCTGGCGAGGCTGAGAATGTTGAAGAAGAAATGGCGACTAACGGACCGCACGCGAACGCTCCTGACGCTGGAGTTGGCCATCACGCTTCCTGCGGCCGCCTTGATGGCCTTCAGCATTTGGAACCTGAAGCATATCCAGCGGTCTGAGGCCGTCGAAGCGGCTATCCAGCGCGACTTCTCCCACGTGTTGGGGATCGCGGAAAAGAAAACCTTGTACAAGGCCAACGATATGATCACCCCGATCCGCGAGGAGTTTCCAAGCCCCGACCAAGACCGCGCCGCGATCAAGGCCAAGCTCGAACACATCCTATTGGAGCATCCCGAATTGTCGTATGCCTTTCTGTACGACAAGAAGAATAACTTGATGATTAGCCGAGCGCAGCCGGCGCGCGACAAGGATCCGGAGTTCTGCGCGCGCGCGCAAGATGAGATCAACATGGTGGCGACGTGGTTTCCCCTGGAAGCGACCGACATGTCGGCCCGTGTTCGAATCATGGCGGAAAAGGACGAACCTCCGGTCGTCATCACTGGTGATTGGTTCCATCAGGACAATCAGTACAACTATTGGAATCTCGCCTATTTTCTCCCTCCGCATACCCCGAAGGATCGCGTGGTGCTTGGCGCTGTCGCGTTTGATGATGACTATTTGAAGCAGACCTTCCTGCCGGCCATGATGAAAGATGTATTGAGCAGCAAGAGCGAGGTCTTAAAGGGTGACAATCCGCCGGTCATGATGATTCGCCCGTCAAAGGGGGATTACACACCCTGGGTGACTTCCGGCAATTGGGGCGAAGGTAAGTCGGAGGCGGAGCGTAATTTTACAGTTTGTTTTCCCGGGCTTAACTGCGGCCATCAAATACCAGGGGACTACGGTCTCCGATATGGTGTCCAGGTTCCTTCGGTATAACTATCTGGTCTTGACCGCACTCTCTCTGCTGATGATCGGCGGAATCTGGCTGACCTATCGCAACGTCTCCAGGGAAATGACCCTGGCAAAACTAAAATCCGATTTCGTTGCCAACGTTTCCCACGAATTGCGGACGCCGCTGGCCCTGATTCGTCTCTATGCCGAGACGTTGGAACTGGGGCGACTTTCGGCAAAGGAAAAATATCAGGAGTATTTCCGCATCATCCGCGAGGAGAGCGAACGCCTGACCGCTCTGATCAACAATATCCTGGACTTCTCCCGCATCGAGGCCGGGCGCAAGGAATACGAGTTCAAGGAAACGGATCTCGCGGAACTGGTTCATTCCACCCTGGAATCCTATCGCTTCCAAATCCAGCAAAACGGTTTTGCGTTCGAGGAGAACATCTCCGGCGATATTCCACCGGTGAACGTGGATCGCGAAGCCATAGCGCGGTCCCTGCTGAATCTGGTGAATAATGCACTGAAGTACTCGAAGGACGACAAGTACATTGGCGTGAGCCTGTATCGCTCGAACGGCTCCGTGAATCTGGAAGTGCGCGACCACGGCATCGGCATTCCGGTTCACGAGCAGGAAAAAATCTTCGAGAAGTTCTACCGCTGCGGGGATCCGCTGGTGCACAACGTGAAGGGCTCGGGTTTGGGCCTCTCGCTTGTTCGGCACATCGCGCGGGCGCACGGTGGGGATGTGCTGGTCGAAAGCCATCCGCAGAAGGGCAGCAAATTTACGATCGCGTTGCCGCTGGCTTTCCCTTCGCAAGCTAGCGGCGCCGCCTGAGGGAGTGGAAGCGTCATGACGCAGGGCAAGGCTAAAGGAGAAGGCATGGGAACAGCGAAGATTCTGATCGTCGAGGATGAGCCGAACATGGTCGCCGGCTTGCGCGATAACTTTGAGTACGAAGGTTTCCAGGTGCTCACGGCGCTCGACGGTGTCGAAGGCCTCGAACGCGCCCTGAAGGATTCTCCGGACCTCGTCGTCCTGGACGTGATGATGCCGCGCATGAGCGGGCTGGATGTTTGCAAACAGCTCAAGGCCAAGCGTCCCTCCATTCCCATCATCATGCTCACCGCGCGCGGACAGGAGGTCGATAAGGTCGTCGGCCTCGAACTCGGTGCCGATGATTACGTCACCAAGCCTTTCTCTATCCGCGAATTGCTCGCTCGCGTCAAAGCTGTCCTGCGGCGCGCGCAAACGCTCCCCAAAGAGCAGGACCGCTATTCCTTTGGCGATGTCGAAGTGAATTTGCGCAGTTACCAGGTGCGGCGTGGCGGCAACCCGGTGGAGTTCTCCAGCAAGGAATTTGACCTCCTCAAGCATTTTCTTTGTCACTCCGGCGAAACGCTGAGCCGCGAGCGGCTGCTCGACGAGGTTTGGGGGTACGAGAATTTTCCGACCACCCGGACGGTGGATGCTCATATCGTGCGCATTCGCCAGAAGCTGGAGCCAGTTCCGGAGCAACCCCGCTTTTTTCTGACCGTGCATGGAGTGGGCTACAAGTTCGTGGGATGAGGATGAGGGGAACATGATCATGGCAACCGCAGAAACGCTGATCGGCACGCGAAAGCTGCCTGAGAATCGTCCGGCGAGTGAGAAGAAAGCACCCTGCGGGAGATCGCGCGCCCGAGTGTTTACCAACCCTCACGTCACCGAACCTCACGGAGAGCATCGAATCGCTGCGGGAAGAACGCGATACCGTGCGCGCTGCACATGCAAAGCTGCAGCAAGCCATCTACGAAGCGGCCCAAGTCCAACGGCGGCTCTGTGCTCCACGCGAATTGGTTTCGGGCGAGTTTGAGATCGCCGGCGAGATTTTTCCAGTGCGCCATTTGTCAGGAGACTTTTTCAAAGTGATGCAACTCGACTCCGTGCTGGGGCTCATTGTGGGCGACATCGCAGGCAAAGGATTATCCGCGGGGATTTGGCAAGCTCATCTGATGGATTTGATTCAGCGCAACGCGCGAACTTACCCGCATCCAGCCGATGCCGTTGCGGCGGTCAATCGCGAACTATGCCAGGACAAGAGCGAGCCGCCGATCGCGGCGCTATTCTTTGCGCGGCTTGATCTGGAGCGAAGCGAACTTGTGTATTGCAACGCCGGCCTGCCACCCCCGCTGATTCTCAGGCGCAACAAATCCGTCGAACGGCTGGAAGAGGGTGGCCCGATGCTCGGCGCACTCCACCAAGCGACGTACAACTCAGGGACCGTGCGCCTGAATCCCGGCGACATGTTGCTGGCATATTCCGACGGGCTGACGGAATGCCGCAATCCGCGCGACGAAGAGTTTGAGATGGCAAGGCTAACTTCCGCTGCGGAGGCCGTCAGCGGCGCAAGCGCGAACCAGGTGCTCTTCTCCACGCTCGGCGCGGTACTCGACTTCGCCGACGCGTGCCCGCCCGGCGATGACTTGACACTTTTGGTTGTGCGTCGCCGCGAAGCCAGCGCGCATCGCGCTTCCGCGGACAACAAGGATTTCCCGAAGACTCGCCGTCGGCCGGCGTTGGTTGTGCGACCGAGGAAAGTTACGAGCAGCGAAGAAGGAACTATTAAACAACTCGCTGAATAATCGTAACGACGACCTCCACAACTTGCACCGTGCGGACCAGACAGTATTGGTGTGCAAACTCAAAGGAAAGGACTGGAGATGGCAACCGAAGCAACTTCGATGTTCCTGGAAGAACCGCAGGCCTCAGCCCTGCCTCAGTCGCAGCCACAATCAATCTGCCCCGATGTTTTGGGCTCCATCTACACCGATCACTATCGATACGTTTTGCGGGTGTGCCGCCGATTCTTTCGGCAACCGGAAGACGCCGAGGACGCGGCCGCGGAAGTCTTCCTGAAGCTTTACCGTGTGCTGCACCAGCGAGACGAAACCATGCCCTTCCGTCCCTGGGTCTCACAGGTGGCGGGCCGGCACTGTATCGATAAGCTGCGGCAAAGGAAATGCGAGCGAAGTTCCTCCTTAGAGGACATAGATATCAGCGGCTTCGCCGATCATTCGGCTCTTTCACCGCTCTCCGAGATCCTACGCAAGGACGAACAGCGCCAAATTCGGGAACACTTGACTCGCTTGCCGGAAAAATACAAGGTTCCGCTCGTGCTGCTGTACTACAAGCGCATGAGCTACTCTGAGATCGCCGGCACGCTGAACACGCGCCTTCCAGCAATCAGAATGATCATCTTCCGGGCCAAAGACTTCCTGCGCCGCAATTTGCGACGCGAACAGTCCGGCGAAAACTAGACCGACCGTGCGCCGGCGCTCCGCGCCGTGGTCTAGTGCGTCTCGATCTGAACCTCTGGATATTGCGGCGAAACGTTCGCCAGCTCAAACCTGATGTGCTTTGCCACTTTCGTCGCACTATCCCTTCGTACAGTATCGTGGCGTCATCTACAAAGCATCTCCTTCCCCGGTTGCCACGGCCGCGATCATCACGGCCTTCTATCCCTTGACAACTCGGCAAAACCAGACGAGCCCGATGGGCTATACAGCGCCCGCATCAAGAACTTGTTGGTCCAGGAAGATTTCGCGTAGCTAGAGAAAATCGCGCAGCAGAATCGCATCGAAAAGGGCCGGCTTCTCGGTGGCGTTTGGAAAACGTACGCTTTCTACAATGGCACTGGAATGCCAGTGTCGGCGGGAACGCCCGCCGATTCAGACTACGCCGCGCAAATTACCAGGGTGAAAAAGTGGATTGCGGCTTATCCAGACCCCACGACACCCCGGATTTCCCTCGCCTATCTCGATCTGAACTATTCGTGGCTGGCACGGGGTTCGGGTTTTGCCAACAGCGTATCTGAATCTCAATGGAGTCTGTTCAAGAGTCGCAACGCTCAAGCGAAAGCGATACTTCTCGAGGCCGGCGCCCTTAAGGAAAAAGACTTCTTGTGGTACGAGGCCATGCATTTGGGGGCTCACGACGCCACTACTATCGCGAGTATGCTAGCTACGTTTCGCCCCAGTGGTATTTGCCGAGGAAACGTCTAATCGGATCCCGGAACCGAATGGCTCAAGGATTTGCATCAGATCTCTTAACCTATGGCTAAGCAAGGGTAGCCAACATCACTCGTTTCTTGGCACCTCAAACCTTAACGCCAATCCCTTCGCCTTCATGGCCGCCGCGTTTAAAGATCAGCCATCGGCTCACGAAGCTTTTGCCGCAATCTCTTCTAGGGACACGGAAATCTGGTATGAGGGAAGCATTCGTCAACAATTCTCGTGACTGGGCCAATGCTTACTAGATGTGCCGGGGATGTCGCAGGTGAGGGACTCGCAAAAAAAGAGAGGCTCTCGGGTGAACGTGAAATCTTTTCTGCCCTTGGTTGCAGCGAGAGCCTCATCCCAACAGGTCGCCCGGTCGGGATACCAAGAACATACGCTCTTCTACCGCTTATGGCTAGCATAAATTGGTAGCAAAAAGCGTCTCGCCCAGTAGCCGGATGCCCTCGCGAATTTCCTTCTCATTCATCCGGAAGTAACCGAGCACCAGGCCCGGCCGCGGAGGCCCGTCCAGCACGGCGATTTTGCGCAATGGAAACGCTTTGGGATGGCTACCTGTCGTTACTTTGTTCCGCCGTGGGAGTGTCGCCGAACATAAGCCGGTAGATCAAGTGCGTTCCCGGCTGCGGTATATGTCTGCAAGATCGGCCTGTTCCATTTACGCGTCTACGGAAATCCTCAAACTCGCATGCCAACGTCTCCGAACCTATTTGTAACCTGCTGCGCGCATCGATCATCAATTATACGGCCAGCGAACCACCCGGCCAGAATTAGGCCGACAGAACGGGGAACACTATGGGCAAGCTTACCAATCAGGTTGCAGTTGTAACTGGCGCTTCGAAAGGAATCGGTGCGGACATCTCCAAGGCACTCGCCGCCGAGGGTGCGTCCGTTGTTGTGAACTACGCGTCCAGCAAAGAGGGCGCCGACCGCGTTGTAAAGGAAATCACAGCCAATGGCGGCAAGGCTGTTGCCGTACAAGCTGACGTCTCGAAACAGGCGGACATTACGCGGCTTTTCGCCGAAACCAAGAAGGCTTTCGGCAAGCTTAACATTCTGGTGAACAATGCCGGCACGTATGAGTTCGCGCCGCTCGACGCCATCACCGAGGAATTGTTTCACAAGCAGTTCAATCTAAACGTACTCGGTCTATTGCTGACCACAAAAGAAGCCGTGAAGCTCGTCGGCCCCGAGGGCGGGAGCATCATCAACATCGGTTCCGGCGCCAGCACAATTTTTCCGCCCAATGCAGCGACTTATGTGGGCACGAAAGCTGCTGTCGACGCCATCACCGTCGTGCTCGCGAAAGAATTGGGCCCGCGCAAGATTCGCGTGAACTCAATCAACCCCGGCATGATCGAAACCGAAGGAGTACACTCCGCCGGTCTCAATGAAGGAGATTTTCGTAAGTGGATTGAGGCGCAGTCACCGCTTGGGCGCATTGGCCAGCCGAACGACATTTCTCCCACAGCTGTGTATCTGGCCTCGTCCGACTCGAAATATCTCACCGGCGAAATCATCCGTGTCACCGGCGGCATTCTCTGAAAAAAAGTCAACGCGACGGAAATATTTCGTGTTGGTTTGCCTAGGATTGAAAGCGGAGTGATCTAACAGACAGTTTGGTTGCTAGAGAGAAGCCCATACTAATGGCATCGCGGTTTTCGCAGATCGATTTACATGCACTTGCGCTCTTATAGTGCGGCGGTCTAACTCCGCGAGCGATTATTTGATTCCCTGCCGCGAACTCGCGGAGGCTGGGATCAATTCCAACACCGAGCTCAAGGTTCGATTCAGTGGGAGCCATAGCGTGACCGCAGCACTGGTGAGCGGAGCGGTCGATGCCGGAGTCCTGGATGAAACAGTTTTTAGCTCCATGATCGCCAGCAGAAAAATTGACAAAAGCAAAGTCCGGAGTCTTCATAGATCCAAGCCCCTTGTTGACTATGTATTCGTAGCTCGCAAGGGTGTGCCCGTAGCGGAACGAGAAGAACTCATCCAGGCCTTTTTTGGATTTGAAAGAAGATGAAAACGGTTCCGTCCTGAAAGTCCTCCGCGCCAAACAAGTTGTCGAGGCCAACGATCAGGAATATGAACCTAGTCCGGCGAATTGCCAAAGAACTAAAGATGTCTGAGCTGATCGCGTAGAATTGTGGCCGCAGGGGTATTACACAAAAGAACATCAGCTAGCGAACTTCGTGACCATAGTTACGGATGTTTCATCCCGCGATGCGTACAGTATAGCTAATGGGCTCGTCTGTGTAACGAGGGACTGTTGCTGCCCTCTCAAAACCTCATGTTCGAGTTTTGACGAGCCCGTTCACAAACACCATGCACTTGCTTCGACTTGATTATATTTCCTGCGTCTTGACCGTCGGTTCGACCATTCTGGTCGGTAAGAAACGGTGGGAAGGCTGGTTGATTGCCGGCCTGAACAGCGCTCTGATCTGCGTCATTGCCGCGGACACATCACAATTTGGATTCATTCCGGCTAATGTTTTTTGCCTCGCGTTGTACAGCTATAACATCCGGGAATGGAACAAAATCTCCCGCCCTCCCAGCCAACAGGCATAGCGACTCAATAGGCCTTTTGTTTTCCGGCTTGTTCCAACCACTTGTTCAGTACGCCTGCGAAAAACGCCGGCATTTCCGTAAAGGTCAAGCCCATTCCTTGCTTCGGCTCAAAATACACGACGGTCGCGTGCGTTTCCAGGAACTCTGTCTCGGTGTAGATCTCCATCAGCACGTTGGTCCCTTGGGGAAGGGGATTCACCATTTCCACGTAACACCCGTGCAGGCTTAGGTCGCTGACTCGAGAGACTGTGCGAACGCTTTCCTTTTCGTCAATAATTTCTGCTCTTGCGGTGAACGGATGCCTTGGTGCTCGGCGTCTTTCGGATTGCATCGGTATTGGCCTATCGGGGGGCGGGCTTTCGTAATGCTAAACCAGTGTTTTGCCGTCAGCAAGAGGGCTATATCGTTTCTATCGTTTCTATCGTTTTCTGAATCGCTTCCGGAGCAGAGTGGGGTTTGAGGTAGTTATTCGTCGCGAAGCGCAATCATTGGGTCAACGCTCATCGCTCGCCGCGCGGGAACATACGCGGCAAGCGCCGCAACGGCTGCCAGAGCAATCGTGACGGACGTGAGTGTTAGCGGATCGCTGGCTGACACGCCGAAAAGTAAGTGGCCAAGCACGCGTGAAGCCGCAAGCGCGCTAATCCCTCCGAGAATGAGCCCCGCTGAAATCAGGATAAGCGTCTCGCGCGAGACCAGCCCTAGTATCGCGCCGCGTGACGCTCCGAGCGCTACGCGGATCCCAATCTCATGCGTCCGGCAGGCAACGGAATAGGAAATAACTCCAAAAATCCCGGTCGCCGCCAGCGCCAGTGCCATGGTGGCAAATAGTCCGAGCAAAAATGTGCGAAACCTGGGCTGTGCCACTGACGCGTTCAGAATATCGGGCATCGACGCGATATCACTGACCGGCAAATCCTTATCGATTTTTGCCACGTCATGGCGAAGCGTTGCCGCGACACTGGCTACGCTAAGGGGGCTGTTCACGACGGCTACCGCGCCAGGATAAGGCGCTTGGGTGAAAGGAACGTATACCATTGGCTTAGGAGCGTCGCCTAAGGACACGTCCCGCACATCGCCGACAATGCCCACGACCTGCCGAGGAATTCCCGGATCAGGTGGAAAGGCGAATGAAATTTGTTTTCCCAGCGCATTCCCGCTCGGAAAATACATTTCCGCCAAAGCCTTGCTGATGACCGTAACGTTCGGCCTCGACATCACGTCGCGCTGGTCGAACAGCCGCCCGGCCAAAAGCGGGATCCCCATGGTTCGGAAGTAATTGCTGCTGACGGAAACGTAGTCGGCGGTTCTGGATGTGTTGGCAGAAAGTGGGGGCTCTCCGATGATATCGAACGGCACTTCGGCGTTTCGATCCGCGATCGGCGCAGGAAGAGTCACGGCAGAATCTTCTAGACCGGGCTCCGACTGCATTTGCCGAAGCAACTCGTCAGAAAAAGCGATCCACTGCTGCGGAGTCGAATACTGCGCACGTGGCAGCGGGATCTCGGCCTTCACGAGGTGTTGAACGTTGAACCCAGGATTGACGGCGGTAAGCTTGGCAAAGCTGCGCAGTAACAATCCTGCCGCCACAAGCAGCATCACCGCGAGGGCAATTTCTCCGCTAGCAAGGATGTTGCGCGCGCGGCGGCCACCGCTGCTCTCGCCGGAACGCGCACCGCCTGCGCGTAGGTTTACTTGCAAATTCGAGTTAGCGACGAGAAACGCCGGAGCCAAGCCGAAGGCAATGCTGGCGATGGCCGACAGCACCAGCGCAAAAAACAGGACAAAATGGTCCACGCGAATGGCGTTCACGATTGGCACTCCCGCGGGGATCAGCGCGGCCAGCACTTGAACGCCCCAATACGCCAGCGCGATTCCGATTACTCCGCCCAGCGAACCCAGAACCGCCGTCTCGCTCAATAGTTGACGAACAATCCGCGCGCGGCCCGCTCCGAGTGTGTTCCGCACCGCGATCTCTCTGGCACGTGATGTTGCGCGAGTGAGAAGCAAGTTGGCGATATTGGCGCAGGCAATCAGCAACACCAGGCCAACGGCGCCGAGCAATACGAAGAGCGCGGGCTTTACATTTTCGACGATCATTTCTTGCAGCGGCGCTGTGCGGATCAGCCAGTCCCTATTCTCAGCAGGGAACTCCTTCGCCAGGCTCGCGGCCAAGGCATCCATCTCTGCCTGAACCTGGCTCATGGGAATGCCGGGCTTAACGCGCCCGGTCACCTGCAGCCAGTGCCCGGTCCGTCGCTCCATCCAGGGGCCAAAAAGCGGATCTTGGGGAAGGGGGACCCAGAGTTGTGGCGCCTCCGTGACTGCAGGGAAAAGTGGAAAACGAAATTCCGCCGGCATGATCCCGACAACCGTAAAAGCGCGCTTCTCCACATCAATAGTGCTTCCAATTATCTTGAGATCACCGCCCAGCCCGCGCCACAGATTTTCGCCAAGGATGGCCACGGCCGGAGCTCCCGGCTTGCCGTCTTCGGAATGGAAAGTGCGTCCGGCGAGAGGCCTCGCCTCGAAGAGCGAGAAAAACTCTCCTGTTACCACTGCGGTATTCACGACCATAGGCTCGCCTCGCCCGGTAACCGTAAGCTGGTGACGTTGCGCTCCCGCCACCGCACTGAAGACATGATTCTGCTCGCTAAGTTCTTTGAAGTTCGGATACGACCAGGCCATGTGGGGCGTTTCGCCCTGCGCTTGCTGCTGGAATACGTTGAACACCTCTTCCGACTTGGCGCAGGGTAGCGGTTTCAAGAGCACCGCATAAACCACACTAAAAATCGCGGTATTCGCGCCGATGCCTAGCGCTAGGGTCAGAACGGCCACTGCGGTGAAGCCTGGATTCTTGCGTAGCATCCGCAGGCCGAAGTGCAAGTCTTGCCAGCAGGTCTCGACCAACGATTCCCAGCCGGCGGCGCGGACGGTTTCTTTTGCCACAGCAAGGCTCCCCGCTCCAGTCGTACCGATCGAGCGGCATCTTCGCGGCTCATCCCCTGCTTCATCTTTTCCTCGATTGCCATGTCCAGGTAGGTGCGTAGCTCCTCGTCCAGCTCTTGATCGACGTGCTCCTTTCGGAACAGCGATTGAAGCCCGCTTGCTGTGTTTCGCAGGAAAGACATGTCCGGCTTATTGCGCCTCCAAGATTCTGGCAATCGCGGCAACCTGCCTGCACCATTCCCGCGTTTCGCTACTGAGCCGCTTTCGTCCTTGTTCTGTCAAAACGTAGTACTTTGCCCGCCTGCTGTTCTCGGTGGCTTTCCATTCGCTTCGAATCAGTCCTGCTCGTTGCAAGCGTTGGAACGCCACAAACAACGAACCCGCATTCACATGGAACACACCCTTGCTGATCTGCTCGATGCGGATAGCGACGCCATATCCGTGCATGGGCTCTAGCGCCAGCGTCTTCAAAATGAGCATGTCTAACGTGCCTTGCACCAGATCACTCGGCCTGTCCGGCATGAAGACGCTTCCTCCTGAGAAACAAGAGGAGAATACGCCTTTCATCTTGATTGTCAAGAGGAGCGAAGATTCGGTTGGCCTATGCCTCGCGGCGGAGAGCGACGGCCAGCCAAGGCATGGCGATGATCCGAGGTAAGCGCACGAAAGTCACAATTGCTTCGGGCTTATGCGGTCACTGTAATCCATTGTATTTGAAAGGGATAGGGGGTCATGGCGGCAGCGGAGAGAAGTAACTTCAAGAAAGTACTTGTAAATGATTTAGTGTTGTAGTTGACTATAACACAAGGCCAGTCCAATCTGGCCTAGCCTTTTGAGGAGAACCAATTCATGCGAGCGCTTCCGTCAGCTCTTATCATCTGCCTTCTTGCACCAATCGTCGCCTTGGCGCAGGACAACCCAAATCCACTCAGCACCTTCAATAGGACCGCCTACGGAGCCGTGAAGAATATCCTGCTCCACTCAGCTGAAAAAATGCCCGAAGAGAATTACAACTTTAAGCCTACTGACGCGGTCCGCAGCTACGGACAGATTGTCGGACACCTCACCGACGCACAGTACATGTTTTGTTCCATCGAACTCGGCGAGAAAAATCCCGATCTGAAAATCGAACAGACCAAGAGCTCGAAAGCGGATTTAATCGCCGCACTCAAAGGTGCCTTCGCTTACTGCGACAAGGCGTATGAGAGCATGACCGACGCGTCCGCTCCTCAAATGGTCAAGCTCTTCGGAAACGATCTACCGAAACTCGGCGTGCTGACGGCCAACAACATGCACGATCTGGAACACTACGGCAACCTCGTCACTTACATGCGGCTGAAGAACGTCGTTCCTCCAACCAGCGAGCCGGGATTCCAGCCGATGCCACCGCCGAGGAAGTAATGCGCTTGATCGAGTACTCGAGAAAGCTCAAGGAGAATCAAACATGAAATACGTTCGATCAATTCTATCCGTCGTTGCTCTGATGTCGCTTTCCACGGTGGTGTTTGCTCAGTCTGACGCGCAAAAGGCTCCGTCTGATTCGCAAAAGGCCTACGACAAACTGAAAACGCTGGCCGGTTCATGGCAAGGCCGCGTGACAACCCTCCCGCCGCAAGCCGGGATGGGGGACGGAGCGCTTACGGATATCTCTCTGCGCATCACTTCGCGGGGAAACGCCATGGTGCATGAGATGAAGGAAGCCGGGACGGCGGACGATCCGGCTCGCCACGATCATCCGGTCACGATGTTTTATCTGGACAGCGATCGACTGCTGCTGACGCACTATTGTGACGCAGGGAATCGGCCGCGTATGTCCGGCAAGATGTCGCCCGACGGAAAAACGGTGCAATTCGATTTTCTCGACCTTTCCGGCGGCACGCAGTACGGATACATGGACCATGCCGTGTTCACCTTCGTCGACGCTAACCATCACACCGAGGACTGGACTTACATAATGCCCGGCGATAAGCCAGTCCAGGCGCACTTCGAACTAGCACGGACAAAGTAATGCGCAGCGTGCCTCTCGTGAGGATTATCTGGAATCCATGATGGACCGTGAGTGGAACGACAGTCAGCCAATTTACCGCCAGATTCGTGACCGTGTCGTCGCCATGATACTCGACGGCGTGCTCAAGGAAGGCGATCCGCTGCCGTCCGTGCGCAATGTGGCGGCGGAGTATCGCGTCAATCCGCTCACGGTTCTGAAGGGCTATCAACAACTGGTCGACGAGGGGCTCGTCGAGACCAGGCGAGGCCGCGGCATGTTCATTAATATCGGCGCGCGCAATCTGCTGCTGCAGAGCGAACGCCAGAAGTTCCTTGCGGAAGAATGGCCCAAGGTCTCCGCCACCATTCAGCGCCTCGGCCTGACGCCACAAGCACTGCTGCAAGCGGTAGCAAGCTCACCGCCGTCGATTCCCGCAGATGTTAAGGAGGAGCCGAAGCCATGACCGTAATCGAAGCACGCGGACTCCGCAAAGTCTTCGGCAAGACCGTCGCCGTGGATAGCGTCAATTTGCATGTCGATGAGGGCCGCATCCTGGGACTCATCGGTCCCAACGGCGCGGGCAAGAGCACCGCGCTCAACGCCATTCTCGGTCTGACGCAATATCAGGGAGAATTGAAGGTGCTAGGACGCGATCCCTGGATTGAACGCGATCAGCTCATGCGGGATGTCTGCTTCATTGCCGATGTCGCTGTGCTGCCGCGCTGGATGCGGGTGACCCAGGCACTCGACTACGTTGCCGGCGTGCATCCGCGATTCGATCGCGCGAAGGCGGAGGGTTTTCTTGCCAAGACCGCGATTAAGTCGGGCAGCAAGGTCAGGGAATTGTCGAAGGGCATGGTCACGCAGCTGCACCTCGCCCTGGTGATGGCCATTGACGCCAGATTGCTGGTGCTCGACGAGCCGACGCTTGGCCTCGACATCCTGTATCGCAAGCAGTTCTACGATTCGCTGCTCAACGACTACTTCGATCGCAGCCGCACCATCGTCGTGACCACGCATCAAGTTGAAGAAGTCCAGCACGTTCTCACCGATCTCATGTTCATCAACCGTGGTCGCATCGTGCTCGATTGCAGCATGGAAGAATTCGAGTCGCGCTATGTGGAGGTGATGGTGCATCCCGAGCAGCTCGCCGCGGCACACGCGCTGAAGCCCGTTCACGAGCGCCAGGTTTTCGGTCGCAGCATTCTGCTGTTCGAGCTTGTCGATCGTCAGCAACTCGCCGGACTTGGCGAAATTCGCACGCCCAGCATCGCCGACGTGTTCGTTGCCGTGATGGGCAACATGATTGGCAATCCGTCCGGTCAGGCACAAGGAGCGGTTAGATGAACACTGAATCGAACGCCGTGCCGGATTCTCCTCTCGGCTCGCCGGCAATCGCACCGGCGGCAATGTCGGTGCCCCGGCCGTTTTACTGGTCGGTGCGCCGCGAATTGTGGGAGAACCGTTCCATCTATGTGGCGCCGCTGGCTGTCGCCGCGGTCGTACTGCTCGGCTCCGCGATCAGCCTGGTTGGCGTGCCGCGCAGCGTGCGTGGAGTAGCGGCCCTCGACCTGGCGATACAGTCCGCGATGCTCGCCCACCCGTACGCTCACATTGCCATGCTGCTCGTTGCGACAGGGATCCTCGTCGGCATCTTCTATTGCCTCGACGCGCTGCACGGTGAACGCCGCGATCGCAGCATCCTGTTCTGGAAGTCGCTGCCGGTTTCGGATCTTACCACCGTGCTCTCGAAGGCCATCATCCCGTTCGTCATTCTGCCGCTGATCATCTTCGTAACCACCGTTGTCTTGCAGTTCATCATGCTGTTGATGAGCAGCGCGGTTCTGCTGGCTACCGGTGCAGGCGTCACGACTCTGTGGGCACGGTTGCCGTTGTTCCAGATGCAATTGGTGCTGCTCTACGGTCTGATCGTTCTTGCGCTCTGGCATGCGCCCATCTACGCCTGGCTGCTGCTGGTCTCCGGTTGGGCGCGCCGCGCTGCGTTTCTGTGGGCCGTGTTGCCGCTGGTAGCGATCGGCGTCTTCGAGTGGATCGCCTTCCACACTTCGTATTTTGGTTCCCTGATGCACGACCGCGTGGGTGGATTCGCCGCGCACGCTTTCGCCTTACGCCAGCCGGGTAGCGGTCCGCTCGATCCGCACTTTATTCCGCTGGCGCTAATCGCTCCTGGCAAGTTCTTGAGCACTCCGGGTCTGTGGCTAGGTTTGGCGGTCGCTGCGATATTCCTCGCTCTCGCGGTGCGCCTACGCCGCTATCGCGAACCGATCTGATTCGTATCGCGCATTGGGAGAAACGAGTATGAGCACCGCTGCATGGACCAACCAGTTGGAGCCGAATTCCGTTGCCGACAAGGCACTAAAAGCAGCAGCCGGGCTGTGGTTTCTGGTAGCCGTCATCGGCCAGTGGGCGTTTTTGTACTACATCGTAGCCTTCTACGGCCCCTCGACGTTTACGGGAAACTCCCAGGTCTGGAACAGGAACACCTTTCTCGACATGGCGTACGTTCCCGGGGATACCGCTGGAAATCTGGCTTTTGCCGCACACACGCTGCTTGCTGCGGTCATAGCCTTCGGCGGGGCGATGCAACTCATTCCACAGATACGGGCTCGCGCCATTTCCGTGCATCGGTGGATCGGCCGGGTGCTTTTCGTAACGGCGCTGGGGCTCAGCGGCTCCGGCCTCTATAGGCGCTCGGCACTGAGGCGTGAGATCTCTACCCATCGCCGCTGGGCGCTGCGAGGCTATCTCGTGGCAAACGCGCAATGGTTCACACGCGTGGGTGTTTTCGCTTGGATTATCGTGAATCGGGGGCCGCTCGGGATCGGGAACCACTTCGACGGCCCGTTCCTCTTCCCCCTGGGATCTCGCTTGCTACCTTGTGCCTCTTGTCGTTTTCCTGAACTTTACCTGCGCACAAAGGAAAGCGCTGGTCCGCGATGGCGATTCGCCGTGGCGGGTGGTCTCTCTGTGCTCACGGCTTTCATGAGCGTCGCAATATTCGGCTTCACGATGCTCACGTGGCGGTTCCTAGCGAGGCTCTAGATGACGAAGCAAATTGCACAAGCGAAGCCGCGCTTCAAGACCAAGATTGCCGCAAGGGAAATTTATAAGTAGCGAAGGTTTAATTCGATATTCAGGAGGAACGCATGGAACCCGTTATTGGTGTTAATTGCTCGTCGATTGAATGCACTTCTCTCTCAACCACTGCTCCGATTTGGCAGGACATTCTGGCACAGGCGATGACTGGTGAACTACTCGCCGCCATGAACTACGCCTCCTTATCGGAGATCTGTGACGATCCCGAAGAAGTAGCCGATGCATTGGAGCATTCCCAGGGCGAACGTGGGCATGCGGCTGCATTCGCTGCCGAGGGCCGCAAGATTGGAGTGGATGTCGCCAATAATGTCGACGCAAAGCACTGGAAGCGGCTCCGCGAAGCATTCCTGCGTTGCGTCACAGAACGTGACTTTATCGGCTGTCTCATCGTCCAGGAAATCATGCTGGAATCTTTCGCCGTCGCAAGCTACTCGCGCGTCGGCAAGGTGGCACCGGGCAGTATGGGTGAGACCTTCGCCCGCATCGCAGCGGAGGAAGAAGAGCACATCGGTCACGCCATGTCGATTCTGAGCGTGGAGCGCGACCGTGACGCGCGGCGTTTCGACGAAAAGGTCTACCGCCTGCACCTGGATGTGATGACCACCCTCGCGCAGATGCTGGCGAAGGAATGCAAGGACGGACATTGCGAAGTGTGTCACGCCAGTTGTGTGAAGCCCGCACTGTTTGGCGTCAGCTTGAGTGCGGCCGAACTTCGCGGCGCGTCACTGCAACAGTATCTGAAGACGCTAGACCTGTTGGGGATACCCGGGGAGGTAACACTCGCATGGGTGAGTCAGCTGCCAGTGTAGCCAGCCGAGAGCGGATGATGGACGTCGATTTCGCTCTCATCGGGCATCAGGAAAGTTGGAGAGCGGCTTCCGACGTGCTCGCCGTGCTGCGCGGGCCGCAACGTATGCCTCTGCCGGACGATGAAATCAAGGACATCCTCCCATGGATTCCGCCCCGAGCCGTGTGCCATGTCGAGGTCGGATCGATCACCGGCGCAAGGGCCCGCGGCTTGTACATCGACTCCTTCATTCCTCCCGACCGTCTGCAAGCGGCTTACGTGCACGAGAACATCGCCCGCGTGCGAGGCGCGGCGGCCTGCGCGATCAAGGCAGGGGCGAGAATCGTGAGTCTCGGCGGATTCAGCTCCATTCTGATCGAGGGCAACTTCGATCGGCTTCCGAAAAGACACGACACGGCGTTTACGACAGGCAATACGTTGACCGTGGCCTTCATCGTTCAGGGCATCAAGAAGATGTGCGCGCTGCACGGCCGTAACCTTCGCAGATCAGCGCTGCTCATCGTTGGAGCAACAGGCGATGTGGGCTCCGGCTGCGCCCGTTGTTTGGCGCCTAGCGTGCAGCGAGTGCTGCTCAACGCACGCAACGTCGAGCGACTACGCAGGCTCGGGGCAGAACTGCAAGCCCAGGGCATTCAGGTCGAGATCGCGACGGATCTTCAGCAGTTTTCCGCGGCGGCCGACATCGTGATCTGCGCGGCAAGTCTCGCGTCCCCATCGCTTCTGTTGCATCACATCGCCCCCGACGCAATCGTTTGCGATGCGGGGTACCCGAAGAACTTGTCTCCAACCGCCGAGGTCCCCGGTGCCAAAGTCTTCTTCGGAGGTCTGGGACAGATCACCGGTGGAATGAGGTTCGCCCCGGATTTTCGTGGAATTCTGAATCGGCATCCGTTTCCCGACGTGGTCCATGGATGTCTGCTCGAAGGCATGGCCCTTGCTTTGGAGCGCCGGTTCGAACCCTTCTCTAGGGGAAGAGGAGCCATCACGCCGGCGCGGGTCGAGGAGATGGAAGCAATTGCTGCACGTCATGGAATTTATCTCGCACCGCTTTACAACGCCGATGGACCAATTGAGGCCGGACGATATCGCTCCACGTCATGGTCGCGCGCCGCGTCGATGTCACCTTCACGTTCCGCCGACTCGAATCTCTACAATATTTGAGCCCCCTGTTCGTCTACAACCATAGATGGATGAGCCAGCGAGGATCGCGGGGATGACCGAGCAAGACCGTCAAATCTCCGAGATCGTCGCGAAACAACGATCCCGGCTGCGCAATTTCATCCGTCGCCGTGTGCCCAATCCTTCCGACGCCGAAGACATCGTGCAGGAGATCTTCTACGAACTGGTGGAAGCGAACCACCTGCTGATGCCGATCGAGCACCTGACTGGCTGGCTTTTTCGCGTGGCGCGCAATCGCATCATTGACCTTCTTCGCAAGAAGAGGCCAGAGGCCTTCAGCGACGCAGCGGTAGAGGGTGAAGACGGCGAGATGCTGCACATCGAAGATCTTGTGCCATCGCCTGATGCCGGACCGGAAGCGCTCTACCTCCGCAACGTCCTTCACGATGAGCTGGAACTCGCCCTCGACGAACTGCCGCAGGAACAGCGCGACGTCTTCGTTGCTCATGAATTGGAAGGCCGCACCTTCAAGGAGATGGCCGCGGCGACCGGAATGAACATGAATACGCTGCTCTCGCGCAAACGCTATGCCGTGCTGCATCTGCGCGACCGATTGCAGAGCATTTACGACGAATTTACGAAAGAATGAGGAGTTGAACATGAGAAAAAAATGGATTTTCATCGCTCCGCTGGCGATCCTGGCGATGTTGCTCTTTACCTTCATCGGCGGCGAAATCGTGCTGCACTTGTGGAATTGGCTGCTGCCGCCGCTCTTCGGCTTCCGCCAGATCAATTTCTGGCAAGCCCTGGGACTTCTGTTGTTGTGCCGCATCCTGTTTGGCGGATTGGGACGGCACAGTTATTACGGTCGCTCCCGTTTCCGCCGTCGCATGGAAGAGCGCTGCGGGCACGCCACGCCGGAAGAGCGCGAACGATTCCGGCAACGAATGCGCGAACGCTTCGGCTTCGGCCCGGACACCGGCGAGAACAAGGGCCAATGAGGCCTTCGCAAGTATTTCATATCACGCAGCGACGGACTTTTTGGGTGTAAACTCTATTTGTTTCACCCTCGGAGGTGCTGATGCGGATCTCCGAACATTTCGCCATTTTTGTTCTCACGAGTTTCCCAAGCGCAAATCCTGCGCTCGCTCAGTAGCAGTTGGCTCAGTCGCCGCGAATCCTGTCCGCGAAGTCCGTTTACTTCAACAATAAAACTGGTTGGGATGCAGTCGGAAAAAATGCCCTGGCGCAACTGAGGAAGTGGGGGAAGTTCCAACCTGTAGCCGAGCCATAGCAGGCCGATCTAATCTTTATCCTTTCCGCAGACCCCTGCAACGGCGGCAACATTATCTTCGCGAGTGGCCAGACAGGCACACCATTGACGACGGTCACATCACCGAAGACCCCATTCCGAATTACGACAAGCAACCTCCCGCGCGATACGTATACCTGACGGTGATTGATCCCAAGACTGGCGGCAATTGGTGGAGTGACCAACATCTCTGGGGTGGCCTGCTCACAGGTTTCAACAGCGTCGGCGCACGTCTCATCAAGGAACTCGAAAACCAAACTAAGAAGTAAGGGGAAATTCAGGCCGTTGAAGACGCAAGAAACAGCCGTGGCTTACCTATCGCGGCTCCTCCAGTCGCTAAACGGACATGTTCCCGCTGGGTTGCTTCTTCGCGACGAATCGCGCCCTCTTCTGATTGGATTACAATTTGTGCTTCCTCCACATTTGCTGCAGCGGCGTGGTTGGAAGGCTAGGAGTAGCAAGCAGAAAGGGCTCGCATCCTGGTCGGATGCGAACCCTTCTATCAACCAGTTCTTGTAGATTTTACTGCTTGAGCAGACAGGAACACATTGAAACGTTTTTGTCGAGGACCAAGCTCACACCGCGCGTGATCGCTGTTGCCGACGTTTGGTTGGAAGGCGTGGACTAGTCGGTGCCCGTCGCCAATGTTGCACATTAGCCTGCAGTCAGGTCAGACTTCGAAGCCGTCTCATCAGTGCCGCCAGATTGGGACGGTCCTTTTCACTCACCGCTTTGAACTTCAATCCCAGTCCCCCGCCAGGCTTTACATGCCGCACCACAGCGTTAGCTCGAATTTGCCCCTCTTGGACAAGAAAATGGAGATTAGCCGTCGCGCCGAGGCGTTTCGTCCTGGGGGTTTCGATGAACAACCCTCCCGCGCTCAGGTTCTTCACGCGAGACAGATCGCTATCTCCAGTGCATTCCCAATAGACCCACACACTGTTGCCTGACTCGACGCGAGAACTGAGCCGTCTGGAAGCGTGAGGTAATTGCGGGACCATCCCTTCACCCACATTTGTTTGCACGAAAAATTCCTTAGTCTAGACGCATGTGGGCTGATGGAAGGAATATAGCGACTCGGGCGACCTGGGACAAGTCGAATCGATGATTTTGGTCATCTCTCGATTCCGCCGAAAGGAGGAGGCGAAGAACCGCACCCGAGAACGCCCCGTAGACTCTCAGCCGTCTTCAGCTAGGCGGCTTAGGCACCATGACGGGAAATTAAATCGATGCAGACAGACCGTCGCCGCAAGGCGGAATGCTGGTGATAAGGAGAATTGTTCAGTATGCATCTGGCAAAGGAGCTTTGTTACTTGCCCATACCCCTCAAAATGAGGTGCCGCAGTTTACCGAGTTCGCGATTCAAGAAATGCTTACGCCCGAAGAAGGGCAATAGAGGAGCACGGCGTTTCTCCACCCTGCTGCGCGCCTGCCTTAATCGTGTATCTTCGCCGAATAATTCCAAGGCGTGGTCCAGCTTATCTAAAGCTTTTTCACGCATCCCAGCAGATGCATACACCTCTCCCAGATTCAGGTGGAACTGGATCTCTTTCGGTTTTAGTTGTACCGCAATTTCACAAAGTTCAGAGGCTTGATCCCACTTCCGTTGCGCACGCGCGATTGCTAACCCAAGAAACGAACTGTAGAAGGCATTATGCTTGTCGCTTTCGTACGCGCGTCGTAATCTCAACAGAGCCTTTTGGGGGTATTCATTCTTGAGCAGCTCGACACCTTTCCTAAATTCATCCATAGGATCGAGCGCTGCTGTGCTCGTATTTTTCTCCGTTGCCAATCCGAGGTTCATGGAGGTCCTCAGGTTCTGAATGTGGACGATGTCCTAATCTAGACGGACTATTTGCGTAGAGTCTACTGGCCTAACGGGCAGTGTTATCGGAAGCGCCGCAAACCGGGCCTATCATTTTCAATTGATTCCGTAACAATGTCGGCTCGCGAGCCCAAGCAGATTCCGGCGGCGAATCAAATATACCGGATGGAAAGTCCACCCAAACGTCTCCTGAGAACCAATGCCACGCCACCGACCACTGCAGCAACTAGTAGCAGCGTCAAGGAACTTGGTTCCGGAACCGTCTTCGTGCCTGGGACATCGTTACCAGGTGTGGTTCCAAACGAAAATATCGCACTCGTTACAGTGGTTGAGTCAGTGGCGCCTGGAACGTCAAGCACGAATGTAGCCGTTTGGTTCAGAAACGGATTGTGAGGAGCATTGCCGGCAATAGAGCCATTGGCACTGGTATACGAATTGGCACCCGGGGGTCCAATGATTAAGTGCGAGGGGCCTGTAGGGGTTCCGAGGACGTCCAATTGGAGGCCTCCAGAGAGGTTGGCGTTAAAGGCCCACCCAGTGGCCACGCTAGCGCCCAGAACGAACGAGCCATCTGGCTTAACGGCGATTTCCTGCCCCGAACTTGAAGCCAAAGTGCCGGTCGCGCCACTACTGAGCACGAAATCGAGGTCGCTAATTAACTGCCCAACGCTTGTGGGATTCGTCTGCAAATCTGTCAGGATGATCGTAACGACGCCAGAACCCATAGTAAAGGTTGCCGATGCGTCTACCGGTTGTCCGCCAGAAGTGGAGCCAGAGGGGGTTACAAATGTGACGCTATCCGCACGCGCGCAAGGCGTCACGATAGCCGCAAGCGCCACGGTCAGGATAATCCACAAAGCTTTTCTCATAATCTTCGGCACACTCCCACGTTGACTTTCTGCGGACAGTAACAGCCAAAGGGGCGGAGTTCCTGTGACGGCGAATCCTCCTACAACAATTGGGGGTCAGAGTTCCTTATCCGTCCAGAGGTGCTCACCCTGACCCAACTCTTTTAACCGCGATCCTACCTGTACGCCTCGGGACGGTTTGAGTCAATGACGATTATTTAGACAGGAAAACACCCCAAAAGTTCGTACCATTTTACCTGTCACCGCTTGACGAGAGGTCGGCTGTTTCACTGCGCAGGGTCGGAGTCCATATCTACTTCTCTAGCTCATGATGGTTAGTGCAGCGACGGTATGCTGCTGGACTGTGGCATGCGCTTGCAGGATATCGCCGAGTGCTTCAAACTAGAGGTAAAGACCGTTAAGCGTCTGATAGTTGAGCATCATAGATCGCCAGGATCCAAACAAAGCACTTGAATGAGTTGAGCTCGCGTTTGTCCCCGATTACCCGCCTAGTGTCTTAAGACGCTAGCTGCACGTCGAACTCAATTCTAACTTCGTCTTTGGCTTTGACGCCCGCCTTTCCAGGAGGCTTGATCCCGAAGTCGGTCTGTTTCACGGTGGCCGCGCCGGTATAACGGCCGTCCTTCAGCGTCACCTGCACCGTGACCGGCCGCGTCTGCCCTCGCAGCGTCAGATTCCCATGCAGCGTCCACCGCCCCGGCCCGGCAGGTTCGGCGGCAGTGGACTTGAACACGATCTCCTGATGATGCTCGCTATCGAGCACTTCAGGTCCCAGCATCGTCTTCTGCACCTCAGCGCGATCTTTCTCGGGTTCGTCCTTGCCGATCACGCGTAGCTCCCGCGCATCCACGTGCACTTCCACCGCAGGATGCGCGCCCGTGTCCGCCGTACCACTGTGAATCAGCGCTCGTACTTCGTGCTCGTGTCCCAGCGCTGAGAATACGCCCGTCTTGCCGACATGAATCGTTAACGTGGACTTCTGCGTGTTGATATTATGTTGTTGCGCGCTCACACCCAACACGCAAACGCAGCTCGCTGCCGCCAGGAACACGGTTCGCCTCATCGCACACCTCTCAGCCGGAATTTTCCAGGCAGACTTAACTTGCCCGTTTCAAAAAGAAGTGTCTGTTCACTTACGGACACCGTGAATGCGGCCACCTCTTGGGTTAGCGCGTTTGCCAGGCTTTGAGCAGACTGCTCTCCTACCTGTTCCTAATCTGTCCACTGGTCCAATGGACAGGTAAAGGTGAAGGTATTAGCGTGGTGTAGGGAAAGCGGAAGATAAGCAAGTCATGACTGACGACATTTCGGAACTCTACACACTGCAAATACTCCCAGCCGAGATTCGCAAAGACCCCGGTGGGACCGCATATATTGCGGTTGAGGTGCAGGCAATGCAGATCGGTGGCGATAAGGGTCTACGCGCGTTCTTCTCTGATATGGGTGAATTCATGAATCGACTTGGAGCCATGCTTTGCTTGGACGCATTTCGCTGGCGACAAATCGAGAGTTTGCTCAACCAGCAAGGCATCGTGAGCGTCGCCGGAAGTGACGCAGAACTGGCATTTACTGAAGCAGAGTTGAGAGAGTTGGGCCTAGAGGAAGTCGATGCGCTTCGTGCGGCCTGAGGCGCTGAAAAATCACGGCTGAGAGATGGCATCTCGTTCACAACCTGCGTTCGCCAAACACTTTAAGTTCGGGTATGTCGCTGGCCTCATCGACCAGCGCGTGGGTGAAATCCGCAGATACGTTCCGATTTCGGAGCAAACCGATCTCTGCTGGATAGAGTGAACATCCCCGCACATCAGAACCACGAAAATTCGCACCGGCTGCGTAACTGAACGGAAGCTCTGCGCCGCGAAGTGATGCCGTTTGGAAGTCTGTCCTGTGTAACCGTGCGCCCAGAAAGATTTATCCCATCGCATTTGAGCCCCATAAAGCGAGAGACCCGAGAGGTCCGCGTGGCTCCAGTTTCGGCCACACAGATCCTGACCCCACAGGTCCCGACCGCCTTCGACGCGGTCGATCTCTTCATGCAAGACGTTGTAGATGATTACCGGGGGCGCGGGTTTTGGCGTTCCGAAAGGATCAGCGAAGAATCCCATCACGCCTCCGGGAACGGCACTGGTGTCGAATAAAAGTATGGATCCAGGTCCGAATCGCTGGCTTTGAACGTCGGCTCAGTGGGTGGCGCGACAACGTCGGGCTGTGTCGGCTTGCGTCGTCGGACGAGTGAACGCTTCACGACGATTTGAGCGCGGCGCAGTCCTGAATCGCTGAAATTGTTTCCCTCATCGGACATCTGCCTAGATGCATAACCCAGCTAACTCATTGATTCTATTGAGGCGAATTGGGGTTGTGCAACAGCTTCTCGTTGATTTTGGGGGCAATTCCACTTTTCCAATTACCAGCGTTAATCAGACGTTGGCCTCAACTTGGAAGGTCGACGACTTTCACCGGTCAATTTGAACGCCGTGGTGTGCGGCAATTTTTTGTGTGGTGTGAGGGAAGTGTGCTGGCCGCTCGATACTCTCGTCGGGGCTCACCGCGAAGTCCGGGGCAGGCGGGGCAAGCGCGGACACAAATGCGACGAGGAACGAGTTAGACGCAGAGCCCACCCTTGCAAAAATCAAAACCTGCAAGGGTAGGCCAGCGCAAATCGCCTTAGCGTCTCAAGCGTGCGCCACCCAACCGGACGCCAGATGCAGTGGAACAGGGCTATCTGGAATATTGGTGCGCCAATTTCTGGTAAAGCCATCCAACGAGCCAATTTGAAAAGGCCCTTCATAGGTCTGGGTACTGGAGGTGACCTGTTCGATTGCTGAAGACTTCAGAATTTTTGTTGGGGGTGACGCTGACGATTGTCACTGGTTTCCGCGGACTTGCATTCGCCAGTCGCGTCTCTTGTTTGGAGATTTGAAAGTCATAGGTGGCCTTCGAAGACCCATTGGAGACAAAAGCGAGAAAATATTCGTTATCGATGCGGTGGAACACGAGCCTTACTCGACCGTCCGCTTCCGTGTGCATTTGGGAAGGCCCTACACTTTCGAACGCTGAAGTATGATCCTCGCGATTGTATACGTTGAGCATGAAGGACGATTGGTAGGTAATCTGGTAGTCGCCTGCCGCAAAGGTGTTGTTACCAATACTGAACTGAAATGGCACGTGGAACCGTAGATCCAGATCACGCTGCTGGGAATTAGCTGCGGGGGCTATTAGAGCAATTGCTAAGGCGGCTGCTGCAAGGTAGAAAGTACGCTTCATTTCATCTCCTCAAATTCGGGGGTGTATTTGAGAGGCGCCAGGTCGGCGATTCTCGTCCCGTCAGGCCCCCACACTCACATTCTTCGCAAGATCGTTCCATAGACGTGGGGAGAACTCCGGGTGGACTTGAGGTGAAGAGGCGATGTCTCTGAATCATCAGGAGTTAACGGCCGTAGTGGCTCGCCGAACAAGCCACTGTGGTCGTCGGAACGAGCTATACTCACTTCCGAAAGCTGGTGCCAGTTTCTTTGTCCATCCCGAGTTCACCTCCTACGGACGCGAGTCTCGATCAATTTCAGGACCTAGCCCTGCTAGCGGCAACATGGTTGGAATTCCCTTCGCAAAGACTATCCTCTTGACGGTTGGAGGAACAGCGACAATGAAACTCAACTACGTAATCGAGTTCGTAGCCGACATGGGCCGTGCGGTCAAATTCTATCGCGACGTGCTCGGCTTATCTCTTAAGTTCCAGTCACCCGGCTGGAGCGAATTCTCGACCGGAGAAACGTCTTTGGGTTTGCATCCCGCCTCTGAAAAAAATCCCGCGGGGAGCATTTAACTCGGTTTTAATGTCACCAACCTTGAGAATTTCACCAGGAAATGACTGCGAGGGGTGTTCAGTTCAGCATGCCTCCGACGAAACAGGATTTTGGAGGAAGTCTTGCTCAATTCATCGACTCAGAAGGTCGACGTTGCCATTCCTGATTTCTCCGTCCCGCATCCGCGAAATTGGACCCGGTCAACCCGACCGATGCGGAGTGCTTTACTGATTGGCAGTGTTTGCCGTTTGCTCGGCAACGCTGCGAATTGCTACGCAAACAAAAACCTGGAACCAGATAATCGCAGTTCCCAGTAGACCCCAGAAAAGGATGGCCCTGAGAGGGACCACCCGATACGTATAATGAATAGCGACGTCCAGCCCTAAGCTTGTGCGTAACCAAAACCGCAGAACAAAAGCTATTGCCGCCAGCACGCCTATTCCGACCAGATGCTTCATCGGAACCCTCAGCAGAAGAGGAATATTATGTCCGTGCTGAGCAAATAGGAACATCTCCGATTACCCGACGTGAAACGCGCTTCGAAATACCCTCGAGACGGGATGGACAGTTCTTACGCCACACACTAATCTCGCAGCGAAATCGAAGGAATTCCGATGCCTGCAGCGTGATCGTGTCCGGACGAAGGCTTGGTTTTGCGGCAGTTTGCTCTGGGCTCTCTCTGGGCGGATGAGAGCGCAGGTTTCGCATTCTGTCGTAGTTGAGAGGCTCTCTTCCTCAAGGGTGAGAGCCTCTTCAAAATGGGAACACTCCAGGGGCAGTTTCCGGTAACCTGACTCTCCAGGACTCAACAACAGCGAAACAGGGATGTACTTCGCGCAGGGGGTTAGACCCGCCCCTTGTACAAAACTGAACAGAATTATTTCTTGTCTCGATGCAGTGTTGGAGGATGCACAAGGAGAAGGCTGGGAAGGCATCTTCGGAAGTTATCCGAGTCGAAACTCAAGAAAGAACTAGCGCTGCCGCCGAGTGCAAATTCCTGCGATGAAGCAAGGAAGACGTACGGTAATTAGGGGGCCCAGATGATGCGAAAGATCCTTCTTGTTGTCTGGATGGCGTCGCTAGCTGCTTTACTTTTCTTGTTCGGATATATGTGGCTACATGGAACTACTGTGCATAGAACTAGCCTGGCCGAAGACTTTGGCATAATCTGGGGAGGCAGTTTTTTGGCCTGGGCGATATTGACTTGGAAAGCAAAGCAATGAAATCGTCCTCCGTGCCACATCTATTTATCCCGCTCTTTTGCCAGCCAACCTTTTCCGTTCACCAATTCTCAAAGATTCGGGCGGCAGCTTGGCTCACTGCCTGCGACAAACTCCATCCAAAAGAATTAGCGTTGCACGTGTGCATACTAGCTTCGTTACTTGGATATTCGAGGCTCGGATAGACCACGGCGAAACTTGTTCGCGGGTGCGTCTAACGGGTACTGATTAGGAGAAAACGATGACAGGCAATAAAGCAAAGAAATCCAGCATTCACAAATTTCGCTTCGGTAGTGTGCTGCTTGCTGCTTTGATTGTCTCGGCAGTGACGATCGCAATTTCGGCGGATGACCGAAAAACGGAGACGATCGACGCAACAGCCATGGGTACAAGTACGCAGTCAGGACAGAATGTCAACGTGAAGGTGACCATCTACGAGTACTCAACCGAAGAGGACAGACAAATCCTTATTGATGCCTTCAAGAAGGGGCAGAATCAAGGTTTGGTCAACGCTCTCACCAAGATGAAAGCAGTCGGGCGGATTGCCATCACAGGCACGATCGGCTACGACCTTAGTTTCATTCGCCTAATCCCCACGCCAACAGGGCGCAAGATTCGCTTCGTCACCAACCGTCTTCTCAGGTTTGGTGAAGTGTATGCCAACAGCCAAACTACCGCTTATAACTTGACTGCTGGCGAGATAGAAATTAATGATGCTGACAAGGATAAGAGCGCTGGTGTTCTCTACCCAGCGGCCCAACTGGCCATTAACAAAGAAGGGCAGCTCGAGATCCAGCTCAATAAAAATCCGTGGAAGCTGGTCAACATCATCGACTGGAACAAGGCCGGTCAGCTAAAGTAGCAACGGCTGTAACGCTCGGGTGCATGCTATCCCTTCCGGCGGCAGCTCCCTCCCGATGCATCGTGAGGTGCCTAGTGAAGATCTACCGTTATCCAGCAGTTCTCTGCTGTCTGTTCGTCCTCCACTTCTCCTGACTGCCGTCGGCCAGCCGGCATAGAACGCCAGGTGCGTGACGACTTCCCCGGCTTGCTCCGGCGTCAGCCCGTTATCCATCGCCCTGTTTAGGTGGTATGTGATCTGCGCGACCTGGCCGGCAGCAATGAGGGCGCTGACAGTGACGAGGCTCCGATCTCGCGGAGCAAGATCGGGGCGCAGCCAAAGGTCACGGAACAGAACATCAGTGGTGTACTGCACGATTCCCGGAGCGACATTCCCGAACTGCTGTCCTACGGCCGCTGCGCGTTTTGTCTCCGCGTCGTTGTCGAGCGGAAGAAGCGACGGTGAAGCCGGGGGAAGCTGATCGGCCCCAATCTTACGATCGGCAAAGACATCTTTCGCGACAGCGGCCGCCGCCATCGCATTCGCCCAGCCGGAGTAAAACGCAAGATGCGTAATGATCTCAGAAATCTCGCGCGGTTTAACGCCGTTGTCGAGTGCGAGGTTGAAATAGTACGCCATCTCGATCGTCTGGTTACGCGAAATCAGGGCGGCAATGGTAACGATGCTGCGGTCCCTCGGCGTGAGTCCCGGGCGCTTCCATAATTCGGCAAGAGCGCCTTGTGCGTACTTATCAAGGGCTGGGGCCACCATCGTGATGTCCTTTTGTGTCTGCATCGGTTTCTTCCTCCCGTCTTTTCCGTGTTCATCCTGAGCCCATGATGTGGCGATCAGACAAAGCGATGCGATCATCACAGCAATGAGTTTCATTCCGACCTCCTGGAGTTCAGGGTGAGAGCCACGGTCATTTGCGGTATTGATCGTCGGTGACCTTTTCCATCCACTCGACGGCTTTGCCGCTAAGCTGTTCCTGGATTGCGATGTGTGTCATCGCTGTATTTGGCGTGGCGCCGTGCCAGTGCTTCACTCCTGGTGGAATCCAGATCACATCGCCCTGTCGAATCTCCTCAATCGGGCCTCCCCACTGCTGAATCCAGCCCGTGCCCTCGGTCACGATCAACGTTTGACCGAGCGGATGCGTATGCCATGCACTCCGCGCGCCGGGTGCGAACGTGACCTTCCCACCGCTTGTGCGCGATGGATCGTGCACAGGAAAAAGAGGCTCAACCTGTACCGAGCCAGTGAAGTGCTCGGCGGGTCCTTTGATTGGCTGTTGCGAACCGCTCCTCGTGATGTTGATCGAGCGCGAGTCTTGCGCTGAGGCAGTCGACGAAGAGTCAACTTGCGCAGCTCCTATGTGAGCGTGCGATGCGGCCCAAGCGAACAGAGAAAGCGAGATGAGCGTGGCGGCGAGTACTTTCATTTTTGCTCCCTCCATATCTCTGTTCTTCGCGATGAGGTCAAAGGTCCTTCTCATCGTATCCGGGCTTCTTGTAGAGCTTGTCCAAATTGCGCTTAATGTCGGGCTTGTAGACTCTCTCTACCCAGTCCTGGGGCTTGACTTCTTCCATCGCTACCGAAACCGACTCTTCTCCGTACTGCAGAATGTTCATAACGTTTTTGGTGATTGCTTCGGCGAGACGATTCTTCTGCTGTTCGGTTTTACCGGGCCACAACTTCACAGTCACATGAGGCATTGCTATCTCCTTAGGTTGATGCTTTTATTTCGCGGGGCAAGACCTTGACGGTCGCGGAGCGGGCGCGTGCGCCAATCATCGGTTTGAGATATGAGCTGCCCTTGTACTTCGCTTTGTAGGATTCATCAATGCGGTCGTTGATCGCTCCGTCGACCGGCTCGAAGGTGACTTCTTTCGTGAGGCCGGCGGCAATGATCCGGCCTGCCTTCTGCCGCACGGCGGCTTGGTACCAGCGAGATTTCTGTCCGTTGTAGCCGCGCACGTACAGTGCGTCATCGACTACCACCGACCAAATCCACGTAGGAGTGCCGTATGTCTTTCCGTCCTCGCGGAAGGGTGAAATATGCAGGTCATCGGTCTCGGCAATCTTGCAAAGTTCGTCTGTCGGCCATGTGCTCATCGTCAAACCTCCAAAGCACCTCAAGGACGCAGCAACGTCTTGATCGCGCGGCGCTCGTCCATCGCACGGTAAGCCTCCGCCACCTGATCTAGAGGCAGAGTCAGGTCGAAGACCTTGCCAGGGTTGATCTTCTTGTCCCACACCAACTTGATCAGCTGGGGCAAGTAGCATCGTACCGGCGCGGGACCTCCGTGGAGGTGAACGTGCGCATAGAACAATTTCTCGCCGTTGAGTTCTACTCCGTGCGGGACGCCGACGTAGCCCAGATACCCGCCTTTGCGGGCGGTACTGATCGCCTGCATCATCGACTCCTGAGTCCCAACACATTCCAAAACCGAGTCCGCACCGATTCCCTTAGTCAACTCCTTGATGCGGGCCACGCCCTCATCACCACGCTCGGTCACGATGTCGGTCGCTCCGAACTCGCGCGCGAGCTTCTGCCGAGACGCATGACGGCTCATCGCGATGATCGCTCTGCGCCCATTTGTTTAGCGGAGAGCACACCCAGTAGGCCTACCGCGCCATCACCGACGACTACGACAGTCGAGCCGGTCTCCACACTCGCTGCATTGGCGGCGAACCACCCGGTGCCCATGACGTCGGAGAGCGCAAGTAGACTCGGGACCAAGTCTTCTGAGGGAACATCCGGCGTCGCTACCAGCGTTCCGTCCGCTAGTGGGGCGCGCAACACACTGGCCTGTGCGGTGCCGATAAACTCGGCGTGTTGGCAGGACGACTGGTATCCGAACTGACAGTTGGGACAAGTATTGTCAGACGCGAAGAATGAACCGATGACGAACTGGCCGGGCTTGACGGAGTTGACCGCACTGCCGACCTCCTCGACGATGCCGCAGTACTCGTGCCCCATCGGGGTCGGCTGGGCAACCGGATTGATGCCGCGGTATGGCCATAGATCAGACCCGCACACGCACGTTGCCGAAATCCGTATGATGGCATCGGTCGGCTTGATGATTCTCGGAACGTCTCGCTCTTCGAATCGGACATCGCGCGGGCCGTAAAGAACAGCACCTCGCATGGTTTATCTCCTTTGCCCTTCGGGTATTCGGTGCCGAATCGCGGCAGCGGTCCTTAATCGTTTGAGAACAAGCTCGCCGTGGCAGGGTATCGTTCTCAACGAACCGTGTATCCGCCATCCACCGCGAGTGCCTGACCAATGACAAAGCTTGCGCCCGGACTGCAGAGCCAAAGCACAGCAGCGGCGACTTCATCGGCCCGGCCTAATCGCCCAATCGGTACGTCTTTCATCAGTTCGTTCATAGCTTCCGCTTGAGTGGTCAGCATGCCTGCAACCATCGGCGTGTCGATGATTCCCGGACACACCGCGTTGATGCGGATCCCTTGGGAAGCATATTCGAGCGCAGCGCTCTTGGTCAGTCCAAGCACCCCGTGTTTGCCAGCGTGATACATCGCCCGGCCAGCTATGCCGACGAGTCCACCGAGCGAGGAGTTGTTGACGATAGCGCCGCTTCCTTGTTTGCGCATCTGGAGCAACTCGTACTTCATGCAACTAAAGATGCCGCGGAGATTGACGGCGTTCACGCGGTCGAATTCTTCGACGCTCGCATCGGCGACTTCCGAGACGGGACTTTGGATACCGGCGTTGTTGAATGCCGCATCCAGGCGGCCGAAGCTCGAGATAGTCTTTTCCACCATCGCTTTCACCTGCGCGTCATCAGCCACGTCACAGCGGACGGCAATGGCCTTGTGGCCTGCGGCCACTAGCTGCTGTGCGGCCGTGCAGGCCGCAGCTTCGTTGACGTCGGCCAAAGCCACGGCAGCACCCTCAGCGGCAAACGCCTGCGCTGCTGCCAAGCCCATACCGGAAGCGGCGCCGGTAACGAGTGCAACTTTGTTCTCAAAAGATAAATTCATAAATAGGATTCCTTTTTCTCTCGCACTGTCTGCCTCAGGTTCGCTCGACCGTTCCAAGCGTCTCGGCACCTTAGCGACCGACCAGCTTGGCGTGAAAGGCGGGGTATCTTGCCCCCTCCAGCTTGATCTTTGAGGAGGCGTCTTCGAGGTCGCGAACATCTTTAGGCGTTAGTTCGACCGCCGCCGCTCCAAGGTTCTCTTCCAGTCGCGCCAGCTTCGTGGTACCGGGAATCGGAACGATCCACGGCTTCTTCGCAAGCAACCAGGCCAGTGCGATCTGCGCAGGAGTTACTTTTCTTTGTTCTGCGAAGGAGCGGATCACATCGACTAGACCCTGGTTCGCTTTGCGATTCTCCGCGCTGAATCGGGGCACGCTGCTGCGGAAGTCCGTGGTATCGAACTTCGTGTCCGTGTCGATCGTGCCTGTCAGGAAGCCCTTGCCAAGTGGGCTAAACGGGACGAATCCAATCCCGAGTTCTTCCAATGTAGGCATCACCGTCTCTTCGGGCTCTCGCCAGAAAAGCGAATACTCACTCTGCAGCGCTGCGACGGGTTGAACCGCATGGGCGCGGCGGATCGTCTGCGCGCTCGCTTCGGAAAGACCGAAGTGCTTCACCTTACCTTCCTGAATCAGGTCCTTGACGGCGCCCGCAACGTCTTCGATCGGAACGTTGAGGTCGACTCGATGTTGGTAAAACAGGTCTATGGCATCGACCTTCAACCGCTTAAGCGACCCTTCTGCCACCTGTTTGATGTGTTCTGGCCGACTGTTGAGAGAGCTCCACTTGCCTCCATCGCTGGGGTTGGCTTCCCATCCGAACTTCGTCGCGATTACGACTTTCCCGCGAAACGGGGCGAGCGCTTCGCCTACCAGTTCTTCGTTGACGAGCGGGCCGTATACCTCGGCGGTATCGAAGAACGTGACACCTCGCTCGACGGTGGCGTGCAACAAAGAAATCATCTCTTGCTTGTCTTTAGGAGGCCCATAGGACCAACTCATTCCCATGCAGCCGAACCCGAGGGCCGAAACCTCAAGATTGCTTTTGTCCAAGTTTGCGTTTTTGCATTGTTTTTAGTCCTTTCTTTTAATCCTTTGCACAAATGTGCGAAGTCATTTGCCGGGCTGGCCTAGTAGTGCTCCCACGTGACTTTCCAGTGTTCGTCCGCGCTAGTCGACTTCACGATGAGTTGCTTGCCCGAGAACTCGAACGAACGGGGCAGATCTTTGCCGATCAGGGTGCGCACTAAAGCGCCTTCGACGTGGAAGGTGAAAGTATGGGCGCTTTCGTCGATCTCGAACGTACCAAAGGTGGCCTCGTATCCACCTTGCGAGTACTGCTCAGGTCCAGCGTGAGCCTGCGGCTGTGGGCTGCGTTCCATGACCTGAACCGACATGTGACCGTCACGTGTGAAAACAAGCAGCCCGGTAGAGTCGGCCCTTTGAATTTTCCCGTCTGGATCTGGCGCTTCGAGCCAGACCAACCGCCACGCTCCGACAAACCGTGCCCGGATCCCCTCATTCCCACCGCGATCCTGGCTGCCCGACAGCGTCGTGCTTGTCATACCGATAAGCAAAGTCACCACGCCTAGCGAAATCAGTTTTTTCATGTGCGCCTCTGCTGATCAGGCTGCCTTCAAAAGCCTCGCTGATCAGTCCAAGGATATGAAAGGTGGAGCTTGCCGCGCTTTCCCGATACTGCCGATTCTTTGCCTAATCCTGTCTTGCATTCTGATTTTGTGCACGATTTGGTCGGGCGAGTAGTACTCTGGGAAAGAGGTAAAGCACAGTGACAAAGCCTGCGCAGAAGACTGCCTACTTGGCAGCGATGGACGTAAGTACGGAACTAGTCACCAGGATCGCTGCGCATGCCCCATCGCCCGGAGAGCATTCCACAGCGATTACCGGCTTGGTTCTCTTTCGTCGCACGCAAGCCACGGCATGCTATCGCGCTGCAGTTGAGCCCAGCCTCACGGTCTTCGTACAGGGAAAGAAGCGCATGAGCCTCGGAGGAGTGGAATACATCTGTGGTCCTTCCTCATTTTTCTTGTCCTCGATAGATGTTCCCATTGAGAGCCAAATCGTGGAGGCCTCGGAAGAGGTGCCGCTCCTATCGATGTTACTTCGCCTCGATATGTCGATTGTGCGAGAGATTCTTAATCGTGAGGATTTGCCAGAAGCGGATGTCTCTTCGCAACGGCGCGGCGTTGCCGTCGGACAGGCCCCGGCAGGCTTGCTGAAAGCGTGCTCTCGGCTCATGGAGCTTCTCGATATTCCCGAAGACATACCTTTTCTCAGCCACTTGATCCAACGCGAAATCATTTACCGCATCTTGCGAACTCCGCAGGGGGCGCGCCTCCGGACAATTGCAACAACGGGCGACCTCGGCAACAGAACGGCGAGAGCGATTAACTGGCTGAGAGACAACTATACGAAGCCTTTGCACCTGGAGGAGCTGGCAGGGATCGCGCGAATGGGAGTTTCGACACTTCACCATCAGTTCCGTACATTGACCGCGATGAGCCCGCTTCAGTATCAGAAGCAGCTCAGGCTGCAGAGGGCAAGGGAGCGGATGCTTATGGATGGCGTGGATGCAACAAGCGCGGCGTACGAAGTCGGCTACGAAAGTGTGAGCCAATTCAATCGCGAATACGGCCGTTTCTTCGGCCAACCACCGATGCGTGATATCAAAACGCTCCGAGCCGCCAACGCATAGGGGATACGCTCAAATTTTGAGCGGCGCTTTGCCCTTGGAGTCGGTTAGTAATCATGCGGCAACGGCATCCGGAGCTGGGGGAGAACGGAGTTGGATTTCAGCTGCCGTAAACCTTTCGATGACCACCATTGGACCACCGCATTTGGGGCACGTCCAAAGATCGCTGGGATTTCCGGGGGACAGTGGCATTTGGCCGTAATTCTACACCGATAAATTGTTACCATTGGCAATCTTTGCCAATCGTGTTATAGTGAAGTCGAAATCTACATCATGGAGAGGACCACGGCCATGCCTACGCGTAACGTCAATCTGACCGACGAGCTTGACCGTTTCGTCGCTAGAAAAGTTAAGACTGGGCGTTACGAAAACGCCAGTGAGGTCGTGCGGGCCGGGTTGCGGACTTTGGAGCGCGAGGAACAGCAGTACGAAGCGAAGATTGCGGCGTTGCGAGCGGCTATTGACGAAGGCGACGCCAGCGGTATCGCCGAGGGCAGCGTATTTGGGCGTGTCCGTAAGGCCCTCAAGCTTCCTGTGTCGCCGCGCTAGCCGTGGCTGCGTTTCGTTTTTCGCGACGTGCTGAGGCCGACTTGCTAAGCATCGGCGATTACACCCTTCGCACATGGGGCAAGGCCCAAGCCGCCCGCTACGTCGGCGAGCTTGAGGTTTGTTGCCAGACGCTGTCCGACAATCCGGCGTTAGGCCGACTTTGTGATGAGATTCGCCCTGGCTTGCGTCGTATGGAGCATGGCAAGCACGTCGTGTTTTACCGTGAGGAGCGCGCTGGCATTCTGGTTTCTCGAATACTGCATCAGCGCATGCTGCCAGATCGACACATCGACGACGATCAAGACGACGAGCCATAGTATGCCGCCTCTTCCCTGACCCCGAAAAAAGCTTTGTCCGAATTGGGACAAAAACAGCCCGGTCTTGTTACTCATGTTACTTTTTTTGGGCACTTTCGATGTCCCATAGGAGAGACTGGAGGGCATTGCTGAGACGGATGAGACTGCTGAGACTCGGCAACAAACGACGGAAAATCTAGGTATTACGGGTGAAGTGACAGAAACGAAGAGAGTTGCGAAAAATGGAGCAGTATAATCCCCTGTGCTGCGCAAAAATCTCGCCCTAGTTCGAAGTCTGACCGGTCCAAGAGATAAACCATTCGCTTAACCTTTATATATACATCTATATGATTGATGCTAGCACGAATGGCGGAGAGGGCTGGATTGCCCGTAAGCTTTGCCAAAAAAGAATTTATCTTGGATTCTCCGTCAGGTGACGGCAAATGCCGCCAGCTGCATTCTTCTTGGCCGGCGCAACCGTCGCAGAACCATCCACCCTGCTGGGCACTGGGCTGCGGGCGTTGGTGGGTTTCGCGCTGAAGAAGGCTATCTCATAAGCCGAAACACGTCGATCACACAACGATTCGCCGGCAGCAATGCGCGGCGATCGTCTGGACGAGCGTACCATCACGCTCGCTGCAGACATTCCCTTGCCTTGATCTCGAATCTGCAGCAGAAGTCTTCCCATTGAGTTAGACAGCGAGATTTCGGCCGTGGCACTGCCCGACTGACGATGAATGTTCGTGAGGCCTTCCTGCACCACCCGGAAGAGCATACGCAGAATACAGAGGTGCAATTGCAATATCAGGTTAATTCCAAGTGGTCCCTCAGCGGAGTTGGCAACCAGAACGGCAGCTTTGGGCTTGACGCCCGTTATCACAAGGAGTTCTAACCCGAGCTGCTCCTTATTATTCGTAAGCATCGAAAGATACAGGGGCGGGTTGATCAGATCCAAAGTGTCCGTCCTGTGAAAAACTACTGCAGCTTCGCGTACCCAGGCCTGGACGCGCAGTTTACTCGGTATGTGGGGTTTTCCAGCTAAAGTCGTAACGGAAGCCGATGGCCGCGGCGTCGGATACATTCTTTCCCTGCGCATCCACGGAGTTGCCGAGCCTCGTTTCGAAGAACGCGTAGCCGGACTTAGAGAAGTGCCATTCGGCACCGAGGATGGCGTACCTGGTTTTGAAGTTGGAGTTAATAAGGGGACTGAGATCTAGCTCTTCCGCCCTGGTTAAACCGTTAAACCGCGCTTGCCTATCTCCGACGACACGCCTCACCCAGGCAGCGACTGGGCCAACTGCGACCCGCGCAACAGCAGGGTCTCAGTTTGTCGAATTCCCAACGGCGGTCGAAGCCACTCTCTTGCTTTCAAGCAGATCTTCCACCACCCGCAACAGCGCGTCGCTAGCATCATTCTTCGACACGTATGCGTGCGCGCCCGCGGCCTGAATTTCCTTGAGGGTCTGCAGCTCTGGGTAGCCTCCTCTATGCAGTTTTGACAGCAACCCCTGTCGGAAATACGGATACACGTACGCTGGCCGTCATCCTTGTTGCATATCACCTCTATCTTGATGACGCTCTTGGAAACCGCTTGAGAATGCGATTCCAGATGCCGGAGACTGCACAGAGGCAAACTACGCCCATCTCCGACATAGGGCCTGAAATCCAGTGGTGGGCCCGGATGACATAGAACTGCAGAGTTGGATCAAGCCTCAGCCCGACTTGCGAGATGTGAGTTTCTACAAGCAGCTCGTCGCACGAGCTGCATCGGTCTGCAAGATCGAAGACTCACAAAGGCAATGGCACGGGACAGGTTTTTTGATCACCCCACAACTCCTTCCATGAGTTGACTGGCCAATGTGCACTCATTCTTGGGCGATGTGATCAAGAACATGACTGAGCGTGAGGAGGCGTTGGGAGAGTCGACGAAGTTTGCGGCGCGCGTTGGGATCTTGTAGTTCCAGACGGAACAGCTGGAGGAGATGACGAACAACAGCTATAGCGTTGCGAATGGTGGGGAGGTCAACGCGCTCCGGCGTGGTGGCTTGCGGCAGAGGCAGTTTGGGAATGGGATGGAGAGAAGCGGCTTTTTGTCGAGCGCAGTGAAATTCGCGTTGCAAGTCTTGCTGCGTGACGTCGAGATATAGCAGGGTCATGTGGATATCTTTGTGCCCCAGCAATTGCATGAGGGCGGGCAGACTGACACCGAGGCGCAGCATGGTGGTTGCGAAGGTGTGTCTCAGGCGGTGGGGAGTAACCGAGGTTGTGCAGACGGCGGTGCGAGCAGCGTTGGCTAAGGTTTTGCGGAGAATCGCAATCCAAGTTTGACGGCTGCGGCCGCGACGTGGGAGCAAGTAGCCTGGAGGCTTCTCCGACCGAGAGGGACGAAACAAAGAGCGCAGCGAAAGAATGCGATCGAGAATGCGCCGGGTGGCTTCGTCGACGGGCACCTGGCGTTCGGTATGGAGCTTGCCCAATGGAACATGAAGCGCCCACTGATCCTGACTGACCTGCCGCAGGCAATCGAGGGAAAGATCAACACACTCGCCGATGCGCACTCCGGTGGAGCGGATGAGTAACAAGGCGTTCGATTCGAGGTCGTCCGCGTGACGCAGTTGCTGCTGTAGTTGTTGATCCTGTTCTGGGGAAAACGATCGAGGCAGATAAAGGGTGGGAAGAGGGAAATCTTCGGGGCGAATCAAGTTGGGTTGGAGAGGATGACCGTTGTCGGCCAAGTCCCGCAACAGACGTCGGAGCTGGATCAGATAATGCAAGCGGCATTCCGTGCACAAGGGAGGGTCTTGATCGCACAGCGAGCGGAACCAGCCCAAGAAATGGGGGTCACGGCGCAACTGAGAGAGCTTGCACACTTTGGGGAACGCCGTGTGCAGATAGGCGAGGAAGCGGTGGGTTGCGCTTCGATAGTTGCGCACGGTGTGGGGGCGGAGGGTGGTGGCGAGTACGCGGAGGTGAGCGTCAAAAATTTGCTCCAGGCTGAGGGCGCGGCGGCTCATGGAGTCTCCGGAGAAGATAAACGAACGCGCTGAGCGACGGCGCGGGCATATTCGTGCCAGACATCTTGAGGCGCGAGTTGCACGTAGCGCATGGTGGTGTGAATTTGCGCGTGCCCCATCAAGTGCATCAGGGCGGGCAAGGAAATACCGGCACGCACCATGTCGGATCCGAAGGTGTGGCGGAAACGGTGGGGGTTGGCTTGGGGGATCTTGCTCGAGAGGCGATGATGGCGAAACAGTGAGCGCAACCCAGCGGCGGTCATGGGAAGGCCACGCCGACGGCCCTTCCAGGAAACAAACAGGAGAGGGGAGTTGGTGAGAGGCCTTTCACAGCGGAGATAGTTTTGGAGGACCTCGATAATTTCAGCTGGTAGCGGCAGGAGGCGTTTCTTGTTGCCTTTGCCGAGAACACAAAGATGTGCTTCGGAGAAGGAGAGATCTTCGAGCTGGAGCTGAAGAACTTCACAGGAGCGCAAGCCGTCCAGCAGCATCAAGGCCACGATGGCCAGATCGCGAAAGGTGCGAAAGCTTTTCCAGAAACGGGCGACCTGGTCGGCGGAAAGAGGAACTACCAGGCAGCGAGGCTGGCGGAGTCGTAAAGCGGTCGTGACACGGCGATGCGACCGGCCATAGCCGAGAGGTGATCGTGTCGTATAGCTGCGATGAAAATGGGCTTTGCCGCCAGGAATCTCGCATCCGTAGTGGAAACGATAGAGGCAGCCCAGCACGGCGAGACGATGATTGACAGTGGAAGGCGCGGGCTTGGGCAGCTGATCGAGTTGGTAGCGGACATAGTCGAGCAAGATCGATTGATCGATCTTGGCTAGCCGGTGACGCTTGAGGTGCAACCAGCGGGCCAGGTGCAGCAGGTCGTAGCCATAGGCGCGCAAGGAACGGAGAGAAAGTTGGCGCAATCTCTGGGCATCGAGAAAGGCATTAGCCCAGGCGAGTTCACGGCCTTGCCCGTCGAGCAACCGATAGGGAGAGGCGCTCGGCGGAGAAGAGTTCTGCAGAATGAGTTGAAAAGTCATGGGGACTCAGCCTCCTCCAGGCAACGGATAAAGTCGTCGCCGCTCGCTCCGGCCAGGAAGAAACTATTGGGATCCTGGCCGGCAGGAAGGTGAACGATACGCGCGGTGAGACCGGCGCAGTGCAAGCGCTTGGTGAGGGCTCGAGCGGCTTGTTGACCGGCCTGGTTTTCATCCTGATCAAAGACAATGTCGACTCGACGATCCTGGGAATCGCGAAGTTGGTCCCACTGCAGGGGTGTCAAATGAGTGCCGATCGCACAGGTGGTGTTGCGAAAGCCTTCTTGCCAGAGAAGCGCAAGATCGAACAGGCCCTCGACCAGAATCACGTGGGAGTAGTGGCGGAGCGATTCCCATGCGAACAATCCGCCTTTCGAGCGGGGCAGGAGTCGATGAGGAAAGGCGGTGCCGATGCTGCGACCATAGAGATTAACGACGCGATGGTTTTGACGGCAGGGAAAGATCACTCGACGGCAGAAGGCATCTTGGCCTTGCGAGCCGATCAAACCCATTTCCAATAGCAACTCCAAGGAATAGCCGAGGTCGCTGAGGTGAGAGCGCAGTGTTCCGCCGGGGGCATAGCCGATGCCCAGTTCTTCGATCACCGCTGGGTCGCGCAGTCCGCGTTGCCGCAAGTAGTGTGCAGCTTCGGGATGACGGGACAGTTGGAGTTGATAGAAGGCCGCAGTGTGGTCGAGCAGTTGAGCAGCAGGCGCGCGTTGCTCGCGCAGGTAGGAGATGCTCTGGGGAAAGGAGAGACGCAAGCTCAGTTCGACGAAACGAATCAAGTCACCACCGCGCCCACAGCCGTGACAATAGAACAGGTTCTTGTGCGGGTTGACGTAGAAGGAGGGATGGTTTTCCTCATGTAAAGGACACAGGCCCACAAACTCGGAACCATTTCCAACGGGACGACCGGTCCAGTGGTGCCGTTGTAGGTACTCCAGTAGCGGAAAGTGCTGTTTGAGCCTTTCCAAATCCTTGCCCATGGTGCGCAGATCGCTCCCAAGTGCAGGCTACGAAGGCTGGGTTCGAAATCCCAGGCAAGGATGGTGGCGGAAGGAAATTTCAGAGGCGCAGGGGCCAAAGGAGCTGAAGAAAGGGAAACAGGGTCGGCCAGGATAAGGACAAGGGAGCGTACGGGAGATGCTCTCCGCATGCCAACCAGTCTGCGATGGTCCGCAAAGCGGATCGCAGGAAGAAAAAGGCGGGCGAGGAGTCCAGACTACGGAACCAACGGCGGAGGGTGGAAGGGTCGGTGACGCGATCTGGATCTTTGAGGGGCGGTGCTGCACTTTCCAGTGACCTGTGCTCCAGGAAATACCGTCGCAGGGCTTGGCTACGGGCGACCAGGCTGTAATGGGTATAAGGCAGGGAGAAAACGGGAAGGCAGGTGAAGGTCAGATGGCAGGACCTACACACGCCTCGGCGAATTTCGATCCAATCGTGAGTCTCGTCATGAGCCTGCTTGCTCCGCCAGCCGTGCGCAGTAACCGAATCGCACAAACACCTCGGACAACGGCGCGGGATCGGTTCCTTGCCGGTGGCAGCCCAGTCCAAATCTGGGTTGCAAGGATCACCGCGAAGTGGGATAAAAATAATCGTACTGCATGGGAAGCTCTCTCCCTGAACAGACTCTTGTCAGGATCTGTGTTCAGAAGAGGGCTTCCACTTCCCCACGAAATTAGAATGAAAGCAATAATACCCTCCAGCTCTCGTTTTTGTGGCGGATCGGATCAAGATAGGCCGGTTAACCATGAGAAGGCCGGTTAGTGTCAAGACTTTTCTTTCATTTTTTCTCTTTTTTTCTTTTGTTTTTCACTTTATTTCTTCTTTTTCCCAATTGTTCCCATTCAGCCAAGCCGCCTCTGTCGCCACCCTTCCATCCGCACTCTTTGTTGAGCGATTGTCGCTCGGTGCAAGGTGGGTGTACTTGATTCAGTAGGTGCTGCTACCTGATAATCGACCTCTGTTCCCCCTTTTGAAGGAAACTGGGCCAGGACTTGGTCGCAGTCACCTGATCTCGGCGGTCAAGCTCGGCTGTTTGGATATCATCTCTCTTCTTTTCTTTGCTCCTTTTTCTTTCTTCCTGCCTTTTCTACTTTTCACAGAGAAATTTCGAACCAGGATCCCTTAGGAACGACGATCGCGAACTCCGTCGACCCCTAGCATCCTCTGTTTGTGAGGAGCTTCTTCCCTCTAGGCCGCGGCGCGCATCGCTTTCTGGCTATTGCGTAGTGGTTCGTACACCTCTCCACTCACCCACAACCGATGAGCAGTACCGCCAGCTTTCTCGCCACCGCAACCACCGCTCGTTTCTTGCCACTTTTCCCTCCTCGCTCCGCAAGTTTCAGCCCCCATCTCCGCAGATCACTGTCTGCTCCAAAGGGCCCCAGGATGTAATGTGCCCCCTGCACCAGCATGGTCCGCAAATATCGGTCTCCTTCTTTTACTGATGCTTCATCTGTGGCTGGCTCTGCCCGGAGTTCCTGCGCCCAGGGCACAACCCCAGAAAACAGCCGACCTCGCGACTCTTCGGGAAACGATGGGGGTCTTCTATCGTCAAGCACATACGTCAGCGCGATCTGCGTTCCTACTCCCTTCACTTGTTTGAGCAGTTCGACTTGCGGGTAACTCTTGTTGGCGATTTTCTCCATCCGCTCGTCGTATTCCTGGATGCGTTCGTTCAGCGATTCGATTTCTTTGAGCAACGGCTCCAGCACCTCGCGTAACTCCGCGTGCAATCCCGCGGCCAGTTCCCGGCTCACCTGCTGTGTGCCGCACTTGGGCAACCGCTGGCCATAAGACTTCACCAACCCGCGTGCTGCGTTCACCAAGGCCGTTCGAGCGCGCACCAGTTCGGCCCGCGCACGGATCACCGTCAGGTGGATTTGCGCTTGCGCACTGCGATGCCGCACTGGCCCCAACAGCTCGGGATCGATTCGCGCCAGCCGTGCCAGTGTCCGCGCATCGTGTCGATCATCTTTTCGATTGCTCTTGGTGATCAATTCCACCTTTTGTGCGTGCGCCACGATCACTTTGTAGCCCAGTTCCGTTAACAGCCGGCTGACCCAAGGGGAATGTGTCCCAGTCTCCATGGCGATGAGACTCCGCGGTATCCTTTCAAATGTCTGCTTCATCGCTTCCGCTGTCGTCGCTACTTTTTGTTCCAGAATGATTTTGCCTGCTTCATCCAAAACACAGTAGCACGACCAGCAATCGCCGAGGTCCATACCAATCGTGAGCTTGTGCCCTTTGAAAATCACGTTTCCATTTACCCGAACAGTGCTAGTCTTTTTCATAGCCGGTCTCCTTTTCTATTGTGCCTTGAGCGCGTCGAACATTGGGAGCGTATCGCATCCCGCGGAGACCGGCCTTCTCATCCCATCTGATAACCAACTATCACTTGCTGGACCCGAAACGCTATGGCGGGCTGAGCCTGGATGCAAACGCCCGTGATATCGTTTTGCGTTTCGCCTGCTTCAGCGCGACCAAGGGCGATGAAGCAATGGGCCAAGCGTTCAAGCTGGACACAAGTAGGCCGATCCTCAAGGCGAGCCCGACTGACGAGCTGGACTATGTTCTACTGCGAGTGGAGGATCGTATCTTGGGGGCTAGCGGTATTGAGCCGGCGCCTTACGAATCTCGCCAGCGGCTGTGAAAGCAGGCTTGACCATTCTCCAGCACCCCCAAGGACAGTCGATGAAGGTCTCAATTAGCAACGATGCAGTAACCGGAGTATATAAGGAGAACAATCGGATCCAGTATGTGAATCGAGCATTGGTGGGGTCGAGCGGCTCACCTTGTTTTGATGATGAATGGAAAGTCGTTGCGCTCCACCACGCCGAGCGAACGCGAGGCTTCTCGACTATCCGAGAGGGGATCCTTTTCAGTGCGATCCTCGAACAGATACAAGACGTTTTGAAGGCGGGACCTAGGCCATAATCATTTCGGCCAAGAATTCTTCAGCCTATGTTCTCGACCGAGTGCAGAGGCGTATACGTCCGGTGCCAGCCCTCGCGCCAGTGGCTGCCCTGGGTCCATCTTCCTGTGTTTCCTCGAGGTCCCCTAGCGTTAGGCGAGCGCACAGGTTAGGAGGCCCGGGTAAAACGGCTGGTTGTTGTTAAACTACTAGGTAGCTAGCTATCATACTTGATAATCTTGGAGGCGGGGGGAGTTGTAGGACCATCCCGTTGCGGAAAGCCGCAAATTGTTGAAAAAGCTGCGGAAAATGAATCACTAGAACCGAGAAAAAGGGCACTTCAGTTGGAAACCGATACAAAAACCGATACAATTTTTGCTTCAAATTGTCCCGCATACACGTGAGGAAAGTGCTCGTCGCCTCCCGCCCAGATGTGACCGTCGGCCGCCTCATTAACGATCCTCCAGAACGATTTGCCACGAGTAGATCAACGCTGTCTCATTGCCGAAAGAGACTTGGAGGCGCACACCATCTGTCGTATCCACGATGGCCTTGATGGTCGCTTCCACGATACGAGCGCCTGACGGTTTAACGAGAACGCGGTCGCCGACTTTGTGTTTGGGCATGGTTGCAGTTGCAGCATTCTACTACGCACCGTTCGTGCCGGAGCCTCGGGTTAACAGCCGAAGAATGCAAAATCTAAATGCCTTGTTTGGTGTCGCTCACCGGGAAACATGCAGATTTTCAGTCCCTCAGTTGGGCTACTTGGGCTACCAATTAGGACCAAGATCCCTCGCGCTCCGAATATCTCCCGGTTGCATGACACATACATGACACTGTTCCGGGCGGAGTCCAGCGAACCACACGCGACCGTTGAGCGAAAATGATGCTGACCTTGCCTATGCCTGGCAACAAGAGGGTCCGCAACAAGCGGCTGCCTTAGACGGCTTCTTTGCGCGCACGAATGCACTGATGAACTTGTCCTGCACTTTCGGTGCGACGGACTCCGCATCGATGCCTACCGCCCTCAAGAACTCCCGGGCGTCGTCAATTTTGTAAACACGCGTTGCTTCGATGTCGATGGATTCAAAACCTGCAGCCGCGAGCTTATGTTGATATTCAGTGTCAGAGAGAGCCCCAGCCACACATCCGACCCAAAGCTCCACGCTCTTGCGAATTTCTTGAGGAACCTCGCCGCGAACGACTACATCCGAAATCGCAAACCGCCCTCCGGGTTTGAGCACGCGGAAGGCTTCCCGCAATACGCGGTCCTTGTCTCCGGAAAGATTGATTACGCAATTCGAGACGATGACATCGACACTATTGTCTGGCAACGGGATGTTTTCGATTTCTCCCTTTAGGAACTCGACGTTTGTGAGACCCGACTTGCGCTTGTTTTCTTCCGCGAGCGCAAGCATTTCCTCGGTCATGTCTAGACCGTACGCCTTGCCCGTCGGGCCAACGCGGCGTGCCGAAAGCAGCACGTCGATACCGCCACCAGATCCGAGATCGAGAACGATTTCTCCGGGCTCCAATTTCGCAAGGGCTGTGGGATTGCCACAGCCGAGCGAGGCACGCATAGCAGCTTCGGGTACGGAACCGACTTCGGCTTCGCCGTAGAGGTCGGATGTAATCGGGTCACATCCTTCAATGGCAGAGGCGGGACTCGTGTCGCAACACGCAGGACCCTGTCCGGAGGCAGCACGTTTGGCCGCTTCACCATACTTTTCTTGGACAACTGATTTGATGTTCTCCGAAGTCATGTAATTCTCCTTTATTTCGAAATCGAAACAATATCTTTGGGTGCGATTACCTGGTTCCGAGTGCAGCACTCGGCATAAAGAAAGCTGAGGAGTTCCTTGAGCGTGTCTGAATTTGCGCGACACCAGAGGAAGGTTCCCTCGCGGCGTACTGTCACCAGGTTTTCGTTTTTCAGTTTGTCGCACGCTTGTCCAAATTAGGATTTCGATTTGTGAAAGAAAAAAGGCCGAGCATCTGTTAGCTTGAGATTGGGCTCTCGAAAAGCCAATCACAAAACTAAGGAGGCTCAGCCTTGACTCGAGTCAGCAGTATTTTCTCACAAATTTTACAGTTAATCCCTCGCTTTGAATTTGAATCTGCCGTGCGCAAGCACGACGCTGAGCGACACGCCCGAGGTTTCAGTAGTTGGGGACAGTTCATCGCCATGCTCTTTTGTCAGTTGGGACATGCCCAGTCGTTGCGCGAGATTTGCGGAGGCCTGGCCGCCAGCGAAGGAAAGCTTCGTCACCTGGGTTTGCCCACGGCTCCGGCTCGCTCCACGCTGGCCTACGCCAACGAACATCGGCCTTGGCAGTTGTGCCAAACGGTGTTTGAGCAGCTCCTGGCAAAGTGCCAGACCTTGGCGGCCAGCCAACCAGGAACGAGGAAGAAGAGGAAGTTTCGTTTCAAGAACCCGCTGCTGAGTCTGGATGCCTCGGTGATCGATCTGTGCGCCACGATGTTTGACTGGGCCAAGTTTCGCTTGACGAAAGGGGCGGTGAAGCTCCATTTGCTGCTGGATCATGATGGGTACTTGCCGTCTTATGCGGTCATCACCGAGGGCAAGAAACATGAGGTACGCGTGGCACGGCAGATGCGCTTCGCGCCGGGAACGATTTTGGTGTTTGACCGCGGTTATACGGACTATGAGTGGTTTGCGAGCTTGCTCCAGCAAGGAGTTTATTTTGTGACCCGGCTGAAGGAAAACGCAGATTATGGAGTGGTTGAGAACCTCGCCGTTCCGCAGGGACGGGGCGTGCGGCGCGATCAAGTAATCTTTTTCTACAAGTTGGCCAAAGCAGGCATCGATGCGTACTTCCGGCGCATTGAATTCTATGATGAAGAAAACGATCGGGTGCTAGTGTTCCTCACCAGCCACATGGGGTTGGCGGCCGCCACCATCGCTGCGGTGTACAAGGAACGCTGGCAGATCGAGTTATTTTTTCGCGCCCTAAAGCAATCACTACGGGTGAAAACCTTTGTGGGGACTTCGGCCAATGCGCTGAAAACTCAACTCTGGACGGCGCTGATCGCCATGTTGCTGGTGAAATACTTACAGTTGAAGTCTAGCTTTGGCTGGTCGCTATCCAATCTCGTGGCGCTGCTGCGACAACAACTGTTTGTCTATCGTGACCTGTGGACATGGATCGATGATCCCTTCCAGCCTCCGCCGATACCGACAGGGTTGCCAGAACAGTTGACCTTGCAGCTTACCTAATGGGAGAAAAGATTTGGACAGCAGAAACAATTTCACCTTCCAAAGGCAGCGCCATTACGACATTTCAGGGAGGCGAACTTAGACAGCATCGATTAAAACCCGCACTTGGGACTGGGCCAACCTGCCCTCCGCGCAGGGAGCCAGTGGGTGAAATATGCTGCGATTTTGGCGATTACCGAGCCGTGTTCTCAGTTAATTTGGACAGCAATGAGTTTGTCGAGGTGGTGCGAGAGCGTGGAATTGGGAATGTCCAGTTCCGACTGAATATCGCCAACCACCAAACCATGAGGTTCCGCCGTAATCAAAAGCTGCATGATGCGGAGCCGTGGTTCAGTTCCCATTGCTGAGAACATGTCGGCGTAGCGGGCTATTAACGAGCTTTGCGTGTGCGTCATATTTCGATGATACTAGAAATATGAAACCTGTCAAGGATTTCCTACGGATGAACTAATGACACCTTCTTTTTCACCGTGGTTGCTTCGGTAAGTTCTTGAATCGAGTGTAGTTCAACAGAGGCTGCGCTTAGCTTTGGGGCAAGATCATCGCGACCGGTTTGCCTGCATCGCTTTTACCCCACCTATAGCTGAGTAAGGTTTCCATTCGCCGACGGTGCAGGAACCTCCATCAATTGCTTCTTTCAGTCGCTTCTTGTCCGCCTGTAACTGATCTTCGTTCTTGTAGGCGTCTTGGAGAAACTCGAACAAACGCTTCTTCATCCCCTGCTTCGGGTCAGCGAGGCGGTAGAAGATCCTATAGCCGTCACGGCGATCCAGGACAAGGCCTGAGTTCTTCAGATAGGCAAGATGGCGAGAAACATTGGGCTGTGTCGCTTCTAGAACATATTGAATGTCACAGACGCACAATTCCCCATGCAGGAGCAGGTTCAAGATTCGTAGTCGGTTTGTGTCACCGAGTGCCTTGAAGTATTGTTCCAGTTCTTTCATGCGTCCCTTCCTCACCACCTTTTATATCGCGACTTCCGCAATTTGTCGCAACAGCTCACTCCCAATAGGTTCTTCAATCTGCCACGGAATCAGCGCTACACGACTTGCTAAAGTCTCTCTCACTTCAGAAATATAGCGCTCTTCAAGTCGGCCACGTTCAGCCAACACAGAATCTTTGGTGTCCGTCGCGCGAAAACTTTGATTGATCACCCAAGCGTATGGAGTGATTCCCGCACGCCTTAGATCCTCCTGCAGTCTCGCTGCCTCATGCACAGGAGTAGCCTCTGGCAACGTGACAATAAGGATTCTCGTGAACTCGGGGTCGCGCAGTTGCGGAAGCAATCTGCGAACGCTGTCGGGAATGTAACTTAGATTGCGAGCGACATCGCGGTGGTAGGCCTCAGCCGCGTCCAGCAATAATAAGGTGTGGCCTGTTGGAGCCGTATCAATGACAACAAATCCCTCGTTGCCCTCATTCACTCTGCGAGCGAAGGCACGAAACACGGCAATTTCCTCCGTGCATGGAGACCGGAGGTCTTCTTCGAGCAGGGCCTTGCCTTTCTCGTCGAGGTCGCGGCCAGATTCGGCCAACACTTCTCCTCTATAAGCCTGCGTTTCGACAACTGGGTCAATCCGCGTGACTTGCAAGCCAGCCACTTTCCCGTTGAGCGCTCTCGTGACGTGGGCTGCGGGATCAGTCGTCGTAAGGTGGACTTTGTGACCCATGTGTGCGAGTTCCACGGCGATTGCAGCTGCGACTGTCGTCTTGCCGACTCCACCTTTCCCCATCGTCATGATGACGCCTTTTCCGCTTACCGCTATTTCAGTCACCAGCTCAGCAAGCTGTGGGGGGAGAACACTGCGAGGAGTGAGTGTTTCCTTTGCGAATGAAGCCCGTCCCGAGGATAGCTGGCGAAGCGCCTCGACACCGATAAGAGCGTTAGAAACCAGCGCAAGCTCATCTTGCGGAAGATTCCGTAGCCCTTCCGGCATATCCGCCAAGGCTTTCTTACCCCTTGATTCCAGTGCGAGAGCAACGGAATCCTCTCCTCCGCTCGCTTCAAAAACGCCATTTACTATCAATCTCTGATTCTTGATGCCAAGAGCTTCAAGCTCTCCGCGCGTCCGCTCTGCCTCGGCCAGCGCGGAGTAATCTGGACGAGTGACGAGAAACACCGTTGTCGTGAGTGAGTCGGAAAGGGCCCGCAGAGCCTTGGCGTAGAGTTCTTTCTGAGTCTGAAGACCAGCGAGCGGGCCAAGGCAAGACGTTCCCGTCATGTTGGTCTCGATGAAATCAGTCCATGCCGCAGGTAGCTGAAGAAGCCGAAGAGTATGCCCGGTTGGAGCGGTATCGAAGATGATGTGATCGTACTCTGTAGTAGCAGCTTGATCTCCCAAGAGCTTCGCAAATTCATCGAAAGCTGCGATCTCGACGGTGCAGGCCCCCGATAGCTGTTCTTCGATGTTGTCCACAGCCGATTTAGGTAGAAGTTCGCGATAAGGTCCAACAACTCGTTCACGGTAGAGTCGTGCAGCCTCCTCTGGGTCCACATTCATGGCGTGGAGACCACTCATCTTGCCCACAGGAGTAGGCCGTAATCCCAGGGGTGTTTCGAGAACTTCGTCGAGATTAGAGGCAGGATCGGTACTCACCAAGAGAACTCGTTCTCCGCTTTCAGCCAGTGAGACAGCAATGGCGCACGCAATGGAAGTCTTGCCCACGCCACCCTTTCCAGTGAAGAGCAGATTGCGAGTGAGGTCTTGGGGTAGGTTCATAGCTTACCTTGCACTAGACTTCCCCGGCCCGCCAATCGTTACGAACGCCTGCCGTCCCTTTGTCTGAGTAATCACTGGGCCAGGCTCGAATTCCACCTTGGCAAGCCGTGCAAGCTCCTGCCGAGTCGGGTAGGCTCCCTCAGCGACAATTATTCCGTCGAGTAGGAGAAGCGGAAGACACTTACTGCCCCGGCTGTTCAGCGCGGTCTTAACGATCGGATTGCCAGTGAATGCAGCAACCTCTTGCGCAAGATTGTAGCGCTCTATTTCGAGGCCTTTGCTCTTGAGCCACTCGAGGTCCGCCGCGAATCGAGGCAGGGCGGGATCAACGCTCGGCCCACAGACGCCTGTCGAGCAGCACATCGCGGGATCAAAGACTTGTAGTTTGGACATCACGGTCTCCAGTACTTGTATATTCGCATACAAGCATGTACTTATGCTACGCTTCTCCCGACACGCGAGCTGTGATCCACGTCACCAGGAATCCGAGCACTCTTAGAATCTGGGGATGACGCAAGGACGCCTCAGCGAAAGGTGGCCGTCATGCAGGGATGCTACAACGTTCTCTTCCTTTGCACCGGAAATTCCGCCCGCTCCATCATGGCTGAAGCAATCATGAACCGGAAGGGTTTTCCGAACTTCACCGCTTACAGCGCAGGGAGTCACGCCACGGGGCGTGTTCACCCACAAGCGCTGCGACAACTCGAGATTGCCAAGCTGCCGACCGTGGGTGTGCGTAGCAAGAATTGGGACGAATTCGCCAAGCCCGGAGCACCACAGTTACATTTTGTTTTCACCGTGTGCGACAACGCGGCCAAAGAAGTTTGCCCCATTTGGCCGGGTCAACCGATGACCGCGCATTGGGGCGTACCGGACCCTACCGCTGCTGCGGGCACACCCGAACAGATTGAGAAGGCCTTTCGTGATGCATTCATGATTCTGGATCGCAGAATCAACCTGATGCTTTGTTTGCCCCTGTCCAGTCTTGACCAACTGGCCATCAAGAAGGAAATCGATCGTATTGGGCAGCAATGAAAACCTTACGTCGAGCACATTCGGGCGAAGAATTAGGGTGTAGCGTGCATCGATTCGATGCCGTTCATTCGCAAACGCCGTCGTCTCCAAGGTCAATAGATCGAAGCGTGCGGCGATGGGCGAAAGTCCAGTTTATTCTCGGCTTTTTACAAATGTTCGGAAAGGAATCGTTGCACGTCAAAGTTGCCTACGTGATCTTCCCGGATTAAGTCTCTTTGCTCCTCTTACCATCTCTCGAAGCATCGTGAGTATTAATAGAGGGATTTGGGCGAAGTCTTCACCGCGAGTTCCATCAGCATTGTGCCTACGGATAGCCGATAACAGCCATCCAAGTCACGGCATTCCAAACACTTCTGCCACGCATCACGGTCCACGGTTGAATCTCGCTTCTGAGCTACTTGCCCCGTGTAGTCCAATTGATATCCAAACACTTTGCCCACGACAGCTCTGTTGTGAGCCATCTCCACGACCGAAGGAAACATCTTTCCGTAGCATTCTAGTTCGCTGCTCATAACACTACCTCCCTATCAACAATCCCTTTGCCGACGGCCTGCTCTGCTGGAAACCAATCTCGCGTCCGGTTGCACATGCTGCAAACAGAGAGCATCACGGGCACTTCCACTAGAACACCAACTACGGTCGCCAGTGCTGCTCCAGATCCAGGGCCGAAAAGCGCTATAGCTGTCGCCACAGCAAGCTCAAAGAAGTTGCTTGCACCGATCAGTGCGCCGGGTGCAGCCACGGAATGCTGAACCCGAAAGAGCTTCATCAGGCCGTAAGTCAAACCGGAATTGAAATACACCTGCAGCAGAATCGGGATGGCGATGAGAATCACGTGGAAATAGCGACTGGTGATGTTGTCGGATTGAAAGGCAAAGATAAACACGAGGGTGGCCAGCAAGGCCAGAATCGTGACTGGTGCAAATCTCGGCAACAGGCTGCGTTCGAACCATTCCGCACCGTGCTTGCGTATGAACCAATATCGAAGAGAAGAACCAACCGCCAAGGGGATCACGATGAATACAAATACGGAATAGAGCAACACATTAAATGGGACGTGCAGGGAAGAGGCGCCGCTGACCAGAAATCGCACAATGGGCGCAAAAAGAAAAAGCATGATCAGGTCGTTTACGGATACCTGCACGAGTGTGTAGGCCGGGTCGCCATCCGTCAGGTAACTCCAGACGAAAACCATGGCCGTGCAGGGTGCGGCTGCAAGAATAATCGTTCCAGCGATGTACTGATCCGCAAGAGGGCCCGGGATCCAGGCGCTAAAAATATGGCGGAAGAAAACCCAGGAAATCAGGGCCATCGAGAAAGGTTTCACCAGCCAATTTACAAACAAGGTGACGAGCAGTCCCCGCGGTTTCTCTCGCACGCTCAAAATGGAGGCAAAGTCGACTTTCATCATCATCGGGATGATCATCAGCCAAATGAGGATGGCGATGGGGACGTTGACATGGCTGCCCTGGCCAAATTCCAGCGAACGCAGACTCTGGACGAACCCTGGCATGGTCTTCCCTAGAGCAACCCCGATAATCATGCAGAGTGCCACCCAAAGCGTTAGGTAACGCTCAAAAAGATTCAGTCTTTTAGGCTGCTGAACAGTAGTTGCCACGTTGAAGGTAGTTTCCACGAAAAGGTCGCCTTTCTTCACCAACTGTATATTCGCATACAGGCATGTACTTATGCTACTCTCTTCTTGTTATGGGTATGTGACCGCCGTCACCTGTGACCCGCTTTCGTTAAATCCAAGCAAAGCGCGGAAAACGCCGTACTTAGGCGACCACGAGGGAAGCATGTCCGCTAGTTTATTCTAGGTTGGCAGGTGCGGACGAGAGACACTTCTTCTTCTGTAGGAAAGGCTTCAGCCCTTGGACACCGTATTGTTCGCTTGCGTTCACAATGCCGGACGTTCACAAATGGCAGCCGCATGGTTCAACAAGATGTGTGACCGCACGAAGGCACGCGCCATATCAGCAGGCACTCAGCCGGGACAGCGTGTTCACCCGGAAGTCGTTCAGGTCATGGGTGAGGAAGGGATCGATTTGAGCGGCGTCAAGCCTCAGTTTCTCTCAGAGGAACTGGCGCGGCAGGCTACACTGCTCGTCACTATGGGATGCGGCGATGCTTGCCCCTTTGTGCCTGGCTTGAAAAAGATTGACTGGCCTTTGCTCGACCCGAAGAGTCAATCTGTGGAGAGCGTTCGCAGGATTCGGGATGATATCCGCAACCGCGTAGCGAATCTGGCGACTGAAAGAGGTTGGCTGTTAGGTCGCTGAAGTCACATTACAGCTCAGTGTGAGCGCAAAACTGCGGATTTCCGCCCGTCAAAACTGTCGCCGCTAAGTATCCTTATATAAGAGCTGTCCGTCGGTCCGTTTCGCGAGCTGTCTTCCGTCATGGGCCTTGAGCCGATCCCGGGCAGTTCCATCGCCAATACAAGTTGGAAGGCCGAGTTGCCCCGGCCTTTCAGTTAACCTCTTGCACGGCTTCAAGACCACACCAGAATCGTCTTCAGTTTCTGGGTGAAGTCCGCGGTCGCACTTTAGCGGGTGAATCCCGCAAAACTTATTGCGGTTTGCGGTTCTTACTGTTGTTGCTTGTCGAGCATCCGTCACCAAACGAAGCACGGTCGGGCCTAAACCAAGATCAGCTGATTGGAAATGCAAAAGCCCATCACTCGGCTCAAACCGGATGGGGGACTTTTTCTGTTTTGTGGTTTTTTCCTTAGTTGCGCCAGCGGCTGTCCTGTCTCCTACGAACGCAACGACGTAGTTGCTTTAACGCAATGACGCCCGCTACCGTACGAAGTATTCTTTTAAAGGTACTCGATGGAACCATCCTCTACGGATAGATCAGCGCCGTCTCTTCCCCGAACGACACCTGCAAGCCCACGCCCTCTGTCGTTTCGACGACGGCTTTGATTGTTGCCTGTACGATCCTTGTTTACATACTCATCGACCAGGCCAGCATGTCTCCGGTCAACCAGCCTCTACGTGATCGACTCCTATCCGTCCATAAACACCCACCTAAGTAAGTGCCTCTCATAAACATATCCCGACATTTTCTTGACGTGAACGTTCCACCTGCGCAGAATGGTTACATTGCTGCCTTTCCCTCCGACAGCCGCCCAAGGGAGGCTCCATGAAAGAAATCAAGTTCAAAGTCCACAGACTTACCGATCGCATGCAAACCGTACTGTCCTGTTTGGAAATGGGGCAGCACGAAAAGGCCCTGATAGCCTGCCGGGAAGCCGTCAGAGACTTGGAAAATGTAGACAGTGAGTTGATACGAATTAGCAGGATGCCAGCGGGGCACGCTCGAGAGGCTCTTGCTCTGACTAGCCATCAACAAGCAGCTCGCACGAAGGCAATAGGTAAATAGGGGCCGTCAGCTAGGCTCTATGACGATCTGCCACGGATAGATCAGCGCCGTCTCATCGAGAATGGCCTTGATTGTCGTGTACGATTCTTCCCCTTAAAGTTTAACCTGTACGTGATCGCCCGACTTTATAATTGCGCATGCTCGCCTAGCTTAGATCGCGCACGACGTGTTCAAGCGCTGCGACGGACGCTAGGGCTGTGGCGCGATTGCGGGTACGATGCTGTTGCAGCTGCGAATCGTCGTCCCCAGACGCTTTCCTTTTTGATGGCCTTATGACCAACAGCTTGCAGGCACACTTTTCGGATTTAGCGCATCGTGTTGCCAGGAAGGGACTTTTGAGGGCCTAAATCCCTCCCAGCACACATGTACTAATGAAAATAGGCCATTTTACCGGCGAGTCTTTCCACCTATTTGAAGACGACATCCGTAAAGAGCCAGTCGAACTCCGCTGCACCGGCGGAGGCATTTCCTGCAAGTCGACGCCGGGTAGTGGCCCAGTTTTCGGTAACCGCGCTATGTCTTTTTCTTGCTCATCCAATCGTTGTTCGTAAATTCATGGACGAGATTACCGTCAGGTTCGGCTAACCACAGACCCGATGCGGTAACGACGAACACGTTTATTCTGAAGTTCTTTGCAATATCGATGTCCGGCTGGGACGGCTTCTGAAGCCATGGTTTACCCCTCGAGGGCCGGGGATGCGTATGCAGAATGGCGAAGACCCCGCCGGATGGAATTTTGAAAGTTGTTACACCGACAGTTTCTCTCGCACCGATTTCCTTTCCGAGTTTAACGGGTGACATTTTGCCATCTCTTGAGATCATAAAACCGGCCTCCTGCGGCAAATCACCGTAGCCAACTTCTTCCCACGCTTTTCGAGCTGACTCCTTGAATGCAGGGTCATGTTCCAGGGTACCTTCAACAGTTGGGTGCTGCCGCTCAAACACGAGCGGCGCATGATCGAAAACGCCGATCGTAACTTGTTGACCTTCATCGGCTGAAACTGTGGGAGAAGATTGCCCAGCCCAAACAGAACTTGTTGCGAAAAGAAAACCCAGAACCAAGCCATTTGCTAATCTCGTTTTCATTGCCCTCACCTCCGCGATTTGCGGTGTGAGGGCGAGGCTCGGTCAGGGCAGGAAGGCACTCAATGGACGGGAACTTGACAGGAGAACGAATGATTCTAACGATGTAAGCCACAGAAAAAACTGCGGATAGGGTCATTTCTTACGTTAGGAAATCAACTCTTTTTCAAACCCCTGAACCGGAGTAAGGTGTTGCTACCAAGGATCTCCTTCCATGCAGGAACCAACCAACGGAATCCGGCGCGCACGGTTCGGCGCCTTCGAAGTGAACTTCGCGACCGGTGAGCTTCGCAAGCACGGCGTCCGTTTGAAAATCCAAGAACAACCTTTTCGAGTTCTGGTGCTGCTTCTGGCGTGTCCCGGAGAGCTAGTCACAAGGGAAGAGATTCAGCAGAAGTTATGGCCTTCTGGAACATTCGTGGACTTCGAGAACGGGTTGAACACTGCCATCAACAGATTGCGCGAGACATTAGGAGATTCAGCCGAAAACCCAAGGTTCATCGTAACCGAGCCGCGTCGGGGCTACCGATTCATAGCTCCGGTCGATGGCCGCCCAAGTTCGGAGCCCGACTCTCGTTCACTGTGGGGGACGTTGATTGTCATCGTTTCCCGCTTTAAATGGTCATTGATAGCCTCATTGGTCACAGTCGCGATGCTCGCTACCGGAGGCTTTTTCTATGTCTATCGAGCGCCAAAGCTAGCGGGTAGCCACTCCATCGTCATAGCGGATTTCACCAATACGACCGGAGATCCAGTTTTCGACGGCACGCTCCGTCAGGGGCTTACGGTACAACTGGAGCAATCGCCATTTCTTGAAATCGTCTCCGATGATCAGATTCAACAGACTCTGAGCCTGATGGAACAGGCCCCTAACGTGAAATTGACCAGCGACCTGGCTAAGCAGGTCTGCCTGCGTCTTGGCGCCGCGGCCATGCTGGATGGGTCGGTTGCCAATCTCGGAGGAGAATACGTTATTGGCCTGAATGCGCGGGATTGCCACACAGGCCGAACCATCGCGCAAGCCCAAGCGACGGTGAACGAGAAGAGCAACGTGCTCGGTCAGCTCGGGAAGGCTGGGACGCAGATTCGTGCCAGACTGGGTGAATCTCTTGCCTCCATTCAAGAATATGATGCGGCGCTTCAAGATGTCACCACCTCCTCTCTGGAAGCGCTGCAGGCCTACAGCCTGGGAGAGAAGGCGAGATGGGCGGGAGATATCCTCCCCGCTATTGCTTTCTTCAAGCGGGCGATCTCGCTCGATCCCAATTTTGCCATGGCCTATGCAACGCTGGGATTCGTAAATGGAGAGAACGACGGTGAATTCGTGGCGGCGGCGAAGAATACTAGCAAGGCTTATGAGCTCCGTAGCCGCGTCAGCGAGAAGGAGAGACTCTTCATCGAGGTTGCCTATCATAGATTCGCTGCCCCTGATAGGGGAGAGGTGCTGCGAACCACCCAAGTATGGGCCCAAACCTATCCACGCGATGTGAGACCGCACATATATGCTAGTGCCACATATCGGGACCTCGGCCAGTTCGACAAGGCCCTCGCAGAACTGCTCGAAGTCTCTCGGCTCTCCCCAGCGACTACGGCTCATTACAACTTGCTTGCGGTCGCGTATTTGCATTTGGGGCGTCTACGCGAAGCAAAAGAAGTCACCCGAGTGGGGTTAGAGCGCATGCCCCAACATTCAGGCTTGCATCTTAGGCTCTATGAGATTGCTTTCCTGGAAAAAGACGAAGCGGGAATGGCTGAGCAGATAGCCTATGCAATAGGCAGACCCCGAGATGAAGCAGCGATGCTTTTGTTCGCATCTCGCACGGCATCCTTTTACGGCAAGCGCGCGGAGGCTGAAATGTTGCTGCAACGTGCGATTATCTCAGCCGGGCTGGCAGGACAGGAAGAGATGGAGGAGGCCGAAGATACTAGAGTCGTACGAGATGCCTTATTCGAAAACGCGACTGAGGCGAAACGTGAAGGCCAGGCAGCCCTGCAAAGCTCGGGACGTGTGTGGATCGGGACGGCAATTGCATTGGCATTGTCTGGAGACGCATCGCAAGCGCGGAAGCTCGCTGACGGCTTTTCAAAGCAGCCCAAGGAAGCGGAGACCGTCCATGCACTTCGCGCAGGCATCGCGCTTAATGAAGGCGATCCATTGAAAGCTATTGATGAACTGAAGCTGGCTGTTCCCAATGATGATGATATGTATGGTGTCTATCTTCGTGGTATAGCGTATCTCGCAGCGCATCAAGGCGGCGCAGCAGCTGCAGAGTTCAATAAGATCCTTGCGCACCCCTACCTCGTCTTGAACGACCCCATGGGTGCCTTAGCGCATCTCGGCCTCGCGCGCGCCTACGCTATGCAAGGCGACACCGCCGAGGCCAAGGTGGCTTATCAGGATTTCCTCGCTCTCTGGAAGGATGCAGATACCGATATCCCCATTCTCATCGCTGGCAAGGCAGAATACTCGAAGCTCCATTAGTTCCGAGGCAGCCTCGGAAAGGTGGCTCGGGGAGCCCTCGGACTCTCAGGGGACGATTAGTCGCGAAATTAAGTTCCTCTGTAATCTGGCTAAATCTTCCGCCTGCCGTCGAACGCGCCGTTCTTCAACAATTGGGGCGGACCTGACGATCAACGAGCCTCTATGATGATCTGTTACAAATAAATCCGCGCTGTCTCGTCTCCAAACGACACCTGCAGGCGCACGACCTCGGTCGTCTCAACAATTGCCTTGATGGTTGTCCCGATGATCCTGCCGCCCCATTCTCGCCAAACGTGTTCATCTCAATACTTTCTTGCTGGCGACGATTACGAGCCGGACCAGCCTTCCGCCGTGAACGCCGAGGTGCCGATGCGAATGTCGACCATCGGCGGATGATGGTGGAAGCAGGTGGCTACGCACAATAGGTGAAGTCCAAACGCCGATGGACGATTTTGAAAAATTATTAGTGGGGATGCCGCGACCCGAATAAATTGCTTCGATAGGCTGATCCGCTTTTTCATGTATACCCTTGACAATCAAAAGGTATAATTGCGCGAAATAGTTCGGAGACGTAATCAATAGATACCCGAAAGGGGCCTGTGTGCGCGCACCTTCAACGATAAAAATGTCTCTAAGATTGATACTTGCGGCTCTCTGTTCCGTCAGCGTGCTTGATACGTGCAAGTCGGCCAATCTGGCCGATCGGTTCCTTGATAGCCTCGCGGAGTTCCACCTGCGTCTCTGTTGAGTACTGCACCGGGCGCGACAACTCGACGGCAGTGATACCCATCCGCTTCAGCAGACGGTTGTTGCGCTCGCGCCAAACAAAATTGTGTTTCGCTGCCACTAGTTTATAGTCCGTTTCGTCGCTACCGTTTCGAATGGCAAGTGCTCTAACCAATCGGGACGTGACAAATGAAAGAATCCGCACGCCATGCAAAATGTTGTCACATCGCCGTGGTAGGCGATTCCTCCAGCACATTGGCTGAACAAAAGAGGATAAGAGCTGGGTGTCCCCTTCACCCTTTCCACTCGCAAAAAACGGGCACCACCGGATTCGCAGATGATTGTGCCGGGAAGTTCTAACGGTGAAAAGGTGTTTCTCTCATAGAGAGAACACCAGACCGACAAACGACGTGCCTATCCACAAAATCACAAATGAGCAAGCGGGCTCTCAGGCTTCTCCGGCTTTTACGCCGTTCGCAATGCGTTGCCCAGTAGGCTATAGGAATAGCGAAGGCCCAGCAGTTCATCATGGCCCGGTTTCATTTGCCGTCAGACTGGTGAGCAGTCCGGAATACCGCCTTTGCGGGCGGTCGTTCCGTACCGCAATGGCCAACGCCTTTTTCTGTCCGATCAGGACGAGCAGTCGCTTGCCCCGCGTGATTCCCGTATAGATCAGGTTCCGTTGCAGCAGCATGTAATGTTGCGTGGCCAGTGGAATCACAACTGCCGGGAACTCCGAACCTTGCGACTTGTGAATCGTGATCGCGTACGCTAGAGCAACCTCGTCCAATTCCCCAAAGTCGTATTTCACCGGCCGACCGTCGAAGCGGATTGTAACCTCATGCTCAATTGGATCTATCCGCTCAACGATTCCGATGTCCCCGTTGAAGACCTCCTTGTCGTAGTCGTTTTCAGTCTGGATAACTTTGTCGCGGATCTGGAATCGCCACCCGAATCGCTCGACACTGGACTCACCGGTGCGAGCCGGATTCAGAACCGCCTGTAGGGCTGTATTCAGTTCACGCACGCCGAGGGATCCCCGGTTCATGGGACAAAGAACCTGAATGTCGCGGATCGCGTCCAGACCGAATCGTTCGGGAATCCGCCTTTGCACCAGCTTGGTCAGCGTTGCCGCGATCTTCTCCGGATCATCCCGTTCGATGAAATGGAAGTCAGAACTCGGATCTGCCCTGCGTAGGTCCGGCATCTGACCCCGGCGAATGCGGTGCGCGTTTGTGATGATCTTGCTACCGGCCGCTTGCCTGAACACCTCTGTAAGACGCACGACTGGGACGACACTGCTCGCGATCAAGTCCTGCAGCACCGTGCCCGGCCCGACCGAAGGAAGCTGGTCTACGTCTCCAACCAGAATCAGTCCGGCGCGGTTCGGAAGAGCACGCACAAGGGAGTGCATCAGCAGCACGTCCACCATCGAGGTCTCGTCCACGACCAGAAGGTCGCAGGCGAGTGGGTTCGCCTCATCCCTGCTGAAACGCCCCGTTCTGGGGTCAACCTCCAGCAGACGGTGGATCGTCTTGGCTTCCAACTCTGTGGTGTCTGCGAGTCGCTTCGCCGCCCGTCCGGTCGGAGCGCACAGAAGACACTTCACGCCTTTGGCTCGCAGGATAATCAGGATCGAGTTCACAAGCGTCGTCTTTCCCACGCCCGGCCCTCCGGTGATGATCACGACGCGGTTGGCGAGAATTGTTTTCAGCGCCTCGTGCTGACTGGGGGCGAGCGTCTTACCCGTCCGCCGCTCGCACCATGCGACAGCCTTCTCGAAATCGATCCGGGGGTAAACAGTCGCCAATCCGGCCAGCCCCTTGATCTTTGCGGCGATGCCTTGCTCTGCTCTCCTGAGATGCGGCATGAAAATCAGGGACTCGCCGTCTATCTCCTCTTGCAACAGACCGCCGCTTGTGAGCATCTGCGACAGAGCCTGCTCGACCGTTGCTTCCGGCACCTCCAGTAGCTTCACCGCCGCGAGCTTCAGTTTCGCCAAAGGCAGGGCGCAGTGACCGTCCGAGGTCGCTTCCAGTAAAACGTGGTCGATACCCGCTCTGGCTCGGTTGAGAGACTCTCGCGGAATTCCAACCCTCTGGGCGATCTGGTCGGCGGTCGCGAAGCCGATTCCGTAAATGTCCTTCGCCAGCATGTACGGATTGTTCTGCACTTTCTCGATTGCCTGCTCGCCATATGCCTTGAAGATTCGCACCGCCCGGCTGGTGCTCACGCCGTGGCTGTGCAGGAACAGCATGATCTCGCGAACTTGTTTTGCCTCCTGCCACGCGTGTGCGATCCGCTCTCGGCGCTTGGGGCCGATCCCATCAACCAATTCCAGTTCCGTGGCTCGATTCTCGATCACGCCCAAGACCTCGGCTCCGAACCGCTCAACCAGCTTCTTCGCCAAAATCGGACCAATACCTTTAACTGAGCCGCCGCCGAGGTACCGCTCGATCCCTTCGACCGTGGTCGGCGGCACCGTCTTCAGGCTATTCGCCTTGAATTGCAGCCCGTGCTCCTTGTCCCTTACCCACCAGCCTTCCGCGACAAGCCATTCCCCGGGGGTGACCGAAGGCAGCGACCCGATGACCGTTGTCTCGTCTCGTTGCCCCCGCACCGTTACGCGAAGGACGCAGAATCCGCTTTCATCGTTATGAAAGGTGACGCGCTCGATCAGACCGGAGATTTCTTCGGTCACGGGTTTATGTTCAGGTATTGCGGCGTTCATCTTGGTGGAGAGCTATTCTCCCATGGATGGTCCGCCTTGAATGAGCAGTCGGCGGGTGTTATCGGTTCGGAAGTCGTCCCATCAGTCCGGCCCAGACTCAGATAAGGCGCGCGTCCAAATAAGCTCGCAGTGGAGCTGGACTCAGACCAGCTGGACGGCTCCGGCGGCTCAGCATGACTGGCAGCGGCTCGGAGAATTTCATTGATGTGCGGGCTGAAGCTTAGGATTGGGTTTCATTCATGAGGGGTAGGATCCGACGCTTATAATTGCACGGCGTCGGTGGAGGAATCAGAAAGTCATTTGGATCGCATGGTAGAATCTGCTCCTACAAGTCGCATGGACTACGCCCAAATCCTTTCCGGACTCTTCGTCGGATCGCATCCCCGAGCCATCGGCGATGTCGAGCGACTCCGGCGGGAGTCTGCCATCACTGCCGTGCTGAATCTGCAAACGGACGAGGACATGGACTCCGTCAAGCTCGACTGGCGATCTCTCGAAGCCCACTACCGGGCCGCCTGCATTGATCTCTTGCGCCTCCCCGTAAAGGAGGAACAGATCGAGCTACGGGAGAAACTCCCCCATTGCGTCCGCAGCTTGGCCGCACTGATCGCAGCGCGCCGCACAGTGTATCTCCACTGCACTGAGGGTGTGGGTCGTTCGCCTACAGTTGCGATCGGCTACCTTCACTGGTCTTTGGGCTGGGGATTTGATGCCGCGGTCAGCCACGTGAAACAAGCTCGGCAGTGCTCGCCCCACCTAGAGGCACTTCGGCTGGCACTGTGGAACCCCACCGAACCGCACCAATGAGCGAGGCATTGAACCATTCATCGGGCGGAATCCTGCGCCTCGGCAGGTTGTGTCGTTCTTCAGATGCCCCACCGACCGGGCGTTCCTGCGTCCTTTAATTGCATTCTTCGCCGACCCATCTATACCTAATAGCCGTTTTGCCCCTCGCACTTGGACCTCGCAATTTCTTCACGGCTATTGCGGGGCCCTGATTTTTGACTTGCCGGTGGACAACAAAAAATGCGGCGCTCCATCGATGCCTTCGGCGCCACATTCACAGAGAGTGCTCCCTCCAATGGATCGCACTCACAAACGCCGAGTTCGCTTTATGCCATGAATGCGAGCGATCCTATAACCTTCTGTTTTGTCTCACTGATCCTGGCAGGAGTCGCACTGGCGGCGTGCTATTTGCCAGCACGGCGCGCGACAAAGGTCGATCCGATGATCACGCTGCGGTACGATTGACCCCATCGCCGTTAACCTCGAAGCACGATTATTTTTCCAAGCCGATCTGCTCAAGGGTTTTCTGAACATCTGATGACCAGAAGGGATTTGCAAATAGCAACTCGTTGCCGAGGACCTGTCTGCGAGTAGCCGGGCGTAACTCACACCCCAACGGGCCCTGAGTAGTTTCCGGATGGCCCGTAACCTGGGGCTTATACCCTACCTGATCGGCTAAACATAGCTCTGGCACGCACTCTCGGCGACAAACTCGATCCGTATGAAATTGTTGCGCTATTCGTAGAGGCGGCACGGGGGCGCGCGATGCCCTCCCTGGAGCCAGGAAAAGTGACAACTTCGGTTTTACCGATCCAATCAATGGCAACAGCACGAAGTTGACAGCTTTCTTTTTGCCGAGCTCAGGCGCGGTCGAAGCGATCGTGGTTCATCACTTTGGTCCACGCCGCCACGAAGTCTTTCACGAACTTCTCCTTCGAATCCGCGCAGGCATAGACTTCCGCGAGAGCGCGCAGATGGGAGTTCGAACCGAAGATCAGGTCGACACGGGTGCCGGTCCACTTGAGCTCGTTCGTCTTGCGGTCGCGCCCTTCGTAGACGTCTCCGGAGCCATTGGATGCGTTGGATGGCTGCCATTGCGTGCCCGTGTCTAGCAAGTTGACGAAGAAGTCGTTGGTCAGGGTTTCCGGACGCTTGGTGAAGACGCCGTGTGTAGACTTCCCGGTATTTGCACCCAGGACGCGCAGGCCACCGACGAGAACCGTCATCTCCGGTGCCGTCAGCTTCAGCAATTGCGCCCGATCCACCAATAGCTCCTCAGCCGATAGGCGCGGCTTGCCATTGACATAGTTACGGAATCCGTCCGCCTTCGGTTCGAGCGGCGCGAAGGAATCGACTTCGGTTTGCTCCTGTGACGCGTCCATGCGCCCTGGCGTGAAGGGGACTTCCACGCTGTGTCCTGCGGCCTTTGCGGCTTTCTCGATCGCTGCATTGCCGCCGAGAACGATCAGGTCCGCCAGCGCAACCTTCTTCCCGCCAGACTGTGAAGCGTTGAACTCCTTCTGGATCCCTTCGAGCTTCTGTAGCACCTTCGCCAGTTGTGCCGGCTGGTTCACTGCCCAGTCCTTTTGCGGAGCCAGACGAACGCGCGCGCCGTTCGCTCCACCGCGCTTATCAGAGCCGCGGAAGGTCGACGCCGAAGCCCAAGCCGTCGACACCAGCTCGGAAACGGACAGCCCCGACGCGAGGATTTTCGCCTTCAGAGCGGCAATGTCCTGTGCCCCGATCAGCGGATGATTCACAGCGGGGATCGGGTCTTGCCACGATAGCGTCTCCTTCGGAACGAGTGGGCCGAGATAACGCACGATTGGGCCCATGTCACGGTGAGTCAGCTTGAACCACGCACGGGCAAACGCGTCTGCGAACTGATCCGGGTGCGCTAGGAAGCGGCGTGAAATTTTTTCGTAAGCAGGGTCGAGGCGCAAAGAGAGATCCGTGGTCAGCATAGTCGGCGCGTGACGCTTGGACGGATCGTGCGCGTCCGGCATCTTGCCAGCACCTGCTCCATTCTTCGGAGTCCACTGATGCGCACCAGCCGGGCTCTTGGTGAGTTCCCATTCGTAGCCGAACAGGTTCTCGAAGAAGTTGTTGCTCCACTTGGTCGGCGTCTCGGTCCAAATAACTTCCAGACCGCTGGTGATCGCGTCACCTCCCCTGCCGGAGCGGAACTTGCTCTTCCAACCGAGGCCCTGCTCCTCGATGCTGGCCGCTTCGGGCTCCGCGCCTACGTTTGCGGCTTCGCCGGCGCCGTGAGTTTTGCCAAAGGTATGACCACCGGCAATCAGCGCGACGGTTTCTTCGTCGTTCATGGCCATGCGGCGGAACGTTTCGCGGATATCCCGGGCCGCCGCGATGGGATCCGGCTTGCCGTTCGGTCCTTCCGGATTTACGTAGATCAGACCCATTTGCACGGCACCGAGGGGATTCTGAAGATCACGGTCGCCGGTGTAGCGCTCGTCGCCTAGCCACTTGCTTTCCGGGCCCCAGTAGAGTTCTTCGGGCTCCCACACATCCGCACGGCCGCCGCCAAAGCCGAAGGTCTTGAAGCCCATGGACTCGAGAGCGACGTTGCCGGCGAGAATCATCAGGTCGGCCCAAGAGATCTTGCGGCCGTACTTCTGCTTGATCGGCCACAGCAAGCGTCGTGCCTTGTCGAGGTTGACGTTGTCCGGCCAGCTATTCAGCGGAGCGAAGCGTTGCTGGCCCGCCCCTGCACCACCACGACCGTCGGCGATGCGGTAGGTGCCGGCGCTGTGCCACGCCATGCGAATGAACAGCCCGCCATAGTGGCCGAAGTCGGCCGGCCACCAATCCTGCGAGTCGGTCATCAAGGCATGCAGGTCTTTGACCACGGCATTTAGGTCGAGACTCTTGAATTCCTTAGCGTAGTCGAACTCCTCGCCCATCGGATTGGACAGCGTGGAGTGTTGGTGGAGAATCCCTAGGTCCAACTGGTTCGGCCACCACTCGCGGTTCGTGTGGGCGGAAGCTCCGCCCGCGAATGGGCACTTAGATTCGGTTGGCGCTCCTGCTGCGGTGTTAAGTTCTTTGTCCATGTGTTCACCTTCCTTCGAATTAGTCAAAAATCTGTGACGAACTGCGAAACTCTGATTGGCCTTTCCATTCGCGCAATCGCCGGTGGCCATACTAGGGGGCGTGCGCAACGGTTTCGAAACCTAACGGGAAGCGTGCCGTGGGGCGCACTTCGTGCAAAGCCCGCGGAAGATAAGTTCGCATTCGCGAAGAATCCGCTTACCGAGGGTGTCGGAAGCAGGCTTGGGCACGTCGTACCACTTCATGTCCTCAACATTGCCACAACGATCGCAGATGAAGTGGTGATGCCGGACACCTTTCGCATCGAATCGCGCGGCGCGTCCTTCGACGGCCACTTCACGCACCAAGCCAGCCTGCACTAAGTCCCGCAGATTGTTATAGGTGGTGGCCCTGGAAGAGCGCGGGTCTACGCGATTTACGGCTTTGTAAATTTCCGCAGCCGTGGGATGCCCGTTGCATTGCATCAGGAAGGCCATCACGGCGTAGCGCTGCGGCGTACACCGCAAACCCCCGCCCCCCAAGGATCGCTTGATAGCCTCGGCATCCATCATTGGTTTAGAATATATCTAATGTGACATTTTGTCAAGAATTATGCTTCTGGTTGCTGCTAGCAGAAAACTCGCGGACGCCGTATGGAGTAGGCTTTCCGCCCACGGCCCCTCTCGCACCGCCCATCTAAATCGACTTGACGCGAGTTGGTGGTAGGGTAAGCGGAGGTTAATCTAGCGGCCACGGTACAGAAACGGGTTCGCGGAGATGAGAACGCAAGCGACCTCCCCGAGACCTCGGAGGAAGGGGCGTCAGTAGCTTTGTTTGGTGCCGAGCGCGGCGATGACGGGCTTTATGCCGACGGCTGAGAGAAGTTGGACGGCGATGCCGCGGTTGCCGTCGGGCAGATCTTCGATGCGGGTGACTTGGCCGATATACTCGTGATCGAGGGGATCACTGGGAAAGTGAAAGGGAAGCGTGATGAAAAGGCGCATGCCTTCATAGAAACCTTTGTTTTTGGAGAGGAAGTAGATGCCGTCGCGGGAGACGTTCCGGGTGGTGGAGGTCTCCTCGAAGTGGGCATCGACGGGATCGGAAGGGCGCACTTTGAGAGGCTGGCCGATGCGGATGCGGCGGCTGCGCCGGCGTTCCTGCTGTTTAATTTCCTTCATGTAGATATCAAAACATGGAAATAAGGTCGGCTGGCACGGGATGCGCCGAAAGCGATATGACCTCGTGAGCAGACTTGCCCAAAGAGTATTTTAATCTTGACTTGATTTATCGTCGGCAGGAAGAGAACTGAGTAGCTACCGGATTGCTGGTAGGGCCTTGGCTGGCGACCCGGGGGCGTGAGGGGTGCTGGAGCAAAGGTACTAGCGGGTCGCAGCTGGACCCTCTATTTCTAGCGCGTCGTGCAAAATCCAAGATCAACCCAATGTGGGATTGTTTGGTATTGATCGCGTCGATTCTCTCGTCGATCTACCTGACAACGGTACAGCTACGCATTGCGAAATGGAATCGGACTGAGACCACGAAGGTTTAGAAAGCCTTGGCCAAATCATCCCACTCGAGAGGTACGAGCCGCTATGGGAACACAGCATTTCCGAAGTATCGAACGCCGTCGGACCGCCCGAATCGCATGGTGTGTGGACCTCATTGTCCACGGGGAGAAGGAGAGCAGCGGGAAATTTAAAGCTGAGGCACGAACCCTTTCCGTGAGCCGGCACGGCGGGATGCTGGCGCTGGAGCCAGAGGTGAGGATTGGGCAAAAGCTGATGTTGATTAATGTGAACAGCGGGCAGAAGGCGGACTGCATTGTGGTGTCGGCGAAGCCCGTGCGTGATGGCAAGAGAAATGTGGCCTTTGAGTTTGTGTCGGCCGAGATCAATTTCTGGAAGATGTACTTCCCGGTGGCAGGGACGAAGCCCATTCGCCGGACCGTGCAAGCCATGTTTGGCTCGTTTCCTGCGACGAAGATGGCGCGATAAGACGAGATTCCAACTGATGAACCGTCGCCCAAGTCCTGCTAAACGTATTCACGGAGTCTAGCGCCACTATGCGCAGATCTGTGCAGTCAAGTTGAAAATCCGCGAGTAAAAGGTTTCGTCTCTTCAAAAGAGCGCCGAAAAACGCCTTCGAGTGATCATCGAAAGCGTCAGCAGTGCCTAATTAGGAGAAGCAAAAACAGCAGTCGATTTCGATCAAGCAGCAGATCGTCCGGATCGGCCCAAACCGACCAATCGCATTTCCACACCCTATGAACTTGTAAAGGCGCACGGAGTTGAGAATCCCGGCGTCACTGTGGACCAAACCAATCGCAAGCACGAGCTTGCTTCCGACAAGGAATCGATCACGCAAGGTCAAATCATTCCTGGTGAGCCGGGGGGAATAAGAACGCTGAAAGGCGTGATGCCTCGCCGGCCCTCATCGAGAGAATCGGTGGGGGCCTTTTTCTTTGTACACACAGATCGACTACCTGAGGCCTCTAGGTTGGGAACAGACCGGGTTTTAGCAGTGTGCTGAGTTGCCAATTCCAAATTGTTATCCTTCTCCACCCTCTTCACCTGGCTCGAGAGCGCAGCGATGCCACGCTTCGTCTTCGGCGTGGACTACGCAGAACCACTTCCGACAAACAGCGCAATGGCAAGTGGCGGAAGTATCACAAGGCTCGCCTGTGGCGGATAGCGCCTGACAGGCCCATTCGAAGTTCTCGGATTGTGTCTGATTCCCCTGTTGCAGCATGGCTTCCTCCTATTGAGCGGGATTCTAAGCCCGTCACATAAAGAGGTGGTAGCGAAAAATACGCGAGAGTCTCGAGTACTAGGAGCAACTTTTCCGGTTACCCGACATTACCGGGACTTAGCAAGCCAGAATGTCCCAACGAACCTTCGGTTTTTTCACACCTTTGGTAGCCTACTTGGGTCTTTCCACCCATTGAGATGGCTCGTCGGGTTCGCCATCCCTGTCCTTTCATCGCTTGTAGGTAATTACCTTATGGCCCATTAATTGCCTCTCTCATCTCTGTTCGGCACAAAAGTTCTCCAGAGCTGCGGAGCTACGAATTTTGTGTACTTGGCAGGAAAACACCAATGCGGATGAACCTCTCAAAGCTTTGGATTTCACTCAGCGAACTCGGTAATTGGGCGATGGAGCAGACTGTCGCGGGAGTTCCGGCTGATCTTGCCTTGTGTGAATTTGATTGCCGCAAGAGCCAATGCTCTTGGGACGAATGGGTTAACTGTAAACGTCGCATTTCCAGAGCTGCCGGAGAACTCATGCCTTGCGTCCGGCAGGAACACGCCGGTAATGTTCGGACCATCGAAACCGATCGGGAACTGGTGGGTGCAAGATGATTGGTCAATACGTCCGCATAGTCACTGCCCCGAATACTAGAATAGGGACTATCAAAGCCGCCCGTTTCGATAGAGAACGCGTTAGCTTTCTGTTTCATCAAGACTCACGACTTGCCTACACACTTCCTGATGTTTGGATGCGAGACTCCGAAGTTGAAGAGTGCAAACGGCCGACTGATGAACAGGTCGCGATGATCAACAACCTAACGATTCAGGACTACTGATTACCTCGACGAATCTCTTCGCTCGTGACTAAGTGTCCAAGTAGCAGACGACGAATCGTGTGTTCGGCCAACTCTCGAGTAGCCGACGATGCGGGAGTTATTGCAGTTCCGCACGATCGGCAAGGTGGGTGGGCAGAATCTTGACGGCATCCGCGATCTCTTTCTGTTCGCGGGACTGGAGGGGGGGATGAGAAGTGGAAACAGCCACTTTGATAGTGTGTGCATCAAATCCACGGGTTCTTACGTTCCGTCCAAGATTCTGACCAACGAAGAAGTAATGGCAAACCTGCCAACGTCTCCGCAGTGGGTCTTCGAAAAATTGGGGATTCGCGAGCGGCACATCGCTGAACCAGACGAATTCACGTCGGATCTTGCTGCCCGTGCCGGGCTGGACGCAATCGTTTCGGCGGGGCTTGAACCAAACGACATTGACTTGATCATCGTTTCCACGGCGACACCCGACCGCAAGATGCCCTCCTCGGCATGCATTGCGCAGAACAAGATGGGCATTCGCAACCGCTGCGCCGCGTTCGATGTCGCGGCGGTGTGTGCTGGGTTTGTTTACGGCATCACGATCGCAGGCCAATTCATCCAGAATGGTGTGTACGAGCGTGTGCTGGTGATCGGCGCCGATACCTTCTCCAAGGTCACGGACTGGAGCCACCGCGACTGCGTCGTTTTTGGAGATGGTGCCGGTGCGGTGGTACTCGAGAGGAAGGATCGGGAGAATGGGCTCTTTTCAAGCATTCTCCTCGCCGAGGGCGAAGGAATGGATCAGTTCACTGTCTATCCCGGGGACGCCTACTTCACAATGAACGGAAAAGCGGTTTACCAGATGGCGACAACCTCGGTGCCCGAGTGTATTCAGGAGATTCTACGTATAAACGGGCTGGGACTCGAAGACGTCTCGATGATCGTTCCGCACCAAGCCACAGCTGGCGTCCTCAAGCGCATAGCCGAGGTACTCAACATCCCTTTTTCCCGGATACAGACGAACCTGGAGTCCTACGCGAACACCGCTGGAGCCACAGTTCCGCTGCTCCTGGACCAGGTAAACCGACGCGGTCTCCTCCGTGAAGGAGATCTTCTCTTGCTCGTGTCCATCGGCGCAGGATGGACCTGGGGCGCTAGTCTATATCGATGGTAAATTCCTGTCTTGCAAAGTTTACGGTCGAGAGAGCCGACATTGTTATCGCGCCAGGCAAAGCTTGGGAGAGGGGAATCCAAATGAGCGGATGAAAACCTTTCAAGAATCCAGCTGGTGAAAGTCCAGTCCGGCTAAAGCCGTAGCGGGCAGGCCGGTAGCGAGTCTTGCCTTTCGGCGGGCGACTGGCGGGAGTGAAGCGTAGACAGCGAGAAAGTGGGCCGCGAGGATTCAGCTCCGAAATCTATGACTTATTGCGGATGCCGAGGTTTTTATTCCAGCCGAAGGCAACATCCGGACGACCGATACTGCGAGGTCGCCAGGAGCCGCCGGAGTCTCTAGCCCGGGGCACGTTTTCAAAGGGATTCTCCAGGAACTTGGGAAAGCTCGCAGTCTCCTGCTGGCCTGAGAGGGGAAAGGTAGCGGCGGTCGAGGGCAACCAGAGGCGACGGCGACGGATGGAGGAGGAATCTTATGAGCCCATAGTACCGATGAAGGTGGGGAACCGCAGGGCCACGGAAAGGTGGCGGCCACGGGACCCACTGGAGGGAAGGGGCGAAACAAACGAACGAATCGGACGAAGGAAACATGACGATCCCCAGAGATCGAGCAACCATGTCCACGAAATACATCCGAATAGCTGAACTGGCAAAGGAGGACAAGGAGCGAAAATTTTTTTCGATCGCTCATCTTCTGACGGAAGAAGCATTGCAAGAGGCATTCGAGGGTCTGCGGAAAGATGCCAGTGCGGGAGTGGACCGCGTCACGTACCGATGTATGCGACGGAAGCTGCGAAGAATATCCAAAAGCTCCATGATCGTATGAAAGAGGGCAGTACCGGGCGCAGCCGCTGCGCAGGATCTACATCCCGAAGGAGGACGGACGGAAAGGCCGATCTCGATACCTTCGCTGGAAGACAAGATCGTGCAGAAGGCGGCGGCCGATTTGCTCAACGCGATCTACGAGCAGGATTTTCTTGAGTGCTCCTACGGATTCCGTCCGGGGCGAGGGCCGCATGACGCGCTGGACGAGGTTGGACGCGTCATTTGCCGACGCCCACGAGCTGGATTCTGGAAGCAGATATTTCCGGATACTTCGACGCAATCGTCAGAGAGTCTGCTCATGGAGATGATCGAGAAAAGGGATCAGTGACGGAAGAATCCTGCGGCTGATCGGGAAATGGATCAACGTCGGTGTGATCGAGGACGGCAGGTTACTGGTTAGCGAAACCGGGACTGGACAGGGGCAGGTGATCAGCCGCTGCTGGCCAACATTTATCTTCACTACGTGCTCGACGAGTGGTTCGAGACGGAGGTGAAGCCCCGGCTGAAGGGCGAGGCCTACGAGATTCGTTTCGCCGATGACTTCATTCTCTGCTTTCAGTATCGGGAGGACGCCGAGAAAGTGCTGGATGTCTGAAGAAGAGATTTGCGAAATACGGGTTGACGCTGCATCCGGAAAAGACTCGGCTGATGGAGTTTGGGCGAAAAGCTCTGGAACATCCGAGGCGGCGGGGCAGAAGCCAGCCACATTCGATTTTCTCGGATTCACGCATATCTGCGCGCGAAGCCGGAGAGGGAAGTTCACGATTCATGTGCGCACGATGCGGAAGCGGCTCCGGCGCAGTCTGAAGGCCGTGACGGCGTGGTGCCGGGAGCATCGGCATGATCCTGTGGAGGAGCAGCAGAAGCGCTCAACGGGAAACTCCGGGGCCACTACCAGTACTACGGACGATCGACGAATTCCCGCAGTATCTGGAGGTTCTATAGGGCGTCTGGCGCATCTGGCGAAATGGCTCAATCGGAGAACTCGTGGAAACACTCTAAAGTGGGAGAAATATACCGCACTCCTCCGTCGGCATCCTTTGTTGCTTCCTTGTCTGTCGCGTCCTTGGAACTGTGCGGTGAGTCGATCTGAGGAACCCGCTGCGTGCAAATGTGCACGCTCGGGTCTGTGAGGGGGGAGAGTGTCGGTGCTGACGGAGAACCTAAACGGGCACGAAGCTGGAAACAGCGGATACAGCCAAGGAACACCTAAAGCCCACTGCGTTCTCCTCTACTCGGATGCAATCATGTTGGTCGTCGAAGGTGGCGAATTTTCGGAAAACTGGAGTGGCTAATGCGATTCAGCTCGTGAAACAAACTCCAAGTCTTGGTATTCAGGAAGTTGGTCAGCGGAAACAAAAGTAAGATTCGGGTCGTTCGGTTCGCGTATTAAGACGCCGCCGCCAAACTCCTCAACATACCAAGTGGTCGCGGGGTCGTCAGGGGCGCACGAGACTAGCTCGATTTCGGTGGTTTTTGGGGCTTCCTAGCGCGGGAAAGCCGAACAAATAAGTACCAGCATCTCTGTCAGATGGGAGCCTGATGGAATTTTTGCGTACCACAGGCCTCGTATGCGAGCCGGCGCACGGCACCGAGACGTAGGTTGACGGTGCCAGGTGCGAGTTGACGGGATTCAGATGAGACCGATAGCACAGCACCACAATTCTGTTGAGAGCCAAGCGAGGTTCCGAACAATACCAGTCGACGAATTCATCGATGGCGTGACGATAACCCCGCTGGGCATCCATGCTGGTGAGGCTATTCAAGACTGCGGCTTTGGCGTGCTCGAGGTCTGGCAGGCGCAGGACAGATTTTGTGGTGGTGCGTTTTCTTCGTGAGTAGGGTTTCCGCTTCATGACCGGTGGCCTCCATGCCACCGATCAATGATTGGGTGAATGTTGCCGCGGTACGGTCAGAGTTGCCCGTCAACCGTCCAGAGCAGTGGATTTGCTGGCAAAAATCGCGCGAAATATCGCTAACGCTTACAAAGGTCACCAGAGGCGACTACAATCCAAGCGATGACTACATTGGACATCGTTCCGTATGATGCCCGGTGGCCCTTGGCATTTATCGAAGAACGTGACCGAATTGCAGTGGCCCTGGGTCCGATCGCCTTGCGGATTGAACACCACGGATCTACCTCTGTTGTTGGCCTCGCGGCGAAGCCGGTCATTGACATTCTCCTGCGCCGCGAGCGGGATGGCTCGCTCGCGACTCATGCCAACTTGCACGGCCCTGCCGGCATGGGATGGAACGAAATTGTCGTGGATGGCCGCGGCAATGCCTACATCAACGGCGGCGGGAATCACCGTGCTGACCCCGAATGGCTCGCTTCGGGAAGTGGCTGACGGCATCGCCTTCCCTAACGGGATGGCCATAACGCCCGACAATTCGACCTTGATCATCGCTGAGTCCCACGGCAAGAAGCTGACCGCATTCGACATCGCCAGAGACGGAAGCCTGTCGCACCGTCGCGTGTGGGCTGATCTCGGAGACGGCGTCCCTGACGGGATCTGCATGGATGCGGATAAGGCCGTCTGGTACGCTGATGTTCCCAACAAGCGGTGCGTGCGCGTCCGCGAAGGCGGTGAGGTGCTGGAGACTGTCACGGTCGACCGCGGCTGTTTCGCTTGCATGCTAGGTGGCGAAGGGAAGAGGACGTTGTACATCATCGCCGCTGAGTGGCGCGGCATGGACAAAATTGCCGAAGTGGCGCAAGCACGAACTGGACAAGTGCTCACGTTCTAGGCGCCTGCACCTCACGCAGGCTGGCCATAGAAAGCGAACTAAAGACAAGCTGCAGAATGCTCAGCCGTACAAACAGGAAGTAACTCGGTTACTTCCGGATGCCCCGTCGAATAGAATCCAGCCCAGACCTAGTTGCAGAGGTTGTGAACGCAATCGCCTGTTTTCACGAAGGAACTGCTTACTGCATTCGTGGCACGCCACCGTGTTGGCGTTCATGGTTCGATGCACCGAGCTAGAACGAACACCTTCGCAGCCTTGAAGAGTGCTTTCGGCGGCTTGGCTGAGAGTGCTACAGGCGCAGTCACAAGCGCCGAAATAGTTTGAACCAACGTCACACTGGCGGCCTCCCACCGCGGCCGTACGCGCGATTTTGCCAAGCCAACCTGGGGATGAGGGTTTACAAACGGGATGAGATTGGATTTTTTCTTGGCGTAGGCGAACACTTCATCGGCATCGATCTCGCATCGAAAGCGAAGGAGAAGGTGGGTATCGATCAATTCTGCATAGCTGGCGAGGTCACAACAAGGGCACTTTTCTAAGCATGATTGCCTTTTTTTTCATTATGCCTTCCCACCCGTATGAGCACGCCTTCCAGGGTAGCCTATCAAGGCGTCCCTGAGGGCCCTCCCGCAATCACCCACGAGAACGCCAGAAACGAAGAAGCCGTGAGGTCGATAGCCGGTTCAACCGTGGAAAAGGACTGGACATTGTCCTGATACACGGCCCGCTTGCCGTTGAACTGGGCAAACACATCTACGCCGTTCGCCGGGCAAGTTACCATTCCGCTCACAACCCCTTTGGCCGCGAAGGAATTCGGGCCTTCGACGACCGCGCCCTTGAGCACGGGCGGCGAGCCATTCTGTGACCCAACCAGATTCGCCACTTGGTGTTGCATGCATTCAGGGAAGGTGCTGCCGTCATCCACGATAAGCGAGGTTCCCCAAGCGTTGGTCCCCAGAACATTGGCCTGCCAGCGAGAGCCGTAGGCAGCATAAGTGTTCGTGCCAGTCAGGAAATCGTATTCCTGCGCCATCACCACCAGGCCGTTGCCGTGCGTTGTCGTGTCATACGCGGCCCAGGGAAATCCGAATCCGAACGGGTCCATGCCGGACTGCGTAACTGCATTATCTAGTTGCTTCTTCAGGTCTGCCAAGAGCGTGGACTGCGTCACCGCGAGACCCGTGGGGTTCCCCGCCAGTCCAAGTGCCCGGTGGAGTCGAAGTGAGCGAGGCCGGTCACGTCGTAGAGATTCAACGTGTCCGCAGCGTCGTTTGGACCTGTGATGTAGGCGTGCGCCCAGTTCGCCGCTTCCGTCAGGTAAAACACCGGGTCGATGTGCGGAAGACCGGGAGGCAGATTCCCCGGCTGAAGCGCGAAGTAGAGTTCCGTTGCTCCTAGCTCCAAATCGTCGCGCCATTCCGTTTCAGGATAGAAGCTAAACGGGGCGACGGAGAGCAGGTTGCCGCTCGGCGAGGTGTCCGCCAGATCGAAGATGTGTTCCGCGGACAGCAGGCACTGGTTTGCGTAGCTCGGATTGCTCGTTTTGAAAATTTGGTAGCATTCGGCAAGCGCTGCAGCCATGCGCCCCGCCAGGTTCGGGCTGATCTTCGCTGCCGCTTCGCCAGCTGTGTTGACGAAAACGGGCCGATGGCAGATGTATCGGAATTGCGAGGTGCATCCTTGATAGTTGTCGTCCGCCTGCGGCAGCCGCCAGATGTCGTGATCGCTAGTGGTCGATGCGTTTCCATTCCCGATCCCGACTTGGTAGTAGAACGTTTTTGAATTGTCATCCCACATCCTCTGCAGCCAATCGAGGCCGAACTTTGCCTCTGCCGTGAAATTCGACGCGGCAGAGCCAGCGCCCATCTGGTTCGGAAAATCCCGCACCCCGACGAGCATCAGGTCCACGGTGTAACTGTGCGTCTCCACAAATTTCAAGTAATCGCCCGCATCCCACCAGCCGCCCGAGGCGTCAATCACCGCCCCGGTGGGAGTCAGGTCGCCGGAAAAATGCCCGTTCCTATTCATCGTCGGCGTGAAATAGACTTTGGCGCTCTGGTCATTCAGGTGTCCCGCCGCGGTTCGCAGCGGAGTCGGGATGAAGTTCGCGCCGTCCCGCTCGTTTTGGTAGAAGTACAACGTGTTCGCGAGCGACGTGGAGTACAGGTTTGCCCGGTATCAATTCGAAAGCTCGGAGAGGACGCGGAGATCGAGCCGATCACCGAGATTGTGTACGTGCCGACTGTGGAGACCGAGTCGAAGTCGAGCGCAAACACATGGGTGAACGTGCCCCAGGTGCCTTGGTCCGCGCCAATTGCCGCCGAAAAAACCGGCGATCCGCTCGAATTCAGGACGTGGGCGACGCGCCGGCAGACGAGGCGGACGTCATTAAATACGCCCGCTTCGGCGCGCTGGAAACATACCCTGTCTGGTTCACGCGAACGAAGTTGCCCTGCGCCGCTGCAGGTGAAGGCCAACCGAGGGCGGTGAGAACAATGAGCAGAGTTACGAGATAGCGTGCCAAGTTCGATGGGTTGCTTGCAGTTTGAGTGATTTTCATCGTGGGATCCTCCTTCCAAGCAGGTGGGCCAAAGGCCGCCCGCATTCGCCCTGAAAAGAGCGACCGGTCATGCGAGAGCCAGGACAGATGCGATTCGGGGACTGAATCGTTTTAATCGGGCAGATACTGCAACTCCACGGTGTCCCTGTCAACAAAAATCTTGTTGAGCTTGTTGAGCCTCAGAAATGTGAGGCTGCCTCTTCTGACCGGTGGGGCCGCGCTTGCTGGCCGGAGGGGACGTTCCGCCCCACGTCAATCGCGTTCTCAGCCACCCACCCAGGCCTCGAGACCTGCTCGAAACATTGGTGCTCTATTTATCTGCTGCTGGAGTTGAGGATTTGCAAAATCCCGGGCGCAGGGTCACAAGATTATCGTCGCAGGCTTCACTGTCGAAAACGCGAATTTTGAGGGAATCCTGGTGACCAACGCTTCCGACGTAACGATCCGTGATAATCAGGTGCAATTCAACGACAAGGCCCTGGTCATCTCAGTCCCTGTGTGTACGGGTCAGCCTGCTTTCGAGACCGGCGAAGCGTTCGACTGTGGTGAGGGAATCCATCTTAGCGGCGCAAACCATTCCGTCGTGGCAAACAATGACGTTGAAAACAATGCAGGCGGAATCCTCCTCAGCGACGACACCGGTGAAACATCTGACAACCTCGTCACCGGCAACGTCGTCGCGAACAACCCCTTCGATTGCGGAATCGTGATGGCTTCGCACGCTCCTGCTCCCGGCTCATCAGCGCCGCATCTGGGAATCGTCCACAATACGATTTCCGGCAACAAGTCGACTCACAATGGCTTTCAGGTTCCTGGTGCAGGCGCAGGCGTCGGCATTTTCAGCGATGGAAGCGGAGTTGGGTTGGTTTCCGGGAACGTCGTCACTGGCAACGAACTCACTGACAACGGCCTTCCCGGCCTTGCCTTTCACAGCCACGTTGGCCCCAATTTCGGCCTGCCCGCGGACAACCTAAACGACAATTCGATTATCGGCAACCACATCTCCGGAAACGGTGCCGATCTTTTCGATACGGCCACACCCGGTACCGCTGGGATTAACATCAGCAGCGGCGCAGGGGGTTCCCCGATCACTGGTACGCTCGTCTCCGGCAACGTAATAGCCGACGAAGACGACGATGTCGTGATGGCGACGCCCGGCGATGCAAACGTTCATCTCAACGATCTGCTCCGCAGAGACGTCGGCATCAACAATCTCTCCAATGGCACGCTTGACGCCACCGACAACTGGTGGGGCTGCCCAGCTGGTCCCGGTGGCCCAGGCTGCTCCAGCGTCGAAGGCTCCGGCATCTCGTGGGCACCGTGGCTCGATCATCCCGTGGTGCCGGTCGGCAGGAAGTGAAAAGGGCGCCGAGTCGCCGAACCCGCGTTCCCACAGACCTCTAGACCCTCTTGCTGCCATGAAGGGACAAACAAATTCGATTCGCAGGCGCTCGCTGGTGTAGCATGCGATCCATCTGGGACAACGAAATCGGTTGTCAGCTTAACGCAAGGGATGGGCGATCATGCAGAAGCCTACGACCAGGGTTAATCCTTCCGAAGAGAGGATCAAGATTGGTCCGCTAAACATCCGGTTCCTCCTTACCGGCGATGATTCCAATGGTAGCGCGTCGGTGTTCGCGGTGTTCGTGCCAGTCGGGGAGAAATTGGCAGCACCAGCACACAAGAACGACGCTTACGAGGAAATTCTTTACGGCATCGAGGGAGTTCTTACCTGGACGGTTGACGGCACACCCATCGAGGTTGGTCCGGGGCAGGCGTTGTGCATTCCTCGAGGCGCGGTGCATCGGTTCGACAATCTCGGCGGCGCAGATGCAAAGCAACTCGCAGTAATATCCCCTGCGATAATGGGCCCTGCGTACTTCCGCGAAGCAGCCGAAGTAATCGGCGCTGCTGCTGGAGGCCGCCCGACCGACAAAGATGACGGACGTCTTCCGACGTCACGGCATGACGGTGGCTGGACATCCGCAGAGTAGCGCATGATGGGCGTAGTTCCCTCTCATAGTACCGGCCTACTTTACCGGTTACGAGGATGTCCGAGTTTTAGTTGATTGCAGCGACTCTCAGGACTAGCCCCGTCCCAGCACCGCCCGCTTGCTGAAAACTCTGGGGACTTCGTCGATCATCGGTGTGCAACAAAACGTTAAGAAGTTGCGGTTCCGCAGACGGCAAAAACCCTGAAGGATTAACCCTCGGGGTTGCGTTTGCTTCCTGCAATCGAGCTTTTGTCCTACAAAAGATTCTGGGGGTGCCTCTACTTCGCTGGCGTGCTATCAAACTTCCCTGACGCTTCCTCGTAAAAGAGCGCGCCTTCCGTCTTGTCACCGCCGCTCCAATGCTTGTGGCCGCCGGGAACTCGGAGGAAATCTCCAGGGCCCACGCGCCTTTCGCCCGCTTCGTCTTTATATAGATAAGCGCCTTTGATAACGACGATCCAGACGTCGCTCGTATGCGTGTGCATTCCCGCGTCGTATCCGGGGTCGAATTTGGTAAATGTTGCATGAACGCCCTTGTCCATCTCACCCCAGAGGGCCGCCATGGAAACGCCGCCCATTGGCGACGGTTTATAGGTGGCTTGCGCTGAAGATACATAGATGACCTGTTTGTCTTTCT
>CAWBVH010000047.1:0-76011 GCA_963792145.1 Candidatus Acidiferrales bacterium
CTCGAGCCCCTTGGCGAGGTGGAACGTGAGGAGCTCGACCGCGTCGCCACTGACCACGTCGGCGTCGTCGCCCCGGAGTGCCGTGTTGAGGTAGGCGAGGAAGCCGTCGACCGATCCCTGGCCACCTTCGACTTCCAGGTACTCGTGGCCGAGGCGCACCAGCGCGTTGGTGTGCTCGCGCCGTTCCTCCGACATCTCGGCGTCGACGGTGAGGTCGGTGAGGTGCTCGCTGAACGACCGGCCCGGAGCCCCGCGGGCGGTCTTGCGGAGCGTGTCGAGCGCGACCTGTACTTCCGGCCGCTCGAGGAACCGCCCGCCGCCGCGTACGCGGAACGGCACGCCGGCACGGCTCAGCGCCTCCTCGAACGCGGCCGATTGCGCGTTGATGCGGTACAGCACCGCGATGCGACGCCAGGCAGGTCGGGGCCGTGCGCGGCGCGCACCGCGTTCGGCCACGCCGCGCGCCTCGGCGTCGTCGGACTCGTAGTCGGTGATCCGGGCGCGGGACCGTCGGGTCGGGTGGCCCGCACCGTCGCGCCTGCGCCCCGGCGGCCCGAGCACCGCGCTCGCGGCGGTGACGACCTGCGGCGTGGAGCGGTAGTTGCGGCCGAGCGCGACGACGCCGACTCGGGGTAGCGCCGCCGGGAACAGCTGCGTGAACCGCACGAGGTAGTCGGGGTCGGCACCGGCGAAGCCGTAGATCGCCTGGTCGCCGTCGCCGACGACGCACAGGTCGGGGCGGTCGCCGAGCCACGCGCGCAGCAGCCGGAACTGCGCGGCGTCGCGTCCTGGAACTCGTCGACGAAGAGGTGGCGGAACCGCCAGCGCTGCGCGGCCGCGAACTCGGCGTCGCGCTCGAACGCGTCGGCGCACCGCCAGATGAGGTCGTCGAAGTCGACGACGCCGCGCTTGCTTCTTCTCGCGCTCGTAGCTCGCGTAGATCGGACGCGACTCGGCGGCGGGCGCGGGGGAGCCGGCCCGGCGACGGCGGCCGCGGCGTCGTAGCCGTCGGGCCTGACCAGGCGCGCCTTGGCCCATTCGATCTCCGACGCGAGCTCGGCGGCGACGAGCGCCGCCTCGCGGACCGCGCTCGTCGAGGAGCGGCACGAGCATGCGGCCCTTGCGCTCGAGGATGCGCGGGCACCGGCTTGCCGGAGTCTTCGCCGAAGCGGCGCAGCTGCGCGAGCGCGATGGCGTGGAACGTGCCCGGCGGTGACCGTCGCTGCACGCCGAGCCGGGCGAGGCGCGGCCGCGAGCTCGCCCGCGGCCTTGCGGGTGAACGTGACCGCGAGCACGTGGCGCGGGTCGATCGCGCCCTCGCGCACCTGCCACGCGATGCGACGGGTGAGGACGCGGGTCTTGCCCGAGCCGGCGCCGCGCGAGGATCGCGAGCGGGCTTGGCAGGCTCGTGACCGCGTCGCGCTGGGACTCGTCGAGACGGGCGAGCAGCTCGACCCGTGCGCGCGAGTGTCAGTCATCTGGTGCACCGTACCGAAGGGGTACGACGGCTACGTGCACGGACGCCGGAAACCGGGCCGGAAACGAGGCAGGGACCGAGGCCGGAAACGAGGCCGAAAACGAGGAAGGCCCCGAGTAGTCATCGCTGCGTCGCAGCTCCGAGCTCCTCGGGGCACTTCCTTCGGCCATTCGCCGTTCCCTCGGATCGCTCCGGTGCCTGCTTGCGTCGCCCCGAAGGACAACGCCAGCTGCTCCTCGATGACCCTCTCTCCCGGGTTGCCCCGAGGGGTTGGTCTCGACCGTGGCCACCGGCTTCCTCACAGTGGCGGGGGTGGTCCCGCTCCGCTCGGTCACCGCACCGGCTCCTCCGCTCCTGTCTTCCCGAGGCTGCCCCTTGCGGAGCGCCTCCGGCACCAGGTTCGTGCTTGCCGGTCCCAGCATCGTACGGACACGCGCGCGAATTCAAGGGCAAATTCGCCACCGCGTCCCGGCCACGCGGGCGCACCGCGAGAGCCACGCCGCGCCACGCGCGCTGCCGTATCCTCACGCGCATGGCGTACCCCAAGAACCTGATCCAGGACGGCGAGACGGTCGCGCTCGACCTCCGTCCGCACTGGTGGTACTTCTCGCGCAACATCCTCACCGGGATCCCGCTGCTCATCCTCGTGGTGATCGTGCTGGCCAACGTCGACACCGACGGCACGCTCGGCAAGGGCACCTACTGGGTCGTCGCGCTCGTGTTCCTCGCGTGGGCGGCGTGGCTGGTCCTGAAGTACTTCCAGTGGGTGATGACCTACTTCGTCGTCACCAGCCGACGCGTCATCTACCGCACCGGGGTGCTGTCGAAGAAGGGCGTCGAGATCCCGCTCGAGCGGATCAACAACATCAACTTCCACCAACGGATCATCGACCGCATCATCGGCGCCGGCGATCTCGACATCGAGTCGGCGGGCAAGTGACGGCCAGAGCCACTTCGATTTCGTCCGTCATCCCGACGGCGTGCAGCACGAGATCTACCGCCAGATGGAGACGCGCAACATGCCGCAGAATTTCCCCGCCCGCGGCGGCAACGGCTGGCTCCTGCGCCGCGCGCCCGCGGCACCTGCGGCGAGCGTGCCCGATCAGATCGAGCAGCTCGCGCACCTGCGGGACCAAGGCCACATCACCCCCGAGGAGTACGAGCAGAAGAAGTCCGAGCTCCTCGGCCGTATGTGATCCCTCCTGTGATCGGAGGACTCGAGCGTGGTGCGCTATCCGACGGGTACGGGCACCGCTTCGATCTCGGTGAGCCACGGGCGACCCGCGGCCTTCAGGTCGTCCCACTTCGCCAGCACCGAGGGTGTCGGTCTGGCCGAGCTCTTCGGGCGTCGGCCCGATGCGCTCGGCGATCGGGCCGAGCTGGTCGAGGTCGAAGTTGTAGAACTCTGCGGCGTTCAGGCCGAGGATCTTCTCGGTCTCGTCGGTCGGGATGTCCCAGAAACGGTCCTTGAGAACTCGCGGGTGTAGGGCCACGTGCCCTCGGGGTGCGGGAAGTCGTTCCCCCACATGATGTTGCCGACGCCGATCTCGTAGCGCCGCGCGGCTCGCGGCGACGGGTGTTCGACGAACCGATGCCACAGTTGCGGTCGAAGTACTCGCTCGGCAGCATCGTGAGATGGCCGCGTGCGCGGAGCCCATCTTGCGCGCGCCATGTCATTGATCGCGATCATGTCGGTTCGCCACAGGAGGTCGGCGGCCCAGAAGCTCCCGGCCTCCACCACCGACATCTTCAACCGCGGGTAGCGCTCGAACACACCGGTGAGGAGCATGAACCACAGCGGTCGCGCGGTGAACCAGATAGTCTCGTAGCCGTAGACGCTCATCCAGCCGGCGCGTTGCCGTAGTCCTTGTGCGCCCCGGCCCCGAGTGCGTGTCGATCGGCAGCTCGAGGTCTTGGCACAGTGCCCACACCGGGTCGTAGCGGAACTCGTGTAGCTCTCGTGGTCACCCCACTGTGGCGGGTGATGATCCCACCGGTGAGTCCGTCGGCGTGCGCACGCTTGATCTCGGCGATCGCGGCGTCGAGGTCGCCGAGGATCGGCGCGACGATAGCCGGCGCGGCGCTCGGGGCTGTCCTGGCACAAGGTGGCTGCCCAGCGGTTGTATGCGCGGGCGCCGAGCAGCTTGTCGGGACCGTGGGTCTCCTGCGGGTTGAACCCGGCGCCGAACGGCACGCCCATGGTGCCGGTGGCGGCGTCGGGACCGGGGAACACCACCTCGCCGGTGACGCCGTCGTTGTCGAGCTCCTTGTCTCGCGTCGCGGCGTCCCAGCCGCCGCGCAGCCCGACCTCGTGCAGGCTGTTGCCGTCTTCGTCCTCACCGAACCACTCGTCCTGGAATTCCTGGTCTCCCATGAAGCTGACGGTGGCGGGCATCCCGGCCGGGCGCGTCGCTCGGCGATGAGCTCGTCGCGGTGGGCGAGCTCGTAGTCGAACTCCTCGAGGTACTGCGGGTCGAGGTACTGGCGGTACTCGGGCGAGTTGGGCCCGGCATGACAGTCCGACGAGATGACGACGTAGTGCTTCATGGAATCCCCCCGGGTTGCTCGGGTCTCCGAACGGCAACATAATCCAACAAGATTGATAGCACGCTCCCTCGATCACGTCGAGGGCGAGCGACATCCGGGGGGAACATGACGACGACGGTGAAAACCGCGACGGCTCGCTCCAGGCGACCGACCGCTACACGATCATCTCGTCCGACGGTCACGCCGGCGCCGACATCAAGGCGTACAAGGAGTACCTCGAGTCGCGGTACCACGACGACTACGACCGCTGGCTCGCGTCGTACGACAACCCATTCGCCGACCTGCAGCGCAACCACGCGCAGCGCACCAAGAACTGGGACAGCGACGAACGCATCCGGGACCTCGACGCCGACGGCATCGTCGCCGAGATCCTGTTCCCGAACACGATCCCGCCGTTCTTCCCGAGCTCCAACCTCGTCGGCGCGCCGCCAACCGCGGAGGAGTACGAGCTGCGATGGGCAGGGCTCAAGGCGCACAACCGGTGGATGGTCGACTTCTGCTCGCAGGCGCCGGGCCGCCGTGCCGGTATCGCGCAGATCCTGTTGAACGACGTCGACGACACGGTGTCGGAGGTGATCTGGAGCAAGGAGGCCGGGCTCTCCGGCGGGATCCTGCTCCCCGGCGTGCCGCCGGGCGCGTCCGTCGACCTCTATCACGCACCACGGTACGAGCCGATCTGGGCCGCGTCCGCGGAGTACGACGTCACCATCAACCACGGCGGCACGTCGGGCCCCGAGCCTCCCGGCGCGGGCAAGTTCCCGTCGTCGGGCGCGATGTTCATGGTGGAGACCTCGTGGTTCTCTCATCGCACGCTGTGGCAGTTCATCTTCAGTGGCATCTTCGAGCGCTACCCGAACTTGAAGCTCGCGCTCACCGAGCAGGGCACCGGATGGGTGCCGGGAACGCTCGCGATGCTCGACGACTTCCACCGCGGTTCACGTCGGGGAAGCAGAACATGGAGACGGTGTTCGCGGGCCGCCGCGCGCGAGCTGTCGCTCACGCCGTCGGAGTACTTCCGTCGCAACGTGTTCATGGGGTCGAGCTTCCATGGCGAACGTTTACGCTGGCGCAAATTGAAGAAAGTATAAAAAGCGGAAACAGAGAATGAATCAGCATCTTAGGCCAGGTAGATGAGGGCCTGGAGGAACGAAGAGAGAGCGCCAAATTGAACCGAATGAGATTTCAATGTGACTTTTATCGGGCGTAAATGGTCAGTTTGGAACGCCGCAGGTGGACGTCCTTAGTTCAATTCGCCCCGTTAGGCCACAGGAAAGCCGATGCCAGAACTGAACAGCGAATTGCGTGAGATTTATCTTCAGCCCGGAGAAATGCACATCGCTCGCGAACCGGCGATCATTCGGAAGACTCTCGGGGCGTGCATCGGCATCACGTTCTGGAGCGCGAAGCTTCGAGTGGGCGCGCTTGCTCACCCGTTGTTGCCTAATTGCCCGACGGATTTGACTGCCGAAAACTGCCTGGTCACCGGACGGCGTTACGTGGATTTCTCGATTCGCCACGGAGGCAATCTCGGCCGATAACTCCAATTTCATCACCGGGACCGGCGAGGTGGCGCTGCGCTGGCTTGGGAAAACCAGAGCCGAGGACGTTATCGACGAGTGAGCAGAACCGCCCCTTCCTCCCGATTGAATAAATCTCCTCTAATCAAGAGAGCACCTGTGCTACGTTTGACGAGAAAGTAGAGCGCTAGCCCGCCCCTGCCGACTCTAGCCGTTCGCCACAGAATCAGAGTATTTTTGTTTCTGCCCAGGCTTAAAATTCTGGCATCGTTTGGTACGCCATCATGATCCGCTTTCTGGAAAATCTGAAACTCCGGCGAAAACTGCTGGTCGCCATGGCTCCGTTGGCCTTGATGGTCATCGTTGCGGGGCTGTACTCGTCGAGAGAAAGCAGGCAAATCGACACTCACTACAGCCAGTTGCTCAGCCAGGATGTTGGCGCGTTGCAGGACTTAACCGATGCGAAAGCCGAAGCCGCGCCTGTTTGGTCAGCTCCTATACGAGGAGATTGCGGAGCTGGACCCCGACAAAATGCACCGCATCGACAGCGAATTGGACAAGACCTACGCCAACTATCGCGCGCTCATCGCCGAAGCGCTGAAGGAGGCTCCCAGCCGTGCCAAAGAGATCAAGGCGGCCGAAGCTTTGTTCGATCAGGCGGTGTTCGACGCTCGAGCTGTTCGCACCGCAACTTTGGTTAACGACAATACTAAGGCGATGAACCTGATGCGCAGCGGCGTTGACGCTGAACTGCAGCGCGGGCGCCAGGCTATCGCGGAGATCGTTGAAGATATCCGCAAGTCAGTAGACCAGCAATCCGACGAACTGACCAGAAAAACCCATCAGGCCATTCTGTACACCTGGCTGGTGATCGGGTTCGGGCTTGCGGCCACGTTCGCCCTGGCGCTGTTTATTATGCAAGGCGAAGTTGTGCGCGAGCTGTTTTCGCTGCGCGACAGCATACAGGACCTGGCCGCGGGCAAACTCGATCAACCCATCCCATACCTCGACCGCAACAACGAAATCGGCGAGATCAGCCGCGCGCTGCAGACACTGCAACGCGGCGCGCGCGAACGCGAAATTCAGGGCTGGGTGAAGTCGGAGGTAGCTTCGACATTGGCGCGCCTGCAGGCGGTGCGGGATTTCCCTGAGTTCGCAACGGCGTTATTGTCGCGCTTGTCGGAATCCATCCCGCTGATTTATGGAGCGCTATATCTTGCAGACGAGAGTCGCAAGCGATTTTCGCTTGTCGGCGCGTTTGCAATCAAGGATGCGGGGAGTCCTCGCGAGTTTGCGCTCGGGGAAGGCCTTGTAGGACAAGCGGCAGTTGAGCGGCGACCGCTGGCAGTGACGGCCGGCGAGCATGTCCAGATCTCAGCCGGGCTGGGAACCGTCTCGCCCGGCAACCTGCTGTTTTTGCCGGTGCTCAATAAGGACGCCGTGATCGCGGTGATCGAGTTGGCGCCGGTTTCGCCGTTGAGCGATCGGCAGCAGGCTTTGCTGGATGCGCTGCTGCCGTCCGTGGCGTTGAGCACGGAAGTTTTGTCGGGCAACATCGAAACCAGAAAACTTCTGGAGCAGACCCGCGCGCAAGCGCAAGCCCTTGCTGCTTCCGAGCGCCAGATCACCGCGCGCAAAGAAGAGCTGGAATCGATTAACCAGGCGCTGGAAGCCTCGCAGGTGGAACTGCGGAAAGCGAAGGAGGTGGCCGAGGAAGCCACACGAATCAAGGCGGATTTCCTGGCCAACATGAGCCACGAAATCCGTACGCCCATGAATGCCATTATTGGCATGTCGCACTTGACGTTGCGCACCGAACTCAATCCCAGGCAAAAGGACTACGTCCGCAAAATCCAAATGTCCGGGCAACACTTGCTCGGCATTATCAACGACATCCTGGATTTCTCGAAGATCGAGGCGGGCAAGTTGTCCGTGGAGAACATCGACTTCGACCTGGAGCACGTGTTGGAGAACGTCAGCAACCTGATCTCGGAAAAAGCCACGGCCAAAGGACTGGAACTCATCTTCGACATCGATTCGTCGGTTCCCACGCAACTGAAAGGCGACCCGCTGCGCCTGGGACAAATCCTCATCAACTTCTGCAACAACGCCGTGAAATTCACGGAGAGCGGCGAGATTTTCGTCACCGCGCGGGTGCAGGAGAAAAATGACGATGGCCAGTTGGTTTGCTTTTCGGTGAGAGACACCGGGATTGGTCTGACGCAGGAACAAATGGGACGCCTGTTTCGCGCCTTCGAGCAGGCGGATGCTTCGACAACGCGACAGCACGGCGGCACCGGACTGGGGTTGGCGATTTCGAAGCGGCTGGCGGAATTGATGGGCGGCACCGTCGGTGTCAGCAGCGAACCAGGCAAAGGCAGCACGTTCTGGTTCACGGCGCGGCTTGGCAATGGAGCGGTGGCCGCTCGCCGAGCCGGCAGGCCCGACCTGCGAGGCAGGCGCGTTCTGATCATCGACGATAATCCGCACGCCCGCGCCGTACTGGACGGCATGCTCAGCGGGATGACGTTTGTAGTGCATGAGGCGCCGTCTGGGCTGGAAGGTGTCGAGATGGTGCGGCGGGCCGGGGAAATCGGGGAGCCGTACGAAATTGTATTTGTCGACTGGCAGATGCCGGGCATCGATGGAATTGAAACCGGCAAACGGATTCGTGCGCTGCCGAACCTGACGGTTCGCCCGCAATTGGTGATGGTCACCGCTTATGGCCGCGAGGAAGTTCTGAAGCAAGCAGAAGATAGCGGGTTCGCGAACGTCTTGATCAAGCCGGTAACGCCGTCGATGCTGTTCGACTCCGCCGTCGAGGCTCTGGGCGCCGATCACGAGACGACCTACGATGTTCCTGCCGCCTCCACGCAGGAACTTTCGCGCTTGCGGGGCGCGCAGATATTGCTGGCGGAAGACAACGAGTTGAACCAGGAAGTCGCGCTCGGGCTGCTCGAGGATGCACAGATGTTGATCGATGTGGCGGCGAATGGTGAAGACGCCGTGCGCATGGCAAGCACGAAGAAATATGATCTGGTACTCATGGATATGCAGATGCCTGTGATGGATGGCGTGACGGCGACCAAGGCGATCCGCTCCAAGCCGCAACTTAGCAACCTGCCGATCATTGCCATGACCGCAAATGTGATGGCCGCCGACCGCGAAAAGTGCATCGCGGCCGGCATGAATGATCACGTGGCCAAACCCATCGACCCGGATGAGTTGTTCACCGTGATGTTGCGCTGGATCAAGCCGCGAGACGGCAGCAGCCCGACGCCAGAGCACGCAGCACCGGCGGCGAGTGTTTCCACGGCGGCGGCGAAAGCTCCAGAGACGGAATCGCTGGTCATCCCTGGGATCGACACGAAGGCGGCGTTGAGGAGAGCCGGGGGCAGCCTGAAGCGTTATGAATCGCTGCTGCGCAAATTCGCTCAGCTTTCGGCGGGCGGCGTGGAGGAAATTCGCAAGGCGCTGGCCATAGGAGACACGGAGACGGCTGCGCGTGCCGCACACTCGATAAAAGGTTCCGCGGCAAATCTGGGAGCTACCGCGGTGGCTGAAGTTGCGGCGAAAGCGGAGAGCGCGATCCTGTCGGGACAGGGCGTCGACGAGGCGCTGCGTTCACTGGAGACTTCGTTTGCCACAACCGCGGCGGCAATCCGGGCGGCGCTGCCGAGCGAGCAGGTGGCCAGCGGTAACGGCGGGGGTTCGGCGGAACCCGCTACGGTGCTGGAACCACTGCTGCGGCTGAAAACACTGCTGAAGAATGACGATGGCGATGCCGCCGATTTCATACTGGATGCGCGGCCGGGTTTGTTGCGGGTGCTAACCGAGGCGGAGATGGACACGCTAGCGGGGCACGTTGGCAACTTTGATTTTGCGGCGGCGCTTCATTCGCTTTCCGACATTGCCGCACGCCTTTCTCTGAAACTGGAGTGAACCCATGCCTGAAGCAGCGCCACAGAAGTGCATTTTGATTGTCGACGACACGCCCATCAACATCGGCATGATTTCCGGGGCGCTGAAGGACTCGTATAAGACCAAGGTTGCCACGAATGGCGAGAAGGCCCTCTCCATTGCCACTGGCGACGAGAAGCCCGACCTGATTTTGTTGGACGTGATGATGCCGGTGATGGATGGCTACGAAGTTTGCCGGCGGCTGAAAGTAAATTCAGACACGCGCGACATCCCGGTAATTTTCCTGACCGGGCAAACGGGAACCGAGGACGAGACCAAGGGGTTCGAAGTGGGCGCGGTGGACTACATTCACAAGCCATTCTCCGAGGCAGTGGTAAAAGCACGCGTGCACACACATCTGATGCTTCGCGAAGCCCACGCACAAATTGCCCGGCAACTGCTGGAGATCAACCGAGAACTGGAAATGGCGCGGCTAATTCAGTTGTCCATCCTGCCGCGGAGCACGCCGAAGATTCATGGCCTGGAAATCGTGGCACGTTACCTTCCCATGACGTCGGTCGCGGGAGATTTCTATGATTTCATCGTGGTGGACGAGAAGCATGTTGGGATTCTCGTCGCCGACGTGTCCGGACATGGCCTGCCGTCGGCGTTGATCGCTTCCATGCTGCAGGTGGCGCTGACCGCGCAAGCCGGCCACGCGTCGGACCCGGCGCGCGTGCTGTCGGGGTTGAATCAAGCACTGTGTGGAAAGTTCGAACTGAATTTTGTGACGGCGGCGTATGTGTACGTCGACATGGAAAAGAAACTGTTGACCTACGCTGGTGCAGGTCACCCGCCGCTGTTGTTTTGGCGCAAATCCGCCGGCAACGTCAGCGAAGTAGTGGAGAACGGTCTGGTTCTCGGAATGGTTGTTCCGAGGCGACCTATGCGTCCCTGCAAACGCCGATCGCGGCCGGGGACCGCTGCGTCATTTATACTGACGGAATTCCGGAAGCGAAGAGCCCATCGCAGGAAGAGTTTGGCACCGGCACGTTTCAAGCGATTCATGGAGAGCAACCAGGGCCTGGCCGCAGATCAGTTCGCGGAAGGATTGCTGGACGAATTGTGCCGCTGGTCGCAGCAGCCGCGCGGTGAGGGCCAAACGGACGATATCACGGTGCTGATCATAGATTTCAAGGGTTTCTGATGAACTTGCCGAGAAGTGTGATGTATACTTCCGGCCTGCCCTGTAGAAGTACCGAGCAACTGCGCGCGCCCTCGCGCGCAAGACACTGAGGACAAACCATGAAAAGAATATTAGTTGGTCTTAGCTTTGCTCTCGCATGGTTTTTCCCGCTCTCGCACAGGACAAGGAACAAGACCGCGTCGAAAACGCGGGTAAAGTGATGAAGGAAATCCTCAACGCTCCCGACAGTATTCCGCAGAGCGTTCTGGACAAAGCGGATTGCGTGGTGATTTTGCCTTCGGTTCTGAAGTTTGCCATCGGCTTCGGCGGCAGCTATGGCCGCGGCGTCATGACCTGTCGTGGCGGCAAGGACTTTCGGGGCCGCTGGGGCGCGCCCAGCATGATCGCATTGGAGGGCGGCAGCGCGGGTTTGCAGCTCGGCGGCAATGCCACGGACTTCGTTCTGCTGTTGATGAGCCCACGTTCGGCATCCAGCATTTTGAGCAGCAAGGTGAAGCTGGGCGGTGACGCTACGGCCGCGGCTGGGCCGGTTGGGTCGCACTGCTTCCGCGGAAACCGATGTCACCATGCGCGCGGAGATTCTTTCCTACTCTCGCGCTCGCGGACTGTTTGCCGGCATTTCCCTGGAAGGTTCCACGCTGCGGCCCGACAACGGCGCGAACAAAAACTTGTATGGCAAGGACGTGAGCGCCAAGGCCATCGTATTCAACCATGCCGTGCCGGTGCCTGCATGCGCCAAGGGCCTGATCGCCACGCTGGAGAAGGCTTCTCCGGTTAACAAGAGCAAGAGCTAAACGGCAGTTTTTTGCGATTCAAAAATTAAATCAACCGTTCAAGAACCCTCGATTTTCCAACAAAAAAACGCGGCCGAAATTCTTGCACAGGTCCGCGGAAACAAGCGCGTGACACAAGTGCGAGCGGGAAGTATTTTTCTTCCTAATTTTGTTTCGTGGGTTATAGCTTTTTGCGGCTGTAGGGACTTTCGGATGCGTCGAGGATTCGGTGAAGGCGTAGAAGCATGGGTCCCGGCTTTCCAAGGCAACTGCAAGACAGCAAAGACGTGGGGTGCTTGGAGGGGGTGTGGACGATGAGCAAGAGATTCTGTTCCATTTTGGTGATTGCCATTGCTGCTGTTGTTGGTTTCTCCGGCGGGTTGGGCTCAAGCGACTGGTAGTTTTTCCGGTACGGTGACTGACAAATCGGGCTCCCCGGTTTCCGGGGCCACGGTCACGGTGACCTCGCAAGGAACAGGAGCGGTCCGCGAGTCCGCCACGAAGCCGGGGCACTACACTGTTAATCCGGCAAACACCCGCCCGCACGCATTGTGTGCAAGCGTTTACCTGCTAAATCATTGGGGTGTTTACCAGGGTTTTCAAATCTCTTTCTCGGAAGAGTGCAGGTGACCGAGACTGAGTTACCCGTCGGCTGGACCGATCGCCTCAAGAGGTTCGTCGATCTCGATCCCAAGAACGCACAGGCGCACTATTTTTATGCTATCGCCAACTGGCGATCGCAACATCGCAACTGAAGATCGCCGTGGACCTGGATCCTCGCCTCGGCGGCGCCTACCTCGAACTCGGCATTCTGGCGTCACCGCAGGGCGATCTGCCGTAGGCTGTGGCTTACTTGCAAAAAGCCATTGAGAACTCTGCGCTTCCTGACGACGCGCATTATCGCTTGACGCAGGTTTATCGCCGCATGGCTGAAACGGAAAAGGCGCAACAGGAAACGGAACTCTACAAGCTAGCCTCAGAGAAAAAGAACCAGCAGGCCGAGCAGGAGCGCCACGAGCTGCAACAATTCGTCTTCACTCTTCGCGAACAGGGCGCAGCCGCGCCGAAAGAGTCTCCCCCAAAAACCGCCGACCCACCGGAACTCCAGTGGGTCGGCGGTTGAAGTGAGGATGTGTCGCGTTCGTTAGAACGTGAATTTAAGTCCGAACTGGATAAGGCGCGGATTGTTGACAGTCGAATTGACTGAACCAAAGCCCGCCGCTGCGCTGATGTCGTTCACTGGCAGCCCGAACTGCGCATGGTTCCACAGGTTGAAGAACTCCGCCCGGAAGGTGATTGCCGTATTCTCCCAGGGCAAGGCGAACTGTTTGATCACCGAGAAGTCCGTGTTTACGAAGTCGGGACCGTAGATCGGAACGCGCGAAACGTCACCGAGGTGTCCAACCGCTACGCTGAAGCAGTCCGGGTTGAAGGACTGAAAGCGGGTACGATTGCTGTAGACGCTGCATCCGCCGACTTGGTCGGGGCGATTGTCGTTGATGCCGTTGCCGCCATTAGTAAAAGTCACTCCGGACTGGTTGAAGCTGTCGATCAGCGGGGTGGCAAAGCCGGACGTGATTCTCTGAATGACGGTCAACTGCCATCCACCGAGCAGAGAGTTCGTTGCGCCATTCCAATCGTTGCCCCACTTGCGACCCTTGCCGAATGGCAAGTCGTAGATGACGCTGGCGGTGAAGTTGTTGTGAGCATCGATCTGTGAGTGCGCCCAATCGAGCTTGGTCCAATTCGGGAGCGGAAAATAAGGTGCGCTTAAGAGCGAACCCAATCCGTCGGTCAAGCCATTGTCGTAGGTGTGCGAATAGGTATAGGCAATCAAGGCATAAAGGCCGTATTTCGGCGTCTGGGTTTCCGCCTTGACCTGCAATGAATTGTAGTTGGTCTTACCGTAGTCGCCAAAGGCGAGGACGTGGTTTGCTACCGCGAAGCCCGGAGAATACGCGCTGCCGTCGGGGTTACAACCAATTACACCGACGCCGCAAACCATCGAACCGGTGGAGGTGTTGAGGTTGTTGCCGAATACGAGAATGTTGTAGCCCTTCGATCCTGCGTAACCCACGGTTAACAGGATGTTGGCAGGCAATTGCTGTTCGACGTTGGCGTTGTACTGTTGCACGGTGCCGGGGTGGAAGTTCGTCGGCTGATAATTCAGAGTGCCCGCGAAGCTCGCTACGTCTGGCGGCGGGCTTGAGATGATCGGGAAGCTATCAATGCTGACGCCAGTGGCGCCCTGACTTCCCCCAGCCGCAGTATTACAGAATGACCAGGTGAAGGGGCAGCCGAACCCAAAGGGCGCGGACTCGGCGAAGAAGGGCGGGTTTTGCCACAGACCCTGGGCTCCCTGACTCCATGCCGAATCGTGGAAGATGGCATAGCCGCCGCGAAGCACGGTTTTACCACTGTTACTCAGCTTGTAAGCAAAGCCGATTCTGGGCTCAAATAAGCCCCAGTCCTTCTTTACGCCTGCGGACCATGAAACTCCTGCCACGCCCGCGATCAGTTGCTGATTGGTGTATGGGTTGTAATTTGCCAACTTCCCATTCACTTCCGTGATGGGGTTCTGGATGTCCCACGCGAGACCCAGGTTCAAGGTCAATTTGCTCGTGACTCTCCAGTCGTCCTGCACGAACGGCCGGTAGACCTTCCAGCGCCGCCCTGTGACTGTTCCGTTGAATGTTTGGTCGTGATTCGCAACGTTAGTGAGGCCCATCAGGAAATCTGCCTGCGGATTGCCTGAGTAAAGCCCTAACGGAATCCAGAAGCCGTCCTGGAAGGCCTCTGTACCGACGTTCATCTGGTTTGCGCGGATGCCCATGCCGACCTTGATGTCGTGTTTTCCGCGAATGATGTTCAATGTGTCGTTGACGGTGAAGATGTTTGTGCCGCCCTGGAAAGGAGAAAAACCGCGATCACCGACGGCCCAGAAGCCATTGAGGAAGAGCAAGCTCGTTAGGCCGCAGCTATAGGCCCCTGGCGTGCACTTGGCGCTGGGGCCGACGGTATCGCAACCCAGGTTCGCGCCGACGATGCCCAGCTTTGCCGCTTCGCAGCTACCAGTTCCCTGAGAGGTGATGTAGTTGAAGATGCGGTTATAACCGAAGCTGAACTGGTTCACAGTAATCGGCGAAAAGATGTGTGTCTCGCCGATGGCCACGTTGCGGGCGTGGTTGATGATGCCCTGGTTGCTGCCGAATGCGCTCTGTTCGGCGAATCCGGGCGCGCCGCCAGGAACGTAAGAGTTGGCCTGGTCATAGCTGAAGCGGGCGAATACGGTATCAGAAGCCGAGAAATTGTGATCGACGCGAATATCGAACTTCGTCTCATCGAGTTTTCTGACAGGAGAATCAACGAAGTTAATACCGGCGCTTGGGTCGTTTGCATTCGGCGCAGGGTAAAGATTCATCATGGCCTGTCCGATCGGATCGATCAAACCATTGGGATGAGACGGATCGTTGCCAAGCATTGCGCCGGGGATCTTGGCACACGCTGTGCCTCCTGCCTGCGAGCCATCGGCGTTGACCGGTAGCGGGTTCCCGAGCGCGTTGCACTGGAACAACGCGGCTGACCCAACCGCCCCGACCATGTTTGGATTAGGAAGGGTAGCTCCGGGAATCGTTTGGCCAAAGGGGTCGGCGGAGAAGTCTCCGTTCCGCATCGCCAGGCTTGGCACCAAGCCGGTAAACGTAACGCCGCGGCGCAGATACTTCTGTTCGCCGTCCACGAAGAAGAATGTTTTGTTCTTGCGGATTGGTCCGCCAATGGATCCGCCAAACTGGTTCAGATTGAATTTCTCTGTCGAAGTCGCAAAAAAGCTCTTGGCGTCGAGATCGGTGTTGCGGAAGAACTCGTACAAGCTGCCGTGAAAGTTGTTGGTGCCGGACTTCGTTGTCAGCAGCACCGTCGGTCCCGCACGGGTCCCATATTCGGCGGAGTAGTTGTAGGTGAGAACCTTGAACTCCTGGATGGAATCGATGTTCGACAGGATGGAGATGCCGCCAGCCGTCAACTCATTATTGTCCACGCCGTCGATGAGCCAGTCCGTGGCATTCGGGCGTGAACCGCCGACTGACAGGGAAAAGGGGCCACGAGCAGCCACTTCGCTGCTGGGAGCAGAGGTGAAGAAGCTGTTGGGATTCGTTTCTGCTGCAGTTCCCGGGGCCAGCGTGGCAAGTTGCACGAAATCGCGGCCATTCAAAGGCAATTGCGCCACCTGCTGTGAAGTAATCACTTGTCCGAGCGAAGGGTTCGAGGTCTCCATTGCCACTTCCGAGGCGGTGACTTCCACCGTGGAACTGACTGTTGCCGGAGACAGTGAGAAATCCAATTCCCGGTGCTCGTCCACCTGCAACTTCACATCTTTGCTTTCCGTCGCCTGGAAGCCCTTAAATTCCACGTGAATCGTATACACGGAAACGGGAAGCAGATTGATCGTGTAATGGCCCGTTTCGTCGGTGGTCGCATGTACGAGCGACTCCAGTGCCCTGCGAAGTCACGGTCACCGTCGCCCCCGCGACCGCAGAGCCGGACTTATCTGTCACCGTTCCGGCGAAACTTCCCGTAGCCTGTCCAAAAGCAGACGGGCTCCAACAAAGTGTGGCGATAAAGACAACGAGCGAAAATACAAATTTACGACTCATTCGTTCCACCCCTCTCGGCAAACCCAACAAGCATTTTTCCCTCGGCTGTAAAGCCAATAGAAAACAGGATGCCCTCCTCCTCGCGCACCGGGAAGCCATCCGATCTCCTAATGTGAAGCATGGACTAAAACGAATAACTTCAGACTTCTCCGCCGTCCTCAGACCCCAACGGAACTTCGCTTATCATCCAACAAAAACATCCGGGAAAATTACTTCTCTATGAGAGTCATGTCAAGGGGATGTTTTGCATTTGCTTGTGTAAGATTTTGAATAAATTGCCCTTCCTTGGGAATAATCATTGGCTTTCTCATTTTTTAACCTTCGTGCGCGCCATTCTGCCTGCATTTTCGGTACACTTGGGGCTGCAAGAGGTAGTGGTGGCCCCAAGCCATGTCTCCAGCCATGCTGCCAAATGGCGGAGCGAGGACCTCTACATGAAAGTTCTGGTGATCGATGTGGGTGGCACCGACGTGAAGCTTCTCTTGAGCGTAGAAGAAATACCGCGCAAGTTCAATCCGGACCGAAGCTCACCGCCGAGCCGATGGTCAAAAAGGAACGCGGCCGCTACAAATGCAACACCCGCACCGGCTTGGTCCTACTGCGGCTTCGAGGTTGGTGCAGGTTGAGAAGGGTTCTGCCCGCGTAGGGCGTAGACGAATTGCTGGATTTCGTGGCGCTGCTGCTCGGCTTCTTTCGTTTTTTGTTGCGAGGTCTGATCGTAGAGCGCCTTTTCCTGGCGGGCTTTCTCGGTTTCCCCGGATTGGCGGTAGAGTTGCGCCAAGCGGTAGTGCGCTTCATCGGGCAGCGGCAAAAGTTCAATGGCTCTTTGGAAGGCACGGATGGCCGCGGGTGCATCCTTTTTTGCGGCATACAGAATCCCGAACTGTAGATAGGCATTGCCAAGCTTTGGATCGAGTTCGATGGCCCGCATCAACTCAGACTCAACCAACGCGAAGTCTTCTGTCCCTGGGCTTTGCTTGCTTAACGCCACGGCGTAGTAATAATGCGCCATGGCGTTCTCCGGATGAAGGCTGGCGAACCGTTTGAATTCTTCTGTCCAGCCGGGCGGCTCGATTTTCTCCGTCTGCTGCAACTTGCCCAGGAACAAATACGGAGCGGGGTCGGAGGGATTCAGGTCGCACGCCTCGAGGAGAAGTTGCACGCCTCGCTCGGTGGCTCCCTGGTCATAAGTGGCGACACTGAGTCCCAGCAGCATGCGCACGGAATCAGGATAGAGGCGGTGGCCCTTGGTAAACACCTCGATTGCTGGTTCAAATGCGCGATGAAGGAGCAGCTCGGCTCCCCACACGAAAAGATGGGGCTCGCTGGGCTGAAGCTCCGCTGCGCGCTGATATTCCTGGACAGCCTCAAGCGGACGGCCCTCGTGCTCCGCGGCATCCCCAAGGCGAACGTGCGAATCCGCAACGCTTTCAGGAGCACCGGAAATGCTCGTCGGCTGCGACGGTTCTTCGTGATTCAGAGCCGCCGTATCTTTCGCCAAAGCTTCTTTGGTGCGCAGGACGGTGTCGGAGCCGTGACCGCCGAGGTTGGTCGGATCGGTGACACCAGAAACGTTGAAGTGCAGTTCTTCAGAAAATTCCATGGACGACAGAGCATCCTTTGCGGATGCGGAAGACTCACCCGGCGATAGCTGCAGCGCAACGGACTTCACTTCTTTTTGCTGAACGGCGAACGGGCCCTCACTCTTGTCCCGGTAGCCCGGCTTGTTTGCGCGCAAGGTGTAGCTGCCTGGCAGGATCGCCGCGAAACGGTAGTGGCCCTGCGTATCTGAGCGCGCAACGAATTTATGCGCTTGGCCATCGCTTTCCAGCGAAATGACCGCGTCCGCAACGGGTTTATTCTGTGAGTCGCAAACCGTTCCTTCGACGATCGCGCGATCATCGCCAGCTTTGATTTGGCCGCGGCTCGTCGGGACGAGCAGCGCAATCAGCGCTAGAAAGACGCACGCAGCTCCAAAAGATCGCAGTGAATTTGCATTCATGTGATTAGGCCATTCTAGCGCGGAATTGACGGCATGCAATTGCGGCCGTGCGTTCGCATGGAGCGGCTATTGGCCAAGTTGTGCCAGCTGCTCTTTCGCTTGCGGATGGTCGGGATGCTGATTCAGGAGTTCAAGAAGCACGGCGCGGGCCTTCTCGCGATCGCCCAGAATCGAATAAACCCGCGCCAAGTTGAGATAGGACTGATCGTAAGCCGGCGCCACACGGATTGATTCTTCGAAACTGGCAATCGCTTCCTTCGGCCGCCTGGTGCGCAAGTACAGAACCCCGAGATTGTTCAGCGCTTCCGGATAAACGGGACGCAACGCGAGCGCCTTCTTCAGATAGTCGTAAGCACGGTCCGTATCGCCCAGTTGCGCATAGACCATGCCGAGGCTGTAATTGGTTTCGGGATCTTCCGGGCCCAGGTCCAGAGCTTTCTGCAGAGATTCTTGTGCGGCCGCCCAGTCTTTCTCCTGACGATAGGCGTTGCCAAGATTCAAAAGCGCGATGGTGTGGGCCGGATCGATCTGCAGGGCGCGTTGAAAGTAGCCGATGGCGGCGGTAGTGTTCCCTTCCCGGGCCGACAGAATTCCCAGATTATTCCAGGCGTTTGGCAGCGTCCCGGGATAGCTGGTGTGCAGTTGAATCGCGCGCTCAAAACTTTCGCGCGCTTCTTTGGTTTTTCCTTGCTGCAAATAGACGCTTCCCAGCCCATAGAGCGCCTCGGCGCTCGCGGGATCATCTTTCAGCGCGAGGCGGAAAAAGGCTTCGGATTGGTCGGGATAGCCTCGTTCGTAGAAAACAGAGCCAAGTGAAAGATAGTTGCGGCCGAACTCGTAGGTAGCACTGAGGCCGGGAAATGGCAGCGCCTTGGCAACGCGCTCCGCATCGCTGCGGGGGATGGTCTTGAAGTCTCCGCCGAAATACGTGTAAGGGACCGCTCCCTGGTAAACCTTGACGATGGCGCCGTCATTGTCGACGAGGAAAGAGATGGGCAGTGTCAGATCGCGGTGGCGATCAAACAGTTGACGATACAAAAGATCATAAACGGCGATCAACTCCGGCGTAGCCGTCAGGGTCGGGAAGGACTGGCGCGGGCTCGTTGCCACTGACGCGTTTTTGTTATCACTCTGCGCCGCATCAACATTGATAGTCAGCAGTTGCAGCCCTTCCCTTGCCCAGGTCGAATACAGTTTTTCGAATTGCTCCAGGTCATTGCGGGAATTGGGCGAAGAATCGGACCAGAAATAAAGAAGCACCGGCTTGCCGCGCCGAGCAGAGAGCGATTCGACGTGCCCATCGGCATCCGTGAGAGAAAACTCCGGAGCCAGGACCGGCACGAGCAGCCAGGTTTCGACATTAAGCGGCAGAATCTCCGTTTTTGCGGCAACACTGGGAGTTGCGGCAGACCATGGGGATGACGCGGCAAAGGGCTCGATGCGCGTCGGCAGCTGGCCTTCTTCGATCCAAACACGATGATTCGCAGGCAGGTTGGTCAGATTCTGCTCAAGTCCGCTGGGCCAACGAATCGTCGCTCGCACAGCCCGTTTCGCCGCTCCCAAACCGAAAAACAGCTCTTTGCTGTGTTGGGCGAGAAACCCCGAACCCGCTTGCAGCAGGCGCGTCTGGCGGCCCGATTCCGTTTCGACCGTGACGGCTGCGCCAATTGCGTCGGGATTGCTTTTTTTGCCGGCAAGGCGAAAGGCGATCGCTGCACCAAGGTCGGGCATCACGTTTTTGAAGAAGCGCACCTGGGGACCATTGCGGTTTTTCAGCACGACTTCCAACTTGCCATCATGATCAAAATCGCCGAGGGCGAAAGTGCGCCCGTCTTCAATGCAGTCCAGGCCTACGATTCCCGAAATATCAGAAAATGTGCCGTCGCGATTGTTCAAGTAGAAGACATTGCGCTCGAAACCGCTCCAGGTGCCATCGGAACGAATCAATTCGTTGATGGCGTTCCAGCCTTGCTCATATTCATGATTGGGCCGCGCGTCTTTCGGAGAATTAGCTATCACCTGCCGCCAGAAAAAACTATTCAGGTCGTCTTGCGAGGTGCCGGAAATCATTCCGTTGGCAATATAGAGGTCCGGGAAACCGTCGTGATCAAAGTCCCAAGAGTCGCTGCACCAGGACCAGCGACCCACGGTTGTTCCGGAGCGCATACTGGCGTCTTCAAAGCGGTCGCTGCCTGTGCTTCGGAACAGGCAATTGCCCATGGCGTGCTGATGATAGAGGGCGCGCGTTTGTTCTCCTACATCGGCCTGGAAATTTTCTTGCTCCGAAACGCGCAGTCCGGCCGCGGTCCACATGTTGGCAACATACAGATCGTGGCCGCGATTGGCGGAGTCGAGCCAGCAGACGCTCATGCCGGCGCCAACATCCTCCACGCCCGCTGGCGGCGCGACGTCGGTGAATGTGCCATCGCCATTGTTGCGATAGAGATTCTTGCGGCCGAAATCGTTCACCACGTAGAGATCAGGCCACTGGTCGCCGTTGCAATCACCCCAAGCGCAGCAGAAACTGAAGCGCGTGTTGTTCTGATGGAGGCCCGACGATTTCGTGACGTCGTGAAAAGTTCCGTCGCGGTTATTTCGCATCATGAAATTTGGCGGGCCGTTCTCCGCGTCGTAATAAGGCATGGGATAGCGATATTGGTCGGCGCCCTGGTAGTAGGAGTACAAACAGAAATAAATGTCGAGCCAGCCGTCGCGATCGTAGTCGGCCATGGCTGCTCCGGTGAACGTGCCTTGTGGAGGGTTGGCAAACTGAAAAGCATCGGGTTTGGCGCGAAATTTTCCGCCGCCCGCGTTCAGGAACAACAACGGGCCGCTGGCACGCACAACGATTAGGTCCTGGCGTCCGTCGTTGTCGAGATCGGCAAAAAGGGCGCAGGCGGTATTCTCTAGAACTCCAACTCCGGACTGTTCCGTAATGTCTTCGAAAGTGCCGTCACCGCGGTTGCGGAAAAGACGATTGGGGATTCCGGCAGGCTGGCAAATATACAGGTCGTCAAAGCCATCGCCATCGATGTCGGCAATGGATACGCCGTTGTGGCCGTAGATATCGATGCCGCTCGCCGAGTCGAGAACGGTTCGCCAATAATCTGTGCCGTGAATCAATTGGGAGGCATAGGAGGAGTTGCCCCCGAACGCAGGCTCCGTGACATCAAGGAAGACCGGCGCCAGAGCTCGGCTGCGCAGTTCATCGAGCACGTTCCACTGTTGGAGGCGCAACTCGCCGGAGGCTAGGAGCTCCCAAGACATTTTCCAGTTACCCACCCGCTGTTCGCGGTGGAAGCCCGCCGCGGTGCCAACGAATTCGAATCGCACCACCGTTTCCAGCAAGCGAGATGCATCAGGCGCGGACGAAGAAGCTGCAGAGCGGATGCTGATCACTTGAAACTCGGCCGTTATGATCGTGGAGTAGGAACCGAGCAGCGAACGCAGGTCTGCTAGAAAATCATTTCGCGCCAGCACAGGCGCAACGGCAAACTCTCCCTGCCACACGTTGAGAACGCTCCCCGTACGAACGGGTTTCCACTTGCTGGCCTTTACTGAAGCAGCCGAGAAATTTGCGGGAATGACCTTTTCCAATGCCACGATACTCTGCGGCGAGCGCAGCAGTTGCGCACTCCACTCTTTCAGCACCGCAGCAACCTGATCTTGATATTTCTCCGTACGAAATTCGTCGAAGCCTGCCGGGACTTTTCGCAAAACGGCATCGATACCGCGTTGAACCCGATATTGTGGATGGATGTGCAGTTCGCCCGGTGCGGCGGACTCTTGCGGAGAGGAGGACGGGAAAAATGAGAAAAGGGGCGAAGGAAGAAATGCGAGAGGGACGCCTTGGCAATACTGCAGAAACTCACGGCGGCTGATATCGCTGCGTTTCTTCCGAGACCGGCTCAGTGAGATTCCCCCAGTGTTTTATTGTGCAAAAGCGAAATCTAGCATCGGAGTAGAGGCACGTCAAGTTTGCCGGTCCGCTGGCGGCTCAGTCCCGAACGCCGCGATCGGCTATGATAACCTTTTCGTTGATCGCTTATCAGCGAGGAGGACGTACCAACGTTGGGTCTCTGGCAAAACGAATCTTCCTTTGCTCCCGGCGCTCCTTCTGACCACCACGTTGTTCGACCAGACCGCCAGCCAGCACCAGTCTTCCCCGAAGGCGGCAACCGACGAATCCGTGGAGGTGCACCTAGGGAAGGGCTACGAAGCGCTGAAGCAGGACCGCTATGACGACGCGGCGGAAAACTTTCGCGCTGCATTGAAAGTCGACCCAACACTGGTGATGCGCGCGCGATTCCCACTGGCGATTGCCCTCTTCCAGCTGCACAGCTTCACCGAGGCGCGCCACGAATTGGAAACGGTCCGCCGCGAAGTGGGCGAGCGACCCAGCATCTGCTACTACTTCGGCAGGCTGGACCCGGAGGAGCAGAACTATAAGAGCGCAGTCGCCAATTTGAACAAGGCGATTGCGAAGCCGCCGTTTCCCGACACCGCCTACTTTCTGGGATTTGCTTATTTGAAAGAAGGAAGCGACCAGGACGCCGAGAAATGGCTGAAGGAAGCGGTAAAGCGAAACCCGGAAGACTCGCGCGCGGAATACCAGCTGGCACTGCTGTACAAGAAAGAAGGCCGCGAAGAAGAAGCCCAGCAGGCGTTTTCGCGAACCAAGGAACAACGGGACCAAAGCAACAAACTGAGCCAACTGAAATGGGATTGCGCTCACGAACTGGATCGCGGCGTGAGCGAGCAAGCGATCACCGTCTGCGAGCAGCTTGATAATCCCGACGATGCGGAAATGCTGGCCACGCTGGAGGCTCACCGGCAAATGCTCTCGATTTACACGCGCACAGGCCGCGCCGATTGAGCCAAAGCCGAGCAGCAGAAATTGGATCAATTGGCCAAATCCTCGAAGAACTAAGACCACGACTAAGTTGCTGCAATTGCGCGTTTTAGGACGTTCCTGCCAGCGAGGAATCAGTTCATGCAAAACTTGATTGCAATGAATGCGAAAAATAGTTTGAAGACTATCTTGCGGTCGGCGCATCTATTCCCTAGAGTACCTGAGATGTCATCGAACCCCCATTTCGGCCAGACTGCCCACAACTGTTGTGCATGTTGTCTGTGTTGTGCGGAAGTGTGCTCTGGCACCGGGGGGCTCCTAGTCTAGAAACCGAATTCTAGTCGAGTCGAAGCGAATCCCACCGCCAGAGAAACTGGCAGGTGGGTTTTTTGTTTTTGGACGTCTTTGCGGGGAGGAAAAGGCAGCACATGACACAAGCCACCATTGAATACGATTCCGGTTCAGCTGCGCTCAGGCATGGCATTAACGCAGCGCCCGCGGTTTCGCGAAGGAAGCTCACGCATCTTCAGGCGCTCGAGGCGGAGAGCATCTACATTCTTCGCGAAGCGGTTGCGGAGTTCGCCCATCCCGTGATGCTCTATTCCATCGGCAAAGACTCTTCGGTTATGTTGCGGTTGGCGCAGAAAGCCTTCTATCCCGGAAAAATTCCCTTCCCTCTTCTGCACATCGATACCAGCTACAAATTCCCGGAAATGATCGAGTTCCGCGATCGCTATCCCAAAGAGATTGGAGCAGAGCTGATCGTGCATCAAAACCGCGAGGCACTCGATAAAGGAGCGAATCCTTTCGTTCTTGGCACGCAGAAGTGCTGCGGCTTGCTGAAAACCAAATCGTTGCTCGATGCGCTGGAGGCTGGCGGGTTTGATGCGGCTTTCGGTGGAGCTCGCCGGGATGAAGAAAAGTCGCGAGCGAAGGAACGCATCTATTCGTTTCGTGACCCTCAGGGACAGTGGGATCCCAAAAATCAGCGGCCTGAGCTGTGGAACAATTTCAATTCGCGCATCGACAAGGGTGAAAGCATCCGCGTATTTCCGCTGTCGAACTGGACAGAGCTCGACGTCTGGCTGTACATCCACGTCGAACAAATTCCCATTGTGCCGCTGTACTACGCCGCGGAGCGTGAAGTGGTGGAGCGCAACGGGTCCATCGTGCTGGTGTATCCCAACGATCGGCTGCTTCCCGGTGAGAAGACGCGCCGCGTGAAGTGCCGCATGAGGTCGCTGGGATGCGTGCCGTGCACCGGAGCAATTCGCTCGGACGCCGATACCGTTCCCCAGATTATCGCGGAGATGTTGTCGTTTCGCAGGTCGGAACGCGAGAACCGCGCCATCGACCACGACGAAGAAGGTTCGATGGAAATGAAGAAGCGCGAGGGATATTTCTGATGCTAGCCACGGCGCACGCGGAACCATTCGAGAATCTGGACAGCTTCCTGGAGCAGAATCTGGGCAAGGAGCTGCTGCGTTTCACTACCGCGGGAAGCGTCGACGACGGCAAGTCCACTCTCATCGGGCGGCTGCTGCATGAATCCGCCGCGGTTTACGAGGACCAGCTTGCCGCCATCAAGAAGAGCCGCCTCAACCGATCCACCGGGCCAATCGACTTTTCTCTGCTGACCGATGGATTGCGCGCGGAACGCGAACAAGGGATCACCATCGATGTTGCCTACCGCTATTTCAGCACTGCCAAGCGAAAGTTCATCATCGCGGATACGCCGGGACACGAACAATACACGCGAAACATGGCCACAGGAGCGTCGACGGCTGACTTGGCTGTGATCCTGGTCGACGCAACGAAGGGATTGCTGCCGCAGACTCGCCGACACGCATATATCGCTTCCCTGCTGGGGATACCAAACGTGCTCGCGGCGATCAACAAGATGGATCTTGTCGAGTATGAGGAAAGCGTCTTTCGTCAGTTGGAACATGACTTTGCGGCGCTTGCGCATCACCTGAGGATTCCATTTGTGCAATGCGTTCCGGTGAGCGCGCTGGAAGGCGACAATCTCGTTGCGCGCAGCGACAAAACGCCTTGGTATTTTGGGCCGACCTTGTTGGAGCATCTGGAATCCGTGCCCCTCCGCCAGAATCATGGAACCGAGGCTTTGCGGTTTCCGGTGCAATCCGTCATTCGTCCGGACAGGATTTTTCGAGGCTTTGCTGGACGGGTGGCCAGCGGAGTGATTCGCCCGGGTGATGCCGTTCTCGCGCTTCCCTCAGGTCAAGAAACCCGGGTGCAAACGATCGTCAGCTATGACGGGGATTTGGATGAGGCAATTCCTTCGCAATCCGTGGTGCTGAAGTTGGAGCGCGAAATCGACCTCAGCCGCGGCGACATGCTGGTATCGCCTGTGGACCCGCCGCAAGTGTCGAAGCGCTTTGCCGCGATGGTGGTGTGGTTGAACGCGGAACCGATGCGGCTGAATCAATCGTATCTGGTGAAGCATGCGGGGCGGCAAGTGAAAGCAAAAGCCACGCGCATCCGTTTCCGAATTGATGTGAACAACTTGACCGAACATCCGGCGAGCGAATTGGAGATGAATGGAATCGCAGCTGTCGAATTCGAGGCTAGCGTCCCGCTCTTTTTCGATTCCTACGCCCTGAATCGAACCACGGGCAGTTTCATCCTGATCGATCCGATCTCCAACGCGACCGTGGGAGCAGCGATGATCCGCGAGGACCTGTCGCGAAACGAGGGCGCGAATCCGCAAGCGGCTCAATCTTTCCAGGAACCATCTAGATCGGGCGCGGTGACTCCCGAGGAGCGCCATCAGCGCCATGGCCACCGTTCCGCAATCTTTTCCGTAGTTGGCAATCGCGCATTTGCCGGACGTTTAGAGCGATCGCTGTTTGCAAGAGGGTTTCACGCAGTCTTGGTGAGCGCCGAAGACGTTTCTTCCACATCGCTTCCCTCGGTACTTTCTGTGCTCTGGGAGGCAGGAGCGGTAGTAGTCCATTTCAGTTCGACGAATTCGCCGGAGCAAGCAGCTGTGCTTGGCAACGCTGCAGGCGAGTCCTTATTCGAGATTCCAGCGGATAAGAAGAATGAAGAGGACGCGCTGAAACGAGCGCTTAGCGTTGCGGAGAAATTGCGGCTTGGCGATGGGAAAACAGGCAAAGGAAGGGCGGATGGAAATGCATTCACTGATTGACGTTGAAAGCCTCGAAACTGGCAGCGCAATCGATGTGGTGGAATCCGTGCTGGCGAATCACCCTGAATCGCGAGTCTGTCTTACGTGCAGCTTTCAGGCCGAAGACATCATCGTCCTCGATTTACTGCGCGAGCGTCTCCCCAACATCCCAGTGCTATTCCTCGAGACGGGCTACCATTTCGCGGAAACCTACGAATTTCGCGACAAACTGGCAAAGGAATGGCATCTGAACCTCGTGAATGTGGTTCCGCGAAAAACGGTTGCGCAGCAGGAAAACGAGTTTGGGATTTTGTACCGCGAAGAACCAACAAAGTGCTGCCAGTTGCGTAAGGTAGAACCGTTGCTGGAAGCTTTGGAGCCATTTGAGATTTGGTTTACCGGGCTTCGGCGAGAACAATCTCCTACTAGGAAAAATCTGAAGAAGGTGGAGCAGCATCGTCTGCCGATTGGAAAAACCCTTTTGAAGGTGAGTCCGCTGGCGGATTGGACCTGGGGACAAGTCTGGGAATACACCGGCGGGAAGGGCCTCAGCTACCTGCCGCAATATGATCAAGGCTACCTGAGCATCGGCTGCCAGCCCTGCACCGCAATTCCCGATGATCCGCGCAACCCGCGTTCGGGCCGCTGGAGCGGCAAAAAACTGGAGTGCGGCATTCACACTTTTTCGGAGCGCTCGCAATGATGCACCTGCTCCTGGGCTTTTTGATCGCTTTGGCCGTCGGGCTCACCGGAATCGGCGGCGGAAGCTTCACGGTTCCGGCTCTGCTGCTGATTGTGGGGCTTCCGGCGGGCGAGGCGGTGGGGACGGCGTTTGTTTTTGCGGGAGTTCTGCGGCTGGTTGCAGCACCGTTCTACGTTTTTTCGCGGCACGTGCACTCGCGTTATTTCCGGCTTTTGCTCACCGGCGCAATTCCCGGCTTGGTGTTGGGCATGTACGCTTTGCAGGTGCTGGCGAAAAACGAGAGCAGCCCCGCTGTCATCATCATTCTCGGTGTGTTGCTGGCGGTTTCCTCCAGCGTGACCTTCGTGCCGCGCGTGCAGAACCCCAGTTTTGTCGGAAAAAATTCGCACTGGCTACCTTGGCTGGCATTTCCCATTGGCGTAGAGTCCGGCTTCTCCTCCGCGGGTGCAGGCGCGCTCGGCACGGTCCTACTGTTGAACTACTCCGAAATGACGCCGGCGCAGGTTGTAGGCACGGACCTGGTCTTTGGGCTCGTGCTGGCGCTGATTGGCAGCGCCGTGCATTGGAGTTTCGGATCCATCAGCACGGCCATCTTGTTTCAGTTCCTGGCCGGAGGTATCCCCGGCGTATTGCTGGGGTGCGTGCTTGCAAAGAGAGTGCCCGCGCACAAATTAAAGGCGGTGGTAGCGGTAATCGCCATTTGCGCTGGGCTGCAGTTGGTATGGTCGGGCGTGCGTTCACTGAACAGCAAGAACGTGAGCGGCACAGTCAGATTAGCATCCAGCGCATCCAGATCGGTGCGGCCGTGAATTCCCTTCCCACTCACCGCCAAGCTTGTTGTCCCTTCTGTTGTTGTTGACCTCGCTTCACCGCAGTCCTACGCAACATTTCATCTCGCACAACAAACATGACTCGACTGCGCTCGCAACGCGCACCAGTTTCAAATCCTAAGGAGAACTGCAATGGGTTTACTCAAATTGGCCACTCCGCAATTCAAACGATTGGCGATGGGCTTAATGCTATTGGCAGTCATGGCTGCGGTTGTTTTGCCATCGGCCCGCGCGCAAAAGACCGACGCCTCGCTCAGTGGAATCGTGCAGGACGCGACGGGAGCGGGAATTCAGGGAGCCACCATCAGCATCAAGAATCTGGAGACCGGGACTCAGCGCGACGTCGAGACGGATAGCGATGGACGATACCACGCGCCTTCGCTGGCCGTCGGTCGCTACGAATTAACGGCAGACAAAACCGGCTTCCGCACGGAGCACAGGACCGGAATCACGCTCGTAGTCGGCCAGCAAGCGGAAGTCAACCTCACCTTGCGCGTGGGGGATGTTCACCAGACGGTTGAAGTTTCCTCGGAAGCTGCGGTGGTCGTGGTGGCGACGGAGGATACTTCCGGACTGGTTGGCGAGCGCCAGGTGAAAGAGCTGCCGTTGAATGGACGCAGCTACGATCAGTTGCTGACGCTGAATCCCGGAATCGTGAACTACACTTCGCAACGGGCTGGCGGCATCGGAACGTCGAACTCCGTGGTTGGCAACATGTTTGCCGCTTCGGGCCACCGCCCGCAGGAGAACCTCTTCCTACTCAACGGAGTCGAATACACCAGCGCATCGGAAATCAACAACACGCCCGGGGGCACCAGCGGACAACTTCTGGGAGTAGACGCGGTGCGGGAGTTTGAGGTGGTGAAAGATACCTACGGCGCCGAGTATGGCAAGCGACCCGGCGCGCAAGTGAGCATCGTCACCGCCAGCGGAACGAACCAGCTCCACGGGACGGTGTACGAGTTCGCGCGCAACAGCGCTTTGGACGCGCGCAACTTTTTCGATCAGGGCAGCATTCCTGATTTCCAGCGGAATGTGTTCGGCGGTTCGCTCGGCGGGCCAATCAAGAAGGACAAGATTTTTATTTTTGGCAATTATGAAGGTTTCCGGCAGAATCTGGGGCTCAGCGACGTCACGCTGGTGCCAGACAACGCTTCCAGAGCCAGCGCAGTTGCCAGTGTTCAACCGCTGCTGGCCCTTTGGCCTGTGGCGAATGGACCAGAAATCCTGACCTCTACGGGCGCGCCAAGCGGGATCGCAAAGGCCTTCAGCAATCCCACGCAGAACATTCGCGAAGATTTTGGAACCTCGCGCTACGACCAGACTTTGTCCAGTGCGGATTCTCTCGCGGGAGTTTATACCGTGGACGATAGCGAAGCGCATTCCCCAACGAACAACCCGTTTACACTGGTCGACATTTCCTTGCGCGAACAGGTGGCCAGTCTGAGTGAAACGCACATCTTCTCTTCCAACCTGCTCAACAAGGCTACCTTTGGCTATTCCCGCGGCGCGTTCTATTTCAACAGCGGTACCACGACGAATCTGCCCGGCTGGATCCACGATGGCCAGCCCGTGGGCGCTGTCGTGGTTGGCGGCGGGACCACACTCAACGGCGCCTCTCAAATCACCAATGGCGGAACTAACGCCGGCAGCAATCTGACTGCGGTGCGCAACCTGTTCACCATTTCTGACCAAGTGACCTACACGCACGGACGGCACGTTTTAAGCTTCGGCGGCCTGGCACAGTGGATCCAGTCCAATGACAGCCTCGTCCAGGATCAGTACGGCCAAATTTCGTTCACCAATCTCCAGACATTTCTTCAAGGCAAAGTGAGCACTTACACGTATGCGCCGACCTATACGCCACTGTCGTGGCGGTCAACGCAGGGCGGCTTCTTCGTGGAAGACACTATCAAAGTGAATTCCTCGCTGGAGGTGCGGATCGGCTTTCGAGGCGAATCAACGAATGGCTGGAATGAGGCGCAGGGACGCGCGTCCAACTACGCGTTTGACTCGCACGGCGTGATCCTGACGAATCCGGTTGTGAGCGGCTCAGCGCTCGCCGTGAACAATGCTAAATTCTTGCCCGCACCGCGAGTTGCGGTTGCGTGGTCACCCTTTTCGTCAAAGAAGACCGTGCTTAGAGCAGGTTTCGGCGTGTACTACGGACTGCTAGACAATTTGAGCTACCGGCTGGACCAGAATGGCCCCTACAATTCCGTTTTTGCCGTGAAGAATATCGCGTTCTCGAGCATCGCTCCTGGAACGGATTATGCCGGCTCGAAAGTCATTCCCAGCGGCGTTCAGCCAAATTTACAGACTCCGACCGTGGTATCGTGGAGCTTGAAAGTTGAACGGCAGCTTTCACCCAACACGTCCGTCAGTGTGGGATACTCCGGCTCCCACGGTTACCACGAAATGCTTTCGTTGGACGCAAATTTGCCCGCCGCGACAATTTGCCCGGCATCTCCCTGCCCTGCGGGATATCCGAACGGAGCATTCTATTATCCTTCAGGAGCGGCGCTCGCCAACAATGCAGTCTGGAATACGACGCATTGGTTCTCTGAAGGAATCAGTTCGTACAACGGACTTGAGGTGGACGTCAATCGCCGCTTGTCGCGTGGCCTGCAATTCCGTGGCGTCTACACATTTTCGAAGACGCTCGATGATGGAGACAATATGAATACCAGCGTGGCCACAAATTCTCCGGCGTTTGTTGCGAACCCGCTGCGCCCGAAAGCGGACTATGGCCGCGCCTCGTTTGATGTCAGGAACTCCGCTGTTCTCCAGGCGACTTACGATCTCCCGTTTGGGCGAACGAATTCAGCGGCACGCGAACGGCTGGTGAATCGGTTCATCAGAGACTGGCAAGTCAGTGGGATCGTGACGCTGCAATCGGGACTGCCGTTCACGCCGCAATTGTCGTACAACCCCTCGAATGATGGCGACACGCGCAATCCGGTCCGGCCATCATGGAATCCTAATTTCACCGGGGCGGTAATTCTGGGCGGACCGAATGAATATTTCAATCCGCTGGCCTTCACCCAACCACTTCCGGGCACCTACGGCAACGTGGGGCGAAATGTTCTGCAAGGGCCCGGCCTGGCGCAGACCGACCTGTCATTGTCGAGGCGATTTGCATTGTCCGAGCGTCTCGGTTTGCAGTTCCGCGCGGAGTTCTTCAATCTTTTCAATCGCGTAAACTTCAACACGCCGAATCCGGTTGTGTACGCGGCAGCGACGGGAGGACCATCTCCTACAGCTGGGGTGATTACTTCAACCGCGACGAGTTCGAGGCAAGTTCAATTGGGACTGAAGCTAGCCTGGTAGTGGTTCAACTACGCAGCGCAAACAACGTATACTAAAAGCGGACGGCAGAACTCGCCCGACGCTTTTATCTTTGGCGGACGTTGATTTCTTGACGACTGCCCAACAAGGTTGCGTGCTGCGACGACATGTTGCTAACCCCAGGTAGGATCGCCTTTCTTCTTGCTGCTACGATGCTTTTCCCCGTGCTGTCCCTCATGGCTCAGGCTCCAAAATCCAGCGCAACCCCTGCAACCACGGCGACAACGCTCACTACGGAAAAGGCTCTGGCAATGGCGCAGCAAGGCCGCTGCAAAGAGACTTTGCCAACGCTGAAGCGGGCCGCGAGCGGGTCGGGCCCGGCAGAAACCAGGAAGCAAGCTGGCGTCTTGGGACTGAGATGCGCCATCGCGATGGACGATCGCGCGAGTGCCACGGAATTGTTGCTGGCGCTTCACAAACAATTTCCCGAGGATCCGGAAATTCTCTTTATTGCCACGCATGCCTATTCCGATTTGTCTTCCCGGACGGCGCTCGACCTTGTGCGTGTGGCTCCGCAGTCGACTCCAGCGCGCAAGATGAACGCGGAAGCGCTGGAGATGCAAGGCAAGTGGGACGAGGCTCAGAAACAGTACGAAACCATTCTGCACGATGACCCCACCGCCAAAGGGGTCCACTATTTGTACGGACGGCTGCTGCTCTCCAGGCCGGGTGGCGACGCGGCGGCCATAGCCCAGGCCAAGCAGGAATTCCAGAAGGAACTGGAGATTGATCCACAAAATGCGGGCGCCGAATATATTTTGGGCGAGATGGCACGGCAGGATTCGCAGTGGGACGAGGCGATCATCCACTTTTCGCGCGCAACCAAGCTGGACAACAGCTTCGGGGACGCCTACATGGGTTGGGGTTTCTGCCTGGTTACCCTGCGACGATACGAAGAAGCGATTCCGCCCCTGGAAATGGCTGTGCGGCTGCAAGAGGGGAATCCCGGAGCGCACTACAACCTGGCCGTGGCTTTGAGCCGGACCGGCAAGAAAGAAGAGGCGGACAAGGAATTTGCCATTCACCGGCAGTTGACGCAGGCCTCAGGAAAAAAGGAATAACGATCGAGAGCGGATTCCGCTTCCATCGCTCGGGCGGGCTAGTGACCGGAAACACTTTTCTCGCCATAGCCATGCGGATGGGCGCGGCGCCAATCCCAGGCGCTGCGAACGATGGCTTCGAGATCCGAATAGCGAGGCGTCCAATTCAGTTCTTTCCTGATTTTCTCTGAGCTCGCGACCAGGATCGCAGGATCGCCAGGCCGGCGAGCCGCTTCTTTCACCGGGATAGGGTGGCCGGTGACGCGGCGAACCGTATCGATCACTTCTCTGACGCTAAAGCCGCGGCCATTGCCCAAATTGTAGATCAATTTATCTTTTCGCTTGAGTTCGTCGAGCACCAGCAGATGCGCGCTGGCCAGATCGGAAACGTGGACGTAATCCCGCACGCAGGTGCCGTCGGGCGTGGGGTAGTCAGTTCCAAAGATGGAAATAAACTCGCGCTGGCCGAGGGCCACTTGAAGCGTCAAGGGAATCAAGTGCGACTCAGGGTGATGATCTTCCCCTTGCTTGCCCGCGGCGCCCGCCGCATTGAAATAGCGCAAGCTTGCGTAGCGTAACCCATGAATCAGGTGGAACCAGGCTAGCATCTGTTCCACGAGGTGCTTTGAGGCACCATAAGTGTTGGTAGGCTGAAGTTTGTCAGTCTCCTCGATGGGAGTTCGTTCGGGCGTTCCGAAAAGTGCCGCGGTGGAAGAGAACACAAAGCGCATAATCTTGTGAGCAATCATTGCTTCCAGCAGAGTGAGGGTGTTGGCGGTGTTATTGCGAAAGTATTTCTCCGGTACCTGCATCGATTCGCCAGCCTCGATAAAAGCGGCGAAATGCATCACGGCATCGATGGAGTTTTCCTGAAACAGCCGGTCGAGAGCGGCGCGATCAGAGATATCTCCCTGAATGAACTTCGCGTTGGCAGGGACGGAAGCAAGGCGGCCTTTCGAGAGATTGTCATAAACAATCACCTGGTACCCTTGCTCTAGAAGTTGGGAAACCACCACGCTTCCAATGTAGCCAGCCCCACCGGTAACGAGCACGCTCTCTGCCATCAGATCCTCTTTGCCTAATGAATCGAATGAATTCTGAACAGCAAAACAACATATGACGTGTGACGAGATTCTCAGTGCGAACCATCGTAGTGAATGCGGATAAAACGGTCAACTTCATCTCCGCGTCATTGAATCCGTCTCGAAATGGGTCCAAAACCAGGTGCCAACGTTTCGCTTGACGCACCCCATGGTGCAGACTACCTTTGCCAAAGGCTTGAGGGGTCTTATGCGTCACAGAAGCGAACCCATTTCGCTGCACTATGTTCAGTTCGTACTGCCAGCGCTAGCCTGTCTCCTCCTGTGCGCGTTTCCGGCCCGTTGCCAGGACAGCTCGGACCGAGGAACGATGTCCCGAGGCGACCGCGCGGAAATCGCCGTCACCATACGCGACAGCTCCGGCGAGATCATCACCGCGCCAGCGACGATCAAGGTCTATCAAAACGGAATGCCCATGGATCAGCAATCGACGTCGCATGGTCGCGCTTTTTTCATACCGCGAAGTCTCGGCGAATACACAGTCACGGTAGAAACCGTCGGCTACAAAAACGGACAACGCGACGTGTCGCTATCGATTGCCGTTAAGGTGGATGTTGATATTGTGCTTCAGCGGGACGTGGCCTCGAGCGAAACCGGTGCGGTTCCCGGCAAGCCGCTGCTGGCGCCAAAGGCCAAGGAGGCGCTGGATAAAGGATCGCAGGCGCTCAGGGAAGACAAGCTCGACGAAGCGCAAAAGTACTTGAGCGAGGCCATGAAACTCGCGCCCAGTAACCCTGACGTGCTGTACATCCAAGGGGTGCTCTATTTGAGGAAGAGTGATTGGGCCCACGCACAAACCGTTCTGGAGAAGTCCACGCAGATCGAGCCGAACCAGGCCCGCGTCCTGTCGGCGCTGGGGATGGCGCTGTGCAATCAGAAAAAGTACGAAGCGGCGATCTCCGACTTGGAAAAATCGCTGCAACTCGACCCGACCGAAGGATGGGAGACGGAGTGGGCGCTGGCCAAGTCGTATTATTACCACGAACAGTACGACCAGGCGCTCAAGATGGTCCAGCAGGCGCAAACCGACTCGCATGGCGCGGCTCCGCAGGTCGAGTTACTTCTGGCGCAGTGTCTGACGGCAGCGCAGCGCTTTGAGGAGGCCGCAGGTGTGCTGCGAGCAGTGCTGAAAAACAGTGCCACCAGCCCTGAAGCAGCCACAGCACGGCAATGGCTGGAGCGTTTGGCGGCCGACGGCAAGATACGCCCGACATCTGCGTCCAGTCCCTAAAACCGATTCCCCAATTTACAACGGCGCAGCGCTGGTTGTTGACTTCCGCGCAGCTTCTACGGGCTGGGAGGAGGGCGGGACCCGGGCATCTTCTCCAGCAGGTTCTCCTGCTGGCCTCGCTTGTTCAGTTCCTTAACTTTAGCGAATTCCTGGTCGGCGGCGGTGGTGTTGCCCATGGCTCGATACAATCGCCCAAGGCGAAAATGGGTGTCAGGCTGATCCGGATCCAGTTTCAGCGCCTTCTTGAGCGCCGCCAGGGCCTCCGGGTATTGCTTCTGATCGATGTAGATACTGCCCAAATCGGCGTAGGCGATGCGAATGTCGGAATTCAGCTGCACGGCCTTCTCGAGTAAACTGGCAGCCTTCTCCAAGTCGGCTGCCCTCATTTCGATGTCGCCCAGGTAAGCCAGCGCCTGCGCGTGGTCCGGCTCAACCGCCAACTCGCGCTCAAACGCCGCTTTTGCATTGTCGTACTGGTGGACCCGCCAGTACAAATAGCCAAGCCCAAAATTGACGTTCGGTTCGTTGGGCGCCACCTGCGCGGCGGCGCGGAACTCTTCGATAGCCTCGGGCGTTCTTCCCAGATTGTCCAGGGCTTCCCCCAGGAGCATATGAGCCTGCGCGGAATTGGGGTTTTGCTCCAGAATTTTTTTGAACTCTTCCAGGGCGCAAGCATTGTCCTTCGCCCGCAGGCAGCTCTGCGCCAGCACCTGGTGCAGCTCCGTATTACCCGGATCGGCTTGCGCCGCCACCTTCAGGTATTTGGCCGCCTCCGCAAATCGTTTTGTGCCGTAACAACTGAGACCCAGCAGGGTCCGCGCCTGCATGCTATGGGGATCGGCCGCCAAAGCCGCACGAAGCGGCGCAATCGCTTCCTGAAGGCGTCCCTGCTTGAACTCCGCCAATCCCAGATTCAGCTGGACGCCCGGCAATTTCGGATTCAGCGCCAGTGCTTTCTTATAGGCCGGAACGGCCTCTTGATACTTGCCCTGTTTGGACAACACCAGACCCAAGCTGGCAAATGCGGCCGCATCTTGAGGAGATTGGCGGGTAATGGCTTGCCAGGCTTGCGCCGCTTCTGGGAGCTTCCCTTGTTGTTCCAGAGCCAATGCCTGCGATGGTGTCGGAGTCTGGGCGTTGGCTCTGCCAAGGGGAGAGTAAGGCGACGAGCAGACAAAGTAGCTTCCGCTTATTCATGAGCCCAAGTGTGACCTAGATGATGGTTTGGCAAGCTGCTAATCGCCCGCGGATCTGATCGCCATGCTACAACTCACCTAGTGTATCTGCTTTGGCGCGGCATGCAGGCGCCAGAAACAAAATGCGGCGGGCGGGGGGGTGACCCGCCACGCCGCAAATTGGTTGTGCTGCTACAGCTGCTAGAAGCTTAGAAGAACAGCTTCAAGGCCAGTTGGATGGTCCGGGGGTCATAAGCATTCGTGACGGCTCCGAAGTTGTTGGAGCCGAGGTTGGTGCTGATGCCGCCGTTTTGGGTGTCACCCTGGAATTGGGTGTGGTTCCAAATGTTGAAGAACTCCGCGCGGAATTGCAGGTTGCTGCCGCGTGTTTCGCTGAAGAGGAAGTTCTTGTAGAGGGAGAGGTTCCAGTTGTCTCGGCCGGGCCCACGCACGGAGTTGCGGGCGTGTTGCCCCACTGCCCAGGTGCCGGTGCCGAAAAGATCGAGGTATCGAACCATTGGTTGACGGTGTGCGGATTGTGCATTGTGCCGGTTACGTCCGGACGGTTGCTAGTGTTCGGAACTATGCTCGCCGCGTTTGACCGTTTATCCGATACTCAGTGGAGCTCCGGACGAGACGCTGATGATGCCCGCGACTTCCCATCCGCCAAGGGTCGTTTTCAGCAGTTTGTTCTGGCTGTTCTTCAGCAGTGGAATCTGATAGACGAAGTTGGCAAAGAAAATTTGCCGGTGGTCGAAGTTGAGACGGTCCGAAGTCATACTTCCAGCCCGCGTAGGGATTGGAGATGTTGTAGAGGTCTCCGCCGCTGTCGCCACTCCTTGAACGCGTCATTCGTGTGTGAATAGGTGTATCCGAACTGAATAGTTCAGGTCAGTTCTTCAAGAGGTGCCGCGCATGGCCACCTGAAGTGAATTGTAGTCCCCGTTGGCCTCGTTTTGCGCCATACGGATGCTGTGGTAACCGAGGTACGGAACGGCGCATTGTAGGCTCCACTGCTGCCCGTTTGGAAATCCGCCAGCAGCGCCTGCTTTAGCGGGAGTCTGTCTCGGAGTAATAGTTCTGATGGCGGTTCTGGGTGCCAACATAGGACACGGACAACACCGACTTTCCGATGGCTTGCTGGACGCCCAAGCTGAACTGCGTGCTTCGCGGCGAGGCATAGTTATTCTTGTCCATGCCAGTGATGTTATTGACCGGGATCGTTGCCGGAATCGTCAGGCCCGTCTGGAGACTGGTCTTGGGATCCGAGAGAGACACGTTGTTGAAGCTCGTGCTCGCAGAAAACGGAACAGTTCCCGCATTGTTGTAAACATCGTTGCCCTGGATGCGCTCGTACATGATGCCGTAGCCGCCCCGGATCACGGTCTTGCCATCGCCTCTTACATCATAGGCAAATCCAAGACGCGGTCCGAAGTTCAGCCACGAATTGTTCACGCAACCTTTGCGGAATACCGCCAACGTTGCAGATGCCGATTCCATTCAGATAGAACTGCTGACCCGCCAGAATCGGGTTCGGGCTGGGCCCAAGACCCGGGCTGAGAGTGCTAATGGTCTGATTGCCCGGATTGAGTATGGCCGCATTTGCGGGGTTATACAGGTTCGGATAGAAGTTGGACATTTGGTTGTTGGCTTCGTAGGTATGCGGAATGCCATCCCACCGTAGTCCAAGGTTCAAAGTGAGCCGGTTGTTTACGCGGTAGTTGTCTTGAATATACAGCGCCCAGGAAACGTTGTTCCAGTGGCCGCTGCTCTTGACCGCGTCTTCGGTGTAAGACTGGCCGTAACCCAGCAAGTAATCGGCAAAGTCGTTCCCGGTGTAGGAACCGTTGAAGTTGAAACCGCCCTGCGTGTTCTTAAACCAATCCTGGAGTCTTCCCGTACCACGCCCAACTGCCGCCCATTTTGAGTTGGTGGCGGCCCTTGGTCCAGGACACATCATCACGAACCTGGTAGTCATCCGCTACGTTGTTCCACGGAGTCCAGTTGGAAGTGTATTGCGCTCCGGTGCCGCCGTTCAGGTTGATCGTCGGAATGCGATTGTCAACGTTCGGCCCGGTAAAGAACCGGTTGAAGTTGAAGTCTCGCCGGCGCGGATACCAGGCCCGACGGTAGAATCGCGATGCGATTTCCGTTGTAGTTGAAGGAAGCTTCGTTGACCAGCGTCGGGCTGATGACATACGCCGTATGGACGACGCCGGCGTAGGAAGGATTGCCGAAGGTGTTGGAGATGGTGGGCACGTTGTCGCCGCTCCACATGGTGGTGCCATAGTTCTGGGCGATTTGTTCGGCAACGAAGTGTCCATAGATCGTGAACTTATCGTTGACGTTTTCGTCGATGCGGACGACTTCTTCGCGCACGTTCGGTGGGCACGTTATTGCCGCCCTGGAACTGCGTGCCGTTGGTGGGCGCGGGGAAGATGCCGCCATATTTGCCGCCGGCAGTCAACAGCGACTGTGCGTTCGGATCCAACAACGCCGTCGGAATCGCATTGCCGTTGAACGCTACCTCTTGCGTGGTGTCAGGAGCGCCTGCCGTACAACCGCTGAGCGCCTGGCCTGCGGCTGCAAATTGAGCCTGAATCCCTGGGGAGAGCTGGCAAGAAAATGGGGCGTGCAGCTTCGCAAGGGTTGGCGCAACTGCTGAAAAGTCGCCGCCATACGTAGATGCCAGGGGCACGGTCTGGTTGAGGGTCTGGCCCTGAATCATCTTGCGCCATTCCATATTGTAGAAGAAGAAGGTCTTGGTCTTATTCGGGTTGTACAACTTCCCAAACGTAACAGGACCGCCGACGTTAAAACCAAAGACGTTGTATCGCAGTTCAGCAACCGGCGCTGGGGCGCGGATTGAAGAAATTCCGTGCGTCCAGGGCGTCGTTGCGGAAGAATTCCCAAGCGCTAGCATGGAACGCCTTGGTGCCCGACTTAATTGCCGAGCTGACGGTGCCGCCGGAAGACAGTCCATAGTCGGCCGTATAGTTCGAAGTAAGGGTTTGCGTTTCCGCAATGGCGTCAACGGAAGGCATGACAGCAGGAACCGCCAGCTCCGCCGCGATCCGAGTTTTCGCCTCCGTCAAGCAGGTAGAGGTTGTGACCGGGACGATTTCCGTTAAAGCTGATATTGCTGTTGCGCGCCCACCGGCGTCGGTGGTTGAAAGTCCGGCATCAGGTTTGAAGCCCCGGTGGTCAACGTTACATAGGTATAGATACTGCGGCCGTTGGTGGCGAGTTGCGAAATCTGCGTGCCGCTGATGAGGTTACTCTGTTCGCTGCTGTCGGCTTGCACCTGGATGGCGTTCGCCTCAACAGAGACAGTTTCTGACTTGGTACCCATCTTCATCTGAAAATCAATGCGCGTGCGATCATTGACATTCAGAACTACGCCTTTGGACTCCTCGATTTTGAAGCCGGAAGATTCCGCCTTCAAATCGTATTTGCCGATGGGCAAACTGGGAGCCACATATTGGCCAACATCGTTCGTGGTAAACGTACGTACGTATCCCGTCCCCGTGTTCGTGACGGTAATCGTAACGTTCGGGACCACACTGCCAGCCGGGTCGGTAACCGTTCCCACAATCGTTGCCTCTTGAGCAGCGGCAAGGAACGGCAAACCAGCCAGGAGTAGACAGAGGATCCAGAGATAGCGGACATTACTGCGTAGGACGTGTGCAACACTTCGTACAACTTCGTTCATTTGTTTGCCTCCGCCTAGCGGCGATCTGACGCCGCCGCCAAGCCATCCCGACTAAACGGCCTTTAAAGCGGTTACCTGGTCACTACATGGCAGAATCATGGCCAGGGTTGCACCGCCCTGCGTGCGCCACAAAACGACCAGCACCTTCAGAAAATTGAGTTGGGAAAAGGCAAGAGCGAAAAGCCTTCACCACCCCAGCACCCCGCGCCCGCTGCCACCGAACTGACGATCCAGTAACGTCACCACCGACCGTCAAGCTGGCCACGGTAAAACCGTGAACGGTCACGTTTTTTTGTTAGCTTGGTATTTACTCTGTTTGTGAAATGCTTGTCAAGCATTTCTTTTTGAAAAATTGATGGGGAATATCGTTTTTTTAGAGGGAAAAGGGCGTTTCCTGATGTTCCAATCAACGCCACCCCTCCGCAAACCATTGAACATACGGCAGTTACAGAGAGAAAACGCTTACGCTCTGGCAATATTTCCAGAATAGCAACACGAACGGGGTTTCTTCATTCCTGAGAGCCAGTTATCGACTTTTCGGCATGCTCCCATTCAGGGAATGGATTCGTTCAACTTGGCTTCGCTGCGCCGCATTTCCCGGAAAAGATGCAAATTGGAGGTCATCACCACGCCGGGACTCAAATGCACGCTTGGGGGAAAATCTATTTTATTCGTGAGGTTGTCGGCCATTAATCGCACTGCTAATTGGCCTTGCCGGAAAGGTTGTTGATAAATGGAAGCCGAGATTGTCCCTTTCTGAAAATACGGAGCCATCTCCGCAAAAAGGTCCGTGGTGATCAGCTTCACTCTTCCAGCAAGCCCGCGCGCTCCCAAGGCACGGCATACGGGAAGACAGTTCACGGTATTCACGTAAATTCCAGCAACGGTCGGGAAACGACGCAGCAGATCAAATGTTTTTTGGAAGCTTTCATCTTCGTCTTCGTGTCCCTCGATCACGCCGACAATCTTTCCCCCGCGACAATGCCGGCCAAATGCTTCGGAAAATCCATCCGATTTCTTGCGGTGATCCTCGGTTTTCAGCATGCCCGCGACAATGGCTACCTTCGAACCTGCCGGCACAAACTTGCCCATCAATTCGCCAGCAAGGCAGCCGTTTAGCCATGGCTCAACGCACACGATGCTAGAGCGCTTGCTCTCAGGCGCGTCGGTGGACACGCACACAACACGAATTCCTTTTTCTTCCGCGTCGTCAATCAGCGGCTTCAGATCTTTCGGATTTCCTGCGGTGAGAATAATGCCACTGACTCCGCTCTTCACGAGTTCTTTGAATGCTTCCGTATCGCCTTCGCCGAGCACTTGTACAGGATGGTTCACAAACTCGAGTCCAAACGGCGCCACCCGCTTGCTCTCCTCCTGAACCCCCCTCCAAAGTTGGTCGTAGAAGAAATGGATCTCTTTGGGCATGCACACCCCAACGCGCGCGCTAGCTTTGGCCACGGATAGGGCACGTGCCGCCAGATTCGGCGTGTAGCCGATTTGTCGGGTTACCTGCAAAATCCGCTGGCGGGTGGATTCCTTGATGCCATCTCTTCCGTGCAAAGCGCGATCCACGGTGCCGATCGACACGCCGGCCAGTTCCGCAATCAGGTGAATCCCGCGCCGCTGCTTACTCATCGCCAAGCTCCTTGCTCCACTTCCCGCGGGAACGCCGCCCATTTTCCCCGCTTTAACACTGGTGAAATCGCGTTGCGCAACCTTACGCGAACCGCTGCGACTTGCCGCTCCCTATCTTACCTCTCGCGCTATTCTTCCCGTTAAGCTTTTGCGGTAATTCGTGCTTCGGCCGTGTAGGTTAACGATGCTATGCTCGCCTCGGTGCATTCGCGCCGCTTGCTGCAAATTTACCTCTTGGATGAGAACATACGACAATGAAAATCAATCTGGTGGCCTGCTTCTTCTTTTGCGCGGCCCTGGGCCCCGCCGCATATGCGCAACAAGCGCCACCGGCGTACAAAAACCCCAAGCTGCCGATCGAGCAGCGCGTCGACGACCTGGTGTCCCGCATGACTCTCGAGGAAAAAATCTCGCAACTCGGACATACCGCCGCCGCCGTCTCTCGATTGGGCATTCCTGAATACAACTGGTGGAACGAGGGCCTGCACGGGGTGGCGCGCGCCGGTGAAGCAACCGTGTTCCCGCAAGCAATCGGCCTGGCGGCCACCTTCGACGAGCCACTCGTACATCAGATCGCCGACGTTATCAGCACGGAGTTCCGCGCCAAGTATTCCCAGGCCGTGCATCCGGATGGATCTTCTGACTGGTACCGCGGGCTAACGGTGTGGTCGCCCAACATCAATATCTTCCGCGACCCGCGCTGGGGACGCGGCCAGGAAACCTATGGCGAGGATCCCTACCTGACGGCGCGGCTGGGCATCGCCTTTGTCACCGGCCTACAAGGGAACGACCCCAATTACTTGAAAACTGTCGCCACCCCTAAGCATTTCGCGGTGCATAGCGGCCCCGAATCTACCCGGCACACGGTGGATGTTCAGGCCTCCCGGCACGATATGGAGGACACCTATCTGCCGGCGTTTCGCGCAACCGTCATGGAAGGCAAGGCGGAATCCGTGATGTGTGCCTACAACTCGCTGAATGGCCAGCCAGCTTGCGCGAACGTCGCGCTGCTCGGGGAACATCTCCGGCGCGATTGGGGCTTTCACGGTTATGTCGTTTCAGATTGCGGAGCGATTGCTGACATCTTTGGCGGGCACCGTTTCTCGCCCACACCGGAGCAAGGTATTTCCGTCGCGTTCAAGGCTGGCATGGACCTGATCTGCGGAGACTATCGGAATCGCATGAGCACCGAACACGCCGCAATCCTCGGAGCCGTTCATCAGGGATTGCTCTCGGAAGCCGACATTGACCGGGCTTTGCGGCGCCTGTTCACAGCGCGATTCAGGCTCGGCTTGTTTGACCCGCCGGCTTCGGTACCGTACTCGCGTATCAGCCCAGGCGATAACGGCACCGAGACGCACCGCCAATTGGCCCTTCGCGCCGCGCAAGAGGCCATCGTCCTTCTGAAGAATAGGGATAGCTTCCTACCGCTGAAGCACGCCCCAGAGAAGATTGCGGTGATCGGCCCCGACGCAGACAACCTGGACGCCTTGGTGGGCAACTACAACGGAACGCCTGCGAAGCCGGTGACAATCCTCGAAGGCCTCCGCAAGCGCTATCCCAACGCCAAAATTGTTTATGTCGAGGGCACGGGCCTGGTCGGTCCGGTGACCAAAGCGATTCCACATAGCGCACTGTGCACGGACTCATCCTGCAAGGAGCACGGGCTGCGAGCCGACTATTTCGCGAACATGACCTTGGAAGGCACGCCCACAATGACTCGCACCGACGATGCCGTGGATTTCGCCTGGGGCGATACCGGCATTTCGCCGCAATTGCTGAAGAACTATTCGGTGCGCTGGACTGGTGTCATAGCGCCGGCGGAAACGGGCGACTATTCAATTGGATTTACCGGTCAGGACGGCTATCGCGTCTGGCTGGATAGCAATCTGATGGCCGAGGATTGGAACATTCACCACCCTGCTTCCACGCTGACCAAAAAAATCCATCTGGAGAAAGACCATCTCTACCCGGTCAAAATTGAATACTTCCAAAACATACGCAGCTCCGAAGCGCGGCTGGTGTGGAGTCTGCCCGACCAGGGCGGCCAGGAAGCCATTAGCGCGGCAAGGGATGCCGACCTCGTCGTGATGGTGCTTGGCCTGTCACCGCGAATTGAGGGCGAAGAGATGAAAGTCGACGCGGAGGGTTTTGCCGGTGGCGACCGTACGCGGATTGATCTGCCCGCTCCGCAAGAAAAACTTTTGGAGCGCGTTCACGCCGTCGGGAAGCCCACGGTTCTGCTACTCATGAATGGCAGCCCGCTGGCTGTAAACTGGGCCGACGAACACCTATCCGCGATTGTCGAGGCTTGGTATCCTGGCGAAGAAGGCGGCACCGCATTTGCCCAGGCGCTCGCCGGCGACTTCAGCCCTGCCGGGCGCTTGCCGGTCACATTCTATAAGTCCACCGATCAGCTTCCGGCGTTCGAGGACTATGCCATGGCCAAGCGCACCTACCGCTATTTTGGCGGCGATCCGCTTTATCCTTTTGGCTACGGCCTGAGCTATACGTCGTTTCGTTATGACAATTCACGCGTCGATACCGCGGGCCTCTCCGCCAATCATTCCGTAACTGTATCCGTGGACGTTACGAACACCGGCGCAATTGCCGGCGATGAGGTTGTGCAACTCTATCTTACGCACCCCGGGATTGTCGGCGCTCCGCTTCGCGCGCTCAAGGGATTTCAGCGCTTGCATCTCGACCGCGGCGAGAAAAAGACCGTTACCTTCACCCTTCGCGACCGAGAACTGAGTTTGGTTGACGACGCCGGGCGCCACCGCATCCTGCCTGGTAAAGTGGACCTGTGGATCGGTGGAGGCCAGCCAACCGCGCGGCCAGGCCTGCCAAAGACCTCCGGCGTGTCTAGCCAGTTCACAATCACGCGAGAGGCCACGCTTCCAGACTAAGCTTGCCTGCTGTGCACGGCAAAAACGCTCGGCAAGAGACCGAGTTGCCATGATTGCTCTTGTCGGATACAGAAATGGTTGCCGAATCTCCGCGAGCCTGCGGTTGCAATCTCATTGCCGAATGTTACTATTGGGACGACGTTAACGTACACGTGTGGAGATTACTCGAATGTTGTTTTGCGCTGGTCCTTCCCAAGGCTTTTTCGATGTACCTGCGTGAACTCCCTTCATCGGGAATTCCTCACCGCTCCAATTCCCTTCCAGTCGATTTGCCAACGTGTTGCCGGCTTGAGTCCCTGTATCGTTTCATATACGCGTTGTTAAAAATTCACCCAGCGAGGAAATCCCATGAGCGCAAGCACTGCATACCAGCCAAAACCCGTCGACAAGTTCTCTTTTGGACTGTGGACGCTGGGCAATCGCGGGCGAGATCCCTTTGGCGATGTTGTGCGCCCTACTCTGCCGCCGGTAGAAATTGCAGCGATCCTCGGGGAGATCGGAGCCTGGGGCGTCAATCTACACGACAACGACCTGGTGCCAATTGACGCCACGGCCGCGGAGCGCGACGCGATTGTCCGCGAATTCAAGAAAGCCTGCAAAGAAAGTGGCATTGTCGTGCCCATGGCTACCGTATCGCTCTTCTTTCATCCTGTTTTCCGCGACGGCGCCTTTACCGCCAATGATCCGGAAGTGCGCGCATATGCGTTGCAGAAAACCATGCGCGCGATGGACCTGGGAGCGGAATTGGGCGCGAAGATCTTTGTCTTGTGGGGCGGCCGCGAAGGCACGGAGACCGATGCCTGCCGCCGCGCCGATGAAGCCGTCCGCCGACTGCGCGATGCCGTCGACTATCTCTGCGAATACAGCATTGAGCGCGGCTACGGCTTCAAGTTCGCCCTGGAGGCCAAACCCAACGAACCGCGTGCGGACATTTATATGGCAACCACCGGGCACTACCTGGGCTTCATTCCCACACTGGCACATCCCGAAATGGTCGGCGTAAACCCGGAGGTCGCTCACGAGCAGATGGCCGGATTGAACTTCATGCACGGCGTGGCGCAAGCGTGGGAAGCGGGCAAGCTCTTCCACATTGACCTGAACGACCAGATGCCCGGCCGCTATGACCAGGATCTGCGCTTTGCCTCGGCCAATCCGAAATCGGCGTTCTTTTTGGTGAAGTTCCTGGAAGATGTCCGCTACGACGGTCCGCGCCACTTCGATGCGCATGCCTACCGCACCGAGGACTACGAGGGGGTGAAGGACTTCGCCCGAGGCTGCATGCGAAATTACCTCATTTTGAAAGAAAAGGCTGCGCGCTGGAACCAGGACAAGGAAATTCAGGCCATCCTCAAGGAAATCTCCACCACGAAGACTGCGATTCCGGCGGTCGAGAAATATTCCAAAAAAGGCGGTGCTGCTCTGCTCGGCTATCCGTTTGATAAAGACGCCATGACCAAGAAACGGCTGCCGTACGAGCGCCTCGACCAACTCACCATCGACATTTTGCTCGGCGTCCGATAAATCATCTTTACTCTTCGGCCGTCGGTTCGGGCGTTGCGCTCGAATTGGCATGGATTCTCGATCAGACTGCGTTACGATCTGCCTATGCCTCTTGCAACTTTTTCGCGCCGCACCTTTCTAGCCTATTCCACAATCCTTCCGTGGGCTCTGCAGGTCCGCGCTGCCAGCTCCATTCCCGTCGGGCTGGAACTCTATTCCGTTCGCGACGAACTCAAAAAGGATCCCCAGGGCACCGTGCGAGCTGTGGCCAAGATGGGCTACCAGGGCGTGGAATTCTACGCGCCCTATTTCGAGTGGACCGAAAGCCAGACGAAGGAGATGAGAAAGCTGCTCGACGATCTGGGTATCAAATGCTTCTCAACGCACAACGACAGCGCGTTTTTCAGTAAAGAAAATCTTCCGAAAGCCCGCGACTACAATCTGATTCTGGGCAGCAAGTATGTGGTGATGGCGTCGGCACAACCGAAGCCCGGCATCGACGGCTGGAAGCAAGTGGCCGACACCCTGAACTCCGCGGCCGAGCAACTCGAACCAGCCGGATTGAAGCCCGGCTATCACAATCACCAACTGGAGTTCACGCCGGCGGCAGATCTTCCGATGAAGGCGCGGCCTATCGAGATCATCGCGAAGAACACGAAACCTACGGTCATGTTGCAGCTCGATGTGGGCACTTGTCTGGAAGCCGGATCGGACCCGACCGCCTGGATTCGCGCGAACCCAGGTAGAATCCGTTCGCTGCATTGCAAGGACTGGTCCTCGGATTCCTCAAAGGGATATGCGGTTTTGTTCGGCGAGGGCGTGGCGGACTGGAAGAGTATTTTCGCGGCCGCCGAGAGCGTTGGCGGAGTGGAATACTACCTGGTGGAACAGGAGGGCAGCCGTTTCTCGGAACTCGACACGGCCCAGAAGTGTCTTGCTGAGTTTCGCGCCAAGCATTCAGCTTGATCCGCACCCGAGCTGCAATCGCGCCCAGCTAGGCGTGATCCACGATGGTTTCGGTCGCCGCATCCCAGTACTGCTTTTTGCCCGACCAATACGACTCTGCCGCCATGATGCATGCCACGGAGTGAGCAAATCCATCCTGCACCGTGCAATGCGGCTGCTGGCGAGAACGAATGCAGTCGAACCAGTTCGCCATGTGCTCTGTTGACATGTCATCAATTCCCATCGGCGGAATCGCAGTTTGGCCCGGCAGCAGTACATATTTCGAAGCACGCTGTTCGTCAATGTCGGCGTTGTCTTCGTGATTGCCTTTTTCTTGTGTCACTTGATAGCGCGGACTTCCCTCTCCGCCGATGTTGGTGAGCGTCGCCTTTTTTCCCATGTAGCGCGTAAAGCTTGGCGCGTCATTGCCAAAGCTGGTTGAATAGCTGACCAGAAAGCCCTTGGGATATTCCAATAGAGCTTGGAACGTATCGGCATTCTCGCGCCCATCGTGCCACGCAAAGATGCCGCCATGCGCAACCACCGACCGGGGATAGCTGTCGTTCATGAACCAGTTCACCATATCGATCGCGTGGCTCATCCACTGATCCGGAATACCGCTGGAGAATTCCCTGTACAAACGGAACTCGCAATAGACTTGCGGATCGAACGGACGATACGGCTTGGTCATCAGCCATTTGCGCCAGTCGGTGTCTTCTTCGCGAAGCAGCTTCGTTTGCGGACGCCCACGCCACCGCGGACCGTGATAGTTCCAAACAATTTCCACCTTGCTGATGTCTCCCAGAGCGCCGCTCTGCGCCAACGCGCACGCGGCGATGGGATAGGGTTCGCTGCGATGCTGCGTGCCCACTTGCACGATGCGATTGTTTTTCGTCACCGCGTCGCACGCTGCCTTCGCCTCAGCCAGCACGTTACCCATCGGCTTTTCCACGTACGCGTCCTTACCCGCCTCTGCCGCCATTTTCAAAATGGGCGAGTGCGAGTGCTCCGGCGTCGAGATAAGCACCGCGTCGACGTCTTTCAGCGCCAGGACCTGTTCCACATACTGAAATCCTCGCGGAGCGCGGCCGTAATACTTTGTATTTGTCGCAACAGCCTTTTCGCGGTTCAGTCGCCACAAATCGCACACGGTGGTCATTTCCACGTTGTGGCTGGTCTGCAGTTGAGACGCGATTAAATCAAGCTCTTCGCCGCGGCCCCCGATTCCGATGTGGCACAACGAAAGCCGATCGTTCGCGCCAGCAATTCTGCTGTACGAAAGCGCTGTGCCCGCCAACGCTGCTCCTCCAGCAAGCAGCGCGGCCGATTTGCTCAAAAACGTCTTTCGGTCCATGGTCTCTTTCGCGTCACTCATTTCCCCTCCCCGCAATTTCAATCGAACGGCCGTGCATCCGGGCGGCGCACCAATGACTCTCGACGCTCATAATGATGATGTCGCGCGGGAAGAGAACATCACGTGGCTGGTATGATGTCAAGGCACCAAACCCTGGCTGGAACCATTGCAGATGATCATCCGCGTATTTGACGACAACAATTCTCTGGCAGGAGCGGCAGCCTCTCAGGCCGCGGCCGCCATCCGGACAGCGATTGCTCTTCGCGGGCGCGCTCGCATCGTCGCCGCCACCGGAGCATCGCAGTTCGCCTTCCTCGAGGAGCTCACGGCAGTGCCCAGCGTCGATTGGAAGCGCGTCGAGCTCTTTCATCTGGACGAATATATCGGCCTGCCGATGAATCAACCCGCGAGCTTCTGCAAATATCTACAGGAACGTTTGATTGGCAAAACAGGGATCACCAATTGTCATCTGATGAAGGGCGACGCAAATCCCGCCGAGGTCATCCGGCTCACCACCGAAGCCATCCTTCAATCGCCCATCGATGTCGCTTTCGTCGGCATCGGCGAAAACGGCCATCTCGCTTTCAACGATCCGCCCGCCGATTTCCAAACCGAAGACCCGTACATCATCGTCTCGCTCGACGAAGCGTGCCGCCGTCAGCAGGTTGCCGAAGGATGGTTCGAAACTATTTCCGATGTTCCCGACCGAGCGATTTCCATGTCCATACGCCAGATTCTGAAAGCCAAGGAGATCATTTGCGTCGTGCCCGATGCCCGCAAGGCAACGGCAGTTCAAGCCTGTCTCGAGGGAGACATCAATCCCAAGGCGCCCGCGTCGATTTTGCGGACCCATCCGAATACCACCATTTATCTCGATCGGAGTTCGGCAGGATTGCTATCGGCGGATACGCTCTCTGCGTTCGCGGCATCATCCCAATAGATGGCCGCGGCGTCACTCTTCGCGCAGCAGGATCGCAGGATCGACCGACAGCGCGCGTTGCGCCGGAATCCACGTAGCCAACAGCCCTAGCAATACCATCGCTAAAACAACACCGCCCAACACCAGCGGATCTCGTGGAGTAGCCTGGTACACAATGAAAGCCAACACGCGTGTCGCCAGAATTCCCAGCAGCAATCCCGCCGCAGAACCAAGAGCCAGCAATTTTAATGGCCGCGCCAGCGCCGCCTCCAGCACTCCCCTGCGCTGCGCGCCAAGAGCGATCCGGATTCCCAACTCCCGCAGACGCTTGCTGACGGAGTACGCCGCCATCCCAAAAATGCCCGTGACCGCCAGCATCGCGCCCATCACGCCCATCACACCTAGCGACACTGTGGCCACATGCGGGGCAAACAGTGCCGCGTCCATGGTCCACGGTCCGATGGTAAACGGCAGCCCGGCATCCAGGTCCTGCAGTGTAGTCTTCATGGCGGCCGCCAGTTGCTGTGGGTCACGGTCTGAGCGCACCACCAGGCGCGTCACGCTGGAGGGCGCTTGCAGAAATGGCAGAAACATCGCGGGCTGTGGCTCCTCGGCGAGGCTCAGATATTTCCCGTCTTCGACGACACCCACTACCTGCACACGCGTTCCATCCGGCATCTTGTACTGTCTGCCGATTGCATTTGTTACGGAGCCGAAGATTTTGCGCGCAAACTCCTGGTTGATGACGGCTACGCGCGGGGCGTTTTTGTCGTCATGCCATGAGAAAGTCCTTCCCGCCAACAAAGCTGTGCCCGCCGCCTGGAAGTAATCGGGAGAAATGTTGTACAGAAAGGCGTTCGCAGCTGCATTCGACAAACTCAGATCTGTCGTTTGTTCGGTGAAGACATCCGATTTGATCCAGCCTCCTCCCAACGGTGGCCAAGAAACCAATCCAACAGACTTTGCGCCAGGAATTGTCGCCAACGCCTCGATCATGCGCTTTTGCATTGTGGCCACGCTGTCGCCGCGGTAACCAGCGGTACTTAGATCGGTGTGTACCAACATCGCGTTCCGTGGTTCAAAACCGAAATTGCTGTGCAACGAGCGCAGCAGTCCACGCACAGCGACCAGCGAAGAAGTCACCAAAAACGCGCAGATCGCGATTTGCACGCCAAGCAGCAAATCTCGAAGCGTAATCCGTCGCCCAACCTTCCCGATTGAACCCGTCTTGATGATCTCGTACGGATTCGTGCGGAGGATTTGCCTCACCGGGACTGCGCCAAACAGGAAACCGCTGGCCAAAGCCAACAGCAAAGCGACCCAATAAACATTGGCGTCCGGATGGACAGGTATATGGAGAGAACGAATTCCCGGCAGTGGCTCCCACGTACTCAGGACACGCAACAGCGCTATGCTGCCCAATAATCCGACCGTGCCTCCGACAAGCGAAATCAGCACAGATTCCGTGAATACCTGCCGCAGAATGCGGTTGCGGCTCGATCCCAGCGCTAGACGCAAAGCAACTTCCCGTGAACGGTCCGCGGCGCGTGCAGCAAACAAGCTGCCCAGGTTGGCGCACGCGGCCAGTAGAATCAATCCCGCCAGCAGCATCAACCCGGTAACGAATGCCTTCACCGGTCCACCCAGGAAATCTCCAGCAAGACCCGGACGCACCAATGTGAATTTCATATCGACATCATCCTTGGGGTAGCTCTTTTCCAGATACGAGCCAATGGAATTCAGATCGGCAATCGCCTGCGCCGGAGTGACTCCGGCCCTCAGATGCCCCAACGCCATCAACAGCTTGCGGTTCCCGCGCGCGTTCAGGATATCCTCTCCGTCCAACTGCTCCTTGTTCACAAGCGGCACAAAGAAATCAGGAGAGATAAATAATAAGGTCCCCTGAAAATCAGGTGGCGCTACACCGACGATAGTAAAAGGATGCTTGCTCAGCCGAACGACGCGGCCCACCACGCTGCGATCGTCTTGAAAGTGACTGTGCCAAAACGAGTAAGTGAGCACCATATACGGAGCGCTGTTCGGCCCATGCTCATCGGCGGCATTGAAGAAACGACCCAGGTACGGCTGAATGCCCAAGGCGTCGAAGTAGTTCCCGCTCACCTCATAGCCCCCGACCTCGGTTGGATCTTTGCCCGTATCCAGCCCCGCCCAGCACACGTTATAAGCTGCCAGACCATCGAAGCTTTGGTTGCGATCGCGAAGATCGAGATAATCGGGATACGACTCCAGCGGAGACTTATCGCTCCCATGCTCGATTCCGTAGAGACTCTGCGCCTGCGGCACATTCCGCGGATGCAGGATCAGCGCATTCAAAATGGCAAAAACCACGGCGTTTGCGCCGATTGCCAGTGCCAGCGTCACAATCGCGGCGAGTGTGAATCCGGGAGACTTGCGCAACACACGAAGGCTGAAGCGCACATCCTGTACGAGGGTCTCGATGAAATTGTTGCCCAGCGCGTCGTGGCATTCCTCTTTGTATTTTACCTGGCCGCCGAACTCGATGCGTGCGCGGCGTTCGGCCTCGGCACGATCCAGACCGGCACGTTCCAGATCGTCGGCGCGGTGCTGGATGTGCGAGCGAAGCTCTTCTTCCATCTCGGCGTCGATCTCAGAACCACGGAACAGTGTGGCGATGCGGAAGCGAAGCGAGTCCAGGAGTCTCATGCTTCCTCCGGTTGCTCAGCGAGAGCTGCGCCAATAGCCGTCGCGAGACGATTCCAACTCTCCGTCTCTTCGCGCAGACGCTTGCGGCCCGCGGCGGTCAGTTCGTAAAACTTGGCGCGGCGATTGTTCTCCGACGTGCCCCAGCTGGCTTTGAGCAGTCCCTGACGCACCAGCCGAAACAGACCGGGATAAAGCGCGCCTTGTTCGATCAGCAACGCATTGCCGGAGATTTGTCCGATACGCAGAAGGATGCCGTAGCCATGCAGTGGGCCGAGTGAGACCGCCCTGAGAATCAGAAGATCGAGAGTTCCCGGAAGAAGCTGGGCTTGGGGCGTCACGAGGCCTCCTAAGACTGATTAGGAGAGTCTACGCCCCTCTCTCCTAAGCTGTCAAGGAGTAAGCAAGCCAGCCAGCCGCGCTGACGTTCGACTCACACTTTCAACCATGATCCCCATACAAGCGCCGAACTGAAACCGCGTTTCGGGCCCTTGGGAGATTTCGGAAAGGCTGGCCGCAGTGCAATCGTCCGCCACGGAAAACGGCTTAGCCTCAATCAACTTCAATTATAGGAGGCCGGCATCAAAGAAGTCCGCGCTTGTATCTGGCTTGTCAGTTTTATGGACTATGACTTAGGACACTGCTATCTCACGTCACCTATGTAGCCGGTATATTGTGTAGCCCATGTCTCCGGATTGGACCCGGAGAGCCATTCTCTTTCCGTCCGCCCAAACGAGATTTTGGAAGCAGCCTCTCCCGGTGCGGCAGACCATCTCCAGATAATCACCGCTTGGACTACTCGACGGCGATCTTGGTGCCTCGCTGAGCGGTGTTGGACAGGTGCTCGATGCGGCTATCGATAACCGCGCGAATTCCCTTCAGAAACTCGATCCGGGAATTGCTGAAGTGCTCCCGCACCTTAGGAGACACATCGAAGGCTTCCCTGACCTGGTTTACAATTTCGCGGCACAGGCAGCGCTCTTGATTAACAGGTTGCGTCGCACTCTGCTGAGTTGCTTCTTGTTCGCTCATTGTGCCTCCTTCATTTCGACCGTCAAAATCCGGTTTTCAAGGCGCGCTCGAGCAGGTACCAATGTGGCCATCGACCGGGGCAGGCCGATATGGCGCCTCAGCGTGCCGACCTCCACGACCAGTTCGTCGCCCTTCTTGAACAGCCCGATATCACCCTTGGTCGCGAACGGTAAACGGAGCCGCACCTCGTACCTTCCTTCCCGTTTCTCGAACACGTAAGGTTTCTCGGTCTGGGTAACGGCGGACGGGTCTTCCCCCTCAGCATACAGCACTTTCGCGACATCTTGCAGCCGCTGTTTGCCCAACACCTCGTGCGCGAACAGCGGAACACGCTTCACGGGCACGGGCGCGAAATACTCCTCCAGCTCGCGCGACACATTGTTCTGCGAACTGTGCCACTCGTTAAACCATGCATCCTGAATCTCTGGTGGCAAGACGCGATTGACGATGACCGTGTCCACTGTCAATCCATGCAGCGAAAAATACACAAACGCACGCTGCGTCTCGCGAAGCACCATCTTCTCTGGATTGGTGACCAACCGCACAGACGTGCTCTGCGGGTCCTCCATGATTTCGTCAACCCCTTCCAGCTTCTCGAAGAGGTCGCGGATGTTCGCGAAATAACTGTCGGTGGGCAGCTCAAATGGGGCGACACGATTGGCAATCGGACGCACGGCCTTAAGCAAGGTTCGCTGGAACGGAAAGATATGCTTCATGTACCAGTCCAACGTCGTGGGCATGCTGATGAAACGCATGGATTCGGCGGTCGGCGCTGCATCCAGCACGATGACGTCGTAGCGGCTCTCGCGCCGATATTCGTTGATGTACATCATAGCGCTCAGCTCTTCCATGCCCGGCAGAATCGCCAATTCTTCCGCTTCCACGTCGCTGATTCCAGTCGTCCGCAACACCGAAATCACATAGGAGGAGATCTGCTGCCAGTGGCGTTTGACCTCTCTCTGAATGTTCAGTTCGAAAATGGACAGACCATTCTCGATCGGAAATGGATCCGAAGTTTGCACCTGAAATAAGTCGACATCCAGATCGAACGAATCTGCCAGGCTGTGTGCAGGATCGATGCTCATGACCAGCGTGCGGTATCCCAGCTCGGCCAATCTGATGCCCGTTGCTGCCGCCAGGCTCGTTTTGCCTACGCCGCCTTTACCGCTGAACAACAGAATCCTCATATACGCATTGTACGCAAAAGACATGCCGAGAGTTACTACCTGCCCGCTCGTTTTTTGCATGCCTGTCCCCCACCAAATTACAGGGAAACCCCGATGGACCTGTGGCATCCCATGGCGTAAGAAGCACGAGTTGTGTGTGTGCTCAGGGCGAGCGATGCCTCGGCTATCGTTTGAAACCATAGTGGATCGTCTGCGCGGCGGGGAGAATTCGATAGAGTCCTATGGCAATGATGTTAGCAAACGCATTTCGAGTGGAATTGATTGGAAATCAGTTCCGAGTGATTGACGCCGGTGGTGAAGAAATGGGGGCATACCCTAGCGAAGATGCTGCAAGGCAAGTTATGGAGCGTTGTGAGAGAGACGCGGCGATGTTGGATACCGCCGAACTGTTGGTGAATATCGCCGTCAAGACGCACATGCTCACACACGGCGTTGACCGCGAAACGGCCCTGCGATGGCTTCGCTGTGCATCGGAAATGGCGTGAGCACGTCCTGCTCGAATCAGAAACCCTTTCGACTGGGTTGGCCAGAGGCCTAAGACACGGCAACGATGAATCATCCTACCTAGAAGCTCGACGAGGCAAAGTGTCACTAACCTCACTGGACGAGACGATTCTTTGGCAACTAATGTGAGCCGTGGTAATGTGTCCACCATCATCCTGGAGGACATCAAGTGTCTCACTCAAGAGCCGTCACATTTAAGGGAGATTGCAGCCTCAATAGCGATTGGGAATTTCGCGCCTTGGTTGACCAGGCCCCCGTGGGCGTTGTTCTTGAAAATATAGAAGGCGAGATCTTTTATGTGAACCCGGCGTTCTGTCGCATGCTCGGATACCAGGAAGAAGAGCTGCGGCGAATGCGCTGTCCCGAATTCACTCATCCCGAGGATGAGCGGATGGAAATGGCTCTGTTCCGGGAGCTGCGTGAAGGCCGCAGATTCGCCTATCAAGTGGACAAGCGCTTCCGCCACAAAAACAACGAATGGGTGTGGGCGCGGGTTTCCATCTCCCTGCTCAGAGCGAGCACAACGGATCCGCCCTTGGTCGTTGGAATTATCGAAGACATTAAGGAAAGGCGGGTCGCTGAAGAGGAAGTCAAGAGCACGAAAGTGGAACTCGAACAGCTTGCGGGGCGGCTGCTTCACGCCCAGGAAGAGGAGCGCCTCCGTATCAGCCGCGAACTGCACGACGACATTGGTCAGCGAATGGTGCTGATGGGATTGGAGATCGAGCGGCTGAAACAACAGCTCCATGCGGGCAACAACACCGCGCTAGCAGACAAGGCCGCTGATTTAAGTCTGCACCTCCAGGAACTGGCCTCGACCATTCATGACATGTGTCGCGACCTGCATTCAAGCAAGCTCGACCACCTGGGTTTGCGTGCCGCCCTCAGCGAACTTTGTGGCAATGTCTTTCAACACAGCGGCATCGTCGTCAGTCTCGAAGTTGGCGAAGACGCCGATAGACTTCCCAAAGAAGTGGCTCGTTGTCTCTTCAGGGTCGCTCAAGAAGCACTGAATAACACCTCGAAACATAGTGGCGCGCACGGCGCGCAAGTCTCTTGCCGGCGAGAAGGCGAAATCGTTTCCCTTTCAATTCGGGACTTCGGCAAGGGATTCGATCCCTCGGTTTTGCGCGACTCGACCGGCATCGGTCTGGCTTCGATGCGTGAACGCGTGCGCAGCATAGGCGGCACCCTGGCGATCCATTCCACGATCACGCAGGGTACGGAAGTGATAGCAAAAGTGAGTTGCCTTGCGGCGAGCAGCACAGCAGCCGGAACATGACCCCCACGCAGATCAGAAGACAACGGAGAATTAAGAAACCTACTGTCAGAAGCATTGAGTACGTTTTAGAACGGTCAGAAACGCCTAATGTTCCTCAGGTTGTTCCCACGAAACAAAAAGTATAGAAGCGGTTCAGATGTACCACGCGGCACGCGGGTCGGTGCCCTTTACGGCGATCGGATGCGTAAGAGTCCACGGCGCCGAGCTCTGAGTACACTTGGTCAGAAGGGACCGAAAACATCAAGCAACGTGATTTCAACATTGGGGTCAACGTCACTACAATGCCTCCGAGAAAAGAAGATAGCCGTTTTCACGCACTGCAGCGACAAAGATCGGACCTGCCTTGAGTCCCACAGCCGCGACATTTTTTGGTGACCTCTAATGACATTGCCAGCGGCTTCGAGTATCCTTGGTCCGTACGGTTTGCATATTCCCTCCGCCCAGGTCGTATGGTTTTGACCCGCCTACTAGGGAAAATCCTAGGTGACGGTCGCCCAACTTCTTCGAGAGAATTTGAAAGTACTTTTCCCGTGGTGCGGAAAAATCATGGTGGATTGAATTCTGTGCGAATCGCCTTAAAACTGACCGCACGCTTGCTGGCTCTCTGTCTGCCGCTTTGGCCTTCTTTCGCTCAGGAACAGACCGAGACTTTCACTTCGCCGCTCGATCTCGACTCCGTGCAGACGCCTCAGTTCAATCTTCCCACCAATTTTAGGGTCACCTCTTCCTCGGCTGAGCTGAACCTCATGCCCGCCGCCTCAGCACTCCTTTCAACTGCGAACCTCCCAGAGACTCCCCACACGAACACGCCCCTGCTGCCGACCAATTCTTGTTTCTCCCCCTCCCAAATCGACCTGTTTTCCGCTTGCCTCACTGTTCCCCCCAAAAAACTTGCGATCTCGGCCACCGACTCCGACTTGTTGTCCGTCAAGCCGATCCTAACCGCTCCACGTCCTTCTGAAAGATTCCACTGGAAGGCCGCTTTGTGGCAGTCCTTCGGCTTCCTCGTTGTCGGCCACGCCTTCCGTCTCGCCAACGATGGCGGTGCTCGTTATCTCCTTTTCCACAAGCCCTTCTGGCACGACTACTGGGCTTCCACTGACAACTTTCACATGTCCCGCTGGGGCGATGGCGACAGCTTCCTGGTCAACTATATTGGCCATCCCATGGAAGGCGCCGTCGCCGGCGACATCTTCTTAAACAACGATCCCAAGGGTCGCTCTGCTCGGTTCGGCAAATCCTCCACTTATTGGTACAGCCGTCTCAAAGCCATGGCTTGGGCCACCGCTTCGAAGCCTATTTCGAAGTCGGTCCCGTGCTCAGCGAAGCCGCCATTGGCAACGAGGGCGGCTACACCTATGTTCCCGGCTGCGGCCTCTATCCTTGCGACAAATATCCCGGCAAGCACTTCAAACCTCCCACCAACAACACCGGCTGGGTCGATTTCGTCATTACTCCGACCGTGGGCATGGGCTGGATCGTTCTTGAAGACGCCATCGAGCGCGAGTTCGTTGATCGCATCGCCAAAGACAGTCCTGCACTCAAGTACAAAATTCTTCGTGGCTCTCTCGCTCCCAGCCACACCTTCGCCAATATGTTTGCCGGCAAGAAGCCATGGTTCCGGTATCCTGCGGAAGGTTCCTTCACTCAGACCTTCGGTGGCCCCCTTCATCCCGCCGAGCGCCCTCTGTGGAAAGACGAGCCTCGCCACAGCTTCGGTGTCCAGTTCATCTCGATGAATTTTCCTCTGGACAGAGAATCCTGCTCCAACTGCAAACAGTTCGTTCCGGGCTACGGCTTTAATTTCACGTATCGTCTTGCGAAGTACGCCTACTTCGATTCCGTTGCGAATCTCTTCCCGGGTTCAGGTTCTTATGGCCAGCATGGTGCCGCGCAAGAGGGCCTCGTCGGCCTCAAGCTCGGCCCGACTCTAGACAGATGGGGCCTCTTCTTCAATCTCCGTAACGGCTTCATTCACTACGACAAGACCCTTGTTCCAGACAGTTCCACTTCCTACGAAAGCACCTGGCGCTACGCTCTCGACCTCGGCAGCACCGTCGAATTCTACGCTTCCCGCAATTCCACTTTCCGCCTCAATGCGGGTACCACTCTCATTCATTACCTCCAGGGCTATGCTGACCCCAATCAGCCTCCCACCGGTGTTCTCTCCACTCAGTATTATTCCTTCCAGGGCAGCCCCTATCTCACCACCGGCTACGTCTTTCGCTTCTGATCGGCTCGAAGAAGACTCGCTGTGAGGGTATCGGGACTCGTCTGTACGATTCTTGTAGACTTAAAGTTCTTCATGCCGCTTCCTGCTGCATATTCTTCCGCAAGGGTTTGTGCGTATCCGGCACGTCGGTTTCCTCGCCTGACAAACGACCGGACGCGAGAGAAATCGAGGATCGCGGCTGGCAGCAACTCGCAACTGAACGCCGCGACATGGACGAGGGTTCGCCGCTTAACAGACTCGGCAGCCACACTGGCCCCCTTTCCCCGTGGGTTAACCCCAGGCCTAACCCATCGGGCGCATTCGGTTTCGGAAAACTCCAAGAAATCATGGGCGAAACAACAATTCGCCAGCCACACGTTCGCCTTTTCCGGTGTTTACCAACATCTGTGGTCGCTCCCGGAAGGACGGCAAATTCCTTGTTCTACGCAAGACTGTTCTGAAGCGCCTCCTCAACGAAGCTCCAAAAACTGCCGAATTTGCTCTGGCTAATTGGGGGGATTCAGGCTCGGGTCCAGACGATGCGCCTCGGCAAACTCTGCTTGAGTGTCGGTGAGGCGGAGCAAAGCCATCCCCAGGTTATAGTGTGCATGGGCAAATGCCGGACTGAGGCGCACAGCTGCGCGGTAACTGGCGGCGGCATCCTGAAATTTCCCTGCGTTGAACAATGCAGTGCCGAAGTTGAGCCGCACATTCGCATCATCCGGTTTCAGTGGAATCAGTTTTTTGTAGGTGGCAATGGCATCTTCCAATTTGTTGGCGGCCAACTGGCTCGCGCCGAGCCCGACGAGCGAGTCAGGAAAGTCTGACTTTTGCGCGAAGGCTTTTTCGTAATAGGTAGCTGACTCGGCGTAGTCCTTTTTGCGCGTAGTACGCATTACCCAAATTGTATGTCGCATAGAACTCGTCAGGCTTAAGCGCGAGGCAGTTCTCATAAGACTGGATCGTATCGCTGAGTTTGCCCTGATCGGTCAGTTTGCCCGAGCGCGAGCAAGACCTCCGGCTGGTCATGTTTGAGGGCCAGACTTTTCTGGAGGGCGGAAGCGGACTAGTGGTAGCGCTTGGATTTGCAGTAGAGATGTCCGAGAGACGCCCACGGCCCCGGTTGATCGGGATGCTTGGCGGTTGAGCTTGTGTACGGAAGCTCCGGATTGATCAACCCTCGCGACATCCGCAGGTCAACCCCATTTTCCGGCAACTCGAACGGGTGCGTAGGCCGGTTGTGGCAGTCAAGATACGCCTTGATATGACGCAAACGTAAAAATCAATATGTTCAGTAGAGTCGCAAACGAGATGCATAGAAAGGTATTGCGCACTCTGGGCATCTGCAGGTCGACTGCCGGAAACGTTTCCGGCAATTCCCCGGCGGCCCGCAGGGTCCTTCGATGGAGCAAAATCCCGATGGGGATCAGAACCAATCCCAGAAAGAACAAAGCGGGAAGAATGAGAAAGAGCAGAATGCCCACGTATGGGTGAGGGGGCCCAGGCAGCATGAAGTCGTAGATCCAGAAGGCTACGAGCGTGACGGCGCTACTTGTTGTCAGAACCACACCGATCAGACTGATCGCGTTTTGGCTCAGATAGTAGAGTAGTCTTGCCCAATCCCTGATCGTATTCCGAGGACTCATGTCGGAGCGCCCTACAATTCTTTGGATTTCGCGATCTTCCTTTGAGCAATAACCTTAGCGGACAATTGGTCGGGTTCCCCGACTTTGTCGCGTGACTACGAGTGACCGGCTCACTGGCGAATTTATTGCGATTACTTCAAGGTAGCGAGATAAGCAGCGAGATCCTTCACCTCTGCCGCAGTCAGATTCTTTACGCCCTTATGCTTCGGCGAAGTTGAGATTTGCGTCTGGATTTCATCGGCACTCTTACCCTTGATGGAAGGTGACTTCATGGCCGGCTTGCCTTCCGCGTTCGCACCATGACACCCGGCGCACTTCGCTTTGTAGGTTTTCTCCCCGTTTGCGGAGTCTTGAGCGCGCGAAACAGATGCGGCAAGGCACAACATAGATAGGATTGCTACTCCCGACAAAAGCTTCTTCATCATTTCCTCCTTGTTTATTCTTCCCTTGTATCTGGCGTGTAGGTGCGAAACCGCTTAGTACCGAATTTCATGCTCCCGCCCCTCTTAGCGAGTGGACAAATCGCACTACTTTCCATTTTTATCCCGCGGCCTTCGCCCTCACCCAATTACGGCATGGAGGCAGTAGTTCCGCACGAGCTCTTTTCAAAACGCGAATCGCACCGACAGCGTGAAGGTGTTACCCCGGAAATTTCTCGGAACAAACAAGTCCTGGTACGAACCATTGGAATCCTCATGGTATCCGTAATAATTCCACAAAGCTTTTCCTGTCCAGTTCTTCGTGAAATGGTAGGCAATCGAACCATACGGCTCGTACCACGACGAGTTCAGTGCGCCCGTTGGCGCTGTTGGGATGGCGCTCTGCGGATTAAGATTGACCTCTGACCCGCTCGCTGCTGAAATATTTGCACCCAAGTCCAAAGCGAGTCGGTTCAGGGGCATCCATTGAAAATCGATGAATCCCGTATTCACATTGCTGGTATACGGCGCAAGTTGCTGCAAAAGCCCGGGCAGTCCCGGGCAGGGTGGCAACCCCGGCTGCGCGGCACTACTCGTGAAGCAGACATAAATCTGAGAGAAAATATTGTTGTAGTTATACCCGAGCTGCGTTGAGAATTTTTCACTGGGCGTTAACGATACGGATACGCCGGCATTTTGGTTGCGCTCGACCCCGTTCACGGTCGCCACCGGGTTCTGGCCGTACGAGCCGCGAAAATAGCCACTGAGATTCAGCCAGGCTGCCGCTTTGTACTGTGCGCGAATTCGGAACTGCTGCGATTGCAGTGGGCTGACGCGGGTAAAAGTGTTGTCGGCGCTGGTGATGTCGGCATCCAAATTAAGGCTGAACTTGGGCGAGGGCTTCACCCAGAAGCCCAGAACAGCCGAGTTGTAGTTGATGTCAGTGACCCCCGGCGGCCCGAAAGTTGGATTGGGAGTCTGGTAGGAGATCGACCCGTCGGAATTCAGTGTGCATCCGTCCGGGAGAACGCCGTTGGCCAGCGCGCAATTGCCGCGTTGTGCGGTATTAGGGAAATAAATTGCGTTCTGCGTGTTGTAGAAATTATCTGCAATTACCCGGTGCGCGAAGCGGTATCCAAAATATGCTCCGGCTTTCGGTGAAATTTGCACCTGTGCTTCAATCAAGTTGCTCGTGATCTGCTGCTTTAGGAAATTGCTGTCCAGATTCACCAGAATGTCCGGGGCGGAGCTGCTTTTATGCGATGGCGTGCCGGATATGGCATTCGAAGGCTGTGGACAATTGGCTGGCAACGATGCCGTTGAAAGGAAGGAAGTGGGCGCAACGATGAGACTGTTGTTGCTGAAGAAGGAGCACTCCGTGGAACTGAACTGTCCAGGCTCACGCCAATTGCCATAGTGAAATTCATCCACAAGACTGATCATCGGCGTGATCCGCCAGGTGGCTCCAAAATCCGCGTACGAAGTCACATGCCTACCCTGCGTTGGTCCGGACTGTGCAAAATTCGAAACAAAGCTTCGGGTTTCAAGTCCCACAAAACCTTGCGTGTAGTTGTACACGTTCATGTCGCCGCCGGTGTAACTGAACTTGCCGGAAAGCTGCAGATTGGGTATGGCTTCAGATTGGAAACTGATCTGTTCGGTAGGTGCATTCACGCGCGTTTGCCAGTGCGAGTAGTAGCTGTAATACGCATTGCAATTCGCACTTGCCGTGCCACCAGGTTGAAATGCTGGATTGCAAGGCGGGCCATTCCAGGACACGCCGAGATCCACCAGCGGGAAACCTGCACCCACACTGAATTGTTGGTTTTGGTCCGTTACTCCCGGATCGGTCTTGTAGTAGCTCCAAATCTGGTCATAGCTGATATTCGTCTTTGGGAGAAACCGGAAGTCCACGCCAAGGCGGTACTGCGTCAAAGTCGCGGAAAGGTTTTGCAGGAGGAACTGCTCCGTGCCCTGATGGATCGATGAGTAGGCCGGCCCATCAACTGTGTTGAGGTCGTAGCCGACGCGGAAACGGATTTTAGATTGGGGCAGAAAAGTTACACCGTAGTTCTGCATGTTCCTTCGGGTGTTGAAGTAGTGCGGCGACATTGCAATCACCGGAGTCCCGGCAACACTCGCCGGGGCATTCACGACAGGGTTGAAGTTAGGCGGGGCATTGGCCACCGGGGTCGCGGGATTGAAAGGATTTGCCAGTAGCGAATAGTCCCAAAGATTTTCGTCGTGCCGGAACATGGCGTTAAACGCGTACCAGTTGTTCTTGCTGACCCGCAGCACCGTGACAACGTTTGGGTCACCCCCGTAACCGAAATTGCTGAAATAAAAGCGGTCAAAAAACGTTCCACGATTGTCCAGAGAGCGCATTTCCGTCGTGAAATTTAGGAGTCGCGGGCCATCCTGCAGATTGACCATCGTATTGTAAGTTTGCAAGTTGCCGGTGATATCTGTAAATCGATAGCCAAATTCGATGGCTTGTTTGATGTTGTAATTACCCTGGTCGATGCCTTTTTGCTCCTCTGTTTGTTGCGCTCTCAACGTCAGCACGAATACGCCGGTCAGAATCAGGACCGCAAGCACGAATCGTGAAGATTTCACGGCGCCAGATGTAAGCGTTCTCTGGAAGTTTGTGGTCTTCATCGTATTTCTCCAGCTTATGGCGTAAAGAACACGCTACTTGTGTTCGATCCGTGTATCGCAATATGGCACAGTGTGCAGGCCTGATATTTCTGCGCTTGATTGTGGAAAGTGGGAGTTCCCGGCGGTCCGATATCCGCGGGCAGTGCATGGCAACCGAGGCACAACAGGTTGACCTGGTTTTGCTGGAGCATCCGTTGATTCGTTGAGCCGTGGGGCGTGTGGCAAACGACGCAGCCCTCTATCAACGCCTCGTGATGGTAGACGAACGGCCCTTGCTTGTCGGTATGGCAGTTGAGGCAGACTGTGTCCCCGGACGCGTTGGTCCGCAATTGCTTCGGTCGGAACGTGCCATGCGGGCTGTGGCAGTCGTTGCATTGCATCAGCCCTTCATTTACACGGTGGTGAAACGGGCGTGCGAATTGCGCCCGCACATCCTGGTGGCAGCCGTAGCACAATTGCGGCGCCTTTTGCTTCATGAGGAATTGACTTTCCTTGGCATGGTGTGGTGAGTGACAGTCGAGGCAACCAACGCCGTTTGCCAGGTGCGCGGAACGGTCGTAATTGCTCTGGTCGCTAGCGTATTGATGACAGCGCAGACAGCGCTGGCTGGTGTCCGCAGGCGAAGCGTCCTTAAAGGTATAAATCTTTGTCTTGTCCCCGCCGCCGTCCACGTGCTCCTTGCCCGGGCCGTGGCAAGCTTCACAACCATGCCATTCCACTCCCTTGTGCGCTTCCAGCTTCCCCTCCATGGTGGTGGTGAAATGGGGGGTGGTTGCGAAATTGTTATAGATCTCCTCGTGGCACGTCTTGCAGGTATCAGAGCCAACGTAAAGAGATGGGTCAGTTGGCCAAGAACTGCTTTTGCTCTGTTCCGAGTGGGATGTTTTCTTCGCTGGAGGGGTGTTTTTCTCTTGTGGTTTAGCGCAGAGCACAGACGATAGCCCGAGCAGAGCGATGACAAAACCCAGAATCGAAAATCTTCTGGCATACATCATGCGACTCCTCCCGCGAACGAAATTATCTGTCCCGGCGAATCACAGGAAAAGCGATCGGGCTCTACCATTCTTCCCGACTGCAGGGGCGGAGAGGGGTCGGCGAAGATGGGGTCTGAACTTGACCGTCTACCAGCCAAGAAGGCCATCAAGACCAGACAACCATACAAGATTCGATGAAACTGTCAATCAAATATATTTGAGTTCGGCGGAAACCAACAGAATCTTCCGTCAGCTGAATTACCAGTAATTGCCCGGTAAACGCGGTTGTTTCAAATGAGTCGCCGCAACACTAACCTCGAAGCACATGCTCCGGCCCTCCGAACGGTGGTTTCGCGTAGAGCACCCAATCCCTTCGAAATAGTGGTCTCAGCCTGGCGGCAAAGGTGTTCCGCTGAAGTGAGGGGCTGCGTCATCAACAGAGTCCGATGATAAGCGGTCAGGGCTGAAAAATGGCGACTCCGAGCTACAAACACGACAAAACGAAGAATCTCGCCCAGCCACGGACGTTAACGTTCCCTGCACACTTTTGGAAATTTTTTTTCAGATAGCGACCCCAGATTTCTCGCCGAGGGTCCCCGCTTGAGCAAATGCGTTCGCATGTGCCCCTCGCGCGTTCGACTTAGTTCCGCTTACGGGTATCAAACTCCTGTTTCGGCGCTTGGCATCAAACATGCTTTCAGGGTACCTTGCGGGCTACTTGGTCAGACGCTTCAATCCCTTTCGCCCCTGATGGAATAAGAACAGCTGAGGCTTGATAAGTCTGGTCCTCCTAGCCCGCTCCGCCTCAGGCCTCCGCTTCCCTCATCAAGGTGAAAAAACCTCAACTCGAGGAGTAAGTGGCTCAACTAATAGCCAAGTTCTCCCGGGGCCTCCCAACGAGGTATCCACGGTGCGTTTGACTCCCTACGAGGACCAGGCTTCAGGTAATTTTCATCCCCTAGATGAAGGGACCGAAATGCGCCGCGTTAACGAACTTGCTTGCTGCCTTACCAATTTCGGTGAGTGCAGACATATTCTCGACGGCGTCCATTTTCTGAATGCTCGTTGGATCGACGTTTCCGAAACCCAGATCGTCAAGACCTCGACGACTCAAGTCCGCGTTGTAGCGAGCGTACAGAAAACTCCGTCCCAGATTTCTTGAAAGGGGGATAGGAGGAGCGTTGTATCGCTCTTCGATAGTCATCCCTTCGTCCACTTGGCGAGGCACCAGATCCAGAATCTCATGGTCCAGAGCGGCGCCGTATGTGCAACGGCCTACAGTGCGACAACTAATATCTTGGTCTACCTGGATGCTGTACATGAGGCCCTCCGGGAGTCCGGCCACAGTCGAAACAATATTCCTATTGGGTTTCGCGGCAGTTTCTCCCAAGGACTCCGCAGCCCCGGTACCGATAGAAACCATCAACAGATTCTTTTCTCCAGTTCTCCAACTCAACCGATAGGACGGCTCGGTAGCCATTCGGTAAAGCAAGAATGCTGGATTGTTGTGTGGCGTGACACCTCCGTCTACGAACACAAACGTCTTCGAGGGATCACTGGGATCCCACTGCAGCACCTCAGGTGGGAAAAACACCGGAGCAGCCGTGCTGGCTCGAACCAGTTGCCAGAGCGGGATTCTCAAATTGCAGTCGGGTCGGCTGGGGTCGTTGTATTTTGCGTCTGGGTTACTGCTGATCGGCCACGGTGAATCGGTCGTGACATTTTTCGTGACGACCAGGAGAAGGCACTTGACACTCTCATTGCTTGGTTGGGAGGCTGGTTCAAGAGTTGTCTCTGCGCCAAACACTTCCTGGAGTTTCGCCTTCAGAGGATCGGCTGTGTAGAAGTACTTGATCCTCTCAATGATCCAGGAGGGCTCGAACATTTGTTTTCCGCATGACATATAGAAGTCGATAAGCTCCGAAGTCGTCATGCCTCGCGAAAGACCAGCTGCAATAATCGCTCCAGTGCTGGTGCCGGCGATGTAGTCGAAATATTCGCACAGTTTCAATCTTGTTCGATCTGCGATCAGTTCTTCGATTCTTTTGAGAATGCCTAATGTGATTAGGCCGCGGATCCCTCCACCATCCAACGCCAACATCCTGTGTGGACGATCTTGTTCGTAACGTCCGAGCAGAGATTTCCATCTTTCGGGATGTATGATCATGGGGCCCCCAGTTCACCTTCCACGTCAATCTCTTTCCCCCCTCTGTGCGAAGCTCACTTCTGCGGGAGATCGGAAAATGATCTTAGCGCTAGAGTGTGACTACTGTGATGATTCGGAGAGCTACAATCAAATACAATTCGGCAACGCCAACAACCTACGACTGACGTTGAGCTCGAGGCTCCGGCCTCTATCTCGTGCGAACGCGATTATCCGGCCCAGCATGGCAAATCAATGGCCCCGACTCCGTATCCAATCTCAAACCACGACCGCATCTGCTCAAAACGAATATCTGTATTCGACTCTGACGATCTGGTCATACCAATCCGCAGAGGTGAGCGCTTTTCCATAGCCCACGTATAAAGAGCTGTGCCCCCCGAATCCCATTCGTGCTCCGATCTTGAGATTGACGACATTTATACCGCTGGCGCCTGACGGAGTACCGGTCTGCAATCCCCCCGTGACATTCCAACCCGACAATTTCAATCACTGGCGCGAGTCGGAAACGCTCGCCATTAATAAGCCTGTAGCTTGGTCCTATGCCGTAGAAGAACAGGTTTCCGGCAAATCCCTGGGAACTGTTCGTAACACCCAGTCCCAGGATCCTCCGATCGGAAGCCAGCCCCCTAATTCGCCTTCAATCTCGAATCGTTCAGAAAGCCTTTGGTAGTACAGCAGTGCCGGCTCAAGACTGTAGTGGTTTGTGCCCAATCCACTCCGGGAATCTCCGGAAGGGAAGTAGGACAGGAGCTGTGCGGTCAGGTAATGTCGAGAAGAGGCCAGCATGGCAAATTTCAATCCTGCCTGCACGTCACTAATTCCAGCACCATTGGGAAAGGCTGGCTGCGGGGGCTGGGTGATCCAGGAGATACCCCCTGAGGTTGAATCCAGCGGAACGGGATCTCGACGAACGCGGAGAATCGTCGGTTGACGGCATACTCTCCCATGAAGGACAGGATTTGGAAGTTTACGTTTTTGGGGATGCCCGGTCCGGGTCCCGGCGCGTTAGGGTCAGCCGGCGGGCGGATAACGATAACAGCCGCACTTCGCATAGACAAACTCTGCGCGATCTGGAAATGCATCATTGAAAGCCGCATCGAACCGAATTCTGACTTCGGAACCCACGATAGCGTTGTCAATGTAGCCGACCATACTTGCGTCAATAGGCGGCCTCTTGATTTCGATGGGAGGCTTGTTTACTGGAGGCGGCTTCTTTTTCTGATCTTCTGCCGGCTTTGGCTCCTGGGAAGGTGTGTGCGCAGGCCCGTTGTTACCTCCCACAGCGTCACGCTCACCAGCGCTCGGTGAGTCTTCCGTTGGCACAGTGCGCGCCAGATCCTGTTGGGGTTTCGAGAGATCGGGACCATTCTGTTGAGCGGCGACCGCTGCTGCGCAAACCGTCAGGAGAACCGTAAGAACCAAAAGAGCTTGTTTCATTGCAGGTCCTTTCTGGCTAATCATTCCCTACCTTGACGTTTTTCTAATTTCCTCTGCAATTCCTCCTGCAATCCGTGAAACGATTTTGTGAGCGTCTCTCTATCTTCTGCCGATAGCTGCGGCAGGACTTGCGACAATTTGTCAAGAGCCACCCTGGCGCCTTTTAAGTCACCCGACTTCAAATTCTGCTGCGCGAGTTCGACGTAGTTTATACCAAGGTCCATATAAAAGACATGTAATGTCGGATGGCTATCCGAACCTTGTCTGTTATTCAGCTTCTGCAGGATTTCGAACAACAGATCGGATTGCTGCTGCGCCTCTTTTGATCCCTGCGCTTCCAAGATCTGAGCACGAAGCTGCAAGCCTTTCACAAGCCACAGGGAGATCGAGGGAGGGGGTGCCATGAGTCCTTCGATAAGGTCAATGGCTTGGTGGTTTCTCTGCTTTGCTAGTTCGAGTTTGTTCGCTGACACCAGGACTCTGGCCTGGTTGTTGCAATACTTGGCGAGTTCTAGTTTATATTCCCGATTGTCCGGCTGTTTCCTGAACAAGCCCTCAGCCAGGTCGATGCCTCGCTGGTAGAGTTCTTCGGCCTCGCTCACTTGAGTTGTGTGGCTCAGCAGCGTCGCAAGGTCATTGTAAGCTCTTGCCAAGTCCTGGGACGGGTCCCGAGTTGAACCCACATCTGTGGTTGGTGTTGGTTTCCCGACCAATTTTTCGAGCAAGGCGATCGCGGCACGAAAGTCCGACTCTGCTCCAACGACATTCTTGCTGTCGTAACGAATAATTCCGCGATTATAGAGGGTGCGAGCCAATTCTTGCTGATACAGCGAATTTGCTGGATTCTCGTCGTGTATTCGTTGCTGCAAGCCCAGTGCTTGATCGTATTCCTTTTCTGCATCGGCGTGGCTATACGGCACCGGCCCCTGAGATTCCTCCAGCCAGGTCCGGAGGGTTTCACCCAACCAATTGTGGGCATAGCCCTGCCCACGAACGTAGTCGGAATTGCCTGGATAGTCTTTGGCGAGGCTTTCAAAACGAGCAATGGCTTCCTTGTATTCCTTTACTGCATCCTCATGCTTCTGCAAAAGCCGGCTGATGTCGCCCAGCCTGGAGTGCGCCCATGCCGCTTCGCTGCGTAGCCCTTCGTTTTTGGAGTTTTGCTTGGTGAATAAGGCGTAAAAATTTCCTGCTTTGTCTAACAGCTCTTTTCGGAACTCCTCCATCTCAGGTAAATCTGCAGTCTCCCGCGACTGCTCACGACCGGCGGACGATAAGCTCTCATCCACGGCTTTTCTTGCCAATTGCAGGTTGTCTTCGGCGCGACGTTTTTCACTCCAGGCCACGTAAGCCAGAGACAGTGCTACCACACACAGGACTCCCAAGATGGCGGCAGCCCATTGAGTCTGTCTAAGCGTTTTTCGTCGTTCTCGCTCGCTCTCGGCGGAAAGGCGGTCGCGCTCCTTCTCGCTAAGGTCCAGAAACTCCATTGCTTGTGTGAAGGAAGAGTTATAGCGCTCCGCCCAAGCGACAGTGGGACGGTTTTCGCGTCTCCAGCGGAGTCCCAGTTCCAGCTCTGGAGTGCGCCACAGCCCTGCCGTGCCTTCCGCAAACCAACGGGCAGCCTGTGACAGGCGGACGTAAACACTGGCCGATGCTTGCTCCTCTTTGGCCCATGTCGCGAGTCGAGTCCAGCATCTCATCAAGCTTTCGTGTGACAGGTCGATGATGGACGGCGAGTCAAGGGCCACTGGGCAGGGAGGCATCAAGAAGGAGCATTTGGGGCCGCGGAATATCTCGATGATCTGAATTATTTCTTCCTCAGAAACCTCGCAGATAGCTGCAAGGTCCTGCACAGATGTTGGCCGGCGCACGCCACGAGGATCCGAGAAGGTATCGGTGAGGGCCTTAAACATCCGTTCAACGATCTTCTGACCATTTTCCTTGCCCACTTCCTCGTACGACTCTTCGGCATGTATTGACAGGGCATTCCTGAGGGTACCTATCGCTTGGTAGTCCTCGATATCGATGGGGTCATCAGAGTGCCGATGCAGGTCCCAGTAATCCCAAGTTCGCATCAAAGCGTGTTGCAGGACAGGCAATTGATCGCTCTCGTCGCCAAAGTCATTGAGCAATCGGAGGACTAGCCTGTGAGCGATGGTTCCGCCCCCGACAGCCACCGGGCCAGTGATTGCAGACTGCACCTCGTTGCGAGTCATCCGAGGGACAAGATACAAGCCTGCATTGATCGCTTCGGGCAAGCCTGGGAACTCCATGCAGTCTCCAATGAAGTCGGACCGCATGGTTAATGCCACGTATATGGGGAATTGGTCTTGTTGAGCCGCCTCCAGCAGTAATTTGACGAACGCCACCGCTTCGTCCTTAGAGTTTTTAACTTGACGGCTGGTTTGGAAGCGGAAAAGTTCCTCGAACTGATCAACCACGACCAGAAGATTATCTTCGCGCGGAATTCTTGCCTGGCGGACCGCTTCGATCAGCCCTCGCGTACCCCGCCGCAACGTCGCTTCCATTAGGACGCGATTTGTGCTGGCCAGTTCTCCCTCAGTCCCGAGTACTTGGGTTGTGTCCAGTGCCACGGCCAGTTGATGTATTGGGTTCTCTCCCGGTCGCATCGTCGCTACGCGCCAGCTTGAGCCCGCACTAACCATGAACCCACTAAAGAGGGAAGGAACCAGGCCGGCACGAACGAGCGAGGACTTGCCGCTTCCGGAGGTGCCAACGATGGCCAAAAAGCGGCACAAACGCAGCCTTCGCAGTAAATCGTCGATCTCCTTTTCTCGCCCGAAGAAGACGTGATCATCCTCGGCCTCGAAGGGACGCAGACCTGGAAAAGGGTTAAACAGGACTCTGGCCTCCTGCAACTCAAGATTGCAGCTGAGTAATAAAAGGCAGCAAAGGATCCGGCGCAAAACCACCCAGCTGAGGAATTACACTCGCCTCGTGCGTTCGAAACCTCTCTTTCTCTTCGGTCTTTGGAGCCAAAAGAGAGATAGCTAACCGCTCGAATCGGCTTGATCCGGCCGTAGCCTGCGCTTTTCTGAAGTTCACGCAGTTTCCGGCGCACCCACAGTTCGTTAGCCGCGCCATAAAAAATCAATGCACCGTCGCAGGCTCGGAGATTTTCCTCGTGATATTCCCTAGCTTCTCGTTCATCGCCTTCAAAGACCGGACGTAAGACTTCGAATCCACGATCGAATAAGAAATCTGCCCAGGGCGAGGTCACACCTACATCCCGCTGATCATAAATAAGGTAGACTTGCGCAGGATTTTGGTCTCGAAGTTGGCGTAACGCTTTTCTTGCGCACCGGTTCTGCAGCTTGCTTTAGGCGATCTTGAATGACCGTTCTCAGGTCTTCCAGCGGAGTTTCCAGCAGGTCCGATCCCTTTTGAATCCTGGGATCCATCCGCAAGTGCTCAATGAATTTTTGTTGCCGGTTGTCGTCAACCTGTAAACCGGGCGAAATCCATATGAGGCGCGAAAAGTTGCCCTGATTGACCCGGTCAATTGCCAGTTCGTCCTGGATCTCGGGAATCGATTCCGTACTTCCCTCGGGAATGGTACCGTAGTTCTTACCTACCAGATGAATCGACATCCGGCTTCGCGCCAGATCCTCGCGGAACGAAGACACGATCTCTGACGCGACTAGTGGCAATCCACCTGCTGGAAGCACAGTATAGCCATGCTGTTGCAAATCCCGCCTGATCATTTCGCGCTGTTCTTTAACGTCGATCGTGGTCTCCGCGAGAAAGATCGTCTCTCTTGTGCTTTTCTCCCCCGACGAGTCTGTTATTCCAGCAGCTCCAAGCAACTCCAATAGGGAACAAATATCTTGCGCCAGGTCGTCTAGCTTCATCCAGAAGGCAATCTGGGCTTCCGATCCGAAGGCCTCGTCCAATTCATGTATTTTCCCCGTATCTGGGTCGATCTGGAAGAACTCGTACCCCAACAGCGGTTGCAACTCTGGTGGATGCATCTCCAGACGGACAGGTGTCTTCAGCACCTTGAAAATTCGCGCCTTGTCATGCAGCCGAACCCCTCCTTGCTCTTCTGCGGCCTTCCAAAACTCGACCAACTCTCTGCGGGTCCACTCCGAGTTAACGTAGCAAGGCGAGAGGACCGAAATGAGGACAGCAACGTGGCGCAGGCGCTCCAGCAGGGTATCTGCAAATACATCGTTTCCTTGCAGTTTGGGATCCCTCCAGATGTGAGGCTGTTTGCCCAGAAGTTGCCCCACCTTAACTTCTAGCGCACGGTGGAGGTTCGAGATCCATCCTTGGTGGCCCTGGATGAGCCCGACATTGTCCATGTGTGCGTAGCTGATAAAGGCGTCAAGATCGAAATTCATGGCGTCCCTCTCACAATTGATGCACAGCCCTGAATGTATCGGTCGCAGGCGAGGAAACTGGAGAAGTGCTTTGAAGACGCACGAAAAGCGTCCTGTAGTTTCCCAGCTACTGGAAGCTTCCCTTTCGCCGTCCAGAATGGTGAGGTGCTTAACACCCACCGTCGGAAAGTTCTCGTCTTCCCAATCAGGAGGAGAAGATCTGCACCAAATGCTTCGACGTCGAAGGGCATTGCCCGCACCGCCATCTCTGCGCCCGTCTCACCAGAATGCTACGTAGCCCCTATGACCTGCCAGTAAGCAGTTGCAGTCTCCGAGGCCGAACGATCAACCTCTCTAGGTGTATTAATCTTGTATAATTTTGTCACATTAGCACAGGAATGGAATGGACGCTTGAAAAAAGTGCCGCCTCGAACGTTGCGATCACTTACAGCGAACCGAGCAGCCTTGTTTCGCCCCGGGGCACTCCTGAGTGACTAATCTGCCTGAATGAACTCCCGTCGCGAACTCATTTTGTCGTTTGGCTCTGAGTTTGAGTACCCTCTGATCGCTCCGCCCAAGTGAGCCATTTCGAGGCCTCGCCTCCCATGACCGAGTCAACGCGCTCTACAAACAAACGCAACTTGTCGCTGGTAGTTGCATATGGACCTGCGCTCATTTCATATAGAAATTGCTCTCGCTGTAAAGCCTCGCGCGCGGCGCGATACCGATGCCAGTTTTGCTGAAATTGCCCGAGCTGCTGCAAGCCCTCGGCAATCGCGATTGACGCTCCGAGAGCCGCGGAAACATAGCGCTGAGCGCTCCACGCGCCGAAAAGAGAAACCAAAGGTATTAGGGATGCGACGACGATTTGGTACCCTCTGATCCAGAAAAATCTTCTCCGATTTGAACGCGCCTTTCCCGCATACCATTCTGATTGCTCCAATACGTACTTTGGCAGCGAAACCTCAGGATCCATGGAGTCCTCCTGCGGATAGCACTATGTCAGATCAGTCCACATCCTTGTGGCGTACTTACTTGGTTCGCCAGGCTTCCCGATAACCTCCACGACCAGTTTATGAGCTTGGCCAGAATTCGCATCTCCGACCTGACTAAAAGTTCGATGGAAAGATACAACTGGAGTTTGGCTCAAATCATCCGAAGCAATCTCAAAGCCATCCAAGGTGCAGTTTACCCCAGAGATGATCTCCCCGGTCTCGGCATCAATCTGCACGTCGATATCGTTGCCAATAAGAGCTCGTTGATAAGCGAGATCGAACTTCATTTACATCCTCTTGAATTCAGGAACTCTATCACCGCATGGAGTCGCTAGAATGTCACATTAGTTCCCCAGTGAAAACTATTTGTTTCTTCAAAAACCTGTTAAGTGCGATTAACCCTTCGCTGCCATCTCGTCCAGGGCTTATGAAATTGATTGGCGTGCCTGGATTTAACGCCCGTGCCGCTGGTGATTCGCCCGGCGGTCCCGAACACCTGGCGCAGGCCGGTACAGTTTTTTCTGCTCGGGCCTGGCACGTGGGTCACAAACTCACGGATGATCAATCGCACAACGAAAACCGATGCTGCCGTCAGTTGAATCGCTGTCCTGTTCGGATCGATACGAAACTCGAAGGTTTGTTGCGTCGCTCCCCCAAAATCCTCCGCGCGCCACGGCCGTAGCATTCGGAGCAAGTGGCTGGTCCACGGCGGCACCCGTCGCCGGAGAGTCTAAGTAATATTTCTTATAATAACGGTCCAAAACCCATTCCTTGACGTTTCCCAGCATGTCATACAAACCCCATGCGTTGGGTTGTTTGCTCCCCACCGCATGGGGCGCATCGCCACTATTTTCCGCATACCAAGCTATTTTTGGAACCATCCCGTAATATGCCTGCGAACTTCCGGCGCGCGCCGCGAATTCCCATTCCGCCTCGCTGGGTAACCGGCCTCCAATCGCAGAGCAGTACTGCTTTGCCCGGGCCCATGTCAGCCCGGTGAACGGCAGGGTACCTTCGCCGCTCGGAGGTTTCAGCGCATGCCTGACGGCGAACCTTTGATAGGCAGCAATCGTCACTTCGGTTTGTCCGAGCCAGAAACCAGTTTCGATGGTGACTGGATGCGCTGGTTTCTCATTGTCCTCGCACTCGCTGTCCCCTGGTGAACAACCCATCGTGAACGTTCCCGAGGCGATCCACACGTACTTTTGCTCATCAACAGGGTTGACCCAAATCTTCGGTGGCGGATTGGCGGATGAGCCTCCGGAGGGACTGGCCGTCCCGGACAATGGTGCGGGCGCGCCACTCGAACCGTGCGACCGCTGGGATCTCCAGTAAACAATCATTCCGAACGCCAGTACCAAGACTGAGATCACCCCCACGATTAACCTGGTGTGGCGTTCACCCGTGTGGGTCACACCTCGGGCTGCGCTTCCCGCGAGGGGGTCGGAGATCGCTTCGGTCAGCCGCTTTAGATTTTGGTCGGTGCAACCATCCGAGGCATCGAGCCATTGAGTCATCGACAAGAAATACTCCAGACTCTCGGGCGGCGGCTCTGAGGTTAGGCGAAAGGGTATGATTTGCTTCTTGCCGTTGAACGCGTGCCCTACTTCGCTGAGTACATGCGGCGAGGCTGCCGCGTGCTTAGTCAAAATCAGTACCAAGACCTGGCAGGAATTAATGGCGTCCACGATGGCTGCTGGATAGTCCACGCCGGGTTCGATGTCTCTGGGGGCTATCCAACACGAGACTCCCGTAGCCTCTAGGGCGCTGCAAACACGATCGGCAATATCTTTGTCAGCGGATGAATAACTGAGGAAAACCTTACCTGCCATCTTCTGCTCCCGCCCCAGAATATTCCGGGCGCGCAAGTGTCTCACGATCGCGGTGGCCATGGGAATTCGTGCTGTTCAATTGGAACTTGGGTTCTGTCCCGCAGACGTTTACTGCGAACATCGAGTCAATAGCGCATGGTCTGAAATTCGCTACATTGTCGGGACTGCGATGACCTCTAGCTTCCTGCACTGCGCTTCGTTGAGGAACGCCTTCGTGATATCGTCGGCACCGCGGGAAACACCGTCCCAGACTACCATCGCCAGCGTTCGAAGTCCGGTCGCGGAACCTTGATGTATCGCTTCATCTAGAATGGCTTCGTTCGTAGCCGTGAACACGTTTGGGTCATCCTTAGCGTGGCGCAGCTCGATTACATCACCGGATGTGATAGCGGCCTGCAGCACAAGATCAAAGCGGCCACCCCAATTACCGTCTCGGTCAACCACAGATGTCTCGCGGAAGAGATCTCGCCCAAAGGGCAACACAATACGCCGCCGCAGCCCAAGTTCACCAGCCACCTCGAGAGCGATGATGTCCACACCGCACGCCGCCGAGCACACCAGGGTGGACGCGGAAGTACTCACCAGCGCGGTCCGAATACGCTGCGTGACCGCTGGAACATTAGAGGCCGGAAATCGCGAAACCTCCGCGTTCGGGGTATCGACGCGACGGCCAGCCATCGCCACGACGAGACCGTTGGGGTCGATCATCTGCTGCAGAACTCTTACAACCGCTGCTAACGCGGATGATTTCTTTGCATCCCCCAACAAACTCAGAGATCGCCGTAGATCCGGGAGGGTCGAGCTGAGTGGAAAGGCCGTTATTCCAATTCTCTTGATCTCGTCGAGCGACTTCTTGGCGGAAGCCACATCACCCGCATCTAGCGCCGCGGCCAAAAATGTGAGGGACGCCCAGGGATCCTGCGGATTTCTGGAGCGCGACCGTTCGCAGGCCGACATTGCGACCACCGCTGCCGAAGTGGCCTTCTTCTCGTCGCCTTTCTCTGCACGCTCGCGATACAGCCGGGGCAGGTTGGAAGCAGGATAGTAGTCGTTCAAGTCCAGCTGCATTCCGCGTTCATACTGCGAAATAGCTTGGTTGAGGTACTGTTGCTGTGAATCGGCGTCCGGGGAGTTGTCGTACAACGCCTTATAGCGGCCTCCAAGCAAACCTCTGCGCTCCGAACTCTCGCCTACGGTTTCGATCAGAGCTTCCAGCACGACGATGGCTTTTTGATGCTCATTCATTTTGCTAAGAACAAGGGCTCGTTGCTCTCTAACGGTTGATAGAGTCTTCACGCGATCGGGCAGTCCTTCGGTGAAATCGAGCGCGGCCTGCCATTCACAGGCGTCGCGCAGCAGCGATAATAGTTCCAAAGCAATGGTGGGGAGGCCCGTGGCGTCTGCACTATATTTTGTCAGCAGGCGCATCGCCTCCGCGGGGAACTGTTCCCGAGGGAACCGCCTGGCCACGCTGACTTCAGCTTGGAAAGTTGCGAGTCTCTCGGCGACGTCATGGAACGACCCAATTTTCGCCATGTCGATTTGATTTGGATAGCCTGGAAGGATTTGGAATACGGGGGAGATTGCGTCGAGCCTTTTGCGTACCTCATCCTTAAGGGCAATCTGGATTTGCTTTGCTGTCTCCTCGTTAATGGTACCTTCAGCGAGCGGGTATGTGACCCGACGCATTTGGCCAGTGTCGAACAGCTGCCTCGAGCCCTCGGCAGCGATGATGATACAGCCCTGCTTCTTGGCCGCGTGACGGACACCGAGCTCATAATAGACATTGCCATTGGGTATGGTCAGCTCGGCTATTACCAGGTCAGCGATGGCCAGTCGTTCAATCATCTCCTGAATGATCAAAGCACCGAGATCCTGGTCCGCCCGGACCGGCAGGTATCCAAGCTCTTCGATCATCGGCCGAAACGCCCTTTCCCACAGGGCATTAAAGTCAACCTGTACTGGGCCTTTCGCGGCCTCCATACCCGTAGGCTTCGCGCCGAACGGCATCACCATGAAGCAGACTGGAGTTATCGACATGTGGCTACTGCCTCCACCACAACAACGGCCCGCCAAACGTTCACAAAGTGAGTGACACGGGGTCCAGCCTCGCCAGTATACGCCGGGCCCAGCCCCAACTCGCGCCTGCGGTTCGCGTT
>CAWBVH010000048.1:0-287460 GCA_963792145.1 Candidatus Acidiferrales bacterium
CAATTCCTCGCCGTTGCCCGACAGCGTTGCTTCGGGCGCCAGGGTTTCTCTCGCAGGCTTGTCCGCGGAAGCGCCGCATGCCGAGTCCATTGGCACGCTGGAAGAAACGCAGCGCCAGCACATTCTACGCGCGTTGCGGCAAACCGAGTGGCGCATCGCCGGCACCAACGGCGCCGCACAGCTCCTGGGCATGAAGCGCACCACCCTGCAAGCCCGCATGCGCAAGCTAGGCATCAAGCGCCCGATTTGAGCCGGATTCCCGCCTTTGCTTTTGTGTCATCCCGAGCGCAGCGAGCCATCGCGGCACGATTCTTCCCCACCTCGTTCCATGGGATGACCTCCTCCTTCTGCGCTAGCCGCCCTAGTATTCGCCACCCCAGCATGCAACAATCCCCGCAGTGGCGGTCTATCACCTCTACATCCTCGCCAGCGCGTCCGGCGTACTCTGCGCCGGCGTCACCCATTACCTCGAGCGTCGCTTGGTCCAACACAACCAAAAGCGCACTCCCGGCCTCAAGCAAAAAAACTCCTCTCTTTTCCCTTGATAGGCAAAAAAACAGAGGGGTACGGTTTAGTATAGAGTGAGTTACGTCAGTTACTTTCACTTGTCGGCGCGCCGACGTCGGTGCTTTATGGCTTGCCAGGGCGGGTGGAGTTTGAGTGAACCTGGATTGACTGCGCCCTTCCCTCTCCCGGCGCGTCTCGGTATCCTTATATATAGCGATATTAGCGATGGGTCAATGAACGCACCACTTCTAACTCGACGGGCGCGAATGCGCTGGATTTTTCTGCTGTGCACGCTGGGCATGGGCGCGGCGGCGCTGTTGCCGTTGCTGGGGTCGGCGCAGGACGACGAGATGACCATCCGGTTTGTGCGCGATCCCGACCCTGCACCCGATTTTCAGATGAAGGACGTGGACGGCAAGCCGGTGACCTTGGCGGGGCTCCGGGGGAAAGTGGTGCTGCTGAATTTCTGGGCGACCTGGTGCGGGCCGTGCCGGGAAGAAATCCCCAGCCTGATTGCTTTACAGAAACGATATAAGGACCAGCTGCAGATCGTCGGGATGCTCACCGACGACGATGATGACGATTCGCTCCACAAGGTGATCGAAGCCGAGGGCATCAATTATCCCGTGGTACTGGCGACGCCGGAGATGCGCGTGGAGTACGGAGGGATCCCCGCGCTGCCTACGCTGTTTGTGATTAACGCAGACGGGCGGGTGGTGCAGAAGCATGTGGGGCTGTACAATCCCGCGCTGTACGAGACGGAAGTGCGCGCGCTGCTGAATCTGCCGGTGGCGGCGAAAGTCGGAACGTTTGAAGATACGGGCGAAATTTTCTTGAAGCACGCCGACCGCGCCAGCATGCTGCCGGGCGTGAATATGATGAAGCTGACGGCGGAACAGCGCACCGTGGCGTTGCACAAATTGAACGCAGAAACCTGTGATTGCGGGTGCAAGTACACGCTGGCGCAGTGCCGGATTTATGATCCGGCGTGCCATTTGAGCCAACAGAGGGCGGCGGAGATTGTGAAGGAAGCGAGCGGCGGCGGGGCAAAAGACGCTGCGCCAGCGAGCAGTGACGCGCCGAAGCCGTGAAGTACCAAATAGGCGTCGTAAAGCCACCCGTACTTTGGAAGAAGAGCAATTACGGTGGCGGTCATAGTGGCTACGCCGGTGCGAATGGCGGGTTCGGGTAACGGGGCGAATTCGCTGGTGTGAGGACCGGGCCAGCGCGTTCCATTTTCGACAGCGTCCTTATACTTCACGGGATCGCTGGCTCCCAACCAGAACTTCATCGTCGGCGAAAAGGCAGAAATCTTCGCTGGCCATAATGGGTTTTCCTGCGACGACATTTTCCTTGCCAAGTGATTTTTCCATCGCCATGGCGACGCGCTTGGTGAGTGCCGCGTCGTTGGCGGTGGCGGGAACATTGTCCTTAGTAATTTCGATGAGGGGCTTGCGCTCGCCGGGAACGCCGGCGGCTTGCGCAATGCCGTTGGTACTGCGCGGAGGTTTCCTTTTCCTGAGTGGAAGCTCGGGATTTTCGTGGAGCTGCTTGTGGGTGCCGAGCCAGTCCTGGATATTGCTGTCGATCTTGTCGTTCAGCTTGGACTGCTGAGCTTCAGCGGGCCGGGCGAGCGGGAAGGTTAACGGCAGAGTGAGCAAAGTGACAGCGAGATTTTCACGGCGCGCGAAATCATGGCCACCCGCGAAAAAGAGTGTACGAATCTTAGCAGATAGATGGGCGCGAATTGCAGGCGGCGGTTTTGCGGCTGGAGTTGCGCCTACGTTTCCGCTTGCCCTCGCGGAAGTGGCGCAATACACTCGCGCATCATCGGAAGATGCATCTCGAATTTCAGGAGGCTGTTCATGAATCGTCGCATAACGGTATTGGCGGTACTGCTGGGGCTGGCGGTGTTCGTCACGGTGCATGGCGCATTTTCTCAGACGGATTCCACGTCGAAACGGCGGGTGATCAATCTGCCGGACAAACCGGTGCAAGCGCCGTTCAGCAACGCCATTCTTACGGGCGATACGCTGTACCTTGCGGGCAGCATTGGACTCGACCCCAAAACAGGGAAAGCACCGGAGAAAATCGAAGACGAAATCAAGCTGCTGCTGGACGGGTACAAAACCACCCTGGCACAGGCCAACATGAATATGGATGACCTGGTGTACGTGCAGGTTTTCTGTACGGACCTGGCGTACTACGACAAGTTCAACGCGGCCTACAAAACATATTTCTCGAAGGATTTTCCGGCGCGAGCGTTTATCGGGGCGGCCTCGCTGCTGCGCGGCGGGCATTTTGAGATGCAAGCGATCGCGGTGCGACGCTAACCATGAACCTGGCGCGCTGATGACGGTGAGGAGAATTGACCGCGGGGTGATCAGATAATATACTTAACACTGTTAAGGATAGACTCAGTGGGGGTTAAAGAACGCAAAGCCCGGCAGAAAAAGTTCCTGCGCCAGGAGATCCTGGACGCAGCCAGCGAGCTCTTCGTTAAAGAAGGGTATGAACAGGTATCCATGCGGCGCATTGCCGAGCGGATCGAGTACTCGCCCACCACGATCTATCTGTATTTCAAAGACAAGTCAGAACTTCTCGAGCAGGTTTGCCACGAAGCTTTCTCGCGGCTTTCGCTGCTGCTAAAGCGGATTCTGGAGCAGCCGGGCGATCCAGTGGAACACCTGAAGAAGGGCTTGATTGCCTACGTGCACTTCGGCGTGGAGAATCCGCACCAGTACCGAACCGCGTTTATGATGCCCAAACCAGAGGACTTCGACAAACTCAAATACAATAAACCGGATTCGCTGGGCATGCAGGCATTCGATTTTCTGCGGCGTAGCGTGCAAAGCTGCAAGGCGTCTGGGAAACTGCGGGTGGGCGATGCGGAGCTGGCGAGCCAAGTGCTATGGTGCGGGGTGCATGGGGTGACGTCGCTGCTGATTACGCACGAGGCATTTCCGTGGGTTGGTCGAGAGCAAGTGATTCGTTCTGTTGTAGATACGCTAGTCGACGGCATTTCAGAGAAAACTAAGTAACGGGGCAACATTTTTTTTGATCCGTACTTAACAGTGTTCTTTAAACGACAGATGTTACTTTTCATGTGGCCGCTTCGTATTCCTAGTGAGGTCCGGGAGACAGACATGGCGTTCCTCCTTCCAATCATTTCTCACACGATTCCCCTCCTTCCTGCCCAGAGCTCTGCAGCGCCGGTTTCCCGGAATTACAACGAAAGGGATTTTCGATGACAAGCAATCACACTTTTTGGCCCATTAGGTCAGCGCTAGTGACGGGAGCTACAGGATTGCTCGGAAATAATCTGGTGCGCTTGCTGGTGTCGCGCGGAGCGCAAGTGAAGGCACTAGTGCGCTCGCGGGAGAAGGCCGAAAAGCAGTTGGCCGGTCTGCCGGTGGAAATTGTTGCGGGTGAAATGGCGAACGTCAGCGGATTCGCCAAGGAGTTGCATGGCATCGACGTGATTTTTCATACCGCAGCGTATTTCCGGGACAACTACAAAGGCGGCAAGCACTGGAAACAATTGTTCGCCGCCAATGTGCTGGGAACCGCGCACCTCTTTTCTGAAGCCTACAAGACGGGGGTGCGGCGGATCGTGCACACCAGTTCCGTGGCGGTGCTGTCGGCCGCGCCAGGCAAGACGATCGACGAGACGATGCGCCGCAACCCGGATGAGGCGGACGATTATTACCGCAGCAAGAATTCTACGCTTTTTCGGAGACGGGGCTCCGAAAAAGTGGCCCTGCGGGCAGTTGATCCACCAAACTGAGCACGTATAGTGTGTTGGCTATGGCCACCGATGAGTTCACCAACTACTACACCGATCTGCTTGACGGCAGCTACGACTGTGTCGATCGCTTCGTCTTGAATGCCAACTTCGGGCTTTGTTATTCGCCAGGTGGTTTTCGTTCCTGGTGGCGACGGCTGCACCACGGTTCGGATGCGGAACTGGACAATACTCATTTGATGCGCATGGCAGGACGCTTCAGTCGGCGTGTGCGTGGCTGGGCGCAAGCCCACGGTGTTCCGGTGATCGACTGCGGCCGTGAAGAACGCAAACATCTGATCGCCGAAGAACATCTCAAAAAGAACCCCTGCATTCGTGGACTGTTCTTGATTCTGGTGGGCCGAGCGGTCGCCACGGTGTGGGACGTAAAGAGATCCAGCAGCGGGGTGATTCAGAACCTGGAAGCCAAGCGACCCTTCATCAATCACTATTCGTTCCACATCATGGATCCTGACTGGGGACACGTCACCATCAAGATGGCGGGCCATCCCCCGTTTGGGGCACAGATCATTCTTAACGGTCATGAATACGTGGCCTGTCAAGCTCGGGAGGCGGGCATCCCATTTACAAAGGAGGGTAACTGTTTTACTGTTCTGCCCAATCTAGCAGACTTGGCAAGAGTCGCAGACACCTTGTCCGAGGTACGGACTATAGGGCGCTTGAGCCAAGTCTGCGAGCGTTGGATCTACAGCGCGTGTCTCTGTTTCGCATTGGACCTGGAAGAGCAAGAACGCAGCGGGTTTCATTATCACTACTCCATCTATCAAGTCGAGTGCAGTCGCAATCTGATCTTTCAGCGGGGCAGCCAGATGGAGCAAATCTTCCAGGGGCTGATCGATCGGACGCGGGCGCGCTTAAAGGTAAAAAGGCTGAAAACCATCTTTGGCGTGAAAAGCCGTCCCCATCGGGATCGCAAGGACAAGGCCCCGCGATTGGAAGTCGTGGTCGAGACACCTGCGTATGACCTGACCATCTTCAAGCTACACTTCGGCAAGTTGACTCTGAAGGTCTATACCAAAGGCGAACGCGTACTTCGTTTCGAGGCTATTGTCCATAACACCAAGGAACTGCGCTGCGGTCGACTCTTAGAGCGGTTTCCCCAGATTATCGCCCGTCTGCAACAGATTCTGGAGCAGTTTCTGAACAACTTGTACTGCATGGATGCTTCTTTTATCAGCGGGGAAACCCTGGATCAGCTCGCGACTCCCTCGCAAGTCGGCAAGACTCGGATCGGTGGTATGGATGTGAACAAGCCAAGAACGCGAGCCGTTCTGAGTGCGGTCCTGGCGTTGGCCTGCTCACCAGATGGATTCACCACGGGGCAGTTGGCGAACACCGTTCGATCGATGCTCCCGGCAACCGATTCCAGCTATGACCCGCGTCGGGCCGCTTACGATCTCAGGAAACTTCGTGGAAAAGAACTAGTAAGCAAAGTCCCCGATTCCCGCCGTTACTTCATCCCGCAGCAAGCGGTCCGGACCATAGCAGCGTTGGTGATCCTACGGGAAAAGATTCTTCGTCCCATCCTGGCAGGCGTCGGTAAACCCAAGATGGGCAGAAAGCCGAAGAACTGGAGTTCCATCGATGAACACTACGAGGCCGTCCGCCAAGACATGTTCACGCTCATGGAAGACCTGCGCATTGCCGCGTAACAACCGACAAAGTTTTGTCGATGTTGTTCTCGCAAGTGCCTAGCGGACCGCAAAGTTGATGCGTTTCTTGAGACGCACACGGACATGCGGGCTTGCATGGTTCTACCCGGTTGGATGGTTGGGCCCGGCGACGTGGGTCCGACTCCTTCGGGGCAGGTGATCCTGGATTTCTTGCATCGCAAGCTGCCAGGAATTCCGCCCGCAACATTTTCCGTGGTGGACGCGCGCGACGTAGCTGAAGCGATGTGGCTTGCCGCGCAAAAAGGACGGAGTGGTGAACGCTACCTCGCCGCGGGGCGGCACATGTCGATGGGGGATCTATTTCAGAAACTGGAGCAGGTCTCTGGAATTCCGGCGCCACGATGGAACGTGCCTTTGCCGGTTCTCTACGCGATGGCAGCCGCGAATGAAATCTGGGCTGGCATTACCAAACGGCCGGCATTGATCAGCCTTGCGACCGTTCAATTGATGGGACAGGAGCGCGAGCGCACACGGTTCAGTCACGAGAAGAGCGAGCGAGAACTGGGGATTCAGTTTCGACCGCTGGAGGAGACTCTCAGCGACACGATCCGTTGGTACCAACAAAACGGCTGGCTGAAGACGCCGGAGCTGAACAAGATTCCGCTGCGCGCGGCGGGACAGCGCACCTGAAGTGTCGAAAACCGGAGGTGCGAAGCGTCTTATTTTAAGGCGCGAGGGAATAAAGAGGCGAGGCCCATACAGAGGCAGGGCGAGAGGAGTGAGTGCCCATATTTTAGCAATATGTAAGTAAAATACTGTAGGCATATGACATTATTTGGTCAATTGCCAATTTCCTCGTGTCGCGGATTCGCCTATAAACCTATGCAAGTAAACGACTTAATGCGGTATTCATCCTCTTTGACTTTGGCCGCAAATTTGCACTTGGTTAAAGCCAAAGAGCTGGGGGATATGCTTCGAATTACCACAGAAAACAAGCGTGGCAAGACTGTCTTGAGTGTGGAAGGACGCTTGGCAGGGCAATGGGTCGTCGCGCTCGAGCAGTGCTGGCGTGAACTGTACGCCGCGGCGCCCCGGCAGAAATTCAGCGTCAACCTGTGCGGTGTGAGCTTCATCGACAATGCGGGCAAAGCGCTGCTCAAAGAAATGCACCGGTTGTGGCGGCGAGTTGATCGCCGAGGGATGCCTGAACCAGGCGATTGTGAAAGAAATCGTGAGCTTGCCGGAGGAGAAGAAATCGCCTGAGGGCAAGGAGCCGGAACGGCGCGGCAAAGGTTCTTCGATCATTTTTTATGTAGTGTTCCTGAGCCTGATGTTTGGGCCGGCGGGAGTTCGCGCGCAGACCTCCGCCAATTCTCCGCTGCCTGCCAACCCGCCAACCGGTACGCTACACCTGACATTGCAGCAATCGGTAGGGCTGGCATTGAAGCAGAACCCGACCCAGCAGATCGCGGTGATCAATGCAGCGGAAAGCATTCAGGACAAGAACATCACGCGCTCGGACTTGCTGCCGCAGGCGAATTTTCGAGTTTCTGAGTCCGTAAACCGCGTGAACGTGAAGGCGCAGTTTGGTGGTCTTCCTCTTTTCCCTGGCATACCGGGACACATCGGGCCATATCAGATTTTTTCGGCGGGCCCTAGTTTTGGCGGATCGGTTTTCGATTTTTCACTTTGGAAGCGCTACAAGGCATCCGTAAGCAACGTGGATGCGGCGAAAGCGCAAAGCCTGTCGACGCGGGAATCGGTGATTCTGCTGGTTGTATCGCAATACATCGGGACGCTGCGGGCGGTGGCAAACGTGGAAGCCTCGCGGTCGCGTGTGGAGCTGGCGCAGGCGCTATACGACCAGGCGGCCGACCTTCAGAAAGAAGGAGTGGGGACAGGAATCGACACGCTGCGCGCGAACGTCGAACTGCAGAACGAAAAGCAGCGGCTGATTGAAGCGGAAAACGAGCGGGACTCTTCTTTATTCGGGTTGAGCAAACTTCTGAATCTCGATCCGCGGCAGAAGATCGAATTGGCGGACTCGCTGAGCTTCTTCGAGACACCTCAGCCGGAAGTGGACTCCAGCATCGATCAGGCATTGTCGGCGCGCCAGGAATGGAAGGCTCTCGAAGCGGACGGAAGGGTGGCCAAGTACGAAAAGCAATCGGCGCAATACCAGCGATTGCCCTCGTTGCGATTCGACGGCAATTGGGCGTATCTCGGCACCATGCCGTCAAACGCATTCCCACTTATCAGTACCAGGATCGGTGAATTTGCCGTTGTTCACTAGCGGACGGATTAAGGCGCAAGTAACCAAGGCGGATCTGGAGATCGCAAAGGTGGAGCAGCAAAAAGCGGATCTGCGGAACCAGATTGCGCTGGACGTAAAGACCTCGCTGCTGAACTTGCGGTCGGCGCGCAGCGAGGTGCAAGTCGCGAACCTGGGCGTGAAACTGGCGCAGGACGAAGTGGCCCAGGCGCGCGACCGCTTCAGTGCCGGCGTGGCGAACAACATTGAAGTGATTTCCGCGCAGGATTCGCTTTCGCGCGCAAACGACAACCAGATTCTTGCGCTGTACCGGTTCAACCAGGCTCGCGCGGACTATGCGCGCTCCGTCGGGCAGATGGAAAAGACTTACACGAAGTGAATCGGGGAAACGATGAGTGTGGAAATCGAAGTTGGGTTGGAGAATGCGGCGAATGTAAAAGTTCCGCCGGCCGAACCGTCCCAACGGCCAGTGGATTCCGAACCACTGCTGAGCCCCAAGATCAAGCGCGGACTGATCCTGGGCGGAATTGTGCTTGCCGCGGTGGCGATTGGACTGTTCCTTTATCTTCCACAACCGGGAATCCACGGACGACGCGCAGGTAGATGGGCACATCACTCCGGTGGCTTCGAAAATTTACGGGCGAGTTGCCAAAGTTCTGGTAACGGACAACGAGGCGGTGAAGGCGGGGCAATTGCTGGCGCAGATTGATCCCGGTGACTATCAGGCGGCTGCCGATCAGGCCAAGGCAGCGCTCGCATTGGCGGAAAGCGAAGCGCGTTCCGCGGGAATCGACGTTCCACGGACGAGCGAAAACGTGAGCGAGCGGCAACTCCAGCGCAAGCCCAACTAGCGGTAGCGCAAGCTGACCTGGCGCGCGCGCAGGCAACTTACGAGCAGGCGCAGACAGCGGATTTGAGCGTGGCGCACGCCAACGTGGCGCGCAGCAAAGCCAACGCAGAACTGGCGAAGGCGGACCTGGCCCGCTACACGCCGTTGATGCAGAAGGGCGAAATCTCCAAGCAGCAATACGACGCAGCGAAAGCCAACGCGGATGCTTCGGCCAGCATGCTGGTGGCGGACGAGCAGCGACATGCGCAAGCCAAGCGCAACATCGACATATCGCACGCGCAACTGAAAGCGTCGAAAGCGCGGGTGGACGAAGCCAACGCGGGCGTGGCGAATGCAGTGGCCGACCGGAAGCGTGTGATTATGCGTTCCGCCGACGCGCAAGCAAAAATCGCGAAGGTGGACCAAGCGCGCGCTGCGCTGGAAGCCGCTCAGCTCAATCTCGGCTACTGCAACATCGTGGCGCCAGTGGAGGGCGTCGCGACGCACAAATCAGTGGAGCCGGGGCAAATCGTGCAGCCGGGGCAGGGGCTTCTAGTGGTGGTGCCGCTGCATGACATCTGGGTAACCGCGAATTTCAAGGAAACGCAGTTGAAGAACATGAGGGCCGGGCAAAAGGCCTAAGTGAAAGTGGACACGTACGGGAAGACATTTCCCGGGCACGTGGATTCCATTGCCGGAGCGACCGGCGCGGTGCTGAGCTTGCTGCCGCCGGAGAATGCCACGGGCAATTACGTGAAAGTAGTTCAGCGCATTCCGGTAAAAATCGTGCTGGATCCGATTCCGCCGACGTGGCCGTTCTTCGTCCGGGAATGAATGTGGACGCAACGGTGATCACGAAGTAGTGAAGTCGGGACGAGCGGACCGTAGCTGGGGGCCGTTCAGGAAATGCTGGAGAGAATTACAACGAGACTGCGGATGCCGGATGGCTCGATCAACCCCTGGGTGATCGCGATTACCGTGACGCTGGCGACGTTCATGGAAGTGCTGGACACCTCCATCGCCAACGTGGCGTTGCCGCACATTGCCGGGAATCTGTCCGCCAGCGCCGATGAAGCCACCTGGGTGCTGACGTCGTACCTGGTTTCGAACGCGATTATTCTGCCACTGTCCGGATGGCTGTCGTCGCTGATCGGCACGCAAGCGCTTCTACATGTCCTGCGTGGTGATTTTCACGGTCAGCTCGTTCCTGTGCGGGTTCGCGCCCAGTCTGGGGATGCTGGTGTTCTTCCGCATTTTGCAAGGCATCGGCGGAGGCGGGCTGCAGCCCAGCGAGCAAGCCATCTTGAACGACACGTTTCCACTGGCGAAACGAGGTATGGCGTTTGCGGTTTACGGAATCGCCGTGGTGGTTGCTCCGACGATCGGGCCGTGGCTTGGCGGATTCATCACCGACAACTATTCGTGGCGCTGGATTTTCTACATCAACGTGCCGGTGGGCGTGCTTTCCATCGTGCTGACGTATCTGCTGGTCACCGATCCGCCGTATATGAAGCGGATCAACGTGAAGCAGGGCTTCCGCATTGATTACATCGGACTGGGCCTGATCAGCCTGGGATTTGGCAAGCCTGCAGATCATTCTGGATAAGGGCCAGCGGGAAGATTGGTTTGGTTCGGGGTTCATCCGCATCTTTTTCGTGCTGGCAGTGGTTGGACTGGTGGCCGCGATCATGTGGGAACTTGCAGGCCAAGGATCCGGTCGTGGAATTTCGATGCTGAAGAACCGCAATTTTGCGATTGCCACGATCGCAATGTTTTTTCTTGGCTTCGTGTTGTATGCCAGCACCATGCTGATTCCGCAGATGCTCCAGGAATTGATGGGCTACCCGGCGGAGCTGGCGGGGCTGGCACTGTCGCCCGGCGGCGCGCTGATCATGTTGAGCATGCCGATTGTGGGCTTCCTGGTGTCGAGAGTGGACACGCGGTACTTGATCACGTTTGGCTGTACAATATCCGCGGCCTCTCTTTTCGTGATGGCGGGATGGAATCTGCAACTGGATTTCGACTGCGGTGCTGGGACGAATGATGCAGGCATTCGGCCTGGCGTTCCTCTTTATTCCCATCAACGTGTCGGCATTCGCTTACGTGCCGCGCGAGAAGACGAATATGGGCACGGGCATCATCAATTTGGCGCGAAACATCGGTGCCAGCGTGGGGATTGCGACGGTGACCACGATGCTGCAAAGACGCTCGCAAGCTCATCAGTCGCGGCTGGTGGAGCAGATCAATCCGATGAATCCCGCGTACCACAACATGATCAATGGCACGACGGGAACCTTGATGGCGCACGGAGCAAACGCCGCGCAAGCGACCGCCCAGGCGCACAGCATGATCTACGGGGTGGTGGAGCGGCAGGCAGCAATGCTGGCGTTTCTGGACAATTTCAAGATGCTGGGCGTGGTTTTTTTCGCGATAATTCCAATATTTTTCCTGATGAAGCGGCCAAAGATGAGTGGGGGGAACGTACCGGTACACTGAGAAAAGTAAAATTCTTGTAACCATTGGCGAGATAGCGACTTAATGAAGTACCATGGGGGGAGATATGGCAACGCAAGTGATCACTACAACTGCAGTTCAGCGAACAGAAGCTGATCCGCGCCGGTCAGCGAGGAGATGCCCAGGCGATCGAGACATTCTTTCGCCGGTACCAGCGCCAGCTGTTCCAGACGGCGCTGCGCGTCCTGGGGAATGCCGAAGACGCCGAGGACGCTCTGCAGGACGGGCTGCTTTCCGCCTACCGCAACCTGAAGCGGTTTGAAGGCCGCTCGCAGTTTTCGACGTGGCTCACACGCATCGTGATCAACGCCGCGCTGATGAAGCGGCGCAGCGCCAAAGCTCGCCCGGCGGTTTCGCTGGACGAAACGCAGCGCGAAGACGAATTTCCGGCCGCCGAGCGATTCGCGGATGACGGGCCGAATCCGGAGCAGGTGTACGCCGGGACGGAGATTCGCGAAATGATCAACGAGAATCTCGAGGAACTTTCGCCGCTGCTGCGCTCCGCGTTCGTGCTGCGCGAAGTGCAAGGCTACTCGACCGGCGAGGCCGCGAAGAAACTCGGCGTCACGGAAAATACGCTGAAGGCTCGGCTGTGGCGCGCGCGGCATCAGCTTGCCGAACGCCTGGGCGGCCGATTGCGGCGGATGAAGGACGACATGTCGTCCAGCATGGGCAATGACGAAGCATGCAGCTACTGCTAAGCGCTGACTCCCAGCGGCCACCCGCAGCTGCTAAAGCCGCGTTGTGAGGCAAAACGCTGCGGCACCACTGCAGTCGTGCCCACGCGAAACTTCAAAACCCGAATAGCTGAAAGCCTGAGTGAAGGTGGGATGAGTTTTCATCTTTTCTTCGCTCAGGTTTTTGTGTTCCAGGTCACTGAGAAGGCGAGCACATCTCCCGAGGCTGGAGATACGTGGAGGTATCTCCCTGACCTTCCCCCGGCTCGTAAGGCGCCAGGTGCTCGCTGGTCGCTGTCGTGGCTATGGTGATTGTCGAGGGTACGGGTGTAGGCGCCGCAAGCATCCATCGTCACTGCACCCTCATCTACTAACGTGAAAATCAGCATCTTCGGATTGCGCCGCTCCCGGCTGGCGCCGGTTGCGATTGACGGCGCTGCGTTTGGCGCATAAGCTTCGCACCAGCGCGGAGGAGCGATGGAAACTCTTCTACAGAATCTCCGCTACGCAGTCAGGACCTTGCGGAACAGCCCTGGTTTTGCCGCGGTTGCTATCCTTACGCTGGCGCTCGGCATCGGTGCCAACACCGCGATCTTCTCTGTCGTCAATGCCGTGCTCCTTCAGCCGCTCTCCTACCCCAATCCGGATCGGCTGGTCGAGCTCGAACTGAGCTCACCCCAGGGAAACGGGAACGTCACATCCATCCCGAAGTTCAACGTTTGGCGCGAGCAGACTGATGTGTTCGATTCTGTCGCGGCCTACGACTTCTCGGGTCCGGGCATCAATCTCACCGGAGGCGATCGTCCGGAACTAATCAAAGGCATTCACGTCTCAGCCGACTATTTCCGCGTGTTTGGCGCACCCGTCGCTCTCGGTCGAACCTTCACTCCCGAAGAGGATCGCCCGGGAGGACCCGCGGTTGTGGTGATCAGCAATGGATTGTGGCGAAACCGGTTTGGCAGTGATCCGGGAATCCTGAATCGCACGATTGATCTTGGCCAGGAACCATACACGATTATCGGAGTGATCGGCCCAACCTACTCGGGTGATCCCAAGAGCGACATCTGGTTGCCGTTGAAGCCCGATCCAAACAGCGTCGACCAGGGGCACTACCTGCGCGCTACGGCCCGCCTCAAGCCGGGCGTCACCCTGGTGCAGGCTCAGGCCGCGATGAAGCACGCCGCGGATCAGTTCAATCGAAAATTTCCCAACTCGCCCGTCATGGGGCCCGGCGCCAGCTTCACGGCGATACCCTTGCGCGACAGCGTGATCGGCGACGTCCGCTTCGGATTGCTGCTGCTTTTTGGTGCCGTCGGCTTTGTGCTGTTGATCGCCTGCGCCAACGTCGCCAGCCTACTCATGGCCAGAGCCACCATCCGAAGGCGCGAGATTGCCATCCGTTCCGCGCTAGGCGCCGGCCGTTCCCGCCTCATGTGGCAATTGTTGACCGAGTCGCTGCTGCTCTCCCTCGCCGGCGGTGTGCTTGGACTCGGCCTCGGTTACGTCGGTGTGCGTGCGCTGCTCGCGATCAATCCCAGTGACATTCCTCGCGTTGGGGAGCAAGGCGCCGCCGTGGCTCTCGACTGGCGCGTGCTGGTGTTCACTCTCGTCGCCGCAATCCTGACGGGAATTTTGTTTGGACTGGTTCCCGCGCTCAGCACTTCCCGGTCGGGCATCAGCAACACCTTGCGCGAAAGTGGCGCACGGTCTGGCACAGGCCTGCGGCACAACAAAGCGCGCGCGGTGCTGGTGATCACCGAAATGGCGCTGGCCCTGGTCTTGCTCGTTGGCGCTGCCTTGCTCATTCGCACTTTTGGCGCGCTCCGCGGCGTGAATCCGGGCTTCGACGCGCGAAACGTCTTAATCATGGAAATGTCGCTGAACGGTGGGCGTTTTGAGAAAGCTGCGGGCGTCGATCAGCTCGAACGTGAGGGCCGCCGTCGCATCGAGAGCCTGCCGGGAGTGACGGCAGCGGCCATGACGTGTTGCGTTCCGCTCGAAGGCGGCTTCGGGCTTCCCTTCATCATCGAAGGCCGCCCGCTCACGAATGGCCCGTATCATGGCGGAGCTACCTGGCTGACGATCTCCCCGCACTATTTCGACGTGTTTCGCATTCCCCTCATCAGCGGCCGCGTGTTCACCGACCAGGACAACGGCGCCGCGGATCGCGTCGTCGTCATCAACCAGGCGCTGGCCAAGGAATACTGGCCGAAAGGTGATGCACTCGGCGCGCGCATCTCCATCGGCAAGGGAGTTGGGCCGGAATTCGATGAGCCGCCGCGGCAAATCGTCGGCATCGTTGCCGATGTTCGCGAAGGCGCATTAAGCCGCCCGCCCGATCAGATCATGTACGTGCCCTTCGCCCAGGTGAACGACGGCATCATCGCTCTGAATAACCGCATCATTCCCGTCACTTGGGTGGTGCGAACCAAACTGCAACCGTTTTCCCTGAGCGCCGATATTCAACGCGAGTTGCGCGAGGCCAGCGGCGGATTGCCAGTGGCGCACATCCGCAGCATGCAACAAGTGGTTGGCGAGTCCACGGCTCGCAACGATTTCTACATGACGCTGCTCACGATTTTTGCCGGCGTTGCGCTGCTGCTTGCGGCCATCGGCGTATACGGCCTGATGGCCTATTCCGTGCAACAGCGCACTCAGGAGATCGGCGTGCGCATGGCTCTGGGCGCCAGCCCGCAACAGGTGCGCCGTATGGTGGTGGTCCAGGGGATGCAACTCGCGCTTGTCGGTGTGGTCATCGGCGTCGGCTCGGCGCTCGGGCTTACGCGATTGATGAGCAGCCTGCTGTATGGAGTGAAACCATGGGATCCCATCACGATTGCCTTGGTCGCGGTGCTGCTCAGTGGCGTTACGCTGCTCGCTACCTATCTTCCCGCCAGGCGCGCCAGCCGCGTGGATCCCATAGTCGCGTTGCGCTACGAATAGCCTGACGCAAGCGCGCGAGAGCAGTTGTGGCACTGGCTGCAGATAACTGGGTCACTTGCTCGCCAGTCGCCCCTGGACCTACGGGAATCCAGCCTTTTTGAAACTCGGGCTCAGCCGTTTGCAGCGTGGTGAAGGCGTCGCGATGTTCTCGCCGCGCCTCGTCCCTTCGATTCACTCCCCAAAGTGCGTCGCCCAGGCACACATGCGTCATGGCCATTCGCGGCGCCGGCTTTGCACAAAACGCTAGTCACAAGGCCGGGCGGCGGCGAGGAATACTGGCGGAGGTGATAACGTTTTGCGGATCGAGCAGTCTCAACAGGAGAGAGGGCGCTTGGACATGAAAATCAACGTGTTTCGCTCGGCGGCTTTGCTCCTTATGGCTTTCCTAGCTGCTTCAGTTTCGCAACTGGCCCGGCCGCAGGCAAAGGACCAATCATCTCGCCAGGCTCCATCCCTGATGTACACCTGCCTGATCACAAGCGACGTGAAACAGCTGACGGATTTCTACCAGCGCGTCTTGCAAATAAAGCCGCACGCTTCCGGTGATAGCTATGTAGAATTCCCGACCGGTGCCGGAACCCTTGCGATCTTCGACGCCGGCGCGCAGGAAAAGTACATTCCAGGGTCAGCGCAGCCCGGACAAAACCAGAGCTCAATTCTGGAATTCAACGTTGCGAATGTCGATCTGGAGTACGCTCGCTTGCAGGGAATTGTTAAGGTCTGGGTGAAGCCCCCGACAACCCAGCCCTGGGGTTCGCGTTCCATCTATTTTCGCGATCCGGACGGCAACCTGGTCGATTTCTTCACTCGTGTCAAGCCTTGAACGTCGCTTCAATATTTTTGGTGTTGAGGAAGTTTGGTGGAGAGTTGAGTTTGTTTTTAAAAAAAAAAGTCTCTCCCTCAGCGCCAGAAGCGCCGCGGCGGAGAGAGACCGTGAGGTCCACTCATGAGTACCGCCGCCACGCGCGACATGAACGTCAAGCAAGTCGTTCCATTTTTTAGGATTTCCGACGTGGAGCACTCCGTCCGTTTCTACATGCACGGCCTCGGCTTCACCATGAAGCACAGGTGGCTTGTGGACGAAAAGTTGCGTTGGTGCTGGTTGGAACTGGGTGGCGCGGCTTTAATGCTGCAGACGTACGTCAAAGACAGCCGCAATGCTCCCGTCGGAAAGCTCGGCCAAGGGGTCGCGCTCTCATTACAGTGCGAAGACGCCGTGAAAACTGTATGGTGATTTTATTTCGCGTGGACTGGAAGCGTCGGAGCCTCGGGTCGGCAACTCCATGTGGTCACGCAGCTGTTCGACCCGGATGGCTACCGCCTGGAATTTGAACGTCCTACGGAGAGGCCGGAGGAAACGAAACTCTCAGAGTTGAAAAGTTGAAGCCGCGCGTAGCGGGTCAATGCCTGAGCACGCTTACGTCAGCACAATCTCCTCACTGGCCACTACACGATTGCGCCCTTCTCTTTTCGCCTGAAACATTCTTTCATCGGCCAAGGCGAGCAACTCCGCGGCATCCTCTCCATCCTGCGGGTAGCTCGCCAATCCGGCGCTGATGGTCATGTGAATCTTTTCCCCACGAGTTGCCAATGCAATCGGAGTGCTTGCCACTTGTTCCCTCAACCGTTCCACTTTCCGCTGTGCTGCTTCCATATCCGTCTCCGGCAGGATGACGACGAACTCTTCCCCTCCGTAGCGCCCCGCCGTGTCGCTTTGCCGGAAGGATTCGCGAAGCGTCGCCCCGATTGTTCGCAGAACCAAATCCCCAGCCGAATGCCCGTGCGTGTCGTTCAGCGATTTGAAGCGGTCCGCGTCGATCACCGCAACGCTTAGCTGTTTGCCATACCGGCGCGCGCGGCTAAGCTCCATCGCGAGGCGGTCGTCCACGTAGCCGCGATTGAATAGGCCCGTCAGATGGTCGCTGGTCGCCAGCTGCAAGAGTCTCTGGCTGCGGGAAACCAGCGCCAGACTCAACGCCGAGGCCGTCAGCATCAGGATCAAGCGCGAGATTTGCGCAGACCAACTGAACAAGCCATAAGGATAGGGCGAGTAAACGGAATTGTTCAGGTCCCAGTGGCTGGCGGTGAAATAGACAATTGCAAAATACTGAGCAAACGCCAGCAAACCGGTGGTGATGCACACCCGTTTGTCGTAGCGTAAGCTGGCGCTGCCGATCACCAGGAAATAGCCTTCAAACACCACCTTACTGTTCACTGCGGTGTGTGGCTGATTCAGCAGGAGAAAAACAACCAGCGCACTGCTGACGAGCGTGACGTCAAACGCGCTGCTGGCAAATCGCAGCCAGGATGAATTGTAGCCGCGTGAGATCATCAGAACTACGGTTAAGGCAAGAAAAAATGTTCCGGACGTCAGGCTAAGGCCAACCAAGCCTTCCTTTGGATCGACCGGAAAGAACAGCGAGTTGATCACAGGTATGAGCAACAGAACCGTGGCAAGCGACAAGCGGATTTTCGCGACCAACAGTTCGCCGGCCACACCGGCATCGGCGAGAACCGGGTCGGGACGCGACCACAGTGATTCAAAGAAATTACCGAACCTAGGATTCATAGTAAGTTGCACACCGGCGCCGGGATTGCTCTGGTTCAGCACATCCAGGAACTTCGATTGGGACGGGAATCGAGATTCAGGATCGGTCGGGCGTAGCGATTAGAATAGGGGCAGAAACGCCTCCACCGGACAAAAATCACTGAGAGTTGTTCAAAAGGGAAATCCCCATCCGATGGTGGGAAATCCGCGTGCCCTTATCCCGGGTATTTTCCCGGTTCGATTGGCAGTGTCGATGCGCCCGCGTCAACGTGCAAAACGCTTCCAGTAACCTGCGCACTCTCGTCGCTCAGCAAGTACACAACAGCATAGGCCGTGTCGAGCGGTGTCTGCTGCCGCCCCAGCGCCAGTTTCTCTCCATCCTTCCTTAGAGCCTCTTCCTGCCGGCCTTGCGCCTTGTGCAGCGCCACTTCTCCCTCGGTGAGCACCCAGCCGGGAATCACATAGTTCACTCGGATGCGGTGCCCCGCGAGCGCGCCGGCCAGAGTACGCGTCAGTGACAGCAAGCCGCCTTTAGCCGCGCCGTATGCCACGAGATTCGGCAAGGCCTGGATCCCGCAGATCGATCCCATATTTACGATGCTTCCCCCGCCTCTTTCCCTCATCACCGGCACCGCGTACTTGCAGCAATAGAACGATCCTCGCAGGTTGACCTGCATCACCTCTTCCCACAGCTCCGTCGTGGTCTCTTCCAGCGTCCCCCTGGGAAACCATCCGGCATTGTTTACGAGCCCATCGACCTTTCCAAAGCTCTCGAGCGCTTTCTTCACCAGTCCTGCGCACTCCTTCTCATTCTTTACGTCCGCTTTGCAGAATTCCGCTTTGCCACCGCCGTTGCGAATCTTCTTGGCGGCAAGCTCTCCTCTTTCTTCCTGTACGTCCCCCAGCATTACCGCGGCACCTTCCGACGCGATCAAACTCGCACATCCGAACCCGATACCCTGTGCTGCTCCCGTGACGATCACAACCTTGCCGCCAAGTCGATTGCTCATCGTTCCGCTCCCGCCTAGCAAGACCGGCTCACACGACATAAGTTATTGCAGCTTCGCATCGACGAGGCAAACGAATTCGTCCGAAGCAGTGCGGTCAGTTGTGATGTCCTCGCAGCCGTTGGACGGACGGTCATAGGCCAACGCGCTTCTGAACGGCAGCGCGCGCTACTCGATTCTCAGCGCATGCATGGGGGCAATCGACGCCGCGCGGTTTGCAGGAATAATCGCGGCGAAAAATGAGCAGATCGCCAGCGCTCCCGCAGCCACGGTCAGCGCGAGCGGGTCCCACCAGGCAACACCATAGAGCTGCGCGGAGATCAGTCGTCCCGCGCCCACCGCCAACGGCAGTCCCAGGAGCAGTCCCAGCAACACGCGGGTGAACGCTCCGCTCAGCACCAGCTGAATCACTTTCCTGCGGTCCGCGCCAAGGGCCATGCGAATCCCAATCTCATTGGTTCGCTGCGCAACGGTGTAGGCCGTGACTCCGTACAGTCCAACCGCGGCCAGCACCAAGGCCACAATTCCGAACAAGCCGGCCAGGCTCGCCACCGCGCGCTCTTGGTCGAACGAAAGATCCACCTGCTGCTGCATGGTGCGGAGGCTGTTGATCGTCAGGTTGGGATCCACGTCCGCCAGCATCCGGGTGATCTGCGGCTCCAAGTGCCCCGGGCGACAGATTCGTTACCAGCGCAATTCCGCCGATGAAGTGCGAGCGCAGGTCGATCATCTTCATCAGGTTGTCCTTGTATTCCACATCCTGCGCCAACGGCACGTAGAACATCGGCCGCGCCGGCCGGTCAGCCCCAACCCGCGAATTTCGCATCGCGCACAATGCCGACGATTCGGTACGTGCCGGCATTTTCCGGCATGTCGATGCCGAAGTGCTGCTCGATCGGGTCTTCGTCGCTTTTGAAAAACCGCTTCACAAACGCTTCGTTGACAATTGCCACCGGCGCCGTCGTCTCATTGTCGGCCGCCGTGAAGTGAGCGCCCGTGCAGAATGGGCATCCCAAAATTCTGCAGATAGTTGGCGCTCACGCGATCCCAGGACGCACCCGACTCCTCGCCCATCTTCCCCGGCGGATGGCCGGCCACCATGACCAATTCTCCCCAGTTGTTGGTGAGCGGGTTGTAGAGCGCCAGGCCGGCGCCTTGCACGCCTGGCAGGTGAGTGAGTTGATCTTCTAATTGGCGGTACAGCGCCGCCAGTTGGGGCAGCGTGTAGCGTCGCAGGTGGATTGTTGATGTCGATCACCACGCGGCCTTGCACCTGGTAGCCGAAATCCTGGTGCTCCAGCTTGTTCAGGCTTCGCGCCAGCATGGTCGAGCCCGCCACCAGCACCACAGACAGCGTGGCCTGCACCACCAGCAGCGCTTTTCGCGCGAACGAAGAACGGTCCTTCGTGCCCCGTCCCGACCCGCGCAATGCATCCGCGGGATCGGTTCGCGTGGCGAGCCATGCGGGAGCCGCCCCGAAAATAATTCCCGTCAGCAGCGCCAATCCAAACGCAAACAACAATACGATCAGCGATGGTGTGGCGCTGATCGGAAGGAAATGTGCGCTGCGGAAGGCCAGCGCGATCAGCAATCGCGCCGCTCCCATCGCCACCACCAGCCCAACAATGCCGCCGCCAATCGCGAGCAAGACGCTCTCAGTCAGTGCCTGCGCCACGATCTGCCGCCGCGTGGCACCGACGGCCATTCGCACTGCCGTTTGCCCACGTCGCGACACCCCGCGCGCCAGCAGCAGGTTCGCTACGTTCGAACAGGCAATCAGCAGCACCAGGCCGCACACCGACAACAGGATTTGCAGGCTCCGCCCGTACTCTTCTTTCATCACCGCCACGCCGGCTCCGGCAGGCACGAGAGCGAGGTTCTGCTTGGGGAGCAACTTAACAATGTCCGCCATCCAGTTGGCAGGATATCCGGAATCGTTCTGCATCCACTGCCGTAGGACCCCGGTCAACCGCGGAGCCATTCCCTCGGTCGAGGCTCCCGGCCGCAATCGCCCGATCATGCGCAGCCAAGCGGAAATCGACTGGTGTAGCAGACTGCCTTCCCCATCAATCATGGGCTCCTGTTGCACCGGCACCCAGATATCCGGAGGGTCGCTTTCCAGCGTTTCGCCGAAGAATCCCGCGGGCGCCACGCCAATCACCGTCAGCGGATGCCCCTCCACAATGAAAGTAGCACCCACCACTGAAGGATCGCCGCCATACGCGGTTTGCCACGCTCGGTGGCTTAGCACCGCAACTGGCGGCGCCGCAGGCCTGTCGTCATCCGGTGTGAACACCCGCCCGCCTAATGCCTGCACTCCCAGCGTTGAGAAATAGGTACCGGTGACGTACTCCGAGCGCAGTGGTCTGGCGATCGATTCCGCGCCCTGGCGCCGCACGCTCATCCGGCCGCGTCCCGCCTGAAACGCCGTAACTTCCTCGAATTCCGGTGTTTCCTTCTTAAGCCGCTCGTACAGCGGATAGGAAACCATTCCCCAGCGGTCCTGCGGTCCCCCTTCTACGCAGCAATCGTCGCCGTCTCCAACGCGGTAAAGCGTGCCGGGATCGGAAACCGGCAAGGAACGCAGCATCACCGCGTGAATCAGTGTAAAGATTGCCGTCGTCCCGCCGATGCCCAAGGCCAGCGTCAGTATGGCCGCAGCCGTAAAAACCGGCGACATCTGGAACTGTCGCAGCGCGTAACGAAAATTGCCCATCACGTTTTGCATGGGAACACCCCTCTGTAAATAACTTACGAGGCGCCGCCGCCTTAGGTTCCCCTGAGCTGGAGAAGCCAGGGACATGAGAGGGCTTACCACCCGCGCTATGGACGATTCCGGAGTGTCGTTGGTCACGAAGCGGTCGTACTTGACCCCTGAATTGACGACAGCGTGGTACCCCGAACACGAGCCCTAAGGCTCCGCCAGGACTTCACCGCCGTGCAGCAGCCTCGGGATGAAGTATTCCTCACCGACCCGCAGGGGAATCTTTTTCCCGTCGATGAGTAAGGTGTACTGGCCCTGCACCACAATCATGTATTCGTCGTAATTGTGGCGCGTGCCGCGGATACCGCGGTTTCACGGCAGGTTCAAAACGCCATTTGGCTCCTGTCTGCTCCGTCGAAGACATAACCTTCGACGCCGGGAGTCGCTTGGTTGGACTTGGCGATTCGGTTTCCGGCATGTTTCATGAACGCCGGAAAATCGTCCCTGCTTACCAAGCATTGCCGCACCCTCGCAGTCCCGCCGCTACTCCAGAGACGCAAACAGGGCGTGCTTCCAGCGCACATTGTCGATAGTCCAGATGATCTTCGCCTTGTGCCCGCCTTCGATGCTTTGCGCCCACACTTCCCGGTTGCGTTCGTCCTTTGCCACGTTCAAGCGGTCAACCACGGTCATCCCTCGCGTGAGTTCGCTCTCCGTTTCTACCTCCACGAAGTGCGCCGATTCCGATGTCACGATTGATGGATCGATTGCCACCGCCATCGCCACTGGGTCTGGCAGCGAGATTCCATGTTCCCCGGTCTGTTTCAGGATCGCCTCTTGAGCGACGCTGTTGCACTCAATCGCAAACTCTGCGACGGGCGTCCCCAGGTCTAGAACTTCCTGGATGTCCGACGGACTCAGTAACGCGTCCCCTCGGCACAAATGCCAGCCAACCAACTCAATCGGGAGCCCGCTTCGCACCACGATGCGCGCCGCTTCCGGATCGCACCAGATGTTGAATTCGGCCGCGGGAGTTACGTTGCCCTCGCAGCACGGCGCGCCTCCCATCACCACGCAACGACTCACTCTTGCGGCGATGCTCGGTTTTTTTTGCACGGCCAGCGCGATATTCGTAAGCGGCCCAAGCGTCACCATCACCAGTCCGGGACGAGCTTCAATCGTCTCGATGATGGCGTCGACGGCATTCTGTTTTTCCACCGCGCGTCTCGGCGGCCCGTACCCGTGATCGCCCAGGCCATCGCTCCCGTGAAACCACCCTGCCCCCACATGTGCGCGCTTTAACGGCTGCTCCGCGCCCATGAACACTGGCACGCGCGAATCGCATAGTTGGGCAGTGTAAAGGGCGTTGCGGCTGGCTTGATGTACATCCACGTTTCCCGCCACGGTCGTGATCGCCAGAACCTCCACTTGCGGAGACCGCAGCGCCATAATCAGCGCAACGGCGTCGTCGGATGCGGTGTCGGTGTCGATCAAAAATGGCGGTTTCACGCGCCGTAGCATAACAAATCGCTTTGGTGCCGACTATTTATGATGGTTCAATGGAATTGCATGCCGCGGCCGTCAGAAGTACAGTATCCATCGGCCTGGATGCCCAAACGAAAATTCCGGCTTGGCTGCGCAGTTGCTCCCCCGCCCTCGCTGACCGAGCGCTAACTCCGGACGCAGTCGTTTTGTGAGTTTCTGTTGTACCGCTGCGCCGATGCGGCAGCCTCGGTGGGATTATCTGCCGGCTTCGTTGAGGACGGAGGTTACGCTCATGTTTCTGGATTTCTATCAACTGCGCGAGCAGCCCTTCGGCGTCACGCCCGATCCGGCCTATTTGTATCCAAGCCGCACCCACTGCGAGGCGCTGGACTCCCTCACCGAAGCAATCCAGGGCGACCATGGATTCCTGGCGCTCATCGCCGAGCCCGGCTTGGGCAAAACCACCCTCATGTATCAGGTTCTTGAGGGACTTCGCGACACCGCGCGAGCCGCGTTTCTCTTCCAGACACAATGCAACTCCCGCGAATTTTTCGAGTACCTTCTCGCCGACTTGGGCGTTGATACGGCGGCCATGGGCCTCGTCGCTATGCACAGCAAGTTGAACGAAATATTGTTTACGGAAATGCTGGCCGGCAGGCGCTTTGTGCTGATCGTCGATGAAGCGCAAAACCTCGACGATTCCGTGCTGGAAACCATTCGCCTGCTTTCCAACTTCGAGACTAGCAACACCAAACTGCTGCAAATCGTTCTGGCCGGGCAGCCGCAACTCGGAGAGAAACTCGCCCAGCCGCATCTGGCGCAGCTTCTGCAGCGCATTACCCTGGTGAAATATCTGGAACCTTTGTCACCTGAGGAAACCGCCGGCTATATCAGCCACCGCCTGAAAGTGGCGGGCCATCGCGGCGATTCATTGTTCGAGCCTGATGCCGTCGCGCTCATCGCCGAACAAAGCCGCGGCATTCCCCGAATCATCAACAAGCTTTGCTTCCGTTCTTTGCTGGAGGGCTACGCCAGGGGCTGCTCCACGATTTCTCCTGACATCGTGGAAAAGGCGCAGAGCAAGCTGAATTTTGTGCCCGCCGCTGCTCCTGCCGTGCCGGTTGCACCGCCGCTCGGGGTTCCGGCGGCCCCACCAATGCCGGCGCCGCCGACGGCCACGGCGTCCGCAGCGGTAAGCGCCGAAGCCGCCAGCGCTTCTACGACGTCCGCGCTTACCTACAAGTCTCGCGCGCACTTTGCCTTGCCCGCTTGGGCACTTTGGGTGTGTGCGCTCCTCGCCGTTCTGCTGTCCGCGGGGCTGGCCCTTCCCCGCAGCACTCTGCGGCAAATGCGAGAGAGACTGCGCAATCAGGTGGCGGCAACAAACAGCCTCGCGCAACGCAAACAAGCCCACGACGGACTGCAAGCACAAGGCGTTTTGCAATCGGCTGCGAACCGCTATCCCGGAGGATCGAGTTCAGTGGTGCGAGAAACGCCGAATATTACCGCTATCCAAGCATCGAACTTACAAAACGATGCTCACGTCGTCGTCCTGCTCGACAATCCTGTGCAATTCGACTCCGCTCGCATCACTTCCCCCGACCGCATCTACTTTGATCTCCACAAAGCGCAGCTGCGGCCCTCCGTCGGACTGAAGACCGTTCCCGGTTCCAATGGCTTACTGCAAGGCGTGCGCGCCTCGCAATTCAGCGATGATGTCGTCCGGCTGGTTCTTGATGCCGATGGCGCCAAAGAATACTCCGCGCAGTTGCTTCCCGACCCCTATCGCCTGGTGATCGAAGTTCATTCCCAAAGCTCCACAAATCCCTCTCTGGCCTCCGCTGCCGCAACTCAAAACGCATTGCCCGCCGAGTCCGCTTTACCAACCCTCGCTCACGATCCGCAACCTTTCCTTTCGCGCGAGTTGGGCCTGAAGATTAGTCGCATCGCCATCGATCCAGGCCACGGCGGCTACGACACCGGCAGCAAGGGACCGCAAGGCCTGCTCGAAAAGGATCTTTGCCTGGATGTCGCGATGCGCCTCGGCCAGCTCATCGAAGAACATATTGCCGGAGCGGAAGTAATCTACACACGCAAGGATGACCGCCGCGTTTCCCTGGAAGAGCGCACGTCCATCGCTAATGCTGCTAATGCCGATCTCTTCATCTCGATTCACGCCAATTCCAGCGATTTCCGCGAAGCCCGCGGCGCCGAAACCTACTACTTAAGCCTGGCCACTTCGCCGCAGTCCAGGGAACTCGCCACGCGCGAAAACGCGTCCGCGCAGTCTTCTCTCCACGAGCTGTCCGACCTGGTCGCAAAAATTGCCCGCAACGACAAAATCGCGGAATCGAAATTGCTCGCCGTGGACATACAGAACACTCTCTCCCAGCGGCTACAGCTTGTGAACGGAGGCGAGAAAAACCGGGGTGTGAAACAGGCGCCCTTCGTCGTTTTGACCGGAGCCAACATGCCTGCTGTGCTTTCGGAGATTTCTTTCGTCAGCAACGCCAGCGACGAAAGCCTGCTACTAGAGAGCGGCCAGCGCCAGCGCGTCGCGGAAGGCCTGTACCGCGGGATTGCAGCTTATCTCAATGGCTTGCAAGGCGTGCCCCACGCAAAACAGAAGCTGGTGACGGAGAATAGTTCCCCCACATCTTCCGGCCTCGCATCCTCACCGTCCGCGTCCGGACGCAGCCCCCGCTAGCCTGGCATTTCTCACTCTAATTCTGTCATTCCGAACGGAGTCGGCGGAGTGAGGAATCTCTCTTTTCTTTAGTTGGGCAAAGAGAGATTCCTCGGTGCAGCCTTAGAACCGTTCACGCAAACGGGTTTTCATCCGCACTGGGCCCGTAAATCGACGGCACCGGCACATCCAGCATCCGCAGATACACGGAGAGCTGTCCGCGATGATGGTAGAAATGGTTCATCATCACAGAGCGGATCAACCCGATCCTCGGCACCGCCATGATCGTCTTGCCGTTTTTCGTTAGCGTCCAGGTGGACATCAGCTTCGTATCATCCATCTTTTGCAGACTATGTTTCGCGCTGCTGGTGCCTTCGTCCAGAGTTTCCAGCAGCTCCTTGCGACTCTTGGCCTCCGGCACGGTGAAGTTTCCAACCTCCCACACGTCCTCGTTGGCCATCTTAGCGATTTGTTTCTGACCCCCGGCGATGTGCATGGCCAGTTGACCCAGCGTGAACGACTTTGCGTGTGGCTTCCAGCCTAGTTTGTCATCCGGAACCCTCTCTAAAACCCGCCGCGTGGTTTTCGCTTCCTGCTCCATCTCCATCAGAATTGCGTCAACAATCGGCATCTGTCCTCCTCGTCGCGCGATGCGCGACACTCTTGCGAGATCCACTTTGCGAAAACGTTTCCTCTAGCTGGGGACGTGTCATCCTGAACCCGCGTGATTCGCAGGTGAAAGATCCCCACATCGGCCATTTGCCAGATACCAGCGCTACTACCCCTCACGCCTGTGCCAGGTAACCTTGCAGTTGCTCGAAGCAGCCCATCCAGCCGTGGTTGTGCTGTTCGCGCGACTCGGCGCTCGGGAATTGCCCGTGGTTTAACAAAATTTCCGTGGCATTGCCGAGATCATGGAATTCCAGGCTTACCACCGATTCCTGCCCGGGAGGATCCGTGGCCCACCGCCAGGTAAACACCAGCTTCTCGGGCGGCTTGATTTCCTGGTATGTCCCGCTCAGCTTGTGCACATTGCCGCCCTTATGATGCATCTCCAGGCTGTATTTCCCGCCCACCTTCAAGTCCAGTTGCGAAACAATAGTGGTGTGATCGGTGCTCGGATGAAACCACAGCGCGAATTGCTTCGCGTCGGTCCAGGCGCGGAACACACTCTCTCGCGGCGCTGCGAACGTGCGTCTGAGCTGCAGCGAGTCCGATTGCGGTTGCGATTGCGGCGTTGCCATTACTTGTCCTCCTTGTTTTCTTCTTGGCTGAGATAACGTGCCAGTGAGTCGAAAGTGCCTTCCCAAAAAGCCCGGTATTGCGACAGCCACTGTTCCGCTTCTTTCAGTGGCTGCGCGGCAAGTTGGCACCTGCGCGTCCGTCCAATTTTTTTCTGCGAGACGAGCCCGGCTTCTTCCAGCACGCGGACATGCTTCATCACGGCAGGGAGGGACATGCGGTGCGGCTTGGCCAGTTCCGTGATCGAGGCCTGGCCGAGCATCAGTGTGGCCAGAATCGCGCGGCGCGTGGGGTCCGCCAGGGCGCCAAAGGTGGAATCCAGAGCGGGAGAATACTTAACCATACGGTTTACTATCCTCCCGCACCCCTCCCTTGTCAAGCGAAATCCTTTGTCGCTGCCCGCCCGCGAACGGCCGCTGACACCATTCCTGGAGCTCATCCCTTTAGGGATCAGGCGTTCCTGTGCGACCAATCATCAATCTGGAGATTTGTATGATCGAGCTGCTGGGGGTCGGCTGCTCGACCTCAGTAAGTTGCGCGAGCAACTGCTCACGCGACAAGTTTTGCGGCGCCAGAGAAAACACCTCGGCGAGGTGATCCGCGAGGCGAGGCTTTAGTTCAGAGAGCGACACGCTGCGCGAGAGCAGTTTTTCGAGCGAGGTAGCTTTGCGATCGGAAATGCCGCAAGGAACAATCAGATCGAAATAGCGAAGATCGGTTGCAACATTGTAAGCGAACCCGTGCGAAGTCACCCAGCGACTGATGTGTACTCCGATGGCCGCAAGCTTTTCTTCGCTGGCGCCGTTTTCGCTCGCGGTTTCAACCCAGATGCCAGTCTTGCCGGGAATGCGAAACGCTGTCACGCCGAAATCAGCGCTGGCACGGATCATCGCTTCTTCCAGCGTGCGCACGTACCAGTGCACATCCGTTTTCATGTTCGTCAGATTCAGGATCGGATACCCGACGATTTGCCCCGGTCCATGATAGGTGATGTCGCCGCCGCGATTCGTAGCGTGGAACTCCACGCCCTTCTGCCGCAGCACGTGCTCGGAGGCAAGCAGGTTCTCGCGCTTCCCGTTGCGCCCCAGTGTGATTACGTGGGGATGCTCGCACAGCAGCAGCACATCCTCAATCGCGCCGGCCTTCCGTGCCGCCACAACCCGCTGTTGCAGAGCACATCCATCGGCGTAGGAAATCAGCCCAAGATCGACGATGTAGCAAGGATTCATGGACGACAACACGTTCCAGGGTCGCGAATGCAGCCACTCTTGCTTTACTGAAAACAACTGAAAACTGAAAACTCTCTCACACGTTGATCTGCAATCCGCGCACCGACGCAAACGCGTCGCCCAGTCCCTCCCATACCGTAGGATGCGCGTGTATCATGTGCATCATGTCGTCGATGGTGCCTTCCAGTTGCAGCACCGTTGTCGCTTCCGAAAGTATCTCCGTGGCGTACGGCCCGATGATGTGGATCCCCAGCACCTCGCCATACGTTTCGTCGCTCACTACTTTGATGAATCCGCCATGATTCCCCAGGATGGTGGCCTTGCTGTTGCCCACAAAGGGAAATTTCCCGGTCTTCACTTTGTGCCCGGCGTCGCGCGCCTGCTTTTCCGTCAGGCCGATCGACCCAATCTGCGGTTCGCAATAGGTCGCATTCGGGATTCGCGTTTTGAGGATGGGCTGCGTTTCTTTCCCGGCAATGTGCGTCACCGCCACGATCCCTTCCATCATCGCCGCGTGCGCCAGTTGCGGCAGTCCCGCTACAATATCGCCCACGGCATACAGCCCGGGCTCGGCAGTCTCCATGTATTCATTCACGTGCACGAACCCGCGCTCCAGCTGGGCTTTCGATTTCTCCAGGCCGCAATTTTCCGTCATGGGTTTGCGTCCCACCGCGAGCAGCAATTTCTCCGCCTGCAGAGATTGCGCCTTCCCATCCTTATCCTTAAATGAGACCGTCACTGCCTTCGCGTCTTTCTTCACGCCATCGACGCTGCACCCTGTCTGGACATTGATGCCCTTTTTCTTGTACGTCTTCTCAAGCTCGGACGAAATCTCTTCATCCTCCACCGGCACCACGCGTGGCAATGCTTCCAGAATCGTCACCTGGGTCCCAAACGAATTGTAGATCGACGCAAACTCCACGCCCACCGCGCCCGCGCCAATCACGATCAGCGTCTTCGGTATTTCGGGTAGCTCAATGATCGACCGGTTGGTCAGAATCTGTTTATGGTCCGGCTCGATTCCCGGCAGCGATTTCGCCTCCGATCCGCTGACCATCAAAATGCCGCGCGCCTCGATAACCGAGCGCTTGCCGTCCTTTTCCACCGCCACGCGCCCCGGGCCATCGTATTTTCCCCAGCCCTGCACCCATTCCACCTTGTTTTTCTTGAAAAGAAATTCGATGCCTTTGGCGTGTTTGGTTACGATCTTGTTCTTGCGCGCCAGTATGTTGGCCCAGTTGATTTTCAGGCCCGCTACCTCGAAGCCCAATTCCGCTCCGTTCTTAAAATGATCGTAAACATCGGCGTGATGCAGCAGAACCTTGGTGGGGATGCACCCGACGTGCAGGCAGGTGCCGCCCAAAAACGGGTCTTTCTCCACCACCACCGTTTTCAGTCCCAATTCCCCTGCCCGTATCGCGGCCACGTATCCACCCGGACCACTTCCGATGATTGCCACGTCATATTTTGCCACGCGTACTCTCCCTTCCCTCAAGCTGAGGCCAAATCCGCTTGAAGGCGCCAGGCCGGTTGCCGCCGGACAATTGGAACGCAAAATCCAAGGCGGGTAATGAACGACAGGATGCCGGGCATGAACAACCATTGTTATACGGAAGCCACAGGCCACCCGGCAAACAGAAATTGTAGCAGCGGCTGGACTAAGCAGCAACGAGCGCCAGTCCAACTTTCAGCCCGCCATTGTAACCATCGCTTGCAACGTGCGACCAGTACTCCCCATTCCCCTCACTCGCAGCGCAAACAATTTCTGAATCGCGCGCGTTGCAAAACGGCACAGCCCCACTCCCTCTCCCGGTCTCGATATAACTCAGTCCTATGACGTCTCCTCCGCCACTACTTCTTTCAATAACTCAAAAAATTGGCGTTTTTACAGATACCGGACTGCCCTGCGGAGGCTATCTGTCGCTCAAAGCCTTGTGGTGGCCGTCAGAAACCGGCGAAACCGCCGTGATCGTCGCGGGGCTGTTGCTGACCCTGGCCACCTTTCTGCTCTTGTACATGGTTCGCCCGGGAGTCAGCGAAGCGTTAGCTCAGCCCGACGAACAGGGGAATTCAGGACGAGCCCCGCAACTCCAAGTGCCCGTAACAACCTACAGCGTGGCTGTCGAGCCACGAGAAAAAGTGGCCCACGCCGTCGCGGGACATTAGCCTCGCGGCAATGCCGGAAGATAGCGCTCCTGCAGAATCAGTTGATGATGCCGCTCATGCCCCGCGATCACGAACGCCATTGCGGTAGCCGATATCTCCCTCTGGTTGGCAACCCCGCGGCGCACCCACGCCGTATCATCCATCGACGACACCAGCGCCATCGTAGCGCGCCTCACGGCGGTAAATTCCTCCAGCAGATCGCTCCGTTTTCGTGCTGAAGAATTCGCCGCGCGCACGTAATCATCCTGCTCAAATCCCGCCATCGGCGCCTGATCGCCACGCGCAATGCGCAGCAGCCGGTAGGCAAAAATACGTTCGCTATCGCTCACGTGCCCAAGCATCTCCTTGATGGACCACTTGCCGGGCTCGTAACGGAAATCGGACTGCTCCTCGCTCAGGTCCCCCAGCAATCTCTGCCAGTCCCGGAGCTGCGTCTCCAGGATCTGCAGAAACTCGCCTTCGGGAACCAGCGCAATGTACTTTCCGTAGAACGAGGCGTAGTCGCCCGTTTTCGGTCGGTTCTGTGTCATCATGCCGATACCTCCAAAATTGTGGCCGAACAGAAATTATAGCCGGAGTCGCGGCCGCGCGGAGAGTTTGCCAAGGGTGGATTTGAACGCATGGGTGCGCTGAGTTTCAAGACGATGCGGGTAGCGTTTCAAGGCGAGCCGGGCGCCTTCAGCGAAGGGGCGGCGGTGCAGTTGCTGGGCGAAGAAATTCGCACCGTTCCCCGCGCGACATTTGACGCCACCTTTCGCGCCATCGGCGAAGCCGCCGCGGACGCCCTGCTCCTGCCTGTCGAAAACACCCTCGCCGGCTCTGTCGTTCGCGTTTACGACCTGCTGCTCCAAAGCCCGCTCGAGATTTGCGGCGAGACCATTCTCCCCATCGAGCACCATCTGATGACTTGTCCCGGCGCGACCTTTGAGCAACTTCGCTCCGTGGCGTCTCACCCCATGGCGCTGGCGCAATGCGAACATTTCTTTGAAACCTATCCCGCATTGAAGCGCGTGCCCGCAGAAGACACCGCGGGCAGCGTCCGCGAAATGATGGCTCGTGGAGACAAATCTGCTGCCTCAATTGCGGGATTTCGTGCCGCCGGCCACTACGGCGCGATCATTCTTCGCCAAGGCATTCAAGATAACGCGGAGAATTTCACGCGATTCGTTCTGCTCCTGCCTCCCGCCGAGGCCAAAAAATACCGCGCCGCGGACGCGCGCAAGATGTCTCTGGCCATGCGCCTGGCTCACCAGCCCGGCGCTTTGCTCGCTTCCCTCGAACCCTTTGCCAATCATGGCGTAAATCTGCTGAAGATCGAAAGCCGCCCCATCCACGGCAAGCCCTTTGAATACCAGTTCTACGTCGATGTTGAGTCCGAACACCTTGAAGAATTGCAGCAAGCCCTCCAGGAAGTTCGCGCCGCCACCAGCGATCTCCGCGTCCTGGGCCTCTATCGCGCCGCCCGCCACTGAAAAACGACTCATCCCGAAAGGGGAACCGGAAGGAATGAACAGGCCCAACTCATCCACACGGAGCGTCAAGTCAGCTGGAGCAGACAGTCAGCTACTCCTGGCGCAGAGCGGTCATGGGATCAATCTTGGTTGCGCGGCGTGCCGGAGCATAGCAGGCGAGCAGAGCCGAAGCCACTAGAATGGTGGCAACGCCGAGAACTGCGCGTAGCGTAACTTTTTGACGACCTCCGCCGTATCTCAGGCTAACCCCTCACCAGGAGGACCCATGCGTTCCACCAAGAACCCAGGCCGATTCGCGGGCTTACTATATGTACTCACCTCAATAGTGGGTTTCTTCGCTATGGGCTACGTCCCCAGCAAGCTGATGGTCCACGGAAACGCAGCGGCGACAGCCGGTAACATCGCGGCCTCTGAAATGCTCTTTCGTCTGGGCATCGCGGGCGAACTCATCGGCCAGGCCGCTTTTATCTTCGTGGCTCTGGCTTTGTACGATCTGCTCAAGGGGGTCAGCCGGCGGCACGCCTCGCTCATGGTGATATTGATCGTGGTCTCGATCCCGATAGCGCTTGTGAATGAGCTGAACTCCATCGCTGCCCTCGTCCTCGTGCGCGGCGCTGAATTCCTAGCGGTATTCGAAAAGCCGCAGCGAGATGCTCTGGCAATGCTGTTCCTCAATCTGCATCATCACGGATTTGTTGTCGCCGAAATATTTTGGGGTCTTTGGCTGTTTCCGCTCGGGCTGCTTGTGTACCGATCGCGATTCCTGCCGCGTTTTTTGGGCGTCTGGCTCGCCTTCGCCGGCATCGCTTGGGTGATCCTGAGCCTTACGGGTATATTGTTGCCGCAATATCAGAACAAGGTGGATACCTACTCTCAGCCCGCCTTCATCGGGGAGATTGTGTTCATGCTGTGGCTCGCGATCAAGGGCGCCCAGCCGCCAGCGCGGGACACCGGAGCCTCATCGTCGACGACCGGTTAGAGCGCGCCTCATTTGGCACGAAAGAAAGCGTCAATCTGTTCGCGAACAGCAGCAGGGCATTCGAGATAGGAGAAATGCCCGCAATCCTTCAATGTAACCATGTGTGCATTTGGAACCGCCTGAGTGATGTGCTCGGCCGTGGCGGCGGGGATAAATTCGTGATCGCCAGAGATGACCAGCGTCGGGATCCTCAGGCTCTTGAGCTTAGGAAGCAGATCGTAATCAGGCGAGGACCATGTGTCGTTCATGAGCCGGGCTTCGATGGCTCTCGACTTGAGGATGCCTTCTTTTGTGAAGCTCGCTCTCAGCCTTGCGATAATCATTTCGTAATCCTCCCGTCGCGCCAGCGCCGCCTTGAAATGGATGCGATAGTATGCGGTGACCGCGTCGGGATCGCCCTCTTTGTAAGCAGCGGAGGCTGATATGGTTTTCCGCCGCTCCATGTCTTCAGGTCGCTTCTCGAGCCATTCCGTCCGGAGCTGCTTGTAGTCCGCTGTGGACGCCGGCGCCGGATTCATCAGGATCATGCGAGACACCCGCTCCGGATACCGAAGCGCGTATTCAAGGGCAAGCACAGTACCCCAGGAGTGCCCCAGCAATATCACGGAGTCGAGGTGAAAATATTGTCGAACCTTTTCTATATCTGCGATTTCGGATGCGAGCGTGACGTCTTCGGGCTGCACACGATCGGCGGACCGGCCGCGCCCCCTCTGATCGTAGTAGATGAGATGGAACGAATCGGACAGGCGGTCCAGGTCGGGCACGAGATAGCTGTGGTCGAAATCCGGTCCACCATGGAGGACGATGATTTCTGTGCCCTGCCCGAGCTCTCGAGAATACAACTCTGCGTTCCCAACCGGGATATGGCTTTCACGGGGCATGGCGCTCCGCTGGCTTTCAAGCGGAGTCGTCGAACTCGGAGGCAACCATGCTGGGTATGCCATCGCAAGGACCGCGAGGGCTAGCGTTGCTTTCATCGCGAACTAAAGCTACATGAACCTGTTACCCAGCGCAATCGTACGATGGCAAACCACGCCCGCTGGCGGAAACCGCTTGTAGGCTCGTTGGAATCCTTGGTCCGGAGCGACCGTCTCCTGGCGGAATCCGGAAACTAACGGGGTGCCGCCGGAATCTAATCGGCACGAGCATGCATCCATAGCCGCTATGAAACCGCCATGCGACGAAGCTGTGGTCCGATCGGTCAGTGCTGACGTTCCATGCACACCGCAAGCCGGGCGTTGGATCCTGGCGGCGACAATTCTCGGTTCTAGCATGGCTTTTATTGACAGCACTGTCGTCAATGTAGCTTTGCCGGCGCTGCAAGCGAGTCTCCATGCCACCGTCGTCGGCGTGCAATGGGTTGTCGAGTCTTATGGGCTGTTTCTGGGAGCTCTGATTCTGGTCGGCGGCTCCCTCGGCGATTTGTTTGGTCGCCGGTTGATGTTCCTGGTTGGCGTAGGGATTTTCGCGGCAGCGTCTATCGCTTGTGGTTTTGCCACGGACATACAGCAACTCGTGATCGCTCGGAGCGTGCAGGGTATAGGAGCTGCCTTTCTTGTGCCGGGCAGCCTATCGATCATCAGTGCAGGTTTTGACGAGAAAACCCGCGGTCAAGCGATCGGTACATGGTCGGGTTTCACGGCGATCACAGCAGCAGCAGGGCCGGTTCTTGGCGGCTGGCTTATTCAGCATGCGTCCTGGCGCTGGGCATTCCTCATCAATGTTCCGATTGCGGCCGCTGTGATCGCCATTTCGCTATGGCATATGCCCGAAAGCCGTAGCGCCACGGCTGAACATGTAGATTGGTTGGGAGCGCTGCTCGCAACTGTCGGATTAGGTGGCGTGGTCTATGGATTCATCGAGTCTGTGAGTCTCGGCTGGGGCCATCCGACGGTTTTCGGAAGCCTGAGTGCCGGCTTCGCCTGCCTGATTGTTTTCGTGTTTGCTGAGTCTGGGGTAAGTTCACCGATGGTGCCGCCTGCGCTGTTTCAGTCACGCACTTTTAGTGGCGCGAACTTGCTCACTCTGTTTCTTTACGCCGCTCTGGGAATTTTCTTTTTCTTGTTCCCGATGAACCTTATCCAGGCGCAGGGATACTCCACAACTGCGACCGGCGCTGCGGCGCTCCCGCTGATTCTGCTGATGTTCTTTCTTTCGCGCTGGTCTGGCGGGCTGGTAACACGTTACGGGCCAAGAGCCCCGCTGGTCATCGGGCCGCTGATTGCGGCGACAGGCTTCGTACTGTTCGCGGTGCCCAGTGTGGGAGCCAGTTATTGGACAGCATTCTTCCCAGCGTTCGTTGTTCTCGGCTTTGGCATGGCGATTAGCGTCGCGCCGCTCACCACGGTGGTTATGAGTTCGGTCGGACAGGACCGTGCCGGCACCGCCTCAGGGATAAACAACGCAGTTGCCCGGGTTGCAGGGGTACTTTCGGTTGCAGTCCTCGGGATCGTTATAGTGCAACTATTTAGTACCAGCTTGAATTATAGCTTGACCGGCATAGCGCTTCCGCCCGGTATTCTCCAGTACATTCGGTCCAACGAGATCAAGCTGGCTGGCCTGGACCTACCCCCCGGCCTGGATTCTGACACGACAACGCTGATCCACGAATCAATTTCCCATGCGTTTGTTTTTGCATTCCGAACTGTAATGTTGATCTGCGCAGCTCTGTCCTCGGCAAGTGCCGCAGTTGCATCGCTAATGATTCCTCCTAGCACTGGGCACTCAACTTAGTGAGTTAGGTTCCATCCTCTAAAACGGCCTGGTTCGCGGAAACAGGCCGATTAGGAGCGAGGCGCGCGTTGGCCTTAAGATAGAGAGCCGAATGCCCGTTCGGAGACGCTCGGACCATGCCTGCCTCTGAAACGACCCGCGCAAAAACCGAAACTTGTCCCGCCAACAATACCTGGACCTCTATTACTACATGCGGCTCAACCGCGAGGTCGAGGAGACCATGACCAAGCTGTTCCGGCAGAACAAAATTGTCGGCGGGCTTGTACTCCAGTCTGGGCCAGGAAGCCATTTCGGTGGGCACGGCGTACGCGCTCGAAAAGCGCGACTGGATCGCGCCGATGATTCGCAATATCGGCGCGTTGCTGGTGAAAGGTGTTCCGCCGCGCGACATCTTCACGCAGCACATGGCGAAATATACTTCGCCGACTAAAGGCAAGGATGGCACCAGCCATTTCGGCGATCTCGAAAATCTTCACATCGTTTCGCCCATCTCCATGCTCGGCGATCTCATTCCGGTGATGACTGGCGTGGCCATGGCCGGGCGCTACCTGGGGCAGAAAATCGTCGCTATGACCTGGATTGGCGATGGCGGCAGCTCCACGGGGGTGTTTCACGAAGGACTGAATCTCGCCGCTTCGCAAAAAGCTGCGCTGGTCCTGATTCTGGAAAATAATCTGTGGGCCTACTCCACTCCGGTGCGGCGACAAGTGCCGCTGGAAAATCTGGCGGACCGCGCGAGGGCCTACGGTATTTCAGCTACATCGTTGACGGCAACGACGTGGTGGCGGTTTATACCACAGCCAAGGAAGCCGTGGAGCGAGCCCGCGCCGGCGAAGGCCCTATCCTCATCGAGGCGAAGACATTTCGCCGCCGCGGCCACGCCCAGCACGATCCCGCAGAATACGTGCCGGCAGCCGCAGCGGGAATTCTGGGAGAAGCGCGACCCGATCACGCTGTACGAAAAATTCCTGCTGGACGAAAAGCTTCTGGACGCCAAAGGCAAAAAAGGAAATCGACAGACAAGATCGCGGCACTTGCTGGAAAAAGAGCGCGAGTTCGCGGAAGATTCGCCGATGCCGCCGCCGGAATTCGCTGCCGAGGGCGTGTACTGTACGGGCCCCGAATGCCACAAGACCTGCAGCCGAATTGGGAGCGGCCGATGTAGAAGAGTTGCTGCCGCCGAAATCGAGTGTCGAGCCGGTGTGGATCGTGGAAGGCTTTGGGCGCGGCAAGAGTTCGTCGCGCGGGAATGCGCCGATTCATTTTGGCGATACCATGCAGACTTCGGAAAAGCCTGCGGTGGAAAAGCCGGCGGCAGAAAAGCGAGCGCTCCGATAAGAAGAGAAACCAAGCCCGCTGTGAAAACGCCCGTTAAGAAAAAGCTGCATCGCGAAATCCGCAGCGCGCGGAAAGGCAAGGAGGTAGCCATGGCTGCCATCACCTTTCTCGAAGCAATCAAGCAGGCCATGTTCGAAGAGATGGCCGCAGACCCGCGCGTGGTGCTGATCGGCGAAGACGTGGGCGTGTACGGCGGCGCGTTCAAGACCAGCGAAGGTTTGCTGGAAAAATTCGGCTGGGAGCGCGTGATCGACACGCCCATCAGCGAAAGCGCCATTATCGGCGCCGCCTGCGGGATGAGCTATCTGGGACTGCGCCCCATTGCGGAAATGCAGTTCATCGATTTCATCGCCTGCTGCTTCAATCAGCTCACCAATTTTGTGGCCAAGGGACATTATCTTTGGAACGCGCCGGCGCCCATCGTCGTGCGCGGGCCGTCGGGAGGCGGCGTGCACGGCGGTCCATTCCACTCCGCGAATCCGGAAATGTATTTTCTGCACACGCCGGGGCTGAAGATTGTGTATCCGTCGACGCCCTACGACGCGAAGGGCCTTCTGAAGGCCAGTATCCGCGACAATAATCCGGTGCTGTTCTTCGAGCACAAATTTCTGTACCGCCGCATCAAGGAAGAGATTCCCTGCGGGCGATTACATCGTGCCGCTCGGAAAAGCCGTGGTGCGCCGCGAAGGAAAGCATCTGACGATTCTTTCTTATGCCGCGATGATGCACACTTCGCTGGAAGCGGCGGAAGCCCTTGCGAAGGAAGGCATCGAAGCGGAAGTGATCGACCTGCGCACGCTTGCTGCCGCTCGACGAAGACACGATTCTGCAGTCCGTGAAAAAGACCAACAGGTGCCTGGTGGTTCACGAAGACACCAAGACCGGCGGCATCGCCGGAGAAATCGCCGCCATCCTGGCTGAAAAAGCGTTTCACGATCTGGATGGCCCGCTGGTGCGCGTCACCTCGCTGGACACGCCGGTGCCTTACGCTCCGACACTCGAAGAAGCGTTTCTTCCCAACGCAAAAAAAGTTTTTACCGCGGCGAAAGAACTGGCGCGGTTTTGAGGTGAGCAAAGGCTGGTCAGTGTATCGGTTTCAAGCGACGATTCGTCCAACACGGTTTTCCCACATCCCCGTTTCTGACTAGCGATTGGCACTTGTCGCGCAATCCGGCCTGCCATGACTTAAGGGACAAAATCGAGTAGGACCTTCAAAGGGGAAGTGCCCGGGCACGGACAGACGGGGTCCGCGCCCTGGGAAAGCAACGTTACCAGCTGAAATGCGAGCCCGAAAACTTTTGGGGCACGAATACGGAGCCGTCCAGGTCCGCGTCGGTGAAGCCGAAGACGAAGATCTGGTTGGGATTGGGGATGGGGTTTCCGTTCACATCGTTAACGGTCTGCACGAAGTCGTTGTCGTTACCGATCCAAAGCGTGTGAATGGTGGTAGTTCCTTCTTTGATGTCCGGGCCGAATGCCAGGCCTTCAATCTTGGAGGGAATCTGATCCAAATCGATACCGCTTAGATTGAGGGTCGTAACCAGATTGAGGAATAGAGTCTTGGGGACTGCGTTTGCCGCCGCGGTGAGTCCGTCCAAGGCGCTGACGTCGACCGCGCCGTCCAGATCAATCTTAAAAAGTTGCTTGACCTTGGCGTTGGTGCTATTTCCAGGCGGCACGTTGGCTTCACGTCCGGTGCCGTCACGTTCATCGACCAGGAACTCGTGATTGTTGAGGGCGACGATTTCGCTGACGCCCGAGCCAGCGGTGAGCAGATAGGCGTATTGATGAGTGACGTGGCCGGAAAGGATGTCGATCGTAACGATGCGCAGCAATTTGCTGGCGCCCTCGTTGGCGTCTTGAGTCAGAGCGTTCTGCATGATGCCCACGAGGGTGCGGCCGTCGGGGTGATTGCCAAACCTTCCATGCCTTTATTGGCCACGCGACCGGTGGTGTTGCCGGCGATTTCGATCGCGCCCATCGACGACAAGGTGTTCACGTAGAAGTTTGCCGGCAACTGGAACGAGCGGAGGCGCACGCCGAGCAGGCGGTCGAACTGATACACGTAAGGACCGTATTCGTCGGAGATGAAGACGCTCCGTCCGTCATTGGAAAGGCGCATCCCTTCAGAGTCGAAGCGGGCATCGTTGGGATCGCCGGAGTTATGGTTGGGATCGAAGTTATCGGAACGTCCGGTGAAGAAGTGCTGGAAGAAGTTGTTGATCCGCGGCGCGCCGGAGCCGACGAGGGTGTCACCAGCGCCGTAAACGAGGGGAGTGAAGCTCCAGAGGAGGGTGGTGGCGCGTAGGGTGGGAGTCAGAGTAAACGGCAGACCCGTTCCGGAGGTGTTCGGCTGCAAGTCCATGGAAATCGTGTGGAAGCGGTTGATGTAGCTGGCGGTGTCGTCGATATTCGAGTCGTACGGCATGGCATTCGGGCCGCGGTCGGGCAGGGCAAGAAAAGTATTGCCGGAGGCGTAGCAAAGCGCGGAGCCGAAGCCGCCCAGCGAGTTTGCCGGCGCCCCGTTTTCGAGGGTGTAAGTAAGGCCAGAAAGATCGGCGAAGGAACCGGCGCGGGACTGGTCGAGAGTGCCAACGGCGAGTAGTTTTATCTGGGCTTGAGACTGCGGTGCGGTGAACAGTGCAATAGTACAAGCGATTAACGCAATACGGACGGCAGCTTTTTTCACGGATTGATGGTCCTCCTAGAGACTTTACTGCTGAGAATTAATACTCGGTGCTGGCCGAAGAAGTTAAGTAAATATTCCATTAAATCTATATGAACGAATCCTCCCGTCGAAGTTTCACAAGTTTCGAAAGCAAGACCGTACGGGAAGTGAAGCTACATATCGTTAAGAAGACTGCAAAGTAGCACTACCGTCTGAACGCTCACGCGCCGTTCTTCAACAAGCATCCCTGCAAGACAACAACGTGAAAGATAATTGACAGCGAGTTGGGGTGGTGTGAGAATCCGCGTTGCTATGGCTCCTACTCAAGTTCTGCTGTTTGCGTTCTTGATCGGATTTTTCACGGGGTTGCGAAGTCTGACCCCGACAGCGGTGACTGCCTGGGCCACGCATTCAGGTTGGCTGAAGGTGCCGAATCCTCTTTCGTGGATTGGCAGCACGACGGCGGCCGTTATTTTCACGCTGTTGGCGTTGCTGGAACTGGTCACGGATAAGCTGCCAAAGACTCCGAGTCGCACCGCGCCCCCGGGATTGATTCCGCGGATCTTGCTGGGTGCGTTGAGTGGAGCATGCGTCGCTGCGGCCGGGAAAGAAGGAATTGTGCTCGGCGCGGGATTGGGAATCGTTGGCGCGCTTGCCGGCACGTACGGCGGATATCAGGCGCGCACGAGACTGGTGAAGGCGCTCGGGACACCGGACTTCGTGATTGCCCTGCTCGAAGACCTTGTGACGATTGGTGGATCGCTGTGGGTTGTTTCCCGGTTTTGAATTTCCCAGCTTCGAATGCATGCCCGCATCAGCGGTAGATTTGCGCTCTTGACGCAACCGCGCTACTTCACGCGGACGTATGTGACATCTTCCGTGAAGGCATCCTTCTGATCCTTCTCGAAGGTCCAGCTGGTCTTGAAATGATCGTTGTCAATAAACGTGTACACGGCGTTGTGCATGTGCCCGTCGTTGGGGCTCTTCAGATTCGTTGCGCTCACGAAATCAAATCTCACTGTTTTCGTGCTGGCGTCATAGGTGCCCGCCATGGTCGGCTGGTTGCCCGCCATACAGTAGTGCGTCAACTTCAACTGATCGCCGTCCAGGTAATAAATCGTGATCATTTCGACCGGCTTGCCCTGCTCGACGACGTGAAATTTCTCGATGACCGCAGTGCCTCCCGAAGTCAGCTCCAAGTCCAGTGTCGCCGTTTTCGACTTGTCAGTCTCCCAATGGCCGACAAGCGCCTTTAGTTGTTCAAATGCCGCCACGCCGCTGCCCCCCGCCAATGCGTACGTTGCCTCAAAGATCGCCATAACCAACGTTCCCGCAATCAACATTCTCGCCTTCATGGCTTCTCTCCTTCGATCCAGCAAATTTCTTTCGGAACTCTGCGCGTAACAATTGGACCACTCGCACTCTCGCGCGAGCGAATCCGGCTATCCTCAGCTACTTGGCATTCGCGTCGCTTTGCAGCACACCGAAGAGATTGCCTTCCGTATCTTCGAGATAAGCAAAATAGCCGATGGTGGGAATCGGAGTTTTTGGCATCACCAGTTTTCCGCCGGCGCTCTTCACCGCGACGATGGCCTTCTCGACAGAGTCCACTCCAATGGTGTTGGTCGTAGCCGTTGTGGGCGCCTGCTTCTTCAGCAGTCCTCCGTTTATTCCTGGTGCTCCGTCGGCTCCTGTCGTCACCATCCAGTACTCCATCGGCCCTGGCCACTTCTCAATGCTCCATCCAAACACTTGCTTGTAAAACGCGGCCGCGCGCTCCGGCTCCGCCGCGGGAATTTCAAAATGGATGACCCTAGACATGGTTCTCCCCTTTCAGTTTTCCGGTTTTGATCGCCTGGATACGTCAACGGGTTGGCGCCGGCGTCATTCCGTACCGCTGCGTGGCATATCCCACAATCATTCCCACGATGCTGCCCGGCAGAATGATTTCGAGGTAATAGCCGTGTTGCATGTACGCGACGATGAACGCCAGGAGGGCGCCGACACCCAGCCCAAACAAGATTCCGAGCGGCACCGAATTCACTTTGCGCGCAAAAAATCCGGCGGCCATTCCGGCGATTAGTCCCTTGACGGTCGATCCCACAATGATGCCGGCTAACTGCGCGCGGACAGATGGCGTAAACCAGGCCGTTCCGCCGTCAATCGCTCCGAGCAGCGCTCCCAGCAGCAACCCTAATAGCACTTTGTTCATCGGTTTCCTCCGCCTCTGGTGTCTCTTACAACAGAACTTGTAATTCCTTTAAGGTTAGCGCTTCAAAACCAGCAACAAGATCAGGCGCATCAGCAAGTACGCTGCAATCAACAGGATAAAAAAACGATAGCGCCGGTATAATCGTACTGCCTTCTCAAAAATGCTTTCGCGGTGCGCCGCCACTGCCAGCCCATCAAGGTATCGCGACACGTCTAGCGCTAAATCCTGAACCGTCGCATAACGGAACGCGGGCTGTTCGGCGGACGCCTTCGTGCAGATGGCTTCGAGCGATTTGTCTACCCGCGGGACCGAGCCACGGGCGTTTCTTTCGTTCAGCATGAATCGCAACAACGCGCCCAGGGAAAAAATGTCGCTGCGTCCGTCCAACGATTGCACTTCGCCGCGTGCCTGTTCCGGCGACATGTAACCGGGAGTACCCAGGACCGTGCCGTGCCCGGTGATCACGGAAACTTGCGTCGTGTCATTGTCCGCAAATATCGCTTGCGGACTCTCGAGCAAGGTGGCATCCGCATCTTGCCGTGCTCCGCCGGTGGCTTGCGCAACAATCTTGGCAAGGCCCCAATCCATCACCAGGACTTCGCCGAACGAGCCAACCATAATGTTGGCGGGTTTGATATCGCGGTGCAGCACGCCACGGGCGTGCGCAAAGGCCACCGGGTCACAGACGCGAAGAAAAATGCGTAACTTGTCGGGGATGGACTCGACCGTTTCGAGATACTCGTCAAGGCGTTGCCCTTCGACAAATTTCATGGTGTAGAAAACGCGGCCATCCGCCAGCGTTCCCACATCGTGGACCGGGACGATTCCCGGATGTTCGAGCCGCGCGAGCACGCGCGCCTCACGCATCAAGCGGCTGGCAAGTTCCCCCTCCGCGCCAGGCACTTCAAGAACTTTCAAAGCCACGCGGCGTTTTAGTGTTTCGTCTTCGGCGGCATACACCACCCCCATGCCGCCGCGCGCAATCTGGCCCATCAGCTGGTAGCGGGTGCCGCTCAGGTCCGGAAACTCCGCGCCGGCGCGCAGCCGCGTCAAAGCTTTGTCTGAAAGATGCCTCATTGAGCGTCCCATCCAAAGACGGCTTTGGCTTCACGCAGGAATTCGTCTTCGGTGCTGCAAAGTTCGCGCAATCGCTCCAGTGCGATTTTGCGGAATTCCCGGCGTGCCCAGGCCAGGGCGTTGGTGACGTCGGTAACCGCGATTCCGTACTCCGCCGCCAGCCGCTCGTACGAGATGTTGTCGTCGTCTTCCAGGTCATACGCTTCGAATAACTGGAAGGTGCGTTCGCGTTGCTTCTCAACACAGAGTTGACGAAGGTTTTCAACCGCAAGGGCAAACAAGCTGCGCACCCATTCTTTTTCGAAGAACTCTTCGAGCGATTCCGGCGAGGCAAGCGACGCGGCGTCGATGGTGGCGGCGCCGAGTTCTTCTTCTGCGCTGGCAAAATCGAGCGCGACGTGCGGGCTGTTTCCGCCGCGCTTTTGCCTGCGCGCGGCTTTCTCTTCATTCATCACAAAGCTGTCCACGCACACGCGGAGAAAGGTGCGTAGCCGGCTCTTGTTGGCGTCAAAGCGGCTGAGGAGTTCCCGCTCGAGCAATTCGGCGAAGAAGCCTTGGGTGAGGTCCTGGGCGTCGGCAGCCACGCGATTCCACCTGAGGCGAATGTATTTGTAGACCGGCTTCCAATACGCGGCGCAAAGGGCGTCCAACGCGTGAGCGCGCTCGGCAACGTCCTCGCTGCGCGCCGCTGCAATGACCGACCAACGAGTGGCGGGGAAGCGGCCGCCGCCGCTGTATTCATCGTGGCTCATGCCTGAATTCCGAGTGCCTGGGGATCAGTTCGAAGGGAGTTTAAGCAGGATGCCTGATGCTGACAAGCGCAACGTGATTCGAAGTAGCTGATTCCGGAAGCCCCTCTCGTTAGTCGCCATGGCAATAACCATCAGAATCGTTCCGATGCGCCCGCACGACCTAAAAGCATCTGGAAACTGAACCTCGATTACCTCGTTTGGCAGGGCTTTCCGTCACTGTGGGTTTGGCTGTAAACTGCTAAGGTTGACTTCCACTCGAATATCGGTCAGAAGCGCCCCGGATAGCGGAAGTTCCACGACGTAAGGAGAGAATCCCCATGGCAGTCGATGTGGTCATGCCCCAGATGGGCGAGAGCATCTTTGAAGGCACCATCACCAAGTGGCTGAAGAAGCCGGGCGACAAGGTGGAGCGCGACGAGCCGCTGTTTGAGATCTCGACCGACAAGGTCGACGCGGAAATTCCTTCGCCATCGGCAGGTGTGCTGAAAGAGATCAAGATTCCCGAAGGCCAGACCGTGCCGATCCAAACGGTTGTGGCGGTGATCGATGGCGCGGGAGCCGCTGCTGCGTCTGCTCCGGCTGCCGCACCTCCTGCGCCTGCGGCAAAACCCGCGGCCGCTCCAGCACCGAGTGCTGCGCCCGCACCGGCAGCGAAACCCGCACCAGCACCAACGTCGGCGCCTGCTCCTACTCCCGCAGCTGCCTCGACCGCTGTACCGCAAGCGAACGGCGTCGCTGCCACCACGGAGCGCGTGCATTCTTCTCCACTGGTTCGGCGGCTCGCCAAGGAACACAACATCGACCTCACGACGCTCGAGGGAACCGGCGCGGGCGGGCGCATCACCAAGGAAGACATTGAAGCCGCGATTGCCGGGCAATCCGCCGCGGCTCCGGCCGCCTCCGCTCCGGCGGCAATTTCTGCTGCGCGGCCCACTCCGCAACCTCCGCCGCCCGCCCCCGTTGCGGCTCCCGGCGCGCCTGCCGCACACGGCACGCAGTACGTTCCAGCGCTGCAAATCGGAGTGCCGCGCGAGCGCATCTATTTCGGAAATTATGAGCTGCAACCGCTGAGCGTAATGCGGCAGAAAATTGCCGAGCACATGGTGGCGTCGACGCACGTTTCGCCGCACGTTTACTCGGTGGAAGAAATCGACATGAGCAAGGTAGCGGCGATCCGCGCCAAGGCCAGGGAAGAGTTCGAAAAGCGCTACGAGACTAAGCTGACGTTCATGCCGTTCTTCGTGAAGGCGGCGGTGGCCGGCCTGCGCGCGTATCCCACGTTGAACGCTTCGCTGGACGGCACCAACGTGGTGCTGCACAAGGAAATCAACGTGGGTATCGCAGTAGCTCTCGATTGGGGACTGATCGTTCCGGTGGTGAAGAGCGCCGATGAAAAGAATCTGCTGGGCATTCAGCGGACATTGAACGATCTGGCGGAGCGCGCGCGTTCCAAGAAACTGAAGCCGGAGGAAGTGCAGGAAGGCACCTTCTCCATCACCAATCCCGGTGTGTTTGGCGGGTTGTTCGGTTTGCCGGTGATCAGCCAGCCCAACGTGGGGATTCTAGGCTTGGGAGCGATTGAGAAGCGCCCGGTAGTGATCAACGATTCCATCGCCATCCGTTCGATGTGCTACGTAACATTGAGCTACGACCATCGCGTGGTGGATGGCGCCATCGCGCACCAGTTCCTGCACAAGGTGAAAGAAACGCTGGAAAACTGGTCCGAGCCGGTGGTGTAAGAAAAAGGCCTGGAGCCGCGTAGTGTTGGCTTTCAGGCCAGCCTCGATCGTTCTGTAGCTCACCCCTTTCAGAGCTGCGTCCGTTGCCAGAGAAGTGCCCCTGGGGCACCTGCCAGATTCCGTGAGAGTGGGCATGCACGACAATCTTCCGACAGTCGCGGCCTTCAACGCCGGCGAAGCGATTGAATCAGCTAACGGATGGTATCGCCGAGCCGAAGCTTCCATCACTTGAATGAGCGGGACCGTCGCGGGACGCGCTTTGCCGCCGCAGGTGCCCAAATACAAAAGGCCCCTCGAACAAATCGAGGGGCCCTATTTTGTCAGTTTCGATTAGCGGAGAGCCGCCGCTAGCGGCGTTTTTTCCTCGCGGCCTTCTTCTTGGGAGCGGCCTTCTTGGCCGGCTTCTTCACCTTGGCCGCCTTTTTCGCGGCTTTTTTCGGCGCTTTTTTCGCCACCTTCTTGGGCGCGGCTTTCTTGGTGGCTGCCTTCGGAGCTGCCTTTTCCGCCGGCTCTTCCTCGCCCTCTTCGTTGGGTTCTTCTTCCACCACGAGGATTTCTTCTTCTTCCTCGGTAATGCCCTCGCCGTCCCCGCCTAGTTCGTCGTCTTCCAACCGGGACAGCTCGTCGTCTTCTTCAAACGGTTCCTTCTCGAATTCCATGCTTTCCTCCCCTGGGGGCTCAACTTTACCCGGTGTTTTTGGCACGCTGCACCAGCCGGAGCCGACGTCTGCCTGCCCTTGCGATTTGTTATCCCACTCTGCGGTGCTTGTCAAGAGTCCTGCTCACAAGGAACCGGGTTACGGCCGCCAGTGTACGGCAACAAGCACCAGTGCTTCAGTTTTCGCCTTGCAATTCAGGGGGTGGTGACGCTCTTGCTGCTGGTGGTTTTCTTTTTGACGGTGCTCGTCGACGAGTGCTTCACCGTGTGTGCCTCGGGCGCACCTCCCAGGGCATAGATCCTCAGCACCATGCCGCGGCTCACTTTGGCGGATTTCAGCCCGTTCCACCGGCGAACATCCTCCGAGGTCACGCTGAACTGGTCCGCAATTCCTCCCAGCGTGTCGCCCTTCCTCACCCGGTAGCGCACCAGCCGCGGCTTGGTCTCAGCCAGCGGCCGCGCGGCTGGAATGATCAGCTTCTCTCCCGGGGTTAAACCCTCGCCGTGCTCCAGATCGTTGGCCTCCGCAATGGATAGTGGCGTCACGTGATACTTCTTCGCGATGGTTGTCAGGGTTTCCCCGGCCTCTACGCGGTGCCGCCGCCAGCTGACCCATTTGTCCGCGGGAATGTCGGCGATTTCCGCGGAGAACCTTTCCGAGGTGCCCTTGGGCAAGTGCATCACAAATCCGGAGTCATCCGGCGTGACCATACGAAGAAGCGAGGGATTCAGGGTCCGCAGCGTGTCCACATCCACATCGATGGTTTCTGCCACCAGGCGCAGGTCGATGGCCCGCCCAGGCTTCACCACGTCGGTCTCTACCGGTTGGTCGGGATCGACGGCGATGCCATAGTGGCCGGCGTCCTTGGCAATCAGCGTCAGCGCCAGGATGATGGGCACATAATTTTTCGTCTCCCGCGGCAGCACGTTGCGTTTGTAGAGTTCCCAGAAGTCGGCGTAGCCGGTCCGCTCGATGCCCTTCTGCACGTTTCCGGGACCGCAGTTGTACGCGGCCATGGCCAGATACCAGTCGCCATACAAACCATACAGGTCGCGTAAATGCTGCGCCGCCGCGCGGGTGGCCTTTTCCGGATCCATGCGCTCGTCCACCCACCACGACCTGTGCAATCCATACTCGTTGCCGCGCCACTGCACGAATTGCCAGATGCCCCGCGCCCCGGCGCGCGACAAGGCCAGCGGCTGGAAAGCGCTCTCGGCCTGGGCAAGGTAAATCAGATCCTGGGGCACACCTTCTTCGTGAAGCACCCGCGCGATCATCTCCTGATATTTCCCCTTGCGCCGCAGACCGTTCTCCACGATGGCCCGGCCGCGCGGGGTCTGGAAAAAGTTCAGGTAGGAAGCCACCACGTCGTTCACGGTCAACGGCAAGTCGTGCGAGGTACTCTTGGCTGTCTCTTCCGCGTGCTCTCTCAGCTTGGGATCTACCGGAAAGGTCATCTCCGCGACTTCATCAATCGGGGCAGGGACTGCCGGGGCTTCGGTGAAGCCGTCGCCGGCGCGAAAGGACTGCAACTCGTAGGTGTAAACGGTATCTGTTACGGTGTGGAACAGTTCGCTCAAGCGCGGGTCGCTGTTCGGGTCATACCCGCTCTCCAACATCCAGTCGATGGCGTCGTCGAAATCACGCCGCGCCGCTGCCAGATGTCCTGCCTTGTAATTGGCTTCTCCCGCCGCAAACTTTTCCTTTACCCGCACGATCAGGTAGTCGATTCCACCGGGAACGGGCGGCTGCAAGGGCATCAGCGGGTGCTGCAGAAGATCGGGCATAGGCAGAACGCCGACGTTCATCGGCGTTTGCGGAATCGTCGCCGGTTTCAACGGCGCCAACGCCGGCACTCGCGGTTGCGCCGGTTTTTTGGCCGCATCCTCACACCCGTAGAGGCACGCGATCAGCGCCACGCAGCACGCTTGCAATCGTAAGTTACGCATCTATCCCATGGTACGGAGGGCTTACACTGGCGGTCAATGACTTCCGGCCCCCGCCCGTAGCCCATGCCGCAACCCGCCTCCTCCACCCAGCCCCGCAGGCAAGCGCCTGGCTCTCGACAATCGCCACTTTCTGCGCCAGAATTCACTTGCTCATTTTTACCACAACATTTTCAGGAGGCTTTTATGATTTGCCGTCGTCTTTTGCTCTTCGCCATCGTGGTTCTGCTCGCGGCTTGCAGCCTGCCCGCCCAGACCATGCCCGCCGCCTCCGCCAACCCCATGTTCGAAAGGCTGAAATCCCTGCTGGGCAACTGGCAGGGAAAAGATCAGAAGGGCAACGTCGTGCATCTCAGCTTCGAACTCGTTTCGGGCGGCAGCGTCCTGATGGAGCGGCACGCCTCCGGGAATGGCGCGGAGATGATCAGCATGTATTCGGCGGAGGGGAACCGTATCATCCTGACGCACTACTGTTCCGCGGGGAACCAGCCCACTTTGGAGAGTCAGGCTCTGCCCGTCGCCAGCAAGCAAATGGACTTCAGCTTCGTCCGTGTCACGGGCATGAAGACGCCGGAGGACGGCCACATGGTGGGCCTGAGCATTACCTTCGAGGACAAAGACCACCTGACGCAAATCTGGAACTACAGCGACCACGGCAAGAAAGAAACCGACCTGTTTACGTTCACGCGCGTGCGATAAGACAGTTTTCAGTTTCAAGTTTTGCGTCTTAAGTTCTAGGCCTGAAAGAACAGTGCGCTCGACCGACGTTGTCAGGAACCTGGTTCTGAATACTCAAAACAGATGACCGACAGCTGATGGCTTTATCACGTCGCCAGACGGGTCGCCAGTTTTCGCGCTGCCAGGCCAAACATCAGCCGTGAAATTCCCGTCATCAGTAGATTTATGCCCACGAGCGTTCCAATGGCCCAAACCGAACTGGATGGCCAGTGAAATAGGATCAAACAACCCAGCAGCAGCGTCACAATTCCGTTAAACAGCAGCCACCCCGAGGCGCCCTCCAGGCGAGTCCTGAAATACGCAACGATTTCGATCACGCCCTCGGCCAGGATGATTCCGCCGAGCAGCACTGAGCACCGACCCCATAAAACGTGCGTTAAAAGAACCCCCATAGAACACCACCCACCTTTTCACTACCCTTAAACGCGGTCACAAAGTGGGCCACCGCGCCGAAAATCAATGCCCAGCCGACCAGCAGAGTCACTGCCAGTCCGGCAACACCCGGCTCGATAATCGCCAGAATCCCTAAAATGATAAAGAGCACGGCCATGGCGATGAACCAACTGGTGATCGTTTTTGCCACCATTGCGGGTCCACGCAACCCCCGGGTGATATTTGCTGTCGCCATCGGACACCTCCAATCGCGGTAATGTTTGCAATAGGCCCGCCGTTGGACAATTTCCGGCGGCCTCAGGTTAGCCCCAGGGCGGATTCGCGCATTCTACCTCAAGATGGCGCGGCGGAGTATGTGGCGCGTGGGAGGGGAGGCGTCGATAGCGCCGCTTGCCTCTGAAATGGGAGGAATCTGCTCCTGCCCAGTCTCCTGATCCCTGATTACCGATTACTGATATCTGATACTGTAGAGCTTCTCGCTCCAACTACAGTTCGTGTGAGGCCTCATGAGCAAAGGTGTTCTGAGTTCATCGCTTATTCGCGTTGCGAATCGGTGTGCGTTGGCGGGCTTGCTGGCGTTGGTTTTTCTTCCGGTAATGCACCCTGCGCCGCCCTCCAGCGGGAAACCGGTCAACCTGACGTGCGATTCTCTCAGCAATCCTCTGGGCATCGACGACGCTTCCCCACTATTCTCCTGGCAGTTGCAGGATTCACGATTCGGAGCGCACCAAAGCGCCTACCAACTCCAGGTGGCCAGCAATCCCGAATCGCTCGCTGCCGGAAAAGCAGACATTTGGGACAGCGGGCGCGTCGTCTCCGGCCAATCGGTCGGCGTACCTTACGGCGGCAGCGCTTTGCTTGCCGAGAAGCGCTATTTCTGGCGCGTGCTGCTGTGGGATCAGGATTCCAGGCCGTATCCAGCGAGCGACGTCGCGTGGTGGGAAACCGGTCTGCTGAAATCGGAAAACTGGCGGGCGAAATGGATCGGTTCGGAAGGCCTAGAGCACCGGGCGCTGCGCGAGTCCACAGCGGAATGGATTAGCAATAAGAGCGATGCGGACTACAAGCCTTCCAGCGAGTCTCACCACGACTTTCGTTTTTCTTTTGAACTGCAGAAGGCCATGAAGCATGCCTCGCTGTACGTCACCGGACAAGATACGGCCTCGGCATGGCTGAACGGAAAGCAGGTCCTTACCGCGCTGCCGTTGCCTCCGTCGAAGAAGACCACCTGGCAAACGTATGCGCGCGCTGATGTCACGGCGCAATTGCGCCCGGGCAAGAACGGCCTCGCGGTCGAAATCATTCGCTATCACTCCCCCGACACCCGACAAAAAACGACGAGAGCCGGACACCGATGAGCGCTTGCTTGATCGTGGAGTTGCAGAGACGGCTCGTTCGCGGTGTTTCCGAGCGATGCGCACTGGAAAGGCGCGTTGAATGCCGCCGCGGGATGGACCGCCGCCGACTTTGACGATTCCCGGTGGGACGCCGCGGAGATTTATGCTTTCACCGGTTCCGCGATGGATGGCGCCGTTCTGGGCAAGCCGCTGCCCACCGACACGGTAAAGATCCTTCGCCGCGGCTTTGCCGTTTCGAAGCCGGTAAAATCCGCGCGGCTCTATGCCACGGCCTTGGGCGCGTATGAATTTCACTTGAACGGGCGCCGCGTCGGCGATCAGATTCTAAGTCCGGGATGGACCGATTATCGCCTGCGCGTTCCGTACCAGGTGTACGACGTAACGCAACAGGTCCGCGAAGGTAAAAATGCGCTGGCTGCGGTTCTCGCTCCCGGTTGGTACACCACGCCACTGATGTGGGCTGGCAAAGGCTACAACTACGGCAACACTCCGCCCGCTCTTCGCGCGCAACTTCGCATCGAATACACCGACGGCTCGACGGAATCGATCGAGACGGATGAATCCTGGCGCGCCGATGACTCGCCTATCCTGCGGTCCGAAATTTACGATGGTGAGACCTACGACGCGCGGCGAGAGCAGCCCGGCTGGGATACCGCGGGGTTCAATGACACGAAGTGGAAGCCGGCCGAACTCGTGCACCCTGTTGAACCGGCAATCATTGCCCAAGCGTTTCCGCCAGTCCGCGTCGAAAAGCTTCTCGACGCCAAAAGCATCAGCACCCCCAAGCCGGGCGTTACCATTTACGATTTTGGCCAGAACCTTGCCGGCGTGGCGAGACTGCGCGTTTCCGGAGCCGCTGGCGAGCAAGTGCAGCTGCGCTTTGCGGAAATCGTGAACTCCGACGGCTCTCTCTACACCGACAATCTGCGCACCGCAAAAGCCACCGACCGTTTCATTCTTTCCGGAAAAGGGACGGAGGAGTATCAGGCGCACTTCACGTTTCACGGATTCCGCTACGTGGAAGTGACCGGCTTGGCGGCACCACCGGATATTGCCGCCGTCAAAGCTGTTGTTCTGCACACTGACGCGCCCTTCACCATGCAGTTTCACTCCGCAAGCCCCATGATCAATCAGCTCTGGAGCAATATTCTTTGGGGCCAGCGCTCGAATTTCATCAGCGTGCCCACGGACTGCCCGCAGCGCGACGAACGCCTCGGTTGGAGCGCCGACGCCCAGGTCTTCTGGCGCACCGCCTCGTACAACATGGACCTCGCTACCTTCTCGCAAAAATTTACCGCGGACCTCCGCGGCACGCAGTCCGGTACGGACATGTTCGGCATTTTCGCACCCGGCACGGTAACGTCTAGTGCCGCTTCCGCTGCGGGGTGGAGCGACGCGGGGGTCATCATTCCGTGGACTGCCTGGTCGCAGTATGGAGACACGCGCGTGGCGGAGCAGAACTGGGCGGCGATGGAGCGCTATCTGTCCGCCATCCAATCCGCGAATCCGGATTACCTTTGGAGGAAAAACTACGGCATCGCGTTTGGCGACTGGCTGGCTCCCGACGAGCACACTTCCGAACAGTTACTGGCCACCGCGCTGTGGGCTTACGACGTGTCGCTGATGCAGCAGATGGCGCGCGCACTGCACCGAGATGACGACGCCAGGAAATACGCCGGCCTTTTTGACAAGATCACAGCCGCGTTCAACAAAGCATACGTTCAGCCCGACGGCTTCGTCGGAGCGCTGGACAGCAAGGTCAATTCATCGGCGCCCGCCGCTAAGGACGCGCCCAAGGTTCCCGTGGACACGCAAACAGGGTACGTGCTGGCGCTGCAGATGAAGCTGTTGCCCGAGAATCTGCGAGCCGCGGCTGCCGACAAACTCATCGCCAAAATTGCCGCTCGCCAGTGGACCATCGGCACAGGCTTCCTGGGCACGCCCGCACTGCTGGAGACGCTTACGCGCACCGGCCACGCCGACGTTGCCTACCGTCTACTGCTGAACACGCAATACCCCTCGTGGGGCTACATGATTGAGCATGGCGCCACGACCATGTGGGAACGCTGGAACGGCAACCAGAAACTCGACGACCCGCAGATGAATTCCTTCAATCACTACGCCTACGGAGCCGTGGGCGGGTGGCTCTACCGATTCGCGGCCGGCATCGACTTCGATCCCGAAGATCCCGGCTTCCATCACATCGTTCTCCACCCCACATTTGATGGCAAGCTGGGAAGCGTGGAAGCCACTTACCAGTCGCCGTACGGCCCCATCCAATCCGCCTGGACCGTTTCGGGGAACCTCACCACCTGGAAAACCGTAATCCCTCCCAACAGCAGTGCGCTGATCGTTCTTCCGGTAAAAGAAAATACAACCGTCCTGCTGGATGGAAAGGATGCGCGTCAGAATCAATGGCTGCATTTCGTTCGCAGCGAAAATGGCGCGCAGGTTTTCACCGCCGAACCCGGCTCTTACTCGTTCACTCTACAGAATTAACGGCCGATTCTTTTAAGCGTATTAGCCGAGTCTATTGAGTGATTTTCTGCCCTGACAAGTATTTGACTTCGCTTTACAGGACCCCAATTCCCCTGGTTTCCCGGCGATGCTACTGCTGTGTGAGTGATTCGATCGCACACTGTATTGTGCGCAAGGAGAGGTAAATGAAGGTTTGGGCCAAGTACAGCAATAAACTTCTGTTGTTACTGGCAGTATTCCTCGCGGCGAGCGTTTCCATTCGCGCTGATGGACTCGACGCCACCGCTACGTGCACAAACATGAAAGTTTCGCCTGGGGTATTTCAATACGACCTGACCCTCAACAACACGGGGAGCACCACCATCGGTACATTCTGGTTCTTGTGGATTCCGGGCGCCGGTTTCATGGGCGTAAGCCCCACCAACGTGATGTCACCTGCTGGCTGGACGGATACCCTCACCAACACTGGCGCGTCAATTCAATGGCTAACCGCGGCTCCTATTGCACCGGGCACTAGCGTCACCGGGTTCATCTTCGATTTCGAGGTCAAGTCCGACATTCCACCTGACGGATTCTGTAGCTCACCCCTTCAGGGGTAAGGCTTTCCCCAGTAGCAACCAACCTGAGGGGCAAGGTTTTTTGCTCCCACCGCGATCATGCCGCTGCCCGAACAAACCTCAGACCTGAAGGTCTGAGCTACAGGAATATGGCGCGTGCACCCGGGCCCATTGACCCCCATTCGCAGTCCCTCTACCATTCTTAAGTGCCGCGCTACCTCCCCGCCGCACCAGGGACTTCCTTCATGCGCAGATTCCTCGCTCTCACTGCCTTTGCGTTATTTCCCCTAGCGCTCTCGGCGCAAACCGTTGACACGGTTATCGCCAAATATATTGCCGCGCGCGGTGGCTTGGCCAAGATCAAGGCACTGCAGTCGGAGCGCATTAGCGGCACGCTTTCGTTCGGTCCGGGGGAAGACGGCACCTTCGTGGTGGAGCGGGAACGTCCCATGAAACTGCACACCGAACTTACCCTCAACGGGCAAACGTTGATTCGCACCTACGACGGAAAGTCCGCCGGCTGGATCTACAATCCGTTCGCCGGCGTCCCGGCGGTCGAACCGATGAGCGAAAAGGACATCAGTAATATTGGGGAGGAAGCGGACTTCGAGGGGCCGTTCGTCGACTACAAGAAAAAAGGCAGCCAGGTGGAGTACGTCGGCAAAGCGGAGGTGCAAGGCAAGCCTGCGCACAAGCTGAAACTCACGAATACGAACGGTGATGTGCGCTACTTCTATTTCGACGCCAATACCGGACTGCTGATCGAATCGGTTGTGACCACCAAGGAGGGCGACAAGGACGTGCTGATCGAAACGTTCTTCCGCGATTACCGCGAAGTGGACGGCTTGAAGTATCCGTTTTTGGTGGAGTCAAACAGCGCCAGTCCCACACAGCCTCAGAAAATCACGGCGACGAATATTGAAGTGAATGTGCACATCGACGAAGCGCGCTTTGCAAAACCGAATCCGCCCGCTCCCGCCGATGCCCCGAAGGCAAACTAATGGCCGCGGTTTTCATGCCAAACCCCTTTCGCGAGTAACGAGCGTTGTTGCCATGTCCAACGCCCAATTAAGTGACGCGCACTCGAAGGTTTTCGGTCTGTGCGACGATTGCCAGCACGCGCGGCCAATCGAATCCGCAAAAGGCTCCCGATTCCTGCTTTGTCGGCTGTCGGAATCCGATCCGCGCTTCCCAAAATACCCCCGGCTTCCCGTCCTGAGCTGCGCCGGTTACCTTCCCCGACATGCCAATACGTGATCGTATGTTTATCTTTTATTCATAGATATTTTCCAGTATACTGACGGCAGAGCACCCTCTCACGCTGCGCTTCCTTCCTGAAGCAACCACAGTTTACTCAGGTCGAGGAGCCGACATTGTTATGCAATCACTGGGAGAAAACTGAGCGAGTGCGGTCGGTTGTGGGTTGAAAATTTGCCGCAAAAAGGGTTTGGGACACTCCGTTGTAGGCAGCGACCTCCAGGATCGGACTCAATGTCCTACCGATAGCCCGTCGGTTCGAGCCGTGCTCACTCGTACCAACGGAGCACACGCAGTGCCCGGAGCGTGTTCCACCGACTCGGCTCGCCCACCGACTCGCTGAACCGGAAGGCGAGGGCCTCGTCGTGCGCGCGATCGAGGAGCCATCGACCGTCGGCCTGCTGCCGGCTCTCGACGACATGCAAGGCATCGCCGATGCGCGCGTCGGGCTGGAGACCTGCGTCCCTGAAGTAGTCGAGCGCACGGAGAACGTCGTAGTGGTAGCGGGGCGGGAACGCAAACTCCAGGAACGCCGGATTCGCGACCTCGCCGGTCGAGCGCCGTCGGAAGAGACCGCGCTCGAGCAGGTACTCCTCGCCTCGCCTTCTCGCCGCCGCAATCTCCGGCGCAGACCCGACGGCACGCTCATACTCGAGCAGCCCCTCCAGCACGCAGATAGTGGTGTGGAACGACGAGCGCGCACTCTTCGGAGCTTCGCAGTTCCAACCGCCGTCGTCGAGTTGCTCGGCGACGAGGCGGCGTGCGAGGCCCTCAGTCGGGCGTCCGAAGTAGGCGCCGAGCGCCAGCGTGCCCCCGTTGATGCACGGCTCCACCTCACCCTCGAAGAAAGGCTTCTTGCCGAACTCCTCGTCCCACCGGAAGCCTGCGTCGAGACGTGCAACCGCCGAATCGACGGTAGGTTCTGCGCGGTCCACGCCGGTCGCGCGCAGGAGCAGCAACGTGTAAAGGGTCGGCAACCAGACGGGGGCGCCGGCCCGGTGCCACGACCCGTCCGATCCCTGGCGGGCGAGAATTTCAGCGCCAATTCCTTCGTGCGGGACGCGGGCACGCTCCGCCGCGACCGCCGCCGGGGAGGCGTCCGTTAGATCGCGCATCGCCTGCCAGTGGATGGCCGGGTCCGAATCAAGCAGCCAGTCGATAGTGTCCATGGTCCTCAGCCGCGACGCGGACTATTTCTCCAATAATTTTAGCCACTGGGTAATAACTGCGCGCAGAGCCTTCGCCTTGGACTTCACGTCCTTCGAGCTGTAAAACATCGCTAGCCTTCTGCCATCAGCATAGTCGCCTTCCAGTAACCCCGATGCATCTTTGACCTTCGCTCCACTCGGAAATACCAAACGGATGCAATCCTGCTTAAACAAATTGAAGACCACGATATACCGTCGGTACTCCTTCGGGTTCGTCGGCTTCATTTTTCCCGCATAGAAGAAGGTCGGCGCATTCCACTTGATTTCTTCTCCGATTTCTTCATCCGTGCTTAAAATAATCTGCCGCAAATCCTCTACCATCTTCGCGAGTGGGTGCTTGAGCCTGCTCATGTACGCATCCACCTTCTTGGGCTCCGATGCTTTGGTATTTATTTCAAATATTTTCGCCATGTTCGTTAACCCTGATCATAATTTGCTCGAAAGTGTATGGGACGAGACAACATGGGATATTGCTGCCGAAATGATATCTCACTTCTCCCGTGGTCCCACCACCCTTCGAGAGAAGATTTGCATTAGATGGTGTTGCATCGACCCATTGAGCCCGCCGCGGTTATCGGAAAAGCAAATTACCTGTAAGCGCTAATTAATTAGGAGTTTGAAAGCGCTGCATTCCTGATCGATGTTCCCTGTACTGGAGATAGCGGAATGGTTGTGAGTATTCATCGTCGTTAGAGTTCGGTTCGTATGCGGGACATCGCAACCCGGGACTAATGTGCTGTGCCGTAAATACGTTCGTATAGTCGTTCGACTCTAGCGAAGATCGAGTCTGCTGTGGCGATCCAGACGGCTGCGCATGGCGGTTGGAATTCTGGACGCAGTCAGCGATTTTTCTCGATTCACGCTGCTAAACGTTCTGAGAGAGATGCTCTGGCGTGCCGCCAGCAGAGTGGCACGCCCTGGGAAAGCATCAACCTGGTTCGCGATGCCGGACCGAAGATTAGTCAGACGCGCCTTGGGCAATGACGCGTTTGCCGGTCAACGTGATTGGTAGGCCAGCGTTGACGCAGTTATCGCCGTCTATATCGCAGACAAAGCCTGTCCCCGACCCTACCACGTTATTGTCGTCGGTTAGCTGAAAGGTCTCGTTGGTTTTGATCATCGCGACCGCGTTGCCTGCGGGGTCGAAAGCAAAGAAGCAGATTGTGGCAGCCAGTTCTCCTTACACTCGTTTCGCGAGCGGGGAGCTGTGGCAGATCCCGCCCGGCCGGACTGAATCCCCGGAAAAAGTGCCCGTTGGGCACGATGTCAGCTCACCGGTCGTGAGTTCATCCGGCAAGCGGCTGGCTTACGTGCAGTCCCGGATCAACGGAAATATCTGGAGGGTGGACCTGGATGGCGCAAAAGCTCATGCCCGCATCCTGGTTACCTCCACGCGGGAGCAATATGCCCCATTTATTTCGCCGGATGGCAGAAGGGTCGTGTTCAGTTCCAACCGCTCCGGGCACGAATGAAATATGGGTATGTGATAGCGATGGCGGCAATACCCAGCAGCTGACCTCTTTGGGCGCCGGACAGAGAGGGACAACCCGCTGGTCGTCTGACGGTAAACAAATCGCCTTCGACTCACGGGTTGGGGGAGAGGCCAACGTGTATGTCATGGATGCGAACGGCGGAGTCCCGAGGAAATTGGAGACCGGAACCCGGATGAATTCCTTGCCCAGTTGGTCGCATGACAGGAGGTGGATTTATTTCTCTAGTGGCTTGACCCATTCTCGCCTCACGGTCTGGCGCGTGGCTGCGACCGGCGGGCGCGCAGTACAACTGACCAAGATGGCCTCCAGCATGCCCATCGAATCGCCCGATGGACAGTATGTTTATTTTGTCCGCTTCACCGAAGGCAAGTTCCGGTTATGGCGCATGCGGCCGGACGGATCCGGTGAAAGCATGGTGGATGCAATGCCCGCCCTTCGCTCAGACGGCTTTGAATGGTGGCCTTCTGAATCAGGCATTTATTTTTACCCAGACACGGGCAACAAAACCGAGCTTGATTTCTTGGATCTCCGTACCTCGCGCATCCGTCGAATCTACACGTTCGATAAACCTCCTGATGCGTGGGGCGGCGGCCTTTCCGTTTCGCCCGACGGCGAGTGGTTGCTGTATTCACAGATTGATGAAGTGGCCAGCGATTTGATGCTGGTGGAGAACTTTCGTTGAAGCTCGCATTGCGGCTATTTGATCCTCATTACGATGGCCGGAGTATAAACCCTCATCAGTTCCTATCAAGTTCAAATCACCACTAATCCCGACGCGAGTTCCGCAGACGGCGAAGGAATACCGGCAACTAATTGAAATTGTAGCCAATTTCCCAAAGGAACTGGTGATTGCCTGTAGTTACGCCGGCGTTCCCGATCTGGTAAGCAGTGTACAGCGTCAGTTTCTGCGTCAACTTAATCACCGCGCCAGTGTTCACATATCCCACCGTAGAGTTTCCCGTGTACCACTCCGCCGCCAGCGTCAATCGTTTATTCACAGCCTGCTCTAAGGTGAATTGCCCACCCGCCCGATTTCCGCTCGCCACAACGTTTCGCGTAAAGTCATATCCACCGAACCCGATCCGCGTCCCATGTTTCCATTCTTTCGCGAAAAATGCGTACGCATAGCTTCCCGCGTCATAACTCCGCTTATACACCGGGAAGAACCAATCATCGCCAACCAGAAATGACCATCCGGATGTCCGCGCTTTCCAAATCCTCCACTTCACAGTCGGCGAAATTTCTAGTTCACCGACGTCAGGTGCGCTCAGCCCGTCGAAATTCACGCCCACTTCGATCTGATGTCCAATTCCCACCACAAAGCGTGGCGTAAACGTAGCCAATGGTCCCACCACGCGCACCGTCCCGTCCAGTTCGCCGTACACCTTCCCTTTATCCAGAACGTCCGCACTGGGAACGTCGAATACGGTTTCCTGCGCATAGGTGCCGCGGACCGGAAAGACGACCAAAAGAAGCAGCAAAAACTTGAAGGACCATATATCTCTTAGTGTCAACAATGTGGCTCAGAATAGCTCACGCGTCCGTTGTGGGTCATGTGGTTTTACAAGATGAGATCCACTGGGGCAAGCTAAGGATTGAAACGAAATGAGCCCGCGTTTGAATGGCGACCCTGGAGTTGCAAATCGCGCGATTACTGGGTGTATCACTTTTCCCCGCTCTGTAAACTAACCCCGGGTTTTCTTGACCCCCAGCGCGCGTGGCAAGTACACTAGTAAATTCGGAAAGCTGCCTGAAATCAGGCAGTAAGGCTTGACGAACACGACCCCAAGGCCATCCTGATTCGCTCTGTGATCGGGCGGCGAAACGCCGCCGCAGGGGTGAAACTCGGGGAGTTCGCGGGCCGTATCCAGACCGTAAGGGGGATTGCTTTGCCAAAGCGTACATTTCAACCGCGAAAGCGCCGGCGCGCCAAGACGCACGGGTTTCGTTCGCGCATGAAGACCAAGGGTGGCCGCAAAGTGCTTGCCGCGCGCCGCAAGAAGGGCCGTCATCGTCTTACACCCGAGTAGCGCGGAGGGCCCGGCAACTCCACCTAACGGGCCAAGCCAGAAGTTTCCGCGCGACGTTCGGCTGGTACGCCGCAGCGAGTTCGACGCGGTGTACCGCGCCGGGAAACGCCGCTCGAGTTCCCACTTCACCGTCTTTCTTCGTGCCAATGAACTGCCGTTGAGTCGCTTCGGCTTCAGCATCAAGAAGGCACTCGGCGGCGCGGTGGTGCGTAACCGCATGCGAAGGCGCTTGCGCGAATTGGTTCGCTGTCACCGGCAGGAGATATCCGCAGGATGGGACATCGTCATTCACCCGAAGAGCTCTGTCGCGCAGACACCATTACCCGCGTTGACGCAGGATCTTTTGCGGCTGCTGAAAGATCTGTGAAGGTGTTGCCAACTAGCAGTGAATCAGCGCCCGTGCGACAAACACAATCACAGCACGAGACGCCCGCCTCAGAAGAGGGCCGCTACACAGTCGGAACGCAGCCGAAATACTCCCGGGGCGTGCGGACCGCGTTGTTTGCCTTGAATTGCTACAAGTCCTACCTGTCCCCCTGGTTTGCGGGGAGCTGCCGGTTTGAACCGACCTGCTCGCGATATGCCTACGAAGCGATTGCGCGGTTTGGGGTGGCGCGCGGCATGTGGCAGGGGACGAAACGGCTGCTGCGCTGCCATCCGCTATCACGAAAATTCGGACACGATCCGGTTCCGGAGAAATGGGAAGAGATGCCAGAAGATTCGACGATGATTTCTAAGGCTCGCGAGGTGCGTCCGTGAGCACGCCGCCGATGACTCCGCTCCCATCCGGCGGAAAGAACAAAGACAAGTTCACTCCCGAGCTGCGCATCCTGGTAGCTTCGTTACTGTCCATGGTGGTCTTTCTGGCTTGGACGAAGTATTTTGGGCCCAAACCTCCAGCGAATGTGCCGCAGCCGATCAACTCGGCGCAAACGGCGCCAGCAACTCCTGGAAACGCATCTTCCGCGAACACACCTGCTACAGCGACGCCAACGGTGCCGGGTAAGGCTCCTTCTGCAGTTTCCGCGGCTCCCGCGACAACATCTGCAGCAATCGGAGATACCCAAGAGCGCAGCATCGTGGTGGAAAACGCCTTGTACCGCGTGGTGTTTTCGAATCGTGGAGCGGTGGTAAAAAGCTGGCAGCTGAAAAAATACAAGGACGACGCAAAGCCACCACACACATTGGACCTGGTCCATCCCGAGTCGTCGGAACTAACCGGCGGCTGGCCGCTTTCCATGGTGTTCGACGACCCGCAACTCGAGAAGGCTGCCAATACCGGCCTATATAAGATTTCTGGCGATAGCACGTCGCTGAGCGCGCCCGCCGACGTGACATTCACCTGGAGCGACGGGCATCTGGAGATAGCCAAGAAATTCCATTTCGATCATTCCTATGTGGTGAACGTGGAAACGACGGCGACCTACAACGGATCGCCTGTTCTGGCGGGACTAGCGTGGCGCGGCGGCTTTGGCGACGTGACCGTGACAGACCCGTCCCCCGCGACTACCATCAACACCTTCTACAGCGAGAACGGCAGGCTCTCGACGTTCCTGGTAAAAAAGTTGGACGGCCCGGAGAAGTGGGGAAACGTCTGGCAAGGCGGAAAAACGTTTACGGGCATTGCGGACCGTTACTTCACCGCGACATTTTTGCCTCCCAGCGATGCCCTTTCGACCCCATTGATGACCCGCTACTGGAAAGTGTGGGACACCGTCAAAGGCTCGGATGGCAAGGAAGTGTCCGAAGCCATTCCCGAGTTTGCGACCGCAACTGCCGCACATCCGATGCAACTGCGTGTATTCGTCGGGCCAAAGGATTATGACGATTTGAAGGCCATGCGGCCGCCGTTGAACTCACTGGTGCAGTTTGGATGGTTTGAGTTTGTCGCCGACCCGCTGTTTCATGCGCTGAAATGGCTCCACAAGTATGTACCCAACTGGGGCTGGGCCATCGTGGTGCTCACCTTGGTGATTAACATGGTGCTTTTCCCGCTGCGTATTTCCAGTTATCGCACCACTTTAAAAATGCAGCGTGTTGGGCCAGAAGTGAAAGCCATTCAGGAAAGGTACAAAAAGTACAAGCTCAATGACCCGCGCAAGGCCGATATGAACAAGGAAGTCATGGCCATTTACCAGCGCGAGGGAATCAATCCCATCGGCGGCTGCGTCCCGATGCTGCTACAGATGCCCATCTGGTTTGGATTGAACTCCGCGCTGCGTGGCGCGATTGAATTGCGCCATGCCAGTTGGCTTTGGGTTCACGACCTGGCAGCCAAAGATCCTTACTACATTCTGCCGGTGGCGGTCGGCATCTCCATGTACCTGGTGTCAAAAATGACGCCGATGACTACGACCGATCCTCAACAGGCTCAAATGATGAAGTTCCTGCCAATCAGCATGTCTGCCATGTTTGTGTTTTTTCCGTTTTCCAGCGGCTTGGCGTTGTATATTTTGACGAGCAGCTTGGTGGGCATCCTGCAGCAATGGTACCTGAACCGGACGCACCCGCTTCCCGCCCCGGCCAAACCCACGCGCGCGAAGAAGTAAGCAAGTGCTGTCGATTGCAGGGCGGCGCGCCGCTGGACAGAGCTTCGTATGACAAAAGACTTGATTCGAGATGGCAAGCTGGATCGCGAGGCCGCAGACGTAGCGCTGCGAAGTTTTCTAGAGAACATCGTCCGTGCGGCGGGCTTCGAGTTGAAGGTGAGCGTGCGCGTCGCGGAGCCGAGCAGCGGCGCGCAAGAAGGCGAAGCGGAAGTCTTTGCGGATCTCGACGGCAAGGACAAAGAGATTTTGATGGCGCGCAGCGGCGAGGTGTTGAAGGCCCTGGAACATCTGGCGTTTCGCGCGCTGAATCTGGAACCGGCGTTTCACGAGAAAATTCATATCGACTGTGGCGGTTTCCGGGCTCTTCGCTTTGAGGAACTGCGAATGACGGCTCGTGTAGCCGCGGAACGCGTGCAGGCTACCCGGCAACCTTTCCAGTTGAATCCCATGTCCTCACGCGAGCGGCGCATTGTGCATTTGGCGTTGAAGGATATGCCGGGTGTGCGAACGGAAAGCATTGGCGCGGGGGAAGAACGCCAGGTAGTGATTCACCCGGTAAAGAGCGACGCCCCGAAAAAGCCGTGACGCGTGCGTGCGCCACTGTGTTCGGTACTGTAGCTCGGGCCTTCAGGCCTGAGACTTTTTCGATCGCCGGCACGGTCGCAATTGATTCGCTCAACAATTTCAATTGGTTGCCCAGTGCGCAGAAAATCCTCATCCCTGAAGGGATGAGCTACAGGTTTGAGCGCTTAACGGCGCACCCAGCCTTGCGAAAGGACCGTTCCATCTGGCGCGAATTTCACCTGGTACGTAAACCCGGCGGGGCGATCCTTGCGGATGGTGGGAAAACGCAAATCTGAAAACTCCACAACGGCGTCCGGCCCTTCTTTGTGAAAGCGCGTGACCGGAAAGCGCGCGAACCATAACACTTTCTGCACTTCGGGAAGCCGCCGCGCTTGCTCGATGAATGGATTGGGAAACGCGTCGGGATAATAAGTGTGCGCAAGCCCCTCAAAATTACTGGACGCGGTTGTTTCCTGAGCGCGGCGGAAAAGCCGATCGCTTAGATCCATTCGGAATTCGTAGACGCCGCGCGGGGCACGGACCAGGCCATCCCAGCGCCAGAGCGAAGGTGGAAGTGGAAGCGCGCCGCGAGCCTGCACCTGCAGATTTTCTTCCTTGGCAAATTGCTCGACACGTTGCAGCGCGACGTGATGCGCATACGCGGCCGCAAAAATATAGGCCAGAGCAAGAGTCAAGCCGGCGCGATTCCAGTTGACGTACGGCACGCTAAGACCCCGGCCCTTCACCGCGGGCAGCAGAAAGAGCACCGTAATAAGGAGAACAGCCACAGCAATCGCCGTGTTCGAAACCGGCGCGCCAACCGTTTCGCCAATCCTTGCGACCACAAACGGCGCAAGGGCGAACAACAACCACGGGAGAATAGCGCGGGCGCGCATGTGCTCGCGCTTTTCAAATGTCCATGCAAGCATTTGCGGAATCAGAAGAATCGCCGTGAATGTGAAATCGATGATGAACAGGATATCCCATGCCGGCCGGGACCAATCGAGTGGCGACCAAATCATCGTGCCAAAGGTGGTCGCCAGGTCCAGCAAAATGTGGCTGAGGATGCCCACGGCGTAGATCCCGACAAGCGCCGTCAGCGAGGGACAGTCCCATTTTCGCCAACGGGCAACGGCCTGCGTGAGTGCCGCGAGAAGGACTGCCCAAATCGGGAGACATAACAAGGAATGCGTGATGCTGCGATGCCAGGTCAGCAACAGCAGTTCGTCGTGCGAAAACATATCGCGAAACACGTCCGAGTCCGGAAAAATTGCGCCCAGCATCAGTGACCAGGTGACAATGCGCCGCTTATCGACCGGGATGGGCGGAAAAAGGTCGCTGCCTCCAAAGGCTGCTTTGCCGATAAGCGCGCCAGCAATGCCGTGTGTGATGGTGTCCATTTGTGACTTGAAATTCTGCCCTAGATTACCGAAATGAGTGGAGAAGTTTTTGACCGCACGCGGCCGACACGCTCGGCGAGAACGCCATGAACCTGCAATGCGGCAATTGCGTTCTCGGCACAGTCCGCTGCAATCGCAACTAGCAGCCCGCCGGAAGTCTGTGGATCGTAGAGCAAGGCGCGATTTTCTTCCGGCACGTTCGGCGCGAAGCCCACGCAATCGCCAAGGAATTCACGGTTGTTCTTCAAGCCACCGGGAATCATGCCTTCGCGGACCGCTTCGAGCGCGTCAGGTAGAAGCGGAACAGCGGCAAATTGAAATTCCAAGGAGACGGGCGGGACGCCTGCTGCTGGATCACCGAGCGCCATTTCGCGAGCGTGGCCGAGCAAGCCAAAGCCAGTAATGTCCGTGACCGCGTGTATGCACCGTGTTTCGCTGGTCGTTTCGAATGTGCGCAACACTTCAACCGCAGCGCGATTGAGCCGCGTCATCGACGCAACAGCCGCGTCCAGAGCAGGCTTTTGCAGCCGATCGTTCTTCAAAGCGGTGGAAAGGACGCCGGTGCCAATCGGCTTGGTGAGAAGAAGAACATCGTCTGCCTGCGCGCCGACATTTCGCCAAACACGTTTCGGATCGACAAGGCCCGTGACCGCGTAGCCGAACTGGATGTCCTCATTGCGAATCGAGTGGCCGCCGATCACGCTGCACTTTGCTTCCGCCATTTTGTCCAGGCCGCCGCGAATGATTTGTTCGAGAATCGCGGGGTCCCCTTTTTCCGGGAAACCGACCAGCGACAGCGCAGAGACGGGCCGGCCACCCATCGCGTACACATCGCTCAGAGAGTTGGCCGCGGCAATTTGTCCGAAGGTAAAAGGATCGTCGACGATCGGCGTGAAAAAATCGACGGTCTGCACCAGCGCCAATCCGTCGCCCAGTAGATACACCCCGGCATCGTCGTTGGTGTTGAAACCAACGAGTACGTTTGGATCAGTCGGCAATGGTAGGCGCCGTAGTATTGAGTCCAGCGTCCCGGGACTCAGCTTCGCCGCTCAACCAGCTGCCTTGACCATGGCCGTCAGTTTCACGGAGTCGGTCAAGTCACACCTCGCGGTACTGCGATTCGATTATAACGATGCCGCGCGATTCTTGCTTGGCACGCGTGGAACATATGGCCATTGAGACAGCTTGCGTTACCGACCATGAAAATGTTCTTATCGCTTAATGCCGTGGGACTTCTGGTTGATCTTTTTGTTTTTGGGAGTGGCTGTTCCGTGGCGAGGCCATGTGCGGCTGAGTAAACTCCTTTCGCGGCCGGCGATTGATACGACCGAAAAGCTCACGCTATACGCGGCAACAATTGCGTTTCAGTGGCTCATGCTGGGCGTGGTGGCGTGGCGCGCGCTGGCGAGGGGACTCACCCCGGCTGAACTCGGGCTTACCGGTCGCCTGAGTGCGAGAGTCCTTGTTGCTGGCTTGCTGGGCGCCGGAATCATCGGTGGACTGCAGTGGCTGAATCTGCGGCGCATGGGAAAAATGGAAGGTGCGGCTCCCGATCGCATGCGCAAGATCGCCAGCCGGATTCTGCCGCAGTCGCTGGTGGAGCTGCTTCCCTACCTGGCGCTGGCGGTTACTGCCGGGGTTTGCGAGGAGTTTCTCTACCGCGGGTTCGCCATGGCAGCGCTTGCCCGTGCTGGCTTGCCGCTCTGGCTTGTGGTTCTGGTGACCTCGGTGCTATTTGGTCTGGCGCATGCCTATCAGGGCCGAGCGGGAGTTCTGGGAACCGGTGTGCTGGGCGTCCTACTTGCCATTGCGCGAATTGTGTACAGTAGTCTGGCGCCCGTCATGATTTGGCACACCGCGGTGGACATTGTCGCGGGAATTGCCGCACCGAAGTACTTGCGAACGGCACCGAGCATCGAGCAAGTTGCTAAAAATCAGCCAGTTACAGAATAGTTACTACTATGCTAATAGAAGTCGAGAAGCCACTTTCCGAAGCCACCATCCGTCACGCCATGGGCGAGTTCCAGGTGACAGTGAATGACGAGCAAATCCTTCGTATTCAACAATATATAAAAATCTTGCGGCACTGGAATGAGAAGCTGAACCTGACTGCCATTCGCGAGCCCCTGGAGATCCTATATCGGCATTTTTGCGAGTCTATGTTCGCGGTCGGTGCAATTCCTGTGGAAAAATGTCGGCTCGCCGACATTGGCTCCGGACCAGGGTTTCCCGGCCTTCCGATGAAGATTTTGAAGCCAGAAATTGAGCTTTTTCTAGTGGAATCGAACATCAAGAAGGGTACGTTTTTGGCGGAGGTCGTTCGAGAACTGGAGCTTAGTAACGCTCGAGTATTGATTAACCGCTATGAAGAGCTGGGTGAGGATTTGGCGCCCCTCGATTATGTCTGCTCGCGAGCGGTAGGAGAATTCGAGCCATTCTTGGAATGGGCGGCGTCTGATCGGGTTTCTGCGGGCAACGTCATCCTGTGGATTGGCGGCCGGGACCTCGACGAAGTCCGAAAATCAGCGCAATGGGAATGGCGAGAGCCGATTGCGATACCGCAGTCGTTACGGAGGTATTTGCTGGTCGGAGCGAAAAAAGATCGAAATGTCGGCGGACCGACAAGTTGAGGCATAATCGCGAATTGCGGCGCGATTTCCCCTTCCATAAGCGTTTCACGTGAAACAGATCGGGTCAGCGAGTTGCGGCACGTTCCACGTGGAACATTCCGCAGCAGAATTCTGAAACAATATGTTCCACGTGAAACACCGAAGAGCTAGCCGGCTTCAAACAAGACTCGAGAGCAGCCGATCGAGATGAGTCGCAATCGCGAGAGACTCTGAGCGTGTGATCCGGCTTGGAACGATGGGTTTTGAGCCGAAGAACTCCCGCATATTGACCGTTCCACGTGAAACAATGTGTTTTTCAACAGAAATCCTGCCGCCACCGCGATGTTCCACGTGAAACACCTTGCTTCTGTTCTCGGCCTCTGCTATTTTCACCACGTTTGGAGTACATTTTGGCCCGGGTCATCGCGGTCGCAAATCAAAAGGGCGGGGTTGGAAAGACCACTACAGCCGTTAACCTAGCGGCTTGCCTCGCTGCCGCCGAACAACCCACGTTACTCATTGATTGCGACTCTCAGGCCAATGCCACGGCTGCGATTGGCTTCCAGAAAGACCCTTCCCGCCGAACTGCCTATCACGCATTGATTATGAACGAGCCATTCGAACGGATCGTTCAAAAATCGCAAGTTGACGGCTTGGATGTCATACCGGCGGACAAAAATCTTGCGGGAGCGGCAGTCGAACTGGTGAACTCCGAGAGCCGCGAGTACAAGTTACAAGGCTTTCTGCAATCTCTGCGTGAAAAATACCGATTCATTATTCTGGACTGTCCGCCTGCCCTGGATCTGCTGACGTTGAACGCATTGGTCGCCGCAGATGCGGTTCTCGTGCCGATCCAGTGCGAATACCTGGCGCTGGAAGGCGTGTCGGAATTGCTCGACACGTTGATGCGCATCCGGAGAACACTGAACCCCAGCCTGGAAATTGAAGGGATTCTCCTGACGATGTATGACGAGCGCACAACGCTGTCAAGACAGGTCTCAACGGACTTGCGTAGCTTCTTCGGCAGCCAGGTTTTCCAGAGCATTATTCCGCGAAACGTGCGCCTTGCCGAAGCGCCAAGTTTCGGTAAGCCTATTATTTTCTATGATATCCACAGTAAGGGCGCTGAGGGCTACACTCAGCTTGCCCAGGAGGTTATAGCCAATGCCGAGAAACGCGTTGGGGCGGGGACTCGGAGCGCTCATTCGGGAGCCTGAGGCCTCGGCTACTACTCCAGCAAATCCGCCGACGGCCGCAGCCGTGATCACTGGCGGTGGCGCAGCGGCCCCAGCACCTGCGTTGGTATCGCCGGCGTCGGGGCCCGGGCGTTCGTTGTCTGGTCCGCAAGAAATTGATATCGACCTGATCGATCCAAGTCCGTATCAGCCTCGCACTCGTTTTCGAGAAGAGGCGCTCGATGAGTTGGCTCGATCCATTCGCGCGAGTGGAATTATTCAGCCGCTGGTGGTGCGGCCGATCGGCAATAGATTCCAACTCATCGCAGGAGAGCGACGCTGGCGCGCGTCGCAACGTGCCGGCCTGACTAAGGTGTCGGCAATCGTCCGGCAAGTGCCCGATGAGTTGGCGCTGGAAATGACGCTGGTTGAGAACATCCAGCGCGAAGACCTGAATGCTATCGAACAGGCGCGCGCGTTTGACCGCCTGATGCACGAATTCCATTTGACGCAAGAATCGGTCGCGGAGCGCACCGGCAAAGACCGCACTACGGTTGCGAATGCGATCCGGCTCTTGAAGCTGGAGGAAAACATTCAGGATTGGATTGAAGAAGGGAAGCTGACAGCGGGGCATGGACGCGCGCTCCTGGCTGTACCGGAATCGCAACTGCGCATGCGCTACGCACAGCGCGCTGCGCGAGGCGGCCTTACCGTGCGGCAGATCGAGCGGCTAGCTTCGCGCCGGGCGCGAGGCGCGAAGAACTCCAACGGAAATCGTGGTCGATCCAAATATTCGCGAGGCGCTCGAAGAACTACAGCGGCATCTTGGCACCAAGGTAATTCTGCGGCAAAAGACAAAGGTGCGTGCAGGCCAGTTGGTGCTGGAATACTACGACGAAGGCCAGTTGATGGGAATCTACGACCGGCTGATGAAGTAATTCCCTCCACAGCATTTCGAAGATGGCTGGACTTTCGTTCAGGAGTTTATTCGACAACTCTGTTTGTAAGTAGCGTTGACTTCTCGCTCCGCAACGATACAGTTGAATCAGTAAGCAGGATTGGGGGAACCTCAATGGCGTGGAAGTGGCCGGGCTCATCGAACAATGGCACAAGCGAAGAGTGGACAGGATTCATCGATCAGGGCGTTTTGCTGGAAGGAACGCTGACCGTCACGGGTACCTTTCGCGTTGACGGGCACATCAAGGGAAACATCATCTCCGAACACACCGTGATCCTCGGCGAGAACGCGAAGGTCGAAGGACAAATTGAAGGGAACCGTGTGGTGATTGCGGGCCGCTTCGACGGCGTGATCTTCGCCAAAGGGCGCGTGGAGATTCAGCCGAAGGGTGTAGTCACGGGCGAAGTTCACTCGCCGTGCATGGTAGTGGATCCCGGCGGCATCTTTGACGGGCGATGCCACATGCTGGCGTCATCGGATGCGTCGGCGGGAGTGACGATTCCGATTCGAGCTGTTGGCCAAGCGAGCTAGAGCGGAAGCTCTGCTTACATAACCTATCTAGGAATGTGTTTATAGGTTAGATGCCGCCCTATTTGGGTGTGCCGATGGCGAGGGGCTTGGAGGCTTCCTCGGCGGCCTGAATCCCCATCTTGATATTCGCTTCCCAGTCCAGATGTGGAACCGCCGAGGCTTGGGCAGCTTTGTAATTCCGCAAAGCATCCGCAGGCCGATTCAGCTTCTTTAAGCAGAGTCGCCCCGCCGACAAGAGCGCAAGCAATGACTCTTTCTGCGCGGGGTAGGCAGCCGCCAAGCGTTCATATTCAGAGACCGCACGGTCGAAGTTCTGCTGCGATTCCAGGTTGCGGGTAAGTTCCAGCCAAGTCGCGGCCGGCATGTGGTCGCCGCCGCCGGTGTTGTACTCCTCAAAGGTTTTCCACGCCGCATCGAAGTCCTGGGCCTTCAAATGGAATTGGCACAGCTGCATGGTGGCCTGCAAGTAGGCAGGCATGTCCTGGCGGCGCCATTGGACGAGTTGCAGCAAATTCAGTGCATCGAGGGAGGGCGGGTTTGCTGTCAGGTGTTTCTGAAGAGCGGCCGCGGCTTCGTCTAGACGACCCTGGTCCATCGCTTCCGAAGCGCTCACGATGTCGGGATTGCTCTTCCAGCCGAGCTCGCTTTCGATCGCCTCATTAGCCTGCTGCTCCAGACCCGAGCGCCGCACGACGTATGCACCAAGCATTCCGAAGAGAAATCCGCCGACGTGCGCCCAGTGAGCGACAGGAGAGAACTGGCCGGACGCGGATCCGTAAAAGAACTCCGCGGCCAACCACAGTGGAAGAAGCCAATAAGCGGGCATCTTGAATTTGAGGGGGTAGAAAAACAGGAGCGTGGCCATTTCAATTTTGAGTTTCGGGAAGCGAACAAGAAATCCACCCATCAGCGCCGCAACAGCGCCCGATGCGCCGACAAGCGGAACGAAGCTACCGGGCGTGCACCAGGCATAAAACTGCATGGCTGCGGCGCCCGCAAACAAATAGAAGACCGAATAGATCGCGCGGCCCCAGGTGTCCTCCAAAATGAATCCAGCCAGCCACAGGAACCACATGTTGCCGATCAAGTGCATCCACCCAGAGTGCAGGAAATTTGCGGTGAGATAGGGAAGAGCCCGGGGCCGAGCCGGGATGAAGGCGTATTCGCCCAGGATGGTGGAATGTTCCTGGGACTGGAAGGCCGCGGAAAGACTGTCCATTTCCTGCTGGAGTTCCTGAGGGTCCTCGACCTTACGGATTTGCGCGTCCCAAGCATCGAGAATGGGTCGCTTTGGCGAAGCCAAATGCTCCCAACCAACGCCGACTTTTTTCTTTGTGCTTTCCAGAAAATTGGAAACGTCCGGCGGGGTCTGCAATTCAGGATGCATAGCGTCGAGGAGGATCAGGTGGACGTGGACGTCGACGATTTCAGGCTTCTGGCGCTCCATAGCGCCGTGGGTCAGGAGAAAGATGACAACGTTCAGCGTGATGAGAGCGAAGGTGATGTAGGGCCAGCGGCGGCCGCGCATGTTTTCGTGCCGCAGAGGAATGAACAATTCGTTTTCTCCCCAAAGGTGAAACCGGGATTGGCAGATGCAAGGTCAGTCTGGTTCAGAATAGGGTTATTTGAACGGCACTTGAGAGCAGCGAGGTACAGGTGCTACCAATCAGTAAGTCTAACGAGAAGGTATCCGGCGCAATGAAAGATGGGCTCGATGGAGAGCGTGTTTAGGCGAAGTCCGGCAACGGCCGCTGTTTGACACCTCTACGGTGGCGGATTATCGTTCAAAAGTTGTGAGAGAGAGGCTGCGCGAATGAAAGTTTTGGTGATCGGTGGCGGAGGAAGAGAGCACGCGTTGGTGTGGAAGCTGAGCCAGAGCTCGCGCGTGGAGAAGATTTGGTGCGCGCCAGGGAATGGCGGAATTGCCGGAGAAGCAGAGTGCATCGCAGCTGACGCGGGAGACGTCGCGGGCTTAGTTGCGTTGGCAGAAAAGATTTCGCCCGATCTCACGGTCGTTGGGCCGGAGCTTCCGCTGGTGAATGGCCTCGTGGACGCGTTTGAGCAGCGGAAATGGCGAATTGTGGGTCCGACAAAACAGGCGGCTCAGCTGGAAGGCAGCAAGATTTTCACGAAAGAGTTTTTAGAGCGCCACAATATTCCGACCGCGCCGATGTACGGCGCCTACGATTCACCGGGAGCGGCGTACAGCGCGCTGTGCGCGGTGGATTGGCCGGTGGTGATCAAGGCGGACGGTCTTTGCGCAGGCAAGGGCGTTTTTCTGGCGCCGAATCCGGATGCAGCAACGGATTTCATCGAACGCGTTCTTGAAAAACATGAATTGGGTGAAGGCGGGAAGCGGGTGATGCTCGAAGAGGCGCTCGAAGGAGACGAGCTGTCGTTCATCCTGCTGACCGATGGAGAGCGTTCCGCGGCGCTGGTGCCAACGCGCGACCACAAGCGGGTTTTTGACAACAACGAAGGGCCAAACACAGGAGGCATGGGAGCGTACTCCAGCGACGAACTGTTGCCGGACGAGTTGCGGAAAACCATCGACGCAACCATTGTCGGGCCAACCTTGCGCGGGCTGGCCGCGGACGGAATTCGCTACAAGGGCTTCCTCTATGTGGGCTTGATGCTGACGAAGAGCGGTCCGAAAGTGCTGGAATTCAATTGCCGGCTGGGCGACCCGGAGACGCAGGCGATTGCAGCGCGCATGGACTTTGACCTGGCGGAGGTGCTGGCCAATTTGGCTGCTGAGGAACTGAAACCAGAGAAGCTGAAATGGAGGCCCGGAGCGAGCGCGTGCGTGGTGCTGGCCTCGGGCGGCTATCCCGGCAAGTTTGAAGGCGGGAAAGAGATCAAGGGACTGACGGAAGCCGCGCAAGTTTCGGACGTGAAAGTCTTGCACGCAGGAACGAAGCGCCAGGGTGACGCGATTGTGACGAGTGGCGGGCGTGTGCTGGGCGTTACGGCCAGTGGCCAGTCGCTGGAGGCGGCGTTGCAAAAAGCGTACACGGCGGCGGAAAAAATTCACTTCGATGGCATGCACTACCGGAAGGATATCGGGCGGCACGGCCAGAAAACAAAAACGGCAGGAGATTGACGGTCATGGCAAGAGTGTTACACCTGTTTCGAGCGCCGAAGCGTCGCGCGCCGATGGAGGAACTCGCGTGCGGCGGAAGTGCTGAAAGATGCAGGCTTCGAGGGCTGCGCGCATGCACGGCCGGGGAACCGCCAGGTACTGCTGGTGGATGCGGAAACGTTGGGCGTCTTCCAGTTGGCGCCGGGTATCACGCGGGAAAACGTCACCACCGAAGGGCTGGACGTGAACGGGTTGGCCATCGGGCAGAGGTTGAGGCTGGGCGAGATTGAGCTGGAAGTAAGCGCCGTGTGCGATCCTTGCGAGCAGATTGAGGCGCTGCGCCCGGGACTTCGGGCCGAAATGCAGGGACGGCGGGGCATGTTGTGCCGCGTGCTGACGGGTGGCACGCTGCAGCGTGGCGACGTCATTGAGTTGCAAAGAGAAAACGCTGACCGCAGAAAATTCAGGCGCCGATTAGCTAAGGATTCGGATTGGGCTTGCGGCGCAGGGTTGGGGCATCCGGCGGGCGATCTGAGTCTTTGCCTGGTTCCTGCTTTGCGCGTTCGATTGGTTCTTCAGGCGGCACAACCCAACGGAATCCGGCAGTCTCACCCAGCGTTCCCTCGATGAAGGCAGCTTTGCCGGCTAGCAAGGGCAGAAGCGCGCGCATAAAATCGGCGGAATCCTCTGGACTGGCTTTGTTTGCTTGACCGCGCTCGATGGTTTCCAGGACCTTGGCGAAGCGTGGATCCGAACCGCGCAGCTTGGCGATGCGGGGATCGTTTTGCTGGATCAGCCCGAGTAGCGGGACTACCTGCAGATTGTTAGGAAAGCGCACTTCGACGAGCGTGTGCGCCTCGTGCTTTTCGGGCGGATAAATCTGCGTGAAGCGCGGCCGCAAGACATGGGTCTGCAGATAATTGGCTGCTGCGCCGACTTGCTGCTGTTCCACGCGATACTCGAGAAGCCACGCCTCCGGACCGTAATTGTTAGGGCCGTAGCCAATCACGACGATCTGGAGAAGAGGCTCATCAGGCTGCAGTTCGATCTTGCTGTGAAGTTGGCCGACGAGCGGGCGCAGTTTTTCAAGATACCCGACACCAATTTGCTCCAGGTCGGTTTCGCCGGCTCCTGCCGGTCGATAACTATGAGGATTAGCAGCGTAGACATGGGGAACGTCGCGGTCCAGGCGAATGGGTTTGGGAGCGGCAGGAACTTGCCATTCGGAGGCGCCGAAGAAGATACCGATGTGCGTCAGGTCTATTTCGGCGACGCGAGGTGGAACGGATTTGGCTTCCAGAGGCTGGTCGATGGCGCCGAAGATGATTGCGTCGCGTGCCACGTGGATAATCACGCGGCCGCCCGCCAGGTTGGCGACGATTTCGTCGCCTTGCGCGAGGGCGCGACCGGCGAACGCGAATAGCGCGCCGAGAAAGCCGAAGATGAGGATCAAACGCCGCATCGAGAATGCCCACTACCTGCAGACTAGCATATTCCGCCGCACGACTCAGGCGTTACAAGCTTGGGGCAAGAGGTTGAGTTCACGGAACGGTCGCCTTCCGTTAAACTAGAGAGTTAGAATCCAATAGAGAGAATGGACTATGGGACTGCGTAAACTAAAAAGTATTCAACACAACGGAAAGACCGTGGCGGAAATCCTGGATGCGCACCAGCGCTTTTGGACCGGTAAGGAAGGCGGGGCGCGGGCAAATCTGGAAGGAGCGAATCTGTCTCGCGCGGACTTGACGAAAGTGAATCTTGCGGGGGCGATCCTTCGGAACGCGAATCTGGAAGAGAGCGATTTGCGGGGCGCGCGGTTGCCGGGGGCGGATTTGAGCGGGGCGAAACTGCGCAAGGCGGATCTGCGAAACACAGACATGACCGAGTCTGCGTTTCCGGGGGCAGATTTCACCGAGGCGCAGGCGAGCGGCGTGGAGTTTTTCCGGTGCGATATGACGAACACGAACTTCCAGAGAGCACAATTGCGTAACGCCAACTTCCGCGACGCGAATGTGGATGGAGCGAAGTTCAACGGCGCGGATATGGGAATCACCATCTTGCGGGAAACCGACCTGCGCAAGGCGGACTTGTCTGGTGTTGATCTGTCAACGACGTTGATGCCGCCGGGACATGGCGCCGGGAAAAAAGCTGGGGCTTGATTTAGAGCAGCGATCTTAGGATTTTCGCTCAATCCTTTGGCCGCCCACGACTCATGGAGCGAAGGTTCAACCTCCCCCAGCTACCTGCCGGCTTCGCATGACAGGATGGCAAAAGCGTGCGACGCGTGTTAGCCTCATTTCGCGCGACGGCGAGATTCTGTAGCTCAGCCCTTCCAGGGGTGAGGGTTTTCGGTCCCACCGCGACCACGCTGCGGAGCGAACGAACCTCAGGCCTGAAGGCCTGAGCTACAGGAATATGGCGCGCTTCTGCCGGGGCGGTTTTCCGTGGTCTCTTCTTCCGTTCCATAACGCGCAAAGCCGCAACGAACAAAGGAAACGGTGGCCACAGCTTCCACAAAAATCGATCTTCCAGGAGTGCGCGAGCGCGTTTTGGATGTAGTGCGGGAGCTCCTGGAGGAATTAGGTAGCCACGGCGCGTTGCCGCAACTGAGCGCGAGTTCCAGCCTGGACCGGGACCTGGGCTTGGGAAGCCTGGAACGCGTGGAGCTGCTGACGCGTCTCGAGAATGCGTTCGGGATGCGCTTGCCCGATACGCTGGCGGCGGAGGCGAGCACTCCCGAAGAACTCGCAGCGGGAATTCTGGCGGCGCCGGGAGCAGAGAGCGACGTTGACAAAGAAAGTTCGGCGCTGCGAGCGGCGGCCGCAGCGCAACGATTGCATCACGACTCCGCGGATTCGATCGTAGAAAAGGCAGAGACGCTGGTGGAAGTGATTCGCCACCGCGGCATACACGATGCCAATCGCGTGCATCTGCTGATCACGGAAGACGATGAGCACGGCGAGCACCAATTCACGCTAACGTTCGGCGAACTCTATTCAGCGGCGCAGAAGTGCGCTGAGGAATTGGCGCGGCGCGGCGTACCTGCAGGCGGGCGTGTTTCGCTGATGCTGCCGACCTCGCGGCAGTTCTTTATCTGTTACGCGGGGATTCTGCTGGCGGGCGCGGTGCCGGTGCCGATTTATCCGCCATTTCGCGCCGATCGCATTGAGGAATATGCGGAAAGACAATCGGCGATCCTGAACAATGCCGGTGTCTGCCTGCTGCTTACGTTTCGCCGCGCGGAAGCGGTTGCGAAGCTGCTGAAGCCGCGCGTGAAATCGCTGCTGAGTGTGGTGGATGCAGGCAAGCTGCTGGACGCGGCGGAAAAAGAGCCGCCACCCGCGCCCGGTGCGTTGCCTGCCTTCATCAGTGGAAGCCGCCTTCGTAAGGGCAGCGACATCGCGTTGCTGCAATACACATCGGGCTCTACAGGGGATCCGAAGGGCGTCGTGCTGACGCATGCAAACTTGCTCGCGAATACGCGCGCGGTAGCCGAAGCCGTTCGGCTTGGGCCAGCAGACGTGGGCATCAGTTGGCTGCCTTTGTACCACGACATGGGATTGATCGGCGCGTGGCTGATGCTGCTGCTGCATGGCGTGCCACTTGTGGTGCTGTCGCCGCTGGCGTTTCTGACGCGGCCGGAGCGCTGGTTGCAGGCCTTCAGCAAACACAAAGGAACGATCACCGCGGCGCCGAATTTCGCTTATGAATTGTGCGTGCGAAAAATTTCCGACAACGTCATGGAAGGGGTGGACCTGAGTTCGTGGCGCGCGGCGTTGAATGGGGCGGAACCGGTGAACCCGGAAACGTTGGAACGGTTCACTACGCGATTCTCCAAATACGGATTCAAGCGCGAAGCGATGCTGCCGGTCTATGGATTGGCGGAAGCGTCCTTGGGCGTTACCGTGCCGCCGCTTTCGCGCGGGCCACTGGTGGATCGCGTGGAGCGCGACGCGTTCACGAAGCAGGGGCTGGCCATTCCCGCGAAGTCGGACGACGACACAGCGATCGCCTTCGTTTCGTCGGGGAAGCCCGTGCCGCGACATGATGTCACGATTGTCGATGAACAGGGTCAGGAAGTGGCGGACCGTACGGAAGGATTCCTGTGGTTTCGCGGGGCCTCGGCGACGACCGGCTACTACCAGAACGCGCCGGAAACGGAGAAGCTCTTTCCACGAGGATCCGCGAAAAACAACGGTGAATTTGCCTGGGTGAATTCTGGCGACCGGGCGTACCGCGCGGATGGCGAGTTCTATGTCACCGGCCGCGTGAAGGACATCATCATCAAGGGCGGACGCAATTTGTATCCGCACGAAGTGGAGGAATTGGCGGGGCACGCGGAAGGAATTCGCAAGGGCTGCATCGTGGCCTTTGGATTGAAGGACGAGGTGTCCGGCACGGAGAAGCTGGTGGTGGTTGCAGAATCACGCGAGGAATCGAAAACAAAACGGGCCGCGATTGCCAGTGCGATTACGGAGGAAGTCTCGCGCGGGCTGGGACTGCCGCCGGACCGTGTGGAGCTGATTCCGCCGGGGAGCATTCCCAAGACTTCCAGCGGCAAGCTGCGGCGCGACGAAACCAAGCAGCTGTATCTCGCTGGGACGCTGGCCGCCGCGAAGCCTCCTGCGTGGCTGCAAATCGCGCGCTTGGGAACCGTTCCCTACGTCAAGGAAGCGTTCGGTGTTGTTTTCGGCGGCATCCGGAAGCTGCTGGAGAAGGTCTACGGCGTTTATTTCATCGTGGTGTTCTTTCTGTGGATTATTCCGTCGTGGGCAATCGTGCGAACCATCAAGGATTACAGAGCCGCGGGGCGCTTCACGTCGGCCGCGGTGAAACTGCTGTTCGCGCTGACATTCATTCGTGTGAAGGTGATCGGAAAAGAGTACATGGATACGCCGGGCGCAAAAGTTTACGCGTCCAACCATGCGAGCTATTTCGATGTGTTGCCGGTGATGATGGGGCTGGGTGTGTCGTACCGGTTTGTGGCCAAGGGTGAAGTCAACCAGATGCCGTTCATCGGAAGATTTCTGAACCAAATGGGCCACCTGTCGTTCGACAGACTCGATGCCAACTCACGCCTGAAGCAAGTGCACCTGATGGAAGAGTGCTTGCGCCAGGGAGATTCGGTTTTCGTTTTTCCGGAAGGTACGTTTGTGCCGGAAGAAGGCGTGCGGCCCTTTCAGCTTGGCGGATTCAGCGGTGCGGTGGCGACGGGAACACCCGTTGTGCCGGTGTCGCTGGCGGGGACGCGGAAGTTTTTGCGCGACCGCACGTTCCTTCCGCGTCCCACAAGCGTAACGATTACGCTCTCCCCGCCAATCTATCCCGCGAAGGCCGGCGACGATCGCGAGCATCTGCAGGAAATCGTGCGGCTTCGGGACCTTGCCCGAGAAGCGATTGCCCGGCACTCGGGCGAACCGCTGCTGTAACTCCTGGTCTAACGATTCAGCTTGTAAACAACGGTGATGCGGGTATCGATCTCGACGGCTTGGCCGTTGAGAACCGTGGGGCGATAGCGCCACTCACGCACCGCCGCGAGCGCCGAGTTGTAAAAGAGCGGGTCGCCAGAGAGCACTTCCAGCGATTGGATGGTGCCATCGGTTGCAATGATGGCATGAAGTTCCACGCGGCCTTCGCGGCCCGTCTGTCTCGCCAGAACTGGATACGCGGGTTCCACGCGACGGGTGAGCATGGCGGGCTCGAGGGAAGTCTTCAGTCGTTTCGGGGGCTCGACGCCCACTCGGTGGTGGGACGTGCTGGACCGGTCGAGGAAGAGTCGGAATTAAGGCTTCCTGGAATACCTAGGGCCCGAGGGCAGACCCGGGATGAAGTCGCCGGTTGGGTCGTTCAGAGTTGTAGTGACTGTCTCGCCCGGTTTGATCGTGGCGAGGCAGGTTGTGATTGAAGCAGACGATGCAGGCCTGTCTGCCACCGTTCCGCGGATTCGGTTTCCGCGGATTGTGCTTCGCCGGGCCGCCCGGTGCGTAGGGAGCGAGAATTCTCGGCTCGTAGCTGACGCGCTCGCTTTTTCCCAGAAGCGGGAATACAACGAGTGCCGCGACTACGACAGTTTGCACAATGATCGAGATGACCAGAGCGCGCCGGCGTATTTTGCGTTCGCGCCGCTGTTGCTCCGGATCACCTTCGACAAAACAGCTTTTCAGTGAGCCGATAACTTCTTCGGACACACCCGTGGGTTCGAGATCCATCACACACCTCCACAAGATTTGCTGCGAGTTGTGGGAGCAGATTTGCGGCACCAGCCTCCTGTGGTTGCCTACAGGAGGCCAGCGCCGCGCTCGCAGGGATGTGAGGTGCGCGCGTCCTCTGTAGCGTTTGACACCGTAGGGGGTAACAAGTGCCCTTGAATTTGCAGGGGTTAGCGGAGGGCCTGAACGGTTCGCTTCACATTAGACCGCAGCTCACATATTCGCGACTTGCGGTAGATTCCTCGGGTACATCCCGTGCTGGGGCATGCGGCATCAAATCGGGAGGACGTAGATCCCAGGAGGAGAATCCCATGGACAGGCACATTCCGGAGGTTATTGGTGTGCGCCGCACGGGCTGGGCTGCTCTGGACCGCGATCCGCAACAAGACACAGTGGAGTTCAATTGTCCTCATTGCGGCGCGCAGAGCCAGAAAAAGGCCCGGCGCGAGCGGAGCGAGTATCGGTTCACAGACGGTTTTCTGCAAGACCTGCAAGGCGAAGGAACACAGTGTCATCACTGCAAGCAATCACTCAGAATCGTTCCAATCGTGTTGTTGCACGATCAGGCGGAAATGCACCGATTTGAAGCGATTTTCTTGGAAGCGCCAAGCAAAGTAGCGTAATCATTCCTCTCATCAGTCGGACGGGGCGTCCCTAAGGGCGCCCCGTTTTTTATTGCCTCGGGTTCGTGCAAAGCACCTTGCACCTGCGAATTTCGCACGATGTTTCGGTTGAGGTTCTTCGGGGCGCAAACTGCGCGCCCCTCAGAATGACAGTGCGTTGCTGACAGCGTGTTGCTGCGCGTGCATAGAGGACGCTTCGCTTTGTAGATGATCTCCGTTAGCGGCGATCCCAATCGCGGTAGTAGCGGTCGTCGCGATCGCGATAATGGTCGCGCCGGTAGCGATCGCATCGCTCATACGCTTCGTGGCGTTCATGAGCCCAGTGGCGAGCCGCCGAACTGTATGGCCCGTAGCGCTCGGCCGCCTGCGTGGTAGCGATATTGTGTGTAGGAGACGCGGCGATTGCAGTCATCCCAGCCATTGGCCTTCGCGCCTGGCGCCCCAGCGAAGAGCAGGAAACCACCCAGCGCAGCGCTTGCCAATACAGCCTTGCCAAATAGAGAGCGGAACACGTGCAGGTTGATTTTCATAACAGCCTCCAGGAGCGTGTCCGGGGCCGGTTCCGGTTTGCCGTCCTGAGTAATCAAACACCTGTTTGGAAGAAATGTTGCCGGCACCGGGAGAGGATAACGAGCGCGCTGTAAAAAGAAAAGGGGTGCAGGTGGGACGGCACCTGCACCCAGTCAGGAGGCGGACTGCATCACGCGGAGAAACTAGTGATTGGGATGGTCATGATCATGGTCATGATCGTGGTCATCCCAGTCGCGATCCGTGCGCCAGCGGTGTGCGTCTTCGTCCCACCAGCGGTGCATGTGCTCATAACAGTAGTTACGTGATTCCGCGAGTTCATGGCGCCAGTGCTGGGCCTGAGAACTCTCCGGACCGTGGTGCTCGATGGCTTCGTGGAGTTTGTGGTCCGCATTGATGATGCGCTTTTGACAGTCGTCATCCGCGCGTACCAGCGCCGTACCAACGAACAGCATGGACCCCACGAACAGTGCCGGGGTCAATACAGAACTTAGCTTACGCATTTTTCTGCGCTCCTTTGATCTTCGTTGTGAGATTTGGTTCCGACGCTCGACTGGATGCGCCCTCTTTTAAATTAACCACGCTAAAAGGTGCAACGAGGGTGCCAAGGAAGGCGCATTGAAACGAGGAGAGTTAGGCGGAGTTTTAGAACGAAAAAAATTCAGTACGCTTGTAAGAACGGGTCGACGTTCATGTGGTACTTTTCGAGCCCGGAACGCACCGCCTCAAATGCTTCATCCACATTGTCGGCATACTGCAATTCGTCGTAGTCGATTTGACTGATGGTGCCCCAGCGCACCATGGCCTTCAGATTCATGACATCGTGCCAATATTTTCGGCCATAGATCAGGATCAGCGTGTGCTTCGGCATTTTGCCCGTTTGCGAGAGTGTCATCATTTCCCACAGTTCGTCCATGGTGCCGAAACCACCGGGAAAAACGATCAGCGCCTTGGCGATTTGCGCGAACCACAATTTGCGCATGAAAAAGTAGTGGAAGTTGAAGCTAAGTTCGGGGCTGATGTATGGATTGGCAAACTGTTCGTGCGGCAGCTCAATGGACAACCCGATGGATTTGCCGCCGGCTTCGTACGCGCCGCGGTTCGCCGCTTCCATAATCCCGGGACCGCCTCCGGAGCAGACCACAAACCGGCGAGGCTTGGGACCGAGCGACAATGCCCAGGTGGTGATCTTGTGCGAAAGCAGGCGAGCTTCTTCGTAATAGCGCGACATCTCCAGCGCGCTTTTCGCTTCACGGAGCGCGGCGTGGTGTCTCTTCAAACGCAACGGGGGCATTTTCGCGGCGTTTTCCTGTTTCAGGCGTGTGTAGCGTGCCGAGGCGGTCTCGCGGGAATCGATGCGCGCCGAGCCAAACATCACGATGGTGTCGCCAATGCCTTCCTTTTTCAGCTGGGCCAGCGGATGGAGGTACTCTGCCAGGATGCGTATGGGGCGAGCCGGCGTGCTGGACATGAACTTGTGATCTTCGTGCGGGGCTTTTGGAGCGTGCTGCGGCTTTGGACGCTTACCAACGGGCATAGGAATCTCTCCAAATAAGTTGAGCTTCGATTGTAGGCAGTGCATCGGGGGTTCGGCAACGCCTTTGGCTCCGCATGCGTCGAATTGAATATACGGAGAAACTGGTCAAAACTCGTGGGTGCTTACCCTCAGCCAAACTATGAAGAAAACTGATTCCATCACCTTGTTGGGAATGATTTTGGTCTTGCTGCTGGCCGGGAATGCGTTTGCGCAGGCGCCGGAAGGCCCCATCGCGCCGCAGCCGGGCGTGGCGATTCAACAGCCGCCGCCCGGGTCCACATTCAAAGTGCAGTCGGTGCTGGTGAATACGCCGGTAACTGTGCGCGACGCTAAAGGCGAGATGGTGCACAACCTGGAGAAGAAGGAATTCCACGTCACCGACAATGGCGTGGAGCAGCAAATCTTGCACTTTGATTTGGGGAGCGAGCCGATTTCCGTGGTGGTGGTGGTGGAGACGAGTTCGCGTATCGAAGCGATTCTGCCGCAGATTCGCAGGACCGGCACGCTGCTGACACAAACGGTGATGGGACCGAGCGGAGAGGGGGCGATCATCGGGTTCAATGATTCGATCGACAAATTGCAGGATTTCACCACGAATAGTGATGCGATCGAAAACACGATGACGCGGTTGAAGGAAGGAACATCGGGCCTGCGGCTGTACGATGCGATGGCCACGGGCGTGGAGATGTTGAGCGCGCGGCCGCTGGCCACGCCGACTGTGCCGGGCCACCGGCGGGTGTTGCTGGTGATTGCGGAGTCCGACGACCAGGAGAGCGAGGCCAAGCTCGGGGAAGTACTGCGAAAGGCGCAACTGGCCAACGTAACCATTTATAGCGTGGGAATTTCATCGACGCGCGCGGCGCTACAGAAAAAGCCGGAGCCGCACGGGCCGCAATCGGCGACACCGCCGGGTACGTTTGGCATGCCGCCTCCCCCTGGCACGGTGCAAACGCCAACGACAGAGGGTCAACGGACGGAGGGTTTCGATTTACTGGCGCTGGCGATTTGGGCCGTGATGCACGCCAAGGATCAGATAACCAATAGCGGGCTGGCGATTGCCGCAACGGCGACTGGCGGCGCGCATCTGGCGACCTGGAAAGACCGCTCCATCGAAAAGGCCATCGACGAAATCGGCGGAGAATTGCATTCGCAATACATGCTGACGTATACGCCGATGGGATCGGATGCGCTGGGCTATCACGAAATCAGAGTGGATGTGGATCGCAAGGACTTGAAGGTGCGCGCGCGGCCGGGGTATTACGTCGCTGGGCCTACGGGTTAACGTTTCACGGGCTTATTTCACGTGACGGCAAGATTCTGTAGCTCACCCCTTCCTAGGGGTGAGGGTCGTCGCTCGCACCGCGGCCACGCCGGTGCGCGAACAAAGCTCAGGCCTCGAGGCCTGAGCTACGGATTTCAATCTCTACGCCAGTTGCTGCCAGAAGGCGGATTCGCGGGAGGCCAGAAGCGCATCCTTGCGGGCGTTCCAGCGCAGGAAATGCGGCGTTTTGGTGTGTTCGGTGTGGTGTTCGCGCGATTCCCACACTTCGTGCAGCAGAAACATGCCGGGCTGATCGATGGCGTGGTGCAAGTCGTATTGCCAGCAGCCTTCTTCTCTGCGACTAGGGCTGATGAGGGCGCGGAGCTCGGCTTCGAGCAACAGATGCTGCCCTTCTTTGGCGCGAAGGATCACGATCAGCGTCAGCGCTTCCTTCGGCAATCTTGTAATTTTCACGCTGCGAGACTTGCGCTTGCTGGAGCGCCGCTTGGCAGCCTTCTTCACTTTTCGTTTGGCCATAATGGCCGGGATTGTATCTCAATCGCGCACAATGGCAAGAAGAACCCGCAGCCTTACTTTTCGGGAGTTTTCTTCCCCGCATTGAGGCTGTCGAAGTTCAGCACCGTGTTCAGCACCAGTGAGTAGGTGTTCTCGGTCTCGCCACGATAAATCGGGTTAATGGAAAACAGGATCACGTGGCCGGCGCCTTTGGGGACGTCGAGGACGGCGGGATGCTGGGCGATTTCGTTGCCAGCGATCACCAGGCCGGAGATGAGTAACTCCTTCGAGTCCGCGTAACGCAGGATGACGCGTGCGCGATCGGCTTGAGGAATAACGCGCGGGTTGTTGAACTTCTGCTCGTCGGTGACTGGCGGACTCTCCCAGAGATCGGCTTCCGGTTTTTCGGGCGCTTCCGCGGCGGTGCGGCCAACTACGAAATCGGGGTCATCTTTGGTGCCGCGGCCGGTGGCGCGGACTGTGGTTTCGGGGCCGAGACGGCGGCGGCGCGAGCCAAGCACACTGTTCAACGAAAAGATCGGGCCGTTGTCGCAATAGGTCGAGACCTTTTCCTCGTAGCCATACGCGATGGGGCTTGCGGCATCGACCAGGCGTGTGCCAACAATGGCGCCGACAATCTTCATTTTTTCAGAAGGACTCGCGGCGACGCCGGAGGCCATGCCGATGGAAAGAGCAAATTGCGATGTGTCCGCAGTGGTCAGAAGCACGCCACCTTTCTCCACAAAATTCTGAAGTTTGGCGACGCCATCCCAGCCGAGGCCGGGACGCATATCGGGCGTGGAATCATTTTTGCCGACAAGATTTGGCGTAAGCGGCGTGTCCTGCCACGGCAACGGATTGCCCCAGGCCATCGGCAATCCCTGAATGATCGTAGCGGGAGAAGAATTCCAGCCAACGGGAGGAAACAAGATCACATCGTATTGCGCATTCAGATCGGGAATCGTGTTGATTTTCTGCGTGCTGATGTAATCGTAGGGGATTTTCAATTCGTCCAGCGCCAGACGCCACCAGCCCTCCGTTTGCGTGCCGATCCAGGTGTGCAGGAAGGCGATGCGTGCAGCGCGAACCGGATGCGTGTTGACGGAAGGCGCGGCCGACAGTGCAGCGGCGTGCAAACGCAAATTCTTTGTTGCTGCGTCGATATCGCCGCGACTGACTCCCTTGATGAGGAACGTGCCGCGAGAAAACTTTTGAGCGCCGACCTGGAACGGCTCTTCGGCCGCTTCGATGGAAGCGGTTTTCAGTTGATAGCGCAGCGTGGCCAAGGCAGGTTCGGCGTGATTGTCGATGGCGAAAAGGGTGCCGTCGCCCGTGGCGCCGCCGAAGGAAGGCAATTCAGTGACGCGCTCCATGGCAACCGTGAGGACCTTGGGGTCGGTAACGCGAGCAACTTGCACGCCGAACAGTTCGCCAAAGGTCCAGCCGGTATCGTCATAGGGAGTTTGCTGCGGATCGTCGGGGCTCCAGTATTGATAGTCAAGCAAAGCGTCGGCGACGCGGGAGTACGGCTGATCCATGCGGATAACGTAGCTGCCTCGAGGAAAATCGCGTGCGGTTGGTTGCGGCGTTTTATTCTTTTCCTCGGCGGCTTGCGGCTTGGCGTTTTTCTTCTCCTTTTTCGGAGGGAGAGCAACCTGGAACGCCACGGTGGCGCGCGATATTTCCACATGCTGGCGCAGCATGATGCGCAGCAGGTCTGCCTGCACACTCGCGCGGGGATCGTCCGCGGGAAACACGTAAGCCGCCGGGCCTTCGGCAGCCGGTTTCCGGATGGAGCGTTTGGACTTCAAATAGAAATTCTTCAGGAACAAACGCTTGTTCTCGTTGAAATAGTGGAGCGAAGTGAGCAGTCCGGTTTCTTCGTAATTGTTATTGTCGCGTTGCGACCACAACGCTTTGGGAAGCGGAGGATTGGCGCGATACCAGGTGCGCGAGTATTCGTCGGGTTCCAGCGTGCGTTCGCGCGTGTCGGCGCCGCCATTCCCGAAGGTTTCATAAAGACGGCTGATGCCGTTGTGCATCGCGGCGACGAACATCAGGTAGCCGGGCGACCAGGTATCGAAATCGCCGTGAGCAAAAACGCCGGGCATTCCGAACTTGGTCATGTCCGCGACGTTGCGCGAGCCGATCATCTGCCACTCGTCCACCAGGAGGGGATCGACCCAGGCGTTGTACGGGCCGTCGCCGACGGTGTTGTCGTAAAGATAGGGCACGGATTCGTGCAAATCGTGAAGTACTTGCGCGTGCCAGCTGACGTAAGTGTTCAGCACGTTTTGCGTGAGCTTCAGCGTGACGCCCATGGCATCGCGATTATTGTCGTGGGCCACGTACTTGCCCCAGTAAATCAGCGGCGGATAGAAATCTTTGGGATGGGCCAGGTGCCATTTGTAGATGTCGACCATGCGGTCGCGGCCATCGACTTCGACGACCGGTGTGATCAGCGTGATCATGCCGTCGCGAATCTCGCGAATGTACGGGCTTTCATCGACGGCCAAGCGGTAGGCAAGTTCCATCAACGCGGTAGGCGCGCCCGTTTCCGGCGAGTGAATCGTGCCGGTGATGTAGTAGACGGGAACGGCCTGGGCCACAAGCTTGTCGGCTTCGGTGTCATCAAATTTGATGCTGCGCGGGTCACCCAGCTTCGCGAGGCGCTCGGTGTTAGCGTCGAGATTTTTGAGATTAGCTTCCGAAGAGATGGCCACGGCAATCATCTCGCGGCCTTCTTCCGTGGTGCCGATGGAGAATACTTTCACGCGCGGGCTGGCCTTCTCGAGCAAGCGCATGTAGTGGTAGACGTCTTCGGCATAGGGGAGTATGCCCGGGGCGCCCGCGACATCGCCAAGCACAACTTCAGGGGTAGGTACGGTCTTGGATGCGGGCAGATAATCGACGAGCGGCGAGGTGAAAAAGGATTCGGTGGTGTACTTGTGAAGTTTTGCGGTGTAAGGCTCGTCGACTGGCTGCTTGGGATCGCGGGTTGGCGCGGTCTCGCCGTCGGCCAACGCCGCGGGTGCGTAACAGAGAAAAATAAATGCGGAAAGAAACACTGCCAAGCGGGCGGTGCGGGACATGCAATTCTCCTTGGGTTTAGCCGAACGCGGGATTCTAACCTACATTCGACGAAAATGAAGTCTCTTCCGGGTACGAGACGGCGAACTAGTGGGCAAGGTCAAACACCAGGCACACAGGTGCGGGTACCTGGGCTACGTCGCCGGTTGGAGTGAGTTTGCCGGATGCGGCGTCGATGCGGAACGTCACGATGGTATCGGAATTCTGATTTTCCGCGAGCAGGTACTTTCCTGCTGGATCAATGGCGAAGTGGCGCGGCTCTTTGCCTCCGGTGGGAACATCTGCGACGAGGCGAAGCGTGCCTTTGCCAGGTTCGACGTCAAACACGGCGATCGAGTCATTCCCGCGATTGGAGGCGTAAAGCCACTTTCCGTTGGGGTGCATGGCGATTTCGGCAGTGTCGTTGCGGCCGGAAAAACCTGCCGGCAACGTGGAGATGGTCTGAATGGAGCGATAGGATTCGTTCGCATCGTTGGCGAAGACGGTGACGGTGGACTTCACTTCACCCAATACGTACATGAAATTGCCGTTGCTCGAGAACGCCACGTGACGTGGTCCCGTGCCGGGGCTAAGAGTCGCGGAGAATGCGTCATTCGGCTTCGCGGAACCTGCGCTGGCGCTTGCGGTCGACGGAGATGCGTCTCCGGGAGTCAATGTGCCCTTGGTGGCGTCGAATTTGTAGATCAGCACGCGGTCGAGCCCGAGGTCGGCCACATACGCGTAACGATTTCCCGCGGATAGTTCGATCCAGTGTGCGTGCGGACCTTCCTGGCGTTCCTTGTTCGGGCCGAGAGTTCCGGTGTCCGTCAGCACCGCGGTGTGTTCACCGAGCTTGCCGTCCGGAAGGATCGGAAAGACTGCGACGTTGCCCGAGGTGTAGTTGGCGATGAGAACGAACTTGCCGGTTTTGTCGAAGGAGATGTAGCAGGGATCTTCGCCGAGCGCAGGTAGCTGGTTGAGCAGCGTGAGCTTGCCGGTTTGCGCATCGAGGGTGAAGGCGCTGACGGCGCTTTGCTTGCCGGTTTCATTGACGGCGTAAGCGTATTTGCCGTTCGGGTGGATGGCCACAAATGATGGGTCGGGCGTTTCCGCCGCGACTCCCTTCGGCGTGAGCTTGCCGGTTTCTGTGTCGTAGGAAAACGCGTAGATGCCCTTGCTTGCGGTTTTGTGCGTGTATGTGCCGACGAGCACGAGATAGGAGTGCGGCGAGGCAGGTCGCGCAGCGCCGGCGAGCGAGAACAGCACGACGGGCGCAGCAAGAATCAGTATTGCAAGAATTCGGCGTGTGATTTTCATGGTGCCTTAGTGTAGCGCATGCAGGAAAGAAAAAGGGCCACGATGAAGTGTGCCCCTGGTTGTAGTTTGGGGGAAGTTGCCGGGATCATGAAGTCGCCGGCGAACTACCCAGTTCCAAAAGTTACTTCTTTTCTTCGGCTTCTTCTTCCTTGAGGACGGCCGCGGCTGCTACCGAATCGTCGTCGTCGAGGCGCAGCAGGCGTACGCCCTGCGTGGAGCGGCCCGCTTCGCGGATTTCATTCGCGTGGACGCGGATTACCTTGCCGTGTTCGGTGATGATCATGACGTCGGACTCTTCTGTAACCTGCAACGTGGCGACGACCGAGCCGTTGCGATCGGTGGTCTTCATGTTGACCACGCCCTTGCCGCCGCGCGAAGTGATGCGGTATTCGGCGAGGGCGGTGCGCTTGCCATAGCCCTTTTCGGCGACGGTGAGCATCAGCGTGGTGAGCGAATCCTTGATGTGCTCGTTTTCCAGTTCTTCCAGGTTTTGCGAGGTCTGCTTGTATTCCTTGGCGATGATCTCGAAGTCGGGTTGCACGGCATCCATGCTTACCACGTAGTCTTCCTTGTCGAGGTCCATGCCATTCACGCCGCCGGCGTTGCGTCCCATGGGGCGCACTTCGGTTTCGCGGAACAGGATGGCCTGGCCTTCGTGGCTCGCTAGGAAAATCATCTTCTTGCCGTCGGTTAGCTTCGCGCCGATGAGTTCGTCCTTCGCTTCCAGGCTGATCGCGATGATGCCTGTGGAACGCGGGTTGGAGAATTCCGTCAGCGCAGACTTCTTCACGGTGCCGCTCTTCGTGGCCATGAACACGAAGCGGCCTTCTTCTTCAAGATTGGTGGCGGCTACCAATGCGGTGAGCTTTTCGTCTTCCTGGAACTTAACCAGGCTGGAGATGGCTCTGCCCCGCGTCGCAGCTGCGGCTTCCGGCAGTTCGTAAACTTTCAGCCAATAAACGCGTCCCTTCGACGTGAACAGCAGGATGTAGCTGTGCGCCGAGGCGACGAAGAGATGCTCGACGAAATCCTCTTCCCTGGTTTTCGCGCCAATGCGGCCCTTGCCGCCGCGCGACTGGTGGCGATAGGTTTCCACGGGCGTGCGCTTGATGTAGCCGGCATGGCTGACGGTGATGAGCATATCGGTGTCGGCGATCAGATCTTCGAGCTTGATTTCATCAACCTTGTCGACGATTTGCGTGCGCCGGTCGTCGCCGTAGGCTTTGTGGACCTCGCGCAACTCCGCGGTAATCACCTGCTTCAACTTTTTCTCACTGGCCAGGATCTCTTTCAACTCCGCGATCAGGTCACGAATGGACTTCAATTCCTTCAGAATTTCGTCGATGGAGAGCTGCGTGAGGCGGTGCAACTGCAATTCGAGGATCGCATCGATCTGCGTGTAGCTGAGGTTGAGCGCGCCGGCGCGTCCCGCGGTTTCGATCTCCGCAGCGCCGACAAAGCGATATTTGCGGCCATCGAGCTTCACGCCTTCGAGCTTTTTGGACTTGCCATTTTCCGTGATGGTGACGTCTTGCTCGCTGAAATACTTGAACAAATTCTCCTTGGCATCAGCGCGGCTGGAAGAACCCCGAATGATGCGGATGACGTTGTCGAGATGATCGAGCGCGATCTGGTAGCCCACCAAAATGTGTTCGCGCTCTTCGGCCTTGCGCAATTCGAAAATCGTGCGCCGGCGCACCACTTCCATGCGGTGCTCGATAAACAGCTTGATCAGCGGGATCAGCCCCAGTTCGCGCGGCTGGCCGCCCACGATGGCCAGCAGGATCATGCCGAAGGATTCCTGCATCTGGGTGTGCTTGAAGAGATTGTTCAGGATGAGCTGCGATTCTTCGCCGCGCTTCAGCTCGATGACGATGCGCATGCCTTCACGCGAGGATTCGTCGCGAACGTCGGCAATGCCTTCGATCTTTTTGGTCTGGACGAGTTCGGCGATGCGCTCGATCAGTTTCGATTTGTTGACCTGGTACGGAATCTCGGTGATGACGATATTTTCGCGGTCCTTGGTGGCCTCCTCGATGGCCGCTTTTGCGCGCATGATGAAGCTGCCGCGCCCAGTCTTGTAGGCAGCCTCGATGCCCTCGCGGCCGGCAATGTAGGCGCCCGTCGGAAAATCGGGCCCCGGCACGATCTTCATGATTTCTTTCAGCGGCGTGTCGGGCTTTTCGATGAGCAGAATCGCGGCGTCAACGATCTCGCGCAAATTGTGCGGAGGAATGTTGGTAGCCATGCCGACAGCGATACCGCTGGCGCCGTTCACCAGAAGATTGGGGATGCGGGAAGGCAGGACAACAGGTTCTTCGCGGGTCTGATCGAAGTTGGGAATGAAGTCGACAGTCTCTTTTTCCAGGTCCGCCAGAATGTCTTCGGTAATTTTCGCCAGCCGCGCTTCCGTGTACCGCATGGCCGCGGGTGGATCGCCGTCAACCGAGCCGAAGTTTCCCTGGCCGTCAATCAGCGGGTAGCGCATGTTGAAGTCCTGCGCCAGGCGAACGAGCGCGGGATAGATGACTGCTTCGCCGTGCGGGTGATAGTTGCCGGAGGTATCGCCGCAGATTTTTGCGCACTTGCGATAGCCGCGATTGGAGGCCAGGCCGAGGTCGTTCATGGCCACCAGGATGCGCCGCTGCACGGGCTTCAAACCGTCGCGTACGTCGGGGAGAGCGCGGGCGATGATGACGCTCATGGCGTAGTCGAGGTACGACTTGCGCATTTCGGCTTCGATATCGATGGGCAGCAGTATCGATGTGTTCTGTTCGTCGGCCATGTTTCCTCGTGTTTCGTTATTCGTGCTTCGTGACCCGTGCTTCGTGACTCGTGAAAGCCCCGGAGTGCGCCAACTTCAACTCCGGTGTATCACGCGGTTGAGATCCTTCGCTTCGCTCCGGATGACAACTTAAATTTGTTTGCTCGCCAGCTCGAGCACGTACGCCTTAACGCTATCGAACGCGTCGGCCGCGTTGGTGAAGCGGCGCGGCGCAAAATATTCTTCGAGTTGCCGCAAAAACTCGTCGCGCCCGGCATCGTTCGCGAGCTCGACCGCCACGCCCTTCTCGGTATCCGGAGTTGCCGTAGGCGTGGCGCGAAATTCGCTCACGCTCAGGCCCCGCAATCCCGGCAATGTGGCCCATCCCAACTGGTAAATCATCGACGCTCTGCGCGACGCAATCTCAGATATCCAGGTTGACGACTTCGAGGGCATTGTCCTCGATGAACTTCCTGCGCGCTTCCACGTTCTCGCCCATCAGCGTGGTGAAAATATCTTCCGCAGCCACGGCATCTTCCAGCTTCACCTGCAGCAGGGTGCGCGTGTCGGCATTCATCGTGGTTTCCCACAGCTGCTCGGCGTTCATTTCGCCCAAGCCTTTGAATCGGGTGATGGTGAAATCTTTTTTGGCGTCTTCCACGATGTAGTTCAGCACGTCGGTGACTTTTTCCTTGGCGATCTTGGTGCCATTGCGAGCCACGACGAACGGCGGATGGTTGAATTCCTCAATCTGCTTAGCCAGTCCGCGCAAGCGTTTGTAATCCGGCGTGGAAACCACCGCCCAGTTAATCTTCTGGTTGTGCGGCGGGCCGAACTGAAGCTCGTGCAGGCTGTGCTCTTCATCGAAAACTATCTTGTTTTCCAGTTTCAGCTTGGCTTTTTCGATGGCTTTTTGCAGCCTTTCCAGGGCTTTCTTGTCCTCGAAATCGGTTTTCTTCTCGATGCCGCTTTCGACCAACAGTTCAACCAAATTGACATCGCGCAACCGGCGGCCCAGCTTTGCCGCAGCCGCTTCGTATTCCTGCACGTTCAACAGGAAGGAAGTCAGCTTGGCGCCTTCCAGCGAAACGCCTTCCTTGGCTTTTACCACGTGGTCTTCGGTGGCGCGCTTCATGAGCTCGCGGGCAAAATCGCGTTCATCGCGAATGTATTTTTCCGTTTTCCCGCGCTTCACGCGGTAGAGCGGAGGCTGCGCGATATACACGTGGCCGCGCTCGATCAGTTCCTTCATGTGGCGAAAGAAAAACGTCAGCAGCAGCGTGCGAATGTGGCTGCCGTCGACGTCCGCGTCGGTCATGAGAATGATTTTGTGGTAGCGGAGCTTGCCAGCGTCGAAATCGTCCTTGCCGATGCCGGTGCCGAGCGCCGTGATAATGGCGCGAATTTCTTCGTGGCCAAGCATCTTGTCGTAGCGAGCCTTCTCGACGTTGAGGATCTTGCCTTTCAGCGGCAGGATCGCCTGATACTTGCGGTCGCGTCCCATTTTCGCGGAGCCGCCGGCGGATTCTCCCTCGACGACGAACAGTTCGCAACGCGCCGGGTCTCGTTCCTGGCAATCGGCCAGCTTTCCGGGGAGGCCGCTAGAATCCATCGCGGATTTGCGGCGCGTCAATTCGCGCGCTTTACGAGCGGCTTCGCGCGCGCGCGCCGCGTCAATGCACTTGCCGATAATGCGGCGAGCAACCGTGGAATGCTTGTCGAACCATTCGCCGAGCTTTTCGTTCACCAGTTGCTCGACGTCGCCCTTGATGTCGCTATTGAGCTTGCCCTTGGTTTGCCCTTCAAATTGCGGCTGCGGTAAACGCACGCTGACCACGGCCACCAGGCCTTCGCGAACGTCGTCGCCGGAGATGGTGACTTCGTCCTTCTGCTCCTTGAGCATGCCCGCATTCGAAGCGAAATTGTTGATGGTGCGGGTAAGCGCGGAACGGAAACCGGAAAGATGCGTGCCGCCATCCACGGTGTTGATGGTATTCGCGAAAGCAAAGACGTTTTCGCCGTAGGTGTCGTTGTACTGCAGCGCAATTTCCATCTCGACGTTGCCGCGCTTGCCTTCCATGTAGATCGGCGAATCGTGCAGCGTGGTCTTGCCGCGATTCAGGTGCTTCACAAACTCGGCGATGCCTCCGGTGAAGCGGAACTCCGCGGTCTTCTCGGTGCGTTCGTCGGTCAACGTAATTTTCAAGCCTTTGTTGAGAAAGGCGTATTCGCGCAGGCGGGTGGCCAACGTGTCGTAGCTGAAAGCCGTTTTTTCGAAGATGGAGGGATCGGGGTGGAACTTGACGGTGGTACCGGTTTTGCGCGTTTTTCCGGTTTGTTTCAGCTTCGTGGTGGGCTTGCCCTTCTCGTAGGACTGTTCCCAAACCGCGCCATCGCGCTGAATCTCGAGCTCCAGGGTATCGGAAAGCGCGTTCACAACCGAGACGCCCACGCCGTGCAATCCGCCAGAAACTTTGTACGTTTCGCTGTCGAATTTTCCACCGGCGTGCAACACGGTGAGGACAACTTCGGCCGCCGGACGCTTTTCGGTGGCGTGCATATCCACGGGAATGCCGCGGCCGTTGTCCACCACAGTGACGGAATTGTCGGCGTGGACGGTGACGTTCACTTCATCGGCGAAGCCCGCCATGGCTTCGTCGACGGAATTGTCGACAACTTCCCAAACCAAATGGTGCAGGCCCATCTCGCCGGTCGAGCCGATGTACATGGCGGGACGCAAGCGCACCGCTTCCAGGCCGCCGAGAACTTTAATGGATTTCGCGTCGTACTGGTGACCGCCTTTGCCTGTCACCGTTTCTTTGTCGCCCATTTCATCTCCCTTGACCCTGGGCCGCCGGCCCAAGGATGCAAAACTGCGGCGATCCGCTCGCACAGAACACGCCCCGGCGCACTACCGGGAATCCGCTAAGGATGGTTCAACTCGATTTTTGTGAAGCAAGGAAAGGCGTGATGTTTGCAATCCCCATGCGTCGCCTGACCCTTTGACCGCGATCTTGCGAAAAGATCGAAGCTCGTAGGGTTCCTGCTTCATCCCGTCCCGCAATCCGGGACGTGGCGAAGACTTATATTCTCCAGTGCTGTTTGACCGGCCCCTGGCGCAGGGTTTTTGTGGTCAAGCAGTGCTGGCGGACGTGCCGACGCGGAGGAAAAATCCACGAATCAGCAACACTTAAATTTTACCGGAAATAGGGTGCTTTCTCAAGTAGAAGAAGTGAGGCTTGTGTATAAATAACGCTTTTATTTGCAATGTCTTATGGGGTGCCATGGAGGGCTAGCGGGGGTATTTTTTGTATGCCTGGCTTAGCAGGAAAGCCGATCTCTTTTTTTCGCGGAACCGGCACTTCCCGGCATCTGCTTGAGGGTCGCAAAGACGGCACTGCATTTTCGCGTCATAGCGCTTTTCCATCTGCTCGATCTTGCGCCGCAGATCCTCGTGCGTGGCTCAGCAGGGCTCGCAGGTGAACGAAAGAACTGCGCATCGCCATGGCCTCGAAGAAACTGAATTGCTCTGCTACACGGCGCTCGCGACGGTCCAGCTATTAAAACGCTCGAGTATTCTATCGATTGATTATATACGATAGTAACTGACGCCACGGGAGGCAGGGACAACTCAAATGCGCATGGGCATGATGACGTAGCGGTAGCGATAGCTTTCGTCGGCCAGCGGGCGCATCTGTCCGGCGGATTGTTCGTCTTTCAGCTCGATGCTGATGGGGCCATCGGCCGCGGCGGCCAGAAAATCCAGCATGTAGCTGGAGTTGAATCCGATCGCGATGTTGTCGCCCTTGTATTCTTTTTCGATGGTTTCTTTGGCTTCGCCATATTCGGGGCTGGAGGCGGAAATTTCCACGCCCTCCTGCGTAACCGCAAGTTTCACGGCGTGCGAACGCTGGTCGGCAAGTTGCGAAACGCGGCGAACCGCATCGCTGAGTTCGGTGCGCTCGAGCACAACGGTCTTGTTGTTTTCGCGCGGCAGCACCGCTTCGTAATTGGGGAATTGACCGGTAAGGATGCGCGAGATCAACAAGCGCCGTCCAACCTGGAAAAACAAGTGGCTCTCGTCTTTGGCGAATTCCATGTGCGCGTCGGAACCCGCGGCGCTGGAAAGTTTCTCCACTTCATCCATAGCTTTTTTGGGGATCAGCACGCGAACTTCACCATTCAGGCCTGCCAGCTTTTGATCGGTCTCGGCGAGCGCCAAGCGGTGGCCGTCGGTGGCTACCATGGCGAGTGTGTCGGGCTTCAGGATCAGCAAGCCGCCGTTCAGCGTGTAGCGCGATTCTTCCATGGAGATAGCGAATTTGGTTTTGGCAATCAGGCTCTCGAGCACCGCGGCTGGAATCTTTACCAGGGTATGCGGCATTGCCGGCAGCGCAGGGAAGTTCTCCTTGGCCATGCCAACGAGTTTATATTTCTTCTTGTCGCTGACGATTTCCACCCAGTGGTTATCGAGTAATTTGAACTTGATCTCGCCTTCGGGGAGCAGGCGCACAAGCTCCAGCAGTTTTTTCGCGGGAATAGTGCCAGCGCCTTCTTTCTTGATTTTGGCTTCACACGACGTGCGGACGCTGAGCTCCAGGTCCGTGGCCGTGATGGTGAGAGTGCTGCCTTTCGCTTCCACCAGGAGATTCGAAAGGATGGGGATCGTGGTCTTGCGTTCCACAACGCCTTGCGTAGTGGTCAATTCATCAAGCAGCGCCGACTTGGTTACGCTGAATTCCATTGATTGGCTTTCCTCGCGTACGGTTCCTGTTGCGGACATGGTTTCTCCCATGCATCTGTACCGCTAGCGTACTGTACTCGTTTTTCAGCAAAGTATAAAGGCCACAGGGGCGCGCGCACACTGTGGAAATAGCCGCAGCTGAGGATATCCGTTAAAGCGGTCGCCACTGTTGAGAAGCGATCTTTTTCACAACCACAACAGATTTCACAAAAGATGAATCCTAAAAACAAAATTTAGACCCTTGTTGTTGTGATGACGGTTGTGGATTCGTGGAAAACATCGCCGCGCGTAACCCTGGGCTGTATTTTTGCGTGAGGTGTGAAGTGGATTTCCACGCGTAACTGCGGATAAGTCCGCTTTACGAACCGCAAGAAAGATTTCTCGAACTTTCATGCACATTTCGTCCGAAGCTTTCCCACGAGCTCTCCACAACTTCCGCACAAGCTATTCACGCAGCAAATTCCCATCGCGACAGAAAAGATTTCCACCATACCTCGAGGAGGCGCACGCAAGAAGTACGAACTTCGGCGCGCCGACATTTTTTTCAGGACCAGAATTTCGCGTGACGGCGCTGATTGTGGGGTGGGGCTTTTCCTTCCGGGTGGTATCCGACCTTTGCTGAGGGTTTCGTTTCCGGAGCGACCATGCCGCGGCGCGAACAAACCTCAGGCCTGAAGGCCTGAGCTACGGGGATAGCTAACGACCTAGGAAACAGTCTTACTGCAGGGCGTCCATCAAACGAGTGATTGTGCGGTTCAGGTCCTTGTCGGAGCGCCGCAATTCTTCAATCTTGTTGATGGAATGCAGCACCGTGGTGTGATGCTTGCCGCCGAATTGCCGGCCAATTTCCGGGAGCGATGCGGTGGTTAGCTGCTTGACGATGTACATGGCTACCTGGCGCGGGAAAGCGATGGCGCGCGTGTTGCTGCGAACCTTCAGATCCTGCTCGCGCAGGTTGAAGTGCTCGCTGACGCGTTTCTGGATGAGATCGATGGTGACGCGCTTTTCCTGCGAAGCGATGATGTTGCGCAGGACTTGCTGCGCGGTGGTCAACGAAACGATCGTGCCGGTAAGCGAAGCGTAGGCCATCAGGCGAGTTAGCGCGCCTTCCAGTTCGCGCACGTTCGACTTGATGGCGCGGGCGATGTACTCGGCAACTTCGTCGGGCAGGTTAAAGCGGTCGCTCTCGGCCTTTTTCTGCAGGATGGCAATCTTGGTTTCCAGGTCGGGCGGCTGAATATCGGCGATCAAGCCCCATTCGAACCGCGAGCGCAAGCGCTCTTCGATGGAGTTAATGTCTTTCGGCAGGCAATCGGACGAAATCACGATCTGCTTCTGCTGCTCGTACAGCGCGTTGAAGGTGTGAAAGAACTCTTCCTGGGTGCGTTCCTTGCCGGCGATGAACTGGATGTCGTCGACGAGTAAGACGTCCACGGTGTGGAAGCGATCACGGAAGCTGATCATGCGATCGAAGCGCAGGGAGTTGATCACTTCGATGGTGAACTTTTCGGCGCTGACGTAGCTCAGGCGCATGGCCGGATTACGCTTCTTGATGGTGTGCCCGATGGCGTGCATCAAGTGCGTTTTGCCCATGCCCACGCCGCCATAGAGGAACAGCGGGTTGTAGGCCTTGGAGGGCTGCTCGGCCACAGCGCGCGAAGCGGCGTGCGCAAACTCATTGGACTTGCCGACCACGAACGAATCGAAGGTGTACCGGAGATTGAGTTGGTGGTCGCTACTCTCAAAATCCAGTTTGGACTGCTTGGCGGTGGAAACGACCGGAGCAGCCGGCACAGGCTCCTCTTCGGTGCAGACATACTGCACCTTCATGGAGGGAGTGCCCATCTGGTGGAAGACCGCCTTCACAATCTCGCCGTAGGTCCGGGTGAGGACCTGGCGGAAAACCGCGCTGGGGATCTGAATGTAGACCGTATCGCCCTCATTGCGGTTTAACCTGGTGGGTTGGAACCAGGTGTTGTAGGTGTTGATGCTGACCCGGGACTTGATGAGATCGAGGAACTTGTCCCAGACGTTTTGTTGCGTGTCGCGCTCTCGCCCGACTTGAGTAGCCGTTATCATCGTAGTATTGGAAAAAGCCAATCCCGTGCTATTTCCACAGGTGTGAATAAGCTGTGGAAAGCCCAATTTTGCCCTAAAGCTTCTCGCTTTGGAGTTCGTGCTCGCACGGGAAAGATCCCGGTGTGCCCCATGGATTCCCGCGCGGCCTTTCAGACTTACATGACCACGTTGCGCACCTGAAAACTGGATGGATTCTCGCGCACTGTCCGTGTGGGAGCAAGCGAAAAGTGAACGAAGACCAGACGGAACGTTCACATGCCATGCACAACTTTTCCACAAGCACAAGAATTGTGCAAGTGCAGAGATTTTTCGCGAATTACGGCCCTTTTCAGGAGAAAATTTCCGCGCTGATGCGCGTGTGCCCTAATTTGGTGCAGGCGAGGCTGAGGAAAACTATCTCGATTTTTCAATGTTTTTTGTCCGGACGTTCAAATTCGTACACGCCTAAAGGGTCGGAACCGATCAAAAGCACCTCTTCCTCGACGAGCAGGGTGGTGCCATCCAGACGGGATCCGTCGGGCGTGAAAATCTGATATTCCGAGCGCCGGTTGCCCTCCTTGTCGAAGTGCAGCAGGGTGTTGTGCAGGCACATCCAGATCTCGCCGCTCTCCGGGTCAACTCCAAAGGCCGTCAGAATTGGCAGGAAATGAGGTGGCTCCTGACGCTTGTCCTGGAGTTTGTCCTGCCGCTCGATTTCGCGGCGCGTAGCACGAGCTTCCGACATGGCATCCAGCCCCGTGAACTCAAAATCAACGCCCGCCGTAAAGCCGAAGCGCTCGTATTGGCGCACCAGCGGCTCCGGCAAATAGGTGTAGCCATAGTAGATTCGTCCTTGGGGATCGGAAGCCAGCCGGCCCATGCTCAGGTAACGATTCAGGTCGGCGCGAGTGGCAAGTTCCTCCGGGCTGCCCATTTCGCGAAGCACCTTGCCATTGGCTCCGTAGACGCTGACGAGCCGCGCATTGTTCTGTGTAGCGACCGCTACTTCTCCGTCAGGCAGGGCGGCAATCGACAAAGGCGCTGGCACACGGATTGCCCGCGCATTCCCATTCTGCTCCCACAGCTTGATCTCGTCGGCGCCGCGATCGGCCACATACACGGTGCCATTGGCGGCCACGTCCATGTCTTCGCCAAATTGGATAGCCCGCAAATCAGTTGAAGCAGGCCCCGCGTTCTGCGTATAGTCCGGGATCTTCTTTAGGAGTGCGCCCTTTTCGTCGAAGACCGACACGGTGCTGCCGGGCGAAGTCAGCACATAGAACTTTCCGTCGGGACCACGGCGTACGGCACGGAGGCCCGGGCCGATGGGCTTAAACACACGCCGCCGCGCCATCAAGTCGTCGTCCACCTGCTGAGCGTTAACAGCGAACAGGGCGCCGGCCAGGCACAGTGCTGCCGCTGCCATCCCGAACTTCGTTATTGTTTTCCGCATGGTGGTTCAGATTGCCGCAAGGGTCGCGTGGTTGCCCATTCGACATGGCGCGGTTTGCCAGTTTGACAACCGGTACGGAGGGCAGGTCGTTGCGCAGCACAGTCCTCACGAGTCGCAAGAGGCCGCTAGTCGGCCCGCAGGCGCAGCCGTTCGATGGATTTGGCGCGCAGCCGCCCTGCTTCGCCGCGCGGACCCGTGTCGTCAGTCTCGATCAGAACCGCATTCATCTGGACGTCGCCTGTTGCCACCTCGAAGCGTGCCGGCAGGCCATCCAGGAATTTCTTCACAATTCCGGCGCGGTCCATGCCGATTACGCCATCGTGCGGTCCGGTCATGCCGACATCGGTGATATAGGCCGTGCCACCGGGCAGAACGTGTTCATCCGCGGTCGCTACATGCGTGTGAGTGCCGACGACGACGGTCACCCGGCCGTCCAGATACCAGCCCATGGCGATTTTCTCGCTGGTCGTCTCGGCGTGCACGTCCACCAGGACGAATGCGACATCGGGCGGCAATTTAGCGAGTTCTGAGTCAGCCTTCTTGAACGGATCATCAATGGCGGGCAGGAAGACGCGTCCTTGCAGATTCAAAACCGCATACTTGGTGCCGTTCTTCGTCGAGCCAACATATAGCCCACTTCCCGGATTGCCCTCGGGAAAATTGCCGGGACGCAGCAAGCGCGGCTCGTGCGGCATGTACTCGAAAATCTCCTTGCGGTCCCAGCTGTGGTTTCCCCCGGTCAGGACGTGGATGCCGCCTTGCAGCAGTCCTTCCGCGATTCGCGGGGTAATGCCAAAGCCTGAAGCGGAGTTTTCGCCGTTGGCGATGACCAGATCGATCTGGCGATGCTCGACAAGGTCGGCCAGCCGGTCGTGAACGATCTGCCGTCCGGGCGAACCAACAATATCTCCGATGAACAACACCCTCATTGCGCAGGAGTCCTTCCTGGTGCCCGGTTTTCTTTCTTAGAACTGGGGGCTCACAAACCCGTAAACTGAAAGGAGCGGACTGCTCAGCCGTGGGAAGCTAGGCCGTGAACCTCTGAAATAGGTGGGCACCACGAGCCAGCCATTAGGCTTTCCTGCCCCGCAGGAGAGTTCCGGAAGAAACCCGCCAGCGGGACAGGCCGTGCACACAAGCTGACTAACCGCAGCACCCCAGAGATTCGTTACGGTTCAAACGGCTTTCGCGTCCTCACCTGCTTCGAAGTACCGCTCCAGCCAGTATTATCCTCCCACTCAGGCCCCGCGTCCAACCGTTGGGGGTTGCTCAGGCAAGATTGGCTGCCCGCCTAGTAACTGTTCGAGTTTAAAATCGGCGACGGCAAAGTGGGGAACAATATGGAGCACATACGACTGGCCGGAACTGCCCTGCTCCTTGGTTGCTTGGCGTGGCCGCAGGGTGCCGCGGCGCAAGCGGCAAACACAGCCGGGGGCGCAGTCCGCCTTTGAGAAGGGTGTTGCCCTGCTGCAGTCCTTTCCATACGAGGAAGCGCGGCAGACATTCGTCGAGGTGGCAAAGTGCGACGCAAAATGTGCGATGGCCCACTGGGGCAAGGCCATGGCGCTCGATCATCAGCTGTGGGATTTTCCTGACGCCGGAAAAGCCACGGATTTGGCGGAAGCGCAAGCGTGGCTCGCGTTTGCGCAAGGGAAAACGGATCAGGCACTGAAGGAACTACGCGCGGCGGCCGATCGCCAGGACAAAAATGGCGGCGATTCCGTGGGTATCCCCGCGCGCGAAATGCTCGCGGACATGCTGCTCGAAGCGAAACGCTCTGCGGATGCACTGGCCGGAATACAAGGTCGTGCTGACAGGAAAGACATTGCGCTTGCCAGGTTCGTACCCCGCGTGTAAAGTCTCGCGGTGCGAAAAATCAGCCCCATTCATTGCGCTGGGCTGCCGATGCTCGTTTTCTTCTTCTGGTCCCTTTGCGGCTCGTCGGAGACCCGTGCGCAGACCGGCCAATCGCCGGCAAAAGATATCCAACTCTGGAGGTTCGACGAATTGACGGCGCCGGGGTCTTGCCGCGCTAAAGGCCGCTTTCAGGACAAGGAGTATTGCGATTCGCAGGTGGTCAACCAGATTCTGGCGCTCGGAAAAGACGCCATTCCGTTCCTGATTTCCGAGCTCACCGATGACCGCAAGACCAAGCATCCCATCTACGACCTGTGGACTTACACTGCCGCCGGAGACATTGCTAATTCTTTCCTCTTCGATCTCTTCACTGCTCCAGACTGGACCGTGTCGCCGATGCCGGAATTGGAGTCCTTGCATATGGAGTGCACGCATCCGGGCGAGTCGTGCTGGCGCAAGTTCCTGCACAAGAATGGCAGAAAGTTTGTGCAGGAACAGTGGCGTGCAGCCTGGGAAGCCAACAAAGACCGCATCTACTGGGACGAAAGCGCCCGTTGCTTTCGGCTAATGCTCGTGACTTCGCGGGAGCGCCTGGCGGGCGGCTAGCGCGCTGTGCGTGTCCTACTGCACTTTATTGTGCTGCGCGTTCCCTCCCCAGGCGTACCAGCCATCCGCGTCCGTGCTTCCCGTCTTCAAGCAAATCAAACGCCCGTCGGAAGTTCCCTCGTAGATATTCCCTTTGGCCAGTGCGGGCTGGAAGGTCATCGGTGCCGTCAAGGAATAAGAGAAGCCGACTGCGCCGTCATTTTGACGCACAGCAACGAGATAACCTGCCGCACCGGCTAGGTACAAATAGTCATGTCCAACAGCGGGCGGCGAAAAGATCTGGCCGCCCGAGGCAGCGCGATTGCCCACAACTTCGGCTTGCCAGGTCTGTTTTCCATCCGATGCGCGCACGGAGTTGATGTAGTTTCCCTGCGCGTTCAGGATTTGCCCTTTGCTGATTGCCGCGCGCGAGCCTTGGTACGCCCAGGCGCCGACAACCGAGCTTACGCCGACATTTTCGCTGGCTTGAGCGAGCTTGGCGGATGCCGGTGCGGAACTGAAGCCGACGGAACTATCCAAAGTTGTGACTTCTGCTGAGGAGAGAGCCACGCCTCCGCCCTTGCCTTGTTTCAGATAATTCGCCTCGCTGCGGGCCAGCAGATCCTTGTCACGTGCCGCGCCATTTTTTGCATCGACACGCGCGATTCCCTCCACAGTCTCTTTTCCGTTCACGGTTTTGCGCGTTTCGTAGAGTTCACCGCGCAAAACCACTGGGGCGCTGGTGCTGGCCGTCGCTTTCACCCATACCACCGACGCCATCTGCTGCGTTCAGGGCGTAAGAAGTTCCGTCAAACGTGGTGAAGTAGACCACGCCGTCGGAGATCACCGGCGCCGTCAGTACGTCCCCGGAGATTTCCTGTTCCCAGATGTGCCGGCCGGTGTGCAGGTCCGCCGCGAGCAATCGGTGGCTGCCGCCCGGCGACGCTGCCGCAGGATGAAATTCCGCGCGTTTCCGCGCATTCGCGGGCCCGCCCGTAGATGCGGGATGGGCCATGTAAAGGACGCCTTTATCGATCGCGGGCTGGCTCATCAGCGGATCTCCCAGCCATTCCTGCCAGATCACGCGGCCGGTTTTTTCGTCGACGATCACAAGCGTGCAGCTCTCGGTGTTAAACGCTACCAGGCCGTCAGCGACGACTGCCGCGGTTGGCCCGTCGTCACCGGTCTGAATTTTCCAGATGATTTTTCCTGTGTCGGAGTCGACCGCATAGAACTCGTGCGATCCATAGCCACCGCCCACGAAAAGCATGCCGTCGGCATACGCCGGGGTGGCAATCGGGCGCGCGCCGGGAATGCGCAGGACCCAGCCGCTTTTTCCATCAGGCGTTTGGAAGGTGGCGGCCTGAAGAACGCCTTTTGGTTCGGGCAGCGCCAACCTAACGGCTTTGCGCAGATCGATTTGTGGCGCCGCGAGTTTGGATGGCGGGCTCCGGCGCGATCTTTCTTTGGCCGACGCGACGGTCGTTGCGCGCTGCGGCGCCTTGTCCTGCAGCGTCAAACTCGCGGGAATGGCCAGCAAAAGGCCCAAACCCGCACAAAGGGATAGTGACAACCCGGAAGGAAATGACATGAGGTCCTCCACGACAGAGCACCCGCAACTCCGGTAGCTCTGCCTGGAGTTAGAACGGTACGGCGCGAATTTCTTGCAGCGTCCAGATCGCTTCGTGCCTGTCACCTCGGCCCGGTTCTCCGCTACAATGGCACCGAACCTCAGGAGATCGCGGTGATGAACTATCGGCGCTTTGGACGCACAGGATGGAAGGTCAGCGAAATTGGTTACGGAATGTGGGGACTTGCCGGGTGGACGGGTTCGGACGACGACGAAACTCTGAAGTCTCTGCACCGCGCTGTGGAGCTGGGCTGCAATTTTTTCGATACCGCGTGGGCGTATGGCGACGGGAAGAGCGAGCAGATCCTGGCGAAACTTCTGCGCGAAACCAAAAACAATGCGGGAGTGGGCGGCCCAGACAAGCATCTGTACGTTGCGACGAAGATTCCGCCAAAAAATCGCAAGTGGCCCAGCCGGCGCGATTTCACTCTGGACGATTGCTATCCGCCGGAATACGTGCAGGAGTACGTTGAGAAGAGCCTGAAGAATTTAGCCGCCGATACCATCGACCTGATGCAGTTCCACACCTGGGAGGACCGCTGGCTGAACGACGAGCGATTGCCGCGCTCGATTGAAAACATGAAGAAGAGCGGCAAGGTGCGCGCCGTGGGCGTCAGCGTGAATCGCTGGGAGCCGTTCAATGGAATTCGCGCGGTGCTGGAGGGGCACGTCGAGGCGGTGCAGGCGATCTACAATATTTTCGACCAGAATCCCGAAGACGCGCTGTTTCCCATTTGCCGGATGAAAGATGCCGGCGTGATCGCGCGAGTGCCCTTTGATGAAGGCACGCTCACCGGGACGCTTGACGATGGATTCGAAGTGGCCAGCCGGCGATTGGCGCAATACCTATTTTGTGCCGGAGAATCTGAAGTCGAGCATCGCGCACGCCGAAGCACTTCGTCCGCTCGTCCCTGCGGGCGGCACGTTGCCGGAGATGGCGCTGCGCTTCATATTGAGCAATCCCGACGTCAGCACAATTATTCCCGGGATGCGCAAACTGAAGAACGTGGAAGCGAACTTCGCGGCGAGCAAGGCAGGCTCGCTTCCTGCCGATCTGCACAAAAAGCTTCGCGCCCATCGCTGGGACCGCAACCCCACATCCTGGTCGCAATAATTCGCAATTGTTGAGGATCGTATGAGTCCAAGCACGAAAGTTCAGATTTATAACCAGACGTATTCCTTGCAGGGCGATCTCGATCAGGCATACCTGCAGGAGCTGGCTGGTTTTGTGGATGCCAAGATGCATGCCATTGCGAACATGACTTCGACCGTCGACACGCAAAGAGTGGCAGTGCTGACGGCGCTGGCCATCGCGGACGAGTTGAACAGCTTTGCGCAAAGAGAAGAGCGACCGTGAGGAATTGTTGAAGGAGCAAGCGGAACGCTGCTTGACGCTGGTCGAGCGCGCGCTGAAACAGTCGGAGTGACACGCGGGTCGTCGGAATCTTTCTCCAGAACGTCAACTGCAAACGAGCGCCGTGCCGCGAATCTTGTCATGCTGAGGAGCGGTGCGTTCCCGCGACGAGGCACCTCAACGTGGAGACCTCGCAAGGCGTTTGGGTGAGATCGTTCGAAGCTGCACGCGACGCGCCTCTCAGGGTGACGTGCCCGGCAAACGATTTGTAGGTGGTGCGATTTGTGCGTGATGGGATTGTAAGTAGTGAGAGATTAGGATTAGCTGGCGCGTAGCGAGGCGCCCAGCTCTTTCTCCAAAGCGGTGACGATGCGATTCGAGAAAGCGGTGATCTGCGCTTCGGTTAACGTTGCTTCGCGGCTCTGAAACATCACGCGCACCAGTAAGGAATATTTTCCGGCCGGTACATTCTTACCGCGGAATAGATCGGCTGCCTCAAGCGAGCTAATCTCGGCGATATTCAGCGAGTTGATCGTTCTGGTTACATCCGCGAAGGTCACGCCATCCGCAAGGAACAGCGAGAAATCGCGCTCAACGCCGGGGAAACGCGGCAAGGGCTCGTAGCGGCGATTGTTTTTCACGCCGTAGTACATGCAGTAGACCGGGCCGAGTTCAAGTTCCGCTAGAAACACTTCCTGGCGGAATTTCAGTTTGTCCGCAATGCGTTTGGCGAGTTGTCCGGCGAAACCGAGCGGCTGGTTGCTTTCCTTGCCGAGGAATACCTCGCCACGCTTTGCCGGGTTGAGCCAATCCGGGCCGCCCTGCTCCCAACGAAAACCGCCGGACAGCGCGCCGATGGAATCGAGATCGCCCTTCAGGTCCGCAAAATTGTATTCGCGTGCCGGATCGTAAAGGCCTTGCGCGCGCGCGGCACCAGTGGCGCCAATGGTAAGAACGCGCGATTCCACGGGCTTGCCGTCGACAAAACGATAGCGGCTGGCAATTTCAAACAGCCGGACGTTGCGCTGGCCGTGATTCAGATTCCACTCGATCACTCCGGCCATGGTCACGGCACCGGTGGACCGCAGAACATTGGCTTCTTCGGAAAGCGGGTTGGCAAGTTTCGTCACCACCACATCGGCGGGACGGAACAAATCGTTGCGCTCTTCGGCGACATGCGGAATGGTCAAGGCTTCGTGATAGCCGAGGCCGATCAGGCGCTCGCGCAACCGCGTTTCCGCTTCATACTGCGGCAGGCGCGCAGCCCCAATGCGGGCGGCCGGCAAACGCGGCGGAAATTTGTCGAGGCCGTAAACGCGCGCGACTTCTTCGATGAGATCGATCTCGCGCTCAACGTCGGCGCGCCAGGACGGCTGGGTGCATTCCCACGCCGCGAGCAGCGAATTCGCCGCGCCTTTATTGTGGTCCACGCGCATAGGCGCAAATCCCAACGCAGAAAGAATCGCTTCCAGGTCCTTGTCCGGGAACGTCCGCGCCCATCACGCGAAGCAATTCCGCGCGCGTGATCGTGATCTTTTTCGCGGCGCGCTTTCCCGGATAGACGTCCACAACTCCTGAGAGAAGTTCGCCGCCTGCCAGCTGCAGAATCAATTCCGCAACACGGCGCGAGGCCACTTCCGCCATTTCCGGATCGGCTCCCCGGCCATAACGCGTGCTGGCTTCCGTGTGCAGTTTCAGCATCCGCGCGGCGCGGCGGACGGCAATGGGGTCAAACCAGGCGCACTCAATCAAAACATTTTTCGTGGAGAAGGAAATTTCCGTTTCGGCGCCGCCCATGACGCCGCCGATGCCCATGGCCCGGGAACCGTCGCCGTCGCAAATTACGGACATGGCGGGATCCAAGGTGCGCTCGATGCCGTCGAGGGTCTTGAGTTTCTCGCCGGGCTTGGCTTTGCGAACCACAATGCTGTGGTTGCGCACGAGGTCGTAGTCGTAGGCGTGCAAGGGATAGCCGAGCTCGAGCATAACGTAGTTGGTTATGTCGACGACGTTGCTGATGCTGGCCACGCCCGCAGCTTCCAGGCGATCCTTCAGCCATGATGGCGACGGCTGAATTTTCACTCCGCGAACTACACGCGCGGTGAATCGCCCGCAGAGTTCCGGAGCTTCAATCTTTACGCTGACGGCGTCGCCGGCTTTCGCGGAAGTGCTTTCGACCGGCTTGGGCAGCCGCCATTTTCAAGGGAAGGCGATAAATTGCGGAAACTTCGCGCGCGATGCCGAGCATGCCGAGGCAGTCAGGCCGGTTGGAAGTGATTTCCGCGTCGATGACCGCGCCATGTGGACCTTTTTCGATGCCGGCAATGTTGGTTCCTGCGAGTGCCAGGCGCGAGGCTAGCTCGGCCGGCGGCGCCGGCACGTCAACGAACTCTTTCAGCCAGTTGTAAGCAACCTTCATCGAGTTTTTCCGCCGAGCTTGCCAAAATAAATTCGCGCAAAGTATTCCATGCGCACATTTCCGTTCTGCTGGTACGCGTCGAAGATTCGGCGCAACTCTGCCATCATGGGCTCATAGTTGGCGTGGCTTTCCGTCGGCGCATAGGAACTGCTACGTAGGCGTCCGCGCAGGCCCTCCCAGTCGAGCACCTGGTGGTTCGGCAGATCGCGCGATTGAAATGAGCCGGCATCGAAGAAGTGGCGGATCTTGTCCGCTTCCGGGTAGGCGTTCTTGACCTTTTTGTAGTCGATGCCGAAACGCTCCAGCAACTGTTCGTATTCCCGGGCAAACGGCGTCTCTTCCATCCGGCGATCCTGCCAAATGACAATGACCCAGCCGTCCGGCTTCAAGATGCGGCGGAATTCCTGCCCGGCGGCCGTGACGTTGAACCAGTGAAACGCTTGTCCGGCGGTGATGAAGTCCACCGCAGCAGGGTCGAGCGTAGTCTCTTCGGCGGAGCCATTGACACTCGTGAACTTCGCATAGCCGCGAAGGAAATCCTCGCCGCCGGCGCGCATTTCGGCGTTGGGTTCAACGCCATAGACGTGATTCCCGTGTTCGAGGAAAAGCTTGCTCAGAAGGCCGGTGCCGGAACCGATGTCGGCAATGACGTGGTCGGCGCGCAACCCGCATTCCTTGGCCAGCAAATCCAGCAAGGCAGGCGGGTAGCTCGGGCGGTAGCGGGTGTAGTCCGCCACGCGATTGGAGAAGCGCTGTTTGGCGTCGGCAAAAGTCATTGGAAGCGAGTTATCAGTAATCATATCCGTCATCCGTAAAGCAAAACCACGGTCGAAAACCATTCCTCCACAAAACCTTACGGAAACTGCTTCAGGAAACGAACGTCGTTCTGAAAAAACACCTGAATGTCGTCGATGCCGTACTTCAGCATGGCCAGGCGATCGATGCCGATGCCGAAGGCGAACCCGCTGACTTTCTTCGGGTCGTAATTCACGAAGCCATATACGGCGGGGTCCACCATGCCGGCGCCGAAGAGTTCGATCCAGCCGGATCCCTTGCACTTGCTGCATATGCCGCCGGATTTGGCGGTGCCGCTGCCGCCGCAGAAAACGCACGAGGCGTCGAATTCCACGCTCGGCTCGGTGAATGGAAAGTAGCTGGGGCGAAAACGTGTTTTCACACCCTCGCCGAAAAATTGCTTCACGAAGTAGTCGATGGTGCCGGTGAAATCGCAAAACGTAATGTCGGAGTCGACGGCCAGCCCTTCAATCTGGTGAAACATGAACGAGTGCGTGGCGTCCGGATTGTCGCGTCGGTACACTTTGCCCGGAACGATCACGCGCACGGGCGGCTTGCGTTTCTCCATGGTGTGAATTTGCACCGGCGAAGTGTGCGTGCGCAGCAGCAGCGGTCCCGGCGCGCCTTTGGGCAGGTTCAGGTAGAACGTGTCCATATCATCGCGCACGGGATGAAATTCCGGAATGTTCAGCGCTTCGAAGTTGTAATAGGGCGTTTCAATTTCCGGGCCTTCGACGACGGAAAAGCCGATGGAAAAGAAGATATCTTCGATTTCCTGGAACACCTGGCGAATCAAATGATGCGTGCCAATGGGACGGATGACGCCGGGGAGAGAAAGATCGACGCGTTCCTTGGCCGCCGCCGCAGTTGCCGCGGCAGTTTCAACTTCGGCGCGCCGCGCTTCGATCTGTGCGTCAACGTGTCCGCGGAGTTCGTTCAATGCTGCGCCCACCGCTCGTTTTAATTCCGGCGTGGCAGGTTTCAGCCAATTGTCCGTTACCATCGTGAACACGCCCGATTTGCGGCCCAGCCACGCGTCGCGAAGCGCCTTCCAGGACTCCTCGTCTTTCGCCGCGCTGGCGTCTGCGTCAAAATGCGTGCGCAGTTCGGCAAAAAGGGAGCGAACCTGTTCGGCGGACGTGATGCCGAGAGCGGCGAGCGTCTGAGAGAGCTGCGAATCAGCGGTCGACATGGTCGATGACAGGATACAACGCAGGGCACGATTCCCGTTGCCTGAACGTGCAATTGGTCGTGCCCTTGCGCGGAAAATCTTCACGCCTGAAGGCGCGAGCTACAGTTATGCCTTGACGGCTTTTTTCGGCGGCGGAGCGGCGGCTTTGGCCTTTTCGGCGAGTTGCGCGAATCCGGCCGCATCCTTCACCGCGATGTCTGCCAGAACCTTGCGGTCGACGGAAATGCCCGCGGCTTTCAGCCCGTGAATCAACTGGCCGTAAGTGATGCCGTTCAAGCGAGCGGCGGCGCCCACGCGCTGGATCCACAAGCGGCGATATTGCCGCTTCTTCACGCGGCGGTCGCGCTTCGCGTAACGATCCGCGCGATTGGCCGCTTCCTGAGCCGACTGGTACAACTTGCTCTTTGTGAGGAAAAAGCCTTTTGTCCTCTTGAGATACTTCTTACGCCGAGCCCGGCGTTTTGTGCCGCGTTTTACGCGTGGCATGGGTTTTCTCCTTCGTTTCTTGTGTAGCTCACCCCTTCAGGGGTGAGGATTTGCGCCCGTTGCCAGGAAAACCCCGGGCCTGAAGGCCCGAGCTACAGATTAATTTGGAAACAAAACAGGTTGCGGAGAAACGCGGCGAGGCGAATCCAGCAACGGGTTTGTTTCCGATGTGATGGTCGCGGCGCAGAGTTTCGTCTGGCCACAACGCGCTAGCTCGAAGCCAGCGCTACGCCCCGCGCGAGCGGAGCAGAACGGCCGGCAGGCACCCGTGTAGCGCTGCCTGGCGCGTCCTTGCGGACTTGCATCCGCAACTTCATTGCAGGGACGCTAAAGAACGTGTCCCTACGAAGGCTGTACAAGGCTCAAAAGCTGTAGGGCATCATCTGGCGAACGGCGGCGACATCAACCTTCTCCACCTTCGTCAGCTTCTTGAGCTTACGCATGCGCTTGGCCGCCTTGGTGCCCAGCAGGTGGCGCTTTCCAGAGTGCATGCGGAGAATCTTGCCCGTCGCTGTGACCTTGAAGCGCTTCTTCGCGCCGCGATGGGTCTTCAGTTTCTTTTTTGGTTTCGTCGAATTGCGTGGCATTGCTGTGAATCCTCTCCCTGCAGGCCGGCCAGAGCCAGCCCCCTCAAGTTTCCATCTGGAATTACTTTTGCCGGCGCAAAGCCGGCAACTCCAACCCTACGCGTTCGTTTGCGCTTGTGCGGTAGGCCGCGGCGCTGCCCCAGCACCCTTTTTCGGCGCCAGAAGCGCTACTAAAACGTTACCTTCCATGCGCGGCGGCGTCTCGATCTGGCCCTGTTCGCCGATTTCCGCCAACAGCCGGGTCATCTTGGCGCGACCAACTTCCTGGTGCGCCATTTCGCGGCCGCGATGAAAAATCATGGCGCGCACTTTGTGGCCTTCTCCCAGGAACTTCAGGATCTGGTTCTTGCGAACCTGAAAATCGTGCTCCGCGGTCGCCGGGCGGAACTTCACTTCTTTTAACTGCGAACCACGGCTGCTCTTGCGCTGCTCGTGGGCCTTCTTGCTTTGTTGATAGAGAAACTTGCCGTAGTCGGTGATCTTACAGACCGGCGGATCAGCGGTGGGCGAAATTTCCACCAGATCCAATCCCCGCTCGCGGGCCATGCGTACGGCCTCGAACGGTTGCATTACTCCAAGCTGGCCACCTTCTTCGTCAATCACCCGGACTTCGCGGGCGCGTATCCGTTCGTTGATGCGGATACGGTCGGCTTGCCGGAAATTCCGTTCAGCGATAAAACCCCCTAGGCAACTGAAAGGCACCCGGCGAACCGGGTCACACCCCGTTTGGATACCCTATCCCCCTGTAGCTTCCGCCGCATGGGGCAGGTTTTAAAGTATATCACGCGACGGGCGGAACCCGGCAAGAGGCAGAAGAGGCAGAAGCCGGGGCCAGTTGGCGCGTCTGTCGACCACCCTTTGGCCCCGAGTTGCTTCACTTGAAGCGCAGGCTGAGGCGCTCCACACACAGCTGCAGCGATGCGCAATGACATTGCAGCAGGTGTTGCAGCAGCGATTTCAGCTGGAGCGATCGTTCGATGGCCTCCTCCACCTCTTTGATCTTCTGATGAGCTAGTTTTTTCCAGCGAGGTCCCACCGGGGTGTTCTCCCGCAGGCCGCTGAGGAAGAGTTTGATCTCGCCGAGCGTAAAGCCCATGTTCCTGGCAAAACGGATCAGCAGCACGCGGTAAACCGCATCGTCGGGATAGCGCCGCTGGCCACCGGAACGGTGAGGCGCCGGAAGAAGTCCCACGCTTTCGTAGTAGCGGATGGCCGATGTGTGCAGGCCGGTGCGGATGGCAAGGTCCCCAATTTTCATCTTTTACCTCCCCGCGGTTTCTGCCAATCATGCCTTGACTTAAAGCCGACTTTAACTTTTAGCATTTGCGGTGCGACGTGGCAAATCTCAAAGGAGCAAGCACATGAACAAAAAACCATTCGCCGGAATGAACACATGCGGTGCCGCAGGAACTGGGCTGGCGTTGCTGATGCTGGCTGGCGTAGCCAACTGCGCGCCTGTGCCATCGTCGTCGGCAACTTACAATGCCGAGAGGCAAACGATGGCAGCAGGAACAAAATTCTACTGCAACGTCAAAGCATTGAGTCCAGCCGAACGCGCGAGCCACAAGAAGCTAACCGACAGGTTGATCGCGGTGCGAACGGAGATTGTGGAAATGGACCGAGGATACGAATTCCAGTTCAGTCCATCCACCATGACGCTGGCAGAGTTGGCGGATTGGGTGGCTGCCGAAGGAAAGTGCTGTCCATTCTTCGATTTTCACATTGATCTGGAGCGAGAAGGCAAGCTGCTGTGCCTGCGATTGACGGGAGAGGAAGGCATCAAGGCATTCATCCGGGCCGCGTTTCAAGTGCCCGAAAATCAGCAGTAGTCAGCTGCTCAATTCCAAATTGCCTTTCGGGCCTGTCAACTTCGAGCGCAGTTGCGCCTTTTCTCCTTTCGCGATGGGTACTTGAAGCGAGAGCTGCGCGAGGGTCTTGGCGAGTTTCTGTGGTTCCGGAGTTACCAACTCGAAGCGAATCAGGCGGCAACCCGCGGGGGCGTCGGCAGCAGGGTGCGGGGAGTCGGCGCTCCATTCAATGAAAAAAGGCAGCAGGCCGGAAGCATTGGCCTTCAGATTGAGCGTTTGCCACTGCAGCAGCCGGCCGTCGGGACGCTTGCGTGAGCCGGGAGAGGGTCCTTCAAAAGCGAGTCCCGCTTCCTGAAGTCGCTTGGCGAATGAGCTGAGATCCCCAGGATGAGCCGCCCATTCCACCAGTCGCGGCTCGCTGAGTGTCTCGAGCTGCGACCGGCGCGCGCTTTTGGAATCAGGCTGGGCTGGATCGGGCGCAATGATTTCCAGATAGTGCCGCTCGCCAAGTGAGAGCAAGGCATTCTGCGTGCCGCGACCGGGATGAACCCCGCCGAACATCGCTTTCACGCCGAGATGTTGCTCCACGAAAGCGATTCCGCGATTGAGATCGCTGCAACCGAGGAGAATGTGGTCCAATTTTTCAGGCACGGCATCGGGTGCGTCGCCGCGCGTCAGCATCGGTGTCACCATCGCACCCGCAGCCACACCCAGAAATGATCGCCGCGTCATCACGTCAGGCGATCAGGCGGGAGGAAATTTCTTCCTGCAGGGCGCTGACCAGGTCCGCCAGGGGACGAGCGCCGAGGTCGCCCTTGCTGCGATGGCGCACGCTGACGCTACCCGCCTCGGCTTCCTTGGGTCCGACCACGAGCATGTAGGGGGTCTTCTGCATCTGCGCATCGCGGATCTTCGCGGGCAACTTTTCGTTGCGGTCGTCGAGGTGCACGCGAATGCCGTGATTCTTCAGCGTCTCGTGAACGTGCTTTGCATAGTCCTGCACTTTTTCACTCACCGGGCAGATTTCCACCTGCACCGGAGCGAGCCACAGCGGAAACGCGCCGGCATAGTGCTCGATCAGGATGCCGAAGAAGCGTTCGACGGAACCCAGCAGCGCGCGGTGAACCATTAACGGCTGGTGGCGTTTTCCGTCTTCGCCCACGTATGCCAAACCGAAGCGCGCGGGCAGGTTGAAATCGAACTGCACCGTGGTGAGTTGCCAGGAGCGGCCGATAGCGTCGATCAGCTTGACGTCAATCTTCGGCCCGTAGAATGCCGCTTCGCCCTCGATGCGCTTGTACGGAATCTTCATGCGATCCATGGTGCTGCGGAGTGCGTTTGTGGCGCGGTGCCAGTCTTCGGGCTTTCCGGCATAGTTTTCCGGATGTTTTTCGTCCCAGTCGGAAAGTTCGACTTCGTACTTGTCGAAGCCGAAATTCTTCATCACCGCAAAAGCAAAGTCGACGCAGGCCTCCACCTCGGATTCAATCTGATCCGGAGTGCAGAAGATGTGCGCGTCGTCCTGGGTGAAGCCACGAACGCGCAGCAGGCCGTGGAGCACGCCGCTGCGTTCGTAGCGATATACGGTGCCCAGTTCCGCCAGACGCACGGGGAGGTCCCGGTAGCTGCGCAGCTTGGTTTTGTAAATGAGGATGTGGCCCGGGCAATTCATGGGCTTCAGCTGGTAATCAGCTTTTTCGACTTCCACCGCGCCGAACATGCTTTCCTTGTAGAAATTGGCGTGGCCGGAGGTTTTCCAGAGGTCAAAGAGCATGATGTGGGGTGTGAAAACAAGATCGTAGCCGCGTTTAAAAAGTTCATCCCGCAGCCAGTCTTCCACCAGCGTGCGAATCAAGCCGCCTTTGGGATGCCAGAAGATAAGTCCGGGACCGGCTTCCTCCTGAATGCTGAATAGATCCAGTTCCGCGCCCAGACGGCGATGGTCGCGGCGCTTGGCTTCTTCCAGGCGATGCAGGTGCGCATCCAGCTCTTTTTGCGAAAAGAACGCCGCGGCATAAATCCGCTGCAGTTGCGGATTCCCTTCCTGGCCCTTCCAATAAGCGCCGGCCACATTCATCAACTTAAACGCTTGAATGCGCTTGGTGGACGGAATATGCGGGCCGCGGCAGAAATCGATGAATTTACCGGTGGTGTAGAACGACACCATCGGTTCGTCGGCCTTCTCTTCAATGAGCTCGCATTTGAAGAGCTGCTTGGAATCCTGATACAGCTTCAGCGCTTCCGGCTTGGGCAACAGCTTGCGCTCGTTCGGAAGATCCTGAGCCGCGAGCTCATGCATCTTCTTTTCTATTTTCACCAGGTCGTCGGGTGTGAACGGTTCTTCGCGCAGGAATTCATAGAAAAAACCGTTTTCGACCGGAGGGCCGATGCCGAGCTTCACGTTGGGATAGAGCTCCATCACCGCAGCGGCAAGCAGGTGTGCGGCGGAATGCCGGAAAACGTACAGCGCGTCGGGATCTTTCTCGGTGAGGAGTTGCAGTTTGACGTCTTGTTCCAGTGGGCGGCGCAGGTCGTAGAGCAGGCTGCCATCTTCGGCCGGATCGACGGAATTAGAGAAGATGCCGGATTTGCTTTTTGCGCCGTTGCCGTCTGTGGCAGATACCTTGGCGACCAGCGCGGCTTCCGCCAGCCGCGGCGAAATTGATTTGGCCACTTCGACGGGAGTCGTGCCCTTGGGGAACTCTTTCACGCTGCCGTCGGGAAGTGTTACGTGAATCTGATCCATCGGTCTGTCCTAGCTGCAGGAAATCCTGCGTAGCGCTTAGCCAATTAGAGTATCGGCGGGTGGGGTGTGGGTCAAGGCGCGAGGGCCGTCCGAGGCCGTCCGGGCGCACGACATAAGAATTCGCTGCGATGTCTGGTAGGGTTTGGTCGGGTTTTCTTTTCTCACCTGACAGTTTATAGTGACTGTCAGACGGGAGGCTGCTTATGACCATTCCCTTGCAGGCACTTCGAGATAAGCGTGAGCAGCTCGTCGCCAGTCTGGCGCACGTAGATGACTTTCGCCCCGGTTTTTTGACCGCCAGATTCCGTAAGTGTGGCAAGCCCAACTGCCACTGCGCTCAGAAGGGCGCTCCGGGACACGGCCCTTCCTTTTCGTTGACTCATCGTACTGCTGGAAAGACGATCACCCAGGTCATTCCCCAAGGTCCCGCCGTCGAACGGGCCAAAGCGCAGATTGCTGAATATCACCGTTTCCGGGAACTGGTACAGGAACTAATCGTCGTGAGTGAGCAAATCTGCTCCGCTCAAGTGCGGGATTCAAAAGTGCTCCCTGCGAGCGAGGCTAAAAAAAAACTCTTCGCCGCTCTACTGGCGAGCGACGTCGTTCAGGAGATTGAAACGCTCCTCGGGCGTCAAGCGGTGCAAGACCTGGATATGGAGGCGCTGGAGCTCGCCGTGCGACACCAGGTTTTGCAACTGGGTGGAGCCGCGGTCGAGCAACGTCTCAACGCTGACATCAGCGATGGGCAAGGCTCGCGAACCCGTTGTGCTTGCGGGCAGGAAGCGCGTGTTTGGTCGGTCGCCGGAGCAAGCAGGTGCAGAGTGTCCTCGGTCCTCTACAACTTGAGCGCGCCTACTATCACTGCTCCAGCTGCGGACACGGCTTCTATCCTCGCGATAAGCAATTGGGCATAGAAAATACATCGTTCTCTCCAGCCCTCACGCGCATGGTGGGCACCGTGGGTGCCATGGTCAGTTTCCAATAAGGCAGTGAGTTGTTGCAGGATCTGGCCGGCGTGGCGGTGGATCCCAAGCAAGTGGAGAGAACCGCAGAAGCTCTGGGAAAAGAAATCGCTGAAGACGAACGCTTGCACACCGAACCGCAGGATTCTCTTCCTCTGCCGCAGACTCTGTACCTCGGCATGGATGGAACAGGGATTCCTCTACGCAAAGAGGAACTCGTGGGCCACACGGGCAAGCAACCAGACGGGTGCGCCAAGACCGGCGAGGTGAAACTCTGCACCATTTGGAGTGCGGAATCGCTCGATGCGGCGTCTTTTTGAAGTTGCAACGCAAAACTGCCTCGTGCCCCGGGATCGAACGAAAAAACGACGGGCCAGGAGCGCGAGGCCGAATAGTTGGAGGGGAGGTACAGTGCGTAAGATTGTTCCGGACGTTGCGCGCAAGGTACCTTTTCGATGATTTTGCCGTGCTCGAACTTACCCACTTCCGCGGTCACAGGCGCAGGGATCTGCGCGACTGCGGCACTGGCTAGTAGCCCCAAAAGGAGTACGGTCCAACGCAAGCTCACGGGCCGAGTATAACCGACAACCCCGCGGGTGAATCGCATGTTGGTTCGGGATTTGCAGTGGAAGAACGCTACAATCTAGTTTCTGGACGGAGTCCAAATCCTTTGCTCAGGTGCCGGATGAAACTTTCTTTGCGTGTCGCACTGCTATTCGTTGGGTCATGGCCTGCGAGCTTGTTTGCGCAATCCCCGCAAATCGTTCGTGGTCCCGATGATCGGATGAAGACCGACATTCTGGTGATCGTGGCTCATCCTGACGACGAAGCCGCCGTGACGCCGTACCTCGCCCGTGCCATTTATGACCTGCACAAGCGCGCTGCGGTGGTCTTTGCCACGCGTGGAGGTAGCGGCGGAAATGATTACAGCCGCGAACACGGACCCGCGCTCGCCAATATCCGCGAAATGGAAGCCCGCGAGGCTTGCGCCAAGCTAGGTATCACCAACGTATGGTTTCTCGATGGCAAGGACACCGCTTCGCAGAATGTCCTGAATTCGCTGGCGAACTGGGGGCATGGCGGCAACCTGGAGAAACTCGTTGGGATTTTCCGGCTGACGCAGCCAGAGATCGTCATTACTTGGCTGCCGAGCGTTTTCATTGGAGAAAACCACGGTGATCACCAGGCGGCCGGCGTGCTTGCCACCGAAGCCTTTGATCTGTCGGGCAACCCGGTTGTGTTTCCCGCGCAAGTGGCCGGCGCGTCCAAACGGCTTGAGCCATATCTGGAAAACCTGACTCCCTGGCAAGCGCAAAAGATCTACTACTTCAGTGACGCGAATGATTCCAAGCAATTTGCCGGAAAAGGCCCGGCGTATTCGGTGAAGGAAATCTCGCCGTCACAGAAACAGCCATACTGGCGCATAGCGCTCGAGGCGGCCAAGCCTCACCTGACGCAATTTCCGGCTGACATTGAGCGAATTTCCAAACTAAACGACGCACAGCTCGAGAAAATGATGAGCGACCCGAACACGGCGTGGTGGACCGAACCAATGACCCTGATTTTCGGAAAAGCGATCCTTCCTACCGCGGCAACAGGCGATGTCTTCGCCAACATCCAGGCTGGCGCGGTTACGGCGCCGTCACTGCCTGCGGCAAAAGATCAGGGCGCGAAACTCTCCCGAAGAGACTTCATTAGTTTGGGAGGTCCGTGGGGATACTATTCCGCTTTTCGCGTGGAACACGGCCTCGTGGATCTGCCCGTTGCGCCCCAGCCAGAGATCGCCGTTAAGATGCACACATCCGTATGCGTTCCGATTGTCGTTCACCACGCAGATGCGGCGCCGGCCAGCGTCTCGTTGAAAGTCGACGCTCCACCTGGATGGAAGGTCACTTCCGGTCAGGGAAATTTCAGCTTGCCGGCCGAGCCTTCCACAGCGCTGCAGGTCGAAGTGGAAACTCCGCTGATGTCACCCGAAGAATTGAAGGCCGCGAAGCCGCAGGAAATCACCGTCCTGGCGGAGAAAAACGGCGCCTCCATCGGTGAAGTGAAGTTGCGCGTGCAGCTGCAGGGTAGCGCGTTGCCTCAGTAGCTGGCCGCAGCTTATTTCTTCGCGCGCGCGCCTTCGATTTGCTCCCACATCGCTTCGGGGAGCATAGCCAGATCGTTGAATTCTCCGGCGCCGCGCAGCCATTGACCGCCGTCAATCACCACGCATTCCCCGTTAATGTATTCAGCCATGTCGCTGATCAGAAAGGTGGCCAGATTGGCCAGTTCCGGGTGTTTGCCGAAGCGCTTCATCGGATGCTTGCTGAGAACGTGCTCCTCGAACTGCTTGCTGGGAATCAGCCGCGACCACGCTCCCTCGGTGGGAAACGGGCCGGGGGCAATCGCGTTCACCCGGATGTGATACTTGGCCCATTCCACCGCCAGCGAAGTAGTCAGAGCGAGGACTCCGGCCTTCGCGCAAGCCGACGGCACCACATAGCCGGATCCGCAATTCGCGGCGGCATACGTGGTGGTGATGCTCAGGATATTTCCGCCAAGTTTTTTCGCGATGCGGCGACGGCCAAAGGCTTGCGTGCAATGAAACGTGCCATTCAATACGATGCCAACCACGGCGTTGAATCCGTTAGGCGTCAGTTTTTCCGTTCGCGCCAGGAAATTTCCCGCGGCATTGTTCACCAGCGTATCGATTTCCCCGAATTGCTGTTCCGCGGAAGCGAAAGCGCTCTCCACCGCATCGTAATCGCGAACGTCGCATGTGGTATAACCGGCCGCGCCTCCTTGTCGGTGAATTTCTGCGCATACCTCTTTGAGCGGTTCTTCGCGGCGGCCCACCAGAAAAAGCCGCGCGCCCAATTTTGCGAACTGTACCGCCATGGAGCGGCCCAGTCCCGTGCCTCCACCCGTCAGGAAAATCGCACGTCCTTTCAAAAGGTCCTGCTGGAACACGAAGCACCGCCTCTCCGACAGGATTGTACCAATGCTAGGGGAAACAGCGGCAACAGGATGTTCAGATTGAGCTGCGGAGGAAACTCCTCCGCAGGGCGGAGCTAAGTTTGTGGCTGAAAAGAGGAAGGCGGAGTGGGGACCTGGTCCCACCCCGCCCTCGAGCGCAATAGCGGACTTCCGCTATCCGCAACGCCTGTGCTGCTGGGCCGCTTTCCCACCCGACCTTACTTGTGCGCGAACCATCGCCACTCAGGGAAGCGTGGCCAGCAGCGTCTCTATCGCGTGAATCAGATCCTTCCAGGCGATTTCCACCGATTCCTGGAATCGAAGCAGTTCTCCGTCCTCGGCGTTCTCGAGATCTTCGACACGTCGCTTGAATTCCGTAAAGCGTGTGCGCACGTACTCAAGTTCCCAGTAGTGCTCCAGCTTCACACTAACCTTTTGCCTGGCGAACCGCCCGTTCAGTTCCAACACGCGAGAGGACAAATCCTCGACTTCCCCTAGCACGCGGTCCAGATAGGCTTCCTTCAGTTCCATGACCAACCTTCCCTCAGGTCACGGGGCGATGTGACTGATGGTGCGTAGTGACAGGGACAAATGCAGATGTTGCGCCAAAGTGAAAAGCCAATAATCCATTGAAAATAGGCCACATGGCGACGCGGCGAGGTCTGGTTGATGGTCCACAATGGGTGGAATAACGCAGTAAACTCGCGAGCAGGCTGAGCAAATCACGCAGTTTGCCCCGCGAAGCAAATCAATTGAACGTGGTGGCTCGATCCACCGCAAATCGAGATTTCAGGAAGAGATGATTTTCGTGACCGACTGGCGAACTATTGTGTTGCCATGCTCGACACGCGTGTCTTTACGATCGGCAGGAGGCCGTCAAAGAGACGGATACCGGGTGACGCGCCGTGGTTTCACTTCAAAAAGGCCGCGCTCCAAGCCACCTTGTAATGGCGTTGTTTGGATTTGATGCGCTCCGAACCGACTATGAGTGACAACAGGGAGTAAAACAAGAGTTTACGGAGGATGCGTAGACGGTCCAGGAAACAGATGGCCCTTGCGTGCAGCGGACCGTAGAACTTTCTAAGATAAAGATACTTGCTCCTGTAGAACAACGACACTGATGCTGCGGAACTTGATTTGCCACCAATATGGATAATGGTTGCATCCGGAATGACAAAACACGATACGCCGCGATTCTTTAGTGCATGCGCAAGGGATGTATCTTCGTGATAAAAGAGAAAATCTTCATCAAAGAGTATCGGAAGCGGAAAGACGGATCGCCGCCGTATCAGAAAAAACGCGCCGGTCACACCATGGACCTTTAGGGGCGCGGTTGCACTCGCGATTTTCGACTTAGCGTATCTAGCCAGCGCCTTGGCATACCAGGTTGCATAGTGTGAGAAAAGAGAATGATGGAAGAGCATGCCCTGGTCGCGACCGTCAGCATAGGTAATACGGGGAGCGCAAACTCCGACGTCCTGTCGCTCCTCCAGGAAGCGCCAGAGAGTAATCAAGGCCTCGCGATTGAGGACAACGTCCGTGTTGGTCACGCAGATGTATTTGCTGGCAGTGGCGGCTACCCCCCGGTTGATGCCACGCCCATAGCCAATATTCTTCCCGGTTTGCAAATAGTGAATTTCCGCGTGCGATTGCAGGAATTCCTGGGAGCCGTCTTGGGAATTATTGTCAACAACCGTGAAGGAAAAGGTAAAGGGCACCTCCAGGCGGTTGAAGAAGTCGGTCAAGCGCTGCACATACTCCAGGGTGTTGTAGTTGACCGTCACAAATGCGATGTCAACGGGCAAGACGGAACTCCTCTGCTTACCAACCAAGGCCTAGCAGACCGCGTTAAGACCAACCGGCAGGGCGCAACAAAAGTATATTCGATCGAAAGAGACCTCTTCAGTTTGCGGGAACCATCGCCGAGGGAATGGGGCGGCCCATCGCTTTGGCATATTCCGCCGCGTAGGTAGAATTCCCCGGGAATTCTTCCGTGAGCTCTTTCAGGTTTTTCTGCGCAAGCTCATCCTGCTTTTCGCGCCGCGCGGAAAGAGCCAGCAGGATCTGCGCGAAGGGTTTCAGATAATTACCGTTGTCTGCCGTTTTTTGCACCTGACTCATACCCAACTGCTTGTCACCGTGAATCCCGCCGAACCAGAGCACGAAGCGCGCGGAAGAAGACAGGGAGCCGATGACGTAGTAAGCGATTCCGGGTGCCACATAAATGTCATAGGTATCGGGATGCTCCTTGAGGAGCATTTCTGCGTTGGAGTTGGCTTCTTTAAGCATCTTCAGAGCGTCGTAGTGCTTCTTCATGAGCATGCTGTCAGCGTCCGACTGCATGCCGGCACAGAGAGCAAGGACGAACAGGGCCTCCGGATCGCGCGGATGCTTTTTCATGCGCTGGTTCGCCAGTGTGCGGGCTTTTGCAATGGAGTCTTGAAAGGCTTTCATGCGTGCCGGATCGGGCGTGCCGGTGATCCCGCCGAGAAAGCGCTTATCATTCAGGAAGTAGTCGCTGGTCAGCACTTGCTGCAGGTAAAACTCTTCGAACAGATAGCTGGCACCTACGCTAACCTGGCCAAAGGGCTCCGTGGGATTCTCGGCTGCCCACGCCATGAGGACCTCGCGCGCTTCCGGGAATTTCTGCTCGTACATTAATCGATAGCCTTTTTCCAGTTCCGGAACGGAATTGAACGCCGGCGAATCTGGTTTGGGCGCGGCCTGCGAACTCGAGCGCACGGGTGAGAGCATGCCCGCGAACGTGACGATCGACAGGAGCGTATAGAAGCGTCGCATGTACTTTGAACCTCAGAACAGTCCGGGCAGAAAGCGCGGCTTCCCGGCCATCGCGGCTCGGTACTGCGCGTCAGAGAAGAGTACACGTTCTTCGGTGGAAAGGCGCTGGGAAAGTACAACAATGTGGGCGAGCGAGCCTGCGATGGCGGTGATCCAAGCAGTGTGGATTAGCGGCAGCACCAGCATCTCAACAAACACGGCCGCATAGTTTGGGTGCCGCACATAGCGAAACGGGCCCGTCGTGATGACTCCCAAGCCCGTCGAATTCATTATCTGCACGTTCCAGTGTTCGCCGAGAGTGCGAATCACCCACCAGCGCACAACATTGGCCGCAAGAAAAATCACAAAGCAGACCGCAGCAAGTACGGGAATAAAGGGGCGATGCAGGAAGACTACCTCAACCGCGGCTCCTACCAGAACGCCGGTGTGCAGCAGCACCATCCAGCGAAAACGCGGGTCGTTTACCTTGGCCGCGCCGTGCGCCACCATCTCCCGCTGGTGGCGCCGCGAAATCTGTAACTCCACGATGCGCAAGAGCGCCACGAGCAGCAGCAGCGCGAGATATGCGATGACACTCAGTTCCATTGCAGCAACAAAAACTCCGCGCTGAAACCGGGACCGAAGGCGGCGGCCAGAGCGTGTTCACCGGCCTTCAATGGGCGCTTCTCCAGCCATTCTTGAAGGATAAACAGAATCGTGGCGCTGGATAAATTGCCCACATTCCCCAGGATGTCCCACGACGGCTGCGTATCGCATTTGCACAAGCCGAGCTGCTGCTCCACGTTGCTCAGCAGCCGCGCACCCCCGGGATGCAGGATCCATCCTTTAATGTCTTTTTGTGTTTTACCCTGGCGCTCCAGGAAGCCGTCGACCAGTCCTCGAATTTTCGCTCCAATCATTTCCGGAACGTCTTTTGCCAGCAGGATGTGAAAGCCGGCATCGCGAAGATCGAAACCCATGGCTCCCAGGGAATCAGGGAAAGTATATGTTTCCGTCACCAGAACGCGCGGCCCTGGCCTCGGCTGGCCCGTTACGATTACTGCGGCGGCCCCGTCTCCAAACAGAATCGATGAGATCAGGTTGGCCTGGGAAATATCCTTGCGCTGAAACGTCAGTGAAGGCAGTTCGACCGCGATTATAAGGACGTTCTTACCCGGGTTCGACTTCAGGAAGTCCGCCGCGCGGGAAATAGCCATGGCGCCCGCGGCACAACCCAATTCCGTGAAAGGCATCCGCCGAACGTTGGAACGGAATCCCATCAGGTGAATCAAATGGGCGTCCAGCGAGGGGATCATGAAGCCGGTGCAGGAAACGGTGATGATCAGGTCAATCTCTTCAGGACGCATGCCCGCGCGGGCCAGGCACTTCTCGGTGGCTTCGCGACCCAGCTTGATGGCGTGTTCGATGTATTCGTTATTTGTTTGGGAAAGCGCGCGCGGTTCGATAGTGTAGTCAATTGGAAAAATCGCGTGGCGCTGGTGAACTGCGGCATTATCCACGATGGACATCATGGCTTCCAGCCGGCGTTCCGGGATGTCGAACACGCGGCCCATGTAATACTTGACGTCCTCTCGCGTGATTAGATGGGGAGGTAGAGCCGTAGCCGTAGCGGCAATGGTGGCGGCTGAGCCAGTGCCATTGGAATGACCTAAATCTGGATTATTCACGCGCACCGTCCTGGGACACGCCAGAGTCTTACGCTCTCTACCTAACGAGCATAGTCAATTAGATTGCTCGGAGCAAACCGTGTGTGAGGCATACTTTACAACAACTCAGGCTACAGAGGAAATGCGGGAGGACACATGAAGAAGTGCGGTGTAGCGAATCGGATATGGCCGGCTATCTTGGTGCTTGCGGTTTTGTTCCTTGGCCGCGCCGCGCTCGGCCAGGAAAACGCTCCTCCTCTGTTGGTAATCATCTCCGTTGATGGAATGAAGCCGGAGTATGTCACCGCGGCCGACGCTCACGGAGAGAAAGTCCCCAACCTGAGGAAATTTTTGAAGGAAGGGGCCTATGCCGAAGGAGTGATGGGTGTTATCCCCACGGTGACCTACCCAAGCCACACTACGCTAGTGACCGGAGTCTTGCCCGCCACTCACGGAATTTGGGCCAACACTACGTTTGATCCCCTCCAGAGGAATTACGAGGGCTGGTACTGGTATGCCGAGGATATTCGTGTGCCCACCCTATGGGACGCGGCGGCTCGGGCGGGCCGGACGACTGCCAGTCTCCACTGGCCTGTCACCGTGGGCGCAAAAATTACCTGGAATATCCCGGAGCTGTGGCGCGCGGGAACGCCCGAGGACGCGAAGCTCATCCATGCGGTGGCAACGAAAGGATTGATGGAAGAAGCGGCTGCGGAGATTGGCGACTATCGCGGCGGGAGTGACACCAGCGCCGAAGGCGACGAGGTGCGTGGCAAATACGCCGTGTGGATTCTCGAGAAGAAACACCCTGGACTACTGTTACTCCACCTGACGGCGCTGGACCACATCGAACATGAAACCGGTGCATTCAGCCCAGAGTCGCTTGCCATTATGGAACGGCTGGACGCCGTCATCGGCTCGGTGCGGGCTGCGGCGGAAACGGTTGCGCCGGGGCACGCAGTGGTTGCCGTGGTTTCCGATCACGGCTTTGTGAACTACGACCAGCAGCTGAATCTCTTCCCGGCGTTTCGCGACGCGAAACTCTTCACCGTGGACGAAAAAGGCAAAATCACCGACTGGCGAGCGATGCCCTGGGTGACTGGCGGTTCAGCTGCGATTGTCTTGAAAGACCCGAAGGACGCGGCCACCGTCACTGAGGTGCGAGCACTATTAACGAAAATAGCCGATGATCCAGCCAGCGGAATCAATCGCATCCTCGATGCGGAGGAGCTCCGGAATCGTGGCGCCTATCCCAACGCTTCCTTTTTTGTTGGACTGAAACCCGGCTGGCGCACCGGACATTCGCTGGAAGGTGCGGTGGTCTCCAAGGTGAAGCCCGGCGGCACACACGGCGAGCTTCCTTTTATCGTGCCGCTGCGCTCCTCGTTCTTCGTCGTGGGACCGAACATTCCGCCCGGTAAAAAACTCGGCGTGATCGATATGATCGATATTGCTCCTACGCTGGCGAAGGAAGTCGGCTTGACGCTGCCAAAAGCCGAGGGCAAGCCGCTGCTCCCATAGCGCGAAAGATTCCTGAGATCTACCAAACCAGCTTCAGGCCGAATTGGATTTGTCGCGCCGTTGTGGCTGTGCTGGTGATCGCTCCCGCGGTGCCCGACAGCCCTGTAGGATTCGAGGCCGTCGGCGGCGTGAATGCGATCAGATTCGGGGTATTGAAGTTTGCGCGTTCAGCAGATTTGATCGCGGTGTCATTTACTCAGATGCGAAATCTCAAGAATCGTTTAGCAGGAAGATTAAGCCGGAAGCATGTCTAGGCCTGATTCCACGCGACCGTCTTATAAACAAACAGGACTTCTCTGGACTCTTTGAATCAGGAAGCGTATTCTCTGCGGCATGACTCTATCAGCTAGAAATCGTCTCGAAGGCGAAATTGTGGAACTTCACCTTGGAGGCGTGATGGCACATGTGGTGATGCGCGTTGGCGAAAATCTGATCGAGAGCGTGATCACAAAGCGTAGCGCGGATGAGATGAAGCTCAAGGTGGGAGATAAAGTTTCAGCAGTGATCAAATCCACCGAAGTGATGTTGGAAAAAGATTGAGCTTATTTCATTCCCCAGAGCCGAAAGAAGAGATCGTGCATCATAACGCTCGCGCCTGGGTTCGGCCATTGTTCGCCGCCGTGGTTGGGCTGCTTCTTTCTGCGGCGTCTAAGGTGTGTGCGCAGGTGGCACAGGCCACAGCGACCGTTGCGGAACTGACGAATTGGTGGTGAAGTTTCCACCCCCTGGTTCTAAGGTCGCCGACTTGAAGTTGCCTCGTGAGAAGCGTCCCGCCCGTTGGGTCAGAATGCTCAAGTCAATCACCGTAGTCCGCGCGCCAGCGCAGTAGAATGATAGCAGTCGCACGGGAACGCCCTCCCCGCGCAGCGACATTCGATTGGGGAGAGTTGAACCATGGTTGACCCGCTATTTATCGCACAAGGCAGCACGCCGCTCTATCTTTTGCCAAAGATGGCGAATCGCCACGGCTTGGTGGCTGGAGCCACCGGAACCGGGAAGACAGTTACGTTGCAGGTGATGGCAGAGGCCTTCAGCCGTATCGGCGTGCCCGTTTTTGCCGCCGACGTGAAAGGCGACCTCTCCGGCATCAGCCAGCCCGGCACTCCTAATCCAAAAATCGACGAGCGTGCGAAAAAGTTGAAGCTCACTGATTTCTCGTATGCCGCGTGCCCGGTCACTTTCTGGGATGTGTTCGGCGAGCAGGGACATCCCGTGCGCGCAACCATCTCGGAAATGGGGCCGCTGCTCCTGGCCCGGCTCTTGAATCTGAACGATATTCAGGAAAGCGTCCTGGCGCTGGTCTTCAAAATTGCCGACGACAATGGTCTGCTGCTGCTCGACGTCAAAGATCTGCAGGCCTTGCTCCAGTATGTCGGCGAAAACTCCAAGCAGTTTCAGACGCAGTACGGCAACATTTCTGCCGCCAGCATCGGTTCGATTCAGCGCGGCTTGCTGGCGTTGCAGCAGCAGGGAGCAGACAAGTTTTTTGGAGAGCCGGCACTGAATCTGGACGACCTGATGCAGACGGATTCAAACGGGCACGGCATCGTGAACATTCTGGCCGCGGACAAGCTGATGCAGTCACCGAAGGTCTACGCCACGTTTCTGTTGTGGCTGCTTACGGCGCTCTTCGAAAGGTTGCCGGAGGTTGGCGATCCGGAAAAGCCAAAGCTGATCTTTTTCTTCGATGAAGCGCACCTGTTGTTCGCCGATTTGCCCAAAGTGATCGAGGACAAAGTTGTGCAGGTGGTGCGACTGATTCGCTCGAAAGGTGTGGGCGTTTATTTCGTCACGCAAAATCCGCTGGATGTGCCGGAGACGGTGCTGGGGCAATTGGGTAATCGCGTGCAGCATGCCCTGCGCGCGTTCACGCCGAAGGATCAGAAGGCTGTACGCGCCGCCGCGGAAACGTTTCGCACGAATCCGAAATTGAACGTTGAGCAAGCGATCACGCAACTGGCTGTGGGTGAGGCGCTGGTTTCGTTCCTGGACGAAACGGGAACGCCCGGAATTGTCGAGCGCGCGTGGATTTGCCCACCGCATAGCCAGATCGGACCAATCACGCCCGAGCAACGCAACCAGTTGATGAAGACCTCGGTCGTAGCTGGAGTGTACGAGAACGCAGTCGACCGGGAGTCGGCTTTCGAGATTCTGAAAGCCCGCGCGGGTCAGCCTCTGCCCTCGGCTCCGGGGACGGGCGCGACTCCCGCAGGCCAGCAATCCCCGCCGTGGTACGCGAATATTCCTGGCATCTCCGGTGGCGGGCGACGCGGCGACAATCTGGTGGAAGCCATGGCCAAGAGCGCTGCACGAACCATTGGAAGTTCCGTCGGCCGGCAAATTGTGCGCGGCGTGTTGGGCTCTTTGCTCGGCGGCAGCAAGCGCTAGCGCACGAATCGAGAGAAAAAACTAGGGCAGTGATTTGTGCCGCGCGGCGCGCAGCATCGGGTGGAACTGCACAAACACGTGATCGTCATCGGCGTGCTTGTCGTGGCACGCAAAACACATCGGGGCAGGCAACGCCGTGGCAGTTTCTGACAGGTTGCCACTCTCACCGAAGGAGAAATACGCCCAGCCTTCCTTGAAGCGTGCAGAGTCCTTCACCGAAGCGGCAAGGCCAGTCATCTCCCCCTCGAAATAGCCGCTCTTGTTGATCGAGACTTTCTGCGCGGGTTCGTACACCACCAGCAGAAACGTGGTTTTCTCCGGGAATTTGCCAGTGGACTTGTAAGTATCGAAGGCCTGCGGTTGCGTATAAATATTATGGAACTCACCGGGGCCTTTCTGCGCGCCGGGATCGTAACTCATTCCAATATTCGAACCAACAAACGTCCAGTGCTCGAAGGATTTTTGCCGCACCAGTGCGCCGGAAGCGTCGAACTGCGGGAGCGCCATCGAAGCAGTGCCCGGGGCAGAAGAGGATGGCGGCTCGAAGAGGAAGGTCGCCAGAAGAGCCGCAACCGGAAGCAACAGAAATGCGCGCATCGCAACACCTCGCGGAACGGTAGTTTGCGCGGAAACCAAGAGAGTAGCAAGAAGGACTGGAAGAGTGTGATAAATTCACTGGCCACGAAACTAAGATGAGGTTCAAACCATGAATTATTTTTTACGGATGGGCGCACTGCTTGCCACTGCATTTCTGGCGCTAGGCGCGGCGCGCGCGCAGCCGCCCGCCAGCTATCCAGTAACCGAAGGCGATTACGTTGCGCATGACTTCAAGTTCAAGTCCGGCGAACAGCTGCCGGAACTCCGCTTGCACTACATGACACTCGGTAAGCTCGCGCGCGATGCGCAAGGCCGGCCCACGAACGCGGTGCTGATCCTGCACGGCACTGGCGGCTCCAGCCAGCAATTCTTGCGCCCACAATTTGCTGGCGAACTGTTTGGCCCGGGCCAGCTGCTCGACATCAATCGCTACTTCATCATCCTGCCTGACGGCGTTGGCCACGGGAAATCGTCGAAGCCCAGTGACGGAATGCACGCGCATTTTCCGCAGTACGATTACGACGACATGGTTGCCGCGCAGCATCTCCTGGTCACCGCGGGCCTGGGAGTGCAGCATTTGCGGCTGATTTTTGGCACTTCTATGGGCTGCATGCACTCTTTTGTTTGGGCGGAAACTTACCCGGACTTCATGGACGCGTTGATGCCCATGGCGTGCCTCCCGGTGCAAATCGCGGGGCGCAACCGCGTTTGGCGAAAAATGTTGATGGATGCGATCCGCAAAGATCCTGCCTGGAATGGCGGTGAATATAAGGACGAACCGAAGGAAGCCCTGCGCAGCGCGGAAGACCTGCTGGTGATTGCGGGAAGCGCGCCGCTGCAGATGCAGAAGAACCTGCCCACTCGCGATGCCGCGGACAAGTATATGGAAGATTCGGAGAAGACGGCCGCAAGTCTTGACGCCAACGATCTGCTCTACCAGGTCAACGCTTCACGCAACTACGATCCTTCTCCACAACTCGAGAAGATCACCGCGCCCATGATGTGGATCAACTCCGCCGACGATTTCATCAATCCGCCCGAGCTCGGCATCGCCGAAAAGGAAAGCGAGCGCCTGAAAGACGCGACCTTCGTGTTGATTCCCATCAGCGACCAGACCCACGGTCACGGCACGCACACCTGGGCCATCGTATGGCAATCGTACCTGAAGCAGCTGTTGGACAAGTCAGCCCGCTGACGCAAAGGGGGCCGTCACGAACGGTCAATCTTCACATTTGGCCGAATAATGTCATGCTGAGAGCGCGGGCTATTCCCGCGCAGAAGCATCTCAATTTATTGCCCTTGCATGATTCTTCGGTTGAGATCCTTCGTGGCGCAAACGAGCGCCGCTCAGGATGACAGCGTGTTGGGTTGTTGGGTTGATCGAGCACGGACAATCCGGTCCACTGATCCGCTGACGATGGTCGGATTATCCCGCGGCTTCCTGGCTGGCGCGAATTTCCTGCCACCGGCGTGGGCGCTTGTTGTATTGCAGGATTTTCTTGCGCAGGCGAATGGACTTGGGCGTGATTTCGACAAGTTCGTCGTCGGCGATGAACTCGATGGCCTGCTCCAGGCTCAACACGCGATGCGGAATCAGCCGGATCGCTTCGTCGGCCGACGATGAGCGCATGTTGGTGAGCTTCTTTTCCTTCGTGACATTAACTTCCATGTCCTGCTCGCGCGAATTCTCGCCGATCACCATGCCCTCGTACACTTCGATGGTCGGCCCGATGAACAGTTCGCCGCGTTCCTGGATGCCCCACAGCGCGTACGCAGTGGAAACGCCCGCGCGATCGGCAACCAGCGCGCCAGTTGGCCGCAACGCCATCTCGCCGCCATATTCGGTCCAGCCTTCAAAGATCGAGTGAATCAGCGCGGTGCCGCGCGTGTCGGTAAGCAGTTGGCTGCGCAGGCCAATCAGTCCGCGCGAGGGAATTTTGAAATCCAGGCGGACACGGCCGGAACCGTGGTTGCTCATCTTCAGCATTTCGCCGCGGCGGCTGCCAACCGTTTCCATGATGATGCCGATAAAATTCTCCGGGATGTCGATTACCAGGCGTTCCACCGGCTCCATTTTTTGGCCGTTTACGGTGTGCACCACGATTTCCGGCTTACCGACCATCAGCTCAAAGCCTTCGCGCCGCATAGTCTCAATCAGAATGGCCAGTTGCAATTCGCCGCGGCCCAGTACACGGAAGGATTCCGGCGTGTCGGTATCTTCCACGCGGATGGAGACGTTGGTGAGCAACTCTTTCGCCAGCCGGTCGCGTAGGTCGCGCGAAGTCAGGTAATTTCCCTCGCGGCCGCACAGCGGGCTGGAGTTCACGCTGAAAATCATGGCCAGCGTTGGTTCGTCAATTGTCAGCGGCTCCAGCGGCATGGGATTCTCAACGCTGGTGATGCTTTCGCCGATTTGGATGCCTTCGACGCCGGCGATGGCCACGATATCCCCGGCAACGACTTCATCGGCTTCATCGCGCTCCAGGCCGCGAAACGTGAACAGCTTGGTGATCTTGGTGGTCTGGAGCTTGCCATCGAGCTTGCTGATGCCCACTTCTTCGCCGCGACGCAGCGTGCCATTGAACATGCGGGCGATGGCGATGCGTCCAAGAAATTCGCTGTAGTCGAGATTGGTCACCTGAAGCTGGAGGACCCCGGCGGGATCGCCTGTGGGGCGAGGAATCTTGTTGACGATGGCTTCGAAGAGCGGAAGCAAATCCTTGGAGTCGTCGCCGATCTTGCGGTGTGCTACGCCCGCGCGCGCGTTGGTGTACACCACCGGAAAGTCCAGTTGGTCTTCGGTAGCATCCAGATCGATGAACAGGTCGTAGATTTCGTTCAGCACTTCCGCAGGACGCGCGTCGGCCCGGTCAATCTTATTCAGCACGATCACGGGAGGAAGCTTGGCAGCCAACGCTTTCTGCAATACGTAGCGGGTCTGCGGCAGCGGGCCTTCGCTGGCGTCCACAAGCAGAACCACGCCGTCCACCATGCGCAGCGCGCGCTCCACCTCGCCGCCGAAATCGCTGTGGCCCGGCGTGTCCACGATATTGATCTTGGTGTCATGGAAAAACAGCGCGGTGTTCTTGGCCAGAATGGTGATGCCACGCTCGCGCTCCAGGTCGTTGGAGTCCATCACGCGCTCGACGACGGCCTCATTGGCGCGAAAGATGCCGCTCTGCCGCAGCATGGTGTCCACCAGCGTGGTCTTGCCGTGGTCCACGTGAGCGATAATGGCGATATTGCGTATGTCGGTAGTCATGTTTGCAGTGCGTCTTCAGACAAAAATGGCTGCTGAAACAGCCAGCAGCCCGGAAGAATCCCCTTCTTCATGAGAGTGCAGGTACAGTTTAGGAAACTCTAGTTTATCAGACAGACGGCATTATCCGCCAGAAAATCGGCCAGCCGACCCAATTGCGATTCACTGATGAAGCTGTCTTCTGATAGTGACGAACGGTGCAGCGCCGTTCGGCGGGCGAGCTGACGCGGTCGCTTGCCGACGACGGCGAAGCACCATGTCCTGGATGGTTCTTTGTCCGGCTTGGTGACCACCGCGCGAATCACCCGGACTTTTCCTTTGTAGCTATCGAGGGTCTCGATGTCATCGCTGTCCCAAAACTGCAGGTGCTCTTTTTTGTCCGTGTCTTGGTATTGCTCACAGGGCCCTTGCTCCTGCCATAGGGCCAGCGCTTCCTTCAGCGGCTCGTTGTTGTCCTTTTTGAGAACCACAAAGCCTCCATAGCCGCACTGATCGAGCTGTGTCATCACCGGCCCATTGGCGTAGAGAGCGTCCATGACCAAAGCATCGATGAGCGTGCCGTAGGTAGCGTGTAAGGAATCGATCAGACGCCGCGCGGCGGTCAGTTCGCCCTCGTGTCCGGCATGCTCACTGTCGATATCGCGGCGTGCCTCCTCGTTGAGCACAGCTTCGATGCCCAGAACGACATCGAGGACCGGGCCGAGAAGCATGGCCACGACGTAACTGTGGTAATACTGATCCACTTCTTCGATCTCGCCGCCGCGCTTCACTTTGACTTTGCGCACCAGGCAGTGCGGGCAATGCCGATCATAAGAGGCGAATGGTTCCCAGCCGTCGATGGCCACGCAGCGCAGGGCGCTGTAGCAACCGTCGCGAAATGCTTTGTTCCGCTCGGCCTTGTGGATGACCTCCTCGATCGCTGCACGGACTCTGTTCAGATGCAGTTTATCCAGAACGTTGGCGACGACGTCGGCGCTGAACGCCTTCACATCCTGTGTCGGCTGGCGGCCAATCAGCTTCTGGAAGTCGCTTTCTTTGAGATCCCCTTCGAGCGCGTTGATGCTGGGGATGCGCAGCACCGCCGTGTGAAACAGGCTGTTGACTACGTCGAAGGTGGGAATTTTGGGGTCTCGCCGCTTGTCGGTCAGCTTCGCCAGCAGATCTGGCAGAGCAAAAACATTGCAGACATACTTTTCGAACTGACGGAGTTTGCTGCGGGAATCGTCGATCCAGGTTGGCAACGCGGCCCCGCGCAACTGCCGGCGAAGGGCTTCGTCCCGTTCCAGACAGCAGCGCTTGTACTTGCTACCGCTACCACAGGGACATGGCTCATTACGGTCCTGTTGCGGTGGAAGCGCGACGCCACGCAGCCCGGTTGCAACCATCCAGGCCCGGATCGCGTAGAGTCAGACCCATCGTCAGCCGTTAGGGAATTCCACCCGGAGGCTGGCTCGTCGGACGCTCACGCTTTCTTGCGCCCCTTCTTGGTGGACTGCTTACGCCAGAGAGCCAGCAGTTGGGAATTGGCTGCGAAGACCTCGGCAACGGCGTCCTTAAACTCGCGTCCCTGCTCCACCAAAGGACGAATCTGCTCTACCCACTCATCGGGGATACGCTCGACACGCTTCCGGCCATCCACCCAGAAGGTCAAAGACCAAACGGGGTGTCCTTCTCCATCGACACACCGACAGTTGGGTTTTCCGCAGCGTCCACCGCCGCCACCGACGCGGGCGCCTCCGCGGACGTGCTGGGATTCACGGTTTGGACTCGGAGCTGGGATAAGTCTTGTGTCAGGCACAGGCGCCGTCACTTCCATCGTCGTTCCAGGAATATGACGACAGACTACTTTGCCCGGAAACATCCGGAGGACCAGGAATTTCCATCTTTGCGGCGAGCCTCGCCACTTTCCGGCAATCAGCGGCTCAGTCGACTGCGACGCTCTTTGAAATCACCAAGATAGCGGACCATCTCAGAGTTTGCCCAGCGAGGCTTGGCTGTCTAGAGTGGCTCTTTTTGTCCTGGCCGATGCGCATTCTTCTCAACCGCATCCCTGTCCTACCCAACCAACTGAAGGGTCAGTGACCGACAACTCACCGACTCGCCGGCGGGGCAGGGGGAGTGCTGAAACAGGGTGTGGTATTCTCGCAGCGCATCGCTGGCGCGATGAATCGGGAGGGAATTGGATGATTGCAGGCTTCGGGAAACGGAAACCCATCGCGGTTCTGCTCGTTGGGACGGCAATTCTCCTGGGCGCGGCAAATGCTCAGGAGCAAAAGAAAGAGCGGCCGGACCTTTCCAAGCTGTTTGAGAAAAAAGAAGTGATGATCCCGATGCGCGACGGCGTGAAGCTCCACACCGAGATTTATACGCCGCGAGATGCGAAGCAGCCGTTGCCGTTCCTGATGGAGCGCTCTCCCTACGGAATATCCGCGCCCGACAAGAGCTACAGCGGCATTTTGTTTCGCTACTCGGACATGTGGCCCGACGGCTACATCTTCGTGCTGCAAGATATTCGCGGACGCTATGGTTCCGAGGGGCAATTCGCCATGAACCGCCCGGTGCACGATCCCAGGGATCCCAAGGGCATCGATGAAAGCACGGACACGTACGACACCATCGATTGGCTGGTGAAAAACGTGTCCAACAATAACGGACGCGTCGGAATCGCCGGAATTTCTTACGGTGGATTTCTGGCAGCGATGGCGATGATCAATCCCCACCCCGCGCTGAAGGCTGTGTCGGAGCAGGCGTGCATGGGCGATGCGTGGATGGGCGACGATTTCTTTCATCACGGCGCTTTCCGCCTGAGCTATGGTTTTGAATATTCGGCGCTGATGGAAACCTCGGCGGAGAATTACAGTTTCAAGTTCGACCGCTTCGATCTGTACGACTGGTATCTGCATCTCGGCGTTCTTTCGAACGTCAACAAGGAATATTTCCACGGGAAAATTCCCACCTGGAACAATTTCGTGTCGCATCCCAGCTACGACGATTTCTGGAAAGCGCGTGCCATCGAATCTGCCTTGAAAACCACGACCGTTCCGAATCTAAACGTCGCCGGGTGGTGGGATCAGGAAGATTTCTATGGGCCGATGCGCACTTACGCAAATCTGGAAAAATCCGACGAAAAGCATTTGAACTATCTTGTGGTTGGACCGTGGAATCATGGCGGCTGGGCGGGCGGCCCGGGAAGTTCGCTGGGCGAAATTCCGTTTGGCTCCGATACCGGTGTCTACTTCCGGCAAAAAATCGAGGCGCCGTGGTTTGCGTACTGGCTGCACGACAAAGGTTCGTTGCCGATGAAAGAAGCGTTGCTCTTTCAAACCGGCAGCGACACCTGGACGAATTTCGATTCCTGGCCCCCGCGCGATGCGCAGACGAGGAACCTCTATTTCGCCGCGGACGGAAAGCTTTCGTTCGAAGCGGCAAAGAGCGAAGCGCCCGATGCGCTTGATTCCTATGTGAGCGATCCCGCGCATCCCGTGCCGTATCGTCGTCGCCCCGTGGATATGACGTATCCGGACGATCATCCCGGAAGCTGGTTCACCTGGCTTGTGCAGGATCAGCGCTTTGTCGACAATCGGCCCGACGTGCTGACCTGGCAGACCGACGAATTGCAGGACGACGTCACCATCTCCGGCCAGGTCACCGCAAAACTGTTCGCCTCAACCACCGGTACAGACAGCGACTGGGTCGTGAAATTGATTGACGTCTATCCGCAAAAAGTGGAGAAAGACTGGAAACTCTCCGGCTTCGAGTTAATGGTTGCCGATGAAATCTTCCGTGGCCGCTACTGGAAATCGTTTGACAAGCCCGAACCGCTCGTGGCCAATCAGGTGACGCCCTTCTCCATCGATCTGCACACCGCAGATCATGTCTTCAAGAAGGGTCACCGCATCATGGTGCAGGTGCAGAGCACCTGGTTCCCGCTTTACGACCGCAATCCGCAAAAATTCGTGCCGAACATTTTCGATGCCAACACCGCTGACTATCAAGCCGCCACGCAGAAGGTGTACCGCTCAAGAAAATATCCCTCCAGCGTCGAAGTTCAGGTCGTACCGAATGGAGCTGGGCACTAATACATGCAACATGAATTGGCGGAAATGGTTGAGTTGAGATTCTTCGGGCGTCCTCGTCGGATGCCCGCAACTCGCCCGAAGCCTGCTGTAAATGAGAACTACTTTTTGATCGCCGGCTTTTCTCCTGCTCGAAACACCGTCCAGGGCCCGGCTTTCATGTCGCGCAAATAAGGTTCCTGCCAGGCATAATCCGGATGCGCTGCAAGGAATGGCTTCGCCAGGAAATCTTCGCCGCACGGATGTCCCATGCGCGCAACAAGTCGCATCTCCTTCGCCATGGTGGCATCTGCCGCTTTGCCCTGCACCGCTCCGCCCGGTTCGTTTGGTGCGTATCCCCATTGCGGCACGCCGCGCGGCGACACATCCACGTGCCCGCACAAAGTGCGCTCGTTCGCTTCTTCTTTTTTCTGGTATGAGTCAAGATGATCGGCAAGCATCACTTTCGCCAACTCAACGTCGATCTTCCCTTTGTTCTCGTTCAGCAGTTCTTCCCAGCGAACTCGCCGTGCATTAGGTGAACTCGTCATGTCGTTGGGCTGAAATTCCGGCGTGTCTTCCTTCAAGACTCTGGGATCGCGCGCCCAGTTGGACCCGGAGAATACTCCGTCCTTGGTCCGCCACAGCTTGTACGCTTTCAGGCCCAGCTCAAATTGTGCGATCTCGCCGGTCTTGCGGTCGCCCAGCAGCCAGTCGTTGGCGTAACCGCCATTGTTTCCGTCCAGCATGATTTTCGTGTACTCGTCGATGTTGCCCGCATATTGCAGCGCTTTTCGCGCGCGCATGAATTCCGGCTTGCCATTCGGGTCCCAGCCTTCAAATTGCGTGATGGTGGTTTCCGTCACCATCAAGCCGTCGCTATTGATTCCAAAATCGTCGTCGCTGGCAATCACGCCGGGAAAGCCGTCCATCAGAACCTCGTATCCTTTGGCCGGTTGAATATCGAAAATGATGCGCCAGCGCTCGCCATTCTTGTAGTTGGTCCAGTTATTGTGCGCGATCACGATCTGGCCGTCTTTGGTCCAGCTTCCCGTGGCCACGAACGCGCTGCAGTTGCCGGGACTCTTCAGCGTGGGAGCATTGGCGGTTTTTTCGCGCTTGTTCAGCCACGGCACGTAGTAGTCGGGCACTTCCTCAAAGGAATTCAACGCCACGATATCGTAAACGTCGAGCTCGGAATTCGTTCGCGCGTGCAAGCCCTCGGTGATGCCTTCCAGTTCCTGCTGATACTCCGTATCGATTTTTGGCCACAACATTTCACGCGCTACCTGCCGGAAAAATGCCCAGTCGCGCCCCGTTGCGTGCACCATGCCTGCGCTCACGGCGGGAAACGCATCCTCAATTTCTTTTGCCAGCAGAAATCCGTGCTGAAAACCGATCGTGGCCGGGTCGCCTTCCAGATGGACGTACACCCAGCCGCCGCGTTCAAAGCTGTAAGCGCCCTTCAAGCGAGGGTCGCTTGCATAGGCTTGCTCGCGCGCCGACGCCACCGTGGCGTCCACTTCGTTCCTGGCCGCTTCCGCGCCTCCGCTGGAGCGCCCCGCGAGCCACAAGAGTGCTGCGCCCACCACCATGATCAGAACGGCGATAAATCGTCGAGTCCCATCAGACATTGCGGAATTCTCCTTTAGCCCACACCCGAGGTGCGCTTGAAAATCATACCCTTTGTGCGTCCCGCGTCGAGCGTGAACGACACTGGCTGGCCCGCCGCGTCGAATTGAAATCGTATTTCGAGACCCACTGCTGTCAGTCGAAACTCGTTCTTGCCCACGGGAACGAAAGCCTTGCCTTCGGACTCGCTGGATCGAGGGATGCCGCCGGTGAGCAGGATCTTGTCGAGGACCAGCTTGTCGCTGGCCAATCGCAGACGATACGCCACGCCCAGTTCTTCGCTCCAATAATCTCCGGTTAAGTTCTTCAATTCTGCCGCGGCTACCGGAACTTCCGGCTTTGCTTTCGTCTCGGCTTCGTCGTCTTCATCCTTTTTCGGCTCTTTCTCTTGCAGCACGGAAGCCAGATAAATATCAGCCACCTGTTTCGCGCGTCGTTCGGGACTGACATCGGAACGGTTGCACAAGCAAACGACGGAAAAGTGCTGGTCGGGAAAGCGCAGCAGCTCTGCCCGATACCCGCCCCACGACCCGCCGTGGCTGACCGTGTTCGAGCCCACGGTATTTGCTGATGGACAAGCCTTTCGCGTAACTGAGCGTCTTTCCATTATTCAGTTTTGCCGGCTCCTGCAGTTCCGCCAGAAGCGGTTTTCCGCCGACTTGCGAGGTGTAGAAATTTTCATCCCACTTCAGAAGGTCGCCCACCGATGTGTGCACCGCGCCATCACCGGTCTGCTCGAAATAGGAAACGTCGAATGTGTAGCCGGTCCCTTTATCGATGGGATCATAGGCTAGCGCGCGATTGGGAACCAGCAGCGTGTGCGAGTCGCGGTACAGCGTGTGGCTCATGTTCAGCGGCTGAAAGATATTTTCCGCGGCGAACGCCCGCAAACTCTGCCCGCTGGCGCGTTTCACGATCACCGACAGCAGGAAATATCCGGAATTGCTGTACAGCCATTCCGTGCCGGGATCGAAGTTGAGCGCCTTTTGCCGCGCAATCAGCGCCAGTGCCTCTTCGTCGGTAGTAACGCTGTCCGTGTTCACGCCAGCCAGTTCGAAGAGCACCAAATAGTCGCGTAACCCGCTGGTGTGATTCAAGAGATTCAGGATCGTGATTTTCTTGCCGTAGTCGGGAAGCTCAGGAATATATTTGCGGACATCGTCGTTCACCGAGAGCTTGCCCTGCTTTTCCAGCAAGAGAATGCTGGCGGCGGAAAACTGTTTGGACGTAGAGCCGATATCGAACACAGACTCCGGCGTCAGCGCGACGTTCTGTTCGATGTTGGCCAGGCCGTAGCCCTTTGCATACAGCAGCTTGCCATCGCGCGCAATCGCCACGGAGCAACCGGGCGAGCCGGGCTTGGCCACGTCCGCAAAAATTTCGTCCACTGCCGCGGGAATTCTATCGGGATTGCCTTGCGCCGAAACAATTTGGGAGTATCCAATGGAAAGAATAAGCAGCCAGCTAACACGAGAAATGAATCGCATGAATGTCGAATGTCTCCCGAGAGTCTGCTCGATACTATCCAGTTTTGCCGCCCCTCACAACCCAGCGAATTCGCCAGTGCTGGCGTGCCAGGGTGCGAAACCGCATCCTTCTCTGATACATTCACGGAATGTTGACCGCCATCACCCGTTCTGTCAGTTCCGCGCTCGCTCATTGCCAATTGAGTTTCGTTCCGCGCAGGCCGATTGATCTGGAGAAAGCCCGCGCGCAGCATCATGCCTACGAGCAACTTCTCACCAAACTTGGCGCCCGCGTGATTTCTCTCCCGGAGGAACCGGAGTTGCCCGATTCTATGTTCGTGGAGGACCCTGTGATCGTTGTCGACGAACTCGCCGTGATCTGCCCGCTGGGCACCGAGACGCGCCGCAACGAAGCTCCCTCCCTCGCTGCGGCCTTGGAGAAATTTCGCAAACTCGCTTACGTCAAGTTGCCCGGCACGCTGGAGGGCGGAGACGTCCTGCGCGTCGGCAAAAGAGTCCTTGTTGGTATCACCGCCAGGTCGAATCCCGAAGGCATCCGCCAACTCGCCGTGATTCTGGGCGCATACGGCTACGACGTCACCGCGATTCCCGTGACTGGCTGCCTGCACCTGAAGTCTGCCGTCAGCTATCTTGGTCGCAACACCATGCTCGCCAACCGCGCCAGGTTTGATTCGCGGCGCATCGACGGATTCGACTGGTTGGACGTCGATCCCTCCGAGCCGCATTCCGCAAACGCTCTGACGATTGGCGATACCGTGATTTTCCCCGCCTCCTTTCCCAAGACGAAGGCGCTCATCGAAGCGAAGGGCTTCCGCGTCGAGTCTCTGGACATTTCCGAATTGCAGAAAGCGGAATCAGGCCTAACCTGTTCCAGTCTGGTATTCGAAGCCCCCTGAGACGGGTGCGGGAAGCCACCATTGGGCACATCGGGAGAAACAAAACGCACTTTTTCCTTGGAAATGTAGAAAGCTGTGGTATCCTCTCAAACATGTTGTCCCTTGCCACGAAGCGAATCATAACCACGACGGCGTCGTCCATTACGACTACGACGAAGTCCACTATTATGAAGACTACGATCGCTTCGGGCGCCGGGGGAAACAGCTAGCAAAGCTAGAAAAAGTTTCGAACCCACCGCCGGAAGCGAACCTGGCGGTGGGTTTCTTAGTTTCGACCCCCTCCAGAAAGCCTCCAGCGGACAAGGAGCATTCATCATGTACCCGGAGCATCAGGAACGATCCGCCGCGGAGGGCGACTTATCTCCCGTCGAATTGGGAGCAAGATTCGCCCGAGAAACTTCTGCGTCGAGTGTGCGCACACCTTCCCACGAGGTCATCGCGCTTAAGTTTGGAGGCACCTCACTGCTGGGTGCAGAGCGCATGCGCCACGCCGCAGATTTGGTGCGCGAAGCGGCGCGGCATTCCGCGGTAACCGTAGTGGTTTCCGCGATGAAAGGAATCACCGATCAGCTCTTAGGAATCGCCCGCTTGCTTGAGCAGGGAGAGCGCCAGATTGCGCGCAACGAAGCGCAATCGGTGATCAACTCGCACCTTGCTACGCTGCGCGATTTCGAACTGCCCGAGCACCAGCACGATCGGCTGCGCAACGAAATTAAGTCCCTGGGCCGCGACCTGCTGCACGAGGTCAGGGAACACGTCCGGGTCGTCGTCGACGCAGCGCTCCATGACCGTCTTGCCTCTTTCGGCGAACGGCTCAGCGCACGGTTGTTCGCTGCCGCTCTCAGCAATGCAGGTGTTGCCGCTGTGCCTGTGGCTTCCTCCGACTTCGTTCTCACCTGCGACAACTTTCGCGACGCGAAACCACAATTGGAGCGCACCTGCCGCCGCGGGCGGGACATTCTTCTGCCTCTACTGGAATCGGGCATCGTGCCGGTAGTAACTGGCTTTATCGGCGCCACCCAGGACGGCCGCATCACCACGATGGGCCGTAACAGTTCCGATTTCTCCGCTGCGATCATCGCGTGCGTTGTGGATGCGGAAGAGCTGGTAATCTGGACCGATGTGGATGGCATCTATACCGCCAATCCGAAGGAATCGGCCGAAGCACGCCTGCTGCACGAGATGAGCTACGAAGAAGCGCGCGCGCTTGCGGAAGCCGGCGCGAATGTCCTGCATCCGGGTGTTCTGCCCCTGGCTTCGCAGTCGGCCATGACGGTTTGGGTTCGCAATACATTCAGGCCTCACCTCCGCGGCACGCGGATTGGGCCAGCACACTCAGGAGGTGTGGCATGAGCGGTATGGAGAGCGGCAAAAAGTGGCGCGCGGGTGTTTTAGGCGCGACCGGCATGGTCGGCCAGCGCATTGTAAAACTTCTCGCGGACCATCCCTGGTTCGAGTTAACAGACGTCGCCGCATCGGAGCGCTCTTCCGGCAAGAAATATTCTGAAGCGGCGCGCTGGCACCTGGAAGGACCCGTCCCCGAAGTGGCGCGTAATCTTGTGGTGAAGGATCTGCAATCCTCTTTCGATTGCGACTTCGTTTTTTCCGCGCTCGATTCGTCGGTCGCTGGTCCCGCCGAAGAAGCTTTCGCCAAAGCGGGATTTCCCGTCGTCAGCAACTCCAAGAATCACCGCATGGATCCCGATGTCCCCCTGCTTATTCCGGAGGTAAACGCTTCGCACATCCAGTCCATTCCTTTGCAGCAGAAAAATCGCGGCTACGATTCCGGCTTCATTGTCACCAATCCGAATTGCTCCACTGCCGGCCTGGTAGTGGTCCTCAAGCCGCTCGCGGATGCCTTCGGTATCGAGAAACTCTTTGTCGTCACGCTACAGGCCATTTCCGGCGCTGGCTATCCCGGCGTTCCGGCGATGGACATCGTTGGCAACGTCGTTCCCTTCATCAGTGGCGAAGAAGAAAAAATGGAAGAGGAGCCGCAGAAGCTGCTCGGCAAATGGGATGGCTCGCGTTTCATCGGCGCGGGATTGGGCATCAGCGCGCACTGCAATCGCGTCCCGGTGGTCGATGGCCATCTGGAATGCGTTTCCCTGCGCTTGAAGAAGACCGCCACTCTCGACGAGGTTCGCGAAGCCTTGCGCAACTTCCAGGTTTCCGCGGAACTGGCTTCGCTGCCCACGGCCGTGAAAAATCCTGTCGTCGTGCTGGACGAGCCGGACCGGCCTCAGCCGCGCAAGGATTCCAACGCAGGGCACGGCATGGCCGCCGTCGTTGGCCGCGTGCGCGAATGCCCGCTGCTCGATGTGAAGCTCACTTTGCTTTCGCACAACCTGGTGCGTGGCGCCGCTGGCGCAGCCTTGCTCAACGCCGAACTTCTCGCAGCCCAGGGCTTCCTGAAATCCCGCGCCTCCGCAGGCACCCGCGCCGTCGAGCCGGTGACTCGCTAAGTTCTTGGAGCTCAGGGACATCCAGTTGGAATATGCGAACTTGCTTGCCGCGGCTTGGCGAGATCCGAGTCCAGTTGGAGACTTCCTATAAAGGACTTGTCGTCGGAAGCATCCAGCATGTCTCTCGTCGGTTTGAAAGTTGGTATCGTTCCGAATCCAGATAGTCTCTGCTCTGGTGATTGGCGCGCCCGTCACAAGTTCCATAACTCTGGCCACGCAATGCGAAATGGACAAGGCTATAGAAATTACGTGTCCCTCATCCAATTGGCTTCTCCACCTTGCTATGCGGGTTTCGAGGCCGAAAGGTTCATCGATTCCGGAATAAAGTTGCGCCCGACCGTGTCGGCAGCGGCCAGCGTCACATCATGGAGCGAAATAATAGCGGACCAGGTGGAAGAAAATCGGCGCCGCGAAGCAGAGTGAGTCGACGTGATCCAGAATGCCGCCCTGGCCCTCGATCACCACTCCAAAATCCTTGATCCCGATGTCGCGCTTGAGCGCACTGATCACCAGGCTGCCCGCGAATCCCAGCAGGCAAATCATGAACGACATTCCCGCGGATTGCAGTGGCGTGAACGGAGTGGCCCACCAAAGCGCCGCGCCGATTCCCGTCGCGCTTACAACTCCCCCCGCAAATCCTTCCCACGTTTTGTTCGGGCTCACCCGCCACGCGATTTTGTGCTTGCCTATCAATTTGTCCCACACGTATTGCAGAATGTCGCTCATCTGGTCGACGAATCCCAGGTACAGCAGCAGCCGCGCGTTGTGTCCTGCAAATCCCGGTATGTTCAGCAGCAACAGCGCTGGCGCGTGGCTCAGGCAGTAGACGCAAACCATGAGCCCGAACTGGATCTTCGCGGAGCGCTCCAGAAAATTCGACGTGTCGCCGGCAATCGCGATGCTTGTCGGAACAAAGATGAACGCCAGCACCGGAATCATGATCGAGAACAGTCCATAACGCTGGGCGCCCACAAGATAATATTGCAGCGGCATGATGACGAAGAAGCTCCAAAACAAGGTGCGGTGATCGCCGCGCCGCGTCGGCACCAGCGTCATGTACTCGCGCATCGCCAGAAACGAGATCGCCGCGAACACCACCAGCGCGCCGATGCGGCCCAGGAGAATGCTCAGTCCGAAGATGATGCACATCTTCCACCAGGCTCGTATGCGCGCATTCAGCGTATCGATTGTGGAGCGGACCGTTTCGCGGCGTCGGCGATTTTTCAATATGCTGCCGGCCGAATTGAAGATGATCAGCGCGAAAAGCACGGCGCCAAAGAGCCACATCAGTGTTGCGTCGTGGAACGCTTGCGGCATCACGCGGATCCAATCCGGCGAAGGCTGCTGACGGCCTCGCGAGCGCGTTCCAGGAATTCATCCTTGCCTTCGTGCGCTTCCACCTGAATCGGTTTGCCGAACGTCAGCAAACTGAGCATGGGAACTGGGACGAATTCGCCTTTTGGCAGGATGCGGTTCAGGTTTTCCATGTAAGCAGGTACCAGCTCGACATCCGGCCGCCGCAACGCCAGATGGAACAGGCCTCCGCGAAAGGTTCTCACCTTTTCCCCGGAGCCGCGCGTTCCCTCGGGAAACAGAATCAGTGAATGTTCGCCACCCAGCGCTCCGGCCATCTCCTCGATCAGCGACCGTCCGGCAAACCGTCCTTCTTCATGATTCTTCCCCTTGGGCATGACGCCGCGTTCCACGAGCACAGCCTTGAATACTTTTGCCGCCAGATACCGGCGCAGCGGCGTCTCCTCCCAGTAATCTTTCGCGGCAATCGGACGAGTTCTCGCGCGGATTTCCGAAGGCAAAGCGGACCACAGCACCACAAAATCCAGATGGCTGGTGTGATTCGCGAAATAGATGCGCTGCCTCACGCTGGGCTCGCACCCGGCCCACAGCACTTGCACGCCGGTGATGAACCGAGCAACGGCGGCCAGCAGGCTGGCGATCGGGTGGATGCTATCGTTCATAAAATAGGTGCGTCCTCAAAATTCTTTCTGTGCGCCCCGCGCTCGATTGCAGGCAGTCACAGTCGGCGGAAAGGCCACGGCCACAGGATTGGTTCAGATTGTAGATGTCGGACGTCGCCTCCAGGGCCTAGGAAACGAGTGAGATCTTGATATCCGTACTGCCGGCATATTGTTGCAGCAAGGCGGCCATTCGCTGGCAAGATTGTTCCAGTCCCTCCGCGCCGCCAAACGAAATCAGAATTGCGCCGACGTGCTGCGTTGCTGCCGTCACCATGGTGCGCTCGGAGTCGCTGGTCGGGCTTCCATGCGGGCCCAGTTCATCGCAGAAAATCGGCAAGCCTTCCAGATTCAGATCATATTTTCCGATGCCCTTGTAGGTTTCTCCGGCACGCCCGGCGCGAAAGGTGATGTCGCCCTTCACGTGCGCAAGATCGTAGAGCCCAATCGGCAGGCGGCTTTCCACCGACATCAGGTTGATAATGTCCACCACCGCGTTGATCTGCGGAAAATTCTTGCGGCTCAGGATGCGGCGAAGCAGCGCTTCCGCCGAACCGCGATATCTTGCTGGATCTTTTCCCAACGCCTTGTATCCGGCGCGCGTGGCGCGAATCTTCGAGGATTCAAGGACCGTGCGCGGCTCGGGCAGTCCCAGAATTTTGGCCTCACACGCCTTCATCTCTTCCTGAAGAGCAGCAGGCGCATCTTGCGACGCGACGCGCGCCGTCACCAGGCCCAGCACTGTGCTCGGGCATTTCTTTTTGAGTTCCGGATCAATAATGACGGTTGTCATGTGCCACAAGGATAACTGACGCGCCAGCAGTTCGCACAGGAGAGTCTTGCGCCAGAGTCCAAGCTAGTGCTCAGAAGATTCGTTCATTCGCCCACAGGCCTCATCCGCGCCGTAAAATGTCGCAAGAACGGCGCCTGGTGCACCACTTCGTATCCGCGAATTTCCGCGCGCCGCCTCCACACTTCCAGAATCACTTCCACCACATATTCAATGTGGCTCTGCGTGTATACGCGCCGCGGAATCGCCAGCCGCACCAGATCCATGGTGGCGTGTTCGCCGAACATCAGCGAGCCGATCTCCACGGAACGAATTCCGCCCTCCAGATACAACTCGACGGCCAGCGCCACGCCTGGAAATTGCGACACGGGAATGTGCGGAAGGAACGCGCGCGCATCCAGATAAATTGCGTGACCGCCGGGCGGCTGCACGATAGGCACGCCTTCTTTCGAAATGTGATTCCCCAGAAACGCTGTCGACGCGATCCGGTATCGCAGGTACACCTCGTCCAGCGCTTCATTCAATCCAACCGCGATAGCCTCCAGGTCGCGGCCCGCCAGCCCTCCATACGTGGGAAATCCCTCCGTCAGAATCAACAGGTCTTTTTCCTGCTGCGCCAGGATGTCGTCATTCGTGCACAAAAATCCGCCGATATTTGCCAGCCCGTCTTTTTTTGCCGACATGGTGCAGCCGTCCGCGTAGGAAAACATTTCCTTCGCAATCTCGCGCGGCGATTTGTCGGCATAGCCCGGTTCGCGCAGCTTGATGAAGTAAGCATTTTCCGCGAATCGGCACGCATCGATGTACAGCGGAATCCCATGCTTTTTGCAGATTTGCTTTACTTCGCGGATGTTGGCCATCGACACAGGCTGGCCCCCGCCGGAATTGTTCGTCACTGTCAGCATCACCAGCGGAATTTTCTTCGCGCCTTCGCGCGCGATCAGCGCCGTCAGCTGCGCTGTATCCATGTTTCCTTTGAAATCGTGTACCCGCGCGGGCTCTTTCGCTTCCGGGATGGGAATGTCCACGGCTGTCGCGCCCACAAATTCGCAGTTCGCCCGCGTCGTGTCGAAATGCGTGTTGTTTGGCACGATGTCGCCCTTCTTGCACATCACGTTGAACAGGATGCGCTCCGCTGCCCGCCCCTGGTGCGTTGGGATCACGTGGCGAAGCCCAAAAATGCCTTGCACCGAATCGCGAAACCGCGTGAAGCTCGGCGAGCCCGCGTACGATTCGTCGCCGCGCATCATCGCCGCCCACTGTTCCGTGGACATGGCCGAGGTGCCCGAATCGGTAAGCAGGTCAATCAAGATCGCTTCCGAAGCAATCAGGAACAGGTTGTATCCGGCGTCTTCCAGCAATTTCTGGCGCTCCGCTCGCGAAGTCCCGCGAATCGGCTCGACGCTCTTAATCCGAAACGGTTCAATGATGGTGCGAATCGACATAGCTCGCCCGTTCTCCCCCTGCTGACACTACCACACCTCCGCGAAATGAGAATCTTCGTACCAGGGATCCCAGGGATCATGCGGTGAACAATGAGGTCAAACAATCAATCGTCGCCGTGCGCTGGCTCTGCATCATTCGGCAGCGCGTCGTTTCTGTCTCTTTCTTGCACCAAGCCTTTGCGCGATAGTTCGCGATAGTAGGCCGGCCGCGTGTGGCGATAGTGATCGGCCGGAATTGTTCCATCCAGCCACGCCGTATCCATGGGATAGACCATCGGATCGAAAATCACCAGATAGAAGTGCCAGATGAGAATGGAAAACGTAGCCAGCAGCGCTTCATACCAATGCACTGCGGTGGCGGCGTCGGTGATCCATTTCGGAAAATGACGCAGCGTGAAATTGTTGAACCACAGCAAAAATCCCGAAAGCGCCATCACCGTGGTACCCCAAAGGAACGCCCAATATTCCATTTTCTCCGCGTAGTTGAACTTCGCGAATTGCGGCTCTTGTTTCGTCAGTCCAAGGTTGTAGCGGAACACCTGTAGCATGTCCGTAGCGTCTTTAATCGTCGGAAGCAGCGCGGGAATAATGGAGCGATCGCGCTTCTTCATCGCCAGATGCACGAAGTGAAACAGCGTCGCCACAATCATCACCACAGCCGCGGTGCGATGCAGCCCGCCACGCACTCTCGCGTTGGATTCCCACATCAGCAGCGGTTTCGCCCACCAGCTGTCAGGAAATTTCAGCGCAAAGCCTGTCACTACCAGCGTCGGGAAGCTGGCCATGATTCCCCAGTGCGCGATGCGGAACCACAGGTTCATGCGCATCACCACTTGCCCGGTCTCCTGACGCGGGCGTCGGCGAATCAATTTGCTCAGCAGATCCAACAAATTGTGCAGCAGCATAAAGCCGAGCGTCGCGGGGATCAGCACCCAGTACGTCCAGCGAATCCATTTCACCACCGGATGATTCGGGCCTGCATCGGTCTGCACATGCACCGGCCCGATGGCAAAGCGGTTTTCATTAGCGCCCTGATGGCACTGCCCGCAGGTCTTGCCTAGATTCGCCGCGTTCACCAGCGAGCGCGCATCCGCGGACTTGAAAATATTGTGCACCCCATGGCAGGAGGCGCAGTTCGCCGCGGTCAGTTTCCCGCCTCGTAGTGCAAGCCCGTGGTAGCTGTCCGCGTAAGACGGCACTCGGTCCGCCGGTATGTCGTAAAGAGTTGCCATTCGCGCGCTGCCATGGCACCGTGCGCACGTTTCCGCCGAAACATTTGCCGCGTTCACGGGCGACGCCGGATTCTTCGGATCCAGAATCAGGTGCTCGCCGTGGCAATCTACGCAAACCGGCGCATCCTTCACCCCCGCGCGCGAAGCTTCGCCGTGGATGCTCTGGTCATAAGTCTTCGCAATCTCGGTGTGGCACTGGGCACAAGTCTCCGCCACTCGCCAGTGGTTCACATGCGACCGCGCATCCCGCGCCGGATAAATGTCGTGATTGCCGTGACAGCTGTTGCACTTCGCCGCCTGGTCGTTTCCCGCGGCAATGGCGCGTCCGTGCACGCTTTGCAGATACGATTCCACCGGGTGGGCCACAGGAATTCTGTGCCGCGACAAAAATCCCGCATCGCTGTGACACTTCGCGCAAGTCTCCGCCAGTTGCCTGGCCGCAATCGTCGAGCTCGTCTCGCTTGCGCTTTTCACACCGTGAACGCTTCCGTGGCACGACGCGCACTTAGGGGCATCCGCATCGCCATTCTTCGCTGCCTGTCCGTGTATGCTTTCCTGAAATTCTTTCACTTCCTGCGTGTGGCATTCGGCGCACTTCCCGGGCATCAGCTGTTCCGCTGTGCTTAGTTCGTGCACGCTTCCGTGACAATTGGCGCAGGCCGCCTCTCCCAGAATCGCGTGCGCACTGGTCCCATACGCCTTCACTTCATCCGCATGGCATGTGGCGCACTGCGCTTTTGTGGCCTTGGCCGGATGGGGAAAATCCTTGATCGCGCTGTGACAATCCTGGCAGCCCAGAATTGCGTGCGCGCTCACCGCGTGTTTCGCGGGATTGATGTAAATGTCTTTGCCCTTATCGGACTTCATCCCCGCTGTGCCATGGCAGGCCAGGCAAGCTTCGTCCTGTTTCAGCGGTTGTGCGTTTCTTGCTTTCGCGGCAGCGCGAGTGGGAGCGAGCACCCACGCCAGCGCGATCAGCAGGCCGCACGCAATCAAGCGGCGGCCCCGCCTTTCGGCGCGTTTGGAGCTCATACAGCGCTGCCTCCGGGCCCTCAGGGCCCATAATTTTTCAATTACGGCATTCCCAGTTCCGTTAGAACTTTGGGATTTTCCTCCTGCACCGCCAGCAGATTATGGCAAGCAGTGCAATCGTTCGAAATTGTTTGGCCTGCGGCGCTGGTATGCGACCCGTCGTGGCACCGGAAGCAACCCGGCGCGTCATTGTGGCCCAGATTGTTGGGATGTACGCCCCAAGTCATCTTCATGTTTGGAAAAACGTTGCGCATGTAAATCGCGGCCACATTTTCGGCGGACTGTTCCAGCAACGCGCGTTTTGTGTTGTAGATCTCCGGGTAATTCGCTCTGTAGTAGCCGGTAATGCCGTCAGTAATTTGCCTTTTCGCCGTGTCGCGGTCGGGATAGTCCGCCTTCAGCAATTCCACTGCTTTCTTTCGAATATACGGAAGCTGCGGACTCACCAGCCCGCGCGACATGCGGTTGTCCACCGCGTTTTCCGGCAATTCAAACGCGTGCGTCGGCCGATTGTGACAATCGATGCAATCCATCATCCGCTGCTCGCCTTTTTCCAATTGCTCCTTGCTCACCTTGGTATCCGTCGACACGTATTCCACGGTCTTGCCGTTGTCATCCGTGTAGTACACCACTGGAATCACCTGCCGCTGGTCGTCCGTTGCTACGTAGCGAATCCGCGATCCTGCATCCAAATGCCGGCCGTGAATTCCCGTCCCTCCTTGCCAGGTGTGCCCGCCGATCTTCATCAGCAGCGCGGTGGTCATCGCCGTGTTCTTTTCGTCTTCCTTGTAATTGGTCTTCACAATGAATTTGTCGCCGGAAAAGCGCTGCGGCCAGTGGCACTGCTCGCACGTGTCCCGCGCAGGACGCAGGTATTTCACGGGCGTCGGGATGGGCGTCGAATAGGTTTTAAACGTCACGGCGTACACTTGTCGCAACCCGGAAAGCTTCGAACGCACGAACCAACCTGCCCCGGGACCAATGTGGCACTGCACGCATTCCACTCGCGCGTGCGCCGAATTCTGGTACGCGCTGAATTCCGGCGCCATCACCGAGTGGCACGTCTGTCCGCAAAAAGCCGTCGAGTCCATATACGCCACGCCCTGGTACGACGCATACGTAAAAATCAAAACGTTCAGTGCGCTGGTCACCACGACGAACAGAAGCCCGTTGCGCACCATCGGAAGCTTCAGGTCGATGGCCGGATATTCGCTCGGCAGTTCACCCGCGGCTCGCAATTTCCGGCGCCGCAGCAGGATTCCCAGCGGGATCAGCAGCAGGCCAAGAATAAACACGCCGGGCAGGATCAGGAAAAGCAGAATCCCGACGTATGGGTGCGATGGCCCCGGCAGCACGAAATCGTAAATCCAGAAGGCCATCAAAGTAATCGCGCTGCTCGTCGTCAGCACGACTCCGACGAAACTGACGATGTTCTGGCTCAGGTAGTACAGCAGTCTTGACCAATCCCGTGCCGTATTGTGAGGACTCATAGCCTCGTCGCTCCCAACTTCGCAAATTTGTGCTTTTTCAGGCCAGGGCCGCAGCGCAGGAACCGCCAGGGCCCGTGTTCTTTCTCAATTGTTGTGTCCAGCGGGCGCGGGCTCACCGGCGAACTTACTTACACAGACTCCGCATGTACGCGATGACGTCCTTGACGTCGGCGTCTGTCACCTTTTTGTCGTAGCCCGGCATCTTGTTCTGGCCCTTTACGATGATGTCCGTCCACGCCGCATCCGATTCCTTCGTTACTTCGTCGGAGCAGATGTCCCGCGCCTTGGTCGCTTTCCCGGCGGCGGTTTCACCCTTGCCATCTGGTCCGTGACAGCTGGCGCACTTGGCTTTATACACTTTTTCGCCGTTCGCCTTGTCTTGCGCGAAGACGCCTGTGCTCGCCAGACACACCATTCCCACTAGCGCGATCCCTGACAAAAACTTCTTCATCACATTCCTCCTGTTTTACTGTTTTCACGAAGCGCGTAGGAGCGTCCGCGCTTCGTGCGCAATCTTGCTTCTCTCTGTTACTTCTTGAACGTCCGTACGTACGCCACCATGTCCTTCACCTGATCCGCGGTCATCGTTTTGTACGCCGGCATCGGGCTCTTCCCGTTGGTAATAATTGCCGCCAGATCCGCGTCGCTCATCTTCTGCACGTCCGCGGAACTCCAGTCGCGCGTCTTCATCGCTGGTTTGCCCTTGCCATCGGCTCCGTGGCATCCCGCGCACTTGGCTTTGAACGTTGCCTCTGCTGCAGCCACATCTGCCTTGGCCGGGCTGCTCACCAGGAACGCGCCAACCAGAAGCGCCGCAGTCAGTGCCGCCGCTCCCAGGTTCTTCATTGTTGTCTGCATGTTGCTTCTCCCTCACAAGAGTTCGGCGCGAAGGCGATTGCTCGCCCCGCACCGTCTTTCCAAAAGACTTATCGCACACAGAGCATATCCAAATTGCCCTGTCGATAGCGAGGCGCATCTCGCCCCTCGAAAAACGCCGGCCGCGAACGGGAGAACTACCTGTGGTTGCATTGCATTGCCTTCTCAAGCCGCGCTGCTGCTAGAAATCGGCTCGTGATTTGACACCTATTGGCTTCCCGACATTCGGGGGCGGAAGTGAAGTTGAGGGAGGATCCGCCCTAACGCGAAGAAGCGGTCAGGGAAGAAGGCCGAAAGGACAGCTTAAAAATACATCATCGCCGCTGAGTATCCAATCAAAATGTGCTGCCGAATGCGATTTTTTCCGCCGCCACAACGCGACTGGTTCAGTCCGATTCACCCCACCAGACGCGTCTTTTCCTCCCCCGCTTGCTTCAAATGCGATCAGACGGCGAACCATTCCTACGCGTGCGCCGGGTCCGTAGCCCACCACGTCGGTGAGTTCGTGGGTCGTTTGAGTCCTTGTGGAGTACGTCCTTGTGGAGTACTAAAACCAAGATTCGGCAAGGTTTAGACTTATCCGCGATTCTCAAGCCTGAGAACGGAAGAACTTTGCACATACTGCCGGCGCTTGAAACAGAGAGCCCCTTAACCCATCATTACAAAAGAGTTAAATCGCTCCCAAAAAAGACTCTTTGGCATCGCATTTGCTCCACTGTGTTCTCCAGAAGTAAGGTATACGCACCCGGGGGTACTCTTGAAACACTTTCGACCAGCTCTTTTACTGCTCGCAGTCGCTTTTTTCTCGGCCTCGGCTTGGGCCGACGGCATCGATCCGAAGGTAATTATTCAGAAGGGTACCGGCTCCATCCCAATTACCGTAACGAACCCAAACCCTACGTTTGGCCCCGTTACCGCCACCCAGAATTCGCATTGCCTCACGCCGTCGGATGCTTGCGTGTTTGAAGTTTTCCAGAATCAGACTAGCCAGACTCTGCACAACTTGACGATCGCGATCAATGACCTTCAGGGCTTCTCATTCCAATGCGGCGATGCTCCCAAATCCTTTTCTTCTCTTCCTGCAGTTCGTCCGACGATGGCCATGTGACGGACGTCACTTTCTCCGGCGGTACCGGCATCGTTCCGGCGACTCAGCAGTGTGTGCCGGATTCGTTGATTGACGTTGGTCTTTCGCTTCTCAGTCCAAACTGGTGCAAAAAAGTGGACCCGGACGATTTCAAGTTTGTCGGCGGAGAATTCGGACTTCTTATCGATGCCACGGCAAGTGAAAATTTTGCCGGCCAATCTGTCACCGGACAGACCCTCACGACTCCAGAACCAGATGCCGGCATCATGATTCTGTCCGCTGGTCTTGCGTTCGGCCTGCTCAAGTTGCTCCGTCGCGGCGCCTAATCTGGTTCCTCATCACTTGAACCTGAGCTTAAAGGGAGGAAGTCCCAGACTTCCTCCTTTTCATTTGCCCACACATTCCTAGGGAACGCGTAGCCCGTCCTCTGCCCTGTTTGTTACGTTGGATAATGACCGGCTGGAATTCCGCGGCAGCTCGCAAAAGCTTCGCTACTCGGCAGCTTACTTCTTCTTGGGCGCAAACTGATTCATCAACGCTTGATAGTCTGTCCGCTTCCGCAGCGCATCCAGTTCCGGATCCGATTCGATGCTGCTCGTCGTTAGGCCGTGTTGCAATCCCTTCTTCAGGTCAGCGATGGCATCTTCCGGTTTACCGCTAAGGGCATGAACCTCCGCCGACGTTTGGATCAATTCAACGGAGGATGGGTCTAAACCGCGCGCCCGCTGAATCCATGCCGTGGCCTGGCCCATATCGCCCTTCTTTGCGTAATACAGCGCCAGACTCCCCATGGTGGTGGCACTCCGCGGGTTCACATTCAGAGCCTTAAACGCCAGCGCGATAGCCCGGTCATAGGTTGCCTTGGCCTGCTCCATCTGCCCGGCCGCCCGGTAGCCATCTGCCAGGTTGCCCATCATCGTTTCGTCGCCTGGATTCAGTTGTACAGCCTTCTCGAACTGTTTTACCGCATCCGCATAGCGATGCAGGTAGAAATACGACGTGCCCAGGTTGGAGATCACCACCGGTTGTGGATCGAGTTTCATCGCCGTTTCCAGCGGCGCGATGCTGTCCGCGTACCGTCCCATGGATATATAAACCGACCCCAGGTTGGCGAACCCGATCTGGTTTTGTGGCTCCACTTGCGTGACCTGCTGGTAGTACTTCATCGCCTTTTCGTAGTCACCCGTGTTCAGATACGCGCCGGCCAGCGAGTTCAGATTCACCCAAAGATAAGGATTGAGTTCCACCGCTTTTTCCAGCGCTCGAATGGCTTGCTCTTTTTGCCCTGCCGCAAGATATGCATTCCCGAGCCGGCGATACCCCTCATCCGAATTGGGCGCGAGTTCTTGCGCGCGCTTCAACTCGCTAATGGCCTGCGCCGTTTGGCCAGTTTCGGCATAGATGGTGCCTAATGAAAAATGCACTTCGGGCAACTTGTCATTCAGGGCCTGCGCTTGCTTTGCCGCGTTCAAAGCCTTTTCCGTCCAGAAACTGTCCTTATTTTCTTGGTACATTCGCAAACTGGCGTCCGCCAGCCCGGTATAGGCTTTCGCAAATTTCGGGTCTTTGTGCAATGCCGCGTTGAAGTAGTCGATCGCCGTCTGAATGCTTTTGGCATTCAATGGGCCACGCAGCGCATTGTTGCCACGCAGATACGAATCATAGGCATCCACGTTGTCGGTTGGATGGGCTGTTCCGGCGAGGATATCCCCGGGAGATGCGTTCGCTTCCAGAGCGTCCGCCAGCTTTCCGTAGATTTTGTCCTCGATGGTCAGCAAATCACGCCGGTAACCGGAGAACTCTTCGTTCCACACCACCTTGTTTTCCGCAACGTTGTTCAATTTCACCGTGATGCGCAGTTCGTTCGCAGAACCTTGCACCATACCGGTCACTATCATATTTGCGCCAAGTTTCTTGGCAACCTCCGGCAGTGGCGCTTTGGTATCCGTTTTCCCGGTGTCGTCGGAGGAAGCCACATGCACGCCCTTCAACTGGAACAGTTTCGCGGAAAGTGCTTCCCCTAATCCTTCCGCAACGTACCCTATGCTCGTGTCGCCGCCGATTACCCGGAATGGCAGCACGGCCACGTATTTCCCCTGGCTCAGCGGCGGCAAGCCCTTCACTGCCTCGGGATTTACCACTTCCGTTTCAGCGGGAGGCTTGATCACCAGATGCCGCGTCGTCGGTATCGCCAAGAACAACAACCCCAGCAGCAGCGTTCCTCCCGTTGCGTACAACCATAGCGGCGGCTTTGCCGGCAGCGTGATTTGCACCGACCGCGACCCTGCAGCAGACCCCGCTCCCCCGCGCGGTGGCATTCGATACATCGACGATACCGACATCTCCGGCCCGCGGTGCGCGTCGATATCCGCCAGAATTTCCTTCGCACTCTGATACCGTTCACCCGGCTCGCGCTCCAGGCAGTGCATGATGATGTCCGCCACATTGTCCGGAACGTTCGGGTTCACTTGCTTAACGTTTTTCGGGGCATCCTTCACACGCTGGTACATCACCTGCCACGTCGAATCCCCGGCAAACGGCACTTCGCCGCACACCATCTCGTAAAACACCAGCCCGAACGAATACAAATCGGTGCGGCTGTCCACCTGCTTCCCTTCCACCTGCTCCGGAGACATGTATCGCGGCGTGCCTACAAACGCGCCCGTGCGCGTCATGCCCATTTTTGCCGTCTCGAACGATGTGGCCAGCCCAAAGTCCGACACATATACCTGGTCGTTGTTTCCTACCAGCACGTTGTGCGGCTTGAAGTCGCGATGCACCACTCCTTCCACGTGCGCCGCATCGAGCGCTTCGCACATCTGCCGCGCCATCTTCAGCGAGCGATCGATGGGCAGCGGTCGACTCTCCTTCAGCAGTTGATTCAGATCCTTGCCTTCAATGAAGGCCATGGTGATGAACTTCACGCCTTCGTAATCCGTCAGGTCGTGAATCCGCAGGATGTTGCGGTGCGAGATCCGGCTTGCCAGCAGCAGCTCCTGCTTGAAGCGCATAATCACGCTCGGATCCTTGGTCAATTCCGGTTGGAGGATCTTCAGCGCCACCGTACGCCCCAGCTCCTTATCAAGGGCTTTATACACTCTGCCCATTCCGCCTTCCCCCAGCAGTTGCTCGATTCGGAAGCGCGGCCCGAAATCCATCCCCGGCTCCAGTCCGCCGGAGATGTACAAGTTAAGATTTATGCTTGTCCCGCCAGACCGTCCCTGGAATCCAGAGATCCCCGGCGAGGCGTTCTTCGAGGGATCGTCGCCGCCGTAGAGCGTCCCCGCCTCCATGTCCTCCTTCGAGAACATGTCGTTTCGGCCGATGCCCGAGGGCGTCTTGCTGATAACTTGGGAATTCTTCCAATCTTCCGACTGCGAGCGCGTTCCTCCGATGGGTAAACTCCCCAGGCTGGACCCACCGACACCGGGGCCGGAACCGGGGCGTTTCGCGCCTGGCTCTTTCGGCTTATCCCCTTCTCCGGAAAGGGCACTGCGATCAACGTTCTCTAGTGTGTGGTTCTCTTCCGGACGAGGAAATGCCTTGCCGCAATTCGAGCAGCGCTGTGAGAGAGCAGGGTTTTCCACACCGCACGATAGGCATTTCATAACTGAGGGATGGCCTTCTCATGGCCAGTTGGGCGATTATCCTGCACGGCTAAGGGAGCGGCAAGAGGTTTCTTGCTAGAATGCCCTCAGTTCGTCGTTGCAGAGCACAATATACCCCTTGCACCGGCAAAGGGCGAAAATCGCAGCCTTTTTATCCCGTCAGGTAGTGACTTTCACCCCCCAATCGTTTCACCCTCCCGCACCTTTTGTCCCTGCCTCGCAGAGCTCCTGGGACGGGCTGCGCTGGCGTTTCAAGTGACGCTTTCTCGAACTTATCTCTTTCATCACACGGTACCCCCCGCCTATTGCCTTCCCCTTCGTCTGGGCCGAACCTGTCCTTATGTCGGCGGCTTGCCCGCTTCCCGCTGCTGGGACAGGCTGCCCCAAACAGGTGCGCTATGCCCGCGATCGACCGTCAACAGCTCGATCATCTTGAGCGACGTGGCTTTCAACTCACGATCTTCTCCGCCATCTTTGTCTTTATCCTGGCGGGCGGCCTCGCCACTTTCATGTACCCGCTCGTCTTCCTTCACCCGGAAGGCAACAGATGGACGCTGGGCGCCGCTTTCTTCGGTTTTTGCGCTCTCACCATTCTCTTCATCGGCTATCTGTTCGACCGTCAGCGCTCCTTCACCAAAATCAAGCAGCAACTTCTCTCCGAACTCGAGCGCAACGTCGAACTGCAGGTTCAAGCCAGCGCGGATCTCCTGAAATCCATGCCCAACCAGGATCACTTCTGGGATCGGCTCACCATGGAATTTCGCCGCGCCCACAGCATGGAAAAAAATCTTTCTCTCGTCCTTGTCAAAGCCAAGCCCAGCGCGGCGGCTACGCCCAACAGCCGGCAAGCCGCTCTCAGCGACGCTGCTAAGGCGATGTCCAAAAAACTGCGCCCCACCGATTCCATCTACCGGCTTGCCGACGATCTCTTCGGCCTGGTTCTCCCGGAGACCGATAGTCTGAATGCCAACCGCATCGCTCTTCGGCTACATGAGGAATTGCAGGCGGTTCGCGCGCGGCACGGCACCTCGTTTGACCTCACCACGCACAATTATCCCGATCAGGTAAAGAGTTCTCACGAACTGGAAGACATCGTGAAGTCCATGCTGCCGGAGGAACAGGGTTGGGACGTTCCGGCCGAAGCGCCCACCACCTGAGTTCACTTCCCGGAACAGTTTTCTACTTTAAGGCTTGCTGAAGGTCTTCAATCAAGTCTGCGCCGTCTTCCAATCCCACCGAGATGCGCACCGTTCCCGGCTTCACGCTGGCTCGTTCCAATTCTTGTTTGCTCATGTGGTAGTGCGAACTGTAGATTGGCAGCAGCACCAGCGACTCCACGCCACCCAGGCTCGCCGCAAGTAAAAACAGTTTCACGCGGTCGCAGAATCTTCGCGCCGCCGGCAAACCGCCTTTCAGGTCAAACGCCAGCATCGACCCGAACCCACGCATCTGCTTCTTCGCCAGCGCATGGTCCACATGCGATTTCAATCCCGGATAATGTACCCGTTCCACTTTTGCGTGCTTCTCGAGGAACCTCGCCACCCGCAGCGCGTTTTCGCACTGCCGCTCGAACCCTCACTCCCAAGGTCTTGATTCCCCGCACCAGCAGAAACGCTCCTTCCGGGTCCATGCATCCGCCCAGATAGATCATCATCTGCCGCACAGGATCAATGTATTTGTGGCTCCCTACGGCTACGCCGCCCACCAGGTCCGAGTGTCCCGCAAGCCCCTTGGTCACGCTGTGCACCACCATGTCGCAACCCAGTGCCAGCGGGTTTTGCAGCATCGGCGTCGCAAAGGTATTATCGACAATGCTCACCAACTGATGCTTCTTTGCAAAGCCAATGGCCTTCCGCAGATCTACCAGCCGCAACGTCGGATTCGTCGGCGTCTCGATATACAGGCACTTCGTCCGGCCAGTCACTAATCCTTCGATTCCTTCCAGCGTTGTATCCACGTGCCGCACCGTAATTCCGAACCGCGGAAAGACGTCGCGCATCAGCCGGTACGTGCCGCCATATACTTGCGCGCTGGAAATCAGTTCGTCGCCGATCTTCAACACGCTCAGCAGCGCATTGGAAATTGCCGCCATTCCCGAGGACGTCACCACCGCCGCTTCGGCGCCTTCCAGCGCCGCGATCTTCTTTTCCGCAACCGCCAGCGTGGGATTCCCGTAGCGTGTGTAGATGTACGCGGTGCTCTCGCCTTCTGCCCAGCGCTTGATTTCTTCGCTGGAGGAAAACGTAAACGTCGATGAGCGCACGATGTCCGAAGTCACCGGAACGCCCACGCCATGCCGCTTCCGTTCGCCTGCATGGATTGCTCGCGTCTGCGGTCTCTGTGGTGTCTGAGCCTTGTTTGCCATGTCCGCGATTATCGGCTGATTCCGGCAGATTCGCCAACCCCGATTGGCGCGCTAGGACGTCAACACTTGATCCAGCAACTGGCCGACGGCGCGCTGTGCTTCAAGGATGGAATAGCGATGATCCATCGCCCCGGCTAAATCCGTATTCGCAAAAGCAATGCGGCCAAACGGGGCTTCACGCAAGATTTGCCGCGGCGCGGGCTGTGCCATCCCTACCAAAGAAGAAGCCTGGTTGCGGGCTAAGATACGCATGTCCCCAGCGGTTCAGGATAATGCCGGCGATGTCTCGCTGCGCATCGAATCCGGAAGCCGCGAACATGGCGGTGAACTGTTCGCGGATGCGCCGCTCGTAGTCTGCGAACGACGTGCTCAGCATTTCTCCACGGCCGCGGTGCCCCTGGTCCTCCGTCGAAAACCCGGGATAGGAGTACAACACCTTCAGCGTTAAAACGATCGGCGAGTCCGGACTGATCGTAGGGTCGTCGATTCCGGTCGTCGCGAGCTTGCGGACTTCCATATAGTTGCCCACTCCCTCGAACCATCGGCATCCGCTCATGCCCATTTTGTACAGGAAATTCCAGTTGCGCACGGCCACGTTGGCCATCAGGCAGGGCGAGCGGTAGAACTGCGCGTACGCCTTCGCGTGTGTTGCCGGCAGGTCTTTCACGATGTGTCTTGTCGTCCAGCTTCCGCCCGCCATCACCGCCGAGCGCGCTTTCACCCGATAGACCTTGCCATCTTTCAGGTAAGCGATCGAGAGTGATGACGCTTTCTGAGGATCACCGTCGTGTTCGACGGAGACCGCGGTTGCGGACAGGCGGATTCTCGCCGGCGAAGTGGCCGCGTCTAGCGCCGCAAAATTCACATTGTTGCGCGTCACTCCGTCCACCGTGTTTGGTCCATCCAGCGCCGCGGGGATCAGGCTCTTTACCATCAACCGCGCAATCGTCGTGTTGCCACCTGGAAACATCTGGTCCGTTCCGCCGGCTTCGTCTGCGAGAGGACGCAGCATCTCAAACGCATACTCGGAATACGCCGATAGCGCGTCGGGGCCCAGGCCGGAACCGCCGCCCTCTACCGGCGAAAGGAACGTGCGAACCGTCTCGCGGCTCAGGCCAAACTGCTCCATGTAGTGCTGCTCGAGTGTGATGGAGTCCAGATATCGCGAAATCGCATCGCCTTCGACCTTCGGATGCTCAAACGGCTTTCCGCTAACTGGTTTTTCCATCAGCCAGCGCATCCATTCCTCTCGCGTTTCGCCACTCACTGGAGCGCCTGCCAACTTCTTCCCAATCGGATCAATCAGCCACAACCCGGGCTTTTGCCCGAATTTCGCGCCAAACCAAAAACCATATTGTCCGCGCTCTTTGCCTGCCGCTTCGTAGGGAGTCCGCGAAAGGGTCAGTTCCGGCTGCGGCCCGGCCCATTTTTGATAGTTCAATTTAGGAGTGGACAATCCAATGGAATCGTAGAATCGCGCAAGAAAGCTGTGCGGATACTGCAGTTGATAAATCGCGGAACCCTGATGAGCGATCAGCCTGCGGTTATCCACCAAGAATTCGTTTTGTTTGGCTTCGCCACCGAAAATGGGATGATTTTCCAGAATCAGGCACGTTTTCCCACTTCCTACCTGGCGCTGGAAGAATAGCGCCGCAGCCAGGCCGCTGATCCCGCCGCCCACAATCACGCAGTCGTACATTTCGCCCGTGTCTATGGTGTCCGCGGGGAGTGGTTCGTATTTTTTGTCGCGAATCGTGTGACCGGCTTCCAGCACCGGCAGCGTATTCCCATTGGACGTGCGGTATTCCCCAATTCCGCCGTATCCCGTGAAATCGTCCTGTGCCGCCAGGAGTTCCGCCGGCGTCAGCGACTCCATCAGCAGCGCGCCGGAAGCCAGCAGCGTGGAGCCAAGAAAATCGCGCCGCGTAATCGCCGTATGCATTCCGAGCGCGGCATCGCCGGGTTGCTGGGCTTGGTGGTTAGACATGATCGGATTTGGGAGGCATCGCCGCGCAGTGTAACCCGAGCGGCAACGAAATCGCAAAGGTGTCGCTAAGACCCCCGAACTTGCCGCCGATGAGTGAACCGCTCCAGTCTTGACGGCGCTATCCATGACAATACTGGACTACACTGAGAATAACGTGAACCATTACCACTGGTTGCATTTGGCGAGCATTGCCTGGATCGTTTTTATCGCCTACTGGATCGTGTCCGCGCAGAAACTTAAGTCCATCAAGCAGCGCGAACCTCGCGGCGAGCGCCTTGATGCAGATCGTGCTCATGGTCACCGCGTATATTTTGATGTTCAAGGACCAGATTCGGCCGCGGCTGGCTTGCGACTCGCTTCGTTCCCGCTTCGCCGACCATCGGAAAGATCGGCGTCGCAGTTACCGTCGCAGGAATCGCCTTCGCCATCTGGGCGCGCTGGCACCTCGGCGAAAACTGGAGCGCCACTGTCACTTTGAAAGAAGGCCACGAACTCATCAGCTCCGGCCCTTACCGCTATATCCGTCATCCGATTTATACCGGAATGCTGCTGGCTTTTGTCGGCACCGCGCTCGCATTGGGAGAGTACCGCGCGCTGATCTCGCGTTTGTATTGTGCATGTTTGCCTTCTACAGCAAGGCAAAGAAGGAAGAACTCTTCCTCTCGCAGGAATTCGGTGAAAAATTTCGCGAACATTCGCGCCGAACCGGCATGTTCCTGCCGCGGCTCACATGATCCGGCTAGGTTAGAGAACCGATTGCGACTTGCCGAGAAGAATAATTGATCCACTGATCGTGCCTTTGCTGCTTGGCAGAATCGTGATGTCAAACCCGACGGTCCGGAGATAGCTTAGGGGCCGGCAAGACCCGCAGCCTTGCTTGGGATTGGGTGCGGGGCAAGACCGCCGCCAAGAAAAGACTGAGCATCCGGACGTGGCCCCATCTTAAGTTCGCTGCACTTGAAATGAAACCCTCGGGGGACGCACGGGATTTTCATCAGAACTTGTTACGCTTCTTCTTCGACGAGAGCTTCGCCGTGTGCGGCCTTGTGCGCTGCGATCACCTTTTCCGCCAGTTCGGCCGGCACGTAGTCGTAGTGGGAATATTCCATCGAATAGCTCGCGCGCCCTTGCGTCATGGAGGTAAGGTCCGTGGCGTAAGACAGCATCTCGGCCAACGGCACTTGAGCTTTTACGATCACGTTGTGGCCGCGGGTTTCGCTGCCTGCGATGCGCCCGCGGCGGGAACTCAGATCCCCCATCAGGTCGCCGGAATATTGGTCGGGTGCGTAAACTTCCACATTCATGACGGGTTCGAGCAGCGAGGGCCGCGCCACTTTCATGGCTTCCTTGAACGCCAGGGAACCAGCGATCTTGAACGCCATATCCGAGGAATCCACGTCGTGATATTTGCCGTCGTATAGAATCGCGCGGAAGTCCGTCACCGGGAAACCGGCAAGGTAACCGCGTGCCGCTGCCTCGCGAATGCCGCGCTCGACCGAGGGGATCCAGTTCTTGGGAATGGCGCCGCCAAAAACATCGTCGACAAACTCAATGCCCTTGTTGCGCTCGCTGGGTTCAAATTTCACGCGGCATACCCCGAACTGGCCGTGTCCGCCCGACTGCTTCTTGTGTTTGCCTTCGGCGTCGGCCTTTCCCCGAATTGTCTCGCGGTAAGGAACTTTCGGAGGCTTCAGCGTCAGGTTGACGTTGTAGCGCTTCTGCAGTTTCGCCACCACCACTTCCACGTGCTGTTGCCCGTTCCCCGCCAGCAGAAACTCCTTCGTCTGCGGGTCGCGCGAAAAACGCAACGCGGGATCCTCTTCCATGATTTTGTGGATGGCCACGCCAATCTTGTCCTCATCGGCGCGGGACTTCGGTTCCACCGCAAAAGTGATGGAAGGCTCGGGAAGCTGGCCGGGTTGATAGAAAATCGGCGAATTCTTGTCGCCGAGCGTATCTCCGGTGATCGTTTCCTTCAGCTTTGCGATTGCGCCGATGTCTCCCGCATGCAGTTCCTGAACCTCCGTGAGCTGCTTGCCTTGCACAATCATGGTGTGCTGGAAGCGTTCCGGAATATTGCGGGTGAAGTTTTGCAACGTCATGTCGTTCTTCAACACGCCGCCCTTCACCTTGAAATAATTGATGCGTCCGGCGAAGGCATCCGCGAGCGTCTTGAATACAAACAACGAGAGCGGCTGAGCGTCATCGTATTTGCGCTCGATGCGATCGCCCTTGCCGCCCGGTTCCTTATAGCCGACCATGGCGTGCTCATCGGGATGGGGGAATACATCCGCGAGGAAAGTCAGCAGGCTGGCGCTGCCCACGTTGCGCGTGGAAGAAATCATCAGCACCGGAACAATCTTCTCCGCAACAATCGCGCGACGAACCGCGGGAATCAAATCCTCAATCGGAATCGTGCCCTCGCGGAAAAATTCCTCCATCATCTCGTCGTCACCCTCAGCGATCATCTCGACGAGTTTTTCATGCGCTTCCTTCGCTTCGTCCATCAGCGCATCCGGAATGTGCTCGATGGCGGCTTTGCCGTCTCCATCCGGCGTGTATAAATGCGCTTTCATGGCCACCAGGTCGACGACCCCGCGGAATCCCTTCTCGCTTCCAATGGGCATCTGCAACGCCACCACCGTGCGCCCAAATGTTTCCTGCAGCGATTCCATCGATCGTTCAAAGCTGGAGAGTTCGCGGTCCATCCAGGTAAGCACAAAGGCGCGGGGAATATCGTATTCGGCGCAGTAATCCCACACTTTTTCGGTGGTGACTTGCGCGCCGGTATGCGCGTCAACGGTGATGAGCGCGGCATCGGCCGCGATCAGCGAAGCTTTCGTTTCGGTGATAAATGTGGAGTAGCCGGGAAGGTCGAGAAAATTGATCTTGACGGTATTGCCGCCACAGAGCGTGCAGGGCCATTCCGCGTTCGCCAGCCCCGTTTGAATGGAGATTTTCCGCTGGACCTCTTCTTCATCCCAATCGGTGGTGGTGCTGCCCTCCGCAACTTTGCCGAAGCGCGGCGTCGCCCCAGCGGTAAACAATAACGACGACACCAGTTGCGTCTTTCCGGTGCCGCCGTGACCTACAATGCCTACGTTTCTGATGTCCTTGGTGGGATAGATTTTCATTTGCAGTCCTCCACAGAGATGTGACCAACAGGGTCACCGGGTGGAGGTCCGCCGGAAAAAAGAACAGGCGCGGGCCAGCGCCTGGCGAATTGTTGGTATGAAGGAGAGCGCGGCCCTACCTGGGTCCCGGAATGCGGGGCGAAGGAGAATAGAACGAATCCCTGGTCCGCTCTTCTTAACGTGCCGATGCTAGCACACGGGTTATCTCCCGGCAACGTGAGCCGTGTCACGGTGTCACGGGCCGGTCCGATAAGATTCTGTTTGATGACGTGATTCTGCTGGCGGCCCGCCCGATGCTGCCGGTTCTTGTAGCTCAGGCCTGCAGGCCTGAGGTTTGTTCGCGCCGCGGGGTGGTCGCTCTGAGAGCAACCCCCTCCCCCCTTGTTTCTCACCTGTGTTGATTCTAAAGGGGCATCAAGTTGTTTGTTTTCTGTCAAATTACAAGTGTTGATTCCAAAGGGAGTTGCGGGAGGGGCTAACGGTCGAGTGGTCAAAGAGCAGAGGCCGCCGGGAAGCGGCTGCCGACGGCCGGACAGAGCCAGCCGATAATCAGTAGATTAGTGTACTAATAGATAAACAACGAGTCAAGAGGAAAATGGAAATTTAGTGCGTAGAGTATTCGAACGCGGTGCGTCGACGTTGCCGAATCGGTCTAAAGTCAGAGAAGAAAACCCCAGACCCACCCCCGGCAAAAACCAAAGCCGCAAGGATGGGCCACCCAAAATCGGACTAATACGCTAGGCCTGTAATACCCTCCAAGCGGGAACAGAAGAAAAACCCCTTCCCATGGCGTTTTGCGTGCATACTGGTTGCTGGCTGGGAAGGGCAAATACACACGCTCAACTTCATCTACTCCGCTCTCCGCGTTGACTGGCTCCCGTACCTCGCTCCGTCAGCAAAGAAATACATCCGCTTGCTATTTTTCTTGATGACAGAGTTTCCCAGCTTCAGAAGTACCGCAGCGATGCGATACTTCTCCGGAGACTGAGGCAGTGACCGGCAGTTTCTCCCGTTAGTGCAGGCAACACGCGAAGCATTCACAGACCGCGCACTTAGCCACGGTCGGAAAAAGGGCCATCACCGGTGTACAGGTCTGAAATTGTTCAAGCATGGGGCAAGATCCTGAAGGGTGAACCACCCTCGCTTTCGATCGAAATTACCAAGGAATGCCCATTGAAATGCCCCGGCTGCTACGCGTACGACGACGCCCATCTCGGCGGCGGACCGACGCTGCGCGATCTGAACGATCGAAGGGGCCAAGCTCTCGTAGATGGAGTACTTGAAGTTGTCGATCGCATCAAGCCTTTGCACTTGTCGATTGTCGGTGGCGACCCCTTGGTCCGTTATCGTGAATTGGAGTTGATGATTCCACCGCTCCTGGCGCGCGGAGTCCACGTGCAGATCGTCACCAGCGCGTTCCGAACTCTGGGTCCCACCTGGCCGAAGCTGGAGCACTTGCACGTCGCCGTGTCCATCGACGGTCTGCAACCCGAACACGATGCCCGGCGCGCACCGGCAACCTACGAGCGCATTCTCCGAAACATTGCGGGACAAAGAGTCACGATCCATTGCACGGTCACCGGTCAAATGATGAAGCGGCCCGGCTACCTCGGCGAGTTCCTGGAATTCTGGACACCCCGTCCCGAGATCAAGAAAGTATGGTTCAGCATGTTCACTCCTCAGGTCGGCGATCAAATGCCGGAAATCCTGAGTCCCGACGAACGGCAACGGGCGATCACGGAAATGCTGCAGTTGCGAAGGCAGTATGCAAAGTTGGATATGCCGGAGTTGCTGATTCGGCAATTTGCTTCGCCACCGCAAAGTCCCCAGGATTGCGTATTCGCACGCACGACCCAGACGTTATCGGCAGACCTGGAAACAAAGATCACTCCATGCCAGTTCGGCGGAAATCCGGATTGCTCATCGTGCGGATGCATTGCATCGATGGGCCTGGCAGCCATTGCGGCGCATAAATTGGGAGGAATACTCCCCGTCGGCGCCATATTCAGGGCCTCCATCAGGATCGGCGAGACCCGCGCGAGATACCGAGAGAAGTCTGGACAGAAATATCAAACCAGGAACCCGTTGCCAATATTGCAGAGAGAAGAGGCAAGTTGCGGGACCACGGAACAAAGGGCGAAATAGATCTTGAAGAACCAAGTCCATCGGAAGTTTCCCCCCACTCGAGTTGAAAGAGAACTCGACCGCCTTCGTCAGCTATCCGCTCGCGTCGGAAGCAATGCTTTGCTGGTGCAAGCCAGCAACGGCAACACATCGATCAAGCGGGAAGGAATTCTCTGGATCAAGGGGTCCGGCAAATGGCTGGCTCGGGCAAACCAGGAAGAAATACTCATCCCGATTGAACTGGCGGAGGCGAAGGAGACGGTGGAGCAAGGCGGAGAAATCGCACCACGGCAGATTTCAGCAAACAGGATGATGCGCCCTTCCATCGAAACAGCAATGCATGCGGTGCTTCCCCATCGTGTCGTTATCCACGTGCACTCGATCAACACGATTGCCTGGGCGATCCGGTCGGATGGGATCGAGGAACTCACGGCACGGCTTCGTGGTCTGCACTGGCAATGGATTCCTTATGCCGCGTCGGGCATTCCGCTAGCCCGAGAAATCGAATTGGCCGTGGCCAGGGCAAAGGAAACCGACGTTTTCATACTTGCGAATCACGGACTTGTCGTCTGCGGACAGGATTGCGCCGCCACCGAAGAGTTGCTGTGCGAGGTGGAGCGCCGGCTGGCGATTTCTGCGCGGCCTTTTCCCATGCCCGACAGTGCTGTGCTCGGAAACATCGCTCGTTTCTCCGGTTGGCAATATCCCGATTACGATTCTTTGCACGCACTCGGCACCGACAAAGCGGCACTGAAAATTCTAAGAGGTGGAGTGTTGTATCCATGCCAGGCCATTTTTCTGGGCCTTGAGGCGCTAACATTGCCATCCACGTTTGCCGCGTCGAAATTGAAAGCTTGTTTGACAAGCGGCGAACCTCCCTCATTTGTGGTGGTCGAAAGAAGCGGGGTAATGCTGAACGCGAAGATGACCAGCGCCGAGCGCGCCACTTTGATCGGTTTGATGGAAGTGGTGCGCCGAACCGCGGAATCCGCACAACTGCGCTATTTGACCAGAGAGGAAGTCGAGAAGGTGGTCAACGAAGGCGGGCGCGGATACAGAGACGAGGCGGAGACGGAGCACAGGGCAAATTCTGCGACCGCGGTGGGAGACATTCGACAGCAACGGGAAGCCGAATACAGCCGCAACACGTGCTTTTCCTAGTGGCCGGTAAGCCGAAGTAAATGTCGGAGCGATCCGATATCTTGCTTCGAGACACGTTTTCATGGATCCGAAACAGACCATTCAGGCCTTTGTCGATGCGATCAACTGCCAAAACTGGGCTAGGCTCGATTCACTTGTCGCGCCGGACTTTGTGCGGTACAGCATTGCCGCAGGTGAACACCGCCGTCAGAAGCCGGGCGGACCTCGTGGGTTTTCTTCGCCGCGAATACGAAACGTTTCCAGACGCCCAGGAAGCAATCCTCGATATATTTGCTGAAGGCGAAAAAGTCGCCGTGCGGCACCATTTCCGCGGAACCCAACACGGTGCGATGGGTTCGTATCTGCCTACCGGGAAGGCCATGAATGCCGAGTACATCACAATCTATCGTGTCCGGAATGGCCAAATCCTTGAGGCTTGGGCCGAATGGGATAACCTCGCAGGCCTGAGACAATTGGGCCACCTGTAGATTGCTTCACCTCTCCTGTTCGTACGTGTGCATGCAGCTGGATGGATTAAATTTAGAGGCCACTTCTCCCTTCCCTAGCGCCTTCCCGTCAGGAAAAACCCGACTTTGCCCAGGGGCATATTTTTGTTGAGGAGGGCTGTCGATTTGGCCCGCCCTCGTTCGATATACAGGTGAAGCAAGGGAAGCACCCTTTAGGAGCCGGACATGACAAGCCAACACACAACCCCGCAGAGCCTGAAATCAATCATAGCAGTCGCCCTGGTCGGGTTTGGACTGAATGGCGCCGCGTGCCCGGTGAGTGATCTCCTCAGTGTCATCGTAGGTAAGGCCCTGGGGATACTGCCTTCGCTGGTACTGGCGGCTTGGCAGGGCTCGCAGGCTTTTGCCCTTGACCATCAGCGGCTCTTGGATTTTCTGTCCCAGTCGGTATCATTCTGGACGCTCATCGATACGCTGGGCAAGGTTCTCTAGGAATCCTGACTTTAGGCCTGAAGGTAGGAAAAGGAGAGACAACGATGCGATTCATGATGCTGCTGCCGGCTCCGGTTGAAGCTCTGGAGAAATGCGCGGTCCCCGATCGCAGGGATCGTCACGGCAATGAGGAAGTACGATGAGGAAATGAAGAAGGCTGGTGTGCTACTCAGCGAGGAGGGGCTGCACCCAACCTCCAAGGGGGTGCGCATAAAGGTGTCCGGTGGCAAGCGAATCGTGACGGATGGTCCGTTCATCGAGACAAAGGAAGTGATCGCCGGCTTCTGGATCATTCAAGTGAAGTCGAAGGAAGAGGCCGTCCGAGTGGGCCGAGCGGTGTCCCCTGCCCGAGTGCGGCGTGATTGAGATACGCCAGATATTCGAGAATTGCGACTTTCCGCCAGAGCTGCAGAAAAAAGCGGCGGGGTCGTAGCTGCGGATGCCAGGGGCCCTTATTGGAGTTGACTACGGGAGAACAAGATGATGGCAAGAAGGCACTTCATTGCAAGGTCGACCGCCGGGATCGTTCTGGCAGCGCATTCACATTTGCGTGCATTGGCTCAAGAGCGAGCGACCACCGGTCCCAAAACCGGCTACGCTCCGGTGAACGGCCTCAGCCTGTACTACGAAATTCACGGCAGCGGAGAACCGCTCATCCTGTTGCACGGCGGCGCGGTCGGTATCGTCATGTTTGGCCCGAACGTGGCTGCGCTGGCCAAGAATCGCAAAGTGATCGCCGTGGAATTGCAGGGCCACGGGCGCACTGCGGACATAAACCGGCCGCTGAGCTTCGAAGCCATGGCAGACGACATCGCGGGGCTGATGAAGTACCTGGGGATCGAAAAGGCCGACGTGATGGGTTACTCGCTGGGTGGAGGGGTTGCGCTGCAGACGGCCTTCCGGCATCCCGAATCCGTGCGCAAGCTTGTGGTCGTCTCAACGCCCTTCAAGCGCGATGGATGGTATCCCGAGGTGCTGGTGGCAATGTCGCAGATGGGCCCGTCTGCCGGGGAAATGATGAAGCAGTCGCCGCTGAACCAAGTGTACCCGAACGTGAATTGGGCGGTGTTGTTCACCAAGCTCGGCGCGCTCCTTAAGAAGGACTATGACTGGTCGAAGGAAGTTGCGGCGCTCAAGCTACAGACGATGATCGTTTTCGCCGATGCCGACGCTGTCCGTCCCGCGCACATCGTGGAATTCTACGGCTTGCTCGGTGGCGGCCAGAAGGATGCTGGCTTGGATGGGTCTGGAAGGCCTGCGGATCAGCTGGCCATTTTGCCCGGCCTCACGCATTACAACATTAGTGCTTCGCCCTTGCTGCCAACGGTCGTAGCGCCCTTCCTCGACGTGCAATCGGCGGCCAAGGCGAAGTAGATCAACCACGAGATTGAATGGGAATTCAGCCCGTTCATGTACTACCCGGCAATCAAGCAGTCAAAAAATACAAGGAGAGAAGATCATGAAATTCCTGAGTATCTATAAACACGCCGAGAGAAACACTCCCCCTTCCCAGGAGGAAATGAACACCATGGGCAAGCTCATTGAGGAGGGGATCAAGAAGGGCTGGCTGCTTGGCACCGAGGGATGTTTGCCGAGCGCTTTGGGCGCACGCGTACGACGTACTGGCGATCAGGTAGTCGTGACCGACGGGCCTTTCATCGAGTCGAAGGAAGTGGTCGGCGGCTTTGCCCTGCTTCAAGCGAACTCCAAGGAAGAAGCCATCAAACTGGCCAAGGACTTCCTCCAGGTGGCGGGCGAAGGTGAATGCGAAATTCGACAACTCTACGAGATGGGCGAGACGAACTGCACTGAAAAGGCGGCGAAAGCCTAGTTGCGGGGTGCTTGCGTCAGTGCGACGCTCGCCACAATGGCGCGAGCAGCTCCGCGCATTCTTCCAACAGGCCCTGAGTCTGTGGGTCGAAAGCGTTGGGCTGCTCACTCTCAACATCGATGGTCCCGACTACGTTTTCTCGGGTTGAGTCGAAAATCGGGACGATGATTTCCGATTTTGTCGTTCCGAAGGCGGTGAGGTACCGCGGGTCGCTTGCAACGTTTCCAACGTTGACGGTCTTTCGGCTGGAAATGGCAGAGCTCGTCAGGCCTTTGGTTATCGGAAACGTCGGAAATTCCGGCGCGCCCGGACCGCTCCGGACAATGTTCGATACCAGCCCGGCAGCGTGGTCGACATCGTAAAGTCCAACCCAGCGATGATTGCCGCTTTCTTTTATCAGCGCGGCTACCTTTTCAAGAGCGGCACGCCGCAGTTCTCCTCCGGACACTATGCGCTTTAGTTCCTTCAGCAGGGTGGTTCGGTCCATTGTTGCTTCACGGCATGATGACTGACCACGTGCTGTGGCCTCACGCCTCCGCGAGGACCACGGCCATTGCGAAGCCGTCGTAGCCCTTGCTGCCGACGGTCTGCAACTCTGTCGCGCTCACTGTTTTCTCGGCGGCCAGCCGCTCGTTGAATCTGCGAACGCCCTGAATGTCGGCGTCCATGGTCGAGGCATCGAGGACCTTGCCATCACGAATCACATTGTCGGCGATGATCAGGCTGCCGGGACGCGAAAACCGCAACGCCCAATCAAAGTACTCCGGCATGTCAGACTTATTCGCATCGATGAAAATGAAGTCAAAGGGGCCACGGCCTTCGCGCGCCAGTTGAGGCAAAACTGCAAGCCCAGGTCCCACGCTGAAACTCCACGCAATCGCTCAAGCCGGCAAACGCCACGTTGGTGCGCGCCACTTCCGTATGTTTGGGGTTGGCGTCCACAGTGATCAGGCGGCCTTTTGGGGGCAACGCGCGCGCCAGCCAGATGGTGCTGTACCCGCCCAATGTTCCCAACTCCAAAATGTTGCTCGCGCGCATCAGGCGCGCCAGCAAATACAGGAATTTGCCCTGCGTCGCGGATACCTGGATAGCCGGCAGGCCAGCCGCCTCGCTTGCTTTCAGAGCGGCCTGCAGAGCGGGATCGTTTGGCGCAAGCAGTCCGCAGATGTAATTGTCGACTTCGGTCCATACGTTTTGTGACATGATCCTCTTCCCCGTGGCCGGCTGGCTAGAACCGCCAGCCATAGCCGAACACCAACTGAATGGTGTGGTGCATTCCCAAATCGTACCGCAAGGAAGTGCCGTTGACGTTTACCGTGTGCGCTGAAAAAAATGTGTGGGAATCCCCGGCCTCGATCCGCAGCGTGCCTCTCTCGCTCGGATAAAACTCTACGATTCCCCCCAAATCCAGCGCGAAATTCGTTGATCGTCCATAAGTGTAATCCACGGTACCGTTCGGCTGCGAGGCGATGCCTTCCAGCGCCTGAGCATAGCTCTGAAATCCGGGCCGCACTTTACCGAAGAAACCGAAATGGTTTCGGCGAATTCCACCTTGTCAATCCAAACAGTCCCTGCAGCACCGGCCCGCCGTAAAGATTGGTAGGTCCGTGGGTATCTTGCGGAAAATACAACACGTCGCTATCGAAATAAAGCACGCGCCAAAACCGGTAGCTTGCATACGCTCCTAGCCCCGAGAGCGTCGCTAAGCGGTTATTCGCTCCGGCGGGCGCGGCAACCAGCGTGCTGAACAGCGGCCCAAATTCCCAGTTTCCCGGGACCTTTCCCTCGCCCTCATTCTCCCGTAGCGTTCCTGGTCGGTAGGCTACGCCAAAGCTCAGGCGAGTTGTGTCTTCCACACTTCCCGGATAACTCACCGCGACACCTGCCACGTTTTTGGCTTGTTGGGGAACGCGGTACGGATTTCCCGCGATGTCGGCGCGCAAGACCCAACGCGGACTGAGGTAATACTCAATTCCTCCTCCCAAATTCACTTCAAAATAGGTAGCGCCCCGCTTCTGCGTTGGCAGGCCTGCGCCGGGGGAGTACGAGAGCACATCCGTGAAGTGAAACAATCCCGGCCGCACCAGGCCGAAGACGGAGAGGCGCCGCGTCTGCAGCACTTTCGCGCGCAAGCCGAAGACTGCCTGAAGGGTCTGGCCGCCTCGCCGGAAAGATATGACCTCAGATTGCTCCGGGAAAAAATCGACTTCGGTCTCAAACGCCAGCCGGCGATCGAAGTTCCAGTCAAATCTTCCGCCGAAGCCCGGGAAATTCTTGCCGTTTTCCGTTTTTGGGTCATTTTGCCGGATGGTAGAAAATTCGCCGCCAAATTCCACGCGCGAGTAATCACTTTGCGCCGAGGCCGTGAAGCAAGCGGCAAACATCAACAACGAAGTGAGCATCCACCGGCAGAACCCACGGCGAGCGAAGGCCATGACGGTTGCGTGAAAGCTGCCCGAGTTTGCAGAGATAGTGCCAGGCTCAACCTGCGGGATGCGTTTTTCGGTATTCATCGTAAGCGGCCAGATAGCGGTCCACATCCTTGCGCAGCACGTAATAGGGCGTTGATTGGCGGATTTTTGCTGGCGCCCCGCCGCGTATGCGAATCTTCTTTTCCTTCCACATCCACAATTCCAGGTCCGGCATTTTTGCGGGCGCCACCGTCACGGTGGCAATTCCACACCGCAACGCTGCATCCGGTGAAGTCCACGACGATGCTCCACGCTGAATCATTTGCTGCAGGATGTAGTCGGCCATCTGGCGATGTCGCTTCTCGATGCGCTCCATCCCGATTTGATTTGCCAATGCGATGGACGCGCGCAGGCCGCTGAGCGCCGGCACGTTCGAGCTGCCGATGCGCTGAAAACGTTCCGCACGGATCTTGTGGTCTTCCCAGCCCTCCGTGGCAATGGTGTTCCACGTGCGATCGATCACCTCATCGCGCACAAACAGGAAGCCCGAGCCTTTTGGCGCTTGCAGCCACTTGTGCGGGCTGGCGGAATAGTAGTCGCAGCCAAGGTCGCGAACGTTGAGCTTCATCATTCCCGGGACATGCGCGCCATCCACCGCGCTAAGGATGCCTTTCGACCGCGCCAGCGCCGCCAATTCTTTCGCTGGCAACACCACACCAGTCACAGTGGTGATGTGGCTGAAGAAAATCACCTTTGTTTTGGGCGTGATCGCGTCATTGAACAGATTCAGCACCGCCGCAGCGTTGGGCACCGGCTTCGGCAGCGTCACTTTTTTCACCACGATGCCGTAGCGCTTGGCCTTCAGGTTCCATGGCTGCTCTCCGCCGGGATGTTCCTGATCCGTCATCAGCACCTCATCGCCCGGCTTCAGATCGATGCCATTGGCGATGTAGCTGTTCGCCTCGGTGGCGTTCCGCAGCAACGCAATTTCGTTGCGCGAGGATCCCACAAACTCCGCCAAAGGATCGCGAAACTGGTTCCAAGCGGCGTAGCCCCAGATGGGATAGTCTTCCGGGTCGGCCGCGTCGAGCATCTCGGATTTCTGATAACTCTCAAACACCGCACGCAGCACGGGAGCCGGCGAAGAGCCCACCGTGCCATTGTTTAAGTACACTTCATCTTCGCGGAATCAAAAACTGTTTGCGAATCTCTGCCCAGTAAGCTTCTTCGTTCTTGTCGTACAGCGAATGATCCGGCAAGTTCTCGGGCGCTTGTCCCAGAATGTCCTTGCACACCTGGGGGAAGCCCGCTCCGCCCAGTGCTGCCACACCTGCAACTGATGAAAGAAACGCCCGCCGGTCAATCATTCTTCCTCCCATCGATCTCCGCGGATTCTATCCTCAGCGCTGGACTCTCGCGAGTACTTTCATATCGGGTATACTCATTTTTCATCTTCTGGAGGAACTTGCCCACCTTGCTCCGCTTGACGACATCGCGCCTGACGCGCTGCGCATTCCTTGCGCTGATACTGGGCTTTGCTGCGTTTGCTTCTGCTTTTGCGCAAAATCCGCACGGCTCGCTGGGGGGCACGGTCCGCGATTCCAGTGGGGCCCTGGTGCCTGCGGCAAAAATCTCGGCGCGGAATCCCGGTCTTTCTCTGGAGCGTGAAGCGGAAACGGATGCGCAGGGAGAATTTCGCATCGTCGACCTGCCGGCCGGCGCGTACGACGTGAGGGTCAGCGCTAATGGTTTTGCCGAGGCCCATTCCAGGGTCACGATCTCGATCAGCTCGGTGCGCCAGATCAGCGTAACGCTCGAACCCAAAGGTGTTTCCGAGAATGTTCAGGTCAGCGCGGCGGCGCCGTCGATCACTACGGAGCCCTTAGACACGTCTAGCGCGGTGCACCAAGCCATCGTGTATCACCAGGATTTGGAGAACATCCCGCTCGCCGCGCGCAGTTTTGCCAACATCGCCTATTTCGCGCCGGGAACCGAACCCGTCGAGCCCTCCGATCCCACGAAGGCGCGCATCACCGCGGTTTCTACCGGCGGCAGCTCCGGACTCAACAATGAAATTTCCGTCGATGGCGGCGACAATTCCGACGACTATATTGGCGGCTTCCTGCAGAACTTTTCTCCCGATGCCATTCAGGAATTTGCCTTTCGCACCGCGCAAGCTGACGCCGATACCGGCCGCACCACCGCGGGTTCCGTTGTCATCACCACGCGGAGCGGCACCAACCAGTGGCATGGCGAAGCGGCATTTTACGAACGCGCTGCGGCGCTGAACGCGCGTTTCCCCATCGACAATCCCGCGCCCAATCCCAAGCAGCCCTTCTCTCGCCAGAACTATGTGGGCACGCTGGGTGGCCCGATCGTCAAGGATCGCCTGTGGTTTTTTACCTCGCTCGAATATGTTCACGAAGACGCCAGCATCGCTTACAGCAACGCCAGCGTGACGCAATTCAACGCGCTCGCGCAGCTAGCGTCCATGGGACTTCTTCCCGGCGTGACGTCTATCAATGTTCCCGATAATGTCAGCGTGCCGTTTCGCGACTACCTGGCCACGGCTCGCCTGGACTGGGCCCAGTCCGCGCGCTCGCGATGGTTTCTGCGCGGCGCAATCGATACCTACACCACACGCAACGCCCTGGTGCAGCAAGGAACGCTTCCGTCCACCGGGGCCACTGCGCACAACAACTATTTCAGCCTGGTGCTCGGTCAGCAATTCAACTTTTCGCCGTCGTGGTTCGGTTCGCTGGTGCTGAATGCCAGCGCGCTTCACTTAACGCAAGCGCGCAATGTGAATCTGGGCTTCGCGTATGCGTTTCCGTTTACCATAACGTCCAGCACGATTTCCGGATATGAAACGTATGGCGACAATCTGTTTGTCACTCCCATCACGGCGTTTCCGATCTTGCGCGATCAGGAAAAATATCAGTTTCGCTACGACGTCACGCACACTGCCGGGAATCACACGCCGCGCTTCGGCGTTAACTTGATCCACGAGCCGGTACTCAGTGGCGCGCTGACCGCGACGGCGGAAAGCCTGTACTCGCCCCCGCAAAATCCGGCCTACTATCTGGCCAATCCACAGCAAGCGCTGACTGATTTCGGCTGCAATCCGGCGCTTCCGCAGAATCAGCCGCCCAATCCGCCGTGCCCTTTGGCTTCTTACACGCCCGCGTACGACGGCAGTTTTTCGCAAAACGTGCAACGGCTTGGCCTTTATGCGGAAGATTCCTGGCGCCTCACTCCCCGGCTCACGCTGAATTATGGCCTGCGCTACGACACGACTTTCGGTTTGTTCATCGCTTCCGGTCACAATCAGAGTTTCAATCCCGCGCTCAGCACCGGCCTGGTGAACGGCATCCCTCACGACTACCGCAAAGCGCTCGCGCCGCGTATCGGCATCGCGCAAATGCTGGGTTCGTCAGGCAAAACTGTGCTACGCGCCGGTTTCGGTTTGTTCTACAACGACCTGGCGCAGAACGGCTGGGTGAATGCGTTCACCGCGGTGAACGGGTACAATCTGGCGAACGGCACAAGCCCCGCCGCGCTTATCGATTCTAACTACCACACGCCGTATGCGATTCACGCCACCGCCGGAGTGCAGCACGCGCTTTCGACGAACTGGATGCTGAGCGCGGATTACACGCTGGAAACGGGCATGCACGCCTATCGCAGCTATGGCTACGCTGCGGCTGACGTGTACCGCACCGACAACCGTTCCAGTTACCAGGGCTTGTCGCTGCGCGTGCAAGGCAATGTCAACCAGCGTGTTCACCTCACCGCGCATTACACCCTGGCCAAGGCGAACACCTGGGGATGCCAGATTGGCGAGCTGTTTGATTACGTCAACGGCGTCTGCGATACCGCGAATCCCTTCGCGCCGGGAGACTACGGCCCTGCGGGCGAAGATGTGCGCAACCGCTTTGTGCTTGCGGGAACGTTTCTGATTCCCGGCGGCTTTCAACTTTCCACGCTGATGCAGTTTGAATCCGCGCGCCCGTATACCATGACCACGCCGGACGGCACGCGAGCGGTGATCAACGGCGTGGAAACGACGCTCGATGAGTTTCGTGGCTCGCCTTATGCGCAGGTCGATCTGCGCGTCACGCGGCCGTTCACGTTTCGCGAACGCTACTCGCTGCTGCCGTTCGTCGAATTCTTCAACCTCTTCAACCGAAACAATCCCGGCAATAATTTCATTCCGGATCTCTCCGCTTTGCCCACGCCCGTGAACAATCTTTCCAACGCCACGGCCTTTTGCTTGAACGCTTCCTGCACGCAGACGCAGCCGATCACTTCTCTGAACCAGTTGCGCTTCCCCGCCGGCGCGCTGGGCGATTTCTTCGGGCCTGGCACGACCGTGGGTATACCTTTCGCCGCGCAGGTCGGCATCAAATTCACATTCTGATCCTTCGATGTTCCCGGAGCCTGGACCGCTCATCATGCTCACAAAACCACGCTGGTTGCTGCATCTGGAAGGCGCCTCCATGTTTGTATTGGCTATCTTCCTTTATCGCGCGGGCCATTTTTCCTGGGGGCTGTGCGCGCTTTTGTTTCTAGCGCCGGATCTATTCATGCTGGGTTACCTCATCGACGCTACGTGGGGCGCCGCTTTCTACAATCTCGTTCACACGTATGTGGGCCCGGTGGCGCTCTTGCTGCTTTCGTTCGCGTTGCCTGCGCCGCAGCTCGCCCCGTTCGGATTGATTTGGCTGGCGCATTTGGGCTTCGACCGTATGCTTGGTTTCGGCTTGAAATACCCCACTTTTTTCAAGGATACGCACCTGCAGCACGTCTAAGGCATCTGCGACGCTGCCGCGGCGCTAGCCGGGGCTGCACCTCAGCCGGGCAACCTGTACAATAGAGATTGGCGCGTAAGGAACACCGGAATTATGTTTGAGAACCTGACAGAAAAGCTGCAACGAACCTTCAAGAACCTGCGCGGGCAGGGAAAGCTCACCGAAGAGCACCTCGACGTGGCGCTCGGGGAAATCCGCGAGGCGCTCATCGAGGGCGACGTCAACGTCGGCGTGGCCGATGAACTCCTCGCCAACATCCGCGCAAAGGCCCTGGGCTCCGAAGTGATGCTGCAGCTTTCGCCCGACCAGCAAGTCGTGAAGATTGTGCGCGACGAGCTGACGAACCTCCTCGGCAAGCACGCGAAGCCACTGTTTGCCTCGCGGCCGCCGTCCGTCTGGATGATCGTGGGCCTGCAGGGTTCCGGTAAGACCACCACCACCGGCAAGCTCGCCAAATGGCTTTCGCAGCATGGACACCGGCCCATCGTGGTATCCACGGACGTGTATCGTCCCGCGGCGCGTGAGCAACTGTCGCAAGTGGCCAAGTCCATCGGCATTTCGCTGTGGCCTGGCGCGGGCACCGACAAGCCGCTGGAGATCGTGCGCGGCGCGATTAAAGAAGCGAAGCTTTCCGCCAGTGATGTGGTCCTTGTCGACACCGCGGGCCGCCTGCATATTGACGATGAATTGATGAACGAGCTCTGCACGCTGAAAAAGGAATTGCAGCCCAGCGAAATGCTGTTCATTGCCGACGCCATGATCGGTCAGGACGCGGTGCGCTCCGCAGGCGAGTTCCACAAGCGCCTGGGGCTTACGGGAGTTGTACTGACCAAGCTCGACGGCGACGCTCGTGGTGGTGCGGCGCTGTCGATCGCCAAGGTTTCCGGAGCCCCCGTAAAGTTCGTGGGCCTGGGTGAAAAGTACGATGCCCTGGAAGGTTTCTATCCGGAGCGCATCGTCTCTCGCGTGCTCGGCATGGGCGACATTCTCTCGCTGATTGAGCGCGCGGAATCCGCCTTCGACAAAAAAGCGGCGATGGAACTCGAGCGCAAACTGCGCAAGGAAGAGTTCACGCTGGAAGATTTTCGCGATCAGCTGAAGCAGATTCGCAAGATGGGTCCGCTGGACCAGTTGGTGGATATGCTTCCCAAGGTCGGGCCGCTACAGAATTTGCCCAAGGACACCACCGTCGACGAGAAGAAACTGAAACAAGTGGAAGCCATCATCAACTCGATGACCAACGAGGAACGCCGCGACCACAACGTGATCGACGGCAAACGGCGCAAGCGCATCGCCAAAGGCAGCGGCACCACGGTGCAGGAAGTAAACCAGGTCATCAAGCAATACATGCAGATGCGCACGATGATGAAGCAGTACGGCGCCCTGGCCGCGCGCAGCAAAATGAAGGGCCTAGGCAAACTCGCCGGCCTGGGCTAGCAAGCAGATCGATTCAGAGCCGAACCAACGCCCGGAAGATGGCGCGGCCCCAGCATACCGACGAGAAGCCCGTAGCCCAAATCAGCCCAGAGCACTCGCCCATAATTCAGCACCACCAGGATCGCGCAAACAGCGAAACTATGGTTCGCAGGTTAACCAAATGGCTACAACGCTAGTTATCTATAGTGCTCCGCGCGACGTAGTCGGAAGGATTAAGCCAGCAATCTTTTCGGACAGCTCGTCGGGGTTGAAGTCCGCGCGGTTACGCAAGAATTACGATGGTCAAGCCATCCTTGGTGAATCGCTCAATCACGGTGCGAAATCCCATGGTGCCTCCGGCGTGCCACATGCGCGGATGTCCGTTAAGCGGATCGAGGAACCAGCCGAAACCGTAGCTGACCGGTTTTCCGGGCGCGAGATTGTTGTCGTCGTGTTTGCGAGGCCAATGTGTTTCGGAACCGTCGGCCAGTTTTGCTGGCGTAAGAGCGGGCGCCATCTCCGCTTCGCTCAGGAGCGTGTGCTTTTGCAGGGCTTCATCCCACTTTGCCATGTCGCGCAAGTTCGAATAAACGCCGCCGTCGCCCAGCGTCGCCGAAGTCGAACTCTGATCCGTTTCCACCAGCTTTCCACCATCTTTCGAGGTTCCGTTGGCGCGCTGGCTGATCTGATTCTTCCCTTTTTGATAGACCACGGAATGTTGCATGCCAACAGGATCAAAAATGCGTTTCTGCAAGAAGTCGCGATAGGGCATTCCCGAAGCTTTTGCGACGATCAATCCGAGAACGACGTATCCGGAATTGCTGTACGTCCAGCTTGTTCCGGGCGCGAACTTTCCCTCGGTCTGCTTCTCCAGCAGCGCCAGAACCTCGTCGTCCTGAATCTGATGTTCTGCCGACCAGCGCGGTCCGTTGGTTTTTTCCTCACGGTCCATCAGTTCCTCGTAATCCGGCAAGCCGGCGGTGTGGGTCAGAAGGTTGCGAACGGTTATGTTTTTTCCGTAGGCAGGGAATTCCGGAAAGATTTCCGTCAGCCGCTCGTCGTAGCGAACCTTTCCGTCCTTCACAAGAAGCATAATGGCCATGGCGGTGAATTCCTTCGTTACACTCGCCAGCCGGAAATTCGTTTCTGCGTCGATCTTCTCGGTTGTTCCCAGCTTGCGGACGCCATAACCCTGCTCGAAGATCACGTGGCCGTCTTTCTTCACGATGGCGGCGAGGCCTGGCTCGTCCGGCTTTGTCGCGGCGGAGAGGAGCGCATCAATTTCCTTATTGCTAGCCGACACGTCGCTACCTTGCGCAGTGAAAATGCCGATGGGCACCGCAATTAAGCACAGCAGCACTGCCGCAAACACTTTTCGCATTACGCACCTCGAGGAACACTGCAGCATACCATCCAGCTTGCTTCGCGGGACGGCGAGATGCTCACTGCGACCAGGCCGCGGCGCGAACAAACCTCAGACCTGAAGGCCTGAGCTACAGGAATATAGGCGCGAGAGACGTGGCAGGTTCTACTTTACGAATTGCCCGTTGTGAACCGTGTATTCCACGTGGAATGGTTTCTGTTCTTTGCGAGTTTCCCAGTGTTGTTGCGCAATGGTCTGGTTCGCTTGCCCCAGTCGTTCCGAGGGCAGCGGATGCGAGCGAAAATAGCCTTGCAGGCTTTGGATTGCGAGGTCCGAGAGTTCATCCTCCGGCGTCTCGGCGTGCGTCACATATTGATCGCCGAGCTTGGCGAGCCGGTTAAGCGCTTGCACCGCTCCATAGGGCGAATAGCCGGCCTCGACCGCCAGAAAGATTCCCTCGCGATCGGCTTCCAATTCTTCATCCTTGCGATAGCCGGCCTCCCAAACAGAGAAGGGCAACTGCAAGAGTTCGCCCAGAACTTCCAAATTGAGGTTTTTCAGATTGGCTGCCACTTGCACCCGTTCGATGCAGTGATAGTGGTCAATGTGTTCCAGTTCGTGCGCCAGCACACTCGCCAGTTCGTCCTCCGTGGTCATCAGGTCCAGCAAACCTTCACCAATGTAGACAGGACCGCCGGGAAGCGAGAACGCATTGATTATGTTGCGATCCCAAATCACGTGGAAGCTGTAGGGGAGCTGGCGCAGCGCGTGCGCCGCCAGCCGCGCGCCCACGAGGCTTACATACGCAGCCGTTCCCTGCTGTTCCGGCGAGAGTTCCTGTTGCGCCGGCGCGTAGTGAGCGGCGAGTTGTCTGCCGATGGCGATTTCTTCCTCGTCCGAGAGCCGCGTGAAGTGCATGGGCGCGCGCGTCAAATCCCGTTGCGCATCGGCGGCCATTTCCAGAACGGCGTTGGGCGACACGGGGGCCTGCTTGTTATGGCGTTGCGTGTAATAGAGCGCGCCAAGCGCCACGCTCAGCACAAGGAAAAAACGCGCGACCAGCAGGGCCCGTTTCATAGGAGTTGGCGGATAGCGTCGCGGTAGCGGCTATAGAGGTAGGAGACGAAGAGCAAGGCCGCGCCCACAATGATGAACGTGATATAGCGATCGCGTGGCTGCAAGCCCCACACATCCATCACCACAACCTTGCCGACGCACAGCAGCAATAATGCCAGGCCGGTCAGCCGGAAGCTGCGTTCCTTTACCGCCAGCGCAAACAGCATGATCAGCACGCCTTCGACGCCCCACGCAACGGTGACCAACCCTAGGCGCATTTTCAGCGCGAGCATCAACGTTAGCAGAATGATCGCCACGAAGAACTGCAGTTGCTCCGGCCGGCGCGCGAAAAACGTCAACACCCTGAAGATTCCCTCCGGTGCAGGTGACGACCGGAACCGTTCGCGCAGCGGAAACGCAAAAAACAGGCTGGCCAGCAGCAGCGCGATGCGCGGAGCCCAATACAAAATAGCGGCCCTGCCAGTCTCGCTCGACAAAATAGCCCGCGCCAAACAGGTTGTGTGCCAAGGCTCGCACAAAAACCAGCAGCGTGAGCACGATTCCCTGGTACAAAAACACCTGCCGCTCGAGCAGCAGCGCCATCCCGAATAACACGACCACTAGGGCGGCCCAAGCAACAACGACCCACTCAATTGGAAACTGGAAATAAAACAGCGCGACAAGCGTGGCCGTGCCCAAGGTCGCCAGCACCGTGGCAATGGAGTTCGCGCCGCCGCGGTCTTCTGTTTTGGTGTGCATGGCGCCAGCCTCCGTGAACTGCTGGTACACAAAGAAGTAGATCGCCACCAGCGGCAGAATCGTGTACGTGCGCGGGCTCCAAAAATGGCCAGGCTCGCCGGCCGTCAGGTTGACAAAAAAGATTCGCGCGAAGCTGGCCACCAGCGCCACGTACGATTGATAGCGGAATTGTCCGACATTGCGAAGGGTCCCATACTCAAACAGCACCAGCCCAAACACCGCCCAGCCGACCGCCACGTTCAGCGGCACCAGTTCGTACCAGAGCAACAGCGACACAATTGTGGATGCGGCCCAGGAATAGGCGTGGTGCATATCGCGGACGCGCCACTCTTCCGGCATGCGCACCACTCGAGACATGCGCATAGAAGAACACCGCAACCAGCGCCAGCGAGAGCAGCCGCACGCTCAAGTCATGCCACGTCGCGGTGACGTGCAAATTGAAAACCACACTACGCGCAAGCGCCAGCAAGGACAAGATGTGCGCCTGCCAGCGCAGCTCATCCAGCTGAAACCGCGAATCGACCAGTGCCAGCACCAGCGCGAAACCGGCCCACAGCGGCGCCAGCCAGCCGTTTGGCGCTTCGTACCATGCTAGCAACGCCAGCAGCCCAGTTGCCGAAAACGAGTGCAAGAATGCCACCGCCGCCTTCGCGCGCAAATCGGGTGCGGCCTTGCGGGAGAGGAAATACAAGCCCGCGGCAACGATCACGACGGTTACGATACGCAGGCTGATCGTCATCCAGATTTGTTGGTCCAGGTCGTAGTTGAAAATGAGCGTGCGCAAGCTCGCCAGCATCGCGACCACGTTGGCCTGCCACGCCAGTTGCGCATAATTCAACTTGCGCGACACCAGCACTAATGCAATCGCGAACGCAATCCAGCTGACCGCGATCCACGGCGCCGGCACCAGTTCCCACAGCACCCAGACCATCAGTGCAGACGCAGTCCAGGTATAAGCGCCGCGAACGATCGCCCGGTATTGTTCTTCCGTGGAGTAGAAGCGTTTCGCCAGCCAGTACAATCCTGCCGCCACAGCCAACGCGCTGAAGCTCTTCGCCGGCAGCGTGTGCCAGCGATGGAGATTCGCGGGATCGGTGGTGATCGCCGACAAAGCCGCGCAGGTACTGATGACGTGCGTGTGCCAAGCGAGCACCCGGTAAGGCAACGCGCGTGAAAGTTCCAGCAAGATCGCGGCGAACGCAATGAACGCCACCGGCCGCCACAGTACAGGAGCTTCGTACCAGATCAACAGCGCGATCAGAGCCGACCCGGCAGTCGCGAATGCGCCGCGCACGATCCGCTGCTCGAGGTCGTCGCGCAAGGGCGCAAGTTTCGCGGTGACGTAGAACGCGCAGGCCAACAGTGGCAGCGTCAGCAAGCGCATGCTTATGTGAGCTTCGGTCGCCGATTCCACGTGCAAGTTCACCAGCACGGCGCGGTAAAGAGCGATCAGTGCTATGCCGACGTATTGCACTTGCAGGTGCTGCGAGGGAAAGCGCTTTGTCAGCAGCGCGAGCGTCAGCATCACGCCAGCTAACGCCACGCTGGTCCAATCGCGGGCGGTTAGCGCCCACACCGCAACCACGGCGGACACTCCGGCGATGTAGGAATGCGCATCCAGCAGGAAGGCGTCCAGTGTTACTTCAAAGAATTGTTTCCAACGCGTGCCAATCGCCAGGACGTTGCCGTAGAGCACCACCGCGCAGAGCGAAAAGAGAATGCCGGACTCCAACAGCATGGCTTCGCTCGACTCGCGAACGCGAATCACTTCCCTGACATCGACTACTGCCAGGTGCCCGGCCGTGAGTATCCCCGTCAGCAATCCGATGCGCCGGAACACCACTTCCTTGGCGATCACCCCGGCGAACAGGAAAATTTCCGCGCCTAAGAGCCACAGGATTGCCACATTGTTGCCGGAATAGTGGAATGGCGGGGCGGCCAGCATCAGCGCCGCCCCCATTACGGTGAGAAGAACAAATGCCTGCCGGCGCCGGCGGGTTGCCGTCAGTTGCGCAAAGGCGAATTCCACCGCGCCCACAATCAACAATGCCAGGTACGCATATTGCGGCTGTACCGACTGGAACTTCAGCAGACCGAGCAGTAACAACGTATTCAGCAACGCCGCGGTGGTGGAAACGTGTTCCTCAAATTCGGAGTGAATATTGCGCACGATGTAAGAAAGGCGGAAGGTCAGCCAGTAGAACGCCAGCATCGCCAGGCTGGCGTGGTATTCGGGAAACACGCGGCCCTGCGCGCCATTCACACCGAGAATTTGATACAGCCAGTAGAGATGATTCAGGTAGCTGGAGAGAATTCCGAACACTTCCAGCTCAAACCAATCCATCTTCAGCACGATGATGACGAGGCCAATGGCCAGGATCACGCCCGCCGATAAGCTGTACACCGTGTCGTGGCTCAATGCTACGGTGGTATATCCCAGCAGAAACGCCAGGCCAGTGACGAACTGCGACCGGTAACGCAGCGTGTGCACCGCCATTGCTACGGCCACCAGCAGCATCAAGATACAGTCGAGCGGCAGCGAATTCAGGATGCGCATCGCAGCCCACGTGGTAAATGCCGTAGGTGCTGAAGAACAGCAGTGCCCAGCCGCCGCCAATGAACGTGCGGCCAAGCACGCGATAGGTCTCTTTCTTCTCGAGGAAAATTCCGCCGCCCAGCAACAGCACGGACGCGAGGAATGAGATGAAGGCTTTTCCGCCTGGCCCCATGGCACTCAACTCATAAATTCCAAACAGCGCTACGCCCACAACCAGAATGATGATGCCCAGCTTGTTCAGCCAGTTCGTGCCGAGCGTTTCTTCCAGCGCGGAAACTCTCTTGATGCGTTGCTCAAATGTTTGCTTTGGAGGTGTGTGGCGGAACGGCTCAACGGTCGACGGCGTTGCGATCCGGGCTGCTGCCGGCTCCTTCACAGTTTCCTTCGCAGCATATGCAGGCACGGATGGCGGCGGCGCTGGGGTGTGGGACGGAGGCAACTTTGCTTCGAGTGGAATTTTTGGCGCTTCAGCAGGAACCACGGGAGGTGGAACCGGTTTTGGCGGAGGAGGCACGGCCGTCGGCGGAGTCGCGGTAAGGGGCGGCGGTTCAGCTGGTTGCAAAGGCGGTGCAGGTGCCTCCGGCTTCGCAGGAGGAGCGACGTTGCGCGGTGGTTCCGCGGCTCTCGGGATTCCTGTTAGCAAAGGTGCTGGTATAAACTGCGGCGGCTTCGGTATCACCGTGACCGGGGGAGGAATTTCGACAGGGGGCGGAGTCGCGGGATGCGCAACCTGAGGCGCGACGGGTTCTGGCTTGGGAACTTCAGCTGGGGTTTCCGAAATTGCAGGTTTTTCTGTAGCCATACCGCTTTGCAGCGACTGCACTCGGCGATTTAATTCCGCCACTTGGCGCTGCAGACCAAGAATCTGACTGTTGGCCTCCGCTTTCAGATTCGAGAGCTGGTCGCTAAGCTTGCTGCTCCTCACGAGCAGAAAAATCACCGCGATAGGCGTGAGTAGGACAAGAATGCCGTACAGCACCAGCAGGGGCATGGGCCTTCCTATGAGCAAGGACCGCTGATTGACGTCACTGTGCTTTCCTACACCTGATCTTAGAACGTACCAACGGCATTTCCTTGCACCTTCCCGCGCTCGGGTGTTGTGAGCGCCAAGTCGGCTGCAAGTCCAACAAACAACGTTGGTTATGATTAGGCGGTGGCCGCGGAGAGGGCCTCATCAGTAAATTACAAACATCGTCCTTCCTAGCGGAGTACCAAGGCATCCCGGAAATTGCGGAACGACACATCGAATCGGCGGGCTCGGGACTTGCCGCGAACCGGCATCAGGGGAACTCTGATTGCCGCAACGTACGGACTCACGCTAGAATAAGAAGTCTTTAGGAGGACGCACCTTAGTGTTAACTATTCGTTTAGCCAGGATTGGCAAAAAGAAAAAACCGTTTTACCGGGTGGTGGTCATTGAACGTACCCGTGCGCGTGATGGTCGTGTGCGCGAAGCCGTCGGTACCTACGATCCGCTCAAGAAGCCGGCGGAGATCAAGTTGGATTCCGAGCGCATCAAGTATTGGCTTGGCGTGGGGGCACAGCCAAGCGATACTGTGCGGAGCTTTATCAAGGGACAGAAAATCGCGTAGATTCTGCAGTTGACCGGTTCATGTTCACGCTCTAACGCTCGTTCTCTTCTGGTTCCAGGTCACGTGGTTTCGATTGATACGCGCGTCCTCTGACGGTTTGGGGAGGGGTCGCTAGAAGTTGCTCGTTCAGGTGAACGCTAGCACGGGGGCCCTATGAAGGAACTAGTAGAGGAAATAGCTAGAGCGCTGGTAGATCACCCTGAGGGAGTACAAGTCAGGGCGGTTGAGGGCTCTCAGGTGACAGTCCTTGAGTTGCGCGTTCACCCCGAAGACCTGGGCAAGGTGATCGGACGCCAGGGCCGCACGGCCAAGGCGATTCGCACGTTGCTGGGCGCCGCGGGCATGAAACTCCACAAACGTTTCACTCTCGAGATCCTTGAAGATTGAATCACATCCGCTGACAAGCAACCGCGATGGCTGCAAATTGCCCGCATCCTGAAACCACGCGGGAACAAGGGCGAAGTTGCCGCTGAGCTGCTGAGCGATTTTTCCGCGCGTTTTTCCTCTTTGTCGCACGTCTACCTGGCGAAGGAATCGGGCTCGCCCTATCGCGTTGCGCTCGAGCGCTTTTGGATAGATCAGAACCATCCGGGACAAGGCGTCTTCCATTTCGAGGGTTCGCATACCATTTCCGACGCCGAGAAATTTCGCGGCTTGGATGTTTTTCTGCCCATCGAAGAACGCGTCGCGCTTCCCGCGGGACAGTACTTCGTGACGGATCTGATCGGCTGTACCGTCTTCGAAATTCCAGACGCGCGAATCAAAGCTCGCCTCGCCTGCCTGCGATGCGGAAGTCGCTCCCCGCGTGATCGGAACGGTTCGCGACGTTTTTTTTCCCGGCGAAAGCGTCGCGGGCACGCCGCTGCTTCAGGTGCTCACTCCTTCCGGCGAATTGCTGATCCCGCTTGCGGAAGATATCTGCACGCGAATTGATGTGGGTTCGCGGCGCATTGATGTCATACTCCCCGAAGGTCTGCAAGGTGTGAACGCTCCGGAGTAGTCAGTGCTCTGGCGTCTTTTCAAAACTGCAATTTTTTCGATCGTCGCCCGGGCACTGTGGGTGTGCTTGGCCTGCCGCAACCTGCGTCAGTCTTGGCCGGAGTTCTGGGAACACTTCCGGTACTACGGCTGAGAATCCGCACTCCGGCATTCTCTCGCGTTCCCGCCCGTACATGACAACCACGGCTTAGGTTCATTACACTGCAAAGCGATGCGCTTCGACCTCATCACCATCTTCCCGGAATTTTTCGCCGGGCCGCTCGATCACGGCATTGTTCGCCGCGCGCGCGAAGCCGGCATCACGCAGATTCATGTTCAAGATTTGCGCGAGTTCACCAAGGATCGCCATCGCACCGTCGACGACCGCCCATTCGGCGGCGGCGAAGGTATGGTGCTGAAACCGGAGCCGCTGTTTGAAGCGGTCGAAAAACTCCTGGAAGGCAGCGTCGGAGATTCCGAAGCAAAAATACCGCCGCCGGAAAAGACCGCGATTGTGCTTATGTCTGCCGCGGGCCGCCTGTTTACCCAGGAAACCGCGCGCCGTTTTGCGAAGCTGGATCGCTTGGTGCTCATCTGCGGACGCTACGAGGGCGTCGACGAACGCGTCGCGGAGCACCTTGCTACCGATGAGATCTCCATCGGCGATTTTGTTTTGAGTGGCGGCGAACTCCCGGCCGCTGTCATTGTCGACGCGGTCACGCGCCTGCTGCCCGGCGCCGTTGGCAACGAGGCTTCCACCCAAAACGAGTCGTTCCACGAATATGCGGGGGCGCCGAGCGCGCCTATCGGGAGCACGCGGCGTGCTTCTGGACTTCCCCCACTACACGCGGCCCGCCGAATATCGCGGCTGGAAAGTTCCGGAGGTCCTGATCGGCGGCAATCACGCCGAAGTTGCCAAGTGGCGCCGCCAAAAGGCCTTGGAGAAGACCCGCCGCAATCGGCCGGATCTACTGGTGGGGGCAGACCGCGCGATGAGTCGACAGGCAGTCCGGATCTAAAACGAAATGGTACGCCCGGCCTGCTGTGTTTCTGGTTGGCTTGGGCTTCGTCTTGGGCTAGGTCATTTGCTTCGGGACAGACCACGTCAGCTATTGGGGCGGTGCCGCCTTTGCTCCTGTGTTGATTCTTGTTGGCGGCAATGTACCTGGCTCTATTTCGGCAGGATGAACCGCAAGCGAGAGAACATAGCCGAACGAGGCCGACGGCACTGAAGGTCATATCGCGCTAGGCAAAAATCGGCTACTTGGCTATAATTGTAGTTTGTCTAAGAAGTGCTGGCCCCGCCTGAGTGGGTCTGCAGGGAATACAGAAAATGAATCCGGTAATTCGTAAGTTGCATGAAGCGCAATTGCGCAAAGACCTCCCCGAGTTCCGCGCCGGCGACAGCGTAAAGGTGAACGTCCGGTTGCTCGAAGGCGAGGGCGAAAAGGTCAAGGAACGCATTCAGACCTTCGAAGGCGTAGTAATTTCCAAGAAGGGCCGCGCTAGCAGCGCCAGCTTCACCGTGCGTCGCGTCAGCTTCGGCACGGGCGTGGAGCGCATCTTCCCGTTGCACTCCCCTTCCATCGCTTCGATCGACGTGGTGAGCAAGGGCAATGTGCGCCGCTCGCGCCTCTATTACCTCCGCGAACTCCGCGGCAAGGCCGCCCGCATCAAGCGCGCCGCTCGCGAAGAAGTCGCCGCTCCCGCTGGAGCCAAGGCGTAAACTACCTCAGAACGCAAATTCTCATAGGGACGGGCTCATCGCCCGTCCCTTTTTCTTGCGCATTCCTCTCCCCGAAGAAGTGCCTGATCTAGAGGGTGGCGCACCGTCCCGCGCGTGGTAAACTTTCCGCGAACCTTCTACGATGACGCGACTTTGCTCTTCCCGTTTCGAGCGAGAGGCGCGCCAACTCGGCTGGACCCGCATTGCGGGACTCGATGAAGCCGGGCGCGGCGCGTTGTTTGGCCCCGTTGTCGCCGCTGCCGTGATTCTGAATCCCAAACGCCGCATCGTTGGCCTGGACGACTCAAAGAAGCTTCTGCCTGAGCGGCGCACGGAACTCGCCGCGCGCATCCGTCAGCACGCCCTGGCCTGGGCCGTCGCCGAAATCGACGCCCAGCGCATCGACGCATGGAACATTTATCAAGCCAGCCGTCAGGCCATGACCGCCGCCGTGCAGCAACTGTCTATCCAGCCGGACTATCTGCTGATCGACGCCATGCACCTGGATCTTCTGATCGAGCAGAAGTCCCTGATCAAGGGTGACGCGCGGTGCATCTCGATCGCGGCAGCTTCCATCCTCGCCAAGACTCATCGCGACACCCGCCTTGTCGAGTGGGACGCGGTGTACCCCAACTACGGCTTGGCGCAACACAAGGGTTACGCCACTCCCGAGCACCTCGAAGCTCTTCGCCAACACGGACCCACGCCGCTGCACCGGCACTCCTTTATGCCCGTGCGGGAATCCGGCTGCTGGGCTGCCGGAGCGGTGCAGGAGGAGCTGCCGCTGGAAATCTGGCCGCCGCGCAGCTAAGTCGTTTCGCCGGTTATTCGCCGGCAGGTTTCGTATCTGCTACGGGGATAACTGCCTGCTCACACCCTCCTGCGGTTTCGTTGACGCCCTCGTTCGCCAAGCGTAGCGTGAAAATGTACGGTTGCAGGCGCCTCGGTGACCTGCGACACAATTCGGGAGAAAGTCGCGCCGGCTTTCGCGGGGAAGCTGTCGCATTTTGCGCATGGCCTATAACAAGAGCAAATTCGTCGAAGCCGCACAAAAGCTGCTGAACCAGGGCAAGGTGGCTCAGGCCATTGCCGAGTACCAGCAGATCCTGAAATACGAGCCCCGGGACCAGGTCACCTTGATGACCATTGGCGAGCTGTACATCCGCCAGGGCGAAACTTTCCAGGCCATCGATTACTTCGAACGCCTCGCGCAACTGTTCGTCAGTGACGGCTTCCTCACCAAAGCCATCGCCGTTTACAAGCGCATCGCCAAGCTCGCACCCGAAGAGATTCGTCCGCTCGAAAAACTGGCTGACCTGTACGTCCAGCAGGGCGTCATGTCGGAAGCGCGGCCTCTTTTCCTGCAACTGGCCGAGCTTCACCTGAAAAATAACAAGCAGCCCGAAGCGGTGGCCCTTGCTTAAAAAGTTGCTCCTGGCGGAACCAGACAACCTGCGCATCCAGGTTCGCCTGGCGGACCTTTATGCGGCCATGGGGCAATCCGGCGAAGCGCTGGAAGGCTATGTGGGCGCGGCGCAGCGGGCATTGGCTCGCGGCGACCAGGCCGAATGCGAGAAGCTGGCCGACAAGGCGCTGCACATCAATCCAAAGAATCTCGACGCCCTCATCGTTAAGGCGCGCTCTTTCTCTTCGGTCGGCAATCTCACCCAAGCCGCGCAAATCCTGGAACGCGTGCCGGACCTGGAAAAAGGCGGAGAGCCTGCCGAGCTTTTGCTGGACCTCTATCTGAAGAACGGCAAGTGGGACGAAGCCTCCGGGCTTTCCCTGCGAATCTTCTCTTCTGACGAAAAGAATTTCAGCGCCACGCAGAAAGTCACGCAGGCGTTGCTCGAAGAGGGCCAAGGCGAGCGCGCCATGTCGCTGCTCTCGCGCATCCGCATCCCGATGATCGACGCGGGCGAGCACGAAGGCGTGGCTCACCTGCTGACGGAATTGGCTGCGCGCCTTCCCGGCAGGCTGGAGCCCCTGGAATGGCTGGTCGACACCTATGGCCGTACCAGCGACTCATTCCGTTTGCCGGACGCTCTCGCCCATCTGGGTGATGCGCTTGTGGCCTCCGGAAAGTTGGATCGCGCCAAGGATGTTTACGAACAGTTGGTGCAGCGAGAACCCGAAAGCGATTCCGCCCAGCGCAAACTGAAGGATGTGATGCGCAAGATGGGCTTGCTTGAGCCGGAGGCTGTTCCCGAAGCTCCAGAACCCGTAGGTCCGGAGACGTTGAAACTCGAACTTCCGGAAGCCCCGGCGCCCAAGGTTCGCCCGGGACTCGAGGAGGCGGCGACGGAAGTCGCGGCACGTTCCCGCGGACAGGAACCAGCGGAACCGGAGTTGGACGAAGAGACGCAGAAATTCATTGCCCAGTCGCTAACCGACGTCGACCTGTTTGCCAGCTACGGCCTGACGCAGAAAGCGATTGGCCTGCTCGAAGCCATATTGCGCCGCGCTCCCACGCACACACCTACATTGGAAAAATTGTTGGATTTCGTTCTTGGTGCCGGAGACGATCGCCGGACCGCGGAACTGGCCGCGCAGCTTGAGCACATCCATACGCTGCGCGGCGATTCCCGAAGCGGCGAACGCTTCGGCGAATTGCGCCGCCGATTCCAGCGCGCCGCCGGTCTGACGGACGACGAAATCAGTGCCGCCGTGGCAGCCGCGATGCCTCAGCCCGTAGAAACCCTTCCCGTGGAAGAAGTGCAAGCAACGGCCGCGGAAGAAGGCGCGGACGAGTTGCCTGTCGAAATCGCACCGGTGGAAGCAGCGGAAGTTCCCGCGGAATTGCTGGAAGCCAATGCCGCCGCAGAGGAAGCCCCGGTCGTGGAAGCGCCGCCCGCCTCGGAGCCTGTAGCGGAAGAAGTGCCGGAAATCGAAGTCATCGAGCCGACCCCGGAAGCCGAAGCCATTCCCGTGGCCGGGGAACCGCAAGCGGCTGAGACCGAAGAAGTCGACCTCTCGGCGGAATGGGCCTCGCTGATGGAAGAAACCAGAGAGCCGGAGGCCGTCGCGCAAGTTCCCGAGGCCGCTGCTCCCGACAGAGCCAGGCCCGCTTCTCCTGTTCTGGACGCTTCTCCGGCCGAACCTTCCGCAGAAGAATTTCCTTTGCCGGAACTTGTCGTGGAAGAGGCGGACGCCACGGCGCAAGTTGAGCCAACCGCGCACGAAGAGACGGTGGCGGCATTTGAAGACATCGGTAAGCCGAAATTTGAGATACCCGCGGAAACCGCGGACTTCGAGGAATGGAGCACTCCGCAAGCGGACGGTTCTGCGGAGCCGCAACCTGCGGAGCCAGGGATTCACGCCAGCGAACTCCTGCCGGACGAAGAACTCACCACACTTCCTGTACCCGAGCATAGCGAAGTAGCGGCTGAGGGACCGGAAACCGCACTGGAGCTGCCCCAGGCCGCTCTTCCGCAGACACCCGTTCCGGAGCCGGAATTTGAACTGGATCAGGACTTCGAATTGGTTCTCGAGCCGGAACCGGTTGTGCCTGCGCACGAAATGCTATCGGCCATCCCGCCGTCGCCGCCCGCGTCCGATGCGCCCGCCGCTGACAAGACCTGCCGCACCGGTTGCCGCTAACGCAAATGTTTTTTCTTCCGAAGAGTTCTTGTCGGATCTGGGCAAGGAAATCGACGACCTTGGTCTGAACTCCGGGGGGCCTGTTTCCACCGATCCGCCCATGCACGAGCAGCTTGCGATGCAGTCCGCGGAACAGCAGCGCCTCGCTAAAGCGAACGGCCCTATCAACACCGAAGCCGGTCCACTGAAGGAAGTTTTTGACGAGTTCCGCGCGGAACTGGGCGAGATGGGCGCCGAGGATGAGGATCTGGAGACGCATTACAACCTTGGCATCGCCTTCCGCGAAATGGGTTTGCTCGAAGAAGCCATTGGTGAATTTCAGAAAGTTGCTAAAGCCAACGATCGCGGCAAGGCTTTCCGCTATGCCATGCAGTGCTGCACCTTGCTCGGCCTGGCCTTCATCGAAAAGGGACAACCGGCCATTGCGGCGATCTGGTACGAGCGCGCCCTGCTCACTCCCGGTATCGATTCGGAAAGTAAACTGGCATTGCGGTATGATTTGGGAGTGGCTCAGGAATCGGCTGGCGATCTGGATGCGGCGCTCAAGAGTTTCTCTCAGGTCTACGCCGTCAATATTGACTATCGAGACGTGGCGGACCGCATCGCTGCTCATCATAAGCCAGCGGTCTGATCTCCAGCCCACACTCAACTAAGGTCGCTCCGAACAGAATGAACCGCCTATTGCGCGCTCTTGCCGTTGTTTTGCTCTTTGAGATGGGAGCGCTGCTCCTGTATCTGCCGTGGTCCTCCTTCTGGGAACAAAACTATTTCTTTCGCCACTTTCCCGGACTTGTCCCCATCGTCCTTCATCCTTCTGTCAGGGGTATGATCAGCGGCCTGGGCGTTCTCGATATTCTCCTGGCCTTCGGTTTATTCAACCCCCGATCGGCGCCCGCCAGTGTCCCACCCCAAACCAATTCGTGATTCGTTTCTTCTATGCTACGTGACGGACAAAAGTGCTCTGTCCGCGTCTCCCGTCGGATCGCGTACGTTTCTTCTTGAGAAAGTGAAAGCAGCTGCCGCTGCGGGAGTTGACTGGATTCAGATTCGCGAGAAACATCTGTCCGGTCGCGAACTCGCTGAATTGGCTAACGAAGCCCTTCGAGTCGCGCCCGCCCCTTGCCGCGTTCTGATCAACGACCGGCTCGACGTTGCTTGCGCCGTTGGTGCTGCGGGCGTTCATCTGACGGAACAAAGCATCTCCGTTGCCGACGCGAGAAAGTTCGTACGCGAACGAGGGCTGCCCGCATCTTTCCTGGTCGGTCGTTCGACGCATTCGCTCGATTCCGCCCGGGCCGCGGCAGATTCGGGTGCGAACTACATCATCTTCGGTCCGGTGTTCTCCACACCCTCCAAGGCCGCTTACGGTCCGCCGCAAGGAATCGAGCGGCTCGCCACGATCTGCCGCAGCGCCGCAATTCCCGTGCTCGCCATCGGGGGAATTACGCCAGAAAATGCAGGTGAGTGTATCGCCGCCGGAGTTGCCGGTATTGCCGCCATTCGAATTTTCCAGGATGCATCAGATCTGCCGGCCGTCGTTCACCAGCTGCGCCAGCTTTGACCACGCGCAACGGTTCTCGAATCAGGGTTCCATCAGCCGCCGCAGCAGCCGGACCTGCCCGGCGTGATACACATCGTGAAACGCCACACCGTAAATCATGCCCAGGCGCTTGGTTGCCTGAGGGGTGTTCAATACCTGTCGAATAGTCTTTTCGAGCTCGCGGTGTTCCGTCTCCAGGATCGCGCGATCCCGGCGCCACGCCGCCTCGGTGGCATCGCTATTCTGCGGACGTGTAAAGAAATTGCTGCCTTTCAAAACGAAGGAACCGCGCTTCCCACCCTCGAGCCTTCGGCGCACCGCATATTTCCAATAGGCGGCGTGCAAGGCGATTTCCCAGATGTTGTGCCGGCCGCTACCGGGACGCCAAGCCGCTTGCTTCGCCGAAACTCCTTTCAACGATTGCCGCAAATTCGGCCCGTGCCATGTCTTCTTGGAATAAGCCTCATCCAGCAACGCCATGAGCAGCGTGTCTGTGGTCATGGAATCCTCCCGCAGGACAGCCGAAAGATTGTAAACAGGAATGCGCCGCAGCGCACTTCATTGTGAGGCGCTGATCTAGGGCGACTATTTTTCTGCCGGAGCTGACTTTGCTGCTTCATTCAGCATCATCGCGAGTCGCACGCCTGCCTGTTCCAGCCGCTCCTCGACCACGGGGGCCGCGGTTGACTGATACGCTGCGCCTGCGCTTACGTGAAGTTCCATCATGCGACTGCCAATATTGTCCGCGTCGCTGCACGCATGCGCCGGTGTGGGCTTTTCAACAGGAATCTTGGGACTCAACAGGCCGTAGGTAACGGTTTCCGCAAGGTCGTGGCTTTCCCACGCCCACTCATCCACCCGGATTCCCGACTGCGTCCATTTGTCGATATTTGGCCGAAACGTCTCCTCGAGGAATGCCGCATATTCGGCAGGGTCCGCTCCCGCCATGTCGCGCTCGACGATCGCGGAATCCCACAAGCTATGGAGATTCGGAACATAGTTGTTGTTGCTCAGGTGTGGTGAGCGCCAAAAATATTTCACCGGGACGCAGATGCCGCCCAGGTCGTTGTCCGTCGTCGCATGCAACGGCATGTGTAAGTCGCCAACGAAATGCGCTAGGTAGCGAAGAGCCTCCGCTCGTTTGGCCGGGTTGCCGTTTTTGTCCTGCAAAATGGCCCACTGCTCGGCGATGGCCCTGGTGACGCAGCCTTCTTCACCGCAATATTCTTCCAGCGGCTTTCGGGGAGCGCCGCGCGGAATGTCGATGTAATGCCACGGACCATTCTTCAATTGCCTGCGCGCGTCATCGGGCCAGGTGGAACCGTCTGCCAGTAAATCTCCTGCGAAGATCCCGCAATACCGTTTCAATTGTGGATCGATCGGGTTCTCGCTCAACAGCTTTTCGACGAGTTCACGCGCTTCCGGGGTCAGATGCTTTTCCGAAATCAACGCAATGGTCTGGTGCCCCTTGCAGCCCCACGCCCGCGTAGACGGTGCGCCCGTACACATCACCAGCGCAACGATAAACAGTCCCAGCGCGCGTTTCTGAACTGTCTTCAATGAATTGTCCCCAACTTCTGGTGATTTTGGAAGGCGATGCCTCAGGCGCTTAACCAGTGCGCCACGGGTTTCAACGATTCGGTGTGGTCGCAAATTACGCGCATCGCCGCGGTTATTGGTATCGCCAGAATCAACCCCATTCCGCCCCACACAAAGCCCCAGAAGAGCAGCGCAACTGTAATTGCCACCGCATTCAAACGCACCTGGCGCCCCACCAGTTGCGGGGCAATCAGGTTCTGTGCCGCAACGTGGATTCCCGTCAACACCAGTGCGATCAGTCCAAAATGACTTACCGTGTGCCACTTCACGATCGCCAACAGAAATCCCGGCAACCACGCGAGCACCGCGCCGATATAGGGCACCATGTTCAGCAGTCCCGACGCAATTCCGGCCAGCACCGGGTAGTCAAATCCCAACGCCAGAAAAAACACGCTGCTCAGCGCAATCACGACCAGCGTCACCACCGTCATACCCACCAGGTAGTCGCGCAAGACCTCACGCAAATCGTCGAGCGTCTCCTTTACCTGCGTGCGCCGCCCCACGGGAAACAGTTGTAGCGTTCCATGCCACACTTCCCGCTTCTCCGCCAGCATGAAGTAAACCAGGAAGGGCACGAATGTTGCTTCCAGCACCAGCGCGTAGAGCGATCCGATGCTGCGCACGAAAAAATTGTGAACCGCGCCGCTGTCCGAGGGAGTCGGAGGCGCGGTCTTGGTGGCGTCGCCCGTTGTCGTCAGATCGGAAACGCTCCCCTCAACGTTCCGGATTTTCTGTTGGACGTTCAAAGTTGCATCGCGCAGGATGCCACGATAGGTTGGCCAACTTTGCGCGAAGTCCGAGGTGCGCGTCCATAACCCGTAGATGACCGCGATCAGCACCATAATCAGGATCAGCACCATAATCAGCGCCCCGATCGGTCGCGGCACACGGAAGCGCTCCAGAAACTCCACCGCGGGATCCAGAAAATAGGCCAGCAGCACCGACATAAGCAGGGTAATCACCACGCCCTGGGCGTAGTAAAGGAACAGCAGAATGATGGCCGTCGCCAGAATTCGCAGGCTGAACGTCGGTCCATAAATCCGAAAGATCGTTGGCGTTTCCGTCGAGGACACCGTACACCTCTTGGCCCTTCACGGTAGCATACTCCCGGAAAATCGGGTCGCTCGTCTGGTGGCCAATGCCACACAAGATTAATACGTCGCGTGTTTCGGCAGTGGGAAATCGCTTTTCTGTCATCCCCTTCCTGAATTGACAAAGTGGTCTGCGATCCTTGTGCTAGACTTTGACAAGGTCAGTTCCCGCGCCACGACCTTGTCTAATTATGGCTAAAGAACTTTTTGGCACCGACGGTGTTCGTGGCGTTCCCGGCACGCCGCCTCTCGACGATCAGACGCTCTACGCCATTGGGCGCGCTCTGGGCGCTTATCTGCAACACGACCTCGGCTCCGCCCACGCCCTCATCGGCATGGATACGCGCGAATCTGGCCCGCATATCGCCGCGCTGCTTGCCGCGGGTCTGCAAAAGTCCGGAGCCAGCTCTGAATTTGCCGGTATCATCACCACGCCGGGAATTGCCTGCCTGGTTCGCGAGAATGATTTTCAAGCCGGCGTAGTCATCTCTGCTTCCCACAATCCCTACCACGATAATGGCGTGAAGCTTTTCTCTCATGCCGGAATGAAATTCCCGGATTCGGTCGAAGAAAAACTCGAAGCAGAAATTCTGCGCTTGCGCGCTCAGCCGGCGCCCACTGTTTTACCCGCTCTGGCCGCGAATCACGCGCTGCATGTCGAGTATCTGGAATTCCTGCAAAACCGCGTCATTCCCGGCGCTCAGATTCGAAGGCTTTCGCATGGTTCTCGATTGCGCCAACGGCGCCGCCTACCAGTTGGGTCCTGAGCTGTTTCAAACCTTGGGTGCGGACGTCATTCCGATGGGAGTAAATCCCGACGGGCGCAACATCAACGCCGGGTGCGGCTCGCTTCATCTCGACGGTTTGCTGAACCGCGTACTTGTCGAAAAAGCTTCGCTCGGCGTGGCGTTCGACGGCGACGCAGACCGCGCGCTGTTCGTGTGTGGTAGCGGGCGCATCGTCAACGGCGATGGCGTTCTTCTGGCCGTGGCGCGCCACCTGAAATCGCGAAATGCGCTGAAGAGCCAGCGCGTCGTGGCCACTTCCATGTCCAATCTCGGCTTGGAACGTATTCTGGATCGCGAAGGGATTTCGCTCGCGCGCGCTGCGGTCGGTGACCGCTACGTGCTCGAAGAAATGCTCAAATCGGGCAATAATCTTGGTGGCGAGCAGTCCGGCCACATCATTTTCCTCGACGATAGCCCTGCCGGCGATGGCCTCCTGACTGCGGTCAAAGTGGCTTCCCTGGTTTCCGCCCACGGCTCGCTGGAATCGCTCGTTCAGGGTCTGAAAGACTACCCGCAGGTCATCGTCAACGTAAAGGTAAAATCCAAGCCGCCTCTCGAGTCGCTCCCGGAGGTCGCCCGCGCCTTGGCGGAAGCGCAATCCACGCTCGGGGAGAATGGGCGCGTCGTTCTTCGCTACTCCGGCACCGAGCCGCTCGCCCGCGTTATGGTCGAGGCGGAACACGACGCCGACGTCCAACGCTTTTCGCAATCCATCGCAAGCGCCCTGCGGTCCTCCATTGGCGCTTGAAGCTCCGCGATCAGCTACCGCTCGAAAAGCGATCGCGAAGTCTGGCGCATGCAACGACATCGCCTACATTTGGCGCCGTTCCGCGTTTGCTCCGCGCGCACGAGTTGAGATTCCGAACATTGCTTGGAAGCTTGAACTTTGGCATTAGTGTTCACACGCAATAACGTTATCGTGTCCTTCGCGACCAGTGTTCGTGACGTGAGAAGTCACGAGGTTGTGAGTTCCTAAAGACTGTAGGGGTTTTCGAGGAGTCTGTGAGATTTTGTAGATTCATTTCTGTCGAAGAGGTCCGATTCCGTCCAGTTTGCGCCTAAGTCCTTTCTCCTCAACCATACCTAGCAACGCCAAGCCCTGGTTGCGATTGGCAAACCGCGTGCATTCTATCGAATTAATTCATGAGATTGGCTTCCCGGGGTGGCCGGACCTCAACCTCGACTGAGTATCCGGTTATTGGGGGGTCAGATCCAAAGTAAAGGGGGCTTGCACCAGCCCCCTTTTTTATTTGTCCTCACTATTTGTTTATTTCCCAATATCTTCCAAAAGGGTTCCCAGGCCGTGGTTCAGCCATTCGCTCGCAGGTATCACTTTGCTGCCCAAAAAAGTGAGCGGCCGGTGGGGGCACCGGCCGCTCTGGCGTGGGGGATGGAGGGTAATGACGGGAAGCCTAGCTCATCTCTCGTTTTCCGGCGGGCTTGGCCGCTCCACTGCGCTCGCAAGCAGTAGAACGACGCACAGGAACAAGATCACTACGATCATTCCGCCCGCCCCGAGAGTCGAACCTTACTCCCAATCACAAGGCTGATTCTGCGCGTACCCATCGCGAGTGTCACTAGGACGCCAGGTTCATTTGCGCCAGTACTTCGCACCGGAACCTCCGTACTTCTCTTTGGTACCCTGGCAATCGCGTGCCCAACTGTATCCCTCGTGCACGTGACACAGAGACGTGCCCGGGTGCATCGATAGTCCGTATCCTCTTCATTGTCAGTGCTTTACGTCACAGCCACGGTTATAACTGATGAAAGCTCAGCAGCTGAATCGTCATAGCTCGTGCCACGAGCGCTGTTTCCCCAACGCCTCAAAACGGGAATCACGCCCCATTTCAAAGAACGCGATCTTTCTGATCCCTCGGTTTAAAGTAGGACCAGTGCGGTTTCCCTTCCTCGATGACTGGCCAGCGGTCGCTGCTCTACGCTATCCTTCTATCACCATGCATGACCTGAACTTTTTCCGCGACCACCTCGATCTCTTTGCCGAGATGGCCCGGAAGCGCCATATCACTCTGGACCTCGATGCTTTTCGCGTTCTCGACAAAGAACGCCGCGAACTCATCACTGAAAATGAGCAGCGCAAAGCCCAGCGCAACAAGACCAGCGATGAGATCGCCCGGCTCAAAAAAGAAAAACAAAGTGCGGATGCTCTGATCGCCGAGATGAAGCAGGTCTCCGACCGCATCAAGCAGGTCGACGAGCGCATCAGTGAGCTGGATCACGGCAGCGCGAAACTCTTTTGACAATTCCTAATGTTCCCCACTCCGAGCGTCCCCTATGGCGCCGGCGCTGACGGTAACCAGGAAGTCCGCCGTTGGGGCACAGCTCCGCAAATTCGATTTTCAGCCCAAGCCGCACTGGGAAGTCGGCGAGCGCGCCGGAATTCTTGACCTGGAAGCCGCCACACGAATCACCGGTGCGCGCTTCGCGGTCTACAAAAGTTGGGGCGCCCGGCTGGAACGCGCTTTGGCCAATTTTTTCCTGGATATCCACACGCGCGAACACGGCTATATGGAAATTCTGCCGCCATTTCTTGTGAACACGACGTCACTGATGGGTGCGGGGCAATTGCCTAAATTTGCCGCGGATCTCTTCAAGGTGCAGGATACGGATTTCTGGCTCACTCCTACATCGGAAGTGGAACTACACAATCTCTATCGCGATCAGACGGTCCCAGAGGACCAATTGCCGATTTGTGTCACAGCCTGGACTGCTTGCTTTCGCTCCGAAGCCGGCGCTGCCGGGAAAAGACACTCGCGGCATTCTTCGCCAACACCAGTTCCAGAAGGTGGAACTCTTTAAGTTCACGCATCCCGACAAGAGCTATGAGGAACATGAAGCTCTAGTGTGCAATGCCGAGACGATTCTGCAAAAACTTGGCCTGCACTATCGCACCGTACTGCTCTGTACCGGGGACATGGGCTTCGCTTCCGCGAAGACTTACGATTTGGAAGTCTGGTTGCCCTCCAGCAACGAATTCCGTGAAATTTCTTCCTGCTCCAACTGCGAAGCATTTCAAGCACGGCGCGCCGGCATCCGTTTCAAGCCGAAAGCCGGCGGCAAGAGCGAGTTCGTGCACACATTAAACGGCTCGGGCTTGGCGGTTGGCCGCACATGGATCGCCGTGGTGGAGAATTATCAGCAGGCCGACGGTTCCATCATCATTCCTGAAGTTCTGCGCCCTTATATGGGCATCGACCGCATCCCAGCTCCTTAGGTGATCATGAAACAAAAAGGCGTTCCATTGGGCGCTGCACTGGTTGCCACGCTCTTGCTGCTGGTCCACAGTTTGAGCGCGCAGACGCCTACAAGCCGCACCGAAGAGTCGGCCGTTCGAACGTTTCTCGCCGAATTCATTTCTGCGTTCGACAATCTGGAGTGGGACAAGTTCCGCAATTCTTTCACCGACGATGCCACAGTCTTTTACCCGCGAGGCGCCGCGAAGCCGAGCCAATGGGCGAGCCCAATTTGAAGAACACTTTCGCCTGGTCTTTGAGCAAATCCGCGCGGGAAGAACTTCGGGGCCTTATATGGACCTCCAACCGCGCGACCTGCGAGTCGAAATCATCGGCAATGCGGCTATCGTGACGTTTCAGCTGGACGACCGGCCAGGGTTCGTCAATCGCCGAACCCTGGTTTTGAGAAAGGCTGGGGGAGTGTGGAAGATCGCGCACTTGCATGCCTCAGAGGTTGCCGTGTCGTCCGAAGAGGGCAAGAAATGAGGATTCCGCACAGCTCTGGTCAGTTCGTCTCCTATCGCAATGAAACTAAAGATGTTAGCCTGTAGCTCGAAGGTTCAAGGCCAGTATTTCGGGATGTCGCGAACCCCCGCAACGTATTGAATTCACAGCTTTTCGTTTGACTCCCTGCTGGGGGCTGCATACACTCGCCTCAACACCATTCCACGGCAGTAAAGGTGGCCTGGAAGGTGGTTGCCGCCCATATTCGATGACATTTATTGCTCGCATCCTTCGCTACGTTTTCTGGGTCCTGATCGTTTCTTGGGCCGTGTCGATTCTACGCCACATCGTGCGCAACATGGCTGGCGCTTCGCCGACTGCCCATCCCGATATTGATGTTGCTAATGATGCGGTTTCGCGAAAGCTCGTGCGCGACCCCGTTTGCGGCATGCACCTCGCCGAATCCGTAGCGATTCCACTTCGCGAAGGTGGAGAACTGCTGCACTTTTGTTCCATGGATTGCCGGGAAAAGTATTTGGCGGGCGTGCGCAAGTTTGCCGCCAACGGTTAGTACCAGAAGTTTTTGCACCTGGCAGTGGTTGGGCCAGTTGAACGTATCTTGAGATTCCACGGTAACGGAAAGGACCGAACCTGATGGCAACGGTCGCAAAACCTCCAGTCCCAACGCGCCCCACAGGCGCACCCCCGATGGTGCCCCGGATCGCGCCGCGCGAGGAACTCAATCCCTTTCGCATCGCTCAGATTCAATTTGATATTGCGGCGGAAGTGCTGAAGCTGGATCCCGGTCTTCGCCAAGTGCTGCGTACGCCGAAGCGCATTCTGGAAGTATCCTTGCCAACCAAAATGGATAACGGTCAGGTGAAGGTGCTCACCGGATTCCGCGTGCAGCACAACATCGCGCGCGGTCCGGGCAAAGGCGGCGTTCGCTTTCACCCCAACGTCACGCTGGACGAAGTGAAGGCGCTCGCGGCCTGGATGACGTGGAAGACCGCAGTGGTAAATGTTCCCTTTGGCGGCGCGAAGGGCGGCGTCATTTGCGACCCGAAGCGCATGTCGAAGAGCGAACTGGAGCGGCTGACGCGCCGCTTCGCCAGCGAAATCCTCCCGATCATCGGCCCCGACAAGGATATTCCCGCGCCCGACGTATACACGGATGCGCAAACCATGGCCTGGATCATGGATACGTATTCCATGATGCTGGGACATACCGTTCCCGGCGTAGTGACGGGTAAGCCCCTCGCGATCGGCGGCTCTCTTGGGCGCGCCGAAGCTACCGCGCAGGGACTTGTGTATGTCGTCGAAGAAGCTTGCAAGGTGAAAAAGATTTCGCTGCGCGGCGCTACCGTCGCGATTCAGGGATTTGGCAATGCGGGCGCCACTGCGGCGCGCCTGCTGGCCGATCGCAAGGCCAAGATCATTGCCCTAAGCGATACGCGCGGCGGCGTCACCAATTCCCGCGGCATCGACCCGATCAAAGCCATCCGCTACAAGGAACGTTCGGGCACGGTTGTGGGCATGCCTGGCGCTTCGCGCATTTCCAATGAGGATCTGCTCACGCTGAAGTGCGACATTTTGATTCCCGCGGCATTGGAGAGCGTCATTACTCTGCAAAACGCCGAAGCGGTGAAGGCCCGCATCGTCGCCGAAGCGGCAAACGGTCCCACCACGCCGCACGCCGACGAAATTCTGGCGCGGCGTGGCGTTACGGTACTCCCGGACATCCTGGCGAATGCCGGGGGCGTCACCGTCAGCTACTTTGAGTGGGTGCAGAATCAGGAAGGCCTGCTCTGGGATTCCGACGAAGTGAATGTGCGCTTGCAGAAGATTATGAGCCGCGCGTTCCGCGACATGATCGAGATGATGCGCAAGCACCACGTTCCACCGCGCGCCGCCGCCATGGCCCTGGCCGTCGGCCGCGTGGCCGAAGCCACGCTGGTCCGTGGCCTGTTCCCCTGATCGAACTCGCATCTTTGCTGGGTGCGAGATTCCTAGGCGCGCCGCTTTCAAACTTACGCGAATGCAGACGCTCGTCTCGATTCTTCTTCGCGCCGAGAATTTCCTTGCGGAGAAAAATTAGTGCGCGTACATTCGCAAGTGCCGGGCGTTTTCTGGTGTGAAGAAATGAAACTTCACCTCAGACGAGCGTAACCGGCCATTTTTCTTCACCGCACGAGGCGCCACAGCGACGATGATGAGTCACCTTCACTCCCAGGGAGTTGTCATTCCTCCCATTCTTTTGACCATTGCCGGATTTGATCCCAGTTGCGGCGCCGGCGTTGGCGCAGACCTAAAAACATTTGCGGCGCACGGGTGCTACGGCATCGCAGCCATCACTTCGCTGACGGTGCAAAACACCCAGGGAGTGGAAACCGTTCACAACACGCCCGCTTCCGAACTGCGCGAGCAGCTGGAGATCTTGGTGAAGGATTGCGAGATTGCTGCCGTGAAGATCGGCATGCTCGGCAACCGTGGCAATGCCGCCGTGGTTGCCGAATTTCTCGATGCGCATAAGTTTGCCCACATCGTTCACGATCCAGTGATGAAGTCTTCGAGCGGGTCGGAACTGCTGGATGCCGCCGGAATCAAGTTTGTGGCTACCGAACTCCTGAAACGCGCCACGGTGATCACTCCGAATCTTCCCGAAGCAGAGATCCTCAGCGGTTTGACGATCAAAGATGTGGCGGACATGGAAGCAGCAGCGCGCAAAATCGCGGAGATGGGCGCGCACGCCGTGATTGTTAAAGGCGGACACATGGAAAAAGCCATCGACGTGCTCTTCGATGGCACGGACATGCATCCGCTCGGCGGCGACAAGGTGAAGCTGGAGAACACTCACGGCACCGGTTGCACCTTTGCTTCGGCCATCACCGCGCAACTGGCAGCAGGCCGTTCCCTGCTGGAGGCCACCACGCTCGCAAAAGCCTACGTGATGAAGGCAATTGAAAAAGCGTATCCCGTGGGCAAGGGACGCTTGCCGCTGGATCATTTTTACCGCATGAAGATTGAGCCTTTGGCGCGCGGCACGCATGAAGTGCCGCAGCACGGGTTGCATCCGGCCGCAGAGCCTGCCGCTCACTAGAAAGGAGTTTGGATCGAGAGTATCGAGCTCGGAGACCTCCAGATCGGGTTGCGAGTACAGGAGGACACCTGCAGAAAATCTTTCGATGTGAAGTCTGTCAGAAAGGGATGCGTGTGGTGGGATCGACGGGACTCGCAAAACCAGTGGAACGCGTTGCGCTGTGCCCCTACTGCAAAGCGAAAAACAAGGTGACTTGGCCGCGCGGCGACAAGTTCAACGTTCAACGCATCGCAACACATTAACTTCTACCAGCCTCCTCCTCCCTCCTTCCGCAGTTTAATGGTTGGAACAGGCGCGCCACTCGTCCATTGCGGCTCTCGTGCCCGTGTCTGTACTATCCACGCTCCGGAGGTTCCGCGTGCTTTCCAAGCGAACTGGTGTCGTGGTGCTCGTGAGCCTGACACTCGTGGTGATCATTGCGGCCATGTTGGCGCCGCGCATCGCTCAGCCGCTGTCCTATCACAATTTTGCGGATCGCCGGGCTCTGGCTGGACATTCCGAATTTCGGTGACGTCGTCTCGAACGCGGGATTCGCGATCGTCGGCCTATGGGGTCTCGTGATTTTGCTCGGAGAACCCTCGCGCGTGCAGTTTGTGGATTCGCGCGAGCGCTGGCCCTACGTGATCGTCTTCGCGGGCATGATCCTGACTGCCATTGGCTCGTCGTATTACCACCTGGCGCCGGACAACGACCGCCTGGTTTGGGATCGCTTGCCGATGACCGATTGTCTTCATGGCGTTGGTGGCGGCAATGATCATCGAGCGCATCAGCGTTCCCATTGGGCTTGCGCTGCTTCCGCTGGTCCTCTTGTCGATCATTGAGTCGGGAATCGCCGGAAGCGTGGTGCTCCGAGATGGCACCTCAGCTGAGATATGCAACGGGGCGCAGCGATTTGCGGTTGGACTTATGCCGTCGCTGCCGGCTTATGCGGTGTTGCGGATGCTGAAAGCGACGGCCTGTGGAACTCCCGGAACTCGCCTGAACAGGCTGCGGAAAAACTCTCATTTTGTCATTCCGAACGAAAATCCGAGGAGTGAGAAACCTGCTTTCGCCCTGGCATTTTGCGACAATCAGATCCCTTGCTGCGCTCGGGCCGGGATGCTAGCGAGCTAGGTGTTTTCCGCAAGCTGTTAAAGCCAGCGCCGCGCTAGGCCCGATGAACGATCTTGCCGCCAACGATCGTAACAACCGGGCCACCTTTGAAGGTGCGGCCGTCGAACGGTGAATTGCGCGACTTGCTCGCGGATTCCTTCACACGGTAAGTCCACGGACGATCCAGAGAAAAAATGGTGATGTCGGCTGGCTCACCGGCGGCCAGTTTGCGCTCTTTGCCCAGAACGCGCGCGGGGCCGCAGGTGAAGAGTTCCACCATGCGCATCAGCTTGATTTTGCCGGCGTGGACCAGTTGCTCCAGTGCCAGCCCCACCGCTGTCTCAAAACCTAAGATGCCGAAAGGCGCCCTGTCGAATTCCACATCCTTGATAGCGGGCTCGTGGGGCGCGTGATCTGTGGCGATCGCGTCGACTGTGCCATCCGCCAATCCTTGCAGCAGCGCTTCACGATCTTCTCGCGCAGCCAGCGGCGGATTCATCTTGAATCGCGAGTCGTAGGTGACATCCTCGTCGATCAGCGTGAAGTGGTGCGGCGTCACTTCGCACGTCACCTGCAGGCCATGTTGCTTCGCAAAGCGCACCTGTTCGAGCGACGACTTGGCCGACAGATGCGCGATGTGCAGCCGCGCGCCGGTCAACTCCGCGATTTGCACGTCGCGCGCCACGCAAACAGATTCCGCAGCGGCCGGCATTCCGGGAAGCCCCAGCCGCGTGGAAGCGACGCCCTCGCGCATGCTGGCGCCTGCGGCCAAGGAAACATCCTCGGCGTGCTCGATTACCGGAAGTTCCAGCGTGCGGCAATAGTCCATGATTTGCCGCGCCAGCTTTGCGGTGGCGATGGGTTTGCCGTCGTCAGACACCGCCACGATCCCGGCTTCGCGCATCGCCGCGATATCGGAAATCGATTCGCCCTTGCTTCCAACACTGGCTGCGCCGATGGGCCAAACGCGCACATGGCCGTGAACCTTGGCGCGGTCGACGATGAAGCGCGTGATCGAAGCGTTGTCATTCACTGGCCTGGTATTCGGCATGCAACACACCGCGGTGAATCCGCCGCGCGCGGCTGCCAGCGTTCCGGTCTCAATCGTTTCGGAATTTTCCTGGCCCGGCTCCCGCAGATGCACATGCATGTCGATAAAGCCCGGCGCAACGATCAGGCCCGAAGCGTCGAAGGCCTCGACACCGGAGTCCACGGACAACTTGCCTGGGGGCGCGATTTCCTTGATGCGGCCATCTTTCAGCAAAACATCTTTAAGCGCGTCGGTGTTTGAGGCGGGGTCGAGCACGCGGCCGTTCTTAATCAGAAGCATGAGCAGTTTCCTTGGAGGGTGGTTCGCGTTTTCCGGCGAGCGCAGGATGCGTACTGCCCTCCGCGGCGCCAACCATCAGCAAATACAGGATGGCCATGCGCACGGAAACGCCGTTGGTGACCTGTTCGAGCACCGCCGATTGCGGGCCATCCGCCACTTCGGGAGTGATTTCCGTGCCACGATTGATCGGGCCGGGATGCAGGATCAGTGCGTCGGGCTTCGCCAGGCGCATGCGCTCGGCATTCAACTGGTAGAGCAGAATGTAGTCATTTTGCGAAAGCGAAGGTTCGTGCAGACGTTCTGTCTGTACGCGCAGCACGATGATCACGTCGGCATCTTCCAGCGCTTCTTCCACGCGGTACACACAACGGATCGGCGTTCCCGGCGGCCCGATTTTTTCCATCTCGCGCGGAACCCACATCGCCGGGCCGCACAAGGTGAAGCGGCAGCCAAACTTTCCCAGCAAATGGATGTTCGAACGAGCTACACGCGAGTGGGCAATGTCGCCGAGAATGGTTACGTTCAGGTTGCGCAGGGTGCCCTTGCGATCGCGGATGGTCAGCGCATCCAGCAGGCCCTGCGAGGGATGCTCGTGCGTGCCGTCGCCCGCGTTAACCACCGGAATCTCCAGGTGCCGGGCCACGAAATCCGCCGCGCCCGACGACGAATGGCGCATCACAAAGCAGTCTGGCTTCATGGCGTTCAGATTGTTCGCCGTGTCCAGCAGCGTCTCCCCTTTTTTCAGGCTCGACGCTTCCGCCTGAAGGTTCATCGTGTCCGCCCCTAGGCGCGAAGCGGCGGTGCCGAAACTGAGGCGCGTGCGCGTGGAGTTCTCGAAAAAGGCCAGCACCACGGTCTTGCCGCGCAACGTGGCAAGTTTCTTCAAGGGATTGCGCTGGATTTCCTGGAACGGCTTGGCCTGATCGAGAATGAATGAGAGTTCGTCCGCAGAGAGCGGCTCGAGGGCTAGCAGATCACGAAAATAATAGGTCACTTGGCACTCGTTTGGACTCGAGGCGGACCCGGGGAGCGTCGAGGGGTTTCGCCCCTGCTGGAAAGCTATTCTACGTGGTCACGCGCTGGGACGCAAAAGCCGCCTGTGCAAAAGCCGCCGCCGGTGGGCGGCTGGGCTGACGATTCCCTACTCCACGCGATCGACCAGGACAACGCGTTCTTCGTTGTCCACTTCCTTCAAGCGAACTTCGATGATCTCGGTATCGCTGGTCTGGATGGTGCGGCCGACGTATTGCGCCTCGATGGGCATTTCGCGATGGCCGCGATCAATCAGCACGCACAGCGAAACCCGCTTCGGCCGGCCGAGATCGAACAGCCCATTCATGGCCGCGCGAATGGTCCGGCCGGTGTAGAGCACATCGTCGATCAGCACCAGGTCCATGCTGTCCACCCCGAACGGGATCTGCGAAGACTGCAACACCGCCTGCGGCGCGACCTTCGAAAGATCGTCGCGATAGAGGGTGATGTCCAGTGTGCCTACGGGAACCTCCACACCATCGATGCCGCGCATGGCATGCGCGATTCTTTGCGCCAGGGGCACGCCGCGCCGGCGAATGCCAATCAACGCAAGCTGCCGCGTGCCGCCACTTTTCTCCACGATTTGGTGCGCAAGACGCTGCAACGTGCGGTCAATTTCCGCGGCAGACATTAATTGAGACTTCTCAATGAGGCGCATGCGCGTAATGCTAGCACAACTCCATTGCACGGAGCGTAGGACGGAGAACACAAAGCCTGGATTGTCGCGCGAGCCGCCGTGACCGCTGGGGAGCGTGCTAGACTTCCGCAGAATACAATGTGCGCCATGAGAATCAATGGGAGGAGGTCGATGATACGCCGGACTACCGCGAAGTGGGATGGCGTGCCTGCTGGCCGTGCTGTTCACCGCCGCGATTGTCTGTGGCCAGACGCCGCACAAAACCGTAGCCAAGCCGGAGGCACGCCCGTCGCGGCCTAAACTGGTCGTCATGATCGTGGTGGATCAGATGCGCGGCAGACTACGTCGACAAGTTTCGCGGGCAGTGGAGCGGCGGATTGAAACGGTTGCTGAACGAGGGAGCGTGGTTCCGCGATGCGGCCTATCCCTACGCGGCAACGGAAACGTGCGTGGGACACTCCACGATCTCCACCGGTGCATTTCCCGCGAGCCACGGCATGGTGGCCAACGCGTGGTGGGATCGTGACGCGCAGAAGATGGTCACCTGCACCAGCGATCCAAATGTGAAAAACGTGGCCTACGCCGGCGGCAGCACAAAAGGCGGCGATTCAGCCTGGCGCATGCAAGTGCCCGCGTATGCCGAGGAGTTGAAGTTTCAGAGCGGCGGCGCCACGCGTGTAGTGACATTTTCGCTGAAGGCGCGTGCGGCTATTACCATGGCAGGCCACAAGGCTGACGCCGCCACCTGGTTCGATAGCGGCGCATGGGTGACGTCGTCTCCCTACGGCACGATGCCTTTCATCGAGGACTTCGTTAAGAAGCATCCTGCTACGGAGGACTATGGCAAGACCTGGTCCCTCACTTTGCCCGCAACTTCCTACTTATATGAAGACAAGACCGCAGGCGCCGCGCCTCCCGACGGTTGGACCAATAGTTTTCCCCACGCCCTGCGCGGCAAAGAAGCAAGCACCGCTGCCGACGAAGCTTTCTACGAGCAGTGGTCCACGAGCCCCTTTGCGGAAACCTATCTGACCAAACTTGCGCTCACCGCCGTGGATTCCCTGGGACTAGGCAAAAGCGGCGCCACGGATTATCTCGGTGTCAGCTACTCCTCGGTGGATTATGTTGGTCACGCATTTGGCCCGCGCAGCCGCGAAATCCAGGACATCCTGGTGCGTCTCGACAGAGACCTCGGCGAACTCTTCACTCACCTGGACCAGAAAGTCGGCCAAGGAAATTACGTCGTAGCGCTTAGCGCCGACCATGGCGTCGTGCCTATTCCCGAAGAAATGCAAAAAACGGGCGCCGATGCCGGAGTGCTGAGTCTTGCCGACCTGAAAGATCGGCTGGAGAAAGCTCTGGACCCGTTTAACTACACCAAGCCGGTGATCGCGCGAATTACCGGCAGCGACATCTATTTTTCGCAAGGAATCTATGGCCAACTGAGGCAAGACCCGGCTGCGCTACGCACGGTCATGAATGCTGCGCAGACGGCTCCGGGAGTCGCGGCCGTGTATCGCGCCGAGGACCTGAATGCTGGCAGCAACAGCCTCTTCCAGACGCGCAACGCCATGGAACTCAGTTTTTTCGCTGGCAGAAGCGGCGACCTGTTCGTCGTGCCCAAACCCTACTGGCTACTCGATAGCACCGCCGCCGGCAAAACCCGCGGCTATGCCACCGGTCACGGCACTCCCTACAACTACGACCAGCACGTGCCCATCCTGCTGATGGGTTACGGAATTCAGCCGGGCGAATACTTCGCGCCCGCCACCCCCGCCGATATCGCTCCCACGCTTGCCTCGCTAACCGGGGTCACCTTGGCTACCCGCGATGGGCGAGTCCTGAACGAAGCGCTGCGAAAACGCGAAGCTAAGTAGCGCGAAGCGCTCCGCAGGATTTTGCGGAATAGCCCCCAGCCTTCATGCTATTCTCTGCTGACGTGAGTTCCTCCGACCGCGTTGACCTCCGAGTTCAGGTTGGCGCTCTGCGCCTAGCTAATCCCATTCTTACTGCCAGCGGCACCTTCGGCTACGGGTTGGAATTTGCTCATCTGGTGGATTTGAATCAGCTCGGCGGGTTGGTCACCAAAGGCATCTCGCTTGAGCCCATCGAGGGTGCGCCAGCTCCCCGGCTCTGCGAGACGCCCTCCGGAATGCTAAACGCCGTCGGCCTCGAGAACGTTGGAGTCGAGGCGTTTGTCGCCGACAAGCTGCCACTGTTGCGAAAATACAACACCAGCGTCATCGTCAACGTCTTCGGCTACTGCCTCGAGGATTACGTCGAGGTGATCCGTCGGTTGGAGGATGCCGAGGGAATTGCCGCCTACGAGCTAAACATCTCCTGCCCAAACGTCAAAAAAGGGGGCATGCAGTTCGGCAGCAGCCCTGCTCTTGTAGAGGAGGTAGTTGGGGCCGCACGGAAGGCAGCGGCGAAACGGCCTCTTTGGGTGAAATTAATGCCTCTTGTTACAGACATTGGACTTATCGGCCGCGCAGCGGAGTCTGCCGGCGCAGATGCGCTGACTGTAGCCAACACCTACCCCGCCATGGCCGTGGATTCTAAGACCGGAAAGTCCAAACTAGGGAACCTGACGGGTGGCCTGTCGGGTCCCGCGATCAAACCCATCACACTTCGTCTGGTTTGGGAGACGCGAAAAGCGGTCAAGATCCCTATTTTAGGTCTGGGAGGCATCGAATCAGTTGAGGACGTGCTGGAATACTTAGCGGTGGGCGCGACTGCCGTACAGGTAGGCACGGCCAGTTTCGCTGACCCTACGATCAGTGAGGCGCTTGTGGAGGGTCTAGCGCGCGCCGTTTCTGAAGCTAAAGTGTTAACTATCAGTAGTTTGCGGGACAAATTCGGTGACTGAAAATGGTTGACATAATGCATCATTTTTGCTACACTTTTTGAGCGTTTGTAGTAAGAACAACACACTATGCGACGACCACTCTTCATGACTTGGGCTGCTATCCGCTGGGTGCCGCTGATGTTCCTTGTCGCGCCCGTGATGGAGGCTCCTCTCGTTGCGCATCTAAGCGCCCCGGTGAAACCCATCAAGGTATGGGTCGGCAATGCCAGCTGGTATGGACCGGAGTTCGACGGCAAGAAGACGGCAAACGGGGAGCGGTTCAACTGCGAGAGTCTGACCGCAGCGCATCCCAACTTGCCATTTGGTTCCTGGGTCCGCATCGTCAACACCCACAACGGAAAATTTGAGGTTGTTCGCATTAATGATCGGGGTCCCTACCAGGAAGGACGCGAAATTGATGTATCCTATCGCGTAGCCCGGAAGATTGGCCTGATCCACTCTGGTGTAAGCCAGGTGCGGCTGGAACTGATGCAGCTGCCACCGAAGCGTACCCGAGCAGACGAAAGTCAGGAGTGAAGCTTCACGGGCAACCCTGAACCGTGACCACCTTCGACGCCCATCCACGCAGCAGCCTGATCGTAGCCCTCGATTTTGATTCCTTATCCACGGCAATAAAATTCGCCAAGCAGGTAGCCGATCTCGTCGGCATGTTCAAGATCGGCCTGCAGCTCTTCACCAGCGCGGGGCCTGAAGCGGTCAGACAAGTGGCGCAACTGGGGACGGGTGTCTTTCTCGATCTGAAATTCCACGACATCCCCAATACCGTAGCAGGAGCGGTGCTCGCTTCAGCGGGCTTGCCGGGTGTGCAGTTGGTGAACGTACATGCGCTGGGGGGCACGACGATGATGAGCGCGGCGGTGCAGGCCATCAGTGCCGGAGTGCCCATGGGCGCCGACCGGCCGCGGCTGCTCGCCGTCACTGTGCTGACGAGCATGGATCAGAAGTCCATCCGCGAAGTCGGAATTGGCGGGCCGCCGAAATCGCGCGTCTTGAAGCTCGCCAAGCTGGCGCAATCCACCGGAGTCGACGGGGTTGTTGCTTCGGTCGCAGGAAGCGAAAGCCATCCGCAAACTGTGCGGACGGGAATTCCTGATTGCCACTCCGGGAGTGCGGCCGAAAGATAAGAACGCGAAGCAAGACGACCAGGCCAGGACCGCGACGCCTCGCGAAGCCATCAGGGCCGGCGCGGATTTTGTCATTGTCGGGCGACCAATACTGACGGCAGCGGATCCGCGCGCCGCTGCGCAGGAAATTGTCGACGAGATTGCCAGCGCGAAATAGACGCGCAGCCCCACAGAATCCACACAGGTGGGAGAGAAACATGCCGGATCTTTCCGCAGACCGCAATTCCATTCTCGAACAATTGAAGCAAGCCGAGGACGCCGCAGAACGCTTGCTTAGCGCGAAGTCCCGTGAGCAGGCAAACTGGCAACCGAATCAAGGCACTTCCTGGAGCATGTGGCAGTGCTTCGATCATTTGGCGCGCATCAACCGGGTCTATTGCCAAGCTCTCGAGGCAGCGGTGGAGAATCCCGCGTGCAACACGAGAAGGCACCCCGCAAAGGGTCGTGCCCGGGTTGTTTGCGAGATGGTTCATCAAAGGCATGGAGCCACCCGTGCGCATGCGATTCAAGGCACTCGCAAAGGTGACTCCGACCGAGGGTGGCGATCCTCAGGAAGCCCTCAGGCTTTCTTGGCGTCCCATGCGCCTGTGCGGCACGTGCTGGAGTTCTGGGATAGAGTCAACTTCAATCGGGTTCGCTTTAAGAACCCGTTCGTGCCGCTCATTCGTTTTACCGTTGGCACAGGGCTGATGGTCATCAATGCGCATGACCGCAGGCACCTCTGGCAGGCCGAGCGCGTCCAGGATGCTCCGGGCTTTCCGAAGGTCTGACCCGCTCTACGGTGTCCGAGCCGCAATTAATGGTGAGCGCTCCGGGTTTTCTCCCGGACCTTGTGGCTTGATGCGGCGCCGCGCATTTGCCCAATCGCGGTTTCGGTTTCTCGCACCAGTCGCGCCACAAGCTTGGCCGCAGGCTCTTGCCGTGCCATGCGAACTCCTTGCCCTGCCCACAAAGACAGAAATTCGGCGCGGCCTTGCTGTGCCGCCGCGGAGCGTAGCGGACGCGTCAGAGTATTCTGCAGGGGAAACGGCAGAATTGTTTCCGCCGAGCCCGCCGACTCCATCTCGCTCATAAAACGATTCACGATGCCGCGCGCGGGTCTCCCGGAAAAGCAGCGCGTAACGCGAGTGTGATCCTCATGCGCCTGCTGAATCGCATTCTTGTACGCGTCCGGAATCCCTGCCTCGTCGCAGGTGAGGAATGCCGTGCCCAGTTGCACCGCGCTTGCTCCCAGCGCCAGCGCAGCAGCGATGCCGCGGCCATCCATGATTCCGCCAGAAGCGATGACGGGAAGGCGAACCGCATCAACAATCTGCGGAACCAAAGAAATCGTGCCAATCATCGCGGCGCTAAAATCGCCGCTGAACGTCCCACGATGGCCGCCGGCTTCACTGCCTTGCGCGATCACGGCATCTACGCCGGCCTTCTCGAGCGCGATGGCTTCATCAACGGTCGTCGCCGTGCCCATCGACGACCATGCCGCGCTCACGAATGGCCGCGATTGCGTCAGCGGGAAAAATTCCAAATGTGAAGCTGAACGCGGACGCTCCGCTTTCCAGTGCCACGATGAGCTGCTCGCGAAGCGTGTAGCTGGCCGTTTCCGATTGCGCCGGCGCGTGCAGGCCGAGTTCAGCGTAATATCCGCCGAGTCGTTCGATGGCCGCTTCCGCAGAGATGCCAGACTCCGCGGGCAGCTGTGGCGCGAAGAGATTAATGCCGAAAGGCACGCGATGTTTTTGCGCGAACGGCTCGGCTCGCTTCCACGATTTGCTGAGGCGTGAGGTACGCACCGCCGATGAAGCCGAGGGCTCCCGCGTTACAAACCGCGGCGACGAGATCCGGTGTGTCGCCGCCTCCCGCCATGGGTGCCTGAATGATGGGATGATCGAACTCTAGACGCTGCAACAGATTTTGTCCGGTGCTCATGCCAGAACTCCTTGGGCGCGAAGCGTGCGGCAGCTTCTCTATTTGCGGATGCCAAGGAACAAGCAAAGGTTACGGTAGAAGATGATTCTGCTCCGTCGGCTGTCCGCGTGATCACAGAGCAGTCGCGTTTGACCCCGGATTCCACTCTCTCGTACCATCGAAACGTTCGCTTCCGCGTCTTTTTCTTATGGCCACCAAGTCGAAAAGCATCATTGTCGGAACCGCGGGACATATCGATCACGGCAAGTCCACGCTCATCGAAGCGTTGACCGGAACGCATCCTGACCGGCTCGAAGAAGAAAAGCGCCGCGGGATCACCATCGATCTGGGCTTTGCGTTTTTGGAAGACGGTGGGGTGCGCTTCGGGTTCGTGGATGTGCCCGGCCACGAGCGATTCGTGAAGAACATGCTGGCCGGCGCGTCCGGCGTGGACCTGGTGCTGCTGGCAATTGCCGCGGACGAAGCGATCAAGCCGCAGACCCGCGAACACTTTGAGATTTGCCGGCTGCTGGGAGTGAAGCGCGGCGTCATTGCACTGACGAAAAGCGATCTGGTCGACACGCAGACGCGCGAACTGGCGCGCATGGAAGTGGAAGAGTTCGTGAAGGGCTCGTTCCTGGCGAACGCCGCGATTGTGCCGGTCAGTGCGAAGACCGGCGACGGCCTCGCGGATCTGAAGAAGGCGCTGCACCAGGCCGCATCGCAAATAACGGAAAAAGACGCTGGCCGCTATTTCCGTTTGCCCGTGGACCGCTCCTTTCCCGTCAAGGGATTCGGCACCGTGGTTACCGGCACGCTGATCTCCGGGCAGGTTGCCGTTGGCGACGAAATTGAGCTTCTGCCAGAAGGCAAGCGGCTGCGCGTGCGCGGGTTGCAAACAGGTGGAAAAAGCGTGGAACGCGCGGAGGCAGGACAACGCACCGCGGTGAATCTCGCCGGAGTGGAACACACCGCGCTACAGCGGGGCATGGTGATTGCCGCGCCGGGGCGCTTCCGTCCCACACGGCGCGTGGATGTGTGGCTCGAATTGCTCGCTTCGGCGCCTCCGCTGAAGCATCGCACGCGCATTCATTTTCACGCGGGAACCAGCGAGACTATTGGCGAAATCTATTTGTACGACAAGCCTGAGTTGGCCCCGGCTGAATCGAGTCTGGCGCAATTGCGTCTGCAACAGGATGTGGTACTTGTGAAGGGCGACCGCTTTATCGCGCGGCAATTTTCGCCGGTGATCACGATTGGCGGAGGCGAAGTGTTGGATCCGCTGGCGCGCCGCCCCACCCGGAAAGATACCAGTCGCGTGGCGTTTCTTGAAGCGCTGGAGCGCGGTTCCCGCGAAGACGCCGTGCGCGTGATGACCGAACGCAACGTGCTTGGCGTGCCCGCGGCAGAAATCGTTGCGCGCACGGGCTGGCTGGAACGCGAGCTCCAGGAAGCCGCGAATAATCTGGCCAAGGCCAAGGCCGTCCGCATCGTTTCGGCCGAGCCGCTGCTGTTGTTTTCCGAGCCACGCTTCCAGGAAATCTGCGAAAAGCTCCGCCTGCGCGTGGAGAAGTTTCACAAGGAAAATCCCCTATCGCCCGGGATGACGCGGGAAGATCTGCGCGCCAGTCTGGGGAAACGCGTTCGCCCGGAGACCTTTCGCAGCGCACTGGAAGAATTGGTCCGGCAGAAAAGACTAACGGTCGAAGCGGATCTGGTGAAAAAGCCCGGCTCGGAAATTACCCTGACACCGGAAGAAGAGCGCGCGCGGCAGCAGATCGAACAAGCCTTCGGCAAAGCGGGATTGACGGTTCCTACGGTAAAAGAGGTGCTGCTACAACTTTCCATCGAAAACCGACGCGCGGAGAAAATTCTGCAGATCCTGCTGCGAGAAAAAGTCCTGGTCCGCGTCTCAGCGGACCTGATCTTCCATGCTGACGCCCTCAACAAGCTCACCGCACTACTCGCCAGCTACAAAAAAAACAAAGGCGAGCGCATCGGCGTGCCCTCTTTCAAGGAGCTCACCGGCATAACCAGAAAATATGCCATTCCCCTGTTGGAATACCTCGACCGGCAACGCTTGACGCGGCGAGCGGGCGACGAGCGTGTTATCCTGTAGGGGATCAAAACGGCATAACTTTGCCGCGTAGCCTAGGCTACGCCAGGTTGCAAGAAAGCGCCGGCGAAGATTGCGTGGAGGCAGTTCATGGGTGAATTTAGTATTTTCCACTGGCTGGTGGTCCTGGCCATCATTCTGATTTTCTTTGGTGGACGCCGCATTCCCGAGGTGATGAAGGGTCTGGGCGAGGGCATTCGAAGCTTTAAAGAAGGCGTGTCGGGCGCTGAGAAGGCCCAGACTCCATCGGCAACCGCTGCGGCTCCCAGCGGACTCACCGCGAAGTCCGGTAGCGGTCAGGTTGCGCTGAGCTGGAGCGCGGCCGCAGGAGTGACCACTTACAACGTCAAGCGCTCTGGCGCGAGCGGCGGTCCGTATGCGCGGATTGCTTCGACCTCGGCAACCAGCTACACCGATGAAGGTTTGGCTGGCGCAACAACTTTCTACTACGTCGTGTCGTCGACTGTTTCCTCAACGGAAAGCGGGAATTCCGTGGAAGTAAGCGCAACGACAGTTTAGTTCTAGGAAAGTTGCATACGAGCGCCTCGGCATTTCCGGGGCGCTGGTCTTTTTCTTGCGGCAATCAGCGCAACAAGTAGAACGAGACTAAGGGGCAGCAGTCATCACGAGAGCAGCGAGGTCTCCCCTTCCGACCAGCCCAATTCGTGGAGTTCCGACAGCAGGCGCGCCAGCGGCAGCCCAACCACGTTGTAGTAGCAGCCCTCGATGCGCGGAATGTAGCGGCCGGCGCGGCCCTGGATCGCATAGGCGCCCGCTTTATCGTGGGGCTCGTCGGTGGCGAGATAGCGCGTTATCTCATTGGCCGATAGCCGGTCGAAGTGCACCAGCGTGGTTTCAACAAACGCGCGCTGTTCTACATCCGGCAAACGAATCAGAGATACCCCGGTAACCACGGAATGCGTGCGCCCGGAAAGTCTTTCGAGCATGTGGCGAGCATCGTCGGTCGAGCGAGGCTTGCCAAGGATCTGCCCCTCAAGGACCACGACAGTATCCGCCGCAACCACGATGGCAGGCCCAACCGATCGCGCGGCCACCAATTCGGCTTTGGCATTCGCCAGGCGCAGCACGAGGTCACCTGGCGCCTCGCCGGGAATTGGCGTCTCGTCCACCGCCGATGAAATGATCGAGAATACCAGGCCGGCGTCGCGAAGAATTTGCGCCCGGCGTGGAGAACTGGAAGCAAGAATCAGCCTCATGAAATTATGCTCGAGTGCAGAATACTACAGCACAAGCATTGTCGCAGCTGTTCTCCCGGGCAGCCGGTTTGCTGAGCCCTCGGGACAGGATTGCACCACAGGAAATGCGCGGCGTTTAGTTCCGCAACCAAATGAGGAAAACCCAATCGTGTGTCGCAAAGTGACGGCGCGCCACGCGCATCCACCTACAATTGCCGCGCGCGGCGAAACGAGGTGACGGAGAACGCAACAAACACCAAGCCAACGACGATGGAAATACCGATCAGCCAGTGCGTGGCGTCTCGCGTCCACGCACGAAGCGCCATATTCAGCCAGCTAAGAGCCAGCACGGCAAAAATCGCGCCGATGGCTTCGTGGAATAACTGTTTGAACACGCGCCAAAGCCGCCGAAATCCTCGCGGCTCGCCTTGCCGGCTGGCACTCCCCGCAACCGTTGACATAGCAGCATCTTAGCGCACTCTCCCACAAAGTGTCCTTGGTCCTGCCCGGCCCGCGGTACAGGTGCGGGGTGTGAATACTTTGAGGACAACGCCAAAAGCCTAACTTGTATCGAATAAAGTGAAAGCCTACAATCGGGTTTAGAAGTATTGGGGAGCTATCCTTGCAACTCGACGACAACCTCAAGAACCTCCTTCGAGAGCTGGGGCACGCTATCAACGATACCGTTTCGGAGTCCGAGCGGATTACCGGAGCAATTGCTGGCGTGCGCGCTCACGGCTATGACATCGTGCTGAAACTGGACGCCACCATCGGTCTGGCCAAGCGCGATGCGTCCGGCGGCGATGAAGCTCGCATCACCACGCAAGATCGCAGATTCCTGGAATCGCTGCGCATTCAGGTGGATCAGGAATCGATGGAACAGGAACCGGAGAAGAAGGCTGCGCCGCGGTTGACGATGACCCCCCAGGACGTGCGATTTTTGAAATCGCTGCGCATCGCCACGGACGATATCGAATGAAAAAGAGTTTGCATCTCGTGGGAATCGCGGCGCTGGGTTTGGCCGCCGTGGCCACGCTCGGAACCTCCCGGGCCGTCGCGCAGGATCCCATCCTTACGCCAATCATCGTGGACACCGCGCTACCCATAATCGTGAATGCGGTGACGCCGAAACCGAAAGACACAGGACTCGCAAAATTTCAAGGCTTTGTGATGAACGCGAACGTTGCGCAGCTTACCGTGCGCGCCAAGGGCAACGACATGGCCGTCCGCACGTTTGCCTTAAGCCAACCTGCCGCCACGAAGATGCAGCAGATTATCGACAAGGGCGGCTACCAGTATGGCGACAAAATTACCGTGTACTACGATCCCCAGTCTCTCGAAGCCATGAAGTTCAAAGGAAAGCCCTCGCCGTCCCCCTAGAGGAGGGGGCCATGATTCGCCCCCCTGCTGTTGCCGGACAATTCTATCCCGACAATCCTAAGGAACTTGCCGCACTCGTTCAGCAATATACCCGCGAGCCAGAATCAACACGAAAAGATTCACGCAAAAGCTTGCCTGGTGCCTCACGCCGGGTACGTCTACTCAGGGCACGTCGCGGGAGCGGTGTTCTCGCGCATCGTCCTCCCGAAGCGGATCATAATCCTCGGCGTGCGTCATTATCCTCGCGGCGAACCCTTGGCCATTCTTTCCGCCGGGAAGTGGCGAACTCCGCTGGGAGATGCGCGCATCGATGAAGACTTGGCCAAGCGCGTGTGCGCTGCTTGCCCGGCGCTGCGCGAGGACGAAGTAGCGCATCGTCAGCGAGCACTCCTTGGAAGTGGAGTTGCCTTTTTTGCAGGCCCTCGATCCAGACTTCACGTTTGTGCCCATCGCCGTCGGCACGATTCGTTTCCAGGAACTTGTGAATGTGGGTGAAGGACTCGCTCGTGTGCTGGCCGAGAGCGGCGAAGACATCCTGGTCGTGACCTCGTCGGACATGAATCACTACGAAGACGACGAACGCACGCGCCAGAAAGATCGCCAGGCCATCGACTGTATGCTTTCGTAGATGCGTCCGGCCTATACGACGTGTGCCGCAAGGAGTCGATCTCCATGTGCGGACTGGGTCCGACGGTAGTAATGCTCACGGCGTTGCAAAAACTGGGTGTCCAACAGGGAGAACTGGTCAAATACGCCACGTCGGGAGATATCGCGGGCGATCGCGAAAGAGTGGTGGGCTATGCAGGGATGCTCTTTGCTGATTGACATCCTCTCCTCCCCGAAGGGAGGGGATTCCTACTGGCTCACCCGCTAGGCGGGGATACCTTCGGTGGGTTCCTGACACGACGGGCTTACATCACCCGAAGGTTGCGAACAGGCTAGCGAGGCGAGACCCGCCTCTCTGATATTGACAGCAGCAACGAAATCCGCATTGGCTGAGAACCCGCATTCGACGCATGCAAATTTTGCTTGCGACTTGCGATTCGCTGCTGCTACCTGCCCACACTCAGGGCACTTGCGGCTGGTGTTTTGCGGTGGCACAGGAACAAGCAGACCGCCCTGCCACTGCGTTTTGTATTTTAGCTGGCTGCGCAACTCGAACGGGCTGGCGTCCAAGATGCAACGATTCAGCCCAGACTTTTGCGCCACCTTCTTGGTTGCTGACTTGCTCAGATTCTTTACTTGCAGGTCCTCGATACAGACAACGACGTGGTTTTTGCTGATGTCGTTCGAAACCTTGTGTACGAAATCCTTTCTGATGTTGGCAATCTTCGAATGCAGTTTGGCGATTTTGCCTTTGGCTTTTCGCCAGTTCTTTGAGAACTTTTCGCTTGCGGTCCATGCCACGTTGCAACTTCGCTAGTTTGGGCAGGAACTTTTTCAAGGGCTGGCACTGCTCTACGACTTCGCCATCCGAGAGCGTTACGAAGTTGACTACACCCCAGTCCAACCCGACTGCTGATATCGCTGGGTGCTGTGGCGTCTGGATCTCTCGCTCTGTTTGGATGGAGACGAACCACGTACCACACGATTCGCTGACGGTGACGTTGCTGGCTTCGCCGAGGATGTCTTGAGACTTGCGGTAGCGCATCCAACCAAGTTTCGGCAGTTTGATGCGTCCGTTTTGCTTGTCCACCTCGAAGCCTTGAGGGATACGAAAGCTCTCTCGCTGACCTTTCTTCTTAAACTTGGGGAAGTCGGCTCGCTTTTGAAAGAAATTTGTGTACGCTCGTTCGAGATTCTTTAGCGCTTGCTGCAATGCTTGCGCTGGCACGGCAGACAGAAACTCGTGCTCCATTTTCCAGTTGGGCAGCAAGGCACACAGGCCAGCGTAGCCCAAACGCTTTTTCTTTTTCTCGTAGCGTTCTACGTTGAGGGCTAACGCCTTGTTGTAGACGAAGCGACAGGACCCAGCGAACCGCCGCAGGTTGCGGATTTGTTCGCCGTTGGGGCGCAGTGCGAATTTGAATGCTTGCAGTCGCAACGCAACGCATTATACTCTTGGTCTATGCGGTTGACAAACGATATTCGTCGCGGCAGGCATTGCGTCTTCGCATTGCATGTCCACTTGGTCTTTGTCACAAAATACCGAAGACAGGTATTTGACGGAGACGCCCTCCAGCGGCTCAAAGTCATGTTTGAGAAAGTTTGCAGCGATTTCCAGGCACAACTGGTCGAGATGAATGGCGAAGCCGAACACGTACACTTGCTCATTAACTATCCACCGAAGCGCTCGGTGTCGAGCATGGTCAACAGTCTCAAAGGCGTTTCCAGTCGGTTGCTTAGAATTGAACGACCCGACATCGAGAAACGCTATTGGAAAGATGTCCTGTGGTCGCCCAGTTACTTCGCTGCCAGTTGTGGCGGCGCACCGCTTGGCATCATTAAGCAATACGTCGAGCAACAAAAGACCCCGCTCTAAAGGGCCTTATATCCCCGCCATGAAGGACGGGGCTTTATGGCCCTACGGGTAAAACGGCTCGCGGCGGATGTGCCACGAGCCGTTCTTTCAAACTAAATCCAGATGCTCGTCGGGATGATCAGTGTGGCCGTCCGCCGCCTCCCGCAGAAGACGGACGCGACGATCCCGCCGAACTCGCAGGCATCGAGGATCCAGCGGAACTTGCAGGGCTACGTCCGCCGCCCCAGCCGCCTCCACCGCTCGAACTGCCACCCGAAGATCCACCTCCCACTCGGGCCGGCGCGGGTGTCATCGCGGGCCGCGCAGGAACCGAATTGCGTCCGGCAGTAGGAGCAGTAGGAAATGATGTAGTCGCACGCACAGGGGGAAGAGCGCCACGTCCCGCGGTTGCTTCGTTGACCTTGGCGACATTGCTACGCGGTTGCGTTACTGCATTCGCAGCCGCAGCAACCTGGCCCGAATTCACGAAGCGGTGCTCTGCTGGGTCGTACATGATCGATGATTGGCGCACTATGCCAGGACCAGCTGGCCTCGTGGTGAAAGTGCTCGCGGGGAGCACGCGGGAAACCGGCACCGGCGCGGTCGTTCTGCCAACATTCCCGGCGACCAGGGCGTTTGCAGGCAGATGCTTAACCACAGACACTTTCTCGCCATTCGCGACGGCAACAGGCGACGTGATGGTGTTCCCCTCGACCGGATACACTCCGCGAGTGATATTCATTGGGGTCTTGCCGCTTTTGTCCAGCGGATGCGCAGGAACAAATCCCAAGGCACCGCCCGTATTGACCCAGACAGCCGTCACTGGGCGATACGTAACTGGTCTTCCACCAGCTCCGCCAAAACCGTTGGGTGTCCACATCCAGCCATACGCCGGCGCATAAATCCAGCCGCCATAGTGATAGGGCAACCACCCCCATGGAGCTGAACCAATGAACGACCAACCGCCAATGCTTGCGTCCATGTACCAGTTGCCGTACGCCGCATCGAAGGGACACCATCCCAAACCAACCCCAAACGGGCGCCAGCCGTAGCCATATCCCGGCATTGAGAGCCAGGAGCCGAACGTATACAGGTCGGAAAATCCCGAGGTGTAGTTCGTGGTGCTGGTGTATTGGTTGGTGTAATTCGTGGCCGTAACCACGCTGTCGATGCGCCCAGACACCCAGCGGTCAAAATCGTCGGTCGAGTCCGCGCGTGCGATCACCTGGTTCTTCGGATCGGATGCGCGCACAGAAAGCGACTGGCCTTTTTCGAGCGGTGTCGACTTCTCATCTCGCAGTACCGAAACCTGCCCGCCTTCGACGTCCACAGTGCTGCCGTCGTCAAAATTGTTTAGACGGAACCGGCTGCGCACGCCGGCTTCCACGGTAAAGTCTCCACCCGTCACACTGAAATAATCGCCCGTTTGCGAATGCGTATAGAAAATAGCAGAGCCTTGGCGAAGTACCAGGCGAGTGATCTTCTCTCCATCGTGCAGCGAGAGATCGTAGAACTCCAGAACCGAATTCTCACTCAGGAATGCCATGGCCCCATTTTCAAACTCAACTTCCGCCCGGCCGGTGCCCGTTGCCAGGGCCGAGCCCTCGCGAATGGGCATGTTCAGCGGTGCCGTTTGCCACACCGCCTTGGTATCCGTTAGCGGATCACCATGGAATGAACTGGCAAAGCGGACATCTCCCTGAACCAGACTCAAACGAATAATTCGAATATGACTGGTATCTGCGGCGGCGGTTCCGGGCAGGCCGGCACAGACCAACAGAATTCCTGCACATATGAGGACAATCGAACGAGCTTTCATGGCGTACCTCGGGGTGAGCAAGCTCCCTATAAAGTTAGACGATAGCGCACTTCGCCGGGTTGCGTTAGGGAAAAGAAATGACAAACCAGTGACACCACAAGGTGCCGCGAAACGTGCCTCTGGCAGCCGAGCTCGGGACTTTGCACTTGCATCACGTAGCATCTTCGGCAGGGCCGTATATGATTCAGCGATGACAAACATAAGAATTATTCATTGCCAACTGCTTGACAATAGAGGATTTACCCGATAACGTCCCTGCTCTACCTGGTCCTCCATGGGGTGTGTTTACAAGCGATCTCTCTTGCTCATCGGGCCGGAAGCGATGCCAGGCTGGGCGGTGGGGTTTCCCGGTTTTACCCGGGACATGGCGGACTTTTTTGACGGGGGATAGCATGCGGAAACTCATACGGCTTTTTTCCTTGTTCCTTCTTATTGCAGCGTTGCTTAGTGTTCCAGCGGCGAACGGCCAGGGAGGTGCTACTGGCGCGATCAGCGGAACCGTCACAGACGTCAGCGGTGGTTCCGTTGCCGACGCTGAGGTGCAAATCTTGAACAGCGCCACGGACCTGCTGGTACGCCGCCAAAACACCGGCCCGGATGGTTCCTTCGTGGCCACACTGCTTCCGCCCGGAAGCTATTACCTGGTGGTGAACAAGTCGGGCTTCTCCGCAGCCAGAGCCAGCGGTGTGGAAGTCCGCGTTACGGAGACCACCCGCGTAACCATTGCGCTGAAGCCCGGAACGGTCAGCGAGAAGGTGGAGATTTCCGCTCAGGTCGCCACTGTGGACACTACCGCCGCGACAACCGGCGGTACCTTGGGGCCTGAAACGATTCGTGAACTTCCTCTGGCCACGCAAAATTACCAGCAGCTGCTCACCCTCAGCACGGGTGCTCAGAGCGAACTGAACGCTTCGGCGCAACTCGGGCGCGGGGTCACAAAAATATTCGTGAACGGGCAGCGCGAAGACAACAACAACTACCAGATCGAAGGAATCAGCGCGACGGACTATAACGTGGCGCAGAACTACTATATACCTCTGCCGAACCCTGATGTGTTGCAGGAGTTCAAAGTACAAACGTCACTGTACGATGCCAGCCAGGGACGCAACGGCGGCGGCGACGTCAACGCCATTCTGAGAACCGGTACCAGGGAGTTTCACGGTGACGTATACGAGTTCTTCCGCAACGAAGTGCTCAACGCCAATGAGTTCTTTCAAAACGCCAGCGGCTTGCAGCGTCCGGAAGTCCGGCAGAATATTTTCGGAGGCAGCCTCGGTGGCCCCCTGGTGAAAGAAAAGTTCGGATACTTTTTCGGGAACTATCAGGGAACGCGCCAAGTCAGTGCGTTGTCTCCGGGAACCCAGGTGAATAATCCGGGCTTCCCAATTCTTCCCACAGACCGTAGCGCGGCGAATCTCGCGAGCATTTTCAGCACCCCGGCAGTCGCTCCTTCAGCGAGCAATCCCACTGGTTGCGCGGCTGCCCCGATCTCCATCGATCCCGTTGTACTGAAGCTCTTGAATTTCGAGAGCACGCAATTCGGCAATACTCCCGGCGGATTCCTGATTCCTTCGGTGGCGGGCACGCCGGGCGTCAGCGTCAATCCCGCCACGTGCCAAGTCACCGTGAATACGGCTCCGTTCCTCTACAGCAAGCCGGGCACTTTTAGCGACAATCAGTTCACCATCAACTGGAATAAGGAATTCAATTCCGGAAAAGACAAACTCAGCGCCAATTTCTTCTTCTCCAACTCCTCCAGCCTCCTGCCCTTCGGCGCCGGCGGCTTGCAAGCGTCCTTGGGCGGCACGCTGGCCAGCAGCATCAGCGCCACGGACCTGGACTTTCCCTACCAGATCCCGGTCGCCGCTCGATTCTTCAGCATTGGAGAGACGCATCTTTTCAACCCCAGCCTCGTGAATGAATTCCGCTTCGGCTATGTGCGCATGAACTACAGCTTGCTGAACGTGCCACCGGTCACCGCCGCGGATCTGGGCATTGACCGGCCCTCCAACAACATCACCCAGTCCATCTACAAATTCACGTTCAACACTTCGGGCTTCCAGATTGGACCCACACCTCCCGCCAATCAGTATCAGACCCAGAACAATTTCAACTTTGTCGACAACGTCAGCTGGGTTAAGGGCGCGCACGTCTTCCGCTTCGGCGCCGAACTTACGCGCGTCAATCTCGACAAGCTTTTTCCGCAAACCTTCAATGGACAGATCTTCTTCCTGAACAGCGCGGGTTTGACGGACTGGCAGAATTTCCTGCAAGGCGCCTCGGCCTTCAGCTTTGGTGGCGGCGGCGTGTATAACCACCAGTACCGCGCCACTGATTATGGTTTCTTTGCGCAGGACGATTGGAAAGTGAAGCGCAACCTCACTTTAAATCTGGGATTGCGCACCGAGATTGACGGCGCTTTCAGCGACAATCTTTGCCACCTCGGCAACATCGACGAAAGCCTCGCCGCCGAGAATCTGTATCCCATGGTCTACGGCGGTTGCGTCAATACCTTGAACGTTCCTGGGTTGACTGGCAGCGGAAGCGACACGACCTTCAAGAACGCTTATTCCACCGGACTCGCCCCGCGCGTCGGCCTTGCCTACGACCTCGGCGGCAAAGGCACAACCACGATTCGCGCCGGCTACGGCATTTACTTCGTCCGCGAAGACGTTGGAACCGCGGACCAGCTTTCCTTCCAGGCGCCGTTCCTGCCGATCACCTTCGGAGCCTCCAATCCCGGCTGCCTGGCAACTTATTTTTCCCAAAATCCAGCGCCGGGTTGCACCAATAATGGTCTACCCGTCGCCGGAACTCTCGATCCAAACTTCATTCCGTGCACCGCGGCGTTCCAGGGTTTTACCGGAGGCAATGCAAATCTGGCGGGGAACTTTGCCTGCGCCGCCGGAAGCCCCGGAACAATTCCCACGACCAACCTGTTTGTGCTGGCGGTCCCGCGAAAATTCGTGATGCCAAACACTCAGCAGTGGAACATGACCATCCAACGCGATCTGGGCAAGCAGTGGGTGCTGGAAATCGGCTACGTGGGAACACACGCGGTGCACTTGCGCGAAACCCGGACGAACATCCCCGGGCAAGACGCCAGTCCGCAACATCCCGTCAGCATCACCGACGTAAACGGGAACACCTACCAGATCACCGCCAATACTTTTGCCAATGGTCCCGCGCGGTCTCCAATCCCGGCGATCAACGGCTATGGCGGTTTCCAGATTTTCGCGAATGATGCTTATTCGCACTACAATTCGCTGCAAACCACCCTCTCGCGCCGCTGGGCTAATGGCTACGTGCAGGCCGCCTACACCTTCTCCAAATCGACCGACGCCACCTCCAGCGGCAACACCGCGCTCAATACCGCCTACAACAATGAAGCCGACCTGAAGTTTTCGCGCGGATGGTCGGACTTCGATCGGCCGCAACGCTTGGCGGTGAGCTATCGCTACAACCTGCCTTTCTTCTCGGAGGGCAAGGATTGGAAACACCAGGCCCTCGGTAATTGGGCCATCAGCGGTATTACCATCATCCAGTCCGGAACGCCGTTCTCCGTCACCGATTCGCTTGCCGGATCGGGCTTCCTCTCCCCCGGGTACACGCCGACTCTGAACGGCAGCCTCGCGACTGGCGGAACGGTTGGAGGCGGCTACACCAAAGGAAGTACCGAGAGCCGCCTGAACGGCTATTTGAACGTCGTCGAACTTTGCTCCGGCGCCGCTGCTCTATCCCACGGAGTGCGCCTCGGATTCCAACTTCTGCACCACGAATTTCGGCGTTCTGGGCCGCAACACCTATCGCGGCCCCTACCAGCAAAACTGGGACTTCTCGTTGATCAAAAACTTCCAGTTCGGAGAGCGCTTCAACCTTCGTTTCACCACCGACTTCTTTAACATCTTCAACCATGCGAATTTCGCCAATCCTGCGATCAACGACGTGGAAACCATCACCCACGATCCGAGCGGCAATCCAACGTTCGGCGGGCCCTTCGGCAAGATTTTCTCGACGCTCGGCACGCCACGGCTGATCCAGTTCTCGTTGAAGCTCGCGTTCTGAGGGAAGTGCTCGCAACTTTTGGCTCAGGCTCAGGCCCGGCAAAACCGTGCCCCAGCGTATTTCCCGCGGAAGAACCTCGCGGCGACTAGTGATATGATTTTTCGGCCATGGCTAAAATCGCAACGCGTATCTCACAACTGACGGGCGAGGGCGCCCTTGCCGTATACACGCGCGCCAAAGAACTGGAGAAGCAAGGCCGCTCCATCATTCACCTCGAACTCGGCGAGCCGGATTTTCATCCCGCGGCGCCCGTGGTGGACGCGCTGCGCGCTGCCGTTGCCGAAGGCCGCGACCGCTACGTCTCCACGCGCGGCATCCCTCCGCTTCGCGAAGGCATCGCGGAGTATCTGAAGCGCACGCGCAAACTGGATGTCCGCGCGGAACAAGTCCTGGTGGCGCCGGGCTGCAAGATGGCCTTGGCACTGGCGATGATGGCGCTCATTGAGCCCGGCGATGAAGTGCTCTATCCCGATCCCAGCTTTCCCATCTATCCATCATTCACCCGCGGTCTAGGCGCCAAGGCTGTGCCCTACGCATTGCGCGAGAAGAACAGGTTCCAGCCGGACATGGCGGAAATTGCCGCCAAGATCACGCCCAAGACGCGCATGCTGATTTTCAATTCACCCAACAATCCCACCGGCACAGTGTTCAGCGACGCAACGCTCTTGCAAATCGCCGAGCTCGCCAGGAAGCACGACTTGTGGGTCATCGCAGATGAAATTTACGCCCGCATTCTGTTCAATGGCGAATACAAATCCATCTGGGCGTTGCCTGGCATGTCTGACCGCACCGTGATTATCGATGGATTTTCCAAGTCCTTTGCCATGACTGGATGGCGCCTGGGCTATGCCGTGGCGCAAACGCGCGTGATTGACGCCCTGGATATGCTGGTGCTCAATACCTTCACCTGCACTGCGGAGTTCACCCAGGTGGCGGGCATCGAAGCTTTGCTGGACATTACCAGCGCCGTGCCCGCGATGGTCCACGAGTATCGCAAGCGCCGCGATCTGTTCGTTCGCGAAGCTCAACAAGATTCCCGGCTTCCGCTGCCAATCGCCCGACGGCGCCTTCTACGCCTGGGTGAACATCGAGGAAACCGGCAGGTCCGCGGAAGAAGTTCAGAAAATTTTGCTGGAAGAGGTGGGCGTGGCGGGAATTGCCGGCGCGGCGTTTGGCGCGGAGGGCAAGAACTTCCTGCGATTCTCTCTGGTGGGCGCCACGCATCTGCTCGAAGAAGCGCTCGAGCGCATTCGCCGCGTGTCGTCGCATTGGCGCGCCACCGTGGCTCTGTGAGGTCGCTGAACGATCCGGAGAATTCCGAGCTTCTAGTCTTTTCACAGCTGAACGAGCGGGGGATGCCAGGTGGCGAAACATTTGCTGTGCGCAAGCGTTGGTCTTCTTCTTGCGGCGGGTTGGGCGCAATCCGTGGCCGCGCAAGCCACGCCCTATCCTTCCGGTGACGTCAAGAAAATGTACGACCGGCTGCTCGTCGAGATCGACAAGATCCCCATGTACGACGATCACGCCCATCCCGGCTTCGCCGACGATTCCGATGTCGACGCCATGGCCGCGCCGCCCGACGAAAGCCCGACATTTCGTCTGCGCGACGATAATCCCGAATTCGTCGCCGCGGCGAAATCCCTTTTTGGCTACCCTTACGATGATTTCAAACCCGAGCACGCCAAATGGCTCGCCGACAAAAAGAATGCGGCGAAACAAGCCGGTGGCACCGCTTACTTCGACGGCATCCTCGACAAGCTAAACGTGCAAATCTGCCTGGCGAATCGCGCCATGATGGCTCCTTATCTCGATCCCAAGCGTTTCCACTGGGTTTTCTTCGGCGACTCCTTTTTCTATCCTTTCGATAATAGTCAGCAGACCGCCAGCACGCCGGACATGGGCGTGTACGTTCCGCTGCAGGAGAAAATGCTGGCGCGCTGGAAGAAACAGGAAGGCGTTGACGGGCTTCCCGCGGACCTGGCGGGCTATGAGGAATTTGTGCGCCGCACCATGGCGGATAATCAAAAGCATGGCGGCGTAGCCATTAAATTCGAAGCCGCCTATTTCCGCACCTTGTATTTCACCGACCCGCCGCGATCTCAGGCCGAAGCGATTTACAGTCACTACCACGGCGGCGGCGTTCCGAATGCCGACGAATACCGCATCTTCCAGGACTACATTTTTCGCGTGATGGCCGATCAGGCAGGCAAACTCCACCTGCCCATGCATTTCCACACCGCCGTCGGTATCGGGGATTACTTCAGCCTGCGCCAGGGCAACGTGCTCAATCTGGAAAATGTGGTGCGCGATGTCCGCTATAAAAACGTCACGTTCGTGCTGGTTCATGGCGGCTGGCCGTATGAACGCGAAGCGGCGCTGCTGACCGCGGTGAAGAACGTGTACCTGGACACTTCGTTCCAGTCGGAGATGCTCTATCCCTCGCAGTTTAAAGACGTGCTCAAGATGCTCCTGACCATTTATCCCGACAAGATGATGTACGCTTCCGACGCCTTCCCATTCAACGAAGCGCTCGGCGCGGAAGAAAGCTTCTGGCTGGCCGCGCGTACCTCGCGCACGGCACTTGCCGCGGCACTGGCCGAGTTGGTCGAAGAAGGCGCGATTACCGAGCCGAAAGCGCTGGAGATGGCGCGCAACTATCTGCACGACACCGCAGCACGCCTTTATGGAGACATGAAATGAGTGAAAAACAAGAATTCAAATACATTCCGTGGAACCAGGTTCAGCGCGAACCGCTGAACGACAAGATCGATCGCGAAATGGTCGTGGGCGACCAGGTCATGCTCGCCCGCGTGTTCATCAAAAAGGGCGGGCACGTCCCCGAACACCATCACCACAACGAGCAGGTAACCTACATTCTGGAAGGCGCGTTGAAATTTGCCATCGATGGCAAGGAAGTGGTTGTGAAAGCCGGCGAGGTTCTTTGTATTCCTGCCAACATGCCGCACGAAGCCTGGGCGCTCGAAGACACGCTGGACCTCGACGTTTTCACTCCGCCACGCGAAGACTGGCTCAACAAAACCGACGCGTATCTCCGCCACGGGAAATAGCGCCGCGCCAGAGACGATTCCTAGAAGTAGCGCGCCTACCAGATCTTGCAAGCGCTTTCCCGCACCATGGCCTGGCCCTTCGCGCAGCCAAAGGCCTTCGCGAACGCTTCCATGTTAGACAGCGGACCGTTGGCGCGGAACCGCGCCAGCGGATGCGGGTCGGTGTTGGTTTGCAGCCGCGCCGCTTCCGGCCGCTGATTTGCTCCCCACACTTGTGCCCAGCCCAGGAAGAAGCGCTGCTCCGGCGTGAAGCCGTCCACGTCTTTGGGGCGTTTCCCCTCGATCGATTTTTCGTAAGCCGCATACGCGATCGTCAAGCCGCCAAGGTCGCCGATGCTTTCGCCCAGCACCAACTTGCCATTCTGGTGCAGTCCGGGCTCCACTTCGTAGCTGTCGAACTGCTTCACGATGCAATCTCCGTGCTCGTCGAAGTTCTTGCGGTCCTCCGGTGTCCACCAGGTTCGCAGATTGCCCTCACCGTCGAATTTCGAGCCTTGATCGTCGAAGCCATGGCTAATCTCGTGCCCGATTACCGCGCCCATCCCGCCATAATTCACGGCATCGTCGGCGTTGGGATTGTAAAACGGCGGTTGCATGATGCCCGCTGGGAAAACAATCTCATTCATCGTCGAGTTGTTGTAGGCATTGACGGTCGGCGGCGTCATGCCCCATTCCGAACGGTCCACCGGCTGTCCGATTTTGGCGAGCTCGCGAGCCTGCTCGAATTCCGAGCCGTTGCGGAAGTCCGCGAGATAGGAACCGCGAGTGACGGTGAACTTGGAATAGTCGCGCCACTTATCGGGATAGCCGATTTTCACGGTGAACGCTTCCAGCTTGGCCAGCGCTTGCTTCTTGGTCTCCGGCCCCATCCACGCCAGCGTGGGAATGTCGGATTTCAGGGCGGCAATCAAATTGTTGATCATTTCTTTCGCGTGCGCCTTGGCCGCCGGCGGGAAATACTCGTCGACATAGACTTTGCCGAGCGCCTCTCCCAAATTCTGGTCCGTGGCCTGCACGCAACGCTTCCATCGCGGCAGAATTTCCTTTGCTCCTGACAGCTTCTTCCCGTAGAAATCAAAATTTTCTTGCACAAAGCTTTCGGGAAGCGCCGGTGCGTAAGCGTGCAGCAATTGCCACCGCAGGTAGACCTTCCAATCGGCTAGCGGCACGGCCGTAAGCTCCCGGTTCATTTCCTTGAAGAAATCAGGTTGCCGCAGGTTGGCCTGGTCCAGCGCGGGAGCGCTCATGGTTCGAAGATAGTTTTCCCACGACCAGTCGGGAGTCAACGCGCTGATCTGCGCGAGCGTCATCTTGTTGTAATTCTTGTCCGGGTCGCGCAGCTCCACGCGGTTGCGCGAGGCCTTCGCCAGGGCGGTCTCGAGATCCATCACTACCTTGGCTTCGGCCGCTGCCTTTTCTGGCGCATCGCCCGCCAATTCCAGCATCTTCGCGACGTGCTGCACGTAGTCTGTCCGCAGTTGCTGCGATTTGTCGTCTTCGCGCAAGTAGTAATCGCGGTCCGGCATTCCTAAGCCGCCTTGACTCAACTGCGCCAGATTGCGCGAGCTGTCTTTAAAGTCCGGCGCGGAGAAAAATCGAAAAACGGCATTCACTCGCTCGCGCTGCAAGCTTGCAATTTCCGTTTCCAGGGCTTTGCGGTCCTCGACCGCTTCGATGGCAGCAAGTTCCGCAGCAAGCGGCTTGAGTCCCGCCGAATCGATCGCGCTGGTGTCCATGCAGCTGCCATAGAAATCCGCGATCTTCTGTTTATTCGTACCGGCGGGCGCATTCTCTTTGGCCACGCTCTCCAGAATCGCGCGCAGATCAGTGAGATTCTTGTCTCGCAACACCGTGAACGATCCCCAGGTGGCATACTCCGGCGGGATCGGGTTGCTCTTCATCCACCCGCCCATCGCGAACTGATAAAAGTCGTCGCAAGGCTTGCAGGTTTTGTCCAGATTGCTCATGGAAAAACCCCAATTCGCGTCGGCGTTCACGCTGCGAACGAACGGAAGTATCAGCGCCCACGACAAACAAAGAATCAAGCCAGCGCCAAGGGCCATCCGCGCACTTTCTTCTTCATCGTCTCACTCCAGGTCTTTGTAGGTTGTTCTGTAGCTCGTCCCGTCAGGGACGAGGCTTTTCCATCCGAGCTGCAAAACTCGCTGGTACTTTCGCGTATCAAGTGTAAACCCACCTATTTTGCAGGCGTGTTCGCGGGTGGCAAATACGCGGTCTGGTATTTGGCCACGTTCACCTTCTCCCACTCGCCGTGAATAATCCCATCGCGGATTTGCGCCGCTGTTTTGCCCTTGCGCGTTTGCTCGTAAGAGTAAAACGCTTCCCGAATGCACGTGTCGCACCCGGCACCATGCCGCCCCACGAAGCAATCCAGCAAGCTTCCGTGACCCTGGCTGCGGTCGCAGTGGCAATAGCACGGCTGCTGATAAAGAACTTTCTTCACCCGGCCCGCCACCATGTAGGCATTGAAAACGCCGATGTTGGGAAACAGCGAGGGCTCCATGGTGGGCGGCAGCGCGTCCTGCGGTGCCTCCATGTGAAACGCCGGAATCGGTTCATCGGGGTTCGGAGCTTTATCGTGCTGCATCCCAGCCATGTCTTGTGGGCGCGAAGCCGCGAACTGCGGAATCCCGAGCAGGCACGCGCCTGCCACCAGAATCGTCGCCGCAGACAGGATTTTAGCCAGTGCGTTCATGGGGACCTCTCTTCTGCAATGTGCCGCGCTACAGGCTCTACACAATGTACGTGGCCTTCCTGGGAAATTCCACTCCCGTGCCGCATCTTCGACCGGCCATCGACCTCAAGGCAAATGAATCACGGCAATTCGCACCGGCTCCAGTTTCGTAACGTCCAGCACGCGGCCGTTGGTATTCAGATTGTCGCTCCCGCTGTTCACGATGTAGTAGAAATCATCCTCGCGCAGCGCTCCCGTCGTCGGCAAAACACACAGGTTCGAACGGTACTCGAGAATCGTGGTTTTGGAAACATGCGCGCCATCTCTGGCCAACTGGAACGCGGCGACGCGCGGCGTGCCGATGCCGTTTTGAATCGCGATCAAGCTGCCTTTGTGCCAATACAAACCGTCAATGCCCGCGAGCGTGCTGTGCGGCCCCGCATCCACCTCGACGCTCTCACCACTTTTCAAGTCCACGCGAAGCACGCCCAGCTGATCGGCAACATACAGGAGCTGATTGTCGCCGGATAAGGTAATGCCGTTCGGCTCCAACAATTCCCGCGAAACTTTCGTCTCTGAAAAGGTTTGCGTCTTCGGCTGGAATTGCAGCAGCTGGTTGGCCAGCGTGTCCGTCAGGAAAACCTCTCCCGAAGGAAGCACAACCAGATCATTGAAGCAGTGTTTCCCGGGTTCCGGTGTTCGATAGCGGCCCAGCAGCGTTCCCTCCGGATCGAAGTGCAGCAGTTCCGATTTGCCTTCGTCCAGACAGGAATTGCTCCACACGCTTCCATCGCCGGGATCCATGCGAATCCCCAAAATCGGCAGAAGCTTGTAGCGATCACTCGGTACGAAATCGCTGCTCTTCTCCGCAACCGCGCCTTTTATCGGTGCTTTGATCACGCCATTCCCCGGGATCTTCACGATCTTTCGCAGGTTCAGACTGCTCAGGTAAAAGACATTGCGCGCGGAATCGTAAGCCAGACCTTCCGGGACCAGATCTTTTTCCGTGGTTATATAAGTCAGCCGCGCCTGGTTCACTGCGGGGAAATCTTTATGAGCTTGTTCCACGAGCTGATCGTACTCGCGGGCGCCCTTCAAAGCCGCGAACTCCGGCCCGCCCGAGGGATCGAAGGCCTCTTTCAAGGACACGCATTCCCTCAGGTTTGTCATCGCCTGTTGGATTTCTCCCAACTGTGCGTGCAAAGCGGCCAGCAAATAAAGCACCGACGCGCGATCGGGCGTCTTGCCCAGCAAGTCGTTCCGCCGCCGCCATTTCTGCGCGAATTTCCGTTTCGTTGGCAGGTTCTTGCGCCGCAACGTCCGTGCCCCAGGCCGCGGCCAGCGCCAACAAAATTACGGCAACCCTTCGCCCAGTGGTTCTCTTGAACGCTGCCCGCATTCTTTCTCCTGAGGCTCCTTACGCGACTACGCGTTGGCCTCGCGCGAACGCCTTTCCTCAGCCCACGCCCGCAAGGTCGCCGGTTCGATACAGCCAATCGCGACGTCCCTGGCCGTTTCCTCTGGTTTTGTCCAGCGCCACACGGCGGCGCCATGAACGCCCGCGTCGCGGCACTCATCGAGCGCCTTCTCGAGAGAATAATCAGGGGAAGCATCGCGGGCAGGAAGTTCGCCGAGCCACAAAGGCTGGTCGAGCGCGGGCAGAGCAGCGAGCTGCTTGCCAATACTCGCAGGTGCCTCGCCCTCGGTCGACCGGATAGTAATGCGCCTGGTAGAAATCCAATCCAATCTCGTGCCACGCAGGAACCCACTCGAGCCGCGCCGATCCCAGCGTGACCGGAACTTCGGCGAATTCATGAACAGCCTCGCGCAACTTCCGTGGCAAACACGCGAAAATCCGCCAGGTGCATTTTTGCCGCGCGCTGGCGATGAAATTCCCGGATGGCCCACTCCGGCTCGTTAGCGATTTCCCAGGCGAACAACGCGGAGTGCGCGCGAAATTCCCGGAACAGCGGAATCAGGATGTGTTCGCGGAAAGCTTCGCGTCCCGCGGCGGACTGCAGCAGGAGTTCACTTGCGTGGCCGACGCGTTTCCCGCCGTGATCCTGAAGCCACAGAAAATCAATCAGTGAAAGACAGAGTTTCAGCCCGCAGTTTGCCGCGAGACTCAGAACCGCATCGACGTCTTTGAACAGGAACGCATCCGGCTTCGTCGGAATCCCTTTTTCCGTCAGAAACCCCGCGCGTCCATCGCCGAACAGAAACCAGCGCACCGTTGTCGCGCCGCTGTCGCGAATCTCCGCGAAATCCTGCGCCACCCGTGTTTGATTTTCCGGCGCACTGATGCCGCGGTGGCCCCACGGCCCTTCGCCAAAATCCTGCGCATAGTTCAACCAGGGATAGTTCACGCCGAGTAGAAAGGGGATCGCAGCGTCCTGAGGCATGACGACCTAGAAACAAAAATTCTAGCTGACAATCACCGGCTTACCGACCGGTACCGACGAAGCAACACGTTCCGCCAAATGCCGTTCTCTCAGGTGCCGCTGCACCCGCCGTCCCCAAGTCCTGACGAAGGAGTAGTTCAACGCGCCGCCGATCGCCGAACTCGCCAATGGCACCATGCGCCCCACCCACTTCTCCGCGCTCTCCTCGCCAATCTTCACGGCCAGCCGGCCCGCCAGGCGCGGCGCGAGTTTTTCGACCATTTGTTTTTCTGCCAGGTCCTTGCTGAAGTCGATTCCTGCCGCGGCGGCCGCCGCCAGCCACAACTCCACGCGTTCTTCGCTGCCTTTTTGTTCGAAGCCGTAAAGCAGGCAGAGTCTCTGGATCAGCCGCAAAGTGATTACGGTCAACAGGCTGGCGTCGGGCAGCAAGGTGATCATTCCGCCAAGACCAAAGCCCGCTCCTTGCGCTAGCGCCAATCTTTGCGAATCGTGGATCAGCCGCTCGGCAATCGCATCCAGCCGTTCGACCGGCACATCCCGCATGCGCCCGAAGTGCGGCACCCACAGCCCATGCTTGTCAGACAAGTATTTCCGAAAATCGTCGGCGTTAATTTCCACCGTACGCAGGCCTCGCAGCATGCCAAAGCGCAAAAACCTTCCGAGGGTTCTGCTCGCGAGCGATTTGGGTAACCGGGCCATCCCTTTAAGCATCCTACGGCGGTTAGTGCTGGTCAAGAGACGATACGTTACCCACGGTTTGGGGCTGCCCTATTGACAGGCTGGCCACAAAAAAACGCACGTCCTACTTGACGTCGCACTAGTTTTGAGTAAACTGCGGTTTTCCTTATGGCAGCCATCGCACCAGTCCTGGCACCTGAGATCACCTCCGATCTCGAATTCCCCCAGCGGGAAGCGGCTTTTTTTTATGGGCTGTTCCTGCGGGGCTATTCTGCCGAAAAACTTCGCCAGGATATCGAGGTGCCCCCGGCAGTTCTGGCCAAGTGGCATCGTGAAGCCGAGCGCGAACCTCAGCTAAGAGATATCTTCACGCGCATGGTCGAATACCGCCGCCACGTTTTGGCGATCTTCGATGCCTTGGTCGGCTCCGACGGCATCATCCGCCACGTGCAATAGCGGAGCGAATGCCTTCGCAAATTGGGACTCTCGAGATCCCGGCTGAGCAAAGTGCTCCCTTTTTCCGAGGGTTGGGCAACTCCCCGAGCGCTAGCCCCTTCTAATTCATATCGGAAGTGTCTTCGAATGAGTGACATTCCACATTTGACGGGGTGTTGAGACGGGTTTAGAATCCAAGCGTGGTAGAGGTGTCTCCATGTCCAAGGCTTTTCGGGTTTTCACCGCCAATCTCGCTTCATTTGTGTTTCTAACGTTACCGGTGTATCCGCAGCAGGGTCAGGATCAAAATCCCGCCCCCGCGGACAGTAACCAGAAGCTCACCAAGGAACAGAAGCAAAAGCTCAAGAAGACCCTCAAGGAATTGGACACCCCGTACAAGACTTGGCTCAACGAGGACGTGGTTTACATTATTTCCCCCGCCGAACGCACTGCCTTCCTCCGTTTGGAAACCAACGAAGAACGCGAGCAATTCATCGAGTCATTCTGGTTGCGCCGCAGCACCAATCCCGATCTGCCCGATAACGATTTTAAGGAAGAGCACTATCGCCGCATCGCTTATGCCAATGAGCACTTCGCTTCTGGCAAACCCGGCTGGATGACCGACCGCGGCAGGATTTATATCATTTGGGGCAAGCCCGACGAGATCGAATCGCATCCCACCGGTGGAACTTACGATCGCCCGATGGAAGAAGGCGGCGGTTCCACGACAACGTATCCCTGGGAAACCTGGCGTTACCGTTACATGGAAGGAATCGGCGAGAACATCATCATTGAGTTCGTCGACCCCAGCGGTTCCGGTGAATATCACCAGACCATGGACCCTTCGGAAAAAGACGCTCTCACGCACGTTCCGGGCGCAGGGTTTGAGCTTGATGGAATCGATGGGTATGGCCTCGAAGGCCGATCGCTTTACTCGTTCCGATGGAACCACCATGCCCACCACCATGGGCGGAACGCCCGCTTCCTTGAATGAGTTCAACCGCCTGGAACAGTACGCGAAGGTGCAGCAAGCGCCGCCAGTCAAATACAAGGACCTGGAAGCGTTGGTTACCACGCGCATGGTGCGCGACCAGTTGCACTTCGACTATCGCACCGACTTTTTGAAAGTGACCAGCGACACCGTGTTGGTTCCCATCACCATCCAGATTCCCAATCATCAACTGCAGTTCAAGTCCAAGGACGGCGTGCACTCCGCCGAGCTGAATATTTTCGGGCGCATCAGCACGCTGACTGGCCGCGTGGTGCAAACCTTCGAAGATTCCGTTTCGCGCGACTATCCGGATTCCCTCTTCCAGCAATCCCTGAAATTGTCGGCCATCTACCAGAAAGCCATTCCGCTGCGCCCCGGTTTGTACCGCTTGGACCTGGTGATCAAGGATGTGGACAGCGGAAACGTGGGCGTGGTTAACAGTCGCCTGGCTGTGCCTCGCTACGACGAAGAAAAACTGGAAGCCAGTTCTTTGATCCTGGCGGACCAGATTGAACACGTCCCGGCCAAGCAGGTCGGCACCGGACAATTCGTGTTGGGTTCTTCCAAGGTGCGGCCTCGCCTGGCAGCCGATTTCACCACCACCGACAGAATGGGAATCTACTTGCAGGTGTACAACCTCAAGCCCGACGATAAAACGCACAAGACCGACGCCACTTTCGTTTACACCGTCAAAAAGGGCGATCAGCAGGTCATGCAGTTCAAAGAGACTACCGCAGAAATGAAGCAGACCGGCGACCAGGTCACCCTGGAACGCCTTTTGCCTCTGGCAACACTCTCTCCGGGGAAGTATACTCTGCAGGTCAGCGCCACGGACGTGCTGGCCAATCAGACCATTTCCCGGACGGCGGATTTTTCGGTCAAGATGCCTGCCGAACCGAAGACGGCAGCGATTGCCACTACTCCTGGGAGGTAACCGAAGTGAAGCGCGGCCCGCTCCTGTGCTTTTGGGTCTTCTTAGCTTCCGCGGTTGGTGTGTGCGGACTCGGTTCGCCTGCTGCTGCCCAGGCTCCTGCCAAGCCTCTCTCGGATCTCTTTCCGGCGTTGTTCGTGATGGATCGGGAACTCCTCAACTGGGTGCCACGGTCGAAGTGCTTTCCGAAGCGCCCGGAATCGCCGCTGTCCAGCAATTCCTTACCAACACGCAAGGCTTCTTCCGTGGCGAGAAGTTGGTTCCCGGCTTCTACACCGTTCGTGTGACGCTGGCCGGATATCTGCCCACGCCTCGAAAAGCACGTGCGGATCTCCTCCAATCTCACCACCGTCGTTCGCATTCAGTTGGAATCGATGTTTGCGTCGATCGAGCAACTGCGGCGTGCTCCGGCCAATGGTGCCGTCGAGCCGGACGATTGGAAATGGGTGCTGCGTTCTTCCTCTGGTCTTCGCCCCGTCCTGCAGTGGAACGACGATGACGCGCCTGCCAGCTACGGTGTGGTCCTCGAACAAGCCGCTACTCTTCCTCGCGCGCGAATCGATTTTACCGATGGCGCTCGCCGGCCAGGCTCGGTCTCCAGCGTCGGCGCGGCGCCGGGAACGGCTTTTGCTTACGATCAGCGCATCGACAAGTTCAATCACATCATTTTTGCCGGACAAGTAAGCTACGACGAAGATGCCCCTGCTGGCGGCATTGCCACCGTTTGGCTTCCTACCGGATCCGCGGAGACCGGCCCGGAAAGTACCATCGTTCTCCGTGAAGCGAGACTCGGCCCCAACGGACCCACCTTCCGCGGCGTGCGTCTCGATCAAGGTGGCACGTTCGCCTTGGGGAATCGCTTCCTCCTTCGTGTTGGCGGCGAATATGTTTTGGTAGGGGCGGGAGCATCCGCATGGAGTCTGCGGCCCCGAATGAAATTTGAATCAAAGCTTTCACCAAATTGGTACCTGGATGTGATCTACGGCAGCTCCCCCACCGGGACTACTCCAAGCGATGCCTTCACTTCGGAACTGACCGGCGCGCCTGCTCCCAATGCATTGACTTCCGCGCTGAATCAACTCGACGCTTTCCCCGCTTTGATGTGGCGAAATGGCCGGCCCGTGTTGGAAAGCGGCCGTCATGAAGAGATCGCTGTCGAACGCAAAGTGGGTGCGCGCGGATTCGTCCAGGTTGCGGGTTTCCACGACGATAACAACCACGTTGCTCTGTTTGGCCGCGGGGCGGGTCTTCCCTCCTCAGAATTCTTGCCGGATTTCTATACCAAGGGATTTGCCTACGATGGCGGGCATTCGAATGCCTGGGGCGCTCGTGTCGCTCTGCGCGAAAGGATCAGCGACGACCTGGAATTCACTACTATTTATGCTTTCTCGGGCGCCTTGGTGCCTAGCAACGTGCTGGACGCGGTCCTGCGTGAAGCCATCCGCACCGAACCGCTGCACTCCCTCGGCGCCAACGTAAACGCAAGAGTTCCGCGCACGCACACACGCTTCAACGCCGGGTACAAATGGATCAGTGGGCCGGCGCTTTCCCGCGTTGATGCCTACGGCGAAAACATGTACCAGATGAATCCCTACCTCCATGTGGGTATCCGGCAGCCACTACCCCACTTTGCCTTGGGTCAGTGGGAAGCCAACGCCGAATGCGACAATCTCCTCGCCCAGGGCTATGTGACCATGAACACCGGAGACGGCCAGATCCTTCTCATGCCCGCCGCCCGAAGCTTCCGCGGTGGTTTGAGCCTGCAATTCTAGCAGTTTGCGGACTTCTGGAAAGTTGTATCCCGCCTACCAGAAAATGGAATTTGCTTCCCGCTCGGCTGGGGGGATAATCTAATTGTCTTATTTACAGCATTTTAGATGTTTGCGAATCTACAGAAGAATGGAAGTCGAGTTGCACCGGTTAACGTACTAGTCTGAGGTAGAGCCGCGCATGAAGGAGAACCTCCGCGTCAGAGTCGGGGCCGTGGTCTTGGCGCTAGCTACGCTGGCGGCGGTGATTTTTGCCTGGCTGAACTTCGTACAGCGCTCGCGCTACGACATTGTTGACGACGGCGTTGCCTGGACCGACTCCTCGAACGGCATCGAAGCCTGGAAGGTAGCTGCCAACTCCCCCGCCTCCATGGCCGGTATTCGCACCGGGGACGTGCTGCTTGCGATCAACGATGCCCCGGTGCCAAGTGCGGCTCATGTAGCGCGGCGGCTATACCGCGCGGGGCTGTGGACGCAACTTCGTTATAAGCTCTCGCGCAACGGCGAAGAGTTTGAGACTCGTTTAATCACCACCCCCGCTCAAAAACCCCTGCACGTAGAAAACTACCTGCGCTTTGTCGGTCTGCTCTATCTCTTCATTGGCTTGTTCATCTTCATTCGCCGATGGAACGCGCCCCGCGCCGTGCATTTCTATGTCTTCTGCCTGGTTTCCTTCATCCTGTACTCGTTCCAGTTCAGCGGAAAGCTCGATGCCTTCGATCTGGAAGTCTATTGGTCCAGCATCATCGCGCGGCTGCTTGCCCCCGCACTGCTGCTGCATTTCGCGCTGGTCTTTCCGGAGCGCGCCGAGAGTTCCCGGAACTCGTTGCTGAAACTCGCGGCGGTCTATACGCCGCCGCTGGTTTTGTTGCTCGTGCACATCCTGGCTGCAGTCAATGCTCTGGGCTTTGTGCCCACTACGCGTTCGCGCGTGGCCCTCGATCAGCTTGAACTCGGATTTCTGGGACTCTGCTTTCTGTGCTGCCGGGATTGTCTTTTACCTCAGCTTCCGGCGTTCTCGCTCCGGCGTCCTTCGTCAGCAGTTGAAGTGGCTCACCGGCGGCACCCTGGCGGGCAGCTTGCCGTTTTCTCTGCTTTACATTCTTCCTTTTGCGTTCGATGCCGCCACGAAGTCTTGGATGCAGTTCACCGCGCTCAGCTTGGTCTTGATTCCCTTGTGTTTCGGTTACGCCATCATCCGCTATCGCTTGATGGACGTGGACATCATTTTCAAACGCGGCTTGGCGTACACCGCGGCTACCGCGGCCGTCGCCGCCATTTACTTTGCCCTCGTGGCCCTGATCGCGCAGATTTTCCCGTTGCAAAGCAGCGGCCCGGTCACCGGCATGATCGCCATCGTGGTAGCCGCGTTTCTCTTTCAGCCTTTCCGCGAAGGCATTCAGGCGCGCCTGGACCGCTTCTTTTACCGCGATCGCCTCGATTACCGCCGCACGCTGATCGAATTCGGCAGCACTCTTACGAATGAAGTCAGGCTGGAGCCCATGCTGGGTTCCGTGATGGATCGCGTCTCGCAAACGCTTCTCGTGGACCGCCTGGCTATTTTCGTTGAAGATCAGCAGAATCCCGGCGCGATGCGCCTGGCGCGCTCCATGGGCGTGCGCCTCAGCGAGCCGCTGAATCTCACCTTCATCGCGCCCACGCGCCAGGAATTTGCGCGTGGACCGCATTTTCTTCGAATCGCCCCGCAGCGCCAGAGACGTCAGCGAGTCCGTTCGCCGCACCCTCGAGCAACTCGATCTGAATTACTTTATTCCCTGCCGCATTCGCGAGCACACCGTCGCCGTTCTGGGGCTCGGCAAAACGGTGGACGGCGATTTCCTTTCGAGCGACGACGTCGAACTGGTGCAGACCATCGCCGGTTACGTGGCCATTGCTCTCGACAATTCCCAGCTGTACACCTCGCTGGAGCAGAAGGCCCTCGAAGTCGCGCGCCTCAAGGACTTCAGCGAAAACATCGTGGAATCGCTCAACGTCGGCGTGCTGGCCATCGATCTGGAAGGCACCGTCGAAGCCTGGAACACCCGCATGGAACAGTTGTTTGGCGTGGCTCGCAACGACGCGGTGGGCCGCCCGCTCAGCGAGTTGCTTCCCCCCGAACTCGTCCAGGAAATTGCCGCGCGCGGCGACGAGGAGCAGGTCACCGGGATTTACAAGCACCGCCTGGTGCACCAGGGCAAGTCCGTGGTCATCAACGTTTCCATCACCCCGCTGGTGGGCAAGTCCGCCGAACGCATCGGCCGCTTGCTGCTGTTCGACGACGTCACCCAGCGCGATCGCATGGAAGAACAGTTGACCCAGACGGAGAAGTTGACTTCCCTCGGGTTGCTCGCAGCTGGCGTGGCCCACGAAGTCAATACGCCCCTCGCGGTCATCTCCAACTACATCCAGATGCTCGCGAAGCAGATGCCGGAAGGTGATCCCCGCCACACCATCATCGACAAAATCGTCAAGCAGACGTTTCGCGCCAGCGAAATCGTCAATAATTTGCTGAACTTTTCGCGCACCGGCCCCGGAGAACTCGCCGACGTCGATCTGAATCGCGTGGTCGAAGAAACTCTTTCGCTCGTGGCGCATCCCTTGAAGGCTTCGCAAATTCAGGTCGTCAAGCAGTTGACGGAAGGCATTCCTCCGGTGCGTGGCTCCGCCAACAAGTTGCAGCAGGTGTTCCTGAACCTGTTTCTGAATGCCCGCGATGCCATGCCCTCCGGCGGAATGCTGGAAGTGCGCTCGGCGGCGCACAATGGCAGCGTGGAAGTGGAAGTCGTCGATACCGGCAACGGCATCACCCGCGAGCACATTCACAAGATCTTTGATCCGTTCTTCACCACCAAAACCAGCGGCCGCGGTACGGGACTGGGCTTGTCGGTAAGCTACGGCATCATCAAGGAACACGCAGGAAAAATCGATGTGCGCTCCACTCCGGGGCGCGGCACTTCGTTCCACGTCGAATTTCCCGCAGTCAGGAAATCGGTTCATGTCTAAAGGGTCCATTCTGGTTGTTGATGACGAATCGGAAATCCGCGAAGGCCTGGAGCTTCTGCTGCAGTCCGAGGGCTATCAGGTTTCCAGCGCCGAAACCGCGATGTCCGGATTAGCGCAGCTCGAGGAGCGGCCCTTCGATCTGCTTTTGCTGGATGTCAGCCTTCCTGACCGCAATGGCATCGACATGTTGAAGGACATCCACCGCCAGGATCCGCACCTGCCCATCGTGCTGATTACCGCTTATGGCTCGATTGAAATGGCCCGCGCTGCGTTCAAGAGCGGCGCCATGGACTACATCACCAAGCCATGGTCCAACGATGAATTGCTCGCGCAAGTGGCGCAAGCCGTGGAAGCGCGGCGCCTGCGCGATGAAAACCTGCAGTTGAAGAGGGCCTTGAAGCAGCGCTTCAATTTCCCCAACATCATTGGAAAAAGCGACAAGATGCTTACCCTGTTTGACCTCGTCACGCAGGTAGCACCTTCGCGTTCCACCGTCCTGATCAGCGGTGAAAGCGGTACCGGCAAGGAATTGATTGCCAAGGCCATTCATTCCGCTTCAACCCGCGCCGACAAGGCTTTTGTTCCCGTCAATACCGGCTCGATTCCCGTCGATCTTCTGGAATCGCAACTCTTCGGCCACGTCAAGGGCGCCTTCACCAGCGCCGTCGCGTCCAAAAAAGGCCTGTTTGAAGTTGCCGACCAGGGCACCATCTTTTTCGACGAAATCGCCACGGTCAGCCCGGAAACTCAGGCGAAACTCCTGCGCGTCATTCAGGAGCGCGAGTTCATGCGCCTGGGCGGCACGGAACAAATCAAAGTCGATGTGCGCATCGTCGCTGCTTCCAATATCGACCTGCTTTCCCTGGTGAAAGAAGGGCGCTTCCGCGAAGATCTGTATCATCGCCTTAACGTTATCCACTTGCGTCTGCCGCCGCTTCGCGACCGCCGCGAAGATATTCCCATGCTCCTGGCGCATTTTCTTGACCGCTTCTGCCTGGAGAATGAGAAACCTCTGCGCCAGTTCACTCCTGCCGCCATGAAGCTTTTGATGGACTACGATTGGCCCGGCAACGTGCGCGAACTGGAAAATGTCGTGGAGCGCGCCGTGGTGCTTTCCACTCAGGAACGCGTCGACGTCGATCTGTTACCCGACTCCATTCGCAGCAAGGAAATCGTCCGCGGCGTTCGTTTCCAGTTGTCGGAATTCCTGCCGCCGCTTCCTGGCGAGCCGGGTTCGCGCACCGCCGCCGACAATCCCAATCCTTCTCTCTTCCAGATCATCGATGAAGTCGAGCGCCGCATCATTGTCGACATGCTGGAGCGTTCCGGTTGGAACCAGACCGAAGCTGCCGAGCGCTTCCTGATTCCTCTTTCCACCTTGAACCAGAAGATCAAACGCCTGGGTATCGACGTGCGCCGACGGGGCCGTACCGAAGATGTGCTCTCCACTGGAATTGGCAAGTAAACTCTGTTTCATTTTGGAATCTCCGCGAAATCCGTCGCTTTCGTAACCGCATCCGGTAGCAATCCCCTTTGGGCTGGCATAACCACAGACAAGGCAGAGGTCTGGTCTGGGGTTTGAGTCCCCACGAGCCTAGCATTTATTTGAATGACTTGCGGATGAGGACCTATGGCTGGAGGTTCAGTCCAGAAACAGGGTGCCGATTTTCCGGCTTGCTCCCTTTCCGGTGCGTGGTCTTTGAGGGTCCCAATAGAACAGAAAGTACGACATGAAAAGGTCGTGCTCACGGCTGCTTGTCGAACGGTACAGGCCGGTCGGTCATGTTGAAATCTTGCCACGCCACTTGAATCTGGTCGCCGAACTTGCTCTCCGCGAACCTCACCATGTCCCGCGTTAACTCGTCGGATGCGTTCCGTTGTCGCGCCCAAAATGTGCAGGAAGCAGATTGCTGTGCCAAACAGCAGCGCTTGTGCTTCTTGCCGCTACCGCAGGGGCACGGGTCATTTCTACCGATCTTTGCGCTCACGTGAAAAGTCATAACGTCGGTGACATTACCGCGTGGAAACCCAGAAAACAAGTCGCACGGGAGCGCACGGAGCGGGCGTCATACTCGCTGCACTTCTCTAAGAAAGAAGATTTCACCGTGTTCGAACGATTCGGGGGTCTGCGGCGAATCGGAAACTACGGTGGAATGGTCCGAGAGTGTGGACCGGATCCGGGGGTTCGAAGCGGCATGCGAACGCTTGCTGTGGCGGACCTGGGTGTGAAGGATGGCTAGAAGACGGAGGGGATTATGTGCTGCTTTCCTGTCTTTGCCGATTGCAAAACGGGGAGGCTACACGCGATCACACGCGATAGGCTGTGCTTGTTGAAATTTTTTCTGGAGAGTATGATGGCGCCGCTTTCATCGGAGTCCCGTTACCTTGCTCGATTCAATAGCCAAGCCGCCGGGACCACGCGGGGTTCCTTTCATCGGAACTTCGTTTATGGCTCGCCGCAATCCCATGGCTACGCTCCAGGATTGGGCATCGGAATATGGAGACATCGCCTACTACCGGTTCCTCAGCCTGCATGTCTATCTTTTGTTTCACCCCCAACACATCGAGCAAGTTTTGCTCACAAAGACGGGTCTGTTCAACAAGGGCCTGACATCACGCCTGAATCGGGAGCTCTTTGGCAATGGCCTCCTCACCAGCGACGGTGATTTCTGGAGCCGCCAACGCCGCCTGAGCAATCCCGGCGTTTCATCGCGAAAGCATCCTCCGGTATTCCCGGATCAGTTCGGAGGAAGCGGGGCGCTTGATGGATGCTTGGAAGTCCAAGGACGTGCGGAACATTCACCACGACATGATGAATGTGACTCTGCGTATCGTCTTGCGCTCCCTGTTCGGCGGTGAGCTGGGCGATACCGTGCCAGTGGTCGAACAGGCGCTGGACACGGTCATGCGAGGTTCCTCCGGAATTCAGGTGGTTGCCGCGTTTTTGCACATTCCTACGCCAGCGCATGCGCGCTACCTTCGCGACGGTCCGTGAACTGGATGGGGTAGTCTACGAATTAATCCGTCGGGGTAGAGGACAAGCTTACGGTGCGGAGCCGATACTGATGGGCCCAAGGATCTACTCACGCTGCTGCTGATGGCTCAAGATGAAGACGGCAGCACAATGACTGACCAACAGCTTCGCGATGAGGTGTTGACTCTGTTGGTCGGGGGCCACGAGACCACCGCCCTCAGCCTGACTTGGGTATGGTACTTACTCGCGCAAAATTCCGAGGTAGAAGAAAAACTGCACGCCGAATTGGACGCCGTACTAGGCGGCCGGGCCCCGTCTGCAAATGATTTAAGCAGACTCGTCTACACGGATCATATACTTCGGGAGGCGCTGCGACTCTATCCGCCGGCCTGGAGGATCGTGCGTGCGGCACGCGAGCCTTTCCGAATCGGTGATTACGTCGTGCCTGCTGGGGCGCAAGTCTTGATGAGCCAGTGGGTCACCCATCGTGATTCGCGATGGTTTCCCGATCCCGAGCGTTTCCATCCCGACCGTTGGCTTGATGATGCTGCGGCCAAACTCCCCCGCTGCGCATATTTCCCATTCGGTGGCGGGCCGCGCGTTTGCATCGGGGCGGGTTTTGCCATGATGGAGGCCACAATTCTACTAGCCACCATCGCTCAGCGATTTAGGATGGCACTAATCCCAAATCAACGAGTCGAACTACTACCGAGCATCACGCTTCGGCCGAAAAATGGCATTCAGGTGGAGCTCGAAGAGCGCAGTGCGTGACAGGAGTCATCTCCACTCTTCGATCTGCAATCCCGGCACTCGCGCGAACTCCTTTGTGTTGCTTGTAACCAAGGTGGCCCCCAAGCTCAGCGCCTGGGCGGCAATGAAGGTGTCCAAGGCGCCAATCGCAGTGCCTGAGTTTTCGAGAACTGTGCGGACCCTTCCGTAGATTTCCACTACTGCGTGGTCTATTGGAATTACGTCAAAGGGTGCGAGGATGGCAGAGAGCAGATGTTGTTCCTTCGCGCGCAGGTGCGGATGCTGGGCTGCCCGACGCTCGAGGCCATACTGCAGCTCGCACGCCGTGATGATCGAAAAACCGATGGCGCTCTTGCTGTGCGCGGAAAGCTTTCGGCGGATCGAGGGGGAATTGGTGCGCAGCAGATCGATCCACACCGTGGTATCGAGCAGGTACACGGCGCTTATTCCGGGGCCTTATCGAAGAGTTTGTCGAGGTCGGCATGTGGCGCCTGGTCCTGGCGGCGCTCCAGCACAAAATCACGAGGGAACTCGTCGAGGGCTGCGAACAGTCCTGCCCAGCGATCGGCTGTTTTGGGGATGAGCACGATCGAATTGCCGAAGCGCTTCACATAGACGCTATTACCCGTGACACGATACTCCTTCGGAAGCCTTACGGCCTGGCTGCGTCCTGTCATAAAGACCTTTGCCTCCGCAACAGCGGGCCGAGGTCCCACCTTCCCCGGTTGGCTGCGGTGTTTCTTGGTCGACCTGGTCATAACCGCACGACTCCTAGACGATACATATCAAATGATAGCTATCGGTTGGGCTTCCGTCAAGCCACACTGGGGATTGGGATTAGTCTTGTGCCGCGCCAAAATTTTAGAAGGGTTTTCCAACTTCACAGACGAGTTCGCGGACGGCGAGTCCTGTAAACAATTGAATCTATGCGACTTTTAATGGGACAGCACTGGGGTTGGCTTCATCCTCGCGCCCGGCTTGCAAGTGTTCAAGGGTTTTGGCGGCGTAAGCGAAGTTACGGTTGATGGTGGATTCATAGCGCAAAAGTTTGTCTACTGAGCGGCTTTCATCACGGATTCTCCGAAACCCATTGCGTTAGATCTCTTAAGTAAGGGTCTCGTGCTTCAATCGATGTCCAAGGATTACGTAAGTATTACAAAGGTCTTTGTTTGCGCGTGCTACGGTGGTAGTTGAAGTCCATAAGGTCGCACAGAGGACGATGGAAGCAATGAGCATCTTCGAACACGACAAAACATTTACCCAGCCGATCATTTGGATTACCACCCTTTTTATGGCTGTTTTCCATGTGGGCGCCATTGCGGCGCTATTTTTCTTCACCTGGAAAGGTCTTCTACTGGCAGTGGTTCTGTGGTGGGTCGCTGGGAGTCTCGGCATCGGGATGGGTTATCACCGTCTCCTGACGCATCGCGGCTATAAGACGCCGAAAGTGGCTGGAGTACTTCCTGACAGTTTGCGGCACACTGGCTTTCGAAGGTGGACCAATTGCTTGGGTCGCAACTCACCGCGTTCACCATCAAAATACCGATATAGAAGGCGATCCGCACTCTCCGCGAGACGGCGGCCTGTGGGCGCATATGGGCTGGATCATGACCGGCAAGGCCATGCACAACAACTCAGGCGAGCTGCTGCCCTTTGTGCCAGATCTGCGCAAAGACAAATTTCACGTCTGGATCAGCAAGTGGCACTGGGTTCCCATGGGCGCCCTGGCTCTGGGGATTTTTGCCATCGGTGGATGGTCCTGCCTGCTTTGGGGCTTTTTTTTCCGTACCGTCTTTGGTCTCCACTCCACTTGGCTGGTGAACTCAGCAACGCACATGTGGGGATCGCAACGCTTCCTCACCGGAGATACGTCGACCAACAGCTTCTGGGTGGCCATGCTTACGTTCGGAGAGGGTTGGCATAACAATCATCACGCTGCGCCGCAGTCTGCACGGCACGGCCTCGCCTGGTACGAATTTGACTTGAACTGGTACGGCATCGCCGCACTGCGAAGAATTGGCCTGGCTTGGGACATCAAGTTACCAGGGCTCAAGCAATCGATGAAAGCACGCACGGTCATCTCGGCCGAGGTCGACAAAGCGATCGTTCCCGTGTCGCCGGACTTCGGGGACTAAGCCTGCTCGGACGAGCGGCTCGTTGCTCGGATGAAGACGGCAAAATAAAACTGCCTTTCTGATTTCCCAATCGTTTCGCTACTATGATCCGAGCGACAGCCCCATGCGCATCTCCAACCGCACAAAATCGATGGCGTTCTTCATCGCGCTGGGCGTCTGCCTGGTCACCTTGACCGTGGTGGTCAATGTCAGTTGGATCATGCTCAACTGGCGTCGCGTCGTGCCGCTTGTCCTCGGCGTCATTTTCTTCTTCCTCATCATTGCGGGACTATCGGTCAACACGGTTTTTCTGGTACGTGAAATCCGCCGAAATGAACAGCAGGACAGCTTCCTCAATGCGGTTACGCACGAGCTTAAGACGCCCATCGCTTCCATTCGCTTGTATCTGGAGACGCTCCAGAGCCGACAACTTGACGAACCGCAACGACGGGAATTCTATCGCATTATGCTCTGTGACACCGATCGTCTTCTCGGTACCGTCGAGCAAGTACTGAGGGCCGGCGAGGTGCGCCACCGGAGCGACCGGAAGAACTGGCAGGAGGTGGACTTTTCCGGACTGGTCCGGAATACGCTGGAACTCACGCGGCTGCGCCACCATTTGCGGCCAGAGGAGTTGCGCTTGGGCACTGTGCCTCAGGATGAAATCCTGGTCGCGGGAAATCCCGAGGAAATCGGCACGGTAATCCTCAATCTGTTCGACAACGCCATCAAATATTCCGGCGAGAACAAGGATATCGTCGTGGATGTGCGCACACCCAACATCGACACCGTTTTATTGTGTGTGCATGACCGGGGCATTGGCATCCCGCATGGCGAACTGAAGCGCATATTCAACCGTTTCTACCGGGCGACAAATCCCGCGGCGGGGCAGGTGAAAGGAACCGGACTGGGTCTGTTCATAGTGCGTTCGCTCGCCAGGCGCCACGGTGGTGATGTCTACGCGGAAAGTGAAGGCCAGGGCCGAGGCAGCACGTTCACGGTCCGCCTTCCCAGAATCTATCGCGTATGAGTCGAATACTCATCGTCGAAGACGAAGCGCATCTCGCGCAAGGGCTTCGCTTCAACCTTGAAGCAGAAGGCCATGTCGTAGAGATAACCGACCGGGGCGAGGAAGCGCTGACCCGTCTGCTCGAGAACCGAGAGAGCTTCGACGCCCTTGTGCTTGACGTCATGCTGCCTGGCAAAGACGGGTTTTCGGTTGCCCGCGAGTTGCGCGAAGCTAAAAACTACGTCTCGTTGCTCATGTTAACTGCGCGCGGTCGAGCGGAGGACGTGCTCAAGGGTTTCGAATCGGGTGCGGACGACTACCTGCCGAAGCCATTCGATCTGGCCATTCTCATCGCGCGAATTGAAAGTCTATTGCGCCGCAAGAAGTGGTCACAGGACTCAGGCAGTCCTGCCGCCAAATCCCCTTGGCCTGATGCTAGTTCACCTGAGACTTACAGCTTCGAGGACAAGCTTGTTGACTTTAAAAATCTTCGCTTGCACACCGGCGACAACATCGTCCAGTTCACCCTAATGGAGATGGAACTGTTCCGCTACCTGATCCGAAACAGCGGTCACGCCGTGCCCCGCAAAGCAATTCTAGAGAACGTCTGGAATTTACATGAGGATACGAACACGCGTGCGATCGACAATTTCATCGTGCGTCTCCGGCGATATATTGAGCGAGAGCCATCCAAGCCTCTCCACTTACTTACCATTCGAGGCGTAGGTTACCAATTCGTGCCAAATCCCAAACGCTAAGCCACTAAGATTCGAACATTCCCCTCGACTCTGCACCTGGCGAATTCGGGGAAACTTCCAGAATTCATGGTCTGGCTGGCATCTGCTTTTGGAAAAAGAGCCGGTCGATTCCTGATAAACGCTGTGACCGACTCTTCGCCGGACTCGAAAGATTCCGCTACGCCGGAGCGCTCAGTACGATCCAGTCTGTTTGCCCTATCGGTTAGCTGTCTTCTGATTATCTGGTTGCTTCAGCTACCCCCAACTGGTTGTGGTTGAGATCTCTAGCTCCTCGGATCTGCTCGTACTCGGTTGATTGGCGGCCGGTTCCGAGACCAAGAAGGGTCTGAAATGCAGGAGCCGGCGTCTTGCGGCGATTGTGCCGAAAGACGAATTCATCGAGGTATACCTGGAGTTGCGCCTTGCTCACACCGTGGTACGTGCCAATGAGCAACGGCTGGAGGTTGCCTATGGCTCGATCGGCAAGGGGAGTTGCACTCAATGCAGACCTCGCCAGCCGTTATAAAAGACGGCTGGTGCGAGAGAAGTACGCCAAATCATCGAGATGGCCATACAGCCGGAGCGGTCCGGGAATACTCCGAGCTCCTGGGAGAGAAACCTTTCACGGCGGTAACACGGGTTCAAGTCCCGTCGGGGACGCCAACTTTATCAAGCAGTTGCAGATCCCCTCCAGAATTTTGTACGTCCTTTAACGTCCGATAAGCCTCGGTGCTTGGCTGTTCTTCCTTTTTGTCGAGCAACAAGCTCACAACTCGACTCTGCGCATCTCGCTTGGTTTGCGTGATCGCTTGCGCGTAAATGTTCAGAGTGACTGAGATGTTTGCATGTCGCATTAGCTCTTGCACAACCTTCACGTCTTCGCCGTTCCCTTTGAGGAGCGTCGCGTACGTTTAACAGTTGACACGCTTACGCAATATACGTAATAATATACGCATTATGCGTAACTCTTCCGTGCTGGCTGCGTTGTTCCCACACGTACGGCAAGGTGTGCTCGCGGCTACGCTCGGCCAGCCAGATAAGTGGTGGTATCTTTCGGAACTCGCCGGCCGTTTGGGCACGAGCCCGTCGAGCCTTCAGCGGGAGTTATCATCTCTGGTGGCAAGCGGAATATTGGTGCATCGGCGGGAAGGCACAAGGGCTTATTTCAAGGCGGAGACCCAGTCCCCGGTGTTCCGAGACCTGCAGCAGCTCTTCGAAAAAACTGCAGGGCTGGTTCCGATCTTGGAGCAAATACTAAAGCCGTTTGGGAACAAGATTCAGAGCGCTTTTATCTATGGTTCGGTGGCACGAAGCCGGGAACATGCGATGAGTGACGTGGATGTAATGGTCATTGGCAGAGCAGGTCTTGCTGACCTGTCTCCAGTGCTCCGCAAGGCGGAGGCGCGGCTGGGAAGAGAGGTCAATGTCACGGCCTATTCCCCAGAGGAGTTTCGGGAGAAAATCAAATCGGGTGATCATTTCCTTGCCGCCGTTTTACGAGGACGGAAACAGTTTGTGAAAGGAGGCCAGAGTGACTTGGACGAAATTGTTGGCAAATAAGGAAGCCCAGAGACACAAGACCTCCAAGAAGGAACTGGACAACATGCGGGCGCTGATCGCCCGCGACCTCGCAGACGCCGGCATTGCCGGCCTTTCGGCAGACCGGAGATTCGCGACTGCTTACAACGCAGCACTCCAGGCCGCGAATATGGCCATCGTCTGCGCTGGGTATCGGATCATGAGCAAGGTCGGACATCACCGTGTGTCGTTAGAAAGCACGAAACTTGTGTTGGGCAAACCCGCGCACAAGTACGCCGACTATTTTGAAACCTGTCGGCGAAAGCGAAATACTATCGACTACAGCTTCTCGAATGTTGCGACGGAGACCGAAGCGAAGGAGATCCTTGTCCAGGCAGCCGAGTTTTACAACCAAGTCGAAGACTGGATCACGAAAACTCACCCTTCACTGAAAATGTAAAAATTCGACCGCGACCTGAACGACAGCGCCGACGGGCGCCAGTTGTTGGACGGCGTGACAACCCGGATCGGAGCTTTCAACTACCGGTTTTGCCCGAGCGCATCGCGTAGCGTAGCGCGGCGTTACTTGGTCTGCCCCGCTCCCGGCTGATCCTTTCCCAGAAGCGCCAGCCGGCGGTTCAAGCTGCGCTCGAACGCTGGGAACCGGTCTCCGTGTGGAATCGGCCGCTGCTTGACCTCGTGCCCAAGTCCTAGCCATCAGATAACAAACGTCTGCGCTCCCGGACGACACGCCGAAGATGCTCACGTTCTCCGGATCGCCGCCGAATTTCGCGATGTTCCTCTTTACCCACTCCAGCGCCGCAATCTGATCCAGCAATCCATAGTTGCCGGAGACGTGATGCGGCGACTCCGCGGTCAGCGCCGGATGCGCCATAAATCCGAGCACTCCGAGCCGATAGTTAAGACTGACCACCACGACTCCTTTGCGCGCCAACACCGGCCCCATCGGAGTTACCTGGGAAGCGCCATCATTGTTGCCCCCACCGTGAATCCAGAACATGACAGGAAGCTTCGCGGCGATGCTCCCAGCACGCGGCAGGTTCGTGGTCCATACGTTCAGGTAGAGACAGTCTTCATCCATGTGAAAGCTGTAATACGGCTCGAAGGTCTGCATCTCCTTCTCATACCCGTTCCAGTTCGGCTCCATGGCTTGGGGGCAGGCTGCTCCGTAGGCATCTGCTTTGCGCATGCCCTTCCATTTCTCCACCGGCTACGGAGGCCTCCAGCGCCGTTCACCGGTCGGCGGGGCGGCGTAGGGAATGCCGAGGAACATGACTTCATTCGGCGCCGCGGCAAAATTTGCGCCTTGCAGCGTGCCGGAGTCGATGGTTGCCGACGGTCGGGTATCCCCGGGCGATTGGGCCGCTGCCCATGTGACACAGCACGCAACAAGCAGTGTGACCATTGATCTCGATCGAAACTTGCACTGGCCTGCGCTGCGCCAAACGTAGGTCTCGGATGACGGGCTACCCTTACCTAAGCCGCTTTGCCGACGATTCGGGAACTGGCTTGGTTACAGACGCTTGGGGCCAATTCGCGAGCACGCTCTGCGATATGCGATAGGCTGCGCTTGTTGAAGTTTTTTCTGGAGCGTATGATGGCGCCGCTTTCATCGGAGTCCGGTTACCTTGCTCGATTCAATAGCCAAGCCGCCGGGACCACGCGGGGTTCCTTTCATCGGAACTTCGTTTATGGCTCGCCGCAATCCCATGGCTACGCTCCAGGATTGGGCATCGGAATATGGAGACATCTCCTATTACCGGTTCCTCAGCCTCCATGTCTATCTTTTGTTTCACCCCCAACACATCGAGCAAGTTTTGCTCACAAAGACGGGACTGTTCAACAAGGGCCTGACATCACGCCTTAATCGCGAGCTCTTTGGCAATGGCCTCCTCACCAGCGACGGTGATTTCTGGAGCCGCCAACGCCGTCTGAGCAACCCGGCGTTTCACCGCGAAAGCATTATCCGATATGCCCAAATCACTGCGGAGGAAGCGGCGCGCCTGATGGACGGTTGGAAGTCCAAGGAGGTACGAAACATTCACCATGACATGATGAATGTGACTCTGCGGATAGTCTTGCGCTCCCTGTTCGGCGGCGAGCTGGGCGATAGCATGCGAGTGGTCGAACAGGCGCTGGACACGGTCATGCGGAGTTCCTCCGGAATTCAGGTGGTTGCCGCTTTTTTGCATATTCCTACGCCTGCGCATGCGCGCTACCTTCGCGCCGTCCGTGAACTGGATGGGGTGGTCTACGAATTAATCCGTCGGGGCAAAGGACAAGCTTAGGTGCGGGGCCGATGCTGGTGGACCCAAGGATCTACTCACGCTGCTTCTGATGGCTCGAGATGAAGACGGTAGCGCAATGACTGACCAACAGCTTCGCGATGAGGTGTTGACTCTGTTGGTCGGGGGCCACGAGACCACCGCACTCAGCCTGACTTGGGTATGGTACTTACTCGCTCAAAATTCCGAGGTAGAAGAAAAACTGCACGCCGAATTGGACGCCGTGCTAGGAGACCGGGCCCCGTCTGCAGATGACTTAAGCAGGCTCGTCTATACGGATCATGTACTTCGGGAGGCGCTGCGACTCTATCCTCCGGCCTGGAGGATCGTGCGTGCGGCACGCGAGCCTTTCCGAATAGGCGATTACGTTGTGCCTGCGGGGGCACAAGTCTTGATGAGCCAGTGGGTCACCCATCGTGACGGGCGATGGTTTCCCGATCCCGAGCGTTTCCATCCCGACCGTTGGCTTGATGATGCTGCGACCAAACTCCCCCGCTGCGCATATTTCCCATTCGGTGGCGGGCCGCGGGTTTGCATTGGGGCGGGTTTTGCCATGATGGAGGCCACAATTCTACTAGCCACCGTCGCTCAGCGATTTAGGATGGGGCTAATCCCAAATCAACGAGTCGAGCTACTACCGAGCATCACTCTTCGGCCAAAAAATGGCATTCAGGTGGAGCTGCAAGAGCGCGGCGTGGATTGCTCCAATTGCGACCTAGACGCAAAGACGCTCTTAGTTCATCTGGAATAACAAATCGGGCTGGTCAACGGAATGTGCCGTAAATTGATCTGAAATTCGTAGCCAATTCCTAACTATTTGGCGACAGCTTTCTTCGCTTGCGCTTCGACCAAACCATTCTGCTGACCGGAGTCCGCACCGCCAAGCGTTATCCCGATTCGCTTGCCGACGCATCCACTAGCGCTGGAGTTGAGCCTCTACAAAATCTTGCAGATTCTCAGCGTGACCGTTTTTGAGAAACCCCCCATTTTAGAAGGGTTTTCCAACTTCACTGACGAGTTCGCGGACGACGAGTCCTGTATGCAATTGAATCTATTCGACTTTTAATGGGACAGCACTGAGTTTGAATAACTCGCCCAGTGCCGAGCACACTCCTTGAGTAGGCTGAGCAGGCGCGAAAGCATTATCAGCCATTTGCGCAACAACAAGTGTCGTCGCTATGGCGCGTCCTGCTGAGCCAGATCATAGTCAGATTAGGAGTTTCTTGCCCATGCGAAATGTGCATCCAGGTGTTCGGCGTAATCTTCTTGTTCGTCTTCGATCGCCCACGCAGTCTTCGATCCTGCTCTTTGCGGTCGAGTGGCGTGATATCGCGAGTCGCACAGGAAAGCAATACACAATCGCTTGCGCATGCGCAGGGTTCGACAATCCAACAGCGCTCAATTCTCCAAGTGCTAGCCATTCTCGTCTTAGCCTTAGCGTTTTTTGGTGCATCGGGGTGCGCAGGCGGTTTCGAAGGCTTCAAGCCGGTAGCTGCAACAATCACGCAGCCTGCGAGCGTGACCGTCGGATTAGGTCAAACGGCAACATTCAGCGTAACGGCGAGCGGCAGCGGCACCCTTACCTACCAGTGGTACAAGAACGGGGCTGCAATTATTGGCGCAACTTCGAGCTCCTACACCACCCCGCCAACCGTCGCCGGCGATACTGGCGCCGTATTTACAGTCACGGTCTCCAACTCCGCAGGCACGGTAACAAGCGGACCGGCAACCCTCACGGTTCAGATCCCCGCTCCGCTGGCCAAGAGTCTAGTTCCCAGCGCAACAATGCCTCCCTACAACTCGTCCGTGTTGCTGGTTCCCACTTTCTCGGGAGGTACAGCCACCATCGGTTCGACCGGCGTAGGGAGTTCCGACATCACCGCCGCGGCCGTAAGCGGCACTTCGTATTCGACTCCGCCGTTAACCTCGCCCAAAACGTACACGCTGACGGTCACGGACTCCAAAGGCAACGTTGTTTCCACGACCTGTATAGTCACGCCAGGCGCCGTCGCGATCTCGCCGATTTCCCCAGCGAACCAAACTGTCGCTCCGGGCCAGATTACTTTTGCAGCCACTGCGACTGGTGGCGCAACCAATGGTCTCACCTGGAGCGCGACTGCGGGCACCTTCAGCGGGAACGTGTGGACTTCTCCCACCGTTGCTGGTACTTACACCATCACCGCAACCAGCGTGGACGAGCCGTCCGTTTTCGTTTCGACTACGATCTCCATCAGCGCGCCCGTAATCATGACGCAACCTGCGAGCGTGACCGTCGGATTAGGTCAAACTGCAACATTCAGCGTAACGGCGAGCGGCAGCGGCACCCTTACTTACCAGTGGTACAAGAACGGGGCTGCAATTATTGGCGCAACTTCGAGCTCCTACACCACCCCTCCAACCGTCCCGAGCGATACTGGCGCCGTATTTACAGTCACGGTCTCCAACTCCGCAGGCACCGTAACAAGCGGACCGGCAACCCTCACGGTTCAGATCCCCTCCGCTGGCCAAGAGTCTGGTTCCCAGCGCAACAACGCCTGCCTACAACTCGTCCGTGTTGCTGATTCCCACTTTCTCGGGAGGCACAGCCACCATCGGTTCGACCGGCGTAGGGAGTTCCGACATCACCACCTCGGCCGTAAGCGGCAGTTCCTATTCGACTCCGCCGTTAACCTCGCCCAAAACATACACGCTGACGGTCACGGATTCCAAAGGCAACGTTTTTTCCACCACCTGTGTAGTCACGCCCACAGCCATCGCGATCTCGCCGATTTCCCCAGCGAACCAAACTGTTCGCTCCGGGCCAGATTCCTTTTGCAGCCACTGCGACTGGTGGCGCAACCAATGGCCTCACCTGGAGCGCGACTGCCGGCACCTTCAGCGCGAACGTGTGGACTTCTCCAACCGCTGCCGGCACCTACACGATCACCGCAACCAGCGTGGACGAGCCGTCCGTTTCTGTTTCGACGACGATCTCCATCAGCGCGCCCGTAATCATGACGCAACCCGCCAGCCAGCATGTTTGCACTGGCAGCGCACTATTGCTCACAGTGACCGCCTCGTACGCTTCCAGTTATCAGTGGAATCTGAACGGAACAGCAATTCCTGGTGCGACGAATTCAAGCTACACAATTCCCGCAGCCGCTTCCGCGAATGCAGGAAATTATTCCGTCACAGTAACCAATGGTGTTGGCAGCGTCACTTCGAGTATTGCCATTGTCGCCGTGGGATCATCGATCACCACAAATCCTGCCAGTGTTTCTCTTCACCCGACACAAACGGCTCTATTCTCAGTCTCTGGCCAAGGCATAGGCCCGCTTTCCTATCAGTGGTATCAAATCCCGTCTGGTGGCACCACCGGCGTAGCGCTGTCCGGTGCGACCTCGAGCGACTACGTCACGCCACCAGTGGACATTTCCTATGACGGCGCTCAGTATTACGCGACCGTCACAGACGCCTGCGGCCCGCTTACAAGCACCGACGCCTCTCTCACCGTCACGGCCGGCAACGTTCCGCCAACCATCACCACCGAGCCAGTTGGCGAAACAGTTGGTGTGGGAGGTACGACCTCCTTCACCGTTGTGGCCTCCGGCACTCCAGCACTCTCCTATCAGTGGTACAGAATTCCCGCGGGACAAAAGTCCGGCAGCGCTATCGCAGGCGCCACGTCCGCAACCTACACGGTTCCGGCTTCGGCGACGGCCATCACCAACGATCAGGACTCTTACTACGTCATCGTTACCAACAGCTACGGCCAGGCTGTCTCGCAACCCGCTCCACTGGCAGTTGGCAATGGGATTCTGCTTCAGATCACTGGGCAACCTGTCACTCAATATGTCGACGCCGGTTCACCCGCAACTTATCAGGTCACGGCGGTATCCTCTTTGCCGTTAACCTATCAGTGGTACGTAGCCGAGCCGGGCAGTTCCACTTTCGCTGCGATACCAGGGGCAACCGACTCCACATATACGTTGGATTCAGCCTCGACCACGGACAACGGTTCCGTTTTCTATGTTGTCGTAAGCAACGGCGTTACTTCGTCCGTTACCAGCAGCTCCGCGGGACTATTTGTCGGCCCACTTGCGAGGAGTTCCCAATCTTTGCGACACCAGTTGGTCGGCGCTAGGCAATGCTGTGGCTGGACCCTCGTGCAGTTTCCAGCTCACTACCGCTGCCAACAATCAGCATGGCGAGATTATCTGGCCAACCCTCATCTCTACTGGCAACATTCAGATTAGCTTTACCGTGACGCTTAGTAATCCGAGCGCTCTTCCCGCCGACGGCTTTACCGTGCTTTTGGCTGATCCCTCCCTTGGTGCCACACCCACCAGTTCGGGCGCCGCCGGTATGGGCCTGGGCGCAGAAGGCATTCCCGGCGTTCTGTTTGCCTTGGACACGTACCACAATGCCGGTGATCCGCCAGTTCCCTACGTAGCCGTAGGTCGTGGCGAAACCGCGCTGTTTGGCAAGCCTTGGTTCAATGTCAACACCACGATCCCAACTGTTGTGTCCAGCAGCATGCCCATCACGCACAACTATACCGTTTCCATCGTACAGGGACGGGTGACCGCGACCATGGACGGCGCCCAGGTTTTCTCAGGAACCATTACGGCTCCCCCCGTGGCTTATCTCTTTATCACCGCTTCGACTGGTGGCTCCTTCGAAGACACTATCATCAGCAACGTGTCAGCCACGGTTTCGGTGCCTGCAAATTAATGTGAACGGCTCGAGGAGAATCGGATATGCGATCATTTCTACTTTCAACGATTTTGTTCCTTGTAGGCGGCTCAGCCGCCGTGGCTCAGGAGTCGTATAGCGGGGACGCTGCCGCCGCTTACCATTGGGTTCGCACCAATGCTGGTCCGGGAGAATGCGGTTGTTTCGGCATGAATGGCGGTGGGCTTTCGGGCTCGTGGAACTTTCGCGGTCCTTGGTTTGCCGTCGTCGATATCAGTGCCGAGCACAGCGCACCTGCCGATAGGCAATTCTCTAACACTCACTTCGTATTTGGCAGGGGCGCGTTACAAAATCCCGCAGCCGTGGTTGGAAGGAAAACATAAACCACAGCCGTTCGCCCAAATTCTGTTGGGCGCGGCGCATGCCGGAGGCGGAGAGGCTGGCGTCGCAGATGGCTCCTACAGGTTTGCCACCCGCATCGGAGGCGGCATCGATGTGCCGGTAAGTTCACATTTCGCGGTGCGAGTTATACAGCTCGATTACTACCTCACCACTTTTGCCAATGCCACCAACGACCATCAAAACAATCTTTTGGTGGGTGCTGGCATTGTCTACCATTGGTCCCGGCAGAAATAGCTTACAGCCTGTCATTGCGATCTTCCTGGAAACTCTGCCTCAATGCAGCAAATTCTGCTGCAGCATTGGATCTCTAGCTGCATACTCCAAGAGAAGGGTTTGCCAATTGTCTCCCTCAATTCGTAAGGATGCGGATTTCTCAACAATAAGGTCGTCACGATCTGTACCTGCTGCCCGGTCTTCCCGGTAGCAATTTCGAAGAGCCTATTAACATCGTTGAACGACAATTTTCGCTCCAAATTACTCCAATTCACTATTTTATCTCCGGTGTGCTGAAGAAGGCAGCCACAGCCTGGCGGAGATAGTGTCGCAGGTGGAAGCGAGGCATCCGGAAATGGTGATCGGCGAGGTAAGCGAAAATGGTACGTAGGATCAGGACAGCCAGTAGTGCATTGAAGGATAGAAAGAAAAAGAGGAAAGAACGGCGCTCGAGGAGCAGGCTCCAGTCCAGGTATTCGTCCCAGCCCGGGAAGAAACGATCGAGTTGCTGCCGGACGTTGAATCCATGCAAGGGAATCGCCGCGAGTCGAACATGGGCGAAATTCTCGTAGCTATACTCCTGCACATAATTCGGAATCAGGCTGGTGGCCTCGCGAAAAATCGCCGGATCTTGTAGGTCTTTCCTGGTCAGGAGCTTGCCGTGCGCGTCCTTCATCATCACTCGATAGGTGGCATCTACAATCACCCATCGCCCATCGAGCAGCACTTCCGCAACCACATGCTTGGTGTTGCGATCCGGAGTAAGTAACAAGAGCCTCCGGGTTTGCAGCCCGGAACTCCGCGAAAGATTCAGGAAGGCATTGGTGGCGCTTCCGCAAACTTCCAGCAGTTGGCGATAGTTCAGCGTGTCCGTGGGATCATGGGGGGAAACTTGGTTGAGATCCTTCGCTTCAAGCCGCGGCGGTCCATATTGCATCCAATCAAGGATGGCTTCTACTTTTTCTTGTGGCGGGTCGGCCTGTGGAATAATCGCATCGGAGAAACCGCTGAGATATCTCCGCACAGAGTATTCGCGACTTCCCGTCCAGGTGGTGCAGAGCAGTGTAACCAGTACGAGCAGGTTTACCAGCCACCATAAAGAACGAAAAATTCGGTATTCCTTTTCGGATTTCAAGTCGTTCATCCGGTTCAAACTCAGGAGGACTGGGGGGAAGGATTTCAGTCTAGCACAAAGTACATCCATTTCTTGGAGTGGAATGTGCCCGCTCGGCCGATTAACCGCTGAAATGCAGACAGCCCGGGCGGCCTGTCTGCTACCCCATCAACGAAATCTGGGATATGGTAGGAGATAAAACTGTCGCTTTTGCACAATTGTGGTGCCCGTGATTTCGCGGGAGTCGCACGTCAATTCTCCAGATTGACGGAATCTTGTCCCGAGGAGATTCCTGACCACGAGGTTGGGTCCCATAGTCTATGCCGCAACCACCGGAGCAAAACCAGGTTGATTGCAGGAGTAGGCCTCACACAGGCCCCGGCAGAGTAGCAACTGTGATTCCGTTCCGTCCCTGCAGTTAGTTCAAGGTTGTAATCTGGAATCCGTGCTTCATGCGCAACGTCGCTTGCGCCATCGCGCATCTCAGCCTCTTGCCATTTCTCTTGTTACGTCGGGTCTATGGCCGAGATGGGCTTTCCAAAGCTTCAGACACGGCGAAGGCAGTAGCGATCGCCGTTACACCGACCACTACGTACATGAAATAGTTTTTCCCCGCCTTCCGTGGCCCGCCGCCCTTCCCGCCCGGGCCCTGCGTACCGCCCGCTCCCGACGGCTCCCTGCGCCATTTCCGGGTCCAGATACACGTGATAGGCCTTGCCATCTTCGACCGTTTGCGTCTCGCCATCCACCGTCACTTCGAGCGGACCGCGCTTGGAAATAACCAGCAATTCTTTTGCGTTCAGAAGAGTTACTTGCCCGATGGTCGGCGCATCGGATTGTGCGCGAATCGCCGCTGTAGACGCATACAGCGTAAAAGCGTGGGCATTGCCCGTAGAAAAAGTTGCCGTTCCGCCGAGCAGTTTCGCCGACGGTGTTCCTTCTTTGTCATCGATCGTCGCACTGCTGGCGCTCAACAGCAGCAACCTCGCTCGCGCCGGCGCGAACTTGTACGCTGCCCTGCAGTTCGGTGCTGAGGTGGTCCCCGGCGTACACGGTTGTCCCAACCCATGCGGAAGCATCGCCCACGTGAGCACGCTCAGCTGTGAGTACGGTTCCCAACGCGGTTGCCGTCGGCGATCCCATCGCGGGGCCCACGGCTAGACTTACGGAGACGGCGGCTGCGAACATGGCACGCATACCCTGCATGAACGCCTCCTATTCAACCGTCAAAAGCATAGTTCGGCCTGCGCGGGTCGTCAACTGGAATTTCCACATTTGATGTAAAACAGGCATGCGTCTTCAAAGGAGACAAACCTGCTCCGACCCACGAAGTCCGTACTGCAAACAGACTCAAGTTTGGCGGGACAATCGCTGTAATTGCTTCTTGAGCACGGTAGCTCGGTGGAGCCCGTTACCGCTCTTAATGCGCTGTTTGTACTGCAGGCATTGGGATTGGCAAACTCAGATTGGTATCCATCACGAAATAGCTCGTCCAATCGCGTACACTACAGTTGGATAACTACGGAGAACTCTTTGCCGCTATCCAATCTATCCGATTTGCCTTCGTTCCGTAGAGAATGGGATGTGCTCCTTGAGTGCGCCTCCCCTGGATTTGATGCCAGGCGTCTCGCGGAGCTGGCCCGCTCTGCAGATTGGTCCCAGTTGCTCGTCCTCGCGGAAGAACACAGCGTCCTTGGGCATCTCGCAGTTCGTTTACGTGGGCTCGAAGAAAATCTTGTTCCCGCCGAAATAATGCAGATATTGATGGAACACCATCGCAATCAGATTTTTTCCACACTGGGTATGACGGCAGAGCTATTTCGCCTTTTGGAGCTCTTCGCGGCTAACGACATTCCAGCGCTCATCGTCAAAGGCCCAGCGCTCGCCATGCAGGCCTATGGTGATCCCACCATGCGTAGCTACGGCGATCTGGACTTTCTTGTCCGCCAGCGAAATATCCGCCGGGCCACGGAATCGTTGCAGGCCGCGGGTTTCCAAGCAACCGTTCCTCTCAGTGCCATCGACGCTGGCAAAATTCCGGGACAGTACCTTTTCTGTAAGACCGACACGAAGCTAATCGTCGAACTGCATAACGATTTCACGCTGCGCTATTTCCCCCGTCCGCTTCCGATCGAAGAATTCTTCGGGCGCCAGATTCGCGTGTGCCTCGATGGCCGCGAAGCTCCCACCCTCTCGGTGGAAGACCAGCTCGTACTGATCTGCATCCATGGAGCAAAACATCTTTGGGAGCGGCTGATTTGGATTGCAGATGTCGCCGCGCTGGTTTCTCGGCAAACGGGCATAGATTGGGCGCGTGCGCGGGCATCGGCAAAAGCGGTGCGAGCCGACCATATGCTGCATACGGGGTTGCTTCTCGCTGCGGACCTGCTACATGCACATCTCCCCGAAGACATTTACGCGCTCGTTCGGCAGGATGCCCTGGCCGCGAAGCTTGTCGCGCGAATTCTCCGCTGGTTGCCTGGCGCGGGGCATACGCCCCCAGCGCTGTTCGAACGCGCAGCGTTTCGCCTGCGTATGCGCGGTGGCCTACTGGCGGCACCTGCTTATCTTCTGCGACTCTCTCTTTCTCCCACGGAAGAGGATTGGCAAGCGGGCGGAGAAATCAGCCATAACCGATTGCTCGACAGACTGCGCCGCCCGTTCCGCCTGGCACGTAAGTATGGCCGCGGCGGCAAAGACTGCCGATTAGAAAATCTACCGCTGTCCAGTTGTGGAAATCTAAACGTCATGGGTTAGTTTTAAGCAGTATTTTGAGCCTGTAACCAATCGCACAGACGACCCTGGGAAATGCAGAAGTGTTCGGAGATACAGCGTATTTCCTCTGTGCCGTCGCGAGTGGATTTTCAATTGCGCTCGCAGGTTTATTTCGCGCGCTATAGAGTAAGAAACAGCCAGACTCCGCTCTGGCTCTTTCTCCGAGGAGTGCCATGAACAACTATCGCAAGTGGATTCTCTGCGGTGTAGGTTGGCTCCTGCTTTACCTGTATTTCGACCCGAGGCTGTTCACTTTTTTCATCCACACGGTGTGGAGGCTGTGGTCCATGTCCTCTGAAGAGAGGCACTTTTGGCAGCCCGAGATTCACGTACTGGCCGCGTTCGGTTTCGCAGCTCTCGTCTGGTATGTATTGCTCGCTCTAGCGTTTTGCGTTTCGGAGATCCAAAAGGAAGTGAAAAAGGGCGCGCAGCGTAGGTACATAAGCTAAGGGATAGGTTTGGGGATAGCAGATGATACCAGGTGCCAGAAATAGGCCGACACATGGTAGTGCTGGAGACTTGCGAGAAATGAGGGTAACTCTTTGCGTTACGGTGGCTTAAGCGGACCCGCTGCCAGCTCAGCTGTCGAAATGCACATGATCGTCAGCGGAGATTGACGTGGCGGCGTTCCGGGGATTTTGGCCCCGAACAGCCAGTCAGCACAAAGAAGACGATCATTGCCGTCACCATCCGCAGTCGCTGCGACTATCGGGAGAACTTCTCCGCCAACTCCGAGGCGCGCCGAAACGCCTCTTCCTGCCGCCGAAAAACTTTCGGAAAACGCTCCGCTGCCGCCGACGCGATCTCCTGCAGAGGCGCATTTCCATCCATGGCTTGCAGAAGCCAGCGCTCCGCCTCCCCTGCTTCGGATAGCACGGGGACAAAATCCAACGCATGCCGTCGTAGCCACTGCGGCGAAAATCGCGTGCCCTGTAGCGTCGACTGTTGAAAGTGGTGAACTACGCCTTTGGCCTCTTCATAAATCTTCGTTTCCCAGCGCCAGATGTAATCTCCACCAACGAGGTCGGCGTGCAACTCGACTTGAATTTCCTGTCCTGCGGAGATCGTGACCGGCTCGAGCCAAGGCAGAAAGCTGTGGCCATAGACCGTTTTCGGGCCGCCAGGTGCGCACGAGAAGCCAATTTTCCCGAAGAGTTGTGTATCAAACCAGACGGCAACTCCGTGCGCGGTCCCTCTGCGCGTGGTCCGAAAATGCAGCGTGGCCGCTGCTCGAATGCTTCGGACTCGTCATGTACTCGATCACGCACCAGGATTGCGGCTCGGTGACCAATTGCTCCTGCGTGAGATGGGTCGAGTGAACGTCATTGAGCACGCAAGGAAGTGCAGGCGAGAGGTCCAGCCCTTCATCCGAACTCTGCCAGGGTGACCTGATTTCGTCGTAAAACTTTTCCGATTCCACGATGGCGGCATAGAGCGTATCCCGCTGGGGAATCATGGTCCCGCCTTCCGCAAGGAATCGCTGGCGTGCATCTTCGAGCGACACCAAGGAATGGCCAGAAAATGGCAGGGCACCGCGGATGTCTGAAACGATCACGTCTGCTCGCTCCGGCAACTGGATTTGCCGGGAATCGCCTTGGAGAAACTCAATACGATCGGTGAATCCGTTTGCTGTGGCGAAGTCCCGTCCGAACTGAACAATTTCGTCCAAATCGATCGCATATACCCGGCGGGCGCCCGCACGGCACGCGATCAGGGCAAAAAAGCCCGGTCCGCTACCGAGGTCCACGACAACGTTACCAGGCCGTACTGCAGCCTCGATCGCTTGCATGTACGGACCTCTCCGGACGGAATCGACGATCATGGCTCCATAGTCATCGAGTGAATACATTTCAGCGCCGGGTGTCGACGAATGCCGAGGCCTGCCGCCCCGACAAACGCTTCGCGTCTTTTATGATCAATTCACAAAGCGCTCCGAGACGCGCTGGATCCGTGTGGGGCACGATCCTGCGCACCGAAACGTTAGCGACCAGTCTGGTGAGGGCATCCAGTTCCGCAGCGCGCTGATTACGATCCAGCAGCCAGTTCATGTAAGAATTCTGCACCAGCTCGAGCAGAGCGTCACGCATTCCCAAATCCTCAATTCGCGGGGCATCCGCCTCCTCCATTCGCGACCCGAAAAGATAAACAATTTTGAGAGGCCGCTTGCTTCGACTCGAATGCAGCTCTCACGCCATCGAGCGCCAGAAAGCATTTTTCCCAGGTCGGCGTGATCCGCGGCAATGCCCCCGGCTCACCAAATAGACTCTCTACCGTATCGGGCCACAAACAGATTCGCGGATAACCCGGTTCGACGTACAACGATCCTTTGTCTTCTTTGACCGGTGAGATGTCCTCGGTGAGGACGGGTACGCCACGGAGAGCCAATGCCGCAGCCGCAGTGGACTTCCCCGATTCTGAGGAACCACAAAGGATCACGGCGTTGCCGGAAATACACACAGAGCTGGCGTGGAGCGCCAAGACGCCGCGGCGCCGCAAAACAAACCCCAGGACAGGCCCGAGAAGATAAGTCGCAACATCCTCAGTTGTGAGCGGAGGCAGCCAGGTTCCCCAAAGACGCTTCCCCGCGCCATCCACAATAAAACGTGTTCCGTCGTCATAAGCTAGTTGGAAAAACTCTCCCTCTCCGAACGAGGTGAGAGTGAATGGCGAGTCGTCTCCTTCGGCTTCTCCGGCCCTCGGGGTGTTCATCCGGTGAGATAGACGCATGGCGTCCCGTGCCCATTCTGGTTCTGGACCTAAACTCATTGCAATGTCAGGTGGTTCAAAATCGGTGTGTTCAAGTGGGAGGGGGGAGATCGCAGTGTCGGACCTGAGGGTCAGACCATATACGCGATAAGAATAAGTCACAAGCGGAGGATGCTCTCTGCGCAAATCATTGCTCGAAGGTAAGTATCATGTTTTTCTCATCCCCACACCATCCATCTTTCCCGTTCCCTTAAATCTGGCCCTAGTCATCTGGGTTAAGTCCCCATAGCTGATAAATTTGGGCGGTTGGTAGGGCTTTTTCACAGGAGTAGTAGGAGCTCGCCTCATTTGCAGCCTCGGTCATGGATTTTAGCGGAGCCATCCTTTCATTTTCAATGCTCTTTAACCAATAGCTCAGAGAAACAGGGCGCAGACCAGCCCACAGGGTAGAACTCGTGGCAGTCCCTAAAGTCGCGCCAAGCCTTTGCCAGTCGACATAGGTGCGAATCTCCGAGGGCGGTTCCGGGAGCGGAAGCGGACTCCATCTGTTGCTTCTTGACAAAAGAGTCGATGGGCTCGAAGAGAAGCGGTGTCTTCGGGCGTGAGCGAATTTCTTCCGGTAGTATACCCCGCATGGCTTCCCGGAGTAGCTCCTTTTCCATGCACCAAGGCACCGGCGGGACTCGCAGGAGAAAACGCAGCATTCGCAGATCGAGTAGCGGCGCGCGCGATTCGACCGGGACACCGGTCCAGGCAGCATCCTCCGTTTCATTCATGCTTGGCCTGATTCGCTGGAAAGGCCAGCATAGCCGATAGGGTGCAACGGATGACTGATTTTGGGCCCTCGCTGCAGTTCGAGCCAGCGCTCGCGGTAGATGGTATTGCTCGACAAAGTGCGGTTCGAGCCAAGGTGGGAACTCGGCCAAAGGGTCCGTGCGGCCCATCCACCGACGCAGACGAGTGCGAAATCCTCCCCGCAAGGGTGGAATGCGTTTGTGCTTGAGAATATAACTGCCAAAAGTCTTGCCGATCGTGACGAATTGCCATTGGCGTAGGAGATATACCAGATAGGGCCACGCTTGACCTGTCAAGACATCGTCCCCGCCATCCCCTGTGAAAGCGACTCTCGCTTGGGAGGAAACCTGCCGATACTGCAACTGACTCAGAGCTAGAAAAGGGTCGTGAGTTGGCTCCGGCGTGCGCAGCTGTGGCTCTCCCCAACCTTGGTAGGGCAAGCAGGAAGCCCTGGAAACGATTTGGATGTCGAGGCCCAGCTGCTGCTGCCACACGGGATGCCAGGATTCCTTCTTCATCCTCGAACAAGGGCCGGGAGTCGATGGTGTATGCACGCAAAAATCCTGATGTTCCCGAACTCCTCGCGATCTTCGTCGCCACGGCTGCGATGCTGGTCGAGTCGAGTCCTCCGCTCAGAAAAACTGCGCATGGTCCTTTCGGCAGGCGGTCACGAACCGACTGTTCCAGCAAAGATTGAAACTGTTCGATGTATTCCTCCGGCTGCTTCAGCAAGACGGGTTCTTCGATCGGGAGCTCCGTGTAGCGGTGAACGCACAGCCCATCCTTGGAGTACTTCAGGCAGTGGCCCGGCGGCAGGCGGTGGATGTCCTTATATACCGTCCTCGACGCGTCGGAGCTCCACTCTTGCAACAGAAAATCGCCAATGAATTGTGGATCAAGAGTCGAAGCGACACCCGGCGCGAGACGCAAGACTTCGAGCGTATTACTGAAAAAGAACCAGCCGCCCGAACTCGCAAAAAAGAACGGACGCAGACCCATTAAGTCGCGCACACACAAAAGTTGGCGCGCGACTCCATCCCAGAGTGCGAAGGAATAAGTCTCCAAGCAGCCTTGCTAACCCTGCCTCGCCCCACTGCCGCCAGGCCCGTAGAATCAACTCTTCGTCGGTCGCATTCAACGCGAAGGATTCAGCACTCTGCTCAAGTTCGCGCCGCAGGTCTTCCCGCCCATCGAGGCGCGCGTCGCCGAGCAGCCACACACGTCCATCCAATGAGCAAGGTTGTTCCGAGGATTGCGGCGCAGGACCGCTTCGGAGGAGCGTAAAGCAAAAACCCGCGCCGGCCTGTGAGCAAGTCTGGGTGGCATCCGGCCCGCGGAACCCAAGACCCGCAGCCATGCGTTCGAGCAAGTTCGCATCGGGAGTGGCATCGCCCGTGCTGACCATCCCCGCAAACCCGCTCATTGCGGCTCGGGTAGCAGCAACGCAAGGGCTGCGTCGAACGCTCGGAAGTGTTGATGCCTCGGTTCCGGCTCGTTCAAGGCTGCTCCTCCGCACTCGACCCAGGCATGGGCCTCAAATTTCCCTCCGTCCTTGTGAACTCCCACGCGCAAGTCGGAGGCAATGCCCTGCCGAGCCAAAAGCCACCAGAGTGTCAGCGATGCATTGAGGCAATCCGGATGGCCGATTCCAGATCGCCGCACGGCTCGCACTGCACTTGCCGTCAAAGCGGCGCGCTCTTGCGCGCTGGCATCCTGTAATCCATGCGGAACAGAAACGAAATATTGCAATGTTGTCTTGGTTTGGCGAAATCCTCGCAAACGCAAACTGGAAGAAATCATGGGCAACAAAACGGATGCGCGCAGGAATAGTCCCCATGCTGAACGTTCTAGCGCGCTAAATTGCCGGATCCATTCCCGCATTGGCACAATGTACTCGCAGCAAGCCGTCATTTACCAGGCGCTCGAGGAGCTCCGAGAAATTCTGACGAAGTTGTTGTGCCTCGACGTCGAATTGGCTGAGCAACTGTTCATAAGCAGCTTCAAGTATGGTGCAGCTGTGACTGCTTGCCACATCCGCGTCCCGATCTCATCCAGACCGTAATAGTGTTCTGTTTCGAGATTTAGGAAGACAGACTCATTATCCAGAAAACGCACCAGCACATGTTTCGGTACCTCGACGCGATCGGAGAAAGAAATCGTCATGCGACCTGCTCGGCTTGCAATCCGAAGTTGGCTTCCCAAACTAGCGTAAAAGGCATCGCTTACCCTTTGGCATTCTACTGGGGAATGGAATCCTCTGCTACCCCCTCTAGCCAGCAGCAAAGCGCGTTGTTCGTGGGCCGGTGACATGCAAGAGGCAAACTACCGCCAGTAATGAAGAAAGGCCACTCCTCTGCAGGAAGAGTGGCCTTGGGCTTTCTGGAGGGCGAGGATGAGCGCTAGGCGCAACGCCAGGCGTTTCGTCGCAACCACTAAACAGAGAAGCCCCATGCCCACGAGCAAGAACGTGGAAGGTTCCGGGGTGGCGACCGAAGGGGCGACCAACTGCCCCCCGGCCACGAACCGAAATGGAGAGTCAGCAGCGACGTCGCACGCATCGTTGCCACAGACACCCTCGAATGCAACGCCGGCCAGTAAATCAACGGGGCTGAACGAAGCTGCCTTTATTCCAGGCATAACCAATTCGAAGTCGAATAGCCGGGTATCGGTGGACACAGAGCCGGTCGGCACGAGCACAATGGAAAAAGGCATGAAAGGAGCAGCGCCCGGGTTCTGCGCTGTATAGGTTTCACCTGTAGTAAACGTACAAGTGGGGCATCCTGTGGTCACGATATTGGCGGAAACGACCATACCCGTGGTGGCGTCGAAGACCAAGGACCCCGTTGCCGCGGTCCCGTCGTCAAAGGTCACGCCGCTCAAAGTCCAAGTGATCCCGTCCGCTGAGGCAACGGATGGCACGCAAAGAAGAACCAGTAGTACGGGGACAGCTATCAGACTTCGAAATGTAATTCGGTTCATAGTGCTCCCTAAACCCTTGGAGTCTGCGGTCTCCGGTGCTAGATATTGAGCACGTCAGTTACCACTCAACTGCACTGAAAACAAAGGAGTTCTTCCTGATTTCGCAGCCCCACAGGCAGGCGATTATACAACTTTGGAAAATTTTTTCAACGATCAACGACCCGCCCCAGCTGCACTCGGCGGAACCATCAAGGTAGGGAGAAAGTCGAGAACCAGTGGGCCTTCCACCCCTGCTCAGCCTGAGCTTCCGCTGCAGAGTACCACGAGCTCCCGCTCGAAGTGACGAGACTTCACTTTTGAGTTGGAGGTTGATCCTCGCTACTGGGACTGCGCTCGTCGTTTTCTGGCATTCACCGCGGGCGCATTGTGCTTGTGTCGAAGCACGTCAATTTATTCTTGCATCCCCGCCGCTGACTAGGCAGAGTAACTCTAGATGATTCTGCGCGTTTCGGAGTCCCTCACAAGAGCTTTGGTGGTCCTTGCAGCGATTGTAATTGCCGCGGCCCTCTCCTATTACAGTCTGCGCATGGCCTGGGCGGCATACGCGGCCGAACTAGAAACAGCGGACGGTTTCAAAAAAGCGATAGACCTCGAACCGTATAACTCGGATTACTGGTATCGCCTTGGTTATCTTCAACAATTCAATCTGAGCTCGAGGGAATCTTCGCACCCGGAGCTCTATTTTCTTAGAGCGACAGCTCTCAATCCCCTAAACGCCAATGCCTGGCTCGACCTTGGCACTTACTATGAATTGGATGGGAACACCGAGGCGGCGCGTAAGGCCTTCCTGCGTGCCAAGCTCAGTTATCCATCATCGGCGGAAGTAAGCTGGCGCTACGGGAATTTCCTCTTGCGCGAAGGAGACTTACCGACCGCCTATGCCGAGATTCGGCGCGCCGTACAGGCCGAGCCGCATCGTGCTGCTTCTGCTTTCTCGCGCTGCTATCGCGCGAATCCCGACATTGATGCAATTCTGAATCAAGCCCTTCCCGCTGAACCTGCGGTGTACGTCGACGTGCTCGGCGAAGCAGCTCAGTCCAAGCAACTTGCCGTTGCCCGGATCGTGTGGAAGCGTCTGCTTTTGCTGCATCCGCACCTGCATTTCCAGGACTTCGATCCTTTTGTTTCGCAGCTTTTCGCTGCAGGACAATCGACCGATGCACGCCGAGTCTGGGACGAAGGTGTTGCCACGATGACTTTGCCTGCTCTGCAGCAGGCCAAGGATTCCGTGGTTTGGGACCCTAGTTTTGAATCAGGGGCCGAAGGATACTTTTTCAGTTGGCGATATCAACCGGTTATCCAAGGCGTGCAAATCCTGCTCGATCCCAAGCAGAAGCACTCAGGCTCCCAGTCGCTGCGGCTCACATTCGATGGAAAACACAACCAAAATCTGGAACCGGCCTGCACGGTGGTGAATGTTGAGCCGAAGACCGCTTACCATTTTTCGGGTTGGGTCCGGACTCAGGATCTCACCACAAATAGCGGCATCGGCTTTCGTATTCATTCCGTGGGTGGCCCGGCCCCCAGCATCAATCAGACATCCGAGATCCACGACACAAACCCGTGGACTTCACTCGAGATGACTTGGACGGCCGGTCCGCAAGTACATCAGGCTTCCATCTGCATCATGCGTGAGCCAAGCGATACACCCAATATGAACATTTCGGGTACCGCCTGGGTGGACGACGTCAATCTCGTGCCGCAGTCCGCAGAGCCTCGCAAACCATGAAATTCTTGCGGATCGCCATTTGCGTGCTGATCGCTTTCGGCGTGGTGTCCTTTGGCGCGGTGGAAGAGTGGGCCCAGGCCGGGCTCGAACTGGGTGCGGCGGTCTTGCTGGTCTACTGGGCGATTCGCCTGTACCTCTCGCAAACCGAGGAGATTTTTGTCTCGCCATTTTTTCTACCGCTCACCGCGTTCCTGGTTGTTGTGGTGGCCCAGTTGACGTTTGGTACGACTGCATCGGCTTATGACACGCGCGTCGAGCTGCAGCTCCTGATTGCCTACCTAATCCTGATTCACCTGATGACCCAGGCCTACCTGCAGTCGCGGCACTGGCGAGGGCTGATGTGGTTCCTGATGGGATTGGGATTTTCCGTCAGCGTGTTCGGCATCTTGCAGCACTTGACGTTCAACGGGAAACTTTATTGGTTTCGCGAGGTGCGCTATGGCGGCTACCCGTTTGGTCCGTACGTGAACCGCAATCACTTTGCCGGTTTTGCGGAGCTGGTGATTCCGATCGCGCTGGTGCCGCTTGTGCTGGGGAAGGTCCGGCGCGAGAGGCTCCTTCTCGTTTCCCTGTTCGCGCTTGTACCCATCGTGGCGCTGCTATTGTCCGCCTCGCGTGGAGGAATCGTCAGTTTCGTCGCGGAGTTGGCCCTTCTGTTCCTTCTGCTCCTGGTGCGCAGAATTCGCAGCAAGTACGTGCTGGTAGGCGGGATCGTCGTCCTGGGTGCTCTTTTGGCAGTGTCCTGGATTGGGGGCCAGCAGGTGCTGAAACGATTCTCTGTCGACTCAGCGATAGAGGTGACCAGCGGGAAACGTGCCGCCATGCGACAGGACACCTGGCGGATATTTCGGGATCATCCTTTGCTGGGCACGGGCCTCGGTACCTTGCAGAAGGTCTTTCCGCCTTATGACTCGTTGTACGACGGAAAGATCGTGAACCATACGCATAACGACTATCTGGAGGCACTGGCGGAGACGGGAATACTGGGGGGCCTGTGCTGCGCTTGGTTTTTGGGGGTACTGCTCGTGGCGTCCTTGAAGGGCCTGGCGGGACTGGGTAGCTCCCTCAATTCGGCCATGAATCTCTCTGGACTTGTGGGCTGTTGCGGATTGCTCGTGCATAGCCTTTTCGATTTTAATCTGCACATTCCAGCGAATGCCTTGCTATTCTTTGTAGCAGCCCATTTAGCGACCGCCCGAATCCAGCCAGATTCCGCAGGTGTGCCGGGCCAGCGTCCTCGCCACCGGCGATCTCGAAAACAGTAGGTAGCTTGTGCAAGACAGATTGTATAATCAGCGGGGTATAGGTGGCTCAATGGTTAAAGCTGAACTTAGGGGCTGGCGATACTTGTTGCCGATGGTGGTGCTGAGTGCGATGCTTTTCTTGGCGCCAGGCCTTCGTTCGCAAGAGATTAGTGTTGTCGGGAACTCCACAGCAGACCAATGACCGCATAAAGGAACTTGCCAGCAACCCCAAATCCGCAGATTCATGACTATGTCATTGGAGATGGTGATCTTTTGAGCATCTCGGTCTTTGATGTACCGGAGCTCACCCGCGACGTTCGCGTCAGTCAGACGGGAACAATCAGTATCCCTCTTGTGCCAGTGCGACTTGAAGTCAGCGGCTTGACGGAAGTACAAGCGGAGCAGAAAATCGCGGAAGTGCTTGAATCCAATGGTCTGGTGAGCCACCCGGAAGTTGGCGTCGTCGTCAAAGAGCACAAGAGCCAACCCATCACGATTGTGGGCGCGGTGTCGCCACCCCATGGTTTATGAAACGGACCATCCGGTTACGCTGCTCGAAGTAATCGCACAGGCTGGCGGCGTATCCAATGATGCCGGAGACACCGTGATCATCAACCACAAGCGCGGGGCGACATTCGTCGAGATTCCGAATCCTACCTCCACCGGCCCGACGCAACCTCCCGGCACTGGCGAGCCTGCCGATCCCAACGCTCCTGCGAATGCAGCCCCTGCTGCATCTCAGGGCAACAACTCAGCATCGGGCACGTCTTTTCCTTCAGCGGAAGAGATGGCAAAAAATCCTGCCCCATCGGCCAATTCCAATCCAGCACCTGCTTCGGATCAAAAGCCGCATCCTTCCAATACCGTTACCATCAATCTTGACGAACTCGTAGAGAGCGGCGACATGCGGAATAACATCCCGCTGCAGGCGGGCGACGTCGTCACGGTTCCCCATGCCGGCATTGTTTATGTTCTGGGGTCCGTAAACCGGCCCGGTGGATTTGTTATTGCCAACGACCGCACGCAATTGACGGCCCTGAAGGTATTGTCCCTGGCGGGCGGGCTGACCAGAACTGCGAAGGCGAGCCACTCCTACATCATTCGTCAGGATCAACAGGGAAAACAGACGCAGACGGAAATCGATCTGAAAAAGATCCTGCAATTTCAGGCGGAAGACGTGCCCATGCACGCCAGCGATATTCTTTATGTGCCGGATGACAGGGTTAAGGCTGTAGCGTTGCAGGCCATCGCGCTTGCGGTCGCGTTGGCTACGAGCGTGGCTATCTACCGCCTCGCGTATCACTAGAAAGAGGATATGTCCGAAGACTCCACGAATCATGCCGCGGGATCCCCGTCACACACGGGAATTGTGGAGAGCCGTGTTCCCCCTGGGCGAATCTCGTCGTTAGATCTTTCTCCTCGCGAGCCACACCTTTACGACTACCTTCTTATCTTGCGCAAACATCAGTGGCTGATTCTTTCCTTCATGCTTGCGGTGGTTACGATCGTAAGCATCGCGACGTTTCGCATGCAGCCGGTCTACGTTGCGAATGCAAAAATAGAGATCGACCGCGAGAATACCAATGTTCTTCCCTTCCCGGGCGCAGATTCGTACGACTACATGGTGGACTTCGACAATTTCGTCGAGACGCAGGCCCGCATTCTGACAAGCGAAACACTCGCCTTGCAGACCATCCGAAACAGCGGCCTTGCTGGCAGTCCGGAATTTTCCAATGGTGATGCTCCTTCCGAAGCTATCGCTACAGGCAGTCTCGCGAACCAAAACGCGTCCTCCGGAGATCGCCGCGTTTCTGGGAAGCCTCAGCGTCAAGCGCATTCCCAACACACGGTTGATGGAAGTCACCTATGAATCCACGGATCCAGTTCAGGCTGCGCGTATCCTGAATGCCCATCTGGAGACCTACAAAGCGCAAAATATCCAGGGCCACTACGAAGCCACCACGGAAGCAACCACATGGTTACAGGGAACAACTGGCTGACCTCAAGCGCAAAGTGGAAAAATCGGAAAATGACCGTATCAACTACGAACGGCAGAATCAGATTTGGGGCGTGGATGACAAGCAGAATATGACCACGCAGCGCCTCCTGGAATTGAACAAGGAGGTGACCGACGCGGAAAATGATGCGCTGAAAAAACGGGCCCTCTATGAGTATGCTGAGTCCGGGGCATTAGAAGCCGTTCCGCAGATCCGAGACAACCCCGTTCTGCAGGACATGCAGAAGAGGCGGGCCGACCTTTCCGCCCAGTACATGGATGGCCTCAATCAGTACGGGCCGAACTTTCCTAAAGTGCAGCGGCTCCAGGCGCAAATTAAAGGAATGGACGATCAAATCGCAAAAGAGCGGAAAGGCATTGTGGTCCAGCTTCTCAGCGATTACAACCAGGCGAAAGCGCGTCAGGACCTCCTGACCCAGCGCCTGGATGAGCAGAAGGCTGAGACCAATGCCATGTCGGAGAAGATGGTCCAGTACAACATCCTCAAGCGCGAAGCCGAGGCCAACAAAACGCATGTATGAAGGACTCCTGACCAAGCTCAGAGAAGCCGGCATCTCCGCGAGCCTCAAGTCCTCCAATATCCGGGTGATCGATCCCGCCATGATACCTTCTAGTCCAGCCCGGCCCGCAAGAACGCGCAATATTGCGCTTGCTTTTCTCGTCGGACTCGTCGGCGGCGTTGGTCTTGCTCTTCTCCGCGAATATCTCGACAACACCGTGAAAACGCCCGATGACGTCGAAACTCTTGTTCGCTTGCCCTCACTCGCGGTTGTGCCTGCTTTTGGAACAGCCTGACAGCAGGGCAAGAAAAGCGGGCATGCTTAAGGGTAGATCATCCAACGGCCACGAGAAGCGGATTGAGCTCGTCGCGCAACATTCTACCAAAATCGCAGATGTCAGAAGCGTTCCGCGCCTTGCGCACTGCCTTGCTCTTGTCGCAGCCCGACCAGCCACCACAAGTGATTCTCGTAACTAGCGCACTTCCCCGGGAAGGTAAGACAACGACGGCAGCGAACCTCGCCGTCACGCTGGCTCAACTCGGTGACAAAACTGTGCTGGTGGACGCGGACCTTCGCAAGCCGGGCATCGGCCGACTGCTGAATCTTGCTAGCGGAAAATATGCTGGCCTGAGTTCGTATCTGGCTGGTGCTTCGAGCCTCGATCTCGTCAGTGTGCCCCATCCAGCGATCCCAAATCTGGTGGCCATTCCCACCGGTCCCCTTCCGCCAAACCCGGCCGACCTGCTTTCTTCGCATCGTCTAGCGGATGCAATCGCCGAGCTTCGCACGAAATTCAAGTTTGTGATCATCGATTCGCCTCCCATCTATGGCCGCCACAGATGCCGTGATTCTATCGGTGCAGGTGGATGGGGTGTTATTGGTGGTTCGCAGCGGCGAAACTCCCAAAGCAGCGTTTACTCGTTCCCGCGACCTGTTGGTTAGCGTCAAAAGCCGTTTGCTTGGGGTGGTGCTCAACGCCGTGGATGCCAGCGCCCCTGACTATTACTATTCCTATCGTTACTACCCGTATTCCTATGGCTACGGTCCCCAAGAAATCTTGGAAACAACCCAAGAGGATTCTTCCGCCCCGCCACTGCAGTTCATTCTTCGGATGTAGACGATTCCGACAAACTCTGAGGAGGACCGTTTGCGTTACCTAATTACTGGTGGTGCTGGTTTTATCGGCTCTCATTTGGCGGAGAGACTCCTCGAACAAGGCGAGCGCGTCGTTCTCCTGGATAATCTTTCTACCGGAAGCATGGAGAACATCCGGCATCTGAAAGGTTCGGATCTTCTCGAATATCACCTCGACGGCATCGAAAATCGCCAGTTGCTCGCGGAACTTGTGGATGATGCGGACGTGATCGTTCATTTCGCCGCTGCCGTGGGCGTGAGGCTCATTGTCGAAAGTCCGGTTCGCACCATCGAGACCAATGTGAACGGTACGCAATTGATCCTGGAAGCTGCCTGTAAGAAGAAGAAACTTGTTCTTCTCGCTTCCACTTCGGAAGTTTACGGCAAGAACACCAAGTGCCTTTTCACGAAGATGCAGATCTGGTCCTCGGGCCGACCACCAAAGGGGCGCTGGAGTTATGCCGCTTCCAAAGCGCTCGATGAGTTTCTCTCTCTTTCCTATTGGAAAGAGAAACACCAGCCCGTTATCGTCGCGCGTTTCTTCAACACGGTGGGCCCACGTCAGACCGGCCGCTACGGCATGGTTCTGCCGAACTTTGTAAAGCGAGCTCTGGATAACGCGCCCATCGAGGTTTATGGGGATGGCAAGCAGTCCCGCTGTTTCTGCGACGTCCGCGATACCGTGGAAGCACTCCTCCGGCTGATTCCGCTGGACCGCGCCGTCGGGGAAGTCATCAATATCGGGAATACCGAGGAAGTATCCATCGAGAATCTTGCGAAACTCGTGAAGCAGCGCACCAACAGCTCCTCGCCCATCCAGTTTGTTCCCTACGACAAGGCCTATGAACCCGGTTTCGAAGACATGATGCGGCGTGTCCCGTGCATTGATAAGCTGCATGCCTTGACAGGTTTTCGCCCGCAAACCAGCCTCGAACGAAATCATCGACCGGGTTGCCACCTATTTCCGCCAAAAGGAAGGCTTTCTGGCACATGCCGTTGCGGCTCCGGCTCTTTCGGCTGAGTTTAATTCTTAACCCAGATTGTGGTTATCCTCGCTGTTCGACAGGGTAGTTTGGGGTTGAGGCAAGAGTTTGGCCACAATGGCTTACCGTACTAATTAGCTCATCCCCTGATTTTAAAGTCCAGAAACGCACCGACGCACTACGACTGATGACGCACCCTGGCGTTGGCCGCGTCGAACGATTTTTTCATACATCTCAACGTGCTTCCACCCCCTATCAGTCTCCGCCCTGATCAGATTACAGTGGCATAGCCATCGAGAGATCAGTCCGTCGTACCCCTTTAGACCCAATCATCCAGCGGGCCGCGTACGGGGCCAACGCTACCACTGCACGCCCGGATACAGGCTCGGGATGCGAATTCCCCGGTATGCAAACTGACCGGTGATCTGCATCTGCCACACGGTTTGCGGCGGAGTCGTTTTCGTCACCTCGAAGATTGCCGCATTGCCGGTCGGAAATGTAGGAGCGCACTCGTCGAATTCGATGTTCCCATTAGCCAACAAGCGCGCACTGCCACCAAAGAACGAGAAAACCGGTGCCAGAGCGTCGACCCATTCGATAGTGGCCGTATGCCCCAATTCATCGAGTTGAAGGAGAGGCACACGACTCACGCACGGTGTTGTCGTCCCGCAAATCGTCCCACTCGAGTCGAGGACACGGTTGTCGCCGTTATCGAACAGCATCAGCTGGAAAGTGCCGCTGCTGTTGGCGCTGACGACGTTGGCATCGTGCTGGGCGTAGAACCAGTCCACGGGATCAGTGCCATTCATAAGTGTGAAGTCGCCATCTTTGCCCAGTTTCCAAAGGATTTCCCCTGTGCCCTGGCCGTTGCCATAGTCGATCTTGATCACCCAGGATTGGTTGCGCATAGAAACAATCAGGTTTTTATCGTCCGGCGAATACACAACCGAATTGGTGTGCGTCCAGTCTGTGCCGAACGGTTGGCGGGTCACGTCGAGATGATCAAAGGTGGACCAGGCCCAGACAGGGTTGTGGTTCTGGTCGAGATCGATCAGCACGTCCCCCGTCACAGTCACGCCTGATTCGACCTGGTTTTGGGCTGCGATCACGATCAGGTGGCCATTTGGAAGGATCGCAAAATCGTGGTGAGTTCCGACGACAGTGATGTTACAGCCTGCGCAAGTGGCTGCCGCCAGCGCCTGATTAAGTTGGGCGGCCGTCATCTGCCAGATGACGTTATTGCCAAGGTCGACTTCTTGGATGACGGAATTGAGCCCGTCTGGGTTCTGACCGGAAAAATTAATGAGAAGGTGTCCATTCGGCAGCAACTTCACCCCGTTGGCACCCGATCCAGCGGCAAGGGGAGGGTTGTAACCCCAAAGCATGTTTCCGGCTAAGTCCGTAACGGCCACGATCTTTTTTGCGGTCGTGACTGTATTAATCAAATCCAACAATTCCACCCCGCTTTGCGGGGTCTGTCCCGCCGTCGTGGTCACCGTGATTGTCGGTAATTCCGCCGCCGGGATCGCCCCCGTGGTAAACGTCTGGTCCGCATCCATGAATTGCGTTCCATCGCTGAACGCCACAACTCCCCGCATGTGATACGGCGTGTTCGCCTTCATTCCGGCGACGAACAAGCTTACTGGGCCACCACCGCTCGGCACCGGTTGCGTCCACGTGGTCAGACCGTAATTCGTGTCCTGCCCAAACTGGACGAACACGTTTCCTGCTGCCGCCGGGGCGACGGTGTAATGCGCGACTTGCACGTTGCCCGTGGCTGTCACTTGCCCCGGTGCGACGACGTTCACGGTCGCACTCGCAGACTTGGTCGTGTCATCCTTGCTTGTAGCGGTTACAGTAACAGTGATGCTCTGGGGGCCGGCGGGGGCTACGAAGTTACCATCAACATCAACCGTGCCGGCGGACGCGGTCCAGGTAACGCCTGACTTACCGTTCGTCACGTTCGCTGTGAACGAAACCGTTTGGCCGGTTCCCGTGGCGGTCGTTTGTGGGCTAACACTCACGCTTACTGGCGCGTTAACGGTCAATGTAGCGGAGGCGCCGGCGGTGCCCGCAGCGGTGGCGGTGATGGAGGTCGTGCCGACGCCGACGCCGGTGGCGAGGCCGCCCGCGACGATGGTGGCTACCGAGGTATTCGAGGAAGCCCAGGTGACAAGGCTGGTGCCGTCTTGGACGCTACCGTTACTGTAATAGGCTTGGGCCGTGAACTGAAAAGTACCGCTGACGGAAGTAGTTCCTGTAGGGGGCGTGATCGTGACGTACTGGAGCACCGGAGTCGAACTGTTGCAAGCAGCCAACAACACAATGCACGCGAGCGAGATCAATGCCAGCGCGGATTGATTGTTTCTTCTCATGAAAGCCTCCTCAGGCAAAGAAAGCAAAAATTCTTGCAGTTCAGGGGCAACACTTGAACGCCGTATCTCTTACACCGTGATGGGCGGCACGTTGTAGCAGTGGGCGAGGCCCACACCCGAACCTCGGTCGTTTTGAACTCCCCAGTTGCCCCTGGAGTGCGAACGATACTGAAACCGTGGCAGGCAGCAAAGTATCTCGCTCATACCTATATCAAGGTGACAACGGATGAGGCTCTACTAAGGCCCCGCCGCTTCGAGAGCTTGCTAACTGATGAAAAGTTGCTTGGTCAGATCCGTCGACGTCATTTGCCAAATAACTGTTCCCGCCAAATCCACTGCCGGTTCCCGCCAAATCCACTGCCCGCAGCACGGAGCTCGAAGCGAGACCTGCCGTCGAAACCGTGAAGGTAATGAGGAAATGCCCGTTGGGCAGCAGTTTGATCGGCTCAACTAAGCTTCCGGCGGGTACCGACGTTCCCGGATCGGAGGCCCACAGAACACGCCGCTCAAATCCGTGACCAAGGCAGTCAGCAAGGTGGATGTCGTCAAGGTAACCAAATTCAGCATCTCCGCACCATTCTGCAGCGTCATCCCCGCTGTCCCCGTGGCGCTGGCCGACTTGGTTGTATTCTTGCTGGTTGCCGTCACTGTTACATCAAGACACAAACCAGCGACCCTGTCACCTTGGCCATTTTTCTTTTTCTCCAAGCGAATTTCTAAGTGAGGCTGGGCAACCCCCGCAAGAAAATATCACGAGTTAAGCATGGGGGTTCAAGAATTCTTTAGGACTAGGGGTTTCCCTGTACCCCTTCGCAGAAGGTGTTATTAATGAATTTATAGATATCCTTATTCACCTGTATCGCAATTTTACTGCTAGGATAAACCTGAATGGGCGCCCGAGAAGCCTGCTACCGTTGCGCTTTTTGTCGCGTAGCGATGCCAGGTCCAGTTTGTGTTCTATGTTTTGCCGGGCGGATTGAAGCTCAGTGAATATCCACCTTCGAGGACAGCAGGGCCGATTCGCTTGGTTGCTACTCGTTATCTTTCTGTTAACGCTTCCCTTGTTGAACCCATGGATACGTGGCGACGGTGTTGGCTACTACGCGTATGCCCGCGCACCACTCATCGAGCACAGTTTGGATTTTACCCATGACTACCAATCGGCCAATGATAGTTTTCGAGAAGGCCGCCTTGACGAGAATGGCCAGCCGAAGGCACAATTCCGCACCCGTACGGGCCACCTCGACAATCACTTCACGGTTGGACCGGCGATACTCTGGTCTCCCTTCCTCATAATTGCCCATTGCGGTGTCTTGATGGCTAGGCTAATCGGATCGGGGGTGCCGGCCAACGGTTTCTCGGGTCCATACCGCTATGCGATGGCGCTCAGTACAGGCTTGTACGGATTTCTTGCCCTGCTGATTTCCTTTCGACTGGCCCGCAAATACGTAGGACCAGTGTGGTCCTTCGTCGCAACCATTGCGATTTGGTGGGCGAGCTCTCTCCCGGTGTACATGTACTTCAATCCTTCCTGGTCGCATGCCCACTCAGCCTTTGCTGTTGCACTGTTTCTCTGGTATTGGGATGCCACGCGAGAAGGCCGGAGCCTGGCCCAATGGCTACTCTTGGGCGTGATCGTAGGTCTGATGCTTGACGTTTATTACCCAAATCTGATGGTTGCCTCCGTGCTTGCGGTCGAGGGCGTGTGGCAGTATGCAAGTATTCTCCGTCGCGGACGCACGTCATCACCGCGATTTCAGGAACTTATGATCCGGCACCTCCTCTTTGGGTTTATGGTCGTGGTGGTAATGATCCCCACGTTTGTCTCTCGCTGGATTGTGTATGGTGGGCCTTTCGAGACTGGCTATGTCTCAATCCGCGATTTTCTCTGGCGCTCACCGGTCTTTTTGAGCGTGCTGTTTTCCTCGAATCACGGGCTCTTGTCCTGGACTCCGCTTCTGGGATTGGCTATTCTCGGCTTGTTCTTCTTTGCCTTTCGCCTGCCCGAGGTCGGTATACCCTTTTTCACTGCAGTGGTGGCATTCTATCTTTTCATTTCCTTTTATCCGGATTGGGCGGGGATCTCCTCCTACGGTAACCGCTTCTTCATCTCTTTGACACCGCTCTTTGTTCTTGGTCTTGCATACCTCCTGGAACGCGTAGCCACTTACTTCTCCGAGCGGACCGCCCTGGCAGTTTCCTCTGGGGTGCTGTCTTGCTTCGTGCTCTGGAATCTCGGACTCATTTATCAGTGGGGAACGCACCTGGTCCCAGCACGAGGACCCATCTCGTTCCGCCAAGCCACCTACAACCAATTTTACGTCGTGCCCGCCCAACTGATCTCCCATCTTCATTCGTATTTCTTTCGGCGCGGCGAGCTGATGCGCCAGATCGAGCAGCGAGATGTCGAGCAGATCAAGAAAGACTCCCCGCAATAACCCCCCAAGCAAGTCGCAAAGTCGGATGCGTCTCCGATCTCTATGCTTTCAGAACCTTAGCGTGCAGCCCTGCCTTGCTTCGTCTAGAATAGAGGATCATTTTTTGAGGTGGACACTTGGGATGGTCACACTGACTGCCGGCCCCACAAACGAAACGTCTTTACCGGAACTCGCCGCTTCGGTCCCACGCATCAGGATCGAGCCCCCTCGCGGCTGGCTCGAGCTGCGCCTCCACGAAGTCTGGCAATACCGCGAGCTCCTTTATTTCTTCGTCTGGCGCGATGTCAAGGTTCGCTACAAGCAAACGGTTATCGGCGTCCTGTGGGTGGTCCTCCAGCCCCTCATGACCATGGGTGTGTTCACCATATTCTTCGGGCGGCTGGCAAAGCTGCCGTCGGATGGGCTGCCTTATCCGGTGTTCTACTTTGCGGCGCTGGTGCCCTGGGCGTATTTCGCGACGTCACTAGCCAATTGCACCAACGTCGTGGTGGCGAATCAGCACGTGATCACGAAAGTGTATTTTCCGCGGTTAGTGCTGCCGCTGGCGGCAGTGTGCTCAGGGCTTTTGGATTTTATGATCGGCTTGGTGGTGATGATTACGCTGGCGCTCGTTTTCGGCATTCACGTGACGGCAACAGTGACGCTACTGCCGTTTTTTCTGATTCTGGCGCTGCTGACCGCGCTAGGGGTGGGGCTGTGGACTTCCGCACTGAATGCGCTATATCGCGATGTGGCGTCTATCATCCCTTTTATCATACAGTTCTGGATGCTGGCGTCGCCGGTGGCGTATCCGAGCTCGCTGGTGCCGGCGCGGTGGCGGTGGTTGTACGGTCTGAACCCGATGGCAGGAGTGATTGACGGGTTCCGCTGGGCGCTGACTGGACACGGGCAGCCGCCTGGTGCGCAGATGGTGGCCTCGACGGCGATGGTCGCGGTGGTGCTGGTGGGTGGGCTGTTCTTTTTCCAGCGGATGGAGAGCACGGTTGCAGACCGGGTGTAGCAATGACACAGGATAGACTGGGCGGGCGATAGACGATGAGCACAGCGGTGATTCGAGCGGAGGGATTGGGGAAGCGGTACCGTCGCGGGATGGCGGAGACACGGGGTACACTGCGGGACGCGCTCACGAACTTCGCGCGCGCTCCGCTCGCGGCGCTGCGGCGGCCGAAGCAGGAGGCGTTCTGGGCGCTGAAGGATGTGTCGCTGGAGGTGCGCGAGGGCGAGGTGCTGGGGCTGATCGGGCGAAATGGGGCGGGGAAGACGACGCTGCTGAAGATATTGTCGCGCATCACGCGGCCGACGACGGGCTGGGCGGAGATTCGCGGACGGGTGCGGAGCTTGCTGGAGGTGGGGACAGGGTTTCACGCGGAACTATCGGGGCGGGAGAATACGTATTTGAGCGGGTCGATCCTGGGGATGAGCAAGAGGGAGATCGACCGGAAGTTCGACGAGATAGTGGCTTTCTCCGAAATCGAGAAGTTTATTGATACGCCGGTAAAGCATTATTCCAGCGGGATGTACGTGCGGCTGGCGTTCGCGGTGGCGGCGCATCTGGAGCCGGAGATTTTGCTGGTGGACGAAGTGCTGGCGGTCGGCGACATCGCGTTTCAGAAAAAATGCCTGGGCAAGATGGGCGATGTAGTCCCGAGCGGGCCGCACGATTATTCTGGTGAGCCACAACATGGCGGCGATCAATGCGCTGTGCTCGCGCTGCGTGATTCTGAATGCCGGTGGCGTTGAGTTCGACGGCCCGACCGCTCAGGCCGACTGCCCGTTACTATGCCGAATCCATGAAGATGAGCAGCGGCTCGGATCTTTCCGACCGCCGCAGAGAAGGCAGCGGCAAAGCCCGTTTCGCCTCTATTCGCATCCGACCGCTGGACGAGCTGGGCCGCCCCATGGAGGTCGCCCAGCCGGGCTGTGACCTAAGCATCGAAGTCGATCTTCAGTGCGAATCCAATTTTGCTCACGCCAACCTGGCGATAATTTTCTACGACTCCAATGGGTATCGCCTCATAGACGCCAACACCGCGCAAAAGGGCGAGTTTCCTGCAATTGCAAGCGGGTCAAATCGCCACGGCCAACTTCTTGCTTCGAGAAGTGCTCTTAAGCCGGGCAAATATCTTATCGGACTGTGGCTGGGCAGAGATGGCGTAGAGACCGTCGACCACGTTGAATACGCTACAACGCTGGACTTCGCCGAGGGCGAGGAAAATAGCGGGCATGCGGTGGTCTATCCAGGGAAGTATCTTTGCCGGTTTGAAGAGAATGTCTCAATCCTTCAACCCTCACTGACGAAAGCCCGCGCTCGTGATCAATCTTCGGGCAGCTAAAGGAAGTGGGTGTACGGTTTGTCGTACAAAAGGGCACTGATTCATCTGTTGGATCGTCCAGGTGGGAGGTCCCTCTTGGGAAAGATTGCCACAAGCTTCGTACGACGGGCTACGGGTGACGATGTGCAGATTGCATATGTTGACGGGCTATGGACTCACCGAGTCGGATCCAATTCTTTTCCGGACGGCCTGAGGTTCGACTACACCTACGCCGATTTCAGCAATTGGAAGTGCCAAATGGCGCGATATGCGGCGGACACAAAAGACTATTGGCTGAAACACTACTGTCCGCAAGAAGGGGACGTCATAATCGACGTTGGGGCTGGCCACGGCGAAGATACGCTGACGTTCTCCCGCCGCGTCGGTGAGAGCGGCCGCGTAATCGCCATCGAAGCACATCCGCTTTCTTTTGCGATCCTGGAGAATTTCTGTCAGCTCAACCGACTAACAAACGTGACCGCTTTGCAGCTCGCCCTGATGGACAAGCCGGGGTTGATTCGAATAGTCGAATCCGAATCGTCTTGGATGGAGAACGCAATCGCATACGGAGACGGATCGTCAGGCATCGAGGTGCGAGCTACGACGCTCGACGACATCTGCGAACAGGAAGGACTCAGGAACATCGCGTTCCTGAAAATCAACATTGAGGGCGCCGAGCGTTATGCCCTTCTCGGGATGGAGTCGGTGCTGCCACACACTGGCCAGATCTGCGTGGCGTGCCATGATTTCAGGTTCGAAGGTGGCGATGGCGAGCAGTTTCGCACACGCGCCTTTGTGGAGCAGTTTCTCGTCAAGCACGGGTTCACTATTGCTTCGAGCTCGGACGATCCGCGCGATTACGTCCGCGACCATGTGTTTGGACTGAGGTGCTGGTAATATTTCTCCAATTTCGGAGAGTGAGATGAAGAAGTACCTTTTCATTATGGCGCAGGAGGGCCATCCCTGGGGAGGAAGCGAGCCGCTTTGGAGCTCTGCAGCGGAACACCTGGCTCGCGGCGGCAACGAAGTTCGTGTAAGTGTTAAGGACTGGGGCGAGCCAGTTCCGCAAATCGAGCGTTTGCGGTCGGCCGGGTGTCAGATTTTCTGCCGGTATGATCAGTACAGACTGCCCTCGTTTATTACCCGTCAGATTCGGAGAATCTTCCCGGCACCTGAATACAAGAAAGCGCATGTGCGCTCGATTGGAGACGGGGTCGATTTGGTGGTTATTTCCCTTGGAGATAATTGGGGGCTGGCGGACGGCCTTGCATGGTTGGAGGCAGCTCGGTTTTCGGGGCAGAAATATGTCGTGATTGCCCAGAGCGCAGTAGTGTATTGGTGGCCGGCTGACAACGATGCGGAGAAGGTGGCGGAATGCTATGACAGTGCCTGCGCGGCATACTTCGTCTCGCAAGCGAACCTGGAGTTGAGCCGTCGGCAGTTTGGCAGTCCCCTCCGAAATGCGCAGGTGGTAAGGAACCCTTTCAATGTGCGGTACGACGCGCAACCACCGTGGCCGGGCGACTTCGGGGACGGTCTGGCATTGGCGTTCGTCGGGCGGCTGGACATTATTTCGAAGGGGCAGGATATGCTGCTGGAGGTCTTGGGGCTGCCGCACTGGCGGGAGCGCAAAGTTCGCTTGTCGCTGATTGGCGCGGGACCGCATGAACGCGGTCTGCGTCGCATTGTGGAACAGTTGGGCTTGACGAATGTGGAATTCGCAGGTCAGCAGAATAATATTGAGGAGATTTGGAGCAAACACCACGCTTTGGTGCTTCCGTCAAGGTTCGAGGGTATGCCACTGGTGGTGGTGGAAGCGATGCTTTGCGGGCGTCCGTGTATCGTAACCGATGTGGGTGGAAACAGGGAATTGGTTCGCGATGGCATAAATGGCTTTCTGGCGAAGGCGCCAACCGTGGAACTGCTGGACGAAGCGATGAACCGTGCCTGGCACAGCCGGGGACGACTGCAGGAAATGGGCTGTACGGCGGCGACGGACGTTCGCCAATGGGTTTCCGCTGATCCTGGAGAAGATTTTGCGCGCGAACTGGCGACGGTGGTCGGCGATAGCAGAGAGATTTGAAACGCAATGAGCGTCGGACTGAGAGAGAATGACGAAATCCTACAAGGTATCCATCGTAATCCCATGTTTCAACCATGGCGAATTTTTGCCGGAGGCCGTTGCCAGTGTGACCAAGATCGCGCGTGACGATATCGAGTTGATTGTCGTTGATGACGGTTCCACAGACGAGGGGACAGTCCGGGAAGTGGACAAACTGGTGTCACAGGGAATTAAGGTCATCCGGCAAGGAAACAACGGGCCAGCTGGGGCCCGGAACGCTGCCATTCGTGCCTCCCAAGGAGAATATATCCTTCCTCTGGATGCTGACGACCGCCTCCGGTCCGGTTGGATAGACAGTGCAATCGCAATCCTGGACTCGGACGCGCAAGTTGGTGTTGTCTACGGGGATGCGCAGTGCTTCGGGACTCGTACGACCACTGGCGTGTCGGCCCGTTTGAGGCTGACAAATTGCTGAACTGGAACTTCATCCATGCCTCCGCCCTGTACCGTCGTTCTATCTGGGAACAGAACAGCGGATACGATCTGACAATTGTACAAGGACTGGAAGATTGGGATTTTTGGCTCGGGGCCATGGAGCACGGCTGGCGATTTGCCTATATGCCCGAAGTCTTCTTCGAATATAGGCAGGCCGCCCAATCGTTGACCACCAGCACGGCCGGATTCCAAGATCAGGTTCGAGAATTTGTTGCCAGGAAACACGGCCTGTTATATCGGCAGGCTTGGCTGTCACTAGTGAGCGAGCGGCAATCCCTGAGGTGGACCTTCCAGAATCTCCGCAAATTGCTCAAGTCTCGGCTGAAGCAGAGATTCAACAGAGACACGGGGGTCCCTGCGAGTGTGAGCAGCGAACATGCCAACCGTTAGCGTCATCGTCCCGAACTACAACCACGCACGCTATCTGCGACAGAGGATTGAGAGCGTGTTGAGACAGACGTACCAGGATTTCGAGGTGATTCTGCTGGACGACTGCTCCACGGACGATAGTCGGTCGATTCTCTCCAGTTACGCGGGCGATCCGCGAGTGAGAATGGAGTTCAACGAGGTGAATTCCGGAAGTACCTTCAAGCAGTGGAACAAGGGCGTGAGGCTGGCGCGTGGGGAGTACGTGTGGATTGCGGAATCGGACGACTATGCAGACGACGCGGCTGTTAGAGAAGTTGGTGTCGCGTACTCGATGCGGAGCCGACGGCCGTGCTCTGCCTATTGTCGGTCCTGGCGAGTGTCGGCCGACGGTCAGAACTCAGCGGATTCTTGGATTCGTACCTCCCTGATCTGGGTCCCAAAGATGGACGGAGGATTTTCGGGCTGACGGAAATGAAGAATGTCGCAAATATCTTGTCCAATGCAACACGATTCCTAATGCGAGTGCCGTGCTTTTTCGGAGGGAAGTATATCTGCGAGTGGGTGGTGCAGACGAGAGAATGGTCCTTTGCGGCGATTGGAAAATATGGGCAGCGATGGCTCTTACGGGAAGAATTGCATACTTCGGAGAACCCCTTAATTATTACCGGTTCCATGACACGAGTGTTCGGGCAAAAAGTCAACGACTCGGAGTGGGTCCGGTCGAATATATAGAAGTGATTCGCTGGATTCTTCAGAGAGTGACGCCTTCAGACACTGTTCGGAGGAAGACTTTGCGAAGACGTTTTTTCGCTTTGGACCCCGACAGTGGATGCTCTAGGACAGAGCGAACCCGAGGCGGCCCTTCGATTCATTGATAGAACTCTTGCGGTTGTCTGGTTCCGAATGCGTCGAACGATCGGTTCTCGCCAATGCGTGGCTGACAGCCGCGGGCATCCACTACCGGCAGGGTCGACCGGTAAAGCGATGGTCTCAGCGGGACGTGCGGTCCTGGTTCGTCCCATCATTGCGGGCCGGCCGGTCAAGAGGGCATGTACGCGTCTGGCCGCTGCGCTCAAAGGTTACTTAGGTGCAACGCGAACTTGAGGCGCTTCCACCCGGCCTCGCGAAAGCGCGAAGCATGAGGCCTCAAGCAGCTAAGAAATTAGCTAAGTCAGGACAATTCCCACTGAGCTGGAGGCCGATCCACTCTCAGCCGTAGATTCCTTTGTCGAGATCACGAATGAGACGCACGAGGGAGAGATCTGGAACGGTTCGGATGCAGACTCATTCCGGCACCTTAATCCAAGACACGACAACTCTCACCCTGTTGCCCACCATTCGTGCGTCGTTTGGTAGCCAGTTCCACGTTTTCCCGTTGTCGTAGGAGACAATCGGCTTCTCGTGTTCTTATCCTTGCGAGACGGGGGGCGGCCATCCCTCCCCACCCCTTCGCAATAGCTATATAGCTATAGAGCCTACGTTCTGATCCAAAAAATTTCAACGTGTCCATACGTGTCGCTGTATCGGAGTGCACTAGCTAGTTTCTGTATCGAAACGCCTATTTCAGCAGCAAAACCCTGATTTACAAAGGAAATTCAAGCACTTCGCCGGCCTGTGGTTGGTTGCGACGGCATGTGACAGCCGACGGTTGTTGCCGGATTCCGGCATCACGCGGAAGACTGTGGTTAAGAAAAACACCAGCTTCACTGGGCAAAGAGAAAGCGGAACGATAAGTGTTACGCGGCTTTTCGCTTACGTGACCGTTTCTTTCGCAAGGCTGCAATTCTCATCAAGTTGTTGGCCAGCACGGCCGCGCCCACCCACAACTCAAAGCGCTTACGGCCTTCGTCGCGACAGCGCTTCATGCCACGACCGCGGAACAGCACGGAGATGGTCCCTTCGATGCCAGCTCGAAAGCGCTGTCCTTTTTTGAAATCGGGACTCTTCTCGTAGGCTTTGCGCTCGTCCGTTTTCTGTCCGCCACACTGCGGGATACAAACCACCTTCACACTCTTTCGCTTGCACAACTTCACATTCTTCTCACTGAAGAAACCCCGATCCGTACTATACAGTTCTAGGGACGTGGCCGAACATTTTCTTGTGGCATTTCAGTGAAGGTTCCACGTGTTGTTCATCGTTAGGGTTTCCCTGAGCACTTCGTATTGCGTGATCAACAAATGTGGAGCTCCACATTT